>JAUIHS010000051.1 GCA_030432255.1 Phycisphaerae bacterium
GCCATCCTGGCTCTTTATGAGGCGAATCCTCCGCCTCGTCACCGATCTACCCCGCCTTGGCGAGGCCATCTCCCTCATCCGAGTCCGCTCTGCGTGCCTCGTCGCCGAGTTTCACGATCTCATTGATTCGCACGCAGAAGTTGTCGCTGAGCACGAGGACCTCGCCGCGTGCGACGAGACGCCCATTCACATAGACATCCACTGGGTCTCCCGCCAGTTTGTCGAGCTCGACGACAGCTCCCTCACCGAGCCGGAGCACGTCTTCCACGAGCATGCGCGTCCGTCCCAGTTCGATCTTGACATCGAGTCCCACATCGCCCAACAGGTCAATGTCCTGCCGCTGGGCGATTTCTGCGACCGTATCGATCGTCGGGAATTCCATGGAAGGAGTCCCGTCGGCCTCGTCCGAAGCCGTCCCGGCCGATTCGAGAATCTCGAGCGCCTCTTGGGCGCCTCGGATCGCTGCTGACGCGGCGTCATCCGTTTCCTCAGCTGGCTGCTGCGCAGGAGTTGCGCCTTCACCCTCGGGTTGGGCGTCTGCGTCGTTCGTGACCTGCGGATCTTCGTCTTCAGGCATTCCAGGTCCATTCCGGAGGTGCGCAGACCCAGCGCACCGCAGATGCTCGTCGCGGATTTGATCGGACGAGGACTCCGCGCCGCGCCACAATTGCCTCAGTCGCGCACTTCTTGCGTGATCCGGCTCAGAAATCGGCCGGGTAGCCGCGGCACTTAGGAATCAGAACCCGCTCGACGCGAGGCTCCCCCTCCGGTCCGGTTCCGAGCGCCTGCTCAAGGAAGTGGGCGACTTGGTGGGTGATTGATTCGAGTCCCGGCTCGGTAAGGTAGGAGTGTGGGGCCCGCCGCACGATGCCGCCGATCCCCGCTCGGATCTCCGCAGCGTTTCGCTCAAGCAGTTCCTTCGCCTTTTCCTCGCTCTTGTGGCGGACCTTGACGAATACCTGCATATCCCAGATCCAGACACGACCCTGAGAGAGGTTCTGGAACTTATCGGTCAGGATTTCGATCTCGACCAGCCGCTCGGCATCGTCGGCGTCCATGCCGGCAATCTGATCGGCGGTGGCCGCCTCCGGCGGCGCAGATGTGATCGTCAGAAACGCAAACACAGCCGCAGCTTCGACAACCATGAGCACTGCCGTGATCAACACGACCTTCATCGATCGCTTGCCGGAAGGTTGCTCCGGACTCTGTGATTCCTTTGTCGCCTCGTCCGTGGCCATCTGGGACATCTCCTCGACTCAATTACCGGCCCGAGTCGTGGGCCTGCCGGTGAGATACGGATCGGGATTCAACTCGTCGGTGAGTCGCTCGGTCTGGATGACGACAACTCGTCGATTCTGGCCCTGTTCTTCGATCCCGCCATCACGCCCGACGTTCGGCTCCGTATCCCCTACCGCCACGACTCGGAGTGTGAGCGGGCGGATGCCGCATTCGGAGACGAGATAATCGCGGACCGCTCGGGCGCGCCGGTAAGACAGTTCCTGAAGGTCAAGTTCTGACCGGTCTTGAACGCCGAAGGCGTGGCCGCAGATCTCGATGATGTAGTTGAGCCCCTTGATGCGTGGAGCGATCTCATCCCTGAGCATCTTCTGCCCATCTTCGCGGAGAGCGTGCGATCCCGGATCGAACATGATCGAACCGCCAAGGGCGAATCGCTTACCGGGTTGCACCTTGGAAGCCTTTGGCTCTGGACCAACGGGATATTCCGTTGGAACCTGCTGTGGTTTGGCTTGGGCGGTGCGCGGAGCGGCCAGTTCAACCTTGTCCTGACGCACAGAATTCGCTGTCGGATCTTCAGCTGGCGTGGTCCCTACGTCGCCCTGCGACCCGATGACGTCCTGAAACACGTCAATGACCTTTCGGTACTCCTTCGGGTGCTTGATCTCGCTAAACGCTGCGATGAGGATGAAGAAGCACAGCAGCAGCGACATGAGGTCGCCGTAGGTCAGCACCCACTCGGGAATCCCGCCCCCGGATTGCGGCTTGCGCTTGGCCATGGATCAGGCTGCCTCCTTCTCCGCCTCGAACTCGGTTCGTTCTGAGGGAGGCAGGAACGTCAGCAGCTTGCTCTCGACCACGCGGGGGTTATCGCCCGACTGAATGGACATCACGCCAGCCACGATGATGGTCTTGATGAGCACCTCTTCCGCATCCTTCGCGGAAAGCTTGTCGGCGAGAGGGAGTGCGACGCAGTTGGCGATCAGCGCACCGTAAAGTGTGGTGATGAGGGCGACAGCCATGCCCGGACCGATCGCCGACGGATCGTCCATGTTCTGAAGCATGAAAATCAGACCCATGAGCGTTCCGATCATGCCGAACGCGGGCGCGTACTTGCCCATCGCGTCAAGGATCGCCTTGCCCCGTGTGTGACGCTCCATGAGCGCCTCAAGCTCGGTGTCCATCACGGTGCGAATGAGTTCTGGATCTGTCCCGTCCACGGCCATCTTGATGCCGCGAATGATGAAATCGTCGTTCATCTCTGGCACAAGGTTTTCGAGGCTCAGAATGCCCTCCCGACGGGCGACCTCGGCATAGCGGACCATGTCCGTGACGATTTGCTTGGCGTCCTGAGGGGTTCCGAAGAGGGCCTTCTTCACGACCTTGTGAACGCCGGTGACGGCGGCGAGCGGGAATGAAATGATGACCGCACCGATCGTGCCCACAATGACCACGAGCACCGAGGTGATGTCGAACAACGACGCCAGGCTTCCTCCACCGAGGATGATGCCTGTGAGCACCGCTGCTACGGCGAGCACAAGTCCTACAACGGTCCCGATATCCACCGGTTCAACTCCACGTGCGCGCGGTCCAATCCCTTACACATCGGGCACATCGGACGCGAACTCTGGGCTCTTGAACGGTTGTCAGAAGCGGCACAATCCGCAAGCCGGTCACTCCGGTGGGAGCAATCGTCGGAGCATACGGCCGTAGTCAATAACTCTTTCGACGACCTGGCGGGTCGATTCCCGGACCACGAGATGATCTCCTGACACAAGCGTGATGACTGTGTCGGGGTTTTCCTCCACCGTCCGGATAAGTTCCGCGTTGAGGACAAACTGGCTGCCGTTGAGCCGCGTCAGCGATATCACAGCGTGCCTCCGAGAACTGATTCCCGCTAACTAGGAGCGAAGCGCTCCTCGTCTATGGGCACTATCGGCCGAGAACAAGCAGTTGTTGCATGAGTTCGTCCGCTGTCCTGATGACGCGTGAAGATGCCGAGTAGCCAGTAGACGTGAGAATCAACTCGATGAACTCGCGTCCGAGATCGACGTTTGACTGTTCCAGTGCTCCGGAGACGAGTCGAGCGGCCCCGAGCTGGCCCGGTTCGCGCACGGCAGGGAGCCCGCTGTTCGGACCGGTCGAGAAGAAGTTTTCTCCTTCGGCGATGAGACCATCC
>JAUIHS010000015.1 GCA_030432255.1 Phycisphaerae bacterium
AAGGTAAGCGTCCAGGGCAGGACCCGTAAACAATTCATGCGTTATGACAAGATTTTCAGCTTGCTGAGCCACCAAAAGCTCATCAGTGATCGGCTTTAGGTTTGCCTGACGAATTTTAGAGCTTCCGACTAAACGATATTGCAATGCACCAGCAACCGATGGAAACCCCACCGTCCGAGCCGCCCAGCGTGAATGAGGAGCAAACCCTCATGATGGGTGCCGGCAACGGAGAGGAAACCCGATTCGACCTGGCACCGCCGGGACCGATACCCGGCGTGGAGGCCGGCGATCCCCCGACGATGCCCAAGGTGGATGGCGCACCGCCGGCATCCCCCTCCTCTTCCTCCGGTTTTCCCAATGTAACCGAGGTCGAGTCGCAAAGCTCCGATGTCGGCCGTCCCTCCAAACCTTCCGTGCGCATCTCCGACAGTCGCCCCGGCGTCCCCGGCTCCGGCTCGCCCTATCGCCCCCCCTCATCCTCGGCGCCAGCCAGCTCTGCGGGAAACTCCACCCGCCTTTCCACCAAAGGAAAGACGCCGCCACAGCTGAAGGGTTACACCCTGACAGATCGGCTCGGTGCGGGAACTTTCGGCTCCGTTTGGCGCGCACGTCACCTGCGCACGAATGCGGAAATGGCCGTGAAGCTCTTCGATCAATCGATCGGGGCCGATTGGGACTACCTGAAGCGCGAAATCGAAACCCTGCTAACCGTGGGAAAGCATCCGAATATCGTCACGCTCCACGATGCCGATTTTTTTCAGGAACCGCCGTTCTACGCAATGGAGTTGATGCACACTTCCATGGACGCCGCTCTGCGTGCGCATCGCAAGGCTGTGCTGGCCAACGTTGAATCGGGAGAGATGGAAGACCACCAATGGATCCCCTGGCCCGACCTGGATCAGGCGGCCAAGTGGTTCGAGCAAATGGCCAGCGGTCTTGGCTATGTTCATGGAAAGGCGTTTATTCACTGTGACATGAAGCCGGCCAACGTGCTGCTCGACGATGGCGACAACGCCCGCATCGTGGACTTTGGTCAGGCGCTGCTTAAGGGACGCGACAACGTCTCCCTGGGAACGCTGTTCTTCATGCCTCCGGAACAAACCGAGATCGAGGACAAGGGCCTGGGCGACGGGTACTCGTTCGGCTTCCCGATGTACGCCGTCGGGCAGTGCGCGGACATCCTGGCCTTCCGACCGGTGTACGTGCCGGTGGGTGAAGATCAGGTCGCGCACATCGAGATGTGCCGGGAGGTGGCGCGCCGGTTCGACCTCTGGTACTGCGGCGTCGATGACCACACCGAGGACGCGGACTTCGTGGAGGCGGGAGGCGTCTTCCCGATCCCGGAAGCGATGGTCGGGCGCGTGGCACGGCTGGTCGGGACGGACGGCAAGCAGAAGATGAGCAAGTCGCTGAACAACGCGATCTTCCTCTCCGATACGCCCAAGCAGGTGAAGAAGAAGATCAACGCGATGTACCCGGGGCAGAGCCGCAACCCGGATGAGCCGGGCGACCCGGAGATCAACCCGGTCTTTGAGTTTGCGGATGTGTTCGTGAAGGACACCGACCTGGTCGCCGACTTACGCGCGCGGTACCGCAAGGGGGACAACCTCGGCGACGGTCACGTGAAGGCGTATGTCATCGATGCGGTGAATGAACTGTTGGCGCCGATCCGTGAGCGGCGGGCGGAGTATGAGAAGCCGGGCGGCGACGACCTCGTGATCGACATCATCCGGACGGGCACGGCGCGGGCAAACGTCGTTGCGGAGGAGACGCTTGATCGAGCGAAGGCCGCGATGGGTCTGCGCTTCTTCGGGCGGACGCTGGGCGTGCGCGACTGACCACGCGAAGTTCCGTCGGTTCAGCGATTGATGCCGCTGACCTCAACGCCGGACAATCACAACCCAGGTGATGACGGCGATGCCGAGGCCGGCGATCAGGAATGGCACCACGACTCGCATCCATCGGGGCACGCCGGCATCCTGTGACCACGGGTGACGCAGCGCCTGAATCAGCGCGATCAGGATCAGACCGACAGAGACGCACCACAGGATCAATGCACCAACGGCTGGCATGTGCAGATCGTAGGGGGAATGAGGTGTGTTGGCCCGCTGTTCCCGGTTTACTTCCGCCCGGTGTCCGCTTCCATGGTGTAGTTCGGCGACTCCTTCGTGATGCGCAGGTCGTGCGGGTGGCTCTCGACCATGCTCGCGGCGGTGATGCGGCAGAAGCGCGCCTCGGTTCGAAGCGCCTCGATCGAATGACAGCCGCAGTACCCCATGGCCGATCGGACGCCGCCGACCATCTGGTAGACGTATTCGGAGAGTGAGCCGCGATAGGGCACGAGGCCTTCGACGCCCTCCGGGACGAACTTGGCCAGTTGTCCGCCCTCGTCCTTCTTGTCAGCCTGCGAGTATCGGTCGGCAGAACCTGCGGCCATGGCGCCCTCTGAACCCATACCTCGATACGTCTTGTAGCGACGCCCCTGCGAGATCACCAGTTCGCCGGGAGACTCGTCCAGTCCCGCGAACAGCCCACCCATCATGACACAGTGGGCGCCGGCGGCGAGCGCCTTGGCGATGTCCCCGGACTGCCGGACGCCACCATCCGCGATCACGGGCACCGAACTCTCGGCGGCTTCGACCGCGTTCATCACAGCCGAGATCTGTGGAACGCCAACGCCCGTGACCACGCGCGTGGTGCAGATCGATCCGGGACCGATACCCACCTTGACCCCGTCAGCACCGGCTTCGATGAGGTCCCGTGCGCCGTCGGCGGTCGCGATGTTGCCCGCGATGACCTCGATGTCCCACTGGCGCTTGACCTCCTTGACCGTCTCCAGCACATTCTTCGAGTGACCGTGCGCCGTGTCGACGGTGATGACATCCACATCAGCCTCAATGAGCGTCTCCACCCGGTCGAACTGGAAGACGCCGATGGCGGCGCCGCACCGGAGTCGGCCGCGATCGTCCTTGCATGCGAGCGGGAACCGCTTCTGCTGTTCGAGGTCGCGCATGGTCACCATGCCGGCGAGTTGCCCCTTGCGATCGACGAGCAGGAGTTTCTCGACCTTGCCCTCATTCAGACGTCGAACGGCATCTTCGAGCGTGGTTTCCGGCGGGGCGGTCACCAGGTTGGTGCTGGTCATGACGTCCTGGACGAGGAGTTCGTCGGAGTCGATGAACTTGAGATCCCGGGCCGTCAGGATGCCGAGGACCTTGCCCTTGGTCCTGAGCGAGGTCGAGCCGTCGTCGGTGACCGGGAAACCGGAGACATTGTGTTCGCGCATGGCCTGACGGGCGGCGCCGACGGTGTCCCTGGGCCCCAGCGTAACGGGGTCGGTGATGACGCCGTTCTCCGAACGCTTGACCTTCGTCACCTCGCGGGCCTGGGCAGCAGGGGGCATGTTCTTGTGAATGATCCCGATTCCGCCCTCCTGCGCCAGCGCGATGGCCAGCCGCGACTCGGTCACGGTGTCCATCGGTGCGGAGACGAGGGGGATATGGAGGGTGATCTTCCGGGTCAGTTGAGTCGTCAGGTCGACCTGCGAGGGCACGACGTCGCTGGCGCGTGGAATGAGCAGGACATCGTCGAACGTGATGCCGTCCGCAACGATCCTGAACGATCCTTCATTGGAGTGGGGTCCCATTTGCCAATGATGCCAGAGGGGAGACCCGGCGTCAATCCGGGCACTGCAACAGGCAACGTTGTGTTTCTGTAAGAACATCACGGCGTCGGCGCGCCTCTTCTCCACTCAGATCGCTCATTGGGGATGGGGCGGGACTCGGTACAATGGAATCGAAGGCCGCCACCCGCCATACCTCTGCGCAGGAGTGATTGCGATGCCACAACTCGTTGTCATGGGTGCGTCATGTCAGTGCACGTTCGGGACGACCCCCGGTACGCTGACCGTGACGCCGGAGAATAAGACCCAGGGATCCATGGTCCCGGCGGCCACCATCATGGACCACGTGCCGATGAAGAACCTGGCATCCTTCGGGATGTGCTCTTCACCATCCAACCCGACAGTGGCCGCCGCGACGGCAGCCGCGGCGGGCGTGCTCACGCCGCAGCCCTGTATCCCGGCCACCTCCGCACCCTGGACTCCGGGCTGCAGTTCGGTCCTGATCAACAACAAGCCCGCGCTCAACAGCACATCGAAGTGCATGTGCAACTGGGGAGGCGTCATCTCCATCACCAGCGCGGGACAGACGAGTATCACCATCCCATGACGCGCGGGGTGACCATCCGGGAGCCGCTCACCATGAATTGTGAGGATCGGGTCTTTCTGATCGAGAACAGCGAGGCCCATGCACAGATCGCACAACGCGCCCTTGACCAGGCAGGCGTCACCAGCCCGACGGATGTGTTCACCGACGCCGAATCCGCACTCGATCAACTCTTCACCGCGCGTGACGCGGACGGCCTGCCCTTTCTCGTCCTGCTTTCACTGACGCTTCCCGGCATCGACGGCCTCGATGCGCTGCGCGCCCTGCATGCCGCCGGAATCACGGAATCGACGACGATCGTCGTCACCTCACGTGTGCCGGACCGAACGCTCCGGCAGCGGTGCCTCGATCTCGGTGCCGCGGCATACCTGGTGGAGACCCCGACCCTCGACGACTGGGCCCGCGAGTTCCGTGCGCTGCCTGCCGTCCGGGCGCGTGACGGCGAGGACTCCGATCCGACATGAGCGGGTGATTCTCGATCCCCGGTTATGATGGGATCATGTTCCAGATCAAACCTATCGGTTGTCTGCTCCGATCAGCGGCTCTCCTGAGCGTCGCCGCGGCCCCGCCGCTGCATGCGGACATTGTGCCCTCCGACGTGCGCGTGGTGCACACGGACGACGCCGGGTGGTTCCGCGTGACAATCGAGGCTCCCGAGGATCATGACTGGCGGTTCGACTGGAGCAGGAAGGGTCGACTCCTCGCGCCGGCGCTCCGGGCGACAGGGGGCGGGGGGGCGCGCGTGTTCTGCGAGGATGCGGACGGAGACGAGTGGGCATTCGTGGGGCGCTTCGAAGGCGATGTGCTGCCCCCGCTTGAGTTGCGGTATCGGGTTGAAGGCGGCTGGACCATCGAGTCACTGAGTATCAATGCCGAGGTCGCTCAATGGTCGGTCGAAGACCCGGCGCGGTCCTGGGCTCGGGCCGGACAGGCGGACTTCAACAGGCGCGCCGCACGGATCACGGAGGATGGCGGGTTCAATCGCTACGCGGCATCTCGACTGAGCGCAATCCATGATCTCGAAGGCACGGATCCTGTCAGCGGCGGGAACGGCTGGAATCGCAACGGCCAGCCGTCACGCTATGAGGTCGTCATCGGGACCGCCGCGATGGAGGAGTCGCTGCAACTTCGACGGATGCTCAGTGCCGACTCACGTGGGGAGGAGCAGACCATCCCCGTGGCAGACATTCGAGGTGTTGATGTTCCGGCGCACGACTATGACGAACTCAGAGGGAGCACCGAGGTGCGACACTCCCGCCTTGCGGGACTCGTGCCGGCTGATCAGTACTACGCCCGCTTCTCGACGCTCGGCGCGATGCTCGAGTCGCTTGATATCGCGGAGGACTGGGGTGGCACTTTTGTCCGCTCCTTCGAGGGCGTCGGTTTCGACTATGACACGCGCGAGCGCCTGCTCACCCAGCTGTGCCTGATCGACGATGCACGGGCCCGGAAACTGGGCATGCCCGCGCTGAAGCAGGTCGCGGTTACGGGATCTGATCCCTTCGTCAGTTCGGGCGGAGACGTCACGCTGCTCTTCGAGGCCGGCCACGAGCAACTCATGAGCCGGATCCTCGACATGCCATGGAACCGGACGCGCGTGCAGATGAGAGATGTTGTCAAGCGGTCATTTTCCGATTACGGCGAACATCGGATCGAGAGCCTGACGACACCGGACCGGGTGGTGTCGAGTCACCGCTGTTTTGCGGCGGGCGTTTACATCTACAGCAATTCCCTTGTCGGTGTACATCGGGTGCTGGACGTGATCGCCGGAGAACGCCCGGCGCTCGCTTCGACGCCTGATTTCCAGTACTTCCGCGCTTCGATCTACCCGTTCAGCGATGATGAGAGTGGCTTCGTGTACCTCGGTGACTCGTTCATCCGACGTGTGACGGGGCCGGCGATGCGAATCGCATGGAACCGTCGGATGGAGGTGGCGGCGAGCCTCGGCACGCTGCGCAACGCGGCTCTCTTTCATGCCTGGCAGACAGGCGAGGTGCCTGACTCGATCGGCGCGATGTCCGACAGCGGGTCCCTCGATGTGGACGATCTGTACGATCCGTGGGAAGGAAGCTTTGCGTGGAACGAAGAGGCCTTCCTGCCGCAGAGCACGACCGCGAACACATTGGCGGCGCTGACGCCGCTCATCGAACTCCCGGTGACGACGGTGTCCCGGAGCGAGGCGGACGCCTACGAGCAGTTCCGGGATCGATACACCAGCTACTGGCGGGATGTTTTCGATCCCATCGGAATCCGGATCGCCCTCGGTAAGGACGTCCGGATTGACACGCATATCACACCGCTGATCAACAACACGTGGTACGAACAGCAGCGGGAGTGGACCGCGGGTGAGCCGGTTGATGTGCGCGTGCACGAGTTCTCCGATGACACGATGCTCCGCGTGGTCGCTCGGCTCCACCATGGCCACGAATTGCGACGCGTTCTGGCATGGGGTGAGGCGATGGCAGGTGATGCATTCGCGCTGGACTGGGTGGGCGACTGGGCAACCCTTTGGGTTGAGGATCGTGATGCGTTCGAGATCTTTTTTCGCGGCATCTTCGATGTCGATGGCAGGTCTGAACAGAATGTGCACGACATCTTCCAGATGACACTCGTTGTCGGGGTGCACACGAAGAACAAGCTGAATCTGGCTGCCTTCCTGACCGGGCTCAAGGTCACAGTGGATACGGTGGCCCCCAATCTCGTGCGCTTCGATCGCATGGAGGATCACGGCGGCATCGGCATCGTCCGGATCTCACCGGAGCCGGACGGCGAGTTCCAGCAGTTGATGGAGATGGGGGCTGAAGAGGCGGGGCGCGAATTCGTCGCACCGGGACTGTACTACGCGACCATTCAGGATGGCTGGTACATCTCGACACAGGAGCGTGCCATTCGTGGGCGGATCGATGCCGGGGCGGACAACTCGGACACCGAAGAGGAGATCATCCCTGCAAATGAACTGATCTACCTCGACCTCTCCGAGGAGAAGGGCCCGCGAACACTGATCTGCGAGATCATCGAGATGCGAGCCCGGCAGCAGGCGAATGTCTCGATGGAACTGATCGCACTGCTCGGAGACTGTGGCCTCATCAGGGAGGGTGACGATCCTGATGCAGCCGTGAAGCGCGTCTTCGGCGTCGATCTCAGTGGGCCCAATGGCGACACATGGACATGGGATGCCTCCGCGCATCGACCCGTCTCCAGCGTGTACGGCCATGGTGATGAGGGCACCGTTCGTGAGACGCTCAACGATGATGCGCCGTTCCGCGACATCATCGAACCCCTCCAGCGCGCCATCGCGGCGATGGTCTTCACGGATGACGACGGCATCGCGGTCACGCTGCGCGTCCGGCGGGACAAGCCGGAACCGACGACCGTGCCCGGGATGCGCAAGCCCGGAGCACAACGATGACTGAAGTGCTTCGGATCACCGATCTCTCGCGGTCCTTCGGAGAGACGGAGGCGCTTCGTGGCGTCAACTTCGCGGTCGGCAAGGGCGAGTGGATCGGACTGCTCGGTCCCAACGGTGCCGGCAAGACGACGTGTGTCCGCGCGATCGCGGGTCGGGTACGACCCGACGCGGGTGTCATCCGGCTCTTTGACACCGATGTCACACAGGCTGGAGAGGCAGCGGCCGCCGCGCGATCAAGACTCGGCGTCGTCCCGCAGGACATCGCGCTGTACCCCACGCTGACGGCTTCGGAGAACCTGCAGACCTTCGGTGCTCTCAATGGCCTGAGTACATCGGAAGCCCGGGAGAGGGCGGAGTGGGCTCTGGAGTGGACGGGTCTCGATGGTCGTCGACGTGATCGCGTCAAGACCTTTTCCGGAGGCATGAAGCGTCGTCTCAACATCGCGTGTGGCGTGCTGCACCGTCCGGAACTGATCCTGCTCGATGAGCCGACGGTTGGTGTGGATCCGCAGAGCCGGGAGCGCATCTGGGAAATGCTGGGTCAGCTTCGGGACGAAGGCGCATCCCTCATGCTGACGACGCACCAACTCGATGAAGCGCAGAGGGTGTGCGACCGGATTGTCATCATCGATCATGGCTGTGTGATTGCCGATGGAACGCTCAGGTCGCTGATCGCCGAGACCGTCGGTTCCGACCGGCGCGTGATCGTGACCCTGGATGAACCGGTCGGAGAGGGTGCGTTCGGAGCAACGGTGCGGCTCAATGGAACGGCGCTCGAAGTCACGACGGAGCAGGTCGCGGCGGACCTGCCGATGGTTCTGGAACAGGTTGCGGGGCTGGGTCGCCGGGTGGAGGACGTCCGGATCGTTGAGCCCTCTCTGCAGGCGGTCTTTCTTCATCTCACCGGAAGGGAGCTTCGCGAATGATTGTCGCCCTGATCCGTACCGGACTGATCGAATTGAAACGCGACCGCGTCGCGCTGGGGCTGACCTTTGTGCTGCCCATCCTCTTCTTCTCGATCTTTGCAATCGTCTTCGGCCAGACCGGTTCCGATGGAGCCAGCCGCGTGAATGTCATCGTCGTGGACGAAGACGGTTCGGATGCGAGTCGTCGGCTGATCGATGCGCTCGCAGCTGAGCCGGCGATCCGCCTGCGAACTCGTACCGATGCTGACGGTAACGAGCAGCCCTGGACGCAGGATGAGGCGCGCGCAGGTGTCGAGGATGGTGATGTCCCGGTTGCGATCATTCTTCCTGAGGGGTTCGGCTCGACGGTCGGGCGTTTCTTCGGCGATGTCGCTCCGATCGATCTGCTGATCGATACGGCGGATCCCATCGCTGGCCGACTGGTGGGCGGACTCCTGCAGAAGACGGCTTTCACGGCGCTTCCGGACCTGATGGTCGACCAGGGGCTCAGCGCCTTTGAGGAGCATGGTGGTCCGATGACACCGGCGCAGCGCCTCGCTGCCGGAGCCCTCAAGCGCTTCCTGACGACCGGTGGGGGTCCGATCGGAGAAGGGAACGACTCGGGGTCAGCGTCCGATGATGGATTCGAGTTCGGTGGCCCGATCACGGTGAATACGATCGACGTGCATCAGAGTGATGAGCGTAAGAAAAACCCGGCGGTGTCCTACTACGCCGCTGGCACCGGCGTCATGTTCCTGCTCTTCTCAGCGGCCGGCGCCGGTGGCTCGCTCCTCGACGAGCAGGACAACGGGACCCTCGAACGTGTGCTGACGTCGCGGATCTCGATGACGGGCCTGCTCCTCTCCAAGTGGATCCTGATCGCCGGCATCGGCGCCATCCAGGTGACGCTGATGTTTGTCTGGGGGCAACTCCTCTTCGGACTCCCCCTCACTGCGCACATCCCCGGCTTCGTTGCCATGACCATCGCAACGGCGCTGTCAGCCTCAGCTTTCGGCCTGGTGCTCGCCGCGGCGTGCCGGAGCCGCGCCCAGTTGAGCGGCGCTTCGACGATCATCATCCTGATCATGTCCGCGATCGGTGGGAGCATGTTTCCGCGATTCATGATGCCGGAGGTCATGCAGAAGGCGGGCCTGCTGACCTTCAACGGCTGGTCGCTCGATGGCTATCGGAAGGTCTTCTGGAATGACGCGTCTCTCGTGGAGCTGTGGCCCCAGTTGTCGGTCCTGACGATTCTGACGATTGTGCTGTTCCTGGTCGCCCGGTTGCTTGCCGGAAAGTGGGAGGCGGCTTGATCCATGTCAGGGTGAGGGTAGGGTCTGATCAAATCTCACCGAGGCATGCACCCTTCAGGGTCGGGCCCGGTATGAACTCAAGGAAAAGCGCCCCCCGTGCGCCCTCAGTGCGTGTGTTATCCTGAGTCGTTGTGGGGACTGATCAGGAATGAACCGGACATCCCCGAGGTGTCCCAGCCAGATAAGGAAGATGCCATGAGAGAGATGCTGAAGCTCGCATCGATATCGCTCATCGGAGGCACGGTCTCACTGCTCGGCGGATGTGACGAGGGCCAGCCGGCTCAGCAGCCGACCGCCGAGGTGACTCCGGCCTCCACCCGCGCCGTCTCCGAGACCCCGGTCCAGAAGCGGGCTGAGACGCCCGCGACCACGGATGCGGTGGACACGGATGACGTCAAGAAGAAGGCGACGACCCCGGCGACCGTGCCGCAGGGCCTGGTCGAGGGTGCCACGATCGCCTTCGAGATGATCGAGCATGACTTCGGGAAGGTCTCCGATACCGAGTCGCTTGAGTTTGACTTCGCCTTCAAGAACGAGGGCACCAGCATCCTCGTCGTCAAGGATGTCAAGACCAGTTGCGGCTGCACGACGACCAAGCTCTCTCAGACGGAATTCGCACCGGGCGAAGGCGACGACATTCACGTCAAGTTCAAGCCCAAGAGCGGTGGCAAGCAATCCAAGTACATCACCGTGATCACCAACGATCCGGACAACCCGCAACTCAAGCTCAAGATCACGGCTGATGTGATCCCCGTCGTGGGCATGCAGCCGCGAAGCCTGCAGTTCGGTACGGTGGAGCGTGGCAATTCCGAGACGCTCACCGCGAAGGTGACGAGCCAGGACCCCGGCTTCCGCATCAAGAACGTCGTGGTCAACGGCCAGAATCTCAGCGCGAACATCAAGGGTGAGCCCCGGAAGATCGTTCCGGACGACGGTGAGAACGTCTACATCGCCGGTTCCACCGTCGCCCAGCAGGCTGAGCAGGAGATCGAGATCGTTCTCCATGACGATGCACCCACCGGCCGGTTCTACCGCCAGATCACGGTCATCGCACTCGCCGCTGCGGAGGAAGGGCAGGTCCAGAAGGAGCACACCCTCACGCTTCAGGCTCACGCCAACATCGTTGGTGACATTCAGACGACGCCGCAGTTCATCCGCGTCCCGGTGCTGAACCAGGGTGATGACTTCCGCAAGGACGTCATCGTGACTCGTCGCTCGGGTCAGGCCTTCAAGATCCTCGATGTCACCATCGCCGACTCGAACATGGAAGGGGTCGAGATCAGCACCGAGCCTTACAACGCCGGTGGCGTTCACGGCTACCGCATCTCGGTTTCAGGCAACGCCGGTCAGTTCATCGGGTCCTTCCGCGGCAACCTCATCATCAAGACCGATGTGCCGAAGGAAGGCGAGACGAAGATCATGTTCAACGGTGTGGTTCGTGCGCCCCGTCCGGCGACCCAGCCGGCTCCCGTGACGCGTCCGCTCCAGCGTGGACCGCAGAAGGAATCGGGTACCACGGGCAAGTTCTGAGTCCCACTGCTTTTCCAGATCATTCCAGCCCGCTCGAGACCACTCTCGAGCGGGCTGTCGTTTTCAGTGTTGCGTCCAGACCACGCGCCGTTGTGCCGCCGCATCAATCATTGCGGTCGTGTGGCCCGAGGGGAGCCACGGGAGTCCGGCACGGCTGTTGCATATCATGGGTCCAGACATGAATCGGACCCGGAAGATGCTGTTGTTGTTGACCTCCCTCGTCGCCCTCACGGGGTGCGGCGTACGCCCCGGCGTTGATATTGGCCTCTCAGGCCACTCCGGCGCGGTGGCGACTCTGCCGCCCCTGGCGCAGACCTGGAGCGAGCGTACGGGCGGGCTGCTCCCCCACGAGCGTTTCGAGTTCGCCCGGAATGACCCCCGGATTCCGGGGCTCGGGCCGGTCACCACGGTCCACTGGCCGGAGCCGGATCGGCCGTACGAACGACCGGTACGATTCCGTCTCTGGGAGCAGAGATAGGGGTTTATTTGCATACCGGGGGAACCTTCTGTCGATTCCAAGTGTCTCATTGACATGGATTTGCGTCCATGGCATACTGCCGTCAGGGATTTTCGACCGATCCCTGTATGGAACAAGACACGAGGCTCTTCCCGGAGATTCCGGGGTGGCCCTCTGGACGCACGACTCCAGGAGGCTGGTGACGTTATGGGCACGATTACAAAGAAGGACCTGATTGACCGCATCGCGGAGGCCACCGATCAGAAGCGCGTGACGGTCAAGAAGACCCTCCAGTGCTTTCTCGATCAGGTGATCATCGAGTTGGGGCGGGGCAATCGCCTCGAATTCCGGGATTTCGGCGTTTTCGAGATCAGAGATCGCAAGGCGCGCACCGCTCAGAATCCGAAGACGCTGGAGCCGGTCGAAGTGCCGGCCAAGAAGGTCGTCAAGTTCAAGGTCGGCCGACTCATGCAGGAGCACCTCGATCAGCTCCGTGAGTCCGACCCCGCCTCGTCCGACGGCTGACCCACACCTATCATCTCGCTCATGGCTTCCGTGAATGCCACAGCTGCCGCGGCGTGGCTCCATCGCCTCCAGGAACGTCTGGACCAGCGTGAGGAGGCCGGCCTACTCCGACACCTCGCGGACACCGCCCCGGTGTCGAGTGATGTCATCGACCTGCGCCACAACGACTACCTGGGTCTTCGCCGTCACCCGGCTGTCGCTGATGCCATGCTCCTGGCGTCTTCGACTCACGGCGCGGGGAGTGGCGCATCACGCCTGCTCGCCGATGACGAAACACTCCGCCAGTTCGAAGCGCGCTGGGCCACGTTCAAACAGGCCGAGGCGGCGCTGCTGCTGCCGACCGGATACATGGCCAACATTGCGGCGATCAACGGCATCGCGATGTCCGGCGACCTGATCCTCCTCGACCGACTCTGTCACGCGAGCCTGCTTGATGCGGCCCGGCTGGCCTCGGCGGCGAACCCGCGCGTGACGTGGCGTACTTTTCCACACCAGGCGGTCGGGCGCGCTGGAGACCTGGCGCGTCGGCACATCGCAAGGCACCCCGACGCGACAGTGATCCTGGTGTCGGAGGCGTTGTTCTCGATGGATGGGGACCTCGCGGATCTCGCGGCACTCGGCGCGTTGCGCGATGAGATCAACGACTCCGGTCACGGTGGGGCCTGTGTCGTTCTGGACGAAGCCCATGCCGTCGGTGTGATCGGCCCGGGCGGAGCGGGGCTCGATGCCGCTGCGGGGAGGATCGCAGATGTGCTCGTTGCAACCGGCGGGAAGTCGCTGGGTGTGATGGGTGGGATGATCGCCGGGCCCACCGCCGTCATTGAGAGTGTCGTGAACTTCGCCCGGCCGCTGGTCTACTCGACGGGTGTGATGCCTGCACAGGCGGCGGCGCTGAAGAAATCGCTCTCGTTGCTTGAGCGTGAGTCGTGGCGCATCGAGCGACTTGGCCATGTCATCCGGGACGTGCGAAACGGTCTGCGAGAGGGCGGCTGGCTGGTGGAGTCACCTGAAGTCCATCCGACGCCCATCGTTCCGCTCGTGGTGGGGGAGGCGGAGTCCGCCGTCAGCCTGTCTGAGTCGCTTGCCAGGCAGGGTATTCTTGCTCCGGCAATTCGACCCCCGACTGTGCCGCGAAGCGCCGCCCGTGTTCGCCTGAGTCTGAACTCGGGGCTGAGTGACGAGATGATCGAGCGGGTTGTGAAAGCGGTGAATTCCTGCGGCATGTCGAAGGAACAGCCCACCCGCCCGACGGACCTGTTATCTTAGCTGCCCCGAATTTCAACACTCGCACCCCCTCCTTTTCGATGGAGCGCTGCCATGCCGTCAGTGACCGAGCTTCTGGGTTCTGAAGCCGATGCCCTGCTTTCTTACGAGTGCAAGGGTTTTCCGCGCAACTCCCTTCATCTGCCCGGTCCGGACTTCGTGGATCGCGTGATGAAGGACACGGACCGGCCGGTTCCGGTGCTTCGTTCGATGCAGACGATCCTGAACTCAGGGCGTCTGGGTGGCTCGGGGTTCGTCTCCATTCTTCCGGTTGACCAGGGCATCGAGCACTCGGGTGCCGCTTCGTTCGCTCCCAACCCGTTGTATTTTGATCCGGCGAAGATCGTCGAACTGGCGATCGAAGGCGGCTGTAACATGGTCGCCTCGACGCTGGGTGTCCTCGGTGCCTGCTCGCGCAAGTACGCTCACAGGATTCCCTTCCTTGTGAAGCTGAATCACAACGAGATCCTGAGCTATCCGAACGTCTACGACCAGACCCGTTACGGCTCGGTGCAGCAGGCTTACGAGATGGGTGCGATGGCGGTGGGCGCGACGATCTACTTCGGTTCCGCGGACTCCCGTCGTCAGATTGACGAGGTGTCGGAGTGGTTCGAAGAGGCTCACCAACTCGGCATGGTCACGGTGTTGTGGTGCTATCTCCGCAACAGCGCATTCAAGATCGATGGCAATGACTATCACGTCTCCGCGGACGGTACCGGCCAGGCCAACCACCTCGGTGTGACGATCCAGGCGGACATCATCAAGCAGAAGCTTGCCGAGAACAACGGTCTCTACAACGCTCTGAAGTTCGGCAAGTCGCACCCGAAGGTGTACAGCGACCTCACGCCCGGTGACCATCCCATCGAGTTGTGCCGTTACCAGCTTGCCAACTGCTACATGGGTCGCAGCCCGCTGATCAACTCCGGGGGCGCGAGCTCCGGCGCCGGCGACCTCGCGGAAGCGGTCCGGACCGCGGTCATCAACAAGCGCGCCGGTGGCATGGGCCTGATCTCCGGTCGCAAGGCGTTCCAGCGTCCCATGAAGGAGGGCGCTGAACTCCTGCACGCCATCCAGGATGTTTACCTGGATGACAGTGTCACCATCGCATGAGCCGATCGGTCGTGCTTGTCCGTGGTGAGCAGTCTTCCCCAACCCGGTCCGGTCAGGAGTGACAGATGTCAGATCAGATTCCCGGAGCGGAGAAGAAGGTCCTCTGTGGTGTCCTCGCGATCATCTTCGGCTCGCTGGGGGTGCACAAGTTCATCCTCGGATACACGACCGCCGGGATCATCCAGATCCTCCTGAACTGCCTCGGTGTCGCTGGCATCATCGGGATCATCGAGGGAATCATCTATCTCACCAAGACGGATGAGGAGTTCGTCAGGACCTACATCGAAGGCGAGCGCCAGTGGTTCTGAATTCGGGCGCCTGAACAGCCGATCCCGTGGCTGTGAGCGTGGTCATTCGGGTTGTGGATAAGTTGTCGCGCGCAAGAAAAACCGTCGGTCGAAAGCTCCGATTTCCGACCGACGGCGTGCCACGGCGTGACGCCGCGAGTTTGGTCTGTATCCCCGTTCATCCCCGTTCTGACTACGATAGCCACCTTGACTCAAACTAGCCTCATCATCGGTTCGGAGTTCAGCAAAAGTCTCCGGCTTCAGATGGATCCACTGGCGTAACAGTCTGAATATCAATGGGTTATGAAAATTCACAAAACTCGCCGCGTGATTCCCCAGTCGTTTGTGTAGGTATCGGCGTCGTTTCTCGGGCGTCCGGTCGCGGGGCCCCAGATGATGCGGCATCCCCGGGCGGGCGGCACGAGATATTGATCACGCGCCGGCCGGACCACACGGTGTATGGGGGATATTGGGAACTCCCGGGTGGGAAGCTCGAATCGGGAGAATCTGTGGAAGACGGCGTCCGACGCGAGCTGCGGGAGGAGGTCGGCATCCTCGTCGAAATCGTGAGGCCCCTCACCCCCGTTGAACACGTCTATGCCCACGCCCATGTCCGACTGCTTCCGCTCCTCTGCCGGATGGCAGAGAACTCACCGAAACCTCGCAACCTCGAGGTCGCTGAACACCACTGGTGTCCGCTCGATCGGCTGAACGAATACCAGTTCCCCGAGGCCAACGAGCAACTCATCGCAGAGGTGGGGCGCACCCTGCAATAGAAAATCGCCGCGTCGCAGGCACGACGCGGCGTTGAATCTCATCGGTTTCAGTCGGCTGATCAGTCGCGCGAATGCAGCTTGGCGAGCAGGCGCAGCAGTTCGAGGTAGAGCCACACCAGCGTCACGAGCAGGCCGAAGGCACCCACCCATTCGTAGTGCTTCGCGATGCCGGCCTTCGATCCGGACTCGATGAACTCGAAGTCGAGGACCAGGTTGGCCGTTGCGATCCCGACGACGAAGAGCGAGAAGCCGATGCTGATCAGTCCGCCGTTGGATGGGTCGTACACCGATACCAGCGAGTAGCTGCCGAAGAGCGAGGCCACGACGGCCACCAGAAAATAGCCGATCAGGCCGAGCATCGCGGTCATCACGAACTTGCGGAAACGCGGCCCCGGTCGGATCAGGCGGGTCGTATAGCCGGCGAGCATGCCGCCGGTGATGCCGAAGGTCAGCAGGATCGCATTGAAGATCAGACCCATGTTCAGGGCCTCATTCTCCGTTGCGAACATCTGTGCGTACAGCGCGGAGATGCTGCCGACGAATGCGCCTTCAGCGAGCGCGTACAGAGGCGCGGTCACAACAGCGGCGCGCGGGGCGAATACAGTAATCAGGCCGAGAACAAGGCCACCCAGCGCACCTCCGAGGAGGAGCGGCATGAGGTACTGGCTGTTCATTCCCTCCGGTCCCGCAGCGGGGTCGATCAGCGTCCACGCGCCGATGGCCGAGGCGGTACACATGGCCAGAAGCAGGAAGGTCTTGTTGACCGAGCCCTGGATCGTCATGTGAGAGGCGCGCCCCCTTGCGGCCGGGGCTCCCGACTCCGTGTCATAGCCACGTCCCTGAGCGTTGAGGTCATCCCAGGACTGGGCGGGCTGGAACGCATCACTTTTTGTAAATACGGGATTACCCGTCCGGAACATGGCAAAGCTCCTTGGTGAACCGGATTCCTTCAGAAGAACATCGTCTCATCATATCCGCGAACTGCAGGCGGACCACTCCAATCGGTCCGGTCACCCAATTGTTCGAAGCCGTCCCATAGCCTCCGGCAGCAATTCCGTCAGGTCCACCGCAAGCATCCCCGAGCGGGAGTCCTTCGCCTCGCACCACGCATCCGCGGCGGCCGCATGGATCCGCACGCCGAGGCAGGCACAGGCGATCAGCGACAGTGAGCCGGGGACGGTCACACCGGGCAGTTGGGGGCCGCGTGGATGGAACTGGGCCGCGATGGCAGCGATGACACCCGCGAGCACGTCGCCTGAGCCCCCGGTGGCGAGTGCCGGGTTCGGCCGATCCTGCATCCAGGTGTCATGGCCATCCGAGACCGCCGTGACGGCCCCCTTGAGCACCACGATGCAACCGAGGCGGCGGGCGAGGGCGGCCGCGGCAACACCCGGCGCTCCAACCTCGACGGAGATGCCGAAGGCGTCTGCCAGCCGCCGAAACTCGCCCGGATGTGGCGTCATGATGGTCGGCGCCGTCAGGTCAAGGTGCGCCTCGGTGACCCGGCAGAGGTGATTCAGTCCGTCCGCATCCAACACGACGGGGCAATCAGACTGGGCCAGTGCGCGGACGACGAGCGCTTCGCCGCCGGCGTCGATGCCCATGCCGGGTCCGATGACGAGGCAGTTGGCGGTTGATGTGATCTTGTCCAGGGCGGGCGCGGCCAGATGGGGGACCACGCGCCCCGCATCATCCGTTGGCAGGGGGGTGCCGGTTGCGGAGAGTGCCGCGTTGAGAACGGCCGCCAGGATCGGAGCCGGTGCGCCGATGTGTGCAAGTCCGGCGCCGCTGCGCAGCGCGGCGAGAGCGGCCAGAGCCGGCGCACCCACCATCATGCTTCCCGGTTTCTCCCCCTCGGGTCCGTGAGCACACCCTCCCACGACACCAACGGTTCCGAAGGTCCCTTTGTGACCAGCAGGTTCGCGTGCAGGCAGTGGTGGCGGTATGTAGTTGCTGTCGTTCATGTGGACTTCACTGACTGCGTTCGAGTGACTTCCGGGTTGAAGCGTGCCAACCGTTTCGACATGACATCCACCGCTTCCGGGTTGCTGTCGACAAGGATCACCTCGCGATCGAGTTCGGCGGCCGCTTCACCGGTCGTGCCGGATCCCGCGAATCCGTCGAAGACGAGATCGCCGGGATTCGAGTGGACACTGATGATGCGGCGGAGAATACCGAGTGGTTTCTGCGTGGCGTAGCCGGTGCGTTCCTTACCCGTGGGGCTGACAATCGTGTGCCACCAGACATCGGTCGGGGTTTTGCCGCGAGCGGCCTTCTCGGGTGTGACGAGTCCGGGCGCCATGTACGGGATGCGATCCATGGCGTCGTAGTTGAAGGTGTACTCGTCGGGATTCCGCGTGTACCAGAGGATGTTGTCGTGTTTGGCCGGCCAGCGCGTGCGGGAGCGTCCGCCGTAGTCGTAGGCCCAGATGATCTCGTTCTGGAACGCGTCACGACCGAAGATCTGGTCGAGCAGCACCTTGCAGTAATGCACTTCCCGGTAGTCGATGTGCAGAAAGAGGGACCCGGTGGGAGCAAGCATGCGATGTGCTTCCCGGAGTCGTGGTTCGATGAAACCGATGAAGTCATCGAAACAGTCGTCGTACGCGGACTGTCCGAGGGTTTCGGTGCGGTACCTGCGTCCGGCGAACCCCGTCCGGTTCCCCTGTTCGTCATGGACCGTCCGGGTTCGGGTGCGGCGTTGGCGCCGGCCGGTGTTGAATGGGGGATCGATGTAGATCAACTGGACGATACCGTCCGAGATGTCTCGCATCACCTCAAGATTGTCCGCCTGGATGATCTTCACGTTCAGTACTTCACCGACTCCACCTTGATCTGGAGTTGTCCCATGAGCGTCGCGATGCTGGACATGGACGTCACCATGTCACCCTCGGCGAGGCTGGTGTAGACGATGGCGATGTGCGTCGCATCGCTCGGCGTGGATGAGGGCAGCGTCGCATCGAGATCCACCCAGCGCCATTCTCCATCGACTTCGAGGAGCGCCTGGGTCCACATGTGGTAGCCGAAGATGTCGTCTTCCCCCGCGAACCGATCGATGTACAGGACACCCGAGGCCACACGACTCGGGATGTCGTTGGCGCGAAGCATGGCAGCCAGGAGTACCGCGTGTTCGGAGCAGTCGCCTTCCCGGCTCCGGCACACTTCCGACGCGGAGGCGAAACCGACACCGAGGTTCTTTCGGCGGATGTGGTCGAAGACGTAGCGGCGCAGGCGCTCGGCCCGGCCGGGTGCCAGCCGCCGACCCGGATCGGCGCGGCGGACGAGGCGGCGAATCGCCGGGTCGTCCGAGTCAATCATGGGCGAGGGGACCGTGAATGCCTCGTTCTGCACGTTGTCATCGGGTGCGATGAGCAGCTCTTCAAGGTCAATCGTGACTCGTGCCGTTGCATCATCGATTCGTTTCACGCGCTGGCCGGCGGCCTCAGGCAGATCCGGCAATCGGCCATCGGGAACGGACACGAGGTATTCGGCACGCCGAGCGCGGCGCGGATTGTGAATCGTGCGATCCGGTTTGACGAGCGTCGAGACCATGATCTCCGGCGCAGCCACATTGGCCATGGCTGTTGCCCGGTCAGCAAGGATCGTGTCCATCTTGAGCGTGCCGAAGGGAATCTGGGAACGAATGGTCCGCCCCTGCTGATCCACGAACTCAGTCGTGATCACGTCGGGCATGAAGTTCTGTGTCACCTCCCACTTGATCACGCCGTCATGCGTCTCGCTGTTGGCTTCAGCGGTCGCGTTGCGATCGACAACACGATGCGTCTGCTGAAACACAAGCATGCCGGCGGTGGGATCCAGCGTCGCGTACGTGATGCTCTCAGCGCCGGCGGCCAGCCGCTTGCGGATGAACGCATCGACTTCGGCGGGTGTCAGCCACTCGGCCGACGGCAGGGACTCGATCTTCTCCGTGGTCCGTCCGTTCTGCGTGGTCCGGACGCAAACTGAGTCCTCGCTGAACTCGTACACACTGGTCTGCAGGCCGGCACCCAGATTCGAACGCGATTCCATACGGATCGGTTCGCCGTCGCAGGTCTCCGTGAAGTCGGAGGCGATCGAAAGTTCGACCCGCTCGCCGGCTCGGGAAATCTCGAAGCGCATTTCGCTGGCGGTGATGATGTTCCCGTCGGCGTCGATTGATCTGGCCATCCGCGACCAGCCTGAGCGTGAGTCCTGCATGAGGAGGATGTACCACCGTTCGAATGTCTCAACGCCCGGGGTTGCACCTCGGACCACAGAGGACAGGCCGAGAATGACAAGCAGGATGAGCAGTGCACAGCGAGGCCGTTCTGGCATGGGATTCTCCAGTGACGTCGGTGATTGGCACGAATCCCCGAACCGGGCGATCTTCGAAGCCAACGTCCGTTTGCTTGGCGGTATTCTAGGTGTTGACCGTCCGGTCTTGGGACTTGCGGGCCCCACGACATCGCATTCACGCCCGGTCACGACGCCCGGCGACCGTTTCAAGCAGCCGAACATGATCATCGACACACACTGCCACCTGACGTTCCCCGACTTTGAACATCGCATCGATGATGTGCTGGAAGACGCCGCATCCGCCGGCATCGCGGGCGCGATCACGATTTCGACGACCACCGAGGACTGCCTCGACGCCCGCGACATCGCCGATGCGTATGACAATGTCTGGTGCAGTTCGGGCGTGCATCCCCTCTACAGCGATCGCGCCCCGCACGTCTGGGAGAATCTCCTGGAGGTCGCTCGCCATCCGAAATGCGTGGCGTGGGGCGAACTTGGGCTGGATCAGCACTACGACCGACCGCTCCAGGACATCCAGCGCAGCGTCCTCGAAGAACAACTCGCCTTCATCGAGCGTCACCAGCCGGAGGTTGGTCTTCCCGTGGTGATTCACTGCCGCAAGGCCTTCGGTGACCTCATCCCGATACTGCGCGCCAGTTCACTCGAACCGACGCGCTTCGTCTTTCATTGCTTCACGGGAAGCCCCGACGACATGCGAATGCTCCTCGACTTCGGCGCCATGGTCTCCTTCACAGGCATCGTGACCTACAAGAACGCGATGGAAGTCGCTGAGGCTGCCCGGCTGACTCCGCCCGATCGCTTCATGGTGGAGACGGATGCCCCGTTCCTCACGCCCGCGCCGCATCGCGGCGTGCGGCCCAATGAACCGAAGTTCGTTGCCGCGACCGCCCGTTTCCTCGCGGACCTGTGGAGCATGCCATGGGATGTGTTCGAGCGTCACGCGAATGAGAATACGGAACGCTTCTTCGGCATTCATGTTCCGCAGGCGGCATCCGATGGCTGAGCCGCCCGTGCACATGACTCCGGATGAGTTCCGCCGACTCGGGCACGCCATGGTCGAGCGCATTGCGCAGTACGCCGAGAGCGTGGAAGACTCTTCGATTCTCCCCGCTGTTCGGCCCGGCGACGTCGCGGCGAGCATGCCCAGGACTCCGCCGGAGCAGGGCGAAGCGTGGTCGGAGATCCTCGCGGACATCGATCGCATCGTGATGCCGGGACTGACGCACTGGCAGCATCCCCGATTCTTCGCCTACTTTCCCGCAAACGGTTCGTTTCCCGCAGTGCTCGGCGACCTGCTTGCGACCGGGCTGGCGCAGCAGGGAATGATCTGGCAGACGAGTCCCGCATGCACGGAGGTCGAGACGCGAGTGCTCGACTGGCTCGGTGCGGCGATCGGGCTGCCCGATGCCTTGCTGTCCGACGCATCCGAGGGGAGTGGTGGGGGCGTGATCCACGGGACGGCGAGTGAGGCGACGTTGGCGGCGATGGTTGCGGCCCGTTTCCGGCTGGGGGAGGGGGCCCCGGAGCCGGTGGTCTACACCTCGACACAGGCGCACTCCTCCGTCGTCAAGAACGCGCGCATCGCGGGTATCGGGCGCGAGGGTGTTCGATTGATTGACGTGGACAACGAACTTCGCATGAAGCCGGATGCTCTGCGCAGAGCAATGGCGGAAGACACGGCTGCGGGTCGGACGCCGTGCTTCGTGGTTGCGACCGTTGGAACGACGTCAACCGCCGCTGTTGATCCGATCGCCGGAATTGGAGAAGTCAGCCGGGAGTCCGGAGTGTGGCTCCACGTGGACGCCGCGTACGCCGGTGCCGCCCTGATCTGCCCGGAGCATCGCTGGATGATCGAGGGTATCGAAGCGGTTGACTCTTTCAATTTCAATCCGCACAAGTGGCTGCTGACGAACTTTGACTGTTCGACTTTCTGGACGCGTGATCGCGCGGCCCTGATCAACGCCATGTCCATCACACCGGAGTACCTCCGCAACAGCGCGACTGACAGCGGGAGTGTGATCGACTATCGCGACTGGCACGTGCCCCTCGGCCGTCGCTTCCGCGCGCTGAAACTCTGGTTCGTCATGCGCCACTACGGGATCGAAGGGCTGCGTCAGCACATCCGGCATCACGTGGCACTTGCTGAGGTATTTGAGCAGATGGTCCGGGGCGACGAGCGATTCGAGATGGTGGCACCCCGGCACCTTTCGCTCGTGTGCTTCCGTATGAGGGCCGATGATCGTGCCAACACCCGGCTGATGGAAACCCTGAACGCATCGGGGCAGGTCTACCTGACGCACACCCGCATTCCGGTCCTGGGCGAAGAGAAGACGGTGCTCCGTATGGCCATCGGGGGAACACAGACCGATCGCGCGGCGGTGGACGCCGCGTGGCAGCAGATACAAACCGCGGCGGGCGCGATCCTGGAGACAATGTGATGCGATACAGGCAGGTCGGACAGACAGACATCAAGGTCAGTGAGATCGGATTCGGGTGCTGACCATGGGCGGCGCCAACTGGTCCTGCGATAACGGTCAGCCGATCGGATGGGGTGACGTCAACGAGGATGAGATCCTTCGCGGCATCGATGCCGCCATCGATGCGGGCGTGAATCACTGGGACAACGCGGATGTGTACGGCAATGGCCGCGCGGAGCGCATGCTGGCGAGATGCGTTCGCAAACTCGGCGTGCCGCGCGGTGATCTCGTGATTGCCACCAAGGTCGGCTGGTTCAAGGGAACGGCGGACTCAGCTTTCGAGCCGTTTCACATCCGTCGCCAGTGCGAGCAGTCCCTGCTCAATCTCAAGACCGATCACATCGACATCTACTACTTCCACAATGCGATGTTCGGGGAGCATCTGGAGGCCGCGGCGGAGACGATGCGCGACCTCGTCAAGGAAGGCAAGGTGCGCGCCATCGGTCAGAGCGCGTACTCGGATGCGGACTTCGAGGCGGTGGTGCCCGTCGTCAAGCCGGATGTGCTTCAGAGTCGGGCGAACCTGCTGCACGATGAGTTCATCCGTCCGGACGGGCGCCTTCAGAAACTCATGAGCGATCATGGCATGAGCTTCGTGGCGTTCGGGCCGTTGGGCCAGGGTCTGCTGCTGGACAAGTTCCCGACGGATCGCAGCGCCAAGTTCGAGCCGGGCGATCATCGCCTGACAGATCCGGACTTCGATTTCGAGGCGATTCGAGATCTGCGGCCGCGGGTGATGAAGTTGAAGGAGCGTTTCGGGTCGACGACGGAGGACCTGGCATCGGTGGCATGCCGGTACGTCCTTGCCCACGAGAACGTCTGCTCGACCATTCCGGGCTTCCGCAACGAGAAGCAGGCGAAGTGCAACCTCCAGGCGGGGACGGATGAACCGTTGACGGAGGATGACCTGGAATACTGCCGGATGCTGTTTGAGTGAGCGCCGGAATCGCTCTGTGCCAGTTCGTACCGTTCATGTGACGTGATTCGGGAACCGGGATCCGGGAGTCGGGATTGATGCCTTCGGCAAAGCTCTGAGGTGCTTCCGCTCTCGTCGTATCGACCACTTGGCTCGTCTCATCGACTTGAACATCGGCCGCTCCCGGTGATCGTCGATGGGCTGCATCAGGTTCACCCGGCTGCCGCCACTACGAAGAGAATCACGATCAAGAGGATGGGCAGGAGGACCCACAGGACTGCAGTGAGTGCATCGATGCTGTCAGGGGGAATGCGATGCTCTGCGGGCGCGTTGCACTCAGGACAGTTCGCAGTGTCCGGTGTCAGTTCATAGCCGCACTCATGGCACCAGGCCGCAGTCCTGAGGATTCGTTTCCGGATCCGGCCGAACCGGACACTCTGAATGAACAGGGCGGTCAGAGTCACGTATGCGAGCACTCCCCTCACCGTATTGGGGCCTGCGTAGAACTTCCAGATGTGCAATGCGAGCAGGGTCAGGATCAGGAACCCGGTGAACCACAGGAGATCAGGGTGCTCGCGATGAATGATCCTCCTTATCGCGCGTCGCTGTTCTTTGTACTCCTGGCGACTCATGATTCCGGCAACGTATACACCGGATCCGACTCCGCATCCAACGGCGGGGCCTCACCCGTCAATGACGCCATCACCCGGTCAATGTGGACATGGCTCGTCTCTATGAAGACCTTCACACTCTTCTCGCTCCCCGCCGCGCCCGTCCCGATCACGTAGATCCCCGGCACATCCGTCTTCATCGTGCGGCGGCAGTGCTTCGGATGCCGCGACTCGCCGATCAGTTCGATGCCCAGTCGCTCGAAGAGGGAACTGTCCTGCTCATAGCCCGTCAGCGCCAGCACCGCATCGGCGTCCACCCATTCCCGCGGCCCATTCATGCAGGCGTTGCCATCATCATCCGCCGGCACCGTCTCGACGCGCCCGGGTTCGATCTTCGAAACGCACCGACGAGGCAGCCAGCCGATCTTTCCAGCCTTGATCAGTGACAGCATCTCCGGGCGCAGCCAGTACTTCACCCGCTCATGGATCTCGTCCCGCCGATGCAGCAGCGTCACATCAGCGCCCGCGCGGTAACAGCGCAGCGCCGCTTCGACGGCTGAGTTCTTGGCACCGACAATCAGGACCTTGCGACGAAAGTAGGTGTGCGCCTCACCGAACCAGTGGGAGACGTGCGGCAGATCCTCGCCCGGAACACCGAGGGCGCGGGGGATCTGCATGTTGCCCGTTGCGAGGATGAGATTGCGGGCACGCGTGGTGGTCGTGCCGCGATCGGTGCGCGTCGTGACGTCGAAGATGCCGGCGCCGTCGCGGCTGATGTCCTCGACGCGTTCGAAGAGTCGCAGGGGCAGGTTGAACTGCTGGACGACGCAGCGCAGGTATGTCAGGTATTCCTCGCGCGTGGCCTTGGTCTGGTCGTCCGTCTGGAGGGGGACCCCGGCAATCTGGATGCGTTCGGGCGAGGAAAAGAAGGGGGTCTGGGGAGGGAAGCGGGCGATCGCTTCGCCGATCTGACCGCTTTCGAAGTGGATATACTGCACGCCTCGTCGGTGCAGCGCCACCGCCATTTCGATGCCGATCGGCCCAGCGCCGACGAGCGCTACTTCGTAAGTCGTGTCATCCATACGCACAGGATAGACCACCTCCGCCAGGAAAGGGCGCGGACATGAGTGACCATCCGAAGCCAGCGGATCAACCCGCGACTCTGCTTGATGCCGAGCAGCACAAACGCATCGCGGCACAACTCTTCAATCTCACGTGGACGTTGATGGAGAAGGCGGATCGCACCGGTGAGGATGACAGCGTGATGGTGCATGCGGCCCACGCATCCGCGTGGCACTGGCGACAGGTGGGAAACCACGTCAACTTCGCGCGATCGGAGTGGCAGTGCTCACGCGTCTACGCCACGCTCTGGCGTCCCGCAGAGTCGCGCCGCCACGCGCACCGCTGCCTCGACTTCTGCCAGCAGCATGAATTGAAGGGCTTCGACATGGCTTTCGCGTACGAAGCGCTGGCACGCGCTGCGGCGATTTCGGGTGACGGTTCCGCCTACGACCGCTATCACAAGCGGGCGACGGAAGCGGGCGAGGCCATCGAAACGAGCGAGGACCGTGACTACTTCTTCCATGAACTCAACGGCATTCCGGACTGGGTCATGCAGCGTCGCGGCGACTCGGAAGCGAGCACCTGACAGTCAGTGAGTTGAGTCGGTGGTCGATTCGCCCCGGACTCCGGTCAGTCGCATGACGAGCGGCATCGAGGCGCCCTGTCCAAGCAGGCTCACCAGCACGACGACGAATGCGATCGGCAGCAGGTAGGCGCGCAGTTCACCGGCGGGCAGCATGAGCAGCAATGCAAGTGTCAGTGATCCCTTCAGCCCGGACCACCAGATCACGTGCTTCCAGCCCTTCGGCCAATGCCGCTTGAACAGGAGCACGACGGGATAGGTCAGCAGGGCACGGCTGACGAGCAGGGCAGCCAGCGCACCAAGTGCAACCAGCCAGACGTGCAAGTCCATGATCGCCTCGCGGCCGCCGACAGCGGGGTCGCTCAGTTCGAATCCGATCATCAGGAACAGGATCGAGTTCACGATGAAGTCCAGTGTGTCCCAGAAGCCGTGAACCGTGTCCTGTGTGCTCTCGGACATGTGCAGCACGCGTCCGTAGTTGCCCATGATCAAGGCGGCGACGACGACTGCGATGACCCCGGACGCATGGAAGTGCTCGGCGATCAGGAACGATCCCCAGGCGAGTGCGACGGTCAGGCCGGTCTCGAGCGTGTGATCCTCCAGGATCCTGATCAGCAGGAAGGCCAGGCTCCCGAGGATCAGCCCGATGACCGTGCCGAGTCCGGCCACGCGGACGAAGTTCAGTGCGAAGGCGCTGAACTCCAGCGATTCGCTCGCTTCAGGTCCGGAGGCGCCGGTCAGTGCGCCGCCGACGATTGTTGCGAGCAGTGCAAAGATGGCGACGGCCGTTCCGTCGTTGAAGAGCGACTCGCCCTCGACCATCGTCTTCAGTTCTTCCGGTGCGCCAGTTGTCTTGAACGTGGCCATGACGGAGATCGGATCCGTCGGCGACAGCACGACGCCGACCAGCAGCGCCACGACCCAGAGCGCCGTGCCTTCCCCCAGCGCCGTCGACAGCGGCGTGATCATGGCGTGCAGGTCAGGGGTCGCGAGCAGATGGAACGTCGTGCCCACCAGGAAAGTCGAAACCACGACACCGGGCAATGCCATGATGAGCACGGGCAGCCAGACCCGTCGGAGATGTTCGAGGTCCAGATGCAGCCCCGCCTGGAAGAGCAGGGGGGGCAGGAAGACGAGCAGGACCAGGTCGTGCGTCATGACGGCGCCCGTCGGCACCGCATCCGTCAGCGCGATCGCGAGGCCCGCAAGGACGAGAGCAATGGTGTAGGGGAGGCGCACGAAGCGCGTGAGGACGCCGATGGCGACCGCGATGCCCAACAGACCAATCGTCGTGTGCACGGCATGTGCGAGTCCGTCGCCGTGGTGGGCCGCATGATCAACGGTGCCATCCGCCGCTTCGCCGGCAGCGCCCGAGACGCCGGCGGCCAGGATGTGCAGCGTCGACACAATGGACATGGTGGACCTCTTCCGAACCTGTTGTTCTCAAGCCTCGTCGTCCCGCTCTTCAAGCCAGGCCATCTGGATCGCTTCCAGAATCCTCTCGTTGACCGGGTGCCCGGGTTGTTCCTCGAAGCCGGGCAGGGCCTTCACGAGATCACGCAACTCCACGAACTTGATCGAGAGCGGACTGAGTTCCGGGTGCGCATCGTGCAGTTCCTCTCCGATGCGCTCGACATCCAGCCAGTGGAACGTGTCACCCATGCATCTGTTCCTATTTCAGTTCCTCGGGAAGCTTCGCGTGCAGGAGCTTCAACTGTTCTGCCTTCGATCGTGGCATCACCAGTGTGGCGCGCTCCGTGTGCACGATGATCATGTCGTCGCACCCCAGTGCCGCGACGATGTGCCCCTTCTCGGCATTCACGATCATGCTGCGCGAACTCTCGTGCACCAGTCCCTCACCACTGATCCGGTTCCCGGAACCGTCCGCATCCAGCGTCTCCGCGTAGCTGGGCCAGCTGCCCACATCGAGCCATGTCAGGTCCATCAGCACCGTGCAGACCTTGACACTCTCAACCTCCGACTGCCGGCCCGCAGTCCGCGACTGCTCGCGCGTGGCGGGTTCCATGATCGCGTAGTCCACGCTGATCTTTGACAACTCCGGGTACACGCGATTGAGAACAGCAGTCTGCTCATCCGTGCCCCACGCGGCGGCAATCTCGGCGAGACCCCGGTGCGATTCGGGCTTGTAGCGCTCCAGGCATCCCATGATCGTCGCCGCGCTCCACACGAACATCCCGCTGTTCCAGCCGAAGGCGCCCGATTCGATGTACGCCTGGGCCTTCTCGGCACTGGGCTTCTCGACGAATCGTTCAACGCGGAAGCCGAGATTGTCCGTCTTCTCAAGGGGCGCCCCCCGTTCCACGTATCCGAAGCCCGTCGAGGGGAACGTCGGTTTGATGGAGAAAGTCACGAGCCGGTTCCGATCCGCCTCGACCATATCGAAACCGATGGCAATCAGGCGTCGGAACTCATCCTCCGGTTCAATCAGATGGTCGGCCGTCAGGACGGCGAAGACGGCATCCGGATCCAGCTTCTGAAGCACCGCGGCACCGAAGCCGACTGCATTGACCGTGTCGCGACCCTCCGGCTCTCCGAGGATCTGTTCATCCTTCAGGTCTGGAATCGAGGCCTTGATCTCGTCGCGGTAACGCTCGTTCGTGCAGATGTAAACGTGCTCGCGGGGCACGAGTCCTTCCAGCCGATCCACGGCGATACGGAGCAGTGACACCCGCTCCTCGCCGCGATCGATGAATGGGACCAGCTGCTTGGGTTGAGTCTTCCGACTCATCGGCCAGAGACGTGTGCCGGCGCCGCCGGCCATGATCATTGCGTATCTCATCTCACCACTTCCAGATCACAGTCCATATTCCAGGTCCCGGTCGCATCACGCGGCACCGAACGTCGCCGCGAGTATCGCATCCGCCTCCACATCCCCCGTCATGTCTTTGACGACAAACTCCACCTTGCGCCGCGCATCGGCGGGCGACTCACCCAGCCGCACCAGCGCGTCAATGGCCTGCTGCGCCGCTGCCGAGTCCGCACCATCGGCGACCCCCGGCCCGGCTTCGATGCCTGCTGCGACCGTGTGCGTGTGCCCTGAGTCGAGGTAGGCATCCACCTTGCCGTGCAGTTCGGCGATGATGGTTTCCGCGAGCCTCGGTCCGATCTCCGGCATCTTCCTCAGTGCCTTCGCATCACGCTGGAAGATCGCCCGCGCGACTTCTGACATGGGCAGCACCAGGGCGCGCAGCGCTTTACGCGTGCCAACACCCTTGACGGTCGTGAACAACTCGAAGAAGCGACGGTCATGCTGCGACTCGAACCCGATCAGCCGCGGCTGGAACGACGTGCCGCCCCCATGCTGCTCGAGGACCTGGATCGTATGCAGCGTCACGACCGTGCCCAGTCGCTCAACCATGAGTTCAGCGAGAGAGGCCGGCATGAAGACCGCGTACGCGATGCCCATCACGTCGGAACTGTCGGCGACGCTCAGCGGTGAAATCGTCGCTCTTGTCTCTTCAATCGATTCGAGTCGCCCCGTGATGCGCGTCAGCATGCGTCACCTTCCTCACTCGCGGCCACATCCTCCTCAGGCGGATCGCCAATCGGCCAGCCAGTCGCTTCCTGGAAGCGCCGGCGCAGGTCGGTCGAAATCTGGTCCGCCTTCAACGTCGCTGCACTGTAATCGACCGGCGGCAGAAACCGAACCGTCGAGCGACTTCGCTTCCAGAGTGAAGCCCAAGCCGGGTCCCCGTCAGGTGTCCCGGCAATCACCACGGGGACGACGATCGCACCAGTCCGCCGGATCATCATGCCGACGCCGTGCTGGAAGGGAAGCAGGGTTTCACGCGGCCGCTCAATCTGACCCTCCGGAAACAGGCCGAGGACACCGCCATGGGCCAGGTGCCGGATCGCTTCACGCACGCCTGTGCCGTCGCGGCTGTTCCGGTCAACGAAGATCACACGACCGAATTCCCACAGCGGCCCGAGGATCGGGAGCCTCATATCCAGAGCCATGACCCAGCGCACTTCGTAAGGCACGGCCGCCTGCAGCAGAATCGGGTCGACACCTGCGGTGTGATTCGCGACCACAAGGATCGGCCGGTCGCCGCGAACCGGTATGTGCTCCCGGCCCGTGACGCGAAGGCCGTGGACGAGTCGGGCGTAGATCTGCATGAATCGAAAGCAAACCGTGGCGCGAACATCGCCGGGCCGGATCTCCGGGTGGGAGAGCCAGTAACACAGCGCGACAATCGCAATGTAGAACGCCGCAACGACGCCAAAGGTCAGCATTGACAATATGTTAGCGAATACTTGCTTGTTCTGTCGCCGATTCGGGCCGCCTGTCTCACGGTGTCTGGCGCGACGGCGCAAGGGCATCGGTCCCGGAGCCCTCAGGCGCCTTGAGCCCGAGCAGCGCCAGCGCATCACGCTCGATCAGGCCGCGCAGGTCATCGCCGGGGATCGAGGCCCAGCGCGACGGCCCGTCGAAGGCATTGAAGCCAAAGATCCGCTCAGTGACGGCCTCGGGCGAGCGGGCGGGCCAGCCGGACCCGAAGAGGAGTTTCCGCATCACACCTCGTTCGTGCGCCGACAGCAGGCCGTGGTGCAGATGCACCGTGCGATTGGCGAGCGTGCTGATTTCGGCATACGCATGCTCATGTTTGGCCACCAGCAGCAGGGACTCCTCAAGGTAAGCCGTCCCCAGGTCACCCAGCACCAGGCGAAGCGTCGGCAGCTCCCGAAGCACCTCGTCGAACAGGATCGGGTGAAGGAAATCCAGGACGCTGCCCGGAGCAAGGACCGACGGATTCGTCACCATGACCGGCATGCCGCGATCGGCGCACCAGCCCAGCAGCGCCATGCACCGATCGTGTGTGGGTCGACAGCCCTGATCCGCGGGCGAAATGGTCACGCCCTGCATGCCCAGAGCCTTGATGCGGTTGAGGATGTCGTCGAGATCTGGCGCAAGCGGATCCACGCCGGCGAACCCGATGGTTGGAGCCGTCGTGCGATGAACGACGTCGGAGATGTCATCCGGAGTCACGTGCACGCCGAGTCGCTCGGATCGATAGCCGTGCAGCAGTGCTACATCGACCACCCCCGGAAATGCCATGGTGGCGTCCGTCTCCCCCGGCGCCAGAAATGTCGCCACATCAACCCGCATGAGCCGGACTCCCGCGAAGCGTACAATCGGCCATATGGTAGCCGGACACGCTCTGACGCACAGATCTGGTGGGCGGTTTCGACCAACCTTTGAGAAACCTCGTCACATCGGCCGGCCTCACCTCAAAAAACAGTGTCCAGCGACCATTCGTGCGACTCGGGGAAACCCGGAGCGTTGCCGCGAGTCCCAGTTCCTATGGGGTGAGCGGACCAGATCGCCGATTCTCCCCCCAGACAGGCCATCCGGCCACGGGAGTCCCAACATGCCCATCACTCAACATCTCGCAACCTTCCTCGCGGCTTCCCTCGTCGCGGGCGCATCGGCCCAGATCCGAACTGCAACGATTCCATCCGGAACGGTCCGGGGCGGGGCGACCGCCCCCTCAGCTGGCACCCCGACGGCATCTTCGCCGGCGCCGGTTGTCACGCTTCCCGCGATCACGGGATCCCTGCACCACTGCTACTACGGGTGCGGCTGCTATCGAGGCCGCCACTACAGCCCCTGGTCCGGGTACTACTACGACCGCGGGCCCTGGTATGACAGGTCAGAGGACGCCGTGCCCAACGCCGGGCTCATCTATGCCCTGGAACCCGAGCAGCCGGAGCCTCTGACGACGGAGGAGCAGGCGCGGCGGGCGTTGACCCGCGGCAACTTCAACGTGGCTGCCCGCCAGTTTGCCGAGGTATGGGCCGAACAGGTCAAGGAGGAGGGAGAACCCGACCACACGATCCAGCGACTGTGGGCGATCTCGCTTTTCGCGAATGGGCAGGGTGACAAGGGTGTCACCGAGTTGATGGAGGCATACGAGGCCGACCCAAGTCTCACCGACAGGCCCGTTTCGGGAGACACACTCTTCGAGAAGCATGATCTCCGGCGACTCGTTCGCCGCGCGGTCAGGGATGCCCATCGAGCGGGCACGTACGAGAACTGGTTCCTGGTTGCTGTCCTGATGCAGGCTGAGGGTCGACACCAGTTGGCCACCCGAATGCTGGAACGGGCAGAGAGCGCGCGGACCTCCGAATCTCCAGCCAGTTCGTGACCATTCCAACGGCACACTGGCGTATCATGCCCGGCCCTGACCTTGACTCGAAGGAGAGTGGCTGTGAGCAGACGTCCATTCGTGGCCGGCAACTGGAAAATGAACCTGAATCGCGCCGGGGCGGCCGAACTTGCTGGCGTTGTCGCCAGGGGGAGCGCGGAAGTCGGCGCGGCGGTTGAGTGTGCCGTCTGCCCCGCGTTCGTACACCTGGATGCGGTCCGCCACGCGCTCGAGGGATCCGAGGTCCGTCTCGGGGCCCAGGACCTCTACTTCGAACCGGATGGGGCGTTCACGGGCGAGGTTTCAACGGCGATGCTTCAGGATCTGAGCGTTCGCTACGTCCTGACGGGCCATTCCGAGCGCCGCCATGTGATCGGTGAGACGGATGATCTGGTCAGTCGCAAGACGACGGCCGCGATCGGAGCGGGCCTTGACGTGATTCTGTGCGTCGGCGAGACGATCGAGCAGCGTCGGGGTGGGGAGACTGACTCGGTCAACGAGCGTCAGGTCAGGGCTGGTCTGGCGGGGATTACCGCCGAGCAGATGTCCCGGATCACGATCGCGTATGAGCCGGTGTGGGCGATCGGCACGGGAGTCACGGCGACGCCGGATGACGCTCAGGCCGCCCATGCACGCATTCGTGAAGTTCTGGGCGAGGTCCATGGTGCCGAGATCGCGGCGGCGACCCGGATCCAGTACGGGGGATCGGTGAAGCCGGAAAACGCGGCATCGCTCTTCTCGATGCCCGATATCGACGGCGGGCTGATTGGCGGAGCGGCGTTGAAGGGGCCAGGCTTCCTCGAAATCATGCGGGCCGCCTGCACCTGAGGCCGGTTGGCTGCTAGAATCTCCGACCCACCAGATTTCTCGGGCCGGCTCCGGGCCGGCTGTTCTCCAAGGACGATGCTCATGTTCATGCTTGCCCAGATGCCCCAGTTGGCCATTTCCGGCCTCGTGGTTCTCTTCCTGATCGTCAGTGTGCTGATGATCATGGTGGTGCTCGTTCAGCGCCCGCAGGGTGGTGGATTGAGCGAGGCCTTCGGTTCCAACTCGGGTTCCGGTCACAGTGCGTTCGGCGCCAAGACGGGCGATGCGTTGACGACCCTGACGATCGGCGTCTTCCTTGCCTTCATCGTCATGGCGGTGATTCTGAACTTCGTCGTCACTCCCGGGACCGCGGTGGCCAACTCGGGAACGTCGGCGACCAGCGAGAGCACGACTGAGACCGGCGAGACCGGTGCAGATGACGGTGCGGCTGACACCGGGCAGGCCGGGGATGACGAGGCGGCCGGGGATGATGCCGCCACCGAGCCTGAGACGACCGAGGATGAGTCGGCCGATGACGGATCGTGACGGCAGACCCGGGGGATTCTCTCAGACCAGGCGTGCGTTGCGCCCGGAGTCGGGTTGGTGTGGATCGTCCATTGAGTTCCCACGGCAGGAGCGCATGACGTGATTCGCAGCATGACCGGCTTCGGCGAGGCATCCGTCCATCAGGACGGCGTGCATTATTTCCTCGAACTGCGCAGCCTGAACAACAAGTACTTCAAGGCCTCCATTCGCCTCCCGGAGGAACTTCAGGGGCTTGAGCCGATGCTCGAGTCCGAATTGCGCCGACGCCTCACGCGCGGCTCGATCGTTCTCATCGGCAAGTGCAGTGATACCTCTGAAACTGCCGCGTACGAGATCAATGCTCAAGCCCTCGCGCGGTACATCGATCAGGTCCGGGCGACGCCCCAGGTGTCGGACGGTTCGATGAAGGTCGACCTGGGTCCGCTGCTCGCGCTCCCCGGGGTGTTGCAGCCCCCGTCAGATGAAGAGAACCGACTCGAACGAGCAAGCGCTGCGTTCAGGTCCATGCTCGATGAGGCCTGTGGCAAACTGATGGCGATGCGTCACAAGGAAGGCGAACTCCTCCAGGCCGACCTCATGACGCACCATGACGTCATCATGGACCGCCTCGGCCAGATCCAGGAGCGGGCGCCGCAGGTCATCGCGGATTACCAGGATCGACTTCAGTCGCGGATCGAGATGCTTCTTGATGACGCCGCGATCAAGGTCGAACCGGTGGACCTCATCCGCGAGGTGGCTGTTTACGCAGACAAGAGCGATATCTCCGAGGAACTCACGCGGCTGAGCGGTCACATGGGTCAGTTCAAGTCGCTGCTCGGGCAGGACGACGGACGCCCCATGGGCCGGACGCTCGATTTCCTTGCCCAGGAGATGCTTCGGGAAGCGAACACCATCGCGAGTAAGTCGGGAGATGCTGATATCTCCCGCGGCATCGTGGAAATCAAGGGCGCGATTGACCGGATCAAGGAGCAGGTCCAGAACGTCGAATAGGCGCTCGGGCACCCCGGTGGTGCAGATTCGTTACAGTCCTTCGGTAGGACATGTCGGACCAGACGCCAATGACACACGCTGATTCGGAGTGGTCGCCGCTCAGTCGGGACGAACTGGCGATCGCGCTGTCCTACTATGAACTGGGTGTCGTCTCCGAAATCCGGGACTTCCGCAAGGGTTCGCGCCGCGCTCCCAAGGTCAGGATCAAGACGGACCGAGGTCTGTTTCTGCTCAAGCGTCGCGCTCCTGGTCGGGACGATGCCGAGCGCATCGCGTTCACTCACGAACTGCAGCGCCGGTTGACGCACTCGAAGTACCCGCTTCCCCGGCTCATTCCGACGCGCGAGGGGAAGACCATCGTGCACATCAATGAGCGGTACTACGAGGCGTATGAGTTCATTCGCGGGACACCCTTCGACCAGGGCTTGCAGACGACGTACCAGTCCGGACAGGCGCTCGCGGCATTCCATCGAATTCTGAAGGAGTTCAAGCCTGCCTGGGAGCCGTCTGCCGGGCACTACCACAACGCCCCGGTGGCGGCTCATCTCGGTGTCGTACCGGAGAAATCTCAGCGACTTGAACTGAGGGCAACGGTCGAATACCTGCGCGAGGCGTACATGGAGGCCGCGACGACCGTACGCCAGCACGGGATCGACCAGTGGCCTCGTCAGATCATTCACGGAGACTGGCATCCCGGGAACATGCTGTACCAGGGGCCACAGGTGGTGGCGGTCATCGATTACGACACGGCGCGTCGGGGCCAGCGGATTCTTGATGTTGCGAACGGTGCGTTGCAGTTCAGCGTGACGCGCAATGACGAGGACCCCTCGAAATGGCCTGATGCCCTCGATGAGTCACGCTTGAAGCGTTTCTGTCGGGGCTATGATTCTGTGAAGGGCTGCGTCATCAGCACGGCGGAACTGGCGGTTCTGCCACACCTGATGATTGAGGCCCTGATCGTCGAGGCGGCGATTCCGATCGCAACGACGGGGCATTTCGCGGGTATCGAAGGCGGAGCGTTCTTGCAGATGGTCGAACGGAAGGTACGCTGGTTGCAGGATCGTGTGGATCACATCCCGGAGATGCTCGCATGAGATCAGCCACTGACCGCCTCTCGCATGTCCTTGTCCTGTCGATCGCCGTGGGCTTGCCGGGTGCGGCTGCTGCCGCGGGCATGGTGTTGCTTCCGAAGGATGAGGCGCCGGATGTCACGATGCTGACTCTTCCGGAACTGGTGAGCGAACTCGGCTCAGAGTTTTTCCCGCGCCGCGAGGCGGCCCAGAAACGACTCCTTCTGAATCAGGATCTCTTTGAAGAGTCGGAACTCATTGAACAACTGGGCCGCGACGACCTCGACCCGGAGCAGCGATTGCGTGTTGAGCAGGCGTTGCGTTCGCAGTTCATGACGACGAGCCGCGCTGGTATGGGTGTGGGCTTTGCCCGCACGCTGGATCAGACCCAGCGTCTCGTGGTCATCGAGCGTCTCATCGGAGGCTTCCCGGCGAAAGAGCAGGGGTTGCTCCGTCCGGGTGATGTCTTCGTTGAAGTTGGCGGTGATGTCATTACGGGTCAGAGTGCGCGGATTGCGAGCCACAACGTCGTCATCCGGATCATCTCCTACAACCCCGGCGAAGTGATCCCCCTGCGGATCTTCAGGCCTGAGGATCCGGATGCCGTGCTCAGCCAGAGCCTCATCACGCTGAATGGTGTGGCAGGTGAGTACCTCGATGTTCTCGTTCCTGTGGGTCGATATGAGGACCTTCAGAACCAGTCCAACCGACCGCCTGAGACGTTGACCGCAGGCTGGCGGGTGCGCATGGAGAGGCTGGGCGCTGCGCTGTGGGGGCCGTCAGCCATTCGGATCAGTGTCGGTGATGAGGACTGGGACGACCTCGCAGATCCGATGGGATCGAGGCGCGCCCCGTATCTCATGGCATCGCGCGGCCTCAAGGTCGGACTCTCGGGAACCTCCGGTATCAAGCGGACGAACATCGACGGCCAGCGTGCACTCACCATTCGCGCTCGCCAGGATGAAGAACGCGAGCAGATCGAGCAGTTTCGCAAGGTGCTCTCCGGTGAAGACGGAGGTGAACTGCTTGAACTCGTGCAGGGTGATCAGAAGAAGCACACCGAAGTGCTGACCGTCATCACGCAACTGGTCGAGTTCCAGAAAATCCGGGAAGAACACGAGGAGCAACTCGCTGCAGGTCCCGCGGACCTTCGCCAGCGAGAACTCATCGTCAGCGAACTGGCGAATACCAATCGCAAGATGGCGGAATTGCGGCAGCAACTCATCGGTCTGGTTGGTGACGCACCGCTCTTCGAACTGCGCAAGGAATAGGCCCTCGAATCGGTTTCATTCGGCATGAGGGGCGCACCGGCAGTTGCCGCGTGTCTCTCTGTGGGCGGTCCGCGCCCCGTGCGTTTCGGGGTGGCACTCTCAAGGGCCGGCTTCGGGCGCAGGTCCGTTGCCCTGATCAGGGATGAGTCTGATGCAGCAGTTCAAGGCCAGTGGGCCGAGACTGGACACGGATGGATATCGTGTCTGGAACGCTCTTCCGGGTGATGTCATGGATATTCCGCTGGGCGGAACGGGGGATCTGACAGTGAAAACGGATGCGGAGCAGGACCCGTGGTGGTTGAATGCCGCTGCACTGGTCTACCTGGCGGCAGCGATCTGCGTGGTCGGCGTGTTTCTGGCCGGAATAGCACTGATCTGACCGCGTCTTCGAGCGCCTGCGGCATGGCAGGTCCGTATCCTCTTGGGATGAATTCGTTCGATTTCAATCCCAGGAGGGTTGTCATGCAAAGGTTCTGCGCGCTGGTTCTCTTCGTCTTCTGCGGTGTCGTGGCTGCCCAGTCAGGTACGGCGGATTCCGAGCGAGTGATGGGACCAGTGAACTGGGAACCCGTGCACCGCGAGAATGCCGTGAATGTCGACGAGGCATTTGATACCTCCAATCTCGCGATCGACCGCTTCCAGATCCACGAACTCCTTGCCAAGGACACGATTCCCTCCCTGACCGATCCGGAGACGGTTCCCCTTTCCGAAGCAGACTTCCTGATGGAACGGGGGAGAATCGTTCTTGTCGAAGTGAATGGTGCGTACCTCGCGGTCCCGATCCGTGTGCTGAACTGGCACGAGATGATCAACATCGAGGTGGGGGGTGAACCCATCGCGGTGACGTACTGTCCGCTGTGTGATTCGGTGTCCGTCTTCTCCCGCCGCGTGCCGATGCCGGAGAGCGTCGACTCGGAGAACGCAGGCGCTGACGTCACCCTGGAGTTCGGAGTGACGGGCGCGCTGTACAACTCCAACGTGCTCTTCTACGACAAGCGCACGAAGAGTCTGTGGAGCCAGTTGGGTATGGAGGCACTCTCCGGTCCGATGGTGGGCACAGCCCTGAGACACCTGCCATTCCGCGTGCTGCGCACACCCGAAGTGCGCATCGAGGCGCCGGAAGACACACGTGTCGTCACGACGAACACGGGATACACGAAGCCGTACGAATCGAGCCCGTACGAGGCGTATTTCACGCAGCCGCGGCTGGTCGTTCCGGTCTGGTTCATGGACACCCGGCTTCCGGCGAAGACGCTCGGGCTCGGAGTCAAGGTCGGAGACAAGTCGTGGTTCGTTCCGGCATCGGATCTCATGAACCTGGAACTGTCCTTTGACACACCGGCCGGGAAGGTGCGCGCCACGATCAGCACCGGGGGGCTGGTTGTCCTGGATGCCCCGGAGGAAGCGCAGTTGGCGCAGACCTTCTTCTACTCGTGGGCCGCTTTCCATCGCGGCACGGAAATCGTGCGGGTTGACGAAGCGGAGGCGGCGGCGGTGAGGGAGAAGGGGGGCGAGGAGCGGGGTGTGGGGAGCGACGGTGGGGACGAAGGTTGAACTCTGGTTGAGCCAACACCCAACACCCAACACCCAACACCCAACCGTCGACTCTACCCCGCCTGCACGGGGAGCGTGTCCACGATGTTCGTGATGACGGCGTCCGGTGTCAGGCCCTCCGCTTCGCCCTCGAAGTTGAGGAGGATGCGATGGCGGAGGGCGGCGTGGGCGATGCCGGTGATGTCCTCAACGGCCACGGCGTTCCGACCGGCGATCAGGGCGCGGCATTTGGCGCCGAGCACGATGGCCTGGGCCGCGCGGGGGCTGGCGCCGATGCTCACGAACCGGCTGACCTGCGGAGTCGAGAACTCTCCACCGGGATGCGTCGACAGGACGAGGCGGACAGCGTAATCCTGCACGTGATCCGCGATGGGAACGCGCGCGACGAGTTGCTCGTAGCCGATGATGCGTTCCTCATCGAGCACGGGCTGCACATCGATGTGCGCGCCTCGGGTGGTGCGCCGAAGGATCTCGGAGAGTTCCTCCCGGTTGGAGTAGCCGACATTGAGTTTGAAGAGGAAGCGGTCGAGCTGGGCTTCGGGGAGGGGGTAGACACCCTCCTGCTCGATCGGGTTCTGTGTCGCCATGACGAAGAAGGGGCGCGGCAGAGGGCGCGTCGCGCCGCCCGCCGTCACGGACTTCTCCTGCATGGCTTCGAGCATGGCTGACTGGGTCTTCGGCGTGGCCCGGTTGATCTCGTCAGCGAGGAGGATCTGGGTGAAGACGGGGCCGGGTTCAAAGACAAATTCGCGCCCGTGCTCCGTATCGCGGACGATCGTCGTGCCGGTGATGTCGGCGGGCATCAGGTCCGGTGTGAACTGGATGCGGCTGAATTGCAGGCTGAGCGATTCGGCCAGCGTTCGAATGAGCAGTGTCTTACCCAACCCGGGCAGGCCTTCAAGGAGTATGTTGCCGCCGGCGAAAAGGCTGACGAGGACTCCATCGATGATCTCACGCTGGCCGACGATGACACGCTGCACCTGCGAACGCACGGCCTCGTAGTCGGCGCGGAATTGATCGACGCGCTGGCGCAGGCCATCCGGATCTGCGGGGACAGGGTCGGTCATGCCTCTGGATCAAGCTGGACGGTGGCAATGGCCAGCGCCTTGTCCGGGACGAAAGTGAAAACCTTGTCCAGCCCCGTCAGGAGCATGATGGACCAGACCGGATCCGCCACTGCACAGAGCGTCAGTTTCTTGCTCGCATCGTTCACCACGCGGCGAAGCCGCAGGAGTTGCGCCAGGTTGGATGAGTTGAGGTAGGTCACCGCGGACATGTTCAGGATGACATGCGGCACGGTCTTCGGCTCCATGTCGTGCAGCCGGTTGGTGACCTCGGTGAGTTCCTCTGAGAACTCGGGCTCATCGTTCAGGTCGCAGATCGTGATGCTGTCGGACCACTCGGTCGCCATGGTTCACCTCTTGGTTCCCCGAATTGTAGGTGGATGCACTCCGGTGTGCATCACGAGGTCTCGGGGGCGTCGCTCTCGGGTGTGGAATCGCTGGAATCGTCGGCTCCATCCGGCTCCTCGTCTTCCTCGACGGGGGCAACGGCGACCCCGATGAGTTCGTCGCCATCCTTGAGGTTGACGACCCGCACACCCTGGGTGGCGCGGCCGATCCGCGAGATCGAGTTCGCCGCGATGCGGACGAGCAGGCCGTTTCGCGTAATGAAGACGAGGCCTTCACCATCCTTGACCGACCGGATCGTCACGACACGACCGTTGCGTTCGGATGTCCTGATGTCGATGCGTCCCTTGCCGCCGCGGGACTGGATGCGGTAGGTGACGGAGCCATCATCGCTCTCGGACTGAACAAGGTACTCATCGAGCGAGGTGCGCTTGCCGTAGCCGTGCTGCGTTACGGTGAGGAGGTCGACCTCGGGATAGATGGTGGACGTCGGGGCTTCTGCATCCTCCATCTCGATCTTGATCAGGCCGACGACTTCGTCGCCATCAGCAAGGTCAATACCCTTGACGCCGGCCGCGTTGCGGCCCATCGCTCGGACATCGGACTCGCGGAACCGGATGGCCATGCCGCGGCTGGTTCCCAGCAGCAGGTGATCGTGTCCGACGGTGTAGATGACGCGGATCAGATGATCACCGTCGTTGAGATCGATGGCGATGATGCCGGCCTTGTTGACATTCCGGTAGAGCTTGAGGCTGGTCCGTTTGACGCGTCCCTTGCGTGTGGCGAAGACCAGGAATGCTTCCTCACGCTCGAAGTCCTTGATGGGCATGAAGGTCACGGCCTTCTCGCCATCGCGGAGATCGATGATGTTGGCGACGGAGCGGCCGCGGGCCGTACGGTCCATCTCCGGGATCTCGTAGACCTTGATCTTGAAGACGCGTCCGGAGTCGGTGAAGCAGAGCAGGTTGTCGTGCGTCGACGCGATGAAGATATCTTCGATGAAGTCGTCATCCGCGGAGCCTGAACCCTTGATGCCGACACCGCCGCGCCCCTGCTCGCGATAGGTGGAGAGTGGCGTTCGCTTGATCCATCCGTTGTGGGAGATGGTCACCGCCATCGTCTCTTCCTGGATGAGTGCCTCGTAGTTGATGTCACCCTCGGATGCCTCGATGGTCGTGCGGCGTTCGCTCCCGTAGCGCTTCCGCATTTCGATGCAGTCATCCTTGACGATCTGCAGGATGTTCCGGTCGTCGGAGAGGATGCGTTCGAACTCCTCGATCTCCTCGACCAGCTTGGCGTACTCACCGACCAGTCGTTCGATCTCGAGTCCGACGAGCTGGATCAGGCGGAGTCCGCCGATGGCTTCGGCCTGCACACGGGTCAGGGCGAGGCCGTCTTCGCCGGCGTTCTCGAGTGCCTGCATGAGGCGGGTCGGGATCTTGGGCGCATGTTCATGATCCGGGGGGATGCGGAAGCGCCGCTTCGCCAGCTTGGTGATCGCTTCCTCGCGCGAACGCGATGACCGGATGAGGCGGATGACCTCGTCGATGTCGCACACCGCGAGGATCAGGCCCTCCTGGATGTGCGCCTTCTTGCGGGCCTGGTGCAGCAGGTGCTGTGTGCGCCGCCGGATCACGTCTGTGCGGTGGTCGACGTAGAGGTCGATCATCTCACGCAGCGTGAGGGTTCGCGGCTGGCGGTTCACCAGCGCGATGTTCATGATCGAAATCGTGGACTGCAACGGCGTGTACTGGTAAAGCTGGTTCTCAACGACAGCCGCGTCGGCATTGCGCTTCAGTTCACAGACGATGCGTGTCTGAGCATTGCGGCCGGATTCGTTGCGAACATCGGAGATGTCCTTGATCCGCTCATCCTTGACGGCCGACACGATGCGGTGCATCAGCGTGTCCTGGATGAGTTGATAGGGGATCTGGTCGATGACGATCTGCTCGCGCCCGGACTTGAGCGTTTCGACATGGACGCGGCCACGAACCGTCAGCTTGCCCCGCCCGGACGAATAGCCTTCGACGATGCCGGCTTTCCCTCGGATGATGCCTCCGGTCGGGAAGTCCGGCCCGGGGACGATCTCCATGAGTTCAGCCATGGTGAGATCGGGGTTGTCGATGGTTGCGACGATGGCGTCGAAGATCTCGTTGGGGTTGTGCGGGAGGAGGCTCGTGGCCATGCCGACGGCGATGCCCACACCACCGTTGATGAGGAGTTGCGGGAACTTGCCGGGGAGGACCATCGGCTCCATGAGCCGGTCGTCGTAGTTGGGCTGGAAGTCGACGGTGTCGAGGCCGATGTCCTCGAGGAGGTCGACCGCGGCGTGGTGCATGCGAGCTTCGGTATATCGCATGGCGGCGGGGGGGTCGCCGTCGATGGAGCCGAAGTTACCCTGCGGGTCGACGAGTTGCGTGCGCACCTTCCACGGCTGCGCCATGCCAACCAGGGTCGGGTAGATGACGGATTCGCCGTGCGGGTGGTAATTACCCGAGGTGTCGCCGCAGATCTTGGCACACTTGATGTGCTTCTTTCCGGGGGAGAGCCGGAGGTCGTGCATAGCGGCGAGGATGCGCCGCTGGGAGGGTTTGAGTCCGTCACGGACATCGGGCAGTGCCCGGTCCATGATGGTGCTCATGGCATAGGTGAGGTAGGAGTCCTTGAGTTCGTCTTCGATCTGGAGATCGACGACGCTTCCGATTCCGTTCGGTTGATCGTCCTGCGGAAGGACGTCGTTGGTGTCGGCCATGACCGGCAGCCCGTCGTGCGAGAAAGGGTGAAAACGTCTCCGGAGACCCCTGCCCGAGCAGGTGCCCTGCGGTCGCGTCCGGAGCCTCGGTTTCCCGACTCACTCCGGCGTCTGCTGCGACGCCGAATCATACCAGAAACAGCGTTTCAACGAGGGTTTCGACGGGCTCCAAGGGACGCGAAAAGGAACGGAATTCCAACCGCCAGAACTACCCCGGGAAAGAGCCAGAGCCACTGTCTTCCAAGGTACCCCAGCAGGTAGCACGGGGACGCCGCGATGATGGTCACGAGGAAGCACGTCCACCTCCGGCCCGGTGACTGGATTCGCATTCGCGGCAGTCCGAATGCGAGGAGGTACACGGGGAACGGGAGGGCGTACGCGGACATGAACAATTCGTAGCTGAGGCGAAAATGCTCTCTCGGCAGCAGGGCTCCGAGGAGGATGGCGCCGGCGGCGGCGAGGAGCATGACGGAACGTCGGCGGCTGCCCGGGAACTCATTGACATGGAGCGACGTCGTGAACTGAGCCTGCACGTAGAAGTGCACGCCGAGAATCAGGGGAATCGCCCGCCGCCCGAGGAGGGCATCGGCGTACAGGAGCGTGCACGTGACCAGCAGGGGGAAGAGGAAGAGGAACGAGAGTGCGAAGGCGCGGCGGCCATCTCGCTCACCGGTCGAGTGCCTGATGCGCAGAAACGTGGCGTCGAGGTAGGGGCAGAGCCCGAAGCCGAGTGCGAGCGGGAGCACGGCTGCGACCAGGTCACTCCGGGATTCGGTACCGTCGACAGGCGGCAGACCGAGGGACTGGCCGTGATAGAGGCTCTCCGCAAGCACCATCGTGAGGAGTGAGAGGGCAAACACACCGGGGGCGGAACTGAGCATGTAGCCCAGTGACCGTCGGCGACAGGCGAGTGCAATCATGACCGCCGCGATGACGACGAAGGCAACGCGATGCGTGAGCGGTGGGGCTGTCAGGAGGACAGCCGGCAGGTGCGCGATGAAGAACGCGTGGAAGGCGACCGTGACGACGGAGAAGAGCCAGATGGCTTCGCGATGTTGCGCGGCGAAGCGGCGGGCGTGTCCCGGGGAGCGGAGAAAGAATCCGACTGACATGGCGCCGAGGCAGTTCGGGACGACGAATGCGATCCAGCCCGGCCAGCCGAAATCGCTGATCATCAGGACGGGGAAGAACATCCCGAGGACCCACGTCCACGAACAGGCGAGATACACGGCCGGCAGCAGGACACCCCGACTCGCAGCGCGATCGTCCATCTGTGCGGACATGGCGGAAGTGTATCGGCAACGCGCGGGGCCTGCGGGCACGGGGCCATCGTCTGGTAGGATGCGGGCCGGGCCCGCGCGTGTGTTCGGGGCCGCGATACCAGGAGCGGAGGGTGCGATGGTGAAGTCGACGACGGATCCAACCGAAGCCATGTGCGAGAAGGCCCGGGGATTCGACGGGTGCGTGGAGGGGACCTCCTGCACGCAGACGTCCTTCAAGCGTGGCAAGAAGGCGTTCTTCTACATCGGTATGCAGGGCGGGCGCTACAAGGCAATGTTCAAGCTGGAGAAGTCACGCGGCGAAGCCGAGGAGCGCGCGAGCAGGGAGCCCGATCGATACGAGGTCGGCTCGACGGCCTGGGTGACGGCTCGATTCACCGCTGAGAAACCGATGCCGAAGCGGCTGTGGGAGAAGTGGCTGAAGGAAAGCTACGCGCTGTCCGGCTGACGGGACAGTCAACGTCAATCGGACTCGCGCTCGGCAGCCTTCTTCTTCATGCGCGCCAGACGCTTGCGCTTCGCGCGCTCCTTGACGTGCTGCTTGGGCGTGAGATGGAAGACGGCGCGGACGCGGCCGACTCGCGGCTCCTTGCCACCCGGCTTCTTGATCTGCTGAAAGACATTCAGGACCATCTCGAAGTTGAATTCGCCGCCCTGCGCCTTGAGTTCATTGATATCGGCCTTCGGAAGGACCTTATAGACCGCCGGGCCGAAGCACGGGCGAAGGAACCGGTAATGAAGTTCCTTGCAGACAACCGTGTAGTTGTCTCCCGCATACGCAAAGATGTACATGCCGCCGGCCAGTTCGGCGTTGGCGAGCAGGGAGGCGCCAGCCATCGCGTTGTACCAGTTCTTGTTGAACCGGCGGAAGGGGAGGACCGCGGCGAACGTTGCCGAGTCCAGCTTCTTCATCTTGATGCCGGACTTGAATGCGATCGGCAGGTAGATCCACGAGAAGACGCGATGCCAGAAGTTGTTCTTCGTGCTCAGTCGGGAGCAGTAGGCCCCGATTTTCTCACCCAGCGTCTTCCGGGGAGGTGCGACGGGATTGCCCGACGCGGTCGGATCGGCCGCGGATTCAGCATCGGCAGGAATGTCCTGGGCGTCCTTGCTCACCGTACTGTCCTTGGCGGTCGTGGTACTCATGGGGCTTCCGAAGCTGCCTCATCATAGTCGGCGGTCTCTGCCACCGGGCGCGAAAAGGGGGTGAATCAGGCGTCGATCAGCATGTGTGCTCCGGGTTTGTCCGGGTTGGGGCGGACCCGGACCCGCGCCTCGCCATGTTCATGGACGAGAACGAGCAGCCAGTCGGCGTCGGCAGCCTGGGCGAGGAGCTGAATGCGCTCCTGCTGGCTCGTCCATGTCTCCACGTCATAGGCCATGCAGGCCGTCGGAGTCACATGGAATCGGGTGGGCATCACATCCGGGACGAAGACGACCGTGTTGCCGGAATCGTCGTTGAAGCGAACCGCCTGCTGGCCCCAGGTGTGCCCGGGTACCGGCCAGACCGAAACGCCATCAAGGACCTCCTCCGCACCATCAACGAGGCGGACGCGTTCCGCGATCTCGGGCGTCAGATGATTCGGAAGATACGTCTTGTGCATGGTCGACCGGTTGGCGATGGCGTCTTCCCATTCCCGGCGCTGCACGATGATCTCGGCATTGGGGAAGGTCGGATCAGGCCGATCGTCTTCGTTCGCCGACCGACGCGTCAGCCCGCCGGCATGGTCAAAGTGCAGGTGAGTCAGGATGACCGCATCGACATCCTGAGGCGCGCAGTCCACCTCGTGCAGGGCGTCATGGATGGCCCGGTCTTCGAGGTTGTAGATCCGGCGCTCCTTGTCGCCGAACTTGTCGCCGATGCCCGTTTCGATCACCACGAGCTTGCCATCCTTCTCCAGCAGCAATGAGTTCTGCTGGAGGGGCATGCGGTTGGCGTCGTCCGGTGTGAGCCAACGTTGCCACACCGGTTTGGGAATGATGCCGAACATCGCTCCGGCGTCCAGCCAGAACTCTCCGGCTCTGAGTAGTGTCCAGTTCCAGGTCATAGGTGAACCTCACTCGGCCAATTGCCGCGGATTCGGTGAAAAGGGAACCCAGTATACCCGAACAAGCGGCTACACTGTTGCGCGATGGCGATGGAACGTTGGATTTCGGCCGAGCAGCGTGTGCCGGAAGAGGATGTGAGCAATCAGTCCCTCCGGCCGCGGGTTCTGGATGAGTACATCGGTCAGCGTGAGCTGGTGGAGCGCCTTAGGATCGCGATTGAGGCGGCCCGTCGGCGGGAAGAGGCCCTGGAGCACGTGCTTCTGCACGGTCCTCCCGGCCTCGGCAAGACAACCCTTGCTCATGTCATCGCCCAGGAGATGGGTTCCAGCGTGCATGTGACCTCCGGGCCGGCACTCACGAGAGGCACGGACCTCGTCGGCGCCCTGACCAACATGCAGCCCAATGATGTCCTCTTCATCGATGAAATCCACCGTCTGCCGATCGCCGTCGAGGAGTTCATTTATCCCGCCATGGAGGATGGCCGCATTGATGTCGCCATCGACTCAGGCATGAACGCCCGGACCCTCACCATCAGACTCAAATCCTTCACGCTCATCGGGGCCACCACGAGGGCCGGGCTGTTGTCGTCGCCTCTGCGCAGTCGCTTCGGACTGACGCACCACCTGCAGTACTACCCGCCCGACGATCTGCTCACCATTCTTGATCGCAGCGCCCAGCTCCTTGAGATCGCCGCCGAACGCAACGCGCTCATGTCAATCGCGCAGCGCAGCCGCGGCACGCCGCGCATCGCCAACCGCCTGCTCCGTCGTGTTCGCGACTATGCGCAGGTCCGGGCCGGTGGCAGGGTGGATCCTTCAACCGTCAAGGAGGCACTGGCCCTCGAGGGTGTCGACGACCTCGGTCTCGACGAACTCGATCGACGCTACCTCAAGGTCATCGGCGAGACGTACCGAGGCGGTCCGGTCGGACTCGAAGCCATCGCGGCGACGATGGGCGAGGACTCCGGCACGCTCGGAGATGTCGTCGAACCCTACCTGCTCCAGATCGGCTTCCTCGCCCGGACACGTCGCGGCCGCCAGTTGACGGCAGCCGGCGGCGGCTTCATCGGGGTGACGGTGCCGGAAGTCGTGGAAGAAGGCGAGCTGTTCTGAACTGGGGGAGGGGATTACCCGCCCAATTGTCCGGCAAGCCACTCCATCGGGTGCAGGGCGGTACGCTGCACGCCATCATGAATCTGGTGACGGCAACTCGTTCCGGGTGCGATCACGATGTCGTCGTCCGCTGCCTCTCGGAGCGCCGGGAAGAGGGTCAGTTCGCCGATCTGCATGGACAGGTCGTATCGATCGGCGGTGTAGCCGAATGAACCGGCCATGCCGCAGCATCCGGTGTCAAGCAGGTTCACTCGCTCCGGACCAGCGACCCGCCGAAGCAGGGCCGCTGTAGTGTCCGCACCCCACAGCGCCTTCTGGTGGCAGTGACCGTGCACGTGCAGCGTCTTGCGGACAGTTTTGAACTCGGGGCGGCTGGGATGGTCATCCCAGTGCCTCTCGAGGAAGTCCTCGGGGAGGAACGACTTCTCGGCGATGGAGGCGAGGTCGATGTCGCCGTCCAGCTTCAGCGTCCGCCATTCGTCCTTGATTGCGGAGAGGCAACTCGGTTCGCAGGCGACGATGGCGGCGGCATCGTGCCGACGCAACGCGGTATGCAGTGCGGTTGCGGAGGCATTGGCATGTCGACGGGCCTCGGATAGGAGTCCGGTGGAAATCGGAGCGCGGCCGCAGCAGTTGACCCTGGGCATGATGACTCGGTACCCGAAAGCGTTGAACGCGCGAATCGTGGCCTCACCGATGTGCGGGTCATTCCAGGTCGTGAAGCAGTCGGCATACAGGATGACCACGGGCGCCGTCCTCGGGAGCGAGGCGTGCGCGCGGCGGCGCCGCCGATACAGCGACTTTGCGAATGTCGGTATCGCTCGCTGTGGCGCGAGGTCCAGTCGCTTCTGCATGGCCGCACGAACGGGACCGAGGCCGTTGATGAAGTTGGCGAGCGGCGCGGCAATCGCACCGAGCTGATTGAGTCGGCGGACATTTCCGAAGACCCGTGCCTGAAGCGGCGGTCCACCAGCAGCCTTCCATGACTGGGCCAGGTACTCCGCCTTGTACTTCGAGATATCGACGTTGCTCGGGCACTCGGTCTTGCAGCCCTTGCAACTCAGACAGAGGTTGAGGGTGGCCATGGTCTCCGGGTCGTTCCACTGTGGTTTGAACGAGTCATCAAGCTGTCCGGAGATGGCGAGACGCAGGGCATTGCCCCGCCCGCGCGTGGAGTGGCGTTCATCCAGAGTCGCCTGATAGGAGGGGCACATGGTGCCACCGGTCTTCTTGCGGCAGACACCGGAGCCGTTGCACAGTTCAACGGCATGATCAAAGCCCGCTTCGGCGGTGTAGTCGAAGTATGTGTCGACGTCCTCGATGTGAACGGGCGTCCCGGACGGGTTGATCCGGAAGTGATCCGTGATGGCGAGGGGTTCGATGATGTTGCCGGGATTGAGGCGGTTCTCCGGGTCGAGCACATGCTTGACCTGTCGAAAGACGTCCATCAGTTCCGGACCGTAGAAACGCTCGAGCAGAGGCGAACGAACGCGCCCGTCGCCGTGTTCGCCCGAAAGCGCGCCCTCGTAGGAGCGCACGAGATCGGTGATTTCCTCGGCGATCCCCTGCATGTGCTTGATGTCCTCGGGGTCCCGAAGGGCCAGCATGGGGCGGATATGCAGGCAGCCGACTGACGCATGTGCGAAGTACGCGGCGAACGTTCCGTGTCTCTCGACGATGTGACGGAAGTCCTTCACGAACTCGGGGAGACGCGCCGGATCGACTGCGGTGTCCTCCACGAAGGTGATGGGCTTGCGTGCGCCCGGAATGGCGTGGAGCAGCGGTTCACCCGCCTTGCGGAGTTTCCAGGCGCCGAGCATCGCCGCGGCATCCGTGTAGGTGTTCACCGGTGCGCCCGGTAGGACAGCCGCGACCTGCCCGAGTTTCTCACGGACCTCGTCCGGTGTCGCGCCGAAGTACTCGACGTAGTGCACCGCCTTGACGGGGCTGGACTTCGGCTGCGGGAGCAGGTCGACGTAGCGACTGTGCTCGATGTTCGTGCGTGCGAGATTGATGAGGGTGTCATCGAGCAGTTCGATTGCGCTGGGGCCGGTGCTGAGCAGCGGTTGGAGCGCATCCATGGCGTCGTCGAGGGATGCAAATCCGACGACGGCCAGGCCCTTGTGCTTCGGTCGATCAACCAGGTTGAGCGTTGCACCGGTGGTGACGGCGAGCGTGCCTTCCGCACCGACGATGAGGTGGGCGAGGTTGACCTTGTCGAAGGTGCCCGGCCGCGACGCCTCGAGTTGATCGAGGAAGAGGTCGAGGTTGTATCCATCGACGCGCCGCCTGGTCTTCGGGAACCGCTCGCGAATGAGTGGTGCGGCGGGCAGAATGATGTCCGCCAGTCGCTGGGTCAGGTTGCGGATGTCGGGGTCGGAGCGCGAAGCGCCCTCGCAGAAGTGCCAGGGTGTGCCGTCGGCAAGCAGGACATCAAGCCCGAGGATGTGTTCGACCGTGCGGCCGTACAGGATCGAGTGTGCACCTGCGGAGTTGTTACCGATCATGCCGCCCACGTTGGCGTGCCGCGCCGTGGCGACGTCCGGGCCGAACCACAGGGCACCGTTCGTCGCCACGTTGAGTTGTTCGTTGAGTTCATCAAGCACGATGCCGGGTTCGATGCGGCATCGCCTGTTCTCGATGTCGACGTCCAGGAGGTTGCGGCAGTGCACGGAGAAGTCGATGACGACCGCGTGATTCACGCACTGACCGGCAAGTGACGTGCCGCCGCCGCGAGGCAGCACGGGCAGTTTGTGCTCAGCGCAGTAGCTGACAGTCCGGGCGACGTCTTCCGTTGAGACCGGGATCACGACACCGATGGGTTCGACCTGGTAGAGCGATGCGTCGGTCGCGTAGAGCATGCGATCGTGTCGGTCGAAGCGGACTTCACCGTCGAGGAGGTCGGAAAGCGCTCGCGCATGCCGCGCCCGGTCGATGTCGGGTGCCAGTCGCAGGGGAGTCGTCACGGTCATGGGAAGGAAGCTTAGGCCTTCAACGAGGCGATGAGGTCTCGGATGTGGTGTCGGATGCCGGCATGGCCACGGTTGAGCTGGACTCCGAGGTCCCGGCGGGCGGCGTCGACGATAAAGGAATTCTCCGGCTGTGCCGGGTCGGACATGTCAAAGGTCATGTCAATTCCGAGTTCTTCACATGCCATCACGGCCCAGTCCGTCCAGCGGGCGTAGCAGTCCACGAGGTTGTAGGGGTGTCCATTGGCGGCCGAGCTGGTGAGCGCGTTGACGAGCGCATCTGCGCAGTCGTCCACATGAACGAACTTGCCGTGGATGTGGCGGCCTTCAGGCTTGCGAGCGGGCGTCCGTTCGGCGATCAGGGCTTCAACGAGTCGGTAGCCAAGGGTGCGATCGGCGCGCGGATCCATGCCGTAGACAGCGCAGGGCCGGATACTCACGACTTCCCGGCCATTTCCGTAGTGCTCGCCCCACATGAACGCCTCGACGGCGGCCTTGTAGGCGCCGTAGTCGTTGGCGGGTCGGAGCGGATGCTCTTCGTCGATGCGACCCTCCCAGCGCGGGCTCATGTCGTGGTGCACGGCAACTGAACTGACAAAAACGTAGCGGCGCGGTGCCGAGGCAGCGAGGAGGCGGATGGACGAGACGAGATTGCGTTCGCCGTCATCGGTGGTTCGGAAGTTCCAGTCGATGCTGTTGTGAATGAGTGCATCGGCCCCGTCGAGGAGTTCCGGCCATGCGCCTTCATCGGACTGGTCGGCAACCACGAAGCGATCGATGACATCCTCGATGTGATCCCGGCGGCTGGTCTCGCGAACCAGAGCGGTGACCGTATGTCCTGCCTCCCGGAGCCGGCGCGCGGTGACGGAGCCGATGAATCCGGAGGCGCCCGTGAGCGCGACGTGCATGTGAGAATCTCCAGGGCGGGGACGAAGGCGTCCGGCTAGCGGGCAAGTTCGACAGCGCGCGTTTCGCGCAACACGGTGACACGGATCTCGCCGGGGAAGGTCATCTCCTCCGAGACGCGATCAGCGACCTTCTTGGCGATGAGCCATGCGGTATCGTCGGAGACCTTCTTGGCATCCACCATGACACGCACCTCCCGGCCGGCCTGGATGGCATGCGCTTCGTCGACGCCTTCCATGGAGAGGGCGATGTCCTGAAGCTGCTCAAGACGCTGAATGTACCGCTCCAGCGACTCCCGGCGAGCACCGGGTCGCGCGCCGCTCACGGCGTCAGCCGCCATGACGATGGGGGTGTAGAAGGAGGTCGCGGGGATGTCTCCGTGGTGGCCGCCGATCACATTCAGGACGGGTTCCTTCTCGCCGTACTGACGCGCGAAGTCCATGCCGATCTTCGGATGTGTGCCTTCCATCTCGTGGTCGAGGGCCTTGCCGATGTCGTGCAGGTAGCCGCAACGGCGGGCGATGGTCCCGTTGAGTCCGAGTTGATCCGCGATGAGCTGGCTGAGGAAGGCCACCTCGAGTGAGTGCTTGAGGATGTTCTGGCCATATGACGTGCGGAAATGCAGCCGACCCATGGCCTCGGAGATCTTGGGGTGAAGTCCCCTGAGGTTCGCTTCCAGGGTGGCGTCCTTGCCGTACTTGCGAATGCGCTCACCCACTTCGTTCTGGACCGACTGCACCACCTCCTCGACACGGGTGGGGTGGATCCGACCATCCTGGATGAGCTTCAGCAGGGATTCCGCGGCGATGGCCTGTCGCACCTTGTCGAAGCAGGAGACGACGATGACTCCGGGGGTGTCGTCGACGATGATGTCGGCACCGGTGGCCTTCTCGATCGCACGGATGTTGCGGCCCTCGCGGCCGATGATGCGCCCCTTCATGTCGTCGGACGGGATGGGTATGGTCCGGACCGTGGATTCGGCGGCATGCTCACCGGCGTAGCGCTGGATGGCCATGAGGGTGATCTCGGCGGCCTTGTCCCGCGCCTCGGTCTGGGCATCCTCCGTGACCTTGCGGATGATGTGGGCCGCCTCGTGCTTCGCGTCTTCCTCGACGAGTTGCAGCACGATCTCGCGGGCCTCGTCGTGCGAGAGGTCGGTGACACGCAGCAGTTCCCGCTTCCGCTTCTCCAGCAGTTGACCCGCCTCCTCCTCGATCTGCACGACTTTCTGCTCGCGCTTCTGGAGGGTTTCGGAGAGATTGGTGAGTTTCTCGTCCTTGAGCGTCAGGGCCTCCAGCTTGCGGTCGTGGAGGTCTTCCTTTTTGTCCAGCCGACGCTCGCGCTCGGCGAGCTCATCGCGCTTCTTCTGGACCTCGGCCTCGTAGCGCTCCTTCTCGGCGATGCTCTTCTTCTCGGCTTCGACCTGCGCGCGCTCTGTGAGGGTCTCCGCCTCGGTGCGCGCCAGCGATCGGATCTGTTCGGCCTCTTCGCGGGCACGGGCAACCGTCTGGTGAAACACCAGTCGCAGGATCAGGAAGATCACTGCGCCGCCGGCGACGAAGCCGATCAGGAGCGGGATGGGAGAGAAGGCTCCTCCGCCAGCCGCACTCGTTGACAGGACCACGTCCATCGCGAAACCCTTCCTCTCGAACCTGAACCGGTGGCGAGGGTGCCGAAGGGCAATCCGTGATGTCCAGGCGCGAACGGGACAGGCCCGCGATGAAAGTTCATCGCTGGCGCAACGCGTCGATCATAGAGGCCGGATCTCTGGGCGGACGAATCCCCGGGTGCGCGCCACGCGACAGGCGTGACGCCGGAAGAGGTATGCTCAGCGGCGGTGAGCGGAAGATGCGGGTTGTCAATCTTGTCGGATGAGGCATCTTCGACCTTGCACAGGATCACATTCAATCTATGCCGCGGCTCATCGGAAGCGCCACGGGCGTCCTGCAGGATGTGGTCGTTTTCATGAGGACCGCTTCAGGAGGACGCATTCGAACGGTTGCCGGGACTTCGCCTCGGACAGACCGGATTGCCCCCCCGGTCGGAAATCAGTCGGTTGATCTTCAGAAACTGAACGATCACTTAACCATGTCCGTCCTTCGGCGTCAAGTCGCCCGGATGCGTTCGGGGTCACCACGCCATGCCTGGTCGGAAAAGAGTCGGGTCGGAGGCGGCAGGGCACTGGTCACAGGCTCGCCGTGACCATACCATCCGGACATGCCCGCCATTCTCCGGTGGTTCCTCCAACTCGGTGTCACCAACCCCATCTGCGTCCGGCTGGTGCAAGGTGCGTCGCGACGGGTGCGTCACAACTACATCCGCAGCGGGTACCTCGCCGTCCTGATCGTCGTTCTGCTCTTCATGCTGATCCGGCTGGGTGACCAGTCCCTGGTCTTCAAGCAACTGGCGATCCGCGGTGCCGAGGCTTTCCAGAGCGTGGCGTATCTGCAGATCGCACTGATCTGCATCCTCGCACCCGTCTTCATGGCGGGGGCGATTGCCCAGGAGTCGAACCCCAAGACGTGGGACATCCTGCTCACCACCCCGATGAGTGCCCTGCAACTGGTCCTCGGCAACCTCTTCGGGCGCCTGTTCTTCATCCTCGCGCTGCTCTTCGCATCTCTGCCGCTCTTCGCCATCACGCAGTACTTCGGCGGTGTGCCGGGTCGATCGATCTTCCTGAGCTACGCAGTGGCCGCGTGCGCTGCGCTGCTCGTCGGTGCGATCGCGGTCACGCTTGCCGTCAATCGTCTCGCGGGGCGACGGGCCTTCTTCGCTTTCTACGTGGCAGTGGTGACGTACATCGCTCTGACCATGGCCATCGACTACTTCATCCGCAGTGTGCCGGGCAGAAACGGCGTCACCGTCATGACGGCGCTCAATCCATTTCTGGCGCAGTTGGCGCTGTTGAACCCGACGGGGTATCCCGTCCCCGAGGCGACCGAACTTCAGCGGATGTCCGGTCTCGCTCGACTCTGGTTCGGGCGCCCGGTTCTGTCGTGGTGCCTGCTCAGTGGCGGGCTGAGCATGTTCCTCGTCCTGACCAGTACGACCACGGTGCGGAGCATCGGCTCGCGCACCGGCGTGCCGTGGTACCGCCGGATCTTCGGACTGGGTGCTCGGGGCAGCAGGTCCCGGCCGGGGCGCAACGTCTGGAACAATCCGATCGCATGGCGTGAGGCCGCCGCGAGGCAGGCCACGCTTCCAAAGATCGTGGCCCGCTGGGGGTTTGTCGCCGCCGGCGCGCTCTGGGCTTTCGGTCTCCTGCTGTACTACCACAACGGCGCGATGACGAACGCCAGTTTCCAACTCGCGCTGCTGGCAACGGTCTGGACCGAGATGATCGTGATCCTGCTCATCGCGGTGAATGTCTCGGCGACGGCTGTCTCTCGTGAACGCGAGGATGGAACTCTTGACCTCATCCTGACGACTCCGATCACGCCCAAGGACTACCTCAACGGCAAACTGCGGGGCCTCGTGAGCTACCTGCTTCCGATGATCGCCGTGCCGGTCGGCACGCTGGTGCTCGCGTCGATTTATGTCGCGGCCGGTGGCTTCGGCCGCGCGGGTGGCGTGACCCAGTTGGCGGCTGTCGGCACGGCACAGATTCCGCTTCCGGTGGTGCTCCCTGAAGCCGGACTGACGACCGTGGTCTGCGCGATCCCCTTCATGGCGTTCTGCGTCATGGTCGGGCTCCAGTGGTCCCTGAAGAGCAAGGGCACCATCGGGTCCGTAGTTGCCACGGTGGCCATCATCGGTCTGGTGGGTGGCACCATCGGGCTTTGCGGCTGGAAGGCGGGGGGTGAACTTCCGGTTGTCGGTCCGGTCCTCACCGCTCTCAACCCGGTCACGCTGGTCTACGGCAACATCCATCCCGGAGTCGCAATGGAGGAGACGGTCAGCGATCAGGGCATCGCGACCGCGCGGGCATCCCTGGCGACGGGAGCGGTGGTCAGCATGATCGTGTACGTCGGCGTGATCCTTGCGCTTCGCGCCGGCATGGTGCGCAACTTCGACATGACCGTCCGGCGACTCGCCGGTACCCGGTAGATCGGTCGGCATCTGCCGGAGTCGTTCGAACTGCGGTCGAAAGGCGCACTATCCGTTCCAACTCACTTCTTGAAGGTCTTGCGCAGTCGTGCCGGTGGGATATCCAACTGGTCGCGGTACTTCGCGACGGTGCGGCGCGCGATCTCGATGCCGCGCTCCTTCAGCGCCTTTGAGATCGATTCGTCGCTGAGTGGCTTGGCCTTGTCTTCCGCATCGACGACTTCCTTGAGGGCAGCCTTCACGGCGTCCCAACTCATGTCCTCGCCGGAATCCGTCTGGGTCCCGCCGGAGAAGAAGCGGCGGAGCGGGAAGACGCCGCGAGGCGTCTGGAGGTACTTGCCTGCGACGGCCCGCGAGACGGTGGCCACATGGATGCCGAGTTGCTCAGCGACCTGGGTCATGGGCAGTGGCTTGAGGGCCTGGGGGCCGTAATCGAAGAAGTCTCGCTGAGCGGCGACCACCACCCGGATGACCCGCAGGAGCGTCTGCCGTCTCTGGTTGACCGCGTCGATGAGCCACTGGGCGTTGGAGATGTTGGTCCGGATGAAGTCGCGGTCCGACTTGGGGACGCTGCGGTCGCGCGTCATGTGGGCGTACTCGCGGTTGAGCCGCAGGTTCGGCAGGCGGCCATCGGTCAGGTAGGCGATGTACTCCTGCTGGTCCTCGTCCAACTCGACGATGGCATCCGGGACGATGGAGGGCGGTGATTCCGCAACCAGTTGCCGACCGGGATGAATCACGAGGCGTCGCATCTGTTCGACGGCGGCATTGATCTGTTCGATGGACAGTTCGGTCCGCTGAGAAATGCGCGGGATGCGATTGTGAATGAGGTCGTCGAGATGCTCATCGACCAGGCGACGCACGACACCCATTGTCGTTCCTTCGCCGGACTCGCCCTCTTCCTCTTCGATGGCGTCGATCTGAAGAAGGAGGCATTCGCGCAGATCACGGGCTGCAATGCCGGGCGGCTCAAGGAAGAGCTGGAGCGCGAGCAGGCAGCGCTCCAGGTGCGCCTTCGTCAGTGGCGGATCATGATCCGGAGACTGCTCCAGGATCGTGTCCAGCTCTGTGCGGATGTAGCCGTCGTCGTCGACGTACGTGATCAGGAGGTGCCCACCGTCAACCAGTTCCGGATCCACCTCCGAGAAGGCCCATTGCTGGCGAAGCTGTTCTGTCAGGGAGACACCGCGGGCTGCCGTATTCGCCAGCGCATCCATCTTGGAGTCGCGTTCGCCCGCCATGCGCGACTGCGACCAGGAGCCGGGCTCATAGTCGCGCGAGCGGTCGAGTGATGCCGCGGAGTATTCATTGTCGAATGCCTCTGAATACGTGGACTCCATGGACTCGAGTCGCTCGAAGTCGTTGGCGCTGCTTCCATCCGCGACATCAAGTTCGCGCTCATAAGCGCGGTCATCACGTTCCTGCTCGCGCTGCTGCTCTTCGATCGAGTGCTCGTCAGCACCGGGCTGGAAGGTCTCGAGTGCGATGTTGGATTCGAGTTCCTGCTCGATGCGGGCCTGCAGCGCGATCAGCGGCATCTGCAGGATCTCCATCGACTGGATCATGCGCGGCGCCAGCTTCATCTGCTGGCTGAGCTTCATCTGCTGGGATGTTTCGAAGCGCATGATCGTTCGCCTTCAGGATCGCCGGGAGACACAACGGCGTTCCGCCTCCAATGGCACTATACACCACCCTGCATTCAATCGTTCATCGGACGTCGCCCGGCCAGCGCATCTGCCAGAACGGCCTTGTTCACGTACTCAAGCTGGCTACCGGAGGGCAGACCCCGCGCCAGACGCGAAACCGTGACACCGCGCTTCCGGAGTTCTTCCGTGAGAAGCAGGCCCGTCCCGTCCCCCTCCAGCGTGGGGTTGAGGCCCAGGATCACTTCGCGAACCGGCTCCTCGCCGCAGTTTCGCGTCGCCTTCTCCGTCCGGGACAGCAGTTCCCTGATCGTGAGATCCGCGGCCGTCACGCCATCAAGGGGGCTGATACGTCCGAGCAGCACGTGGTACACGCCGCGATACATGCCCGTGAGTTCGAGTGCGATCAGATCCTTCGGTTGTTCAATGACGAGCACGGAGCCACGGTCACGCGAGACATCGCGACAGATCGCGCACTCATCGTCTTCTGCGAAGTTGAAGCAGATGCGGCAGTACTGGACGTTCTCCTTGACCTCCCGGATCGCCTCCGCGAGAGCGACCGCTTCGTCCGCGCGGCTCTTGAGGACATGGAACGCAAGACGCTCGGCGGATCGGCGACCGATACCGGGCAGCCTGCTGAATTCCGCGATCAGGCGATCAACGGAAGGTGGATAGGCACCGCCGCTGTCATTCCCCGGCTGGCGAGACTTCCGACCTTTCGCTTTCAAACCAGCATCCTCGACACGATGGATCGACACGGGATCATAGGCCGATCAGTTCAGGAGGCCATCCAGCCCGGGAAGCCCCGGGAGACCGAGTTCCTGCGCTTCCCGCTCCGCTTCGTCACGCACCATCGACTGCACGCGCGTGATGGCGTCGTTCGTGGCTTCCGCGATCAGCGCCTGTGCCATCTCGCGGCCTCCTTCGCCGGCCTGCAGCCCTGCGATCAACGCCGGATCGAGGAAGACTTCCGTCACCTTCATCTTGCCTGAGACGGTCACGCGTACTGCGGAACCGCCGGCGACGCCCGTTACGCTCATGCGTTCGAGCTTCTCCTGGAATCGCTCCGTCACCGCGCGGAGCTTCTCCTTGTTCTTCAGCAGTCCGGCGACAGCGCCCATCGCCTTGAGATTGTCAAACATCAAAGTTCCTTGCTGATCGCGAGTGGGCCTGGTTGCTCAGCCGTCACTCGGGGGTTCCCTCTCCACATCAACGACTCTGGCATCGAAGAGCTCCATCGCTCGATGCACAACCGGGTCCGCCTCGGCCTCGGTGCGCGTTGCCTGATCAACCTCGCGGCTTGAACCTGTATCCTTGCTGCCGCTGTCCGCAGGGAGCATGAATTCAACACGAACGCGCCTGCCGGAGGCGCGCTCGAGGAGCTCCTCGAGACTGCCACGCCGCGCCTCCACGAACTGTCGCTGACGAGGTTCGCGGATCGTAACTGAAGCGACGTCCCCCTCGCAGGAAGCGAATTCGAGTCCGTCGAGGAACGCGGCCGTGACCGCCTTGGACTGGCCCAACTCAAGGACCCGCTCCCATGTGGCTGCGTCGATCGGCGCGGTCGGATCCGGCTGCTTCTCAACCGGACGAGGCGCCGTTTCGGCTGCTGCGGTATGCGTGGGCGTTGCAGGAGTGGGGCGGGGCGGCGAAGCCGGGGCGCCGCCGGAAGCGGCGGTGGGCTTCGCCTCAATCATTTTTTTCGGCGAGGTGCTCCCGCCGCTACCGTGGCATTGCCTGCGAGCAGGCCGGCGACATCGACGACGGTTTCACTGAGCGCGAGTCGCACGAGGAGTGCGTCGAGCAGAACACGGGGCACGGAACTCGTGCGTGTCATCTGCTGCACGTTCTCACACAGGGCGATGAGGTGGATGATCCCGGCTTCGTCAAACTGCCGCGACTGCTCGATGGTCTGCTGTCGCCACGTGCCCGAGAGTTCAAGCAGACTGGTTTCGGGGCCGCAGGCGCAGATCAGCAGGAGGTCGCGAAAGCGCTCGACAAGTGCCTGTATGAGCTGGTCCTGTGCGATGCCGCGCGAGAGGAGCACTTCGGCCTGTTCGAGGACCTCGCCGGTCTGCCCGGCAGCGATCCTGTCGACCAGGCCGCTGATGAGTTCGCGATCAGGAAGGCCGAGGAGTTCCTCGAGGGCCTGCATGGTCATCGGGTCGTCGTTGGGGCACGCGGCCATCAGGCGATCAAGCAGGCTGAGCGCATCGCGCATCGACCCGTTTCCCAGTCGTGCGATGGCCAGCAGGACTTCCTCATCGGCCTTGAGGGATTCCTGCTCGACGACCTTCCCGAGATGCTCGGCGATGTCCGCCGTTGAGATGTTCCGGAAGTCGAAGCGCTGGCAACGGGACTGAATCGTCGCCGGGACCTTGTGCGCTTCGGTCGTGCAGAGAATGAACTTGACGTGCTCCGGCGGCTCTTCGAGCGTCTTCAACAGGGCGTTGAATGCATGGTTCGAGAGCATGTGGACTTCGTCGATGATGTAGATCTTGAAGCGGCCTCGAAGCGGGCGATAGATGCAGTTGGCGATCAGGTCGCGTGCTTCCTCGACCTTGCTGTTGGAAGCGGCGTCGATCTCGATGACATCCGTATCGCGCCCGGCCATGATGGCCTCATCGACCTCGGGGGTCCCACCATTCAGGGCCTTGGCGAAGACGCGCGCGGTCGAGGTCTTGCCGACGCCACGTGTACCGATGAAGAGGTACGCCTGCGCCACGCGTTCCTGCTCGATGGCGTTCCGGAGCGTGCGCGCGATGGCTTCCTGCCCGACGATTTCATCGAAGGTTCGTGATCGGTAGCGGCGCGCGAGAACGGTGTAGGCCATGAGTCCGCGATCTCCCGTGGCGACAAGGGCGCCGGGCGGGGCAGGCAGGTGTGACGGAGGGGCAGCGCCGCCGGCGCAAACCCCGCGAAAAACGTCGCTCCGGCTGGCGACCAGGCACCCGGCGGCACCGGACATCGGCCGCTTATGGCTGCTGCCGTCAAGCCCTGACCAGGTTCACGGGACATCCATGCACCGGACCCGGCCGCCAGCCGGAGCGACGAACAGCGGATGATACCCCGTTCACTCCGCAACGTCATGGGGCGCCGGGGCCCGTCCGGTGAATTACCGCCCACATGCCCAACGCGGCACCGCTACAATCACCGTATGAGCGAGGATTCCAAGGATCGACGCCGGGATTTCGACCAGGACCCTCAGGTCTCGCTCATCGTCAACATCCTGAGAATCACCTTTCTCGTCCTCCTCTTCGTCGTGGTCGCTGTCGGCATTCTCACCGACTCCGGGGACAAGGACGGACAGCAACTCTTTGCCAACTGGTGGGCCGCACTCACAGGTGCGCTCTTCTTCTTCCTCGCCATCGTCGCGCTGGACCTGCTCACGCCCAAGCACAAGCTTTCGACCATCTCGGCCATCTTCTTCGGCCTGCTTGCCGGCATCCTCGCCACCCTGCTCTTCAGCTTCGTCATCAATCTTTTCGTCGAGACCTACATCGATCAGGCGAATCGAGGCAAGTTCGCGGTCGTGGTCCTCACCTTCCAGATCGCACTCGGCCTCGGCATGTGCTATCTGGGCATCTCCACCGTGCTCCAGACCCGAAGCGACTTCCGGCTCATCATCCCATACGTGGAATTCACGAAGCAGTACCGGGGGGCACGGCCCTTCCTGCTCGACACCTCCGCCCTGATCGACGGACGCATCCTCGATGTCGCGGAGGTCGGTGTCCTCCAGTGCCCCATCGTCATTCCACGCTTCGTCATCGCCGAGTTGCAGGTCCTCAGTGATTCCTCCGACCGACTCAAACGCGCTCGTGGCCGCCGCGGCCTCGAGATGGTCTCGACGCTTCAGAAGACGGCGAGGCTCGATGTGACCATCGATGAGTCCGACGTCGCAGGAAAGGACGTTGATCAGCGACTCGTTGAACTGGCCCGTGAGATGCCCGCCTCGATCGTGACACTGGACATGGGACTGAACCGAGTGGCGGCGATTCATGGCGTCAACGTGGTCAACATCAACGACCTCGCGAATGCCATGAAGCCCAACGCGCTGCCGGGCGAGAGCCTGGAGATCGAACTGATCCGCCGCGGCGAGCAGCACGGGCAGGCGGTCGGCTACCTCGAGGATGGCACGATGGTCGTGGCGGAGAATGGCGAGCCCGCGATCGGGACGCGGACGACCCTCACGGTAACCAGCACCATGCAGACGAGTGCGGGGCGGCTCATTTTCGGCCGCCTGTCCGATGACGCGATCGCCTCAATCGCCGGCGGTGGGAACGGCGAGCCGAACGTTGGCGATTCGGGTCGCGAGGAAGACGAGTCGGGCCCCCCCGCGAAACGGCGCGAACGCAGCCAGACGGATCATCCGCCCGCGCGGACGTCATCGAGGAATCCACGGCGAAACTGATCGAGGTATGCTGCCGGTATGAAACTGCAAGGATGGCAATGTTCCGGATGGCTCCTGATCGTCGCGGCGCTCCTGCCCGCGGCGGCGATTGCCCAGTCGGAAGAATTCACGCTCTCGGATGACCGCGAGTGGTCACTGACTGATGCCCCCGAGCCGGGGACGGATGAGGCTCGAATCGCCGAGGCGCGCAAGTACCTTGCGGACGGCCGGGCCAGCCGCGCCCGCCAGATTCTCGCGAAGTTCATCGAAGAGAATGAGAGCCTGAAGGAGAATCCATGGCTGCCCGCCGCGTATCGACTTCGCGGCGATGCGCTGGTGGCGCTCGGCCACGAGTACCGGGCGCTGTATGACTACGAAGAGGTTGCGATCGAGTATCCCGGGAGCGAGGAATTCCGCATTGCGGTTGAACGCGAGGTGGACATCGCGAAGCAGTACATCGGCGGTCTGAAGGTGCGGTTCCTGGGCATTCGCATCGCGGACGGTGGTGAGATTGCTGTTGAGCTCCTGATTCGGGCGCAGGAGCGACTCCCCGGCAGTGATGTCGGCGAGGATGCGATGATCACGCTCGCCAACTACTACTTCGATCGCAACAAGATGGCGCTCGCAAGTGAGGCCTATGACCTGTACCTGATCAACTACCCGAATGGTCCCAACCACATCGAAGCCCGGCGCCTCCGGATCTTTGCCGAGGTCCTGGGGTTCAAGGGACCCGAGTACTCGACGACCGGAATGATCAACGCCCGGATCCAGACCCGGGACTTCATCCGTCGCTTCGGTGAAGAGGTGTACGATGAGACGATCAACGAGGAGTTTCTCGAGCAGATCGATGAGTCACTCGCCGCTCGGCAGCTCAAGTCTGCGGAGTGGTACATGGGTCAGCGGGATTCGGTCTCGGCGCGGTTCACGCTTGAGCGGCTGATCGCTGACTATCCGGACTCGGCGGCCGCTGCGCGTGCGCGCGACATCATGGAGGCTCGCAAGTGGGAGCCGGTCGTGGGGGTGGGCAGCGCTCCGATCGAGCAAGAGGAGGATTCCGAGGACTCATGAGGCGCGCCTTCCTGATCATCCTCGTTGCCGCCTGCGGCCTGTGTCAGTCCTGTGCGTCCGATCCGACGGTCGGTTATGCGTTCAATGCCGACTACGACCAGAGCGTCCGGACCGTCGCCGTTGAGGTGTTTGACAACCGGACGTTCCGTCACGGCGTCGAAGACGATCTCGCCGAGGCGATCATTCGGGAGATTCATCGGTCGACGCCGTGGAAAGTATCGCTGGGTGAGGATGCGGACACGGCCCTGACGGGGGCGGTCACGGGGGTCCGGAATCGCAAGGTGAGCACCAACCGGCAGTCGGGCCTGGTGCAGGAGCAGGCCGTCGAACTGACCGTGAGTTTCGAATGGAAAGACCGGACTACCGGGGAGATTCTGGTCTCACGCCGACGGTTCAGTTCCATGGAGACGTTCGTTCCGGTCCCCGATGTCCGGGAACGGATCGAGATGGGTGAGCGAGCCGTGGTCCAGGAGATGGCCGAACGCATCGTTCGGGAACTGCGATCCACGTGGTGAAGCGATACCATGCGAGCGGTGAACAGCTGTTCCGGCTGCAAAGTGGAACCGGATCGGCCGATAGCGCTATGGTTGTGTCTGTGATGACCCGAGGTGGTCATCAGGTTCTGTCAGCCCGCCTCGATCGGCGGATTCCCCGGAGACGACGTCTCGTCTGAGGATGGTCCATGCCCCAGCCCGGCAACAGCAAGGGAAAGCCGAACGAACCCGGACGCGACAACGGGCCTCAGAAGCCCGGTCAGCCAGCGCCCCCAAAACCGGGGAGAGGCTATTTCGGGTGGATCTTCGTTCTGGTCCTGGTCCTTCTGATGATCGTTGTGGTCAACACCCTCTCGCCCAAGGCGGAAGACGTCGACATGGCGGAGATCCAGGCCCTCTGGAACGAAGGATCGCTGAAGGACGTCGTCATCGATTCCGACGCCGTCGTCGCCACGCGCACCGACGTCGACCCCGAAGCGAAGGTCCAGTTCAAATTCGGGAATAACAACCGCGAACTGCACACGAAGACCATCGCTGAACTGACGGACAATAACTACCGGGAAGACCCGTCACCGCCCATCTGGGTCTATCTCCTCATGAACCCCTTCCTCGTGATGATCGTCTTCTTCCTGATCATCTGGTTCCTCATCATTCGAGGACTCCGGGGAGCAGGCGGTGCCGGCGGGATGCTCGGCAATTTCGGCAAGTCGCGGCACAAGGTCATGGCCAAGGATTCGACCGGCGTCACCTTCGATGACGTCGCTGGTATCGACGAAGCTCGCGAAGAGTTGACGGAGATCGTCGAGTTCCTCAAGCACCCGCGCAAGTTCATGCGCCTCGGTGGGCGCATCCCGCGGGGTGTGCTGCTCGTGGGCCCGCCTGGTTGCGGTAAGACGCTTCTTGCCAAGGCGATCGCCGGCGAAGCGGATGTGCCCTTCTTCTCCATCTCCGGTTCGGACTTCGTCGAGATGTTCGTGGGTGTCGGTGCATCACGAGTTCGTGACCTCTTCAAGCAGGCCAAGGAATCTTCCCCCTGCATCATATTCCTCGACGAAATCGACGCAGTCGGTCGCCGGAGAGGCTCGGGCTTCTCTTCCGGTGGACACGATGAGCGTGAGCAGACGTTGAATGCCATCCTTGTCGAGATGGACGGCTTCGAATCGGCGGACCAGGTGATCGTCGTTGCTGCGACCAACCGCGCTGATGTGCTGGATCCGGCATTGACGCGTCCCGGTCGATTCGATCGTCAGGTTGCCGTATCGCTCCCGGATATCAAGGGCCGCTACGAGATCCTGAACGTGCATTCGCGCCGTGTGAAGCTCGGACCGGATGTCGACCTTCAGAAGATCGCGCGGGGGACGCCGATGTTCAGTGGTGCGGAGCTCGCGGCGATCATGAACGAGGCAGCTGTCGCCGCGACCATGCTTGAGAAGGACTTCATTGAGCAGGAGGACCTTGAAGAAGCGCGTGACAAGGTGCGCTGGGGTCGCTCGCGGAAGTCACGTGTCATCGAGGAGGCAGAGCGTATCGCGACCGCGTATCACGAGGCGGGCCACGCCGTGCTTCAGTGTCTGCTGCCTGACGGCGACCCGCTCCACAAGGTCACCATCATTCCGCGCGGCCAGGCGATGGGCGCAACCTTCAGCTTCCCGGAGAAGGATCGCTACGGCTACAGTCTCAAGTGGATCCGCTCCACCATGCGCGTGGTCTGTGGCGGTCGTATCGCCGAGCAGCGCAAGACCAGTGACATCTCCTCCGGTGCGGCGATGGACATCGAACAACTCACGCAACTGGCCAAGGCCATGGTGCTGGAGTGGGGGATGTCTGACCGGCTTGGCTTCGTGAAGTACACGCCTTCCGACCAAGGCGACATGTTCGGTCACGAGAAGGAATACTCGGAGCAGACGGCCGCGATCATTGACGAGGAGATCCAGCGTTTTGCGAACGAGGCGTACGAGGATGCCAGCGAACTGCTTGAGCAGAACTGGGAGAAGGTTGTTGCGGTTGCAGAGGCATTGCTGAAGCATGAGACGCTGACGTCGGATGAGGTGCACGCGCTGATGCGGGGCGAGTCTCTGAGCAAACCATCGGTGAGCGACCTCCTGTCAGCCGAGTCAAGGCGGCAGCGGGAGTCGACGCCTTCGTCGAACCCCCGCCCGGAGGAGGACGATGACGGGCTGGATCGCGGCGTGGTCCCTCACCCGGCCTGATGGCATCGATAGGCTCGTGCCGGGAGATAGGGCTTGGCTCTTCGCCCACCGGGGGACTATGCTTGAGGAGTCGATGCGGGGGACCGATGTCTGTACGGGAGAGAGAATGATGAACGGATTGTTGCTGCGGTACCTCGTGCTCGTCGTGTGCGCCGTGATCACTGCGATTCCGGCGGCTGCGATTGAGCCTGAGAATGTCCTGGTCCTCTGGAATTCGCGTCGTGCGGAGTCACAGGCGATCCGTGATGCCTATGTCGCCCTGTATCCGGGCGTCCACGAATTCGACCTCGACAACAACGGGGTCGGTACGGCGTCCATCAACCGCACGAACTACACGAGCCTGATCCGGAACCCGCTGCGTGACTTCATCAACGGTATCACGACGGGGGATGACATCTCGGATCAGGTGATCTGTATTGTCACGACCCGGGGACTGCCGGGGCGCATCAATGGTGGAGATGAGATGCAACTCTTCTCCACATGGTCCAGCCTCGAGTCTGACCTGGTGCTGCTCCAGCAGGACTTTGATCTGACGCAGGGAACATCGGCGTTCCTGCCGACGCGTGACGCCGGTCCGATTGACAACCCCTGGCACTTCTCGCTGTCTTCGGGGCAGCCGGCGACCTCGTTCAGTCGAGCGACGGTCAAGGACCCGCTGAACTGGATTGCTGTGAATGGCCCCGGGGGCGTGCAGTCATTTCGCGTGCAGGGGCTGGATCCGGGAGACATCTACCTGGTCTGCCGTCTGGACGCGGCACCGACGGATGAAGGAATGCCTGAAGAGGTCACGGCAGTCGAGCACACGCTTGCGATGCTGGATCGTGCCCAGAACCTGCGCGTGGGACAGTGCGATGTCCAGGTGCTCTTCGATGAGTTCGGGAATCCGAATCAACTGGATGATGACGGCCTCTCACCGCTCTACCTGGCTCGGGATGACTTTGAGCTGGCGGCGGCGGCGATGACGGCGGATGGCTGGGCTGTGCTGCACGATGAAACCAACAACTGGGTGGAGCAGAGTGAGCTTCCGGATCCCGCCAAGCCATTGATTGTCTTCGGGACCTACGGTGAGAATCACGATGTCTTTGCCGGCGATGATCCTCCCGGTGACGGAGAGTATGTCTATGACTACCTCTATCATCCAGGCTGCATCTTCGTCTCCTATGAGTCGTTCAACGGTGACTCCATCGTCACGGGCAACCGCAGGCAGAACCAGGCCCAGGCGCTTGAGTTCATCTCCGCCGGCGGCACCTTCGCGGTCCCGACCATCAAGGAACCATTCACGTTTACCCAGACGGACCTGGAGCCGCTCACGCAATACTTCTTTGCCGAAGGCTTCACCTTTGCCGAAGCGGCCTACATGTCCATCCCGTCGCTGAGCTGGCAGTCCACACCGATCGGTGATCCTCTTGCCCGCGTCTCCGTCTATCCGACCACGGACCCCGATATCAACGGGGATGATCTGGTCGATGCAAATGACCTCTACGCTCATTTCGCGCTGCCGTCGGATCTCAACTGCGATGGCATGATCAATGCCCAGGACGCCGTCGACCTGCGCAATGGCATCCGGCAGAGTGAGCCGGGAGACGTCGCCGCAAGGTAGCATTGAAGGGTTCGGGCTGAGCGCCCGTCATGGGCTCAATCGCCGATCATCGCTGCCGCGCGATCGAGGATCGCGTTTGCTTCCTCGGCACGCGGCGCTTCAGCGATCAGCCGGAGAATCGGCTCGGTGTTGCTGGGACGCACGTGCAGCCACGCGGCACCTGTCTCAGTCTCGAAGTCCACGCGCAGGCCGTCCTGTTCATCGCATGCGGCATCGGACCAGCCGGCACGGACCGCGGTAATCGCCTTCGCGGCCAGTCCATCGCGGATCGACATCTTGCGCTTCTCAATGGCATACGCGGGCATGGCATCGACGATACTGCTCAGGGACGCATCGCGCACCGTCAGGAGCAACAGGGTCAAGGCCATCGCACTCAGGCTGTCCCGGATCGGGACGACAGTCGGCCAGATCACTCCGCCATTGCCCTCACCACCGACAACACAGCCCTCTGCACGCATCGCCTGCACCAGATTGGCTTCACCCACCGGAGTCCGCAGAACTCGCGCGCCATGGCGCGCTGCCACGTCGTCGATCATCCGGCTCGTTGAGAGATTCGCAGCAACGGTCTGATTCGCGCCTCCAACGCCCGCGAGGACGGCATCCACACCGAGAGCGAGCGTGTACTCCTCTCCGATGTAGCGGCCAAGGTCATCGATCATGGCCAGTCGGTCGGCGTCCGGGTCCTGGGCAAAGCCGACCGCGGCACCGTGCTCCGTGATCGCAGAGCACAGGCCGGCAAGGTTGTCGCGGGTGGGTTCGGCACCGTGCGGGAAGACGCCTGAGTCATCGGCATTCAGGTGAATCAGTTCGCATCCAAGAGCCTCGAGTAACAGACGGCCTCCGGTGGAGCCACTGGCGTTGAGAGAGTCGAGTACGACGCGGTACTTCCGATTCTTGATGGCTTCGATCGATCCGATGGCGCCGATCGCACTGAGCACGCGCGCCACATGAACGTGCGCTGCGGTGTCATCGGCCATGCGCTCGCCAAACCGGCTCACCGGCGCATACGTCGGAGATTGCGAGTGGAACCGGTCGATCAGCCTCCCGGCTTCGTCAGGAAGGGGCGCCGAGCACTCCGCTGTGAGCGCCTTCATGCCATTCCACTCGCCGGGATTGTGGCTGGCCGTGATGGTCAGCCCGCCATCAGCCTTGTGGTGGTCGACCATGACGCCCATCGTCGGAGTGGTCGCGACACCGACATCGATGACCCGGCATCCGCACGCCACGAGCGTATTGACCGCCAGCCGCTTCAGCACGAGGCCGCCACGGCGTCCATCGCGCCCGACCACGATCGTCGGACGATCCGTGCCACGTTCATCACGGATGTGAGCCGCGAGCGTCGCGGCAAAGCGCACGATGGTTTCCGGTGTGAGACTGTCGCCGACGATGCCGCGGCAACCGCTGACTGAAAGGATGAGCGGCGACTGTGACTGGCTCAAAGCTGACCTCCAAGGGAATGAAGGGTCAGTGTAGCCGAGCCTCAGACGGCCTGCTTGAGTCCGAGTACGGCGTCCGGTGGATCGATGGCGCGCCTGACATCCAGTTGATCGATAATTGCCAGATTCAGCAGGTGACCGTGAGTCCAGCCGCTCTCCGTCGAGCGCAGCGGCGCAACGATCGGGCGGTCGACGTCTTCGGGCGTGACACCGATGACCTGCGCAAGTTCACCGTTGGTCAACTGCACGTAGCTTCCGACGGGGAAGATGCCGACACTGTCGACGAGTGCGCGCACCATGTCCCGGCTCAGCTTGCCGGTTTCGCAGAGGCGAACCAGTTCGCGGATCGCCTCGAAGGGGCGGAGCCGGGGCTTGTAGGGGCGCGGCTCGACGGCTGCTGCGTACGCATCGGCAACGGCCACGACGAGCGCCAGGTCGGAGATCCGATCGTATTGAATGCAGCGCGGATAGCCGCGACCATCACAACGCTCATGATGCTGGTAGGCAGCGCGTCGGATGGACTCGGGCAGGTCCGTGACGCATTCGAGCAGGAACGCGCTGAACGTGGGATGGCGGCGAACTCGATTGACTTCCATGTCGTTGAGCGCGCGGTCGGAGATGCGGATGCGTCGCGGCACCAGGCCCATCCCGACATCTGCGAGCAGTCCAGCCATGCCGGCGAGGCGCACATCCGCCCGGCTCCATCCGAGCTGCGATGCCACGGCGATCGAACCAGCGGCGGTCGTGTAGGCATGATCGGGCAGGAACTCCAGTCCACCGGGGGCGAGCAGCGCGATGTGCATGAATCGATGCGGCGCATGCTGCAGGAGCGCGATGAGTTCGTCTGCGAGTTCGAGCACCTCGCGCGCATCGACGGGCGCTCCCTGAACGATCCGGGAGATCATGTTCCGGACGGTGGGAATCCGTCGGTCCCGGAACGCGGCGAGGTCATGCATGGTCGGCGAGGCGCTGCGCGTGGACGGACGGAGTTCGAGTGGCTTGATGCCCTGATCGATCCGCAGCGGGATCCGATCCCAGAGGGGGAAGAGGCTCGCGACGTACTTGTCGGCGTTGCGGACGCGGTTCGCCCGGTCCCGGACTGCGACGCGCTCGGCGTCCGTCGGTTCGGGTGCTGCCAGCGTGGCCGTGGCCTCGTCCACGTTCCGGACCTGGACATCGGCATTGGCACTCGCAGGCGCCAGGGAGCGATCGGCGTCAGCGCTCGCGAACAGACCGCCCTCGCGAACCCGGCGGAGCGTCCGGCACACCTCGGCGGTGAGGACGGAGCCGGCATCGAGGAGTTTGACCCCGTGCTGGGTAAACAGGCTGTGGTCAAGTCGCTCGCCAGGCACAAAAGATCGGGGATCGATCGGTGTCATTCCCATGCGGTCACCTCTTTCCCGGCATCTATCGGTCTATCAATCCACGGAAGTAAGGCCGATATCAGCGGCTGCTTATACTTGGGCGCATGTACGAACTCTCTATACGGACGCAGTTCGCCGCGGCTCACTCAATCCGCATACAGGGCGAACAGGAACCCGTTCATGGACATCATTGGGAAGTGACGGCCGTGATATCAGGTCCGGACCTTGATGACGACGATCTACTCTGCGATTTCCATATGATCGAGGCTCGGCTGAACGACATTGTCCGGCCCTTTCACAACCGCCATCTGAATGAGGTCGAGCCTTTCGACGCCCTCAATCCCACTGCCGAACGCGTGGCGAGGTATATCGGTGAGTCCCTCGCTTCCGGCCTCGCATCCGGACTGCGACTCGATTCGCTCACGGTGACCGAAGCCTTCGGATGCGCGGCGACGTGGCGTCCTGACTGATCAGAGCCAGGCAGTCGCTGACCCGCTCGGCTTTCCTCATAACCACGCTTCCGGCTTCTCACCCGCCAGTGTGAAGCGGACGGACAGCGGCCTCCCGATCCACGTGCAGTAGGGGAGTCCGACGCGGCGTCGGATGTCCACCACTTCCCGGTGCGTGAAGCCGCCTTCGACCGCAGCCCGGGCGTCCTGACGGACGAATTCACTGGAGCCCCTGGTTCGAAGCCTCACGAGCGCCCTTGTCAGGCGATTGCGCACGAAGTCACTCCACACGATGCCTCGCCGTGCAAGTCGATGCATGATGCGGAGCATGGTGAGTACTTCGATGTCGTGGAAGCGGTTCAGTAAGCAACCGGCATGGACGTAGTCGAAGCTTGCAGGCTTCCAGTGGTCCATGAGCCTCAGGGGGTCAACCTGTTCGAGCGTGACTTGAGGGTGCTCATTGGTCAGGCCGCGTGCGATGTCGAGTGTTGCTGCACTCAGGGCGATGCCGGTTACGCGTACGTCGTGTCCTCCGTGCTGTGCCCACGCGTCGATGGCGCGCGGCACATCGGCCTGTCCCGTGCCGATATCGAGGATGTCCACAGTGGTCTTTCGGTGCCAGCGGGCGGACCACTGATCGAGTTGTCTGAGCAGAGCGGGTGTGCCGCTGGAATCCTGGTTGAGACGTTCGTTGAAGGCGAGTGCCTCCTCGAGATCGGAGCGCGGAGTGTCCGGATCGTCGATCTGTCGGTGAGCGGGCGAACGCGGGCATGGCATGGGCCTGATCGTAGCGATTCGAGGGATAAATGAAACGCCGGCTCCGAGGGTGGAGCCGGCGTCGGTGAATCAGGATCGTGATGCCATCTGACCGGAGGTCAGTTGATCTTCTCGCCGTTCTCGTAGAAGTTGCCGGCGAAGTTGTGTGCGGAGCCGAGGTTGATCTCGTATCCGGACGGAGCCCAGAACGTCGGGTCACGGGACTCGTCCATGCCGATGGTGGTGCCGTGTCCGTCAAAGAAGAGGGCATTCATCTTGCCGCCGTGGCGGTAGCTGAGGTCGAGCTGGGCGCCCATGGACAGGCTGGTGGAGCCGTTGCTGCCATCTTCACCGTACTCAACGGAGTCGGCATAGACGGCGGTGCTGGAACCGAAGGATCCGAACTGGGTCGTCCAGACGGCGGCATCGAAGTCGATGGACTGGTCTTCTTCCATGTAACGGAAGCCGTCACCGATGGCGATCTTCAGGGCCATGGAGCCGACGCGATCGAAGCGCGGCTTGTAGCGGGCACTGGGGGTGAACTCCGCCGAAGTGGGGTTCTGGTCCAGGCCGAGCTGAACGAACTGCGCGTTGAACGTGATGGGATCCGGATCAGCTTCAATGGTCTTGCCAGCGAACTGGAAAGGCGCGGGCATGAGGAAGGAGATGCCGGGGAAGCCGTTCCGCTCCAGGACGATCTGGTCGAAGCGAGAGGCGTCACCAGGGGCCTGGTAGTAGCTGGGATAGCGTTCCTTCATGGCCGGATCGCGGAAGCGCTCGAGCAGCGTGTAGAAGCGATCGGCGCGGCGGTCCGGAAGCTCCTCACCGATGAGGGAGGGGGTCATCCAGTCCCAGCTCTGCACCGGGTTCTCGCGGCTGTTGGTGTACGCATCCGTGCCGTTGTAGGTCGAGGTCTGCTGGTAGCGAAGACCCGAAGTGTTCAGGCCGGGGATCCAGCCCTCGTTGTCAGCTTCGTACGCCGCCATGCCCTTGAACATCTGGCTCTGCATGGAGGCGCCAGTCACACGCCATCCGGCGGCACGGGCCTTGCCAAGGGCGGGAAGCAGAATGCCGATGAGCAGCGCGATGATGGCGATCACCACCAGCAACTCAATCAGCGTGAAGCCCTGCGCGCGCAGAGGCCCGTTTCGTTCACTACCTGTCTGGTTCTTCACAGTCTTTCCTCGCAACTCGTTGCTGAACAATCAATGAATGACAACTGGTCCCGATGGCTATCTGAACATGCCCAATGCGTGGGGTCAAGCCGCGGAGTTTACAAATCCCTTGCGAACAGCCCGCGTGGGCAATGGTCTGTCGAGTCTTCCTGCGGACGGTTTCTTCAGACCGTCCTGTCACGTCATGCCACCAACCGCGGCGGCGGGTCTGGACAGGTCCGGGAAGAGGCCTCACGACAAGGCTCAACGCCGGATCCGGGAAAGCTCCAATGCGGCAAGTCCGTACCGGGGCCGTCCTTATGTCAATACGAGGCAGGCCCGAAATGGATCCGGGATCGCGACCAGAATCGATGAAATCGCCCTCACGCGGGCTGGAGAGCTCAGAGGCAGCTCTCACCCCAGTTGCTGAGCACGAAATTCAGGTCGTCAAAATTGACGTTGCCATCGCCGCCCGGGCTCGGGAAGACGTCGCCGTCCGGGCCGCCAGTGCCCCAGTTGCCCAGAACGAGGTTCAGGTCATCGAAGTTGACCATGTTGTCACCGTTGGCGTCACCGTCACATACCGCCGGGGGCACGGGACGGGGGCCGACAAAGAGGGCCGCCTCGTACTCCTCCGGAGTCCCACCGTTGTCGTAGGTGATGGTCGCGTTGACGATCGCACCTCCAAAGGCGAATGAACTGGTGGCTCCCGCAGTCTCGTGCCCCGGGAGCCGGGACTGGATGATCGAGGCGCCACTGATCGCACCCGATGCAACCGAATCAGCGTCCGACAGGCGGAGGTCGGTGATGGTGTAGTCGCGGCCGGAGTTGGGGCCGGAGATCACGTCGCCGGTCGAGACGATCAACTCGACCTGGTGGCCCAGGGGTGTATCGATGGCCTTGAAGAATCCCTTCTCGGTGCCGCCGCCATTCGGTTCCCAGTTGGCGACGAAGTAGACATTCCGCAGCGTATCCACCGCGGGACCGGAGAACGTCGCGGGTGCACCGGCGGACAGTGAACCGATGGGGCTGCCAAGCAGACCGTCGAGAACGTCCTGGCCCGCGTAGGCCGCGACCTTCCACGTCGGGTTGCCGGGGAGAAACTCGCAGGTGGCGATGAATTCGCCATCCGTTGGATCGGTTGCCGTGGCCGCGACATAGCCGTTCGAGCCGGCGATGCCGACGGCGACGGGGCCGCTGGGACCACGGAAGGACGCCTGGCTCAGGTACTGAAGGAATTCGGCGTCTCCAGCGGCGTTGGTCGAGAAGCCATCCGGGCTGGTGATGGGGCTGGTGATGGTGGCCGCATCCGGGAAAGAGGCGGCGGCGGCGCTGTCGAGTTGGCTCAGGTTGATGCTGTCAACGCGATCCATACCTCCGGTCGACTTGGCGAGCGAGCCGAGTGTTCCGGCGCCGCCGAATGCCACGAGGGAGGTGAAGGTCGGGTTGCCGCGATGGACGTCCATAGCTGCATCCATGTGCGTGGTCACCCCGGCACCGGCATCGGGCAGGTACTGGCCACCGAAGTCGAAGACGACGGCGCGGGCGGGGGTGCCGCCTGTCTCGGGGATGAGGGTGGGGGGGTTCAGGGTGATGGAGGCCTCGTTGATCAGGTAGGTGGTCGCACCCGGATCGGAGGTCAGGTTGGTGGACGCCGGGCGAAGCAGGACGTTCGGTGACGTCGAGCGTGACCTCAGGTCGACCTGGAGAATATTGTCACCCTCGATCGCAGCCGGATCGCCGGCATTGAAGTCGTCGGCTCGGAAGAGCACGTTCCCTGACGCATCGATCCCGCCGAGGGAGAGCGTGGAGGAGTCGGCGGCCACGCCGGTGATACGGCTGCTGGCAGCGATCGTGCGGCTGACCCAGAGGCGAGAGAGATCGTTGTCATCGAAACCGATGCGGGCGCCGACGATGTTGGTGGCCCCGGAGGACATGTCGTTGGACGCAATGGCGAACTGGCGGTCGTATCCCGTGCTCGCGATGGTTCCGGGAGCGCTGTTCTCCGAGGGATGCAGGCCCGCGCCGGGGGTCGTCCAGTATGCGAAGAGCGTCGAACCGAAGGAAATGCTTGAGAGCAAGTCCGTGCTGACGGCGGTGGCACCGAGGACCTGCGTCGGGAAGAGCGCATCGGGATCAGCACTGGCCTTGAGGACCGGCCCCACGTAGAACTCGTTGCCCCATGAACTCACGATGGGCGCGAGATCAACGACGTAGTGGGTCGACTGCGTGCCGTAGGCGGAGAGAGCATCGCTGTTTCCGGGGGTGGTCGCGACGCTGTCCTGGGCAGCAACAGTGCCAACGAGGCCACAGAATGCGACGATATCGGCGATCAGTACGGAAGCCGTCTTGTTCATGGCGAAAACTCTCTCGATCCGGGCCTGCTGGGCGGAATTGGGGACACGAATGGGAGGCCATGGCCGCGCGGATCCCCCGGGAGGGCGGAAACAGCCTCTGTCAGCATGATATCGACGGGTAAACCGGTTCACCAGCATGGCATGTCAAATTCGCATGCAGGTCTTGCGCGACGGGGTCAGACCGGTATTCTCGGACCCCGGGGGCCGTCCTCAGGGGGACTCGCTGGCCAGGCGGGACTCGATTTCGAGGCGGAGTCGCTGGAATTTGCTGAGCCACTCGGGGTCCGTCTCGTGGACGATGGCCTCGCGCAGCCACCCCAGCGTCGTGTCATCGACCTGGTTGATGAGATCGGCCGACTGGATCGCACCTCGAAGTGCGGGCAGGTAATTGGGGCGTCGACGAAGTGCGTTGACGTAACACTCAAGGGCCTCTGCATCGTAGAAGCGGTTCTGATACAGCGCGCCGAGGTTGTACCAGGGGCGCGGGTCGGATGGTTCGATCCGGGCGGCCTGTCGGAATGCCTGCTCGGCATCCGGGTAGCGACCGACGCTCATGAGTTCGACTCCGAGGTCGTTCCAGGTCATGTGCAGGTCGCTGTAGTCCTCGATGGAACGCCGGTAGTACTCGATGGCTTCCTCGGAGTCACCGTTGTGATGAGCCCGGTCGGCGAGTTCGTAGTTTGCGATCGCACTTCGGATGCGCTTCCCCTCATCAATCGTCAGGCCCTTCGAGATGGTCTTCGGACGACCCGTCTCGCAGCCGGTGAGTGTCAGTACAGTCGGCGCCAGCGCAGCGGTAGCCAGGATGGGGAGGAGTCGGAAGCTGTGCTTCATGAGCATCATGGGGAAGGAGGGTCCTTTCGGGTACGACTCAGTTGTCGGTCTTCTCATGAATGGCCAGGGTGATCGGAGATGCATCCCACCCCTTCGTGGGGTTCGGTCGCAGGCTGATGGAGTACACGAACAGACGCCCCTTGTAACGCGGATCCTGCAGGCATGCGTTGATCCACTCGAGGATCTTGTCGAGTTCCTGCCCCCGGATCGTGATGTTCACCCGCCGCGCCCCGATCGGATCGTTGCGTTGGAGCGGACTGATGCCCTGATCGTTCATGCTCTCCAGTTCGAGGCCGATCTTGCCGGCCAGACCCAGTTCGCCGCCGTCGCCCTGATCACCGATATCCGTGAGCAGGTACGCATTCCGCTCGTAGCGATCCTCCAGTTCCGAGGACGTGTCATTGGCCAGCAGAAGGCGCTGCAGGACGTCGTAGGTGCCGTGCATGTCGGCGCGCGCTGCGTCGTAGGCGCGGGATGCCGAGGTGTACCCGGCCCACGACCAGATGGCGTAGAGAAGCGTCAACACGAGGAGGATCGCCGGACCGATGACGAGAGCCGCGGGGCGGTTCTTGCGGTCCGCGGCGTTCGCGGCGCTGCGTAGCTGGAGTTCGGTTTCGGCAGGCCGATGCATCAGGGCTCACTCCATTCGCCGTTGAGATTGAGGCTCTTGTCGGTGGAGGTTCGCTCCTGCCATCGCAGCGATCCGGGCTGTCGGCTCTCACGGATACCGGCCATGACCCTTTCCTTCGTCGGGACCCCGCCTTCGATCAGCAGGTTCGCGCTGTTGGTGGTGTCGGAGATCTGGAGGCGCTGGAGCTTGACGTCCTCGTGCTGCCCGATGACACCGAGGAATCGCTCGATCTCTCCCAGCAGCGGGCGGGGTGGATACGGCTCGCGGAACTCGCCGCCCTCGGTTCGCTTGAGGAGCAACTGGCCTTCGAGATAGAGGCGCGGGTTGGTTGTCCGCAGCACCTCGGGGTCATTGAGCCGTTCGAGATCAGAGCGGAGTGAGGAGCGAACTTCGTCAATCCGGGCGCTGTGCAGGGCCGCCTTGGAACTGAAGCGGTACCCGAGGCCACCCACCGCAGCGGCAAGCAACAGAAGTGCGGCGCCCGCGACGAGGTAGCGGTTCCGGACCGCCCGCGTGGGGCGCGATGTGAGCGAGGTGATGCAGTAGCGTGAACGGCGTTCGCGTCGGGTCGCGCTCGAGAGGTCGGTTTGCAGTCGAGTGACCGTCGCGAGGGTCGGATCATCTTCCCGGATACAACGCGACTTCATGTCGGGCCACTGTGTGGTGATCGCGTTCTTCCAAGCATCGGTGTCGCGTCCGACAAGCACGAGATTGGCAGGACAGGCACCGAGTTGTGAACTCCACGTCAGCCAGTCGAGGACGAGTCGCTGTGCGCCCGGAACGGCTTCATCCTCGGTCGGTTCAGACCCCTCCACGTCCGGATCCGGGGCGGGAATGGTGTATGCACCACTGGCCACCAGGGCATCTCCCCGCGACCAGGCCCACACGATCCGATGGCCGGATTCTATGAGGAGCGTTGCCGTAATCTCCGACTCCGACGGGTTGTCGGGCCAGACCAGGGCCGCCGCGTGCCACAGGCTCATGGCGAGATCGACGCGGACCCCCCGGCTGTCAAGGGCGTCATGCCAAAGGCGCGTGATGGCGTCCGGGAAGGAGATGACGGGCAGGTGTGCGGCAGTGGGGCCGTGCGCATCGGGTGCCGGTTGCTCGTCTGACTTCTTGCGCGTCATCCATGTCGGGAGCAGTGTCATCCTGCTTCCGGCGTCATGATCCTCCGTGAGCACTTCGACACCGTCACCGATCCATGACTCGCCCCATTCCTGCGCCCGCTCGCGCAGCGTGGCGTGGACCACCTGCGGTGCCGCGCTCGGGGCCTGTATCCAAGTGCAGAGTCCCTCGTTCACATCGAGGCATGCGATTCCGATGCGCTTGCGCATCTCGCCCTGTTCCACGAGCCAGGCGGCGGCGGCTGTGACGCGCTGCCTGAGCAGCGGCCCGGTCTGCTGCTCGCCATCAAGCGGCGGCGCCGTCCAGTTGCGGGTCGCGCCATCGGCGACCAGGGTCATGCTGGAGAGATCGGTGGTCAGGAAGACAACAGGCAGAGCCATGTTCAGAACCTCCCTGCATCCGGATTGCGATTGCCGTTCCGCTCTGCGAGGCGGTCAGCCCCGGACTCTTTCCGGCTGATGAGCGGGACATCCTCGTTGCCTTCCAGGCCGCGATCCACCACGAGTTTCTCCGGGAGGATCTCGACAATCCGGACTTCGCCGGCGGCGTTGTTGATGTCAGGCAGCGTGGTATTGACGGTGAGGAACTGCTCGGTGCCGTCCTCGACCTCGACGAGCGCCCGGCGGGTACCGCTGACGACGATGTAGCCCTTGTACTTCCATTCAAGCGGGGGGAGTCTACGGACCGGTTCAGGCTTGGGATTCTCCACGACCTCCACCTCCGGCTCCGGCTTCGGGGGAACGACGATGATGGGTTCCCTGGCAGACTCGAGTGAAGATGCGATGACGGTCCAGTCGCGCGGTTCGAACCACGGCTTGTCGTCCTCCGGTTCCGTCTTCGGCTCGGATGTCGGGCGCTGAAACTCTTCGGGGTTCAGAAAACCGAAGTCAATCAGCCAGACACCGGCAGCGAGTCCACCGGCGAGGATGAAGCCGAGGATGACAAGGTACTTGTTGTGGGCGTGTGCCAGCATCTTGGTTTCTCGATCCGTGAGCCCGAAGGCCGCCAGAAAAACGGCCTCCGACTGCCGCTCAGCTTACCGACAACTGGTCAGGTCGTTGAGCCCCGACGGCCGGAAGGTATGGACTTGAGCTTTTTCCACTCGTAGAAGTAGGCGTCGCCGCCGCGAAGTTCCATCAGGATGGTGTAGTAGCGTTCCTCCTCGACGAATGGCGAGTAGAGGACGGCGTCGATGCGGAGAACGGAGGGTGAGAAGGTAAAATACCTCTGGCTGAGTGCCCGGGTGGTCTCGACATCGACGCCCTGGTTCTGGAGGAGCTTCTCGAAGTCGTGGGAGGTCTCGGGTCGCTGGGCGTGGGCGGTGAGGAGGGCATTGAAGAGCTCGCCGTTGCCGTCGGCGACCGCGGCCAGCACAGGCTCCTCGGCGGCGTTGAATGAGATCTGGAAGGAGCCGGCCTTCCGTGTGTAGCGGTCGATGTTCTCCGGGCCGAGCAGTTCCAGGGTCCGGAGCAGCCAGTCCGTCCGTTCCTGATCGGGTGAGCGATCGAGCCGCGCGAGCACGGTGCCCTGGGCATCGCTGATGCGGAGTTGGAGTCGGAGGTCATCCCTGAGCCGGATGGTCGCCCGTTCGCCGCCATTGCGTGCCATGTCAATGACGTCCGACGGATTCTTGACGGCCGTGGCCCAGAAGTCGATGGTGTCGACGATGCTCATGAGTTCGTGATACTCGTGGTAGCCGTCGACGCGACGCTGCGTGACCCGGGCCTGGGCGCCGGTGCGCATCAGTCCCGCGGCGATCATGACGGAAGCGACCACGACAAGCAGGAGCACATAGGCGAGGGCGAATCCGGGTCGGGTTGTGCGACGCGCTGTCACAGTGCTTCTCCCGGGATCACTTCGACCTTGAAGAGCCAGTCGATCTTCGAGCCGTTGCTTGTCCAGAGGATGAGGCGGACCGCTTCGGGATACTGGACGTCGAGATAAGAGGAGAAGACGGATTGCCATTCGCCGCCCTGCGATCGACGCTGAAGCGCTTCCCACTCGATGTACTGCACGTCCTTGATCAGCAGAGTGGGGTATCCCCACGGCTCGAGGGGCACCCACTGAAGGGACCATGTTCCATCCGACATCTGCACAAGTTCGAATGCGCCCCGGACAGCGGAAGTGTCCTGGAGCAGCACAACGAGCGCACCGAGCGGGTCCTCTTCGGCATTGATCGTGCTGCTCGGCGCGGGCGATGTGAAGGTGACGATCTCAAGGCGGGGGATCATGCCCGCCTCGCTGGGAACGAAGTGGAGATCGAAGCGGGGGCGGGTATCGACTTCAGCGAGGAGCGGGTCGGGAGCATTGCCGGCTTCTTCCTCGTTCTCGATCAGCCCGGTGGCCACGTCCGCGGGGGTGCTCTCTTCTTCGAGCGATTCTCCGTTTGCGTCGGGGAACAGTTCATCCATCTGTTCATCGGAGAGCGGGGGGGCAGCGATCAGGGACTGCATGGCCCGGCGGATGATCTCCTGCGTGATGGCGAGATCCTCGTTGTCCGTTGCGACTGAGCCGAGACGCTTCTCAGAGCGGTAGATCATCATCAGCATGGACATCGTGGCAAGAACGACGAGCGAAGAGAGCGTGACGGCGAGGAGCATCTCCAGCAGCGTGAAGCCACGGTTGGATGGGCGTCCGCGCTTCATGTCAGCGCCCCCCGTTGCTGCCGCGACTCCGGCCTCTCTGCTGCTCCTGCTCGACGATATCGAAGATGCGCTGAATCACTTCTTTTTCGTCGCCCTTCATGATGTCGTAGACACGGCTGACGGTCACGAGGGGCTGGGCGGAAGTGAGGTTGCCCTGGGGGTCAGCGGGGAGTACCTGGACAACGATCTGGTGCAGCTTGTTCTTGATCTGCTGCGCGATGCCGGCATCGCGCTGACGGATACTCTCGGATTCGATCGGTCCCTGCTCGTCTTCCGCTTCGAGCACGATGATGTTGTGCTGGAGGCGGAAGTAATACAGGTTGTCACCGTGTTGAATGGGCAGTTTGTCGTCGGGGAGTTCCTGGCGATTCACAAGCGCCTGCGTAACGATGCGGTGTGCGACCTCAATGGCTTCGAGTCGTCGATCCGATCGGCGCGCCGACTTTTCCATGAACATGATGGCACTGAGGAGCACGGCGCCGAGGGTGCCGAGCATCGCGATCGCGATGACGACTTCCAGGAGCGACATGCCTCGGCGTGCGGTGTATCTCATCATCCCTGGTTGTCGAAGGGCTGCTCGTGGACGATGTCATCTTCGGTCTGCGGGATGCCATCCTTGCCGTTGCTGATGATCATGAACTCGCAGTTGGCCGAGGGATAGTAATACTCAAGCCGCCGCTTCCAGGCATCGACGGCCTCGCCGTCGAGTTCGCCCTCGACCAGGTCCAGCCGGCCGGAGGGCGGATACTCGTCGTGGTCGAGCTTGTAGATCCGCAGAGCCTTGGCGACCGTTTCGATCTGGATCTGTGTCGCCCTGACCTTGGCCTTGTCCTGCTGCTTGAAGATGTTGATTCCGACAATGGTGGACAGCACACCCATGATCAGGATGACGACCATGAGTTCGAGCAGCGAGAAGCCGCGGCGGGTCCGGGAATGTGTCTGTTGCATTTCTCTGCGATCTCCGTGATGGGTCCTGCTTGTTGTACCGTCAGGCATCGCCCTCGATGCTCATTGTGAGGAGTGGGAGCGCAATCGCGAGGAGCAGAGGTCCGATCAGTGCGAACATGGTCAGGATCACGGCCGGCTCGAGGAGGGCCATCAGGCGTTCGGATTTCTTATCCACCTCATCGGCCATATCGGCTGAGAGGGTTTCGAAGGCGGCATCGAGGTCGCCAGAGCGTTCCGCCGCGATGAGGAGTTTACGCGTGGCGAAGGGCAGCGCGTCCACCCGTTCGATGAGATTCCTGAGCACCCCGCCATCCACGAGGCTCTGGCGAAGCCACTCAAGCTGGCCCCTGAGGGTCTGGCTGCTGATGAGCTTTGTGGCGGTGCCCAGGGCGTCCGCGAGTGGGACACCGGACCTGGTCATCGCGCCCATGATGGCAAAGAAGCGAGCCAGTTCGATCGTGAGGACGAGCGAGCGGATCACCGGGAGCCGGTTGAAGACCCGCATGAAGAACGCGCCGACTCGTTCCCGGAAGGCGATGATGGCGATGATCGCGAGAACGACCCCGAGCAGGATGTAATTGAAATTGGCGTTGATCCAGTAACTGGCGTCGATCACTACGCGCGAGAAGGCGTTGATCTGGACCTGGCCACCGGTGTCGTCAAGCTGGCGCCCGATCATCGGCACGATGAAGGCCAGCATCGCCGTGACCACCAGCAGGCTCAGCGTCGCGATGGCGGACGGGTAGATCATCATCGTGATGGCCCGTCCCAGCAGTTTCATGCGTCGCCGCGCGGCCGTCATGAGTCGACCGGCTGCAGTGGCCAGATCGCCGGTGCGCTCTGCGGAGACGTAGACCGCGATCGCTACCGGGTCGAAGCCGCCGGCCTTGGTGCATGCGCCGGCGAATGAATCACCAGCCGCGACGAACTCACGGAGCTTCTCGACCGTTGGCTGTGTCTGCTTGCTGACGACGCTCGCCGCCACTTCCAGCGCGTCAACCAGCGGGACGCCACGATCGAGGAGGGCGTGCAGTTGCTCATTGAGCAGGACTTCGTCCTTGAGGGGAATGCGCCTGGTCGCGGCCGCGGTGCCGGGCAACTTCCATGCCCGCAGGAGCATGAGGTGATCGCGCCGGAGTTCCTCTGCGAGGACGGACTCGCTGGGCGCAGCGCGGAAGCCGAACTTCTTGCCACCGGTGGCGGTCATCGCCTGGAAGAGGAACTGATGGGAGGGCGCAGCGGACACGGATCGGGCTCCTAGGCGAGGACGCGGGCCAGTTCGGTATCGGTGGTCAGGCCCCGGGCCACCTTGGTCCGGCCATCCTCCAGCATGCTCTGCATGCCTTCGGCGCGGGCGATCTCACGGATCGCGACGGCGTCGGCGGAGGTCATGGTCTGCTGGCGGATGGAATCTGACATATGCATGACTTCGAAGATCGCAACGCGTCCCGAAAAGCCGGTGCCAAGACAGGCATCGCAGCGTGTGACCACTCCGCCGGGTTCCGTCTGCTCGCCGGAGTGATTGCACTTGGCACAACAGCGCCGGAGCAGACGCTGGGCGATGACCGCGAGGAGCGAGGAACTGATCAGGAAGGGTTCGATCCCGATGTCCTGAAGTCGTGAGATGGCACTCGGGGCGTCGTTGGTATGCAGCGTGGCGAGTACGAGGTGGCCGGTGAGCGAGGCCTGCACGGCGAGCGACGCCGTCTCCGCATCGCGGATCTCACCGACGAGAATCACATCCGGATCCTGACGCAGGAGAGAACGCAGCCCCGCGGCGAACGTGACGCCGCGCTTGACGTTCACCTGCACCTGTGCGATGCCATCGAGGTGGTACTCGACGGGGTCCTCGATCGTCATGACGTTGCGGGTGCCGCGATCGATGCGTTCCATTGCGGCGTACAGCGTCGTGGTCTTACCGGAGCCGGTGGGGCCGGTGACGAGGATCATGCCGTTGGGGCGCGAAATGAGGTCGTCCAGTTCCTCCTGCATCTCGGCGAACATGCCGAGGGTGTCGAGGTGCAGTTCCGTCTGGCTCTGGTCGAGCAGTCGCAGGACGAGCCTCTCGCCGTGGATGGTCGGTACACAGGAGAGACGGATGTCGATCTTGCGTGAGCCGATGCGCACCGTGGTCTGGCCGTCCTGTGGCGAGTGCCGGTTGGCGATGTCGAGTTCCGCCATGACCTTGAGACGCGATGAGATTGCGGGTGCGAGGCTCAGTGGCGGACTGAAGGCGTCGACCAGCATGCCATCGACCCGGAAGCGGATGAGCAGGCGATTCTCAAGCGGCTGGACGTGAATATCAGAGGCGCGCCGCCGCAGCGCTTCGAACAGGATCATGTTGACGAGGCGGATGACGGGCGTCTGCCGCGCGAGTTGGAGGAGATCGGTGGCCTGCGACAGAGATGAGGCCGCGGACTCGATCGCGCTCTCATCGAGCGGCATGTCCTCCACGATCTCGGTGACGAGATCCTGACGCTGCTCGTAGCCGCGATTGATGAGGTTGGCGACGGCGGCCCGCGGTGCGAGGACGATCCGGATGGGGAGGTCGAGGTAGCGTTCGAGGAGCGAGAAGACCGCGGGCTGGAGGGGTTGGCTGGTGGCGATCACCATGGCTCTTCCCTGGCGGCGCAGGCCGGCGACCTGGTGTCGGCGTGCGGCGGCGGCGGGCACTCGATCGAAGAAGCGTTCGGCTGAGTCATCGAGGCGTGGCTCAGGGACGAACTCGAGTCCGTAGCGCCGGGCGAGTGCCTCCAGCGCCGAGTGTTCATCGGTGGCGGTGCTGGAGAGCAGGACGTCCCAGGGTTCTTCATCGGCGCCGGGTGTGGAGGCGAACTGGCGGATGTGTTCAGCCCGCGCGGAAACGGGGCTGAGCATCTTCGCGATTCGCTCGAGGCCATCGCTGCCATTCAGCGGCGAGGGGACCTCGGGGAGATCCGGAAGCGACTCCGGCTGCTCCGACGGGTTTGTCGGCGCGGGGTCGATGGGCGGGATGTCGTGCTCTTCGGTCATGTGTGAGGCTGGTCAGGGCTGATTGGTCGGAAGCAGACGGGGGTTGTTCAACTGCTCGCGTGACAGTCCGATGCGGATGGGCTTGAGCGGGATGCGATCGGTGTCGATGCCCATGTCACGGGCAGGTCCTTCGGTCAGGAGGATGAGATCCCTGAAATACTCGTCTGCCTGAATGGTAGGGGTGATGAAGACGTAGATCGTGGTGATGGACTTGCGGGTGCTCTGATTGCGGAAGAGCGCCCCGAGAAACGGGATCTCGCCCAGGATGGGCAGGCGGTCGACGCTGTCCGATTCCCGCTCGAGGCGAAGTCCGCCGACGACGATGGTGGAGCCCGATGGAACGGTCACGGTCGAGGTATAGAGTTCCTCCTGGGTCGGAGGCGCGAGGTTGGCGACCTGGCCGCCGAAGTCGAAGCTGGAGAGTTCGAGCGTGTACTGGAAATTCACGAATCCACCGGAACTGATGGTGAGGTCTGAGATGTCGAGCTTTGTACCCGCCTGGGCCTCGCCACCCTGCCCCTGCACTGTTGTCGCATTCCCCTGAGAGATCTCGGCGTAGGGCTCCCGCCGCGTGCTGCTGACGCTTGCGCTGGTATTGGAGCCGCTCCCGGTGTTGCCTCCCGAACCGGCGCCTGTTCCGACTCCGGCGCCCGTACCGATACCGGTTGTTCCGCCCCCCGCTGACGGAGCGACGAGCAGTTCCGGGGCGGAAACGATGCGGGTGTCGCCGACGGATTCGAGCATGTTGAAGATGTAGGGGACGTAGTCGTCTTTGATGACTGCGGAGGTGAGGCCGGGGAGTCCCCCGGGGACGATGCGGGCGGCCTCTGCAACCATGCCCGGTGCACCGAGGCCGAAACTCGTGAAGGCGAGGAAGTCGCCCTCGTTGATCTGGAGGTCGACGGCCCAGTCGAAATTGTCGAGCGTCGTGACCGAGACGATCTGGGCGCGGACGTGCACCTGTGGCTGACGTCGATCGAGTTCGCGGATCAGGCGGGCAAAGGTGCGGTGATCTCGCGCTGTTGCCTTGATGATCAACTGGTTGCGTTCACCGTCCGCCACGATGGTCGAGGTCTCAGAGTTCACATCAGCGAGTGGACCATCTTCGGTGGTCTCACCGTCGTCGATGAAGTCGTCAAAGATCCGGTCCTGGAGGACCCCGGTGCCGCCGCGAAGGTTCTGGCGCGAGTTCGGCAGGAGCGCGGAGTTGTTCCCGAGCGCCTGCTGTTCTTCGACAATGGCCTTGAGCAGTTCGGCGAGGTTGCCGGCCTTGGCATGATCGAGCTGGTAGGTGTGGAGTTCGACGCGGTTGTCGATGACGGTTTCCCGGAAGCTCTGGACGAGATCGGCGACGATCTCATGCTGTTCCGGTGTACCGCTGTAGACGAATGATCCTTCCGTGTAGTCGACACTGAAGTGGCTTCCTGTGACGGAAGATGTCGAGGACTGCGTCGGGGTCAGGGCGTTGTTGCGCTGGGTGTTGATGCCGCCGAGGTTCGTGGTACCGGTGGTACTGACCCCGCTCTCCGAGACGGTTCCCAGGCCGAGTCGTTCAGCGGCGCCGATGACGTCGTAGAGCACCTTGCCCGCGGCGTAGCGCTTCGTGACGAGCGAAGTGACCTTGTCCACGAGTTCGATCCAGCGTGCGACCTGTTCGGCTTCCTCGAATGTGCCTTTGAAGATCAGGGCGTTGCCGTGATCGACGAGGAGGTTGCCTTCGAGGTTGATGAGCGCTCCGGAGGGGACGGACGGTGCACCGGTGCCCGGATTGGTGGCGACGCCGGGTCTGACGCCGCCACTGGCGCCGAGGCCGTTGAATTCGAGGATGCGCGTCTGCGCATAACTGGCGTTGACAAAGCTGAGGGGGAAACGATGGAACTGCTGGCCATCGGCGATTGAGGCGAACTTGGCGATGAGGTCCTCGACATTGCTGAGAATTCGCGGCCCGCCGGTCACCATCAGGACTCCGAGTTCGTCGATTGATGTGATCCGGATGGCCTGCTGTCCCGAGTTGGCGAGAGCGTTCTCAAGCAGGGCCTTCAGCGTACTCGGTCGGATCAACTGGGTCGGGATGATGCGCGTGGAGGGATCCCGGGGATCCGGCAGTGTGTCCGGCAACTGGCTCACGCGATACCAGCCGAAGTCCTCGTCCTGCGTCATGATGAATCCCTTGTCTTCAAGCAGGACGCGGATGAGAGGCAGGACGGTCTCGACCGGGATCTTGATGGGCGCCTTGAGATAGACGGAGTGGTTGCCGGACTCGACCTGCGGGTCGGCAAAGATGTTGAGATTGAGGCCATCGGCAATGAGGTTGAGCAGCGTGATCAGGCGCACCTCACCCGTGAGGTTGATCTCGACCATGCCGTCGGCATCGGCGAAGAATCCTGTTTCATCCCCTTCAGGCAGGACGGCCATGGCGTCGCCTTCATCGCCGTTGCCACCGAGGATGTCGGCGGGGTCGATGCCGATCTCGACCATCTTGTCCGGGAACTCCCGAGCAATCCAGGAGTCCGGGTAGCCCATGTTCCGCATGTCCTCGACGGACAGTTTCTCGAAGTTTTCCTTGAGTTGCCTCTTCTGGTCATCGTTGAGGCGGTCGAACCGATCGACGCGGGCCTGGTCCAGTTCGCGTGACCGATCGAGGACGCCCTCGCGCGCCCTCTCCTGGGGCGTCTTCTCGTCGCTTCTGTCCGGCTGACTCTGCGCCGCTGAAGCGAGCACGGCCGCCGCCAGAGCGAAAGCCGAACATTGCAGGGCGAGTCGACCGGTGCCGCGTCGGGGCTGCGTTGGTCTGGAGGCGGGCGTGGTTTGCTTCATGGTCGGATTCTCTACGTTCTGCCTTGCATCGTCCAGCGGGCCCGGATTGTCGCATCCGAGGTCCCGATCCCGTCGCCCGGTGGTCTTGCCATCCGGGGTCGATTCCATTCGTGCGGGGGCGATACCATGCCCGCAATGGCCACGAGAATACCCGAGACCACGTCGCCACGTGTTATCAGCCTGCTCCCGTCTGCGACGGAGATCCTGTGCCTGATCGGGGGGGCGTCGAGACTCGTCGCCAGATCCCACGAATGTGACTTCCCGAACGGCATCGCCGACCGCCCCGTGGTGACCGCTTCCCGGCTTACCGGGGGCGCCTCAGCCCAGGTGGACCGGGATGTCCGCGCCGCACTCGTTGACGGCGACTCTCTGTACCGACTCGACGCGGCAAGGGTGCAGGCACTCGCGCCGGACGTCATCCTCACGCAGGACCTCTGCCGCGTCTGCTCCATTGATCTTGACGCTGTTCGAGGCCTCGCATCGAGCATGGATCTGGCTCCTGCAGTGGTCAGCCTCAACCCCGGCAGTTTCGAGGATGTACTTGATGACGTGGTGCGAGTGGGTGAGGCGGTCGGACTGGCGGAGGAAGCGAGGCGGGCGGTCATTGCATTGCGGGAACGTTTCTTCCGCGCGGCGGATCACGTCACGCCGTACGTGGCTGAGCCGAGCGTGGTGGTGCTGGAGTGGACGGATCCGCTGTTCGTCGCCGGGCACTGGACGCCACAACTGGTCGAGCGCGCGGGCGGTTCACATCCGCTGAACCCGACGGAGGCGATGGAGGGGGCCGGAGCCGGCGCGGGCGGTCAGATGGCTCATCGACGTGCCGGGGCCTCGCGAGAGGTGAGCGTGGAGGAGTTGGTCGGTGTGGCACCGGACGCGATCGTCGTGGCGCCGTGCGGCCTTACGCTCGACGAGGCTGTCGCGGCGCTGGAACGCGACCTTCGCGGCCGGTCCTGGTGGGACGAACTCCCGGCGGTCCGCGCCGGACGGGTGGCGGTGGTGGATGGGAATGCGATGTTCAGCCGCCCGGGTCCCCGCCTGGTGGACGGCTACGAGTGGCTCGTGTCGTGGCTCAACGATCGCCCGGAGTTGTGCCCGCCGGAGTTCCCGGTGGTCTCCGGAGCGCTTTGATTCGCTGCGTGTCCCGGGTCAGTCGGGACGAGGGGTGTCCCGGCTCGATGCGCTACGAGTGAACAGCATCGGCTCCGACTGGCTGGTTGACCCAGAGGTCCAGGGTCAGTCCCCACATGGTCACGGTCCGCTCGATCGTCATCCCGAGTCGTCCGGCGACGCGGCGGGAGGGGGTGTTGTCCGCACCAATGAGGCTGACGAGGCGTGAGAAGTTACGTTCGTGGAGTCCGTGTTGGAGCCAGGCGCTTGCGGCCTCCGTGGCGAACCCCCGGCCCCAATGCCGGCGCTGCAGGAGGTATCCGATCTCGTATTCGCACGTGCCTTCGACATCCTGCGGCACGATGCCCGCAACGCCGAGGAAGGTGCCGGTCTCCCGTTGCTCGATGGCCCAGAGGCCGAGGCCATCGTGATTCCTGAAGCAATCGAGTGAGCGCTGAAGCCATGCATCTGACTCTTCCCGTGTCTTGGGCGCGGGGTAGTACTGCATGGCAACGGGGTCGCCGGTGATGACGAAGAGATCATCGGCGTCGTCGGGTCTGAGGGGGCGCAGGCGGAGTCGCTCGGTCAGCAGGGGGGCGAGTGGCATCAGAGCGTCAGCCCACGGAGACCATCGAGGCCGATGGGCTCCTTGGTGAAGAAGGGCTCGGCGGCGGCGGTCCCGATACGCGAGCCGAAGTAGCGGAGTGCGCTTGCAACCCATTCGACGACCTGGCGGTTCTTCTCCGGCATGACGAACTGCGTGTGGTAGGCGACGATGCTGTCGTGCTTGACCTGTTCGTAGCCCGAGACGTCGATCAGGAAGTTGGGGTTCGCGACCCACCGGAGGTGGGTGGCGTAGTAGTAGAAGAGCCAGCGCGGATAGATGGGGTCGCCCGGCAGATCGATCTTCGTGAGTTTGGCGTCGAAGCGCGCATCCTCAACGATGCGGGTGACCGCGCGGTGATCGGGGTGAGCGTCCTCGAAGAAGGGTGTGAAGACGATGTCGGCGCGGAATTCACGGATGACTCCGGCGACAGCGTGGCGTGCTTCGAGGGTGTGCTGGACGGAGCGGTTGGGAAGCCCGAGGAGTTTTCGCCTGACGCCGAGGATCTCCGCTGCGGCGTCGGCTTCCTTGCCCCTGGTCTCCGGGTCACCGAAGGGGGTGGGTTCGCCGTTGGTCATGTCGAGGAGCAGGATATTGTGCCCCTCCGCGGCCAGGCGGGCGATGGTGGCACCCATGCCGAGTTCCTGATCATCCGGGTGGGGGCCGACAACGAGGATATTGGCCATGGGGAGGATTCCGAGTGATTGCGGGGTGATTACGGGACCAATCTTAGCCCCTTGGCGAACATGCGGAACGTTTCACATCGCTGTTCCGTACCGGGCACTGAGCAGGTAGGCTCTGAGTCAGCCAGTGAACTCGTGAGGAGACGATGATGATGCGAACTGCGACGGTGTCGATGGGTGCCCTTCTGGTGGCCGCTTCCGGCCTGGCACAGCCTCCGCAACGGCTGCTTGAGAAGTTTGCGCACCTGCATGGGGCGAACGATCACACGCAGGTCCGCGACACGGTGTACTGCTGCATGCCCGGTGAGAACCTGCTGCTTGAGGGTGGTCGCTACCAGTTGGATGTGTCGCTGGCCGGCCTGGAGGGACCGCTTCCGATCGCCGGTGTGCAGTCGCGGGGTGGCTTGAACACGGCGAACCGGATCGATGTTGTCGCGGTGGGTGACGGCTACACCGCCGGGCAGATGACGCAGTTCCACAATCATGCGAACAGTGCGCTGGACGCCTTTCTCGCGTATCCGCCCTTCGATACTTACGCCAGCTACTTCAACACACACCTCGTCGATGTGGTGTCCCAGGACTCCGGGGTTGATCATGACCCGAGTTTCGGAATCTACAGGAACACGGCGATGGACATGGCATTCTGGACCAGCGGCATTGAGCGGCTGCTCGGCGTGAATGTCGGCAAGGCGTACAGCTTTGCCAACGCCGCTCCGGATGTCGACCTCGTCCTCGCCGTGGCGAACTCGAGCAAGTACGGAGGCGCGGGCTACACCTCCGCCGACCTCGCCACCATGTCCGGGGCGAACAGCCTCGCGGCGGACATCGCGATCCATGAGTTCGGGCATTCGCTGGGCGACCTGGCGGACGAGTATGACTACGGCGGCCCGCAGGTCTACCAGGGTGGAGAGCCGTCTCGCTCCAATTTGTCGAAGCTGACTGCATTGGAGATGGATGCCGACGGGACCAAGTGGGTGAACTGGCTGAGTACGACCGACTCGGCCTGGGACGGTCTTCACTGGACGTATGAGGGTGGTGGATACAGCGAGCAGGGCATCTATCGCCCGACCAACAACTCGATGATGCGTTCACTGGGGCGGCCATTCAACCTGGTGGGAGCGGAGGGGATCATCATCGAGATCTATCGGATCGTGGACCCGATCGACGACGCCTCGCACATTTCGGGGCTGACTCTTTCCGGTACCGAGACTGTCTGGGTCACGCCGATGCAGCCCGTCGGGCATGACCTTGAGATCTCCTGGGAACTCGATGGGAATGAGGTCTGGACGGAGACGTCGCTGGATCTGGCGACCCTGCCGCTGACGGGGACGCACCAACTCGTCGTTCGCGTGACCGATCCGACGACACTTGTTCGAAACGAAGCAGCCCGCGCCTCGCTGATGACGGATATCCGATTCTGGACGATCCAGTACACCCCGCCGCTGTGTGACGGAGATGTCACGGGCGATGGCGCCGTCGACTTTGAGGATCTGAATGCTGTCCTCATCAACTGGGGCGGAACGGGTCCGGGCGGCGATGCCAACGACGACGGGAGCGTGGACTTCGAGGACCTGAACCTGGTACTCGCGCTCTGGGAAACGACCTGCTGAGGTCTGGCAACCGTTCGGCGAGTCTTCTCTATAATCGATGTGACTGAGAGGAGCTCGACCTGATGAGAAGGTATTGGATTGTTGTCGCCGCGATGTGCGGTGTGATGCTGGCAGGATGCGTTGGATCTGGATCTGAAGCCGGGTCCGGGAGTGAGATGACGGTGGCCTCGGTGCAGGCGGACGTGCCCGAATGGGAGGGCGTGACCGAACTGCGTGAGTCCCGGTATCAGAATGGCCGCGTGAAGGAGTCCTGGCGGGTCCGCGTGACGACGGCGGAGGACGGCGGGTCCGAGGAAGTCCGCCATGGCCCGGTGACGTGGTACTTCGCGGATGGTTTGCTTGATCGCGAGGGCTTCTACACGGATGGCAAGGAGTCCGGCATCTGGACGTACTGGTGGGACGACGGCAGCCTGAAGGGCCGGGGTCCTTACGTGGGTGGTGTGAAGGAGGGTCTGTGGACCTTCTGGGATGAGCTGGGTGGTCGGACCGTCGGTGAATTCCGGGATGACAAGCGGCACGGAGTGTGGCGGACATTTGATGCGGATGGACTGGAGCGGGCGCGCGTGGAGTTCGACCTCAACGTGCCGAGCGGCGACTGGTACGCGTTTGATACGTCCGGCGCCGTGATTCAGTTGACGCATTACGAGGATGGAGTCCGGCACGGTCCCTACTTCGAGTGGTGGCCCGATGGGACGGCGCGCACGGCCGGTACGTTCGAGCAGGGAAGCAAGAACGGTCTCTTCCGCGAGTGGTGGCAGGATGGTTCACCCAAGACGCTCGGACACTGGGAAGGCGACCTGAAGTCGGGCACGTGGAAGACGTGGTACCCGACGGGGGGCCCAGAGAACTGGGAGACCCTTGGGGTGTATGTCGGCGGGGACAGGCATGGCTACTGGGTGACGAAGCAGGACGAGGTGGAGACCTTCGGCGTCAAGGTCGTCCTGCCGGGTGGCAAGCCCTTCCCGTTCCCGGAGGCGTGGATGGTGCGCTGGTGGGGCGAGGACGAATCATTGTGGCCTGTCAAGCGTCCGCCGGACGACGTCACCGAGGAACTGCGGGAGCAGATGGAGAAGGATCCTGACTTCCGTGAGGCGATCGAGCGCGCTGCGGAACGGGAGGGCTGACCTTGGCGTATGACGATGCCGGGATCCGGTCCATCCTTCAGAGTCAACTCGAAGCGGCGCTCTCCATGTTCGCGGAATGTGTCCGCGTGTGCCCGCCGGAGCACTGGGACGACCCCGTCGCGAAGTATCCCTTCTGGCAGGTGGTCTATCACACGCTCTACTGCACCGAGACGTACCTGACGGCGGACGAGGAGACGTATGTCAGCATCGTCGAGGATCGGGTCTCGCGGCGTGCGCAAGGCGAGGATGTTCCGGACTTCCAGCCTGAGGGCATGAAGGAACTCGAAGAGGAGTATCCAAGCCGGCGTTTCTCGCAGGAAGAGATGGTGGCCTACGTCGATCACTGCATGGCGTTGATCGGCGATGTCTTCCGGCCGGGTGGGAACGATACTCCCCTCGACGGGCCATCGGGGTTTCCCTGGGTCGGCGTGCCTCGGTTCGAACTGCACATCTACAACATCCGTCACATTCAGCATCACACCGGTCAGTTGGCTGCGTTGCTCAGGCGGATCGGGATACCGACGCACTGGGTGAAGGCGGGGCGCCCGGACGCCGGCTGAATGCCGGACCGGCGTGGCCAGATCAGGTATTCTCCCGTCCATGGCGGTGACGATCGTCATCCTGGTCAGCATCTGCGTGTTGTGCGTCGGCATTCACTTCGAGGTGCTGGTGCGCGCGTCCAGTTTCATGTCGCGGCACCACACGCGACCGAAGCGTCGCATTCTGCTGGGGGTCTTTGCGACCGGGGCAGCCCATGTGACGGAGGTGTTGGCGTTCGGCCTGGGTGTCTTCCTCCTTCAGCAACTGAACTCGCAAGCGCAACTCGCGGGGGATGTGCAGCATCAGTTCCTGGATTCGCTTTACTTCTCGTTCGCCTGCTACAGCACACTGGGCTTCGGTGACCTGGTGCCGATGGGTCCGATGAAGCTGTTTGCCGGTTGTGAAGCGCTGGCGGGCCTGATTCTCATTGCCTGGTCGGCGTCATTCCTGTACCTGCAGATGGAGCGGTACTGGCGGACTGACTGAACGGGTTCAGGACGTATGCCATGGGCAGCCGGGTCCGGACTCGGACGGTGCGTCGGGTGGCGGGCCGGGCGGTGTGGTTCGACGTGCAAGTTCGAGGTGAACTCCATCCCCCGGTTTGGTCGAGACTCCGGCGCGATGCGGGTTGTCACTGCTGATCGCCCTGAAGTCGAAGAGTTTCACGAAGGCGCCGACCACGAGTGCCACCTCCAACTGGCCGAGGTGTTTGCCGGGGCAGAAGCGCGGGCCGTGTCCGAAGCCGAAATGCAGGAGCTCGCGCATGTCGATCTCATGCTCTTCGATCCAGTCCCAGCGTGCGGGTTCGAAGGTGGACGCCGGGAACCCGGTGCGCTCGGGGCCCCAGTGATCGTCGTGCCGATTGGCATGCCAGATGTCGAGAAGGATATGTGTGCCAGCGGGGATATGCAGGCGTCGACCGGTCGGTGTCTCGATCCACGTATCTGCGGTGGCGCGGCGCGGATGGAAGTAAAGGGAGGGTGTCAGTCGAAGTGTCTCGTTGAGCGCATTCAGGAACGTGCGTGCACCGTTGAGCGCTTCAGGTGTGTAGGCATCGATGTGCGCGACTTCGTGCGCGATCTGGTTGCGGGCCACTTCGTGGCGGGCGAGGTGGGCGATGGCCCAGCCGGCATAAGACGTCGTTGCTTCGAGGGCTCCGGCGAGAAAGACCCGAATGTTGCCGCGAAGCGCCTCGTCCGGCGCATCGGACTTGAACTGCTTCCACAGGCCGCGTCCTTCAGCGCGCCCCTTCAATGCCAGATCGGTCAGGCGTTCAAAGTCCGCGCGTGCATCGTCGACGGCGCGCAGTCGGCGTGAGAAGGGTGCGAGCAGTGAGGTCGGGAGTCCGACGCGGGTGAGCACGGTGTCGGTGACGATGTGGTCGATGACCCGATCCAGGGCCGGAACATACCGGTCGCGGATCTCAGGCCATGCGACGTCGGCCCCGAAGAAGTTGTTCACGAGCATCTCGAGCATAACGGCCTTGATCTCGGGTTCAAGGTCGATCCGTACGGGCGCGTTATCCGCTGTCTCGAGTCGGGCAAGGGCCTCAAGTCGATGCGCGATCGTGGCGCGGAAGGTGGCCTCGAACTCGTGAAACTGCTCGGGTTGAAAGAGCGTGGTGCGTGCAAAGGGCGGGGTCGAGATCTTCTTCTGTCGCTTCCATGCGGGCCCGTTGGCGTAGAGAAGCGTCTCGGTTCCGGTGGCCCGCGCGATGCCGGCGGTGGGGAGAGTGTCTCGATCGAAGTGGCCCGGCCGATCGCTGGTCATCGTTGATATGGCGCGGATCACCCCGGGGTCACGGGTGACGAAGACCGGCGCGAAGCCGGGGACATCGAGGTAACGGTTGTGGCGGCCGTCCCCCTCCTCTCGATCGGCGTTCCAGAAGTAGGTTTCGAGAATGCGAATCGGGTCCCGGTAATTCCAGGGGTGAGGAAAGGGCGCCGTCGGGCGCCCGGCGAGACTGAACAGGGGAACCCGGGTCGGATGAATGTCACCCTCGAAGGGCGTGCGACGCAGCAGTTGCCGCGGCAGGCGCGCCAAGCGTCCGGCGCCCTTGCGTGTCGGCGCATCGGCATCGGAGGTCTCGGGCGGAGTGGTATCCGCCCGGGTGTCTGCGGGAGCGTCCATGCCCTGTTCTTGGTCATTCGCTCGATCGGGTTCCATGATTCCTGATGCTCAGAAGAGCGATTCGTCGGGCAACGCGGCAGCCTGCGTGATCCAGTCGATCAGTTGGGGTTCGTCGTAGTGCTCATTCTCATGGATGTGGAGAGTACTTCAACGCCGTAGAAGGGGGAAGTTCCAGCGTACGGTCTAGCGGACATGCGGAACGTCTTTGCAAGCTCATTCGCCTCATGGAGCCTTGAGACCCGAGCCATCTTCTGCATCAGTCGCGCGACAAGCCGGTCGGTCAGTCAGGCTTCAGTGCGCGCCAGGACGCCCTGAGCCATTCGGTGATGGTGTCCTCGCCGCGCGATTGAGTGAAGTACAGCACGACGAGATCGAGCGACGGTACAGCCAGGGCCACGGTGCCGTCTGAACCGGAATGACCGAAGGTCGTCGGTTCGGCGCTCTGTACGCCCCAGTGGTACCCGTATTCTCCGTTCTCGTCCGCGCCGTGCTCGGACAACGCGTCGTCCACGATGGGTTGCGACAGCAAGCGGTCATCGGATGGTCCGGGGAGGCGTGTGCCGTCCATCCAGCAGACGAGCCATCGGGCGTAGTCACCGACCGTGGAGTACAGCCCGCCCGAAGCGCGGAAGTACCGCAACTCCTGTTCCTGATCCGGACTCCAGTACTTGATCCAGGCTCCGGTGCCTTCATCGCGTTGGTAGGTCGGGTTCATCCGATGCGCCCACGGCGCTTCGGGTTCGAACATGGTGTGCGTGTCCACCAAGCCGAGACGGTCAAGGATCCGCTTCTGGATCTGAACCTCGATGGGTTGTCCGGTGATATGCTCGACGAGGGCGCCGAGTGCAAACGAGTTGACATCGCTGTACGTGAACTGCTCGCCCGGTGCATGTTGTGGGCCCTGCTCGCCGCATGCGTCAACCAGTTCACGGAGGCGACTGAGACTTGCCGTCGGGACAGGCCATCCCTCCTGCTCGAATCCGCTCTTGTGCGTCAGGAGCTGTTCGACGGTGATCGATCGGCAACGTTGGTTGTCCCACGCTGGGAAGAACTCGGCGGGGCGAGAATCCAGTCGCAGACGCCCCTCGTCGATAAGCATCAGCGCGGCCGTTCCCGTGAACGGCTTCGTCATGGAACGAATCCGATACACCGAGTTGCAGGCCAGCGGTTTTCGAGCTTCACGATCGCTCCAACCGACCGTTTCGTGCAGCACGGTCCGCCGATCCTTGATGATGAGCATCTCCGCCCCGACGATGCGATCCTCATCAACGAATCGCTGCGCGAGTTCGACAAGACCACTGAGTTTTTCAGGATCGAGGTCGAGGTCTGTCGGGTCGGTCTTTGGGAAGTAAAGCTTCTCTGGCGCAGAGGGCTGGGACATTGCCGCGTGAGGCTGCGAAGAGCAGCCGCCACAATTCCACCACGCAGCACCCATGACGGCTGCGAAAGCTGCAACTCGCATATTCATGGTGAAGAAGATATCAGGTGGACGACGTATCGCGTATCGCGCCGAATGGACGGCCGCTGCGGCGTACTCTCCTGCACCCGCGCATCGGGGCGACAGGACTCCATTTGAACTCGTTGCGGCCCAGATCCTTGCTTTGAGGGCGGAGGCGCGGACTCTCGCGTTGTGCTGAAACGGTCATCTCGGTCAGTGCGAATCGCCTCACCGGCGACCCAGACGGCACGCCCAGCACGACGTCGGCGACTGAGTCCCCAATCGCCGCTGGAGTGGTCACCTCCCTCTCCGCCGAGTACGCGTTCCGGATGTCGAGCAGCGACAGCGTCCGGGTCACCGCGACGATTGGCCCCGGCGTGCCGGCGCCCGCTGTTCCCACGCTCCTCGCTCTTGCCGGGTTCGCTGCGACCCGGCGCCGCCGCTGACCTGGGCCTCAACACAGACGCCGCGAGACGTACGGCTCAACGCGTTGGAGAACACGGCTTCTGTCCGAGAACGCCTGATGTTTGTCAGGCGCCTTGCCCCTCAAGAGTGGGTCTCATTTCTTGACCACGGGACGGAATAGACGGGGCACACTCCGTGTTCACCGAGTGATGAGTCGCTTCCTCGATTCCATCCGATCCTCCCGATCCTCCCGTAGCGACCGCAGGGATCCTCTGCAGGCATCGCTCAACGGGACTGGGCTCTCGCTGTTCTAACAGCAATCGGCCGTCCCTGGAGGCGGTGCGCGCTGACTGAGCCGGGCTCCGGCAGAGTCGGCCGTGGCCAACCCTCATTCCACCATTCACCGTCCGCCGCAAGTGGTACCTGGAGTTCCGCGAGCATCGCGCTCGCTCACTCGGTCTCTTCCGGCTCGTGTTCGCGCCATCGCCGTTCGCGATCGGCGCCGGGTCATGGCTCGCCTCGGTTGGCGAGTGCATCGGCCAACTCACGTACCTCGGGGGCGTCGCCCCCTCTCAAGGAGAATCTCGATGTTTCGCAGTCCCGTTTTTACTCTGCCGCTCGGAGCGATGGCCCTTATCGGCGGCACGGGCGTTCCACTCGCGCACGCTCAGTCGTCCGGCCAGCATGTCATTTCGCAGCACTCGCGTGATGCTGCGGTTGAACCCCACACGATCACGATTGGGATGAGCGGCTACAGCCCCGTCTCGTACATCGAGCACAACCGCGCCGAGCCGGGCTCCCCGCTTTACACCGCCGAGCACGACGGCGTCACCTACTTCTTCACCAGCGACGCCCAACGTCGCACGTTCGAGCGGAGTCCGAGTCGCTTCCTGCCCGCGTACGGCGGGTACTGCGCCTTCGGGTGCTCGGTCGACTCGAAGTTCATTCCCGATCCCACGAGCTTCGAGGTCATCAACGGGCGGACCCACCTGTTCCTGAAGAACGCAGAGATCGATGCCAAGAAGCTCTGGGACGACGCTGAGCCCGCAAAGGTGCGGGCGGAGGCGGACGAGTTCTGGGCGTCACAAAGTAAGAGCAGGGCCTACATCAACGGGCGGAATGTTCCGGCCAGCGGCATCGGGCTCGACGGGTACAGCCCGGTGTCGTACTTCACAGCCGGGAGGCCGGAGAAGGGCGACCCGGCGTTCGCGGTCGAGCACAACGGTGTCACCTACCACCTGACCTCCGCCGCACAGGTCGAGATGTTCAAAACCAATCCCGCGAAGTACGAGCCGCAGTGCGGCGGATGGTGCGCCTTCGGGATGACGGTCGAGGACAAGTTCCCGGTCGATCCGACCAAGTACCGCGTCATCGACGACCGCCTGTACCTGTTCCTCAACAACGACCAGGTGAATGCGCACGACCTTTGGGGTCAGGGCGAGCAGCAGGAGCTCCTGGGCAAGGCCCACGACCACTGGAAGAAGGTCTCCGGTCAGTAACCACTCACGGACTCGGGGTGCGAGAACGCCCCGCGTCCCTTATCCATCGCGAGGTTCCCATGAAACTGCAACAGCTCCTCACTGAGGCCCGATCGTGTCGCATCTGCGAGCCGCACCTGCCTCATGGTTGTCGCCCGCTGATCCAGGGCTCCGCTCAGTCCCGGATCGTGGTAATCGGACAGGCTCCCGGTGCTGCGGCGCACGCATCAGGCGTGCCGTGGGACGACCGGAGTGGCGAAAGGCTGCGATCGTGGCTCGGGGTCTCGGACGACGAGTTCTACGACCCAAAGCTCATCGCGCTCCTGCCGATGGGGTTCTGCTACCCCGGCACCGGCACGAGCGGCGATCTTCGCCCGCGTACTGAGTGTGCCCCCGAGTGGCACGAGCGTCTGCTCACTGGGCTCAAGTCTGTATCGCTCACCGTCGTTACCGGGAAGTACGCGTTCGATCGGTACCTCGGAGACGAGTTCGACACACTCACTGAAAGCGTGCGCGCGCACGCAGATCTGCTCCCCGAGCGCATCGCACTACCGCACCCATCGCCGCGCAACAACATCTGGCTGAAGAAACACCCGTGGTTTGAGCGCGAAGTGCTCGTCGCACTTCGCGCACGCGTGCGCGCATTGCTTCGCGCCGCCCGCGACTGACACCGCTTGTTTACATGAAAGGAAACATCACATGAACCCTCGATTCGTCACCAAGGACATCCACGCTCTGCTCGATTACCCCGTTGCGCTCGCCCTGATGGGCGCTCCGTTCCTGCTGGGTCTCGGCGAGTCCGCGCCCGCCGCCATGTGGCTCTCGGTCGGCACAGGTGTCGCCGCACTCGTCCTGACCATCTTCACAAATCACAAATTCGGGGTCATCCGAGTCCTGCCGTACTGGTTCCATGTGCTCGTTGACGGGCTGGTGGGTGTCACGTTCGTCATCGCCCCCTTCGTGCTCGGGTTCAAGGGGCTCGACGCGTGGTTCTATTGGGCGAACGCGGCGGCCGTGCTCACGGTCGTGAGCCTGAGTCATCCGAGTTCGTTGTCCATGACACTGGCAGGGGCGCCGACAACTGCTTGAAGTCCAAAACCAGCTCGGGGCTTCCCCAGCTTGAGAGGACGTTTCCGAACCGCTTCCAAGTAGGGCGGGGGTCGGCATTTGCCGGCCCCTGTCTGTTGTTGCATCGGGATGACAGGACGCCAGTTCAACTTTTGCCACCCAGATCGGCTCTTGGAGCCTGGAGACGCGGGTGTTGTTGCACCAGGATTGATGTCCTGCAAGATGCTCCTCAGGCGGTCCCTGCGGTCTGGAACACCCATTCGGGGAACGGGTCCGGCCACGCCGCCCATGCATGCGGCCCCATTGCGAGCTCCTCGTCCGTAAGTAGGTAACTGTCCAGCAGCGATCGGGTGTGGGCCTCATCCAGCTTCACGCCGATCATCACGACCTCTTGGCGCCGGTCGCCGAACGGATCTTCCCATTTTGACTCGATCCACTCGCATGACTCGGCGTCGTCCGGCCATCGGTCGCGCGATGCGACGGCCCACCAGCGACCCGCCGGTTCTATCCGGAACGAACCGCCCGCTTGCGACCACATCGCCGCGAAGTCATGCTTGGTCGCCAGCCGGCAGAAGCCCTTCGACCGTATCGTCTTTAGGAACCCGCCCGTCACCATGTCGTAGAGCCGCTGCGAGTGGAACGGGCGGCGGGCTCGGTAGATAAAGCTGGAGATGCCGTACTCCTCGGTCTCCGGCGTGTGCTCCTCGTTGAGCTCCTTGATCCACTGCGGCGACGCCATTGACCGCTCCATGTCGAAACGCCCTGTCCCGATGATCTCGCGAAGATCGACCTCGGAATTGGTCGTTCGGATGATCTTGGCGTCGGCGTTGAGCGACCGGATCATCGCCTCGACATGGCGCAATTCCTCCTCATCGACGAGGTCGCACTTGTTGACGAGGATCACATCCGCGAACTCAACCTGGTCCGTCAGCAGGTCAGCAATCGACCGCTCGTCCTCGTCCGAGAGCCCCATTTGCCGATCGGTCAGGTCGTCGTATGTGTGAAACTCAAGCCGGAAGTTGGACGCATCGACCACCGTCACCATCGTGTCGAGCCGGGACAGCTTCGAGAGGGAGCGTCCATCCTCGTCCTCGAAAGTGAAGGTCTGCGCGACCGGTAGCGGTTCAGAGATTCCGGTGGATTCGATGAGCAGGTAGTCGAACTTTCCCTCGCGCGCCAGACGCGAAACGGCCTTGAGCAGGTCATCGCGGAGCGTGCAGCAGATGCACCCGTTGGACATTTCAACAAGCTCTTCCTCGACGCGATCCAAGCTGGCGTCACCCTGCCTGACCAGTTCCGCATCAATGTTCACCTCACTCATGTCATTGACAATGATCGCAACTCGGAGACCTTCCCGGTTACGCAGGACATGGTTGAGCAGTGTGGTCTTGCCCGATCCGAGGAAGCCTGAGAGGACTGTAACGGGAAGGCGTTCACGCTTCCCGATGAGCTTGGTGATGGCGTCAAGCAAAGAGAGTCTCCAGAGACCGACGTGCTCAGCCCCGAAGTGGGCCGCTTGACGCCAGCAGCCGGAAAGCTATGCTAATGGCAATTCATTGTCAATAACACGGAGGCCCCACTATGTCTGCATGCTGCCCGAATTGTCCCGCCACCCCGCTCGGCACCGAAATCGCTTCAATCTGCACCGAATGCGCAACCGCGACTGTCGGGGGAGCTTCGTTCAGCCTGCCCGTCATGATTGCAACAGCCATCTGCGCCGCGGCACTCGTCTTGACATATCAGTCGCTCAGTCGGCAGTGGCGCCGGCGCCCGAATGTGACATTGGCCAACGCGTAAACTGGTGAGTCGAATCCTCACCTTGGATGCGCAAAGGAAGACCCATGTCGCTACGCCGTGATACCGCGCAGCAGCGGGCAATTCGCCAAGCCATCGAGACAGCAGGTCGCCCGCTCTCTGTCCAGGAGATTCACACACTGGCCCTGGAGCAGACATCCAGCCTTGGGCTGCGAACTGTCTATCGAATCCTGAACCGATTGACCGAAGACGGCTCGGTTGTTCCTGTCATGGTGCCCGGGCAGTCCGATCGATATGAGCCAGCAGCCGTTGCGACAAAGCACCACCATCACTTCCACTGTGATTCGTGTGATCGAGTCTTTGATGTTGGCGCGTGCCCTGGCGGGCTCAATCGCCTATTGCCACCAGGATTCGAACTCTCCGGACACGAGCTCACTCTGTGGGGACTCTGCGTAGATTGCGCTGGATAGGCGCTTTTGACTTGCCCGGCCTGAACCGGCGTGCCACGTCACTCACAGAACGCCCCGGATGACAGGGCGTCTTTGAACCCACGGTAAACACAGAAGGCCTCGGCATTTGCCGAAGCCTTCCGGTGTACCAATCGGGGTGATAGGATTTGAACCTACGACCTTCTCGTCCCGAACGAGACGCGCTACCAAGCTGCGCTACACCCCGCGCAGGCCTCATCATAGCCTTCCCGCCGCGCGTGGCAACCGGGATCCGTGGGTGGGGGTGGGTTTTGTGATTGTCAGGGGGCATCGCGCGGGTTTGGGTGGGCTTTGACGTCTGTATCGCCGATAGAATGACCTATGGACGCTTCCAATCTCCCGGAGATCGAGACGTTTCTGCGCCTGCTCGGCCGGTTGCATCCCGCCGCGACGCACTTCCCCATCGCCCTGCTCATGGTCGGGGCGGGCGCGGAGGCCCTCGCGGCACTCTCGCGGAAGCGGCGGCACTCCCAGTTGTCGCTGATCTGCCTGATCATCGGAGGCGTCGGCGCCGGGGTGGCGGCCTGGTTCGGATGGCTGCTCGCCGACTACGACCCCCCGGGGTCCAGCGCCGAGAGCGTGCTCTTCTGGCATCGCTGGGTCGGGATCGGGGTCGCCGGACTCGCGGCGATCGCCCTCGCCATGCGGCTCGTCGATCGGTTCAAGCCGAAGTCGGTCGTGCTGCATGTCTATCGGGGTGTGTACCTCCTCGCGGCGATGCTCGTGGGCATCGTCGGGTATCTCGGAGGCGAGATGGTCTTCGGGTCCAACCACATTCTTGAGGTGCTTGCCGATCCGGATGAGCCGGATCCGGCGCTCGCCGAGGCTCCGGTGACCAGCGAGCCGGAAGTCATTGTGAACGAGGCGGCGGCGGAACTGTTCACATTGCAGATTCAGCCTGCGCTGGAGAACTCGTGTTATCACTGCCACGGGCCGCGCAAGCAGAAGGGCGCGTTGCGTCTCGACCGGCCGGCGGACGTGTCAACGGTCGTGGTTGCGGGCGATGTTGATGCGAGTGTGCTCTTCGAGCGCATCAGTCTGCCCTTTGATCATCCTGACCTCATGCCGCCTGACGACGATCGTCTGCCTGAGAATGTCGTGCAGGCATTCCGTCAGTGGATCGAGGGAGGAGCGCCGTGGGTGGAACCGAAGCCGGTCACGCTGGACTTCACCGATGAGGCGCCGGCGGTCGAACCGGTTGAGCCGGCACCCGAGGTGATGACCTCGACTGAGGATGCGCTGCTGCAGGCCATTGACGCGGAACTCGAAGCGCTCAAGGGGCACGGCATCCGCGCCGTCCGCCTGGAGGCCTCGTCCGAGGTTTCGGCGAACCTGTCGCTCCTTGCCGAGAATGCGACGAATGAAACACTGGAGCTGCTCGAACCGCTGGGTGAGCACCTGGTGCGTCTGGATCTCGGTGGTACTGCGATCACGGACGACGGCATCATCGGTCTCACGCGATTCCCGAACCTGCGACGCCTCAAAGTTGAGCGTACAGCGGTCACGGACAGCGGCCTGCGCGCCCTGCTGCGGCTTCATGTGCTTGAGCATCTGGACTGCAGCGAGACGGCTGTCACTGATGCCAGCATCGATGTCATCGCGTCCCTGTCGAAGCTCCAGTACGTCAATCTCTGGAAGACCAGTGTGACCGAGGGCGCCGTCGAACTGCTCCGAGCGACGCGTCCGAACCTGGAAGTTGTGACTGAGCCGTGAGCAGGTGTCTTACGGGCAGCCCATGCCCCAGTTGATCAGGACGAGGTTCAGGTCATCGAAGTCCACTGAGTTGTTGTCGTCGAGGTCACCGTCGGGTCCGGTGGTGCCCCAGTTGATCAGTACGACGTTCAGGTCGTCGAAGTCCACCATGTTGTCGCCATCGGCGTCGCCGGGGCACATGGGTGGTGTGAAGTCGCAGACGACATCTGTCGCTTCGATGCGGACGTGATCGATCAGCCAGCCGCGGAAGTTGTTATTGACGTTGTCGATCGTGTCGAAGGACCAGTTGAGGTCGATGGTCTGTCCTGCGAATCCGGTCAGGTCCACGACGCGCTCTTCCCAGACAAGTGTCTCGTTGGGTGCATCGACGACGGCGCCGCTGGCTGCGGAGAACTGGGCGATGTCGTACCCGCCGAAGTCTTCGGTCTGAAGTGCTGAGCAGTAGGTGAGGGTGATACTGCCGCCGGCGGCGAGTGATGGCAGCGTCACCATCGTATTCAGGTTGCCCTGCGAGGTCCCACTGTCGTAGTTGCATCCACCGACGTTGCCGTAATACGCCCAGTTGCTGCTGCTGTCACAGGTACCCGTCGGGGCACATTGATCGGTGACGCCCCAGAGTCCCGAAGTGGTCCATCCGGCGGGGAGTCCGGACTCGAACGACTCATCAAGCACGGCCACCTGCTGGAGTTCACCCATCTGCGCGGTGTAGGTGTTGCCGGGTGCGCCGAGGGGTGCGTACTTGGTTCCGGTGTCGGCGCCGGCAGCGGAGACGTAGAACTCTGGCGTGGCAGTGCAGTCGGTTGCGGGGAGGTCGGCGCGGTACTGGTTGCCCGAGATGAGAACGAGCGGCGTGGTCTGGTAGGCGCCGCCGTCGTAGCGATAGTGAAGCGTGGGCGAGCCGGGTACGAGTACTTCGGTGCCGGGATCGAGCGTGACATCGAAGCTGTTGACCATGCCCGGAGCGAGCAGTGCGGGGATGCCCGAGGTCATGACCTGGAGGCCGCCGTCGATGCTGAAGTCGAGGCTGTCGACGGAGCCGGAGTTGCCATCGCCGTCGCGCAGGACCACGCGGATGCGTGCCTGGTCGGTGTAGGTTGACGGCACGGTCCAGAGGAATGAGCCGTCATCGGGTGTGTTGGTCGTGATGGCCGTGGGGAACGTCGCGCCGCCGTCCTCGGAGAAGTGCAGTTCGACGCGCGTGACGAGTTCATCGTCATCGGAGAGCCACTGGATATCGATCATGTCGCCCGGCTGCACGACCTCGCCACCAGCGGGGTACTGAACGAAGCCGGTGGGGACCTCGCCGCCGAGGTGCGCGGGAACGTGCATGCAGATGCAGTGGAGGACTCCGGCGGCTGTCACGATGGACTGGCTGTTGATCTGCACGATGGTCTTGCCCGGGCACGCGGTCTGCCAGAGTGTCAGCGCATCGTTGTTGTACTGGGCGGCGGTGCCGTTGGTGTAGGAGGGGAGCAGGACGAGGTCGTTGCAGATCACGGCGTTGGTGAAGGTGTAGTGGGTTCCGCCCGTGAAGACGGCAGGGACGCGGTAGACGGTGTATCCGGCGGCTGTGAGGTTTGACGCCCACGTATCACAGACCACGTCCTGGGCGGAGCCGGACTGCAGGGGCCAGTCTGAGATGATGGCTTCGGTATCGGAGATGAAGATCGCCCACATGTCGATGTGCTGGGTCGAGTCCACGGACGCCGGGAGCGCATCGGTGATGGTGGTCTCGAGATTCTGGAAGTCGCGCCAGTAGCCGATGATCTCGGATTCCGAGAGTCCCGGATTCTCGTCGGCAATGAGTTCGGTGGAGTAGCTGAAGCCCGTTGCTTCCAGGTGGTAGTTGCCGCCGCCGTGGACGAGGGGAAGCTTGTAATAGGTGTGATGCTTGTAGTCGGAGAAGTCGCTTGGAACGAGGTTGTCGTTGGGACGCGGGCGGTTGTAGGTGTGATCGACAATGGCTCGGACGTCGCCCTGGTAGATGTATCGGGGGCCGTAGTCGCGGCACCAGATGGTGTCGAGGGGAGCGATGATGAATTCGACGCGCCCCATGTCCGCGCCGGCACTGTTAAGGCTGGAGGTCGCCGACGACTGATCTCCGGCAGACTCGACGTACATGTACACCTTGGCATCGCCGGTGGTCGTGATCTCGGCACCCATCTGCGCGAGGATGTTCTTCCATGAGGAGGAGCCCTGCCACGCCAGCAGGATACCGTCCATGGGTTCGTACTCGGCCACGCATCGGAACGAACCGGTGGGGGGATCAGTGATGCCGCGGCTGCCTCCGAGCGGATTCTGCTGCAGGAAGCGGCGTTCGACCTCGGTGAGCGAGCGTGGCGTCTCGGCGTCGGCGGGGAAGACCAGTTGTCCGTCCTTCTCAAAGGGTCCCTGAGGCGGCTCAGCGTGGAGTTGGGCGATAGCGGACGACAGCACGATGGCAGATGCGAGGTGCAGTGACATATTCGGGATCTCCTACGGAACCGCTTGGGTTGGACACAGCCTTCGAGGGTACCCGGTCGGGGGTGCGGTGGGAACAACGGACCGGCCCCGGAGCGTGCCCAAATTCCGGTGCCGCGGGTCGCGATGGCTCAATCTCACCTTTTTTCGGTCATGGTGCTTGCATCGAACGGAGGGGCGGAGTAGTCTCCGCGTTCACACCCGGAAGTCCCGGAGGAGATTCAGCATGAACATCACCATCCCAGTTACTTACGACGGTAAGACGCTTTAGCGGGTGTGACGTTCGACATATGAACTGCCCAGACCCGCTTCGACTGTGAGCGGGTTTTCTTTTGGCTTGATCTGACGGCCGCCTGGATCCGCTCCTCCAAGACACTCCAGTCAGGCCCGGACTCCAAGCCATGCTGACCAAACTTCATGCCATCTGGCAACTGATGGAAGGCCAACGCCTGCGTTATGGCGCCGCCGTCGCGGCCCTCGTGCTGGCCTCATGTTTTCTCTACCTCGTTCCCCTCGTGCCGCAGATCGTGATCGATGGCGTTCTGCTTGACAGCACCGCCACGCCCTCGCGTGTCGTGACGCATGGCGTCGCCTTACTCGGCGGCGCCGAGTTCCTGAAGCACAATCTCTGGTGGCCGGCGCTCGTGATTGCTGTGATCACGGTCTGCGCCGGTGTTTTCACGTACCTGCGCGGGCGACTCTCGGCGCTGGCTGCGGAGGAGATCGCACGGGGGTTGCGGGAACGGTTCTATGACCACGTGCAGCACCTGCCGTGTCGTTACTTCGACACGGTGGAGACGGGCGACCTGATCCAGCGCTGCACATCTGATGTGGAGACGATCAGGACATTCCTGTCGACCCAGATCGTGGAGATCGGTCGGGCGGTCCTGATGCTGCTGATTCCGATACCGCTGATGCTGCTGATTGACCTGCGGATGACACTGGCATCACTGGTGCTGGTACCTCCGGTGGTCATCTTCTCGTTCGCGTACTTTTTTCGCATCAGGCGTGTCTTCAAGGACAAGGACGAGGCGGAGGGGGTGATGACCGCGACGATCCAGCAGAATCTCACTGGTATTCGCGTGGTCAAGGCGTTCAATCGAGCGTCCTTTGAGACGAACCGGTTCGAGGGACACAACCGTGTTCATCGCGAGCTGGACTACCGCCTGTACGCGTTGTTCGCGGATTACTGGTCGGTCTCCGACCTGCTGTGCTTCCTGCAGCGGGCCGTTGTGGTTGGTGTCGGGATCGTGCTCGTCGCCATGGGTGAACTCCCCATCGGCGCGTTCTTCTTCTTTCTGTCGGCGGTCTCGATGTTCATCTGGCCGGTGCGCATGATGGGTCGCATCCTTTCCGAACTCGGCAAGAGCCTCGTGGCGCTGGAGCGCATCGAGGAGATTCTGCACGAGGAGCGTGAGAGTTGTGCTGCGACCGATCTGCGCCCGGAGCTGGAGGGTGAGATCACCTTCGAGCATGTCACGTTCCATCACGGGGCGGGGCAGGCGGTGCTGGAAGACGTGAGTTTTTCGGTGACTCCCGGCGAGACCCTGGCGATCATCGGGCCCTCGGGAAGCGGAAAGTCCACGATCGTGAACCTGCTCCTGAGGTTTTATGACTACGAGTCGGGCTCGATTCGTCTCGATGGGCACGAACTCACGACGCTGGCCCGCGACCACGTGCGAGCCTCGATGGCGGTCGTGATGCAGGAGCCCTTCCTGTACTCGCGCTCGCTCGGAGACAACATCACCATCGGGCGGGCTGATGCCCACAACGAGGAGATGGTCGAAGCGGCAACCGTCGCTTCGATCCACGAGTCCATCGAGCGATTCGAGGATGGCTACCAGACGCTGGTGGGGGAGCGAGGTGTGACACTCTCCGGCGGTCAGCGCCAGCGGGTGGCGTTGGCGCGGGCGCTGCTCACGCGGCCGGCGGTACTCGTCCTTGACGATGCCCTGCGCGCCGTCGACACCGAGACCGAGGCGGCCATCATCGAGGCGCTCCAGTCGCGGCACGGTCAGCAGACCACGCTGATCATCGCACACCGTATCTCAACGCTCATGCATGCCGATCGAATTCTCGTTCTCGAAGACGGACGCATCGCACAGCAGGGGACACATGACGAACTGCGCTCCACGGACGGCCTCTATCGCCGGCTGTTGGAGATCCAGGCTTCCGGCGTTGACGAACTGGTCGGCGCGACAGGAGGGACTGACCATGGCTGAACTGATTGTTCATGAAGAAGATTATCGCGGCGAGCTCGACCTCCAGCTCTGGAAACGGATCGCTCGCCATGCGCTGCCCTTCAAGGGGTCACTGGTCGGGTTGATGGTCAACGGTGCCGTGGTGGCGACCGTGGATGTTCTGCAGCCGATCGTGACGGCGGGGCTCATCGATGAGGCGACGAAGGGTGAGGCGGCGGATCGGACTCGGCTCATCCTGCTGGGTGGCGCCTACCTGGCACTGATCGTGCTGATCTGCATCTCGATCAACCTCTTCATCCGGCAGGCGGGACGCGTCGCGACCGGCGTGGCCTTCGACCTGCGCATGAAGGGGTTCCGTCGGTTGCAGGAGCTGTCCTTCTCGTACTTCGATGTGCGGCCGGTCGGGTGGCTCGTGGCTCGTCTGACCTCGGACTGCAGCAAGGTGTCGTCGCTGATGCCATGGTTCCTGCTGGACCTCGTCTGGGGGAGTTGCCTGATCACCGGGATCATCGCGGCGATGTTCTGGCTTGACTGGAGGCTTGCTCTGGTGGTGCTCTGCATTGTTCCGCCGCTTGTGCTGGCGACGATCTTCTTCAAGAAGCGACTGCTGGAGAGTTCGCGCATGGTCCGCAAGACGAACTCCCAGATCACCGCGGGGTTCAACGAGTGCATCACGGGTGTGCGTACGACCAAGTCGCTGGTTCGCGAAGAGGCCAATCTCGAAGAGTTCCAGGAACTGACGAATTCGATGTTCCTGCACTCGGTGCGCAACGCACTGCAGTCGGCCGTGTACCTGCCGATCGTGATCTCACTGGGGAGTATCGGCCTGGGCCTCGCGCTGTGGCGTGGTGGTATTGATGTTTCGGCGGCCACGGGGCTGACGTTCGGCACGCTTGTCGCGTTCATGCAGTACGCCGGTCTCCTGCACATGCCGATCCAGGAACTGGCGACGCGATTCACCGACCTTCAGGCGGCGCAGGCTGCAGCGGAGCGAATCCAGAGTCTGCTGGACACCGAAGCGGATATCCGCGACTCAGATGCCGTCACGGCGCGTGTCGCAGCGGCGAAGCCCGCTCCGGGTGACGCGATTGACGGCGAGCCTGCGCGGATCCGCGACATCGAGTTTCGGAATGTGAGCTTCGCATACAAGGAGAACGAGCCCGTCATCACGGATCTGAACCTCCGGATTCCGGCAGGCACGACCGTTGCGCTTGTCGGGGCCACGGGTGGCGGAAAGTCCACGATCGTGAACCTGCTTTCGCGATTCTACGAACCGACGGGTGGCGAGATTCTGATGAACGGAGTCGAGTACCGCGAGCGGCCGCTGGATTGGCTGCATGGTTCGCTGGGAATCGTGCTCCAGACGCCGTACCTCTTCTCCGGGACGATCCTGGAGAACATCCGTTACGGACGACTGGATGCGACCGATGCCGAGGTGTACGCCGCGGCGGAGATCGTGAACGCTCACGCCTTCATCTCTCGTCTGCCGGACGGGTACTCCTCCGAGGTGGGTGAGAGTGGCGGTCTGCTGTCGACGGGTCAGCGTCAGTTGATTGCGCTGGCTCGCGCGGTGCTTGCGGATCCCCAGATCTTCATCATGGACGAGGCAACGAGTTCGGTGGACACCGAGACGGAGCGTCTGATCCAGGACGGTATCGACGCTGCGCTGGCTGACCGGACCGCGTTCGTCATTGCTCACCGGCTCTCGACGATTCGCTCGGCGGATGTGATCCTGGTGATCGACCGGGGCCGGATCATCGAGCGAGGCAACCACGAGTCGCTCATGGCGAAGGACGGCCACTACGCGCAGCTGTATCGGAAGCAGTTTGTCAGCGAGCGGGAGCACGCTGTGCTGGAGGGTCAACCTGCGCAAAAAGAACAGTGACCGCGACTGACGCCACGGTCACTGTTGAACAGGAATCGGAGGACTGTCTTAGCCGAGAAGCTGAAGTGCGTTCTGCGGCTGGCTGTTGGCGATCGAAAGGATGTTGGTCGCCGAGGACACGAGGATCTGCGACCTGGTCAGGTCTGCCGTCTCCGAGGCGAAGTCCGCATCACGGATGATGGACTCGGCGGCGGTTGTGTTCTCGAGGGCGACGTTGAGGTTCCGGACCGTGGCGCCGACGGTGTTCTTCTGGAAGGCACCGAGGCGGCCGCGGAGGGACGAGACCTCGCGGATGGCCTTGTCGATGACGAGTTGGGCGCCGTCGAGGTTGCCGTCGACGAGGTTCAGATTCTTGCCGGAGCCGATGTCGGCGAGGAAGTAGGTGTCGGTCGATCCACTGAAGGTCAGCACCTCTCGGCCGATCTCGCGAGCGGCGACGTTCTGGATGCCGAGGCTGACGCGACCGGCGATGTTGACCTGGCCCGCGAGCTGGAAGTCTGCTCCGCCGCCACCGATGGTGAAGGCATCGATCTTGCCGAGCACCGCGGCGTTGGCATTGCCGGAAGCATCGTTGTACTCGAGGTTCACTTCGACATCGAGGAAGTCGGTATTGATGCGAACCTGGGTGCCCTTGGTGGTGGCGACGATGCCGTTGACGGTTGCCCGGACGTCCTGGCCGAAGTCCGTGACCTTGTTGTTGAGATCAGCGAAGGCCACCGGGGAGCCGGCAACAGCCGAGTTGGTGTCGGCGGTGGCGAGTTCGTGGAGTCCGTCACCTGCGGCGATGGAGCCATCGTCGACGACGCGGACTGAGACAAACTCGTTTGAGCCATACTCGGTGCTGTCGAGTCGGAGGCCGTTGGCGGACACGGTGGCGTTGACACCGGTGACGGCTTCGAAGCTGTTGATCGCGGCGGCGACATCGGCGAGTGCGGTACCGGATGCGAAGCTGAGTTCGCGGGATCCGAGTGAGCCGGCGATTTCGATCACGAACTGATCGTCGGCGGTGCCGAGGTCGAGGCTGGTTCCACCGAATGAAAGGAAGTAGCCGGCGAGCTGGGCGGACTGCGTCACGAGCACGTCGACTTCGCGAGTCTCACCGAAGCCGAGCTTGGCGCCGTTGACCTTGAAGTCAGCAACGGCACTGGCGACGCTGGTGGTCTGGTAGTCGAAGTTACCGTTCAGAAGCTTGGTGCCCTGGAAGCTGGTCGAGGCCGCGACGCGATCGATGGTCTGAAGGATGGAGTCGATCTGAAGCTGGTTTGCTTCCTTCTCCTCCGTGCTCAGGCCTTCGGTGTTGGCGGTCTGGGTGACGAGTCCCTGGAGTTCGTTGAGCAGACGGGAAACCTCGTCGAGGCCGCCTTCTGCGATGTTGACGACCTGGTCGGCCCGCTCGGCGTTGCTGATGGCCGTGTTGACGGCGGTCTTTTCAGCACGCAGGTTCTCGGAAGCGATCAGGCCGGACGGGTCGTCCTTGCCGCGGTTGACCCGCAGGCCGGTGCTGAGGCGTTCCAGCGACACGTTCAGGTTATTGTTGTTGTGCCCGAGCACCCGCTGGGCGATGAGGGAGGTCGTGTTTGTATTGATGCGACTCATGGGGTCCTCCGTGAACCAACTCCGTCAGCGATGTGCCCTGGTATTCCGGGCGACTCGGTCTGATCATCCTCGTCCGAAGACGTTCTCCTGAAACCCGGGACGAACCGCTTCGTCCCATAGTGGTCAGGGCTCTCTCTCGCCTCCATGCGGGGAGGTCCGTTTGCGACCACGTGCTCATAAGATCGACTGCGATCCGCGGCAAATGAAGTGCAACGAAAGCGAATGCGAGTGATAACAGTGAGCCCGAAAAGTGTGACCTGGTGGAGCGAGGTCCGGATAGGTGGTCCGGTCGTCGGGGTCGGATGGTCTGGCGCAATTTCAGAGGGGCGTGCGGCCCATTTTTCGGTGGGGCCATCTGTAGCGTCTGGCATCGAAATAAGGTGAAGCGGGGACGTCCCGTCTGCGCCGGACAGACGGCTCGGCAGAGTCACGGGGGTCGGATGGACAGGGCGGGTTACCCCGATTCTGAGGTCTCCGCTCCCCGATCCGGGTGGTGATTCCGTGGGGTGCGTCGGCGCTGTGAGGCTTGCGATGGCGGGGCCGGGTCGTCTACATTGGTAAAACGTTTCACCAATGGAGAATCAACGCCATGCGTGCCGTCATCACCCTTCTGCCCTCGGCCATCCTCTTGATGGCCGCTTCCATCACCGTCGCAACCCCGGAATTCGTCTCCCACGATCCGGGTGGGGCCGTCTTCGGTGAGCCTGCCGGTGTGACGCAGCGGTCCAGCCTGACGCCGCGCGAGGATGAACCCGTCGATGTGTGGATCCGCATCGGCTATTCCTTCTTCTACGACGACGTCGCGATCTACTACACGACGGACGGCACCAGTCCCGGCGGTGCCTTCGGCGTGCCCTCCGGAACCTCCCAGGTCGTCACCTTCTCCGGCGGCGGCCTCAGCTTCGTGCGCAACGAAACCACCCCCGGGGGGACCGCGGACTGGTGGCGCGGCACGCTCCCCGTCGATACGCGCGACTACGCCGACGAGATTCGGTACGTCTGCAGCGCCTGGAACAGCGGCGGCGGCATCGAGGTCTTCGCCAATTCCGACGGCTGTGCCGACGACAATTGCGACACGCTCGACACCAACGTCTTCTCCTACACCAACCTCATCGCGTGGCCGGGCAAGGGAAGCCCGCACGCTGACCATGCGATCGGCTATCCCGCCGTGCACTTCTGGAAGGAAGAGGGCGTCGTCGGCAACAACGACATCAATGTCATGATCGATCAGAACGGATCGGTTTACGACATCTACTACCCCTCCGCCGGATGCGTCCAGGGCATGGGCACGAAGAATGAAGGCTACGCGGATGGACCCGATACTTTCCCGCCGCTGCTCCCTGCTGACGCTCGCGGCCAGATGAACGTCAACCAGTTGATGCCCGGTATCCGCTTCAACGATCGAACCTACTGGGCTTCGAACGAGGCGGGTGGCGACTACACGCTCGTGAGCCAGGACTACGTCACCGACACCAACGTGGTGCGAACCGAGTCCGAACTCGTGGCTGATGGCGCCGACATCACCGTGGTGCAGTACGACTTCGCACCGAAGGGGATCACGTGGCCACTCGATGATGGTGGTCAGCCCAATCGCGGCATCTACATCAAGCGACTGCTCGTCACGAATGACGGCCCGACGTCCGAGACCGTGAACCTCTACTTCTACGCCGACTTCGCCATGAATGGTGGAGACGGCTTCGACGGTATGTTCACCGATGCCGCTCGGGGAGCCATCGTCGCGTATGACAACACGACGCGGAACACGTCATCCTCCGGCGAGTACAACCCCACGACCTTCGGTGACTACACCAAAGATGTTTCGGTGTACCTGGGCGCTTCCATGCGTCTCAGCGACTCGGTGGGTGGGACGAGCAGCACGCTCGCGGGTGAGTTCTGGTCGGATACTTCCGCGGATCAGGGACAGGGCTGGGTCGGAATGCAGGTCGAACTGCTGCCCGGTGTCACGCGGGAAGTCGGTGTGCTCGTGGTCGGGGGCTTCGATCAGTTCGGCGGCGCGACTGGAACCTACGACTTCCAGATGGACAGCATCTTCGACTGGTTCACAACCGCCGACCTCGACGGTCTTCAGCAGGACACCGAGGACTACTGGACATCGTGGCTGGCCAGCGGAGTGACAATCGACTTCCCGGACGATCGATATGACGAGACGTTCCGCCGCGGCCTGCTGGCGACCGCGCTGCACCTCGACCGAGAGAATGGCGGCATCATCGCGGGCATGCACAACGGGGCGTATCCCTTTGTCTGGCCTCGGGACGCCGCGTGGGCCGGCATCACGCTGGCGCGGACGGGTCACATTGCCGAGGCTCGAGCGATCGTGGACTTCCTGAGCGACATTGCATATCGCGACAACGAACCATGGGGCAAGGGGTTCTGGAAGCAGAAGTACACGACGGACGGATACACGATCTGGGGAACACCGCAGGTGGATGAGACCTCCTGTTTCCCATGGCTGCTCCGTTACCTGTACGAGATCGAAGGGGACATCAACCTGCTCGCGGACAACTACGTGGAGGTCTTCGAGTCGGGACGGGCGATGAGTGAGGACAGCACGCTCGACAGCCGGTTGCGGTACGAAGCGGGCGTCAAGCTGATGTACTCGATGAACCTCTGGGAGGACTCCTTCGACACG
>JAUIHS010000052.1 GCA_030432255.1 Phycisphaerae bacterium
CACGGTTCCTGGCACTTCTTATTAGTTCAATTTTGCTGGCGGGATGTGCGAGCGCGCCGGTGACGCTGGTAGTAACAGATCGCACAACCGGAGAGCCGATTGAGGGTATGCACTTGATGGCCTATCACCCTATGTTCGCATTGTTTCTCCCTAAAATTGAAAAGGGCAGGACGGATGCGAATGGAGAGCTGACGCTCCAATTGAAGGCACACAAGCAGAAAGGGCCTTACCTCAAGTTATATTCAACAACGGAGTCCGGGTTCGGAGCAGATCTATCTACAACCTCGGATTTTGTTAGACGAGCGAGCAGGTGGTTCAAAGATACTGGAGAACCTCTGCGACTCCCGATCCGGATTGATCGGTACTCTCCAAGTGTTCCAGAGCCGATCCTGATCGAACTTCCGGCCGACTATGTTGGCCCAGTGGGCGTCGTGGTACGCCGAGTTCCTCATGATGAATCCGGGATCGAGCGAATTGTGCGGGTCAACATCGAAACGGATGGGCGGATGATCACTCTGATGGAATCCTCGCGCCACTTGCGATACGATCTTGAATATGTGATCCGCCGGAAATATGGGACCTTGATGCCACCGCAGGCATTCCCGGCTGAAAATTCGAAGAACGTGCAGCTCTTTTCTGTGAGGAGTTTCATGATGGGCGGTGCGATCGAGATTGCTCCAGGCGTTCTGCACCATGGGATCGCACAATCGTACGTCCATCGTCTGTACTTTGTTGGCACGGAAACTCAGTACCGTCAATACAGAAAACAGCACTTGGGTAGCCAATACCAAGTCAACAATGACGAGTTCGAACGAATGCTCGGTGTTTCTCTCAAAGTTCTACAAGCAGAATCTGCACCGCAAGCTTCACCGTAATGGTTTTACTCGTACCCCTCGGTCACGCGGAGGTCGAAGTCGTACATGGACTCGATCTCGCCGGCCGACTTGTTCGCGACGCCGGAGAAGCGGGCGACGAGGTTGTCCACGTCGTCGGTGGCGAGGGCGCCGAGGGTGGCGAACTTGTTCTTGAGGATGTCTTGCAGATCCGCGGTGGTGTTCCTGGCGTGACCGGCGGGGAACATCACAAAGCCTGAGTCGTGCGTGCTGCCGTCGGCGCCGGTGATGACGACGCTGGTCGGGATGCCCTCGGGGTAGGCGTTGTCGTACTCGCTACCCCCATGCTCGAAGGTGATCTTGGCCATGAGCGCGCGGGTGCGGGGGTCGGTGATGGCCTCGGGGGCGTAGTCGTGGGGCGTGAGGATCATGGCCTTCCACATGGCGTCATTGGATTCGCCGCCGGTCGGGAGGGCGCCGTTGTCCTTCTTCCAGTCGATCGCCTTCTGGATGAGTCGGGAGACGATGAAGGCCATGGAGTGGTCGGCGCTCTGCCTGGTCTTGGGGTCCATCTTGGCGGGGTTGCCGATGATGCCGAAGGCTGGTTCGTAAGCGAGGATGTTGATGCGCTGGATGTTGTCGCCATCGCTATCGAGCAGCTCGGGGGAGTTGCTGACGAGGTCGATGATCGCCTGCAGGGCGCCTGCGGACTGGTGCTCGTAGAGGCCGAGCTTGAAGTGCATCCCCATGATGGCGAAGTCGTCGCCGGAGTGGGTCAATACAAGGTCGAAGGGCGCGGGGGCCATCTCGGTCCAGCGGTCCTTGCCATCGGCAGTCGGCTCGAAGAAGCGGAAGATGGCCTCGGGGTTGCGGAAGATGTCCTTGGGTCCGATGAAGCCTCGCATCGAGCGCTGCACGGCGAGGATGGCGACCTCGGTGCTGATCGCGGCGCTGGCGCCCTTGGAATCGGAGAGCTGCTTGCCGGCGCGGATGGCGCGCCAGGGGATGTAGTGCGCGACGACCATGCCGATGGCGGACTCGATCTGCTCGGGCGAGGCGCCCATCATCGCGCCGTAGGCTGCCGCGGAGCCGATGGCGCCGTGGACGACGTGGTCGATCTTGTAGGTCTTGAGCGAGAAGACGCTGGCGAGGCGGTCGCGGATCTCGTCGATCAGGATCATGCCGCGGAGGGCGGTCGCGCCGTCGAGGCCCTTGAGCTGCGCCGCGGCGATGGCGACGGCGTAGAAGTCGTTGTGGCCGAACTCGCCGGCGGTGTGACCGAGCGCGGGGTTGTATCCGAAGTTGGTGCCGTTGGAGTCCCACTCGCGGACGGCGCTGCAGTTGGCGAGGATCGCCTTCTCGGGGAAGAGCTTGGCGGAGGAGCCGTAGACGGAAGCGCCGGCCTTGCCGCTGGGGACCGGGTAGTCGAGCGCCTCGTTGCGGAGGACGGTGGGCGCGTTGGTCTTGAGGGCCAACGCCGAGACGCCGCAGAGGCAGGCGTCGGTGTGGAAGAGCTCGGTGCGGTCGATGACCTTCTGGGAGGGGCCTTCGAACTTGCCGGCCATGAAGTCCACGGCGAATTGTGCGATGCCGAGGGCCTGGTTGGAGTCGGCGGGGAGGGTGATCGAGGTGGCGGAGGCGGTGGCGGTGGTCATCGGTGGGTCCGTGTGAGCTTTGGTGGTTGGTGGTGAGAGTTGAGGTTGAGGATAGGGCGGCGGATCGTGGGAATCAGCGCTCAGGATCGGCGGCGTGTCAGATGCGATACCCTTGGGACATGACCTGGAACTGGAAAATGCTGCGTGCCGGGGCGTTCATGCTGGATGGGGGCGCGATGTTCGGGATCGTGCCGAAGCCGCTCTGGACGCGGCTCGTGACGCCTGACGAGAAGAACCGCATCCCGATGCAGACGAACTGCCTGCTGCTGGAGGGGCACGGCAAGCTCGTGCTCATCGAGACTGGGATCGGGAACAAGTTCGACGAGAAGAAACGCGGGATCTACGCGATGGAGGACCGGTGCATCCTCGATGCGCTCGCGGAAGAGGGTGTCGATCCTGGGGCGATCACGGATGTGATCGTCACCCACCTGCACTTCGACCATGCCGGGGGGCTGACGCATTCGGATGGCGCCGGGGGGGCGGTCTCCTCCTTCCCCAACGCGTCGATCCACACGCAGAAGCTGGAGTGGGAGGACGCGCTGGCGAACAAATCGACGATGCACAGCACCTACCTCAGGGACCACCTGGACCCTGTCGCGGGGCAGATCAAGACATTTGAGGGTTCAGGCGAGGTGCTGCCTGGGATCCGCGTGGAGCCTCTCCCTGGGCACACCTGGGGGCA
>JAUIHS010000016.1 GCA_030432255.1 Phycisphaerae bacterium
TGGCTGAAACACAACCGACGGCTCGGAACACGGTACGAGAAACTCGCCGTCCACTACCTCGCGATCGTCAAACTCGCATTTATCAGCAGATACCTACGATTGCTGGAGCCGTCAGACACGACCTAGCGGTCTGACAATACACAAGCCGGCCACACCCTCAGGCGTGGCCGGCTGTCATTTCAGCATTCAATCGTCAGCGTGCGTTGCGAGGTGGCTGCCCGACCTAAAGGCCGCACTCCCAGGCCGCGAGCAGTGCATTCAGATCGATGAAGTCCACGACACCGTCGCCGGAGACATCACCGTTCGTACCCGGTGTCACGCTCTGCCCCCAGTGTGCGAGCAGTTCGTTGAGATCGGCAAAATTCACCACGCCGTCGCCCGTGGTGTCCGCGTGGCAGATTCCGTCGGAACCGATGCATCGGACAAGCTGAGCTTCCTCACCGGAGCCGCCCCCCGATACGTTCATCGCAAGCACGGCACCGTCACCGACCTGCCCCTGACTGAAGGTCCGAAGCACGTTGTCGAAGGTATCGAGGACGACTGCACGATCGAGTTCCGGACTGTAGCACCCCGCGTTCGTGGCAGCCGCACCGATGTACGGCCCATTTGATGCATAGGCGGTCAATGTCATGGTCGACACGTCAAGCAACTGCATGCGTGGCGACTCCGTGTTCTCGTTGTTGTCCAGCACGAGCATCATCTGTCCACCCGGCCCGGGACTCGCGCCGACGACAGCGGATGACGAAGCCGACACGTCAAACGAGATCTGCTCGATCGGACCCGCGAGTTGATCGCCCGCGGCGGTCAGCGGGAGTTTCACCATGTGGGTCGTACTGGTCTGGCCGAAGAGCAGCAGTGCGTTCTCAGCCTGATCCCAGCCCAGCCGGTTGATGTTGACATCCGGCGGGTCGAAGGGAGTGACACCGTCCTGCTCCATCACCACCGAGACCTGGTTGTTCTCGTCGATCAGACGAATCGGAGCGGCAACCGTATCGAAGCCGTAGATCCGCCCGTCGCCGACGGCGACAAGCCGGCGCGGCCGGAAATTGAGCGGCACCACGATGCGACTCCCGTCAGAGTCGACGAGACTCATCTGATGGGCGTTCAGTTCCGGGACGACGATCTTGTCGCGCCAGGCGTCATAGGTGATGTAGGGCGTCGAGCCGGGATCCATCACCCTCAACACCGTGTGGTTCCCGGTCGCCGGATCGATCTCAACGATCGACGGCCCGGTGGGCCAGCCGAACGACCCGAGAAACAACTGGCCCTCTTCAAAGTCGGCGAACCCGATCGAGGGCGCACCGACCGCAAGGGACCCTGCCAGAACACAAGCACGTATACACATCAGTCATTCTCCTTTGGAATCGACTGCCTCCACACCAGACAGCGACATCCCTCCCCCACTATCCCCCAAGAACTTCACGAGACCAGGCAATCAACGCATCTTTTGACATGTCTCCGGAAGCGACAGCGAGGGAGACAGCCTCCAGCGGTGCTGGCTCCGGCAGATTCTGAACTCCGTTGGCTCGCAGGAAGACGAGTGCCGCCAGAGCGCCGATCCTCTTGTTGCCATCAACAAAGGCGTGGTTGGAGGTCAGATGGAACAGGTAGGCCGCCGCCATTTCCGCAAGCCCGGGATGAAGCCACTGCCCACCGAACTGCTGACACGGCATCATCAGCGCCGACTCCAGCAACCCGCGATCTCGAACACCCGGACTTCCACCATCCCGACTGATCGTGTCGGCGTGAAGTTGCAGGGCATCATCGACACTCAGAAATTGAATCCCCCGGTCTGTCATATCCTCACTCCGCAAGGTTCTTCAACATCTGATCATACGTCGGTCTCAACTCATTCATGATCTCATCCACACGCTCCGCCCCGAGACCGACATTCGCCGGCGAGATCGTGAGCGATGAGCCATTGACGGTCACCTGCAACTCGCTGTCCGGGGTGATACCGATGGCTTCCATCAATGCCTTGTCGATCACCAGGGCGTGGCTGTTGCCGTGCTTCTGAAGCTTCTTGATCATGATTGATTCTCCGTACCCACAATGTTATAATGATCAGCCGGCCAGTCAAGCCGCTTCACCAAAAGACAGATCCCCGGACCTTGTTGAGCAGGTCCGGGGATCACGCCATTTGAGCGGTTCAGGAATGGGGGCTACTCACGGGCAGGTCGTGTTCCAGTTCTCCAGCAACTGCTCCAGGTCCGTGAAGTTCACCGCATTATCGCCATTCACATCGCCCGGACACGCCGAACCACCGCCACCGCCCGGGATCAGGAGGCGCCATGCCGGAGAAGTGGTCGTACCCAGGGCATTCACAGCCTCAACCTTCCAGGAGTAGATAACGCCGCCATTCAGCACGCCATCAGGCACGGTGTGGAAGAGGTCGCCCGTCGCATGCACATACTCAGGTGAACTGAAGTCTGCATTGTCGTCAATGAAGAGCCGGTACTGATCGGCGCGGGCACTCAGGGACCAGGTGAACATCGGAGTGGTCGTTTCGATGAATCCACTGTCAGCAGGGCTGATGAGGGTCAGTGGTGCAGGCGTGACGATCAGATCGAATGAGCGCGCCCCCGGCGATGCCATCTGAATGCCATGACTGTTCACAGCCTCGACGCCCCAGTACCACGTCCCGTCAGACAGGGCGCCGAAGGCCGCCGTGTACTCGTTCGCCGCCAGACCCGTCTCGAAGACCACTGGAGAAGCCAGGTCCGCGTCGTCATCGATGATGATGTTGTAGCTGTCCACGTTCATCGCCGCCTCCCAGGTGAACGTCGGCGTGGGGGTCGCGTCGATCAGCGCGGCCTCGGCAGGCGCCAGCAGATCGAACTCTGTGGGAAGAAGTCGTACGGTGAAGGCAGCGCCCGCCGGGTTGCCGGGAGTCGTGCCTTCGGCATTGCGGCCGACCACCGACCAGTAGTACGTGCCAGGCGACAGCGTGCCCCGGGCGCTGGGATCATAGCTGTTGGTTGTGAGCCCGGTGGCCGTGACAACCGGCGATGAGAAATCCGGATTGTCATCTACAAACAGGTCGTAGCTGTCCGCATCGGGGGACGCCTCCCAGGTGAAGACGGGTGTTGTGGTGAAGACCGTTTCGCCGGGATTGGGCGATGTGAGACCGAACGGGATCGGGCCACCCTCGACCGAGTACACACGTGCCCGACCACTCAGATTCAGCTGTCCATCCACCTCGCCGATTTCGCCAACGACGACCTGTGTTCCGGACCAGTCGATGGAGACTCCAAAGCGATCACCGGAGTCGCCGTCCGGATTGTTGACCACATCGATCATCAGCCAGTTCCCCATCACATCGCGCTCGTACGCCACAGCGGCACCTCGTTGCGAGAAGTACAGCGGACCACCGGCGATGAACCGCTCTCCATTCAGCGCGATGGACTCGCCCCAATGGCCCCCCGTCGAGCCCAGGGGAGACGGAATGAAGCGGGTTTCGGTCATGGTCATCCAGCCGCCGACGGGCTTCTCATATGTGAAGACCGCACCAGTGCAACTCGGACCGTCGCAATAGGCGCCGACGACAATGCGATCATCATTCAGGTCAACCGCGCGCCCGAAGAAATCCGAAACTTCAGGACTCGAAGAGCGCAGCTCTCCGATACGGGCCCAGACGGATGGACCCGTCCGCTCGAACACCCAGACTGATCCGGCGTTCTCCGCACCGTTGTCCTCGAGAATCGCACCCACCACAACTGTGTCACCGTGGATTGCAATGGCTTCCGCGAACCGGTCGAAGTCCGAAGGACCATCCACATCCGTCAGGATCGCCGGCGTGGTCAACTGGCCGGCCCAACCGCCTGCGGGTTCATCGAAGATCCACGCACGCTCGTCACCGGAGCCCACCGCAACCGTGTCGCCGGAGATGTCCAGAACCAGGCCGAACTTCGGGAACGAGCTATGACCCGAAGGATTGAGCTGCGCATCCTCCATCATGTTGGTCCAACCGCCAGCAGGCTTCTCGTAGACATACACAGCACCTGTCTGAGTCGAGGGCACCGGCCGGCTCGGAGCCGCGACCACGATCGTGTCACCATCGATGGCCACCTGAGCGCCGAAGTCGTCATCCCCGGCATTGTTCGAGGATGTCAGCGTCGCAATCAGACCCCAGGTCTGGGTCACATCGTTCAATTCGTACACATACGCCGCCTCCTGACGCGACCCGACGACCAGGATGTCGCCGTCGATCGCTACCGAGACGCCGTACTGACCGTTCTCCACCACGGCGGGCGGCAGAAGGTCCTGCACAAAGTCAATCTGGCCCAGCACCGGGGTGGTAGCCGCGGCCCCTGCAATCAGTGCTATCACGTTCATCAAATGGCTTGTCATCAGATCTCTCCAGGACGAGGGCACTGTCCGGTTTCTGAAACGGGAACGGCCCGCTTCCATGGAAGACCACGAGACCCGGCCCCGCCGACTGCAGCAGTCCCACAGAATTCCAGGAGATTTTCATTCCGACGTCGCGACGCCCGCGATCAAGTTGCACCTCGGCCCCTCCGATGCAGACCCCTTGGGAACCGCCGACCAAGTCCTCATACCTTGACCAGATCCCCTTTCGTCCCTACTCTGGTCCCCCCACTCGGTGGAATCCCGCAGACATTGCGCATACGTACATACACCAACCCGTTCTGACCAACGGTCAGAGGAGATCCCCCATGTCGACCGTCAAGTCCACCAACATCCACTGGCACGAAGGCAACCTCACGCGCGACGAGCGCTGGGACCACCTCAAGCTCAACGGCTGCACCATGTGGTTCACCGGCCTCTCCGCCTCCGGCAAGTCCACCATCGCCTCCGCCCTCGAGCAGGTGCTGGTGCAGCGCGGCGTGCACGCCTACCGCCTTGACGGCGACAATGTCCGCTTCGGCCTCAACAAGAACCTCGGCTTCTCGGCTGAGGACCGCGCGGAGAACATCCGCCGCATCGGCGAGGTCGCCAAGCTCTTCTGCGATGCCGGCTGCGTCACCCTGACCAGCTTCATCAGCCCGTACATCGCTGATCGCGATGCCGCCCGCGAGGTGCACGAAGAGGGTGGGCTGACATTCTTCGAAGTCTTCGTCGACACGCCCATCGAGGTGTGCGAAGAGCGCGATCCGAAGGGCCTCTACAAGAAGGCCCGCGCCGGCGAGATCAAAGGCTTCACCGGTATCGACGATCCCTACGAAGCGCCCAAGAAGGCCGAACTGGTCATCAAGCCCGCCGAGCACAGCCTCGAGGAGTGCGTCCAGCAGTGCCTCGACTTCCTCGCTTCCAAGGGCTACAAGGTCGGCGGCTGATCCGACCCTTCAACATCCCGGTCCACACGAACATCGGCCCGCCTTCTGAGGTACAGTGAGGGGCCCGCGCGATTCGTCTGCCACCTACACGGAGATGCTCCATGTCCGATCAGGCCAACCGTCTCAAGGCCGCAACTCACGCCGTTTCCAGGGCCTGTACCGTCTGCCGCGAAGTCCAGCGTGACCTCGAACGCGTGAAGCAGATCACCAAGGACGATCGCAGCCCCGTCACCGTCGCCGACTTCGCCAGCCAGGCCGTCGTGGCTCATGTCCTGCGCGAGAGGCTTGGTAGCGTTGTGCTCGTCGCCGAGGAAGCCGCCGACGAACTGCGCAAGCAGATCAGCGAAGGACAGGCCGCCGTCGCCGACGCCGTTGTGAACGCCGTTCGAATCGTGTGGCCCGAGGCGACACTCGATCAGGTCCTCGACGCCATCGACATCGGCGGTGCCGACCCCCTCACGCAGGGCGCTCACGGCTACTGGACACTCGATCCCATCGATGGGACCAAGGGATTCCTTCGCGGCGGCCAGTACGCTGTCGCCCTCGCCTGGGTCGAGAACGGTTCGCCGCAGGTCGGTGTACTGGGCTGCCCCAACCTCAGCAAGGACTTCAACCGCCCCCTCGACGATCCGGATCCCCAGGGCACCATGTACCTCGCGCTGGCCGCCGACGGCCTTGCCGAACTCTCCGCGGATGACCCCGACGGCGACCCGCTCTCGATCCGACGCCTGCCCCGCGCCGAGGGAGAACCGCTGCGCATGTGCGAGTCCGTCGAATCCGGCCACACCAGCCACGACAACTCGGCCCGGATCATGGAGATCCTCGGCGAGCAGTCCGCTCCGGTACGGCTCGACAGCCAGGCCAAGTACGCCGTTGTGGGCCGCGGCCAGGCGGATGTCTACCTCCGCATGCCGACGCGTCCCGGCTACGTTGAACGCATCTGGGACCACGCCGCAGGCTCGCTGGTGGCGGTCGAGTCCGGGTGTTTCGTGACCGACGTGAACGGGAATGAACTGGACTTCAGCCACGGCCGGGGTCTTGAAAAGAACAAGGGCGTCGTCGTGGCACCTGCTGAGATCCACGGTCGCCTGATCGGTGCGATCCAGGAACTCGGACTGAACGTCCCCGCCCAATAGATAACGGTGCAGGACTTGGTGCCGTCGGGTCGATCTCGATCCAACGTGTTCCCTTGTTCTGAGCGAGGACATCCGGCATGAGCCTGGAAGCCTGGGTCACCGCCATCCTGCTCGTCACCATGCTCGCCGCCCTGATCACTGGCAAGATCGGGGCGGACCTTGTCGTCGTCGGAACACTCTTCCTGCTCATCCTTACCGGTATCGTCGAACCGGTTGAAGCCGTCCGCAATTTCGCCAACCCCGCGGTCATCACCATCGCTTTCCTGTACGTCGTCGCCGAAGGTCTCAAGGAGACCGGGGCCATCAACGTGCTCACCGCCCGACTCCTCGGCAATCCGCGCACACCCCTCCAGGCGCAGGCTCGACTCGTCCTGCCCGTCGCGGCTCTCTCGGCGGTCGCAAACAACACACCCATCGTCGCGACCTTCATGCCGGTCATTTCCTCGCTGACCAAGCGAACCGGGCTCGCCGGAACGCGCCTCTTCATGCCATTGTCGTTCGCCGCGATCCTCGGTGGCCTCTGCACGCTGATCGGCACGAGCACCACGCTCGTGGTCGCCGGCCAGGTTCGAGCACACAACAAGGACATCAACGAGCAGCGCGACGCCATCGTCCTCGCAAACGGTGGAACTGCCGACCTCCCCGCGGCGGCACAGGAGCGCATCGATGCGCTCCCGCCGACCATGCAGGAGTTCAGCATGTTCACGATCGCCGGGGCCGGTGCCCCCGTCGCGGTCATCGGCATTGCATACATTCTGCTTTTCGGCAGGCGATTGCTGCCGCGACGGATTGACGAGGGCCTCGCGCACAACCAGGCGCGTCAGTATGTTGTGGCGATGCGCGTGCGCTCGGACTCTGTCATCGTCGGCAAGACGATCGAGCAGGCGGAACTGCGCAACCTGCCGGGTCTCTTCCTGTCGCGCATCGAGCGTGCGGACCAGACCATCCTTGCCGTGGGTCCGGACGTTCAGTTTGAGCCCAACGACATTCTGCTCTTCGTCGGACGCCTCTCTTCCGTCGTGGATCTCCAGAAGATCAAGGGGCTGACGCCCATCACGGACGACAACGACAAGCCGGTGGACTACCGCCCGCGAATGAAACTCACGGAAGTGGTCATCTCCAACTCGTCACCGCTCATCGGGCGCACCATTCGCGATGCCGGCATTCGCACGCGCTACAACGCCGTTGTCGTTGCTGTGCATAGACAGGGCCATCGCCAACTCGGCAAGATCGGTGACATTGTGGTCCGGCCCGGCGATACGCTCCTCCTTGAAACCGGCAAGGAGTTCGCGCGCCGCTATCGCGAGTCGGATGAGTTCATCCTCGTGAGTGAACTCGAGGGCTCCGCGGCACCCCGGCACGAGCGCGCCTGGGTTGCCATGGGCATCCTGCTGGTCGTGGTGCTCACCATCTCCTTTGAAATACTCGACCCCATGGTCGCCGCCATGTGCGGTGCCGCGCTGATGGTCCTGCTCCGCTGCTGCACCGGACCTCAGGCCAGGGCCTCCGTCGACTTCCAGGTGCTGACCGTCATCGGCGCGGCGTTCGGAGTCGGCGCGGCCATGGAGAAGAGCGGCCTGGCGTCCTTCATCGCGCACAACGGCATTGCATGGGCCGCCGAACTGGGCCCCGTTGTCATGCTCGCAATCATCTACTTCATGACCGTCGCATTCACGACGTGCATCACCAACAATGCCGCCGCCGTCCTCATGATCCCCATCGCCTTCGAGGCGGCGCACGAAGCGAACCTCAACCCGCTCCCGTTCGCGGTCGCCGTGGCCATCGCGGCCTCGGCAGAGTTCAGCACCCCCATCGGCTACCAGACCAATCTCATGGTCATGGGGCCGGGTGGATACAAGTGGGGCGACTACGTGCGCTTCGGCGGGCCGCTGACACTGCTCTCGGGCGCCATCGCGATCATCTTCTGCACGTTCATGTACGGCAGCCTGGTGCCCTGACCCCATCATCTGGTGGCAATTGTGGACATCCTGTCTGCGGAATCGATCCCGCCGCGCTATTTTTGAGAGGCGGCCTTTTCGCCCCTCGACCGGCCGAAATCGCCCTGATTGGGGGGTCCCGAAGCATGCACATCAGGGCATCTGGATGGCGATAAGTGCCTGAATACCGGCCATTTACCCACTAATCCCATAACTACAAAGGTAAACACCTGTTCAGGCCCATAGTTGTGATGGGACAGTGGGTCAAGTGCGTATGCGCTTGAATTTTTGATAATTATCGCTCTTTCCCGTCGATAGCCTGTATCATCATCACTGATCTCTCTCTCCTCCAGCGGGGCGCCGTCGACAGATGGCGCCCTGCTTTATGCGCCTCCCGAGGTGACGCACACCACATGATGTGGTCCGGCGAGCCCGGCCGCTACAATTTCCGGACCCGTGATCACCCTCATCCACCCAACGCGCGAACTTCGCCGCGTGCGCCAACGTCTTGATTCACCATGACCGCCGACCCGCACATCCTCGTCACCGGCGCTGCCGGGTTCATCGGATCACACGTTGCCGAAGCGCTCCTTGAGCGAGGGTGCCGAGTCACCGGACTCGACTGCTTCGACAACTTCTATGATCCCGCCATCAAGCGGCGGACGGCCGACATGCTCACCAGCGGAACGCACAGCGACAGCTTCACGCTCGTCGAAGCAGATATCCGCGATGAAACCGCCATGATGCAGCTCTTCGACATGAGCCGCTTCGAAGGCGTCATCCATCTCGCCGCGAGAGCCGGGGTGCGACCCAGCATCGCTCAGCCCGCCCTGTATGCCGATGTCAATGTTCGCGGCACGAGCATCCTCCTCGAGGCCTCGCGAGCCTCCTCCTGTGACCGGTTCGTCATGGCGTCTTCGAGTTCGGTGTACGGGAACAACGAGAAGGTCCCCTTCGCCGAGGCCGATGATGTCAGCCGACCCATCAGTCCGTACGCGGCGACCAAGCGTTCGTGCGAGTTGATTGCCCACAGCCACCATCACCTGACCGGCATGCCGACGGCTTGTCTGCGTTTCTTCACGGTCTTCGGGCCGCGCCAGCGCCCCGACCTCGCGATCGCGCGCTTTCTGGGGATCGTGTCTCGCGACGAGGTGATCCCGATGTTCGGAGACGGTACGACGAGTCGGGACTACACCTACATCGACGACATCGTCGCGGGCGTCCTGGCCTCATACGACCGCATCGGCGATTACGGGTATCGGATCTGGAACCTCGGCGGCAATCACCCGGTGACGCTGCGCGACATGATCGCGACCATCGGGGGCGTTGTGGGTCGCGAGCCCCGGGTGGAGCAGCAGCCGATGCAGCCGGGGGATGTCGAGCGCACTTATGCCGACCTGTCCCGAAGCGGGGCGGAACTGGGGTACGACCCGACGACGACCTTCGAGGAGGGCGTTCGCCGACAGTGGGCATGGATGGCGGGGTAGCCTGATCCGATCTTTTTCCTCACAAACAGATTGACATCCCCGTGTTCCGGTCCTATTTTGATTGGTATGTGTGAGGACATCAATGATCGAACCGGGGGCGATCTGCCGTGCGCGATGGAGATTGCCCGCTTCCTCTGCTTCCTGCCCACCCGGGATGACCCTGACGATGCGGCGATGCCCGACTCGCCAGACCTGCTGACCCCACGCCGACTGGAGCACCTGCTCTACATCATGCAGGGGTGCAGTCTGGTCCTTCGCGGCGAACCGCTGTATCGCGACGACCTCGTGGGACATCCGGGCGGCGCCGCGCCGCAGGCCATCGTCCGGGCGTTCGGGCAGCACCATCACCTGCCGATCTGTCCGGCGCGTGATCCGCCAGCCGACCTGAGCAGCGCCGACCAGGCCTTCGTCCGTGCCATGTGGCAGCAGTGGGCCGGCCTCTCCGTGACCGGACTGCGACGCTGGCTGGGGCGCGAGCGGCTCTGGTCCACGTGTCACGCCAAGGCTCGAGACCGACGCAACTGGGAACCGGCACCCAGGGTCAGCCTCGATGCGCTTCGGGACGCTTTCGACAGCGCGCCGAAGCCGGGTACCGGCTGCGAAATACCATCGGACCGACTCGACGGCGGGCCCCGGCCCGCTTAGGCTGCCTTCAACGTTCGTCGCCGAGTGTGTGACGGACGCTTCCGGACTTTCTTCCAGGGGATCTCCATGACATCACGATGCCTACGCCGTTCAACGGCCGGTGCCTTGCCGCGCGCAGCGCGGATCACCTGCCGCATCATCGCCATCAGCCTGACCCTCGCACCAACGGCCCACGCCCGCGGCACGGAGGGCGATGCCGGCACCGATGCCGCTGGCGTCTCGCACCCCACCATCACCGAAGTCCTCTTCGCCGTCCCTCGATCCGACGGGGATGCCAACGGGGATGGGCGCCGCCACAGCACGGGCGACGAGTTCGTCGAGATTCACAACCTCACCGATGAATCCATCTCCCTGCGCGGCTACACCCTGACCACACGTCTCTCGACGGGCGAGAGTGACCCGAGCCATGGCTTTCACTTCACATTCCCCGCGTGCACGCTGGCACCCGGCGAGTTCGCGGTCGTCTTCAACGGCTACGACTGGCGCCCCACCGGACCCGTCGGTACGCGCGACCGCGCTGCCACGGAGGGGCACCCGGACTTCCATGGCGCCTGGGTCTTCAATGCCGCCTCGCCCTCTCCCAACCGGGCGATGTCCAACAGTGGCGACTTCATTCTCCTCACCGACCCCGCGGGCCATCCTCTTGAGGCCGTGGTCTGGGGCAGCCCGGACCCCGCACCTCCCGGCGCCACGGCACACATCGAGCGCGTCTCCGCCAATCCGAAGGGAAGTGTTCATCGCCTGGAGGCCGCCGGTCCCTTCGATCCCCACCATCGCCTCTCTGACGACCGCTGCAGCCCCGGACGTGAACCGAAAACCAATGCGACAGAAGAATGAGGAGGCTTCAAAATCCGATCAACCGTGAAAGAAGGCCTCGCGTGGCTCAAGGCGCCTGCAACAATCGGTGCAGAGGATCGTTGGACCTTCGGAGGAACGAGCCTCAGGAGGACCCCATGATGACGCCCCATGATTGCCGTACCCGACTGCTCTGCCTCGCTGTGCTGACCGGCAGTTTCGCCGCCGCGACGCCTGCTCCCGGTCAGGACGTTGCGGCCGACGAGAATCCGCTGGCCGGCCCGAAGGTCGTGGAGTCCACCGACCGGGCTCGCGACGGCGACCGGATGATGGCTCCGGACGGCACCCCCATGACGATGACGGGTGCGATCTACGGGTACACGTTCGATGGCGAACTCGTTCATCCCGAAACGTCGCCGGAAGAAGCCGCGCTGGAGTACCTCGACCTGACGCCGGAGCAGGAAGAGCGGATCAACGCGGTCCTGCTTGAGTGGAGCGGGCGCTTCGATGCGTACCTGCTCGATCGGGCCACCGACATCACGCGATTCCAGACGGCCTTCGCATCGCTCCGGGGCGGCGGACGCCCGGATGCGGAATCGCGCCGGACTATTCGTGACGCCATGCGGGAATTGCTCCCGCTTCTCGAACCTTCCCTGGCTGACGGTATCCGTGAGCAACTGACGGCGGATCAGCTGGAGGCGTTTGATGCGATGCTCGAAGCCTACGACGAAGCCCTTGTCGAGGAAGCGAAGGGCCGAGCAGAGGCAAACGGGCGACGATTCAACGGACGCGTCGGCGCACGAAGTGGCTCCCTGCGTCGACTGGGGCGTGAACTGCGCGATGCGTACGAGCGGACGCTCGTGCAGTCCCAGCGCGAACTGGACGAGGTCATCGAGGCGCTGGATCTCTCGCCGGCATCCGAGTCGGACGTGCGGCGTATGACCCTCGACTTTGCGCAGCGGGAGGGCTTCAACGCCTCATCGGAAGCCCGCCTGAAGCTCATCCGGGAGATCTATGCGGTTCTTCAGCCGGACGAGCAGCAGGCGCTCATCCGGTATCTCCGCGAGCGTTCGGCTGAGAACCGGGCCGATGACCGGAACGTGTCCGGCGAGTCTGCTGAGTCTGAGCCGCCAAAGCGACCACGGCGTGATCGACGCCGGGGCCGACCTGCCGATGGCCAGCCGTGACGGTTGCACCCGCCCCGGCTATGATGCCGATTCACGATTCGCCCCTGGAAGAGGTATCGCATGGCCTGGATCACCAAACCCTCCGGCACGATGGCAGTCGAGCAGCGCTCGGAGCCATACCTGACGGAGGACATGAAGAACAGCATCCGCGAGACGTACCTGCCCCGGTACGAGACATCCAAGGGCGCCCTGCTCCCGACGCTCCACAAGCTCCAGCACACGTATGGCTGGATCCCGCGCCAGGCCCTGATGGAAGCGGCGGATTTCCTTGATCTCAAGCCCGCCGATGTCATCGACACCGCGAGCTTCTACGAGGAATTCTGGCTGAAGCCGAAGGGCGAGCACGTCATCGCCGTCTGCCGATCCATCGCCTGCGAATTCTGCGACCACAAGGCCATCACCGATCGCTGCCGCGAGAAACTCGGAATCGAGGTCGGCGAGACCACAGACGACGGCAAGTTCACACTCGTGGAACTGGAGTGCCTCGGCGCGTGCGGCGGTGCACCCGTCGCCCTCGTGGACGAGAAGCTCCACGAGAATCTGAGTCCGGACGAGATCGATCGAGCCATCGACGAAGCCCGCTCACACTGACTCGTTTGCGTCCGGCCATGGACGATGATTGTTCGGTGGAGTTGAGCCCGGATTGGTGGAATCGGTGCGTCTCTCCGGAACGGCCGCGCCGATTGCGGTGCCCGATGTTCTCAATGCTTTGAAGGAGCATCGATGACTCGTGTCCACATCATCAGGCAGGGCGAGTGCCTCGCATCGATCGCCGAGAAGTATGGGTTTCGCAAGTGGCAGACCATCTACGAGGCGGACGAGAACGCCGACTTCCGTGAGTCCCGCCCGAACCCGAACGTCGTCTTTCCGGGAGACGAACTCGTGATACCGGAGCCGGGTGTGCGGGACGAGGATTGCGCGACCGAGAAGCGCCATCGCTTCCGGGCGCCGCGCCCGAAGTGGATCTTCCGCATCGAGATGAAGGATGAGCACCTCGACCCACTCGCCGGAGCAGCCTTCAAGGTCCTGATCGGAGACGAAGTCATCGCGGACGGCGTCACTGACGACACCGGGCTGATCGAATGTGCCATACCGGCAAAGGCGACAGAGGGCACCCTGATCTGCCAGGGCGAGTCCATCCCGCTGCGCTTCGGACGACTTGATCCTGTCACACGGGTCACCGGTGTGCAGCAGCGCCTGAACAATCTTGGCTTGGGAGCAGGACCGGTTGACGGCATCGTCGGCAAACTCACCGCCGCCGCAGTCATGCGCTTCCAGGAGAAGCACCCTGATCTCGATGTGACCGGCGTGATCGATGACGACACCCGCAAGGCGCTCCTCATGATTCATGACGACGACGACCGGGTCGGAGCCGCAGAAGAAGACATGTCCCAGCGCAACATGCCGGAAGAGGATGGCGCCGCGGCCGACCCCGGCCCCTGCGGCTTTGATGATGCTTCGCTGTTTGCACCGGGTGCCGCGGAGAACAACGAATTCGAAGACGAGGGGTACTGAGCATGGCGAACAACAACTATGCCATGATGTGCGACCCCGCGGGGTTGTGTCACCTGGCCGATGTCGCCAAGGTCGCTGCCGGAGCCACGGTGCGCAACGCCATCGTGCGCTTCCACACTCTGCGGATCCAGGTGCTCGATTACCGTTCATGTCAGCCGATCATCGGCGCGCCCGTTGCTGCAGTCCGCATCGGCAAGGCCGACGGGAGCGACAAGCGCCTCCTCGCGCGCTACGCGGCCCACAACCGCGCATGGGACATCGAAGCGCACCTGCCAATCTACCGCGATGGTGCGAACTGGTATTGCGGCACGAAGAAGGTGAGCCTCGCCAAGGCGTCGCAGATTGCGATGAATGCCCTGGGATTCGACACCGGCGTTCCGGGAAACGCGTACGGGCAACAGGGCAAGACCGCGTGGCTGCGCTATCGCCTCGAGCACGGCATGCTGCAACTGAAGCCCGAGGACATCACCGCACTCGAACTCGATAATGCCGACAAGAAGAAGCTGGCGGATGATGAACTCAACGCCGCGAAGACCGCCGTCAAGACCTACAAGGACGCATCGGGCGCCGATATCGCGTTCAATGCGCCCACCGATGACCAGATGAAGGACGTCATCGCCCGGTACAACACGCGATGCTATCGAGCCGCCCAGTTCCACCTTGCTGCATCCGGTTTCTTCCCGCCATCGGATGATCCGCTGGAAGACTTCGCACTCGATGAGCATGAGAGCGGACGATGGACGAAAGAGTGGCAGACCGCGTTCAAGCGATGGCGCAAGGCGCACAACGTATCGACCGCAAGGGCCGTCCTGGTCAAGCAGAGCGATGCAAAGAAGCTCAAGAGCACGCACAAACCATTCGTCACCGACCAGAACGGGATGCTCAATATTCCTGTGCCGCGGCACATGATCCCGGCGGGGTTCAGCGTTGAGGTCGAGTTCCTCGACTTTCCCGTGCTTGGCGAGGCCACGGCCACGGAGCGCACCGACAACAAGACCACCGTCGTCTGGCGTTCGCATCGCCTGACACCCCTCGACCTCGCCGAATCCGGCTATCCCGTCTGGACGCTCGACTTTCCGCACGAACTGCGAAACCTCCACATCCGCTGGAACGGCACGCAGTCGCTGAACCCGCTCCAGGGCTGGGGTTGGGAACTGGATCATGACGGGCCGGCTGACCAGCGTCAGAAGTCGGAGTTCAAGACGTCCTGGGAGTTCCGCATTCCAGCATTTGAGTACGGCGACACGATCGCGTGGAGCAAGATGCATGATGCGACGCAGTCGCTGTCCATGTTCTATCACCCTCCGAGCGGCACGCCCGAGTTTGTCGTCTTCGCCATGCAATGGAGCCAGGCGACATACTTCGAGCCGCCGGCAGACGCCGACTATCTGATCGCAGGCGCCAGCCACGAAGCACCGGCCGGTCAACGCGGCGACGTCACCAAGCCGGTCATGCATGCCATCGCCATGCCCGACCCGCCACCCACGCAAGTGATGTACGCCCACTATCACCGATCCGATCGGCCCGGTGGAGGGCGCGACTACGGCATGTACTACCCGTCATTGACGCCCTGGGGTGGACTGGGGCCGCGAGGCAACCGCCCCCACAAGGGATTCGATCTGACCGGCGTGGACGGCGATACCCCTGTCTTCGCGCTCACCGGCGGACCTCTCAAGAGCAACTACGTCAGCAATGGCTACGGGAACTGCCTGATCCAGAAGATGAGCAACGGCCGCGGCTACCTCCGCTACGGGCATCTCTCATCCGTCGAGCAGATCAACGGCCAGTCTCTTCCGGTCGGAACACGACTCAAGGCCGGACAGCACGTGGGGACGCAGGGGCGAACGTTCGATGCCAACGGACCCTACAGGGATGCGCCGACGCATCTGCACCTCGAGTTGAAGACCACCGCCGCACTCTCCAGTCCCACGGCGACCATGCGGCGCATTCGCGAAGCGCTCCCGAGCGATCAGCATCACGATGCCAACCGTCCGCACCTGCCTGACAACAGCATGCTTCGGCTCTTTCCCTGTGACACATCCGGTGCGCGCGATGAGCCGGAGAAGTGCATCGTGCGGCCGGGGAGAACCAAGGCTTCGATTGCATCCACGTGCTGGGCGCTGCGTGAGTTGTGCTGCCCGTACATGCCGCAGGAGATCGACGTCGCAACACTCGAAGATGCCGCCAACGCCAACCACCGCCGCCGGATCCAGGCACAGCTTGCCGCCCTGCACAAGAAGACTCCGGCCACCTATCCGAACCCGGGCGCCATTGACGCCGACTTCGGCACACTTCCCGCGAAGGGCACCATCGCCGATGCCGGCGTCAACCTCCGCACGGGACCGGCAACCGGGAGCGCGACGCTCTTCAATCCGGAGAAGAAGAGCACCGCCAACCAGAAGGTGACGATTCTCGATCGGACCAGCAATGGCAGTTGGCGCAAGATTCAACTCGCCGACGGAACGGTCGCATGGATCTATCACACCAAGATCGCAGGCGACGTGCCGGGAAAGGTGCGCAAGGCGATCAAGGCCCTGCACGACAAGGTCGCGACCGATGCGGGCCAGTCACTCAAGCAGGCGCCGGACTGCTTCAAACTCGACGCCGCGACACTCAAGCACCTCAACGACAACGCACCGATCCGCAAGCCGAAGTGAGAAGCCGGAAGGCAAGCGGGGAAACCGGCCCACGCATCACCCCCCACTCCCGCTCCCCGCTCTCACCCCGCATCCACCATCACAACATGCGCACCGACCACGCCATTCACCATCTGCGTGATGCGCACGTCACCCTGAACGCTGACCCACACAGCCGCATCGGCACGCGAAACTCCGCGCAGCACCATGAGCAGCTCAATCATGGCCTTCACCGCGCACCGCGCCGCCTGGCGCAGATCACGATCGAAGGCGAGCGTCACCCATGAGTCAGCAACGCGGATCACCGGACCGTCAATCGGCAGGTCGTCGTGGGCCCGCACATCGATGTGCAGGCTGATGCGCTCAAACGCACACTCGATCGCTGTCCCGCAGATCTCACCGTCGCCCTGGGCCGCGTGACCGTCACCTGCTGACAGCAGCGCCCCATCGACTTCCACGGGAAGGTACAGCGTCGCGCCCTCGACCAGTTCGCGGCAGTCCATGTTCCCACCCGTGCGTCGCGGGTGCCATCCGGACTGCCAGTCCCACATCGCCTGCGCTATCCCGATCGTTCCGGGAAAGGGACGGAGAGGAACACGGTGGCCACGATCGCTCGTCGCGGTTCGGCCCTCCTGGTCGATCTTCCAGAGCGCGAGGCTCATGGGATCGTCGGCGAGTCCGAGGAACTCGTTGAGGGACGGATCGGGCCACTCGCTCCCGGCAACCCAGGTGAAGCCGATCTTCGCCGGCACGATCTCCTCGATGCGGATCGCGAGAACCGAACCGGGGGGACAGTTACGAACAGCAATCGGGCCCGTCATCGCCGGACCGTCATCACGGACCGGGTCGCGCGGCTCGATCTTCCGCCGCGGCGTGACCGCATCTGTCGGCGGCTCCAGTCCCCACGCCACATCGATGGTCGAGAGGTGGACCGTGTCACCGGCGTCAACTGTCAGGACGGGCGGCAGATCCGGGGAGAAGGCCCCGTGGAGTGTCTCGCGGCGAGCATTGAGTTCGTGCACGGCCATGGCTGCCATCCTATGCGAGGGCTGGCGGGGTCGACTGACAGGTTCTATCGTTCGAGTATGAGCGACCCCGAACGGAAATCGATTGCCCGTAGCCTCGGCGAGTTCGTCGGCCACATCTGGAGTGGGGCGACATCGAAGTCAGAGGAGGGCGGTCGCCGCGAGGAAGTGCGTCGCGAGGTGGAGGAAGAGGTCGTGGAGACGACATCCGGCGAGAAGGTGATCGCCCGTCGAACGACGATCGAGGAGATCGAGGTCCTGCCCGATCGCCCGGCGGAGCGGGACTGAAGCCGGTTTCTGTCAGGAGTCAGCCCGTGGCAGCCTCACCTGATCGCCCGACAATCCCGGGTGAGTTCCTCATGCTGCTCGGTCTGCCCGGTTGGGTGGTCGGCGTCCCGACGCTCGCCATTGCGGCCATGCAACCGAGTCTTGTGGGTTGGGGTGCCCCGCAGGCGCTGTTCCTGCTCCTTTGCCTCCTCGACGCACTGCTCCTCCCCGCCGGCTTGGTGCGGATGATCCGGACCAGACCGTTCGGCATTCCCCTCTCGATGCTGGTGGGCGTAGTGGCTGCTGGATATGCCCTCTTCTGGTTCCTGCTGCTTCGAGACGGCATTCTCATTTGAAATGGCCGTGTGACCCCGGCCCGCCGGGGCGTTAGAATCCCCCCACCATGACCGCGTACACCCCCAAGATGCCCGGACCCGTCCTGACCGCTCGAATTCCCACATATCCATGGGCGGACCCCAAGGACCGGCACATCGTCAGCTACGACGAATACACCCGGACCGGCGGCTACGAGGGACTTCGCAAGGCCCTCGGGATGTCGCGCGATGACATCATCGAAGAGGTCAAGGGGTCGCAACTCCGAGGGCGGGGCGGAGCGGGCTTCCCCTGCGGGCTCAAGTGGACCTTCCTCCCGAAGGTCGAACCCGGCACCGACCCCGGGCCGCGATACCTGGCGATCAACGCCGACGAATCCGAACCGGGCACGTTCAAGGATCGACTCCTCATGGACTTCGATCCCCATCTGCTCCTCGAAGGCATCGCCATCGCCTGTTATGCCTGCCACCTGCAACGCGCGTTCATCTACATCCGCGGCGAGTATCACCACCAGGCGATGGTGCTCGAACAGGCCATCAAGGAAGCGTACGAAGCGAAAGTCTTCGGGCCGCAGGGTCTGCTCGACGGGACCGAAACCAATGCGGGCGGCACCTTCGCCGTGGAGTGCCACGTGCACCGCGGTGCTGGCGCATACATCTGCGGCGAAGAGACGGCCCTGCTCGAATCGCTGGAAGGAAAGCGCGGCTGGCCGCGGGTCAAGCCCCCCTTCCCGGCGGTGAAGGGTCTCTTCGGTCGCCCGACGATCATCAACAACGTGGAGACGCTGGCGCACCTGCCGTCGATCATCGAGAATGGTCATCAGTGGTTCTGCGGCCAGGGCACGGAGTCCTCGATCGGCGGTCCTCCCAGCTTCGGCTCGAAGCTGATGGGTGTGTCCGGTCATGTGAACCGCCCCGGCGTATACGAGTGTGACCTCGGGATTCCGTTGAAGGTGCTGGTTGAGGATCACTGCCAGGGCATGCGCAACGGCAAGAAGTTCAAGGGCGCCATCGCCGGTGGCGTCTCCACGGGCGTGCTCGGTCCTGACGAGTTTGATGCCCCGATGGATTTTGATATCGGCCGCAAGTACAACGTCCTCGGCCTCGGTACGGCATGCCCGACGATCTTCGAGGAAGACACGGACATGGTCGGTGTCGCCCGCAACATTGCCCGCTTCTTCAAGCATGAGAGTTGCGGTCAGTGCACACCCTGCCGCGAGGGCTCCGGCTGGCTCTTCCAGTTGTTGAGTCGGATCGAGAAGGGCGACGCCCGGACGAAGGACCTGGATCTGGTGCTTGAGATTGCGACGAGCATGGGCGCCATGCCGGGCACGACGATCTGCGGTCTGGCGGACGGCAACAACTGGGCGGTGCGCACGATCGTGAACAAGTATCGCGAGGAATTCGAAGCGCGGGTCCGCCCGAGTTTCGTGCCGGTGACGATGAGCGTCGGCGCGGCGGCGAATGGGTGAATGGGCGAATGTCTCTGGGACTCTTGTACCCGGTGCTTCCGCCCCGGGCTGCGCCAATGCGTGCCGATGGCACGCGGCGGGTTGTCAGTCCCATACCCAGCGCTCGTCAAACATCACACCGTGCCGATTGAGAATGGTGCGGTATTCATCCTCGAATGACATCTCCGCATGGTGCGCATCCTGATTCTCGATGTATGCACGAACCTGTGAGACATTTGAGGCGCTGACTGAAAATATGCCGTAGCCGCGTTGCCACCGGAAGCCCTTGAGTGCGTCGGCCTGATCCTTGGCCCACAAGGACGTGTTGATCTTCACTCGCATCACGATGTCGGCAGCGGTGCGTGTTCGAGGCTGGCGAACAAGGCTGTGGACGTGATCAGGTTCACACCCAACGGCCAGCACACTGCAGTCCATACGCTCAAACTCAAAGCTGACGACGCCTGCCATCGAGGGTCGAACGGCTGGCGGTATGATTGCTGCGCGATGCTTGGTTGACCAGACCACATGCATGTACATCTGAGACAGTGACTGTGCCATTGGGACCTCCCGGAAAGGAATGCCCACATTCTAGCCTGGGGTTTCACCCCAGGCTGCGCAGGATCCGGCCTTCAGCCGGGCAGAGCTTCGCTCTTCGTGGGAATGCGGGCGAAGCCCGAGATCGCTGAAGGCGATGGACTTCACAGCTGGGGTGAAACCCCAGGAATCCTCACCCCAACCCCTCCACAAACGCAATAAACAACTCGAACTCCCCCTCGATGTCCGCAATCGCCTCGTCATCCTCGCGCAGCATGGGCTTCGCCTCCGACCACAACGCACGCGCCGCCTCACCGATCGCGCCCGCCATCTGCAACACGTCACCGTGCTCGATCAACTCGCCCATCGCGCCGATCGCCAGGGTCCTCTCACCCGTCCGCTGGAACGCGAGCTCGAAAGCCGAACCCTGCGCCATCATGCGGAAGCCCTTCGCATCCCCCGTGAACAGCAGGCGCACGCCCGAGATGAACTGCACCATGTCCACCAGCACCATGCTCGGCTGTTCACACGACTTCGAATCCGCGGCACCATCGCTCCCACTCAATGCGATGAAGCCCGCATGTGAGACCTCGATGGGCCCGTTACCTGCGGGCGTCAATTCAAAGCTGACTTCCAGCATGTTTCCCGACTCCCTGCTCCGCTCCAGAAACTACTCCAGTCGTTCCACCCACTCTTCTTCGAGCGGCGCCAGTTTCGCCGCGAGTTCTTCGCGCTTCTCCGTGAGCTTCGCGCTCTTCAGCGGATCGGTCCATGTGTCTGGATCGTTGATCGCCTCGTCGACGCGTGCGATCTCACCCTCGACCTCCTCGATGCGCTTCTCAAGGTCCTCCATGCGCAGACTGGAGTATGGGCCGCGACGCTTCTGCTTCTTCGTCTTCTTCACTTCGGGCGTGGGTGGCGGCGGCGCCTTCTCCTTCTCCCTCTTCGGTGTCGATGACACCGCTTCGCGCGCCCGCTTCAACTCGCGTTCATGCCACTGAGTGTAGTTCCCGAGGAAGACCTCGCATCCACCCTTCCCGTCCAGTACCAGCAGGTGATCACAGGTGGCGTCGATCAGCGCGCGGTCGTGGCTGATGAGAATGAGCGTGCCGTCATATCCGCCGTCCATCGAGAACGCCTCTTCCAGGCGCTCCGCGCTGGGGATGTCGAGGTGATTCGTCGGCTCGTCAAGCACGAGCAGGTTCTTGCTGCTGGCAATCAGCGCGGCGAGCATCGCCCGGGCGCGCTCTCCACCGGACAGGACCGACAGGTCCTTCTCCTGGTCCTCACCGCTGAACAGGAACGCACCCGCGAGATTGCGCGACTGCTGCTCGCTGAGTGTCACGCCCTCGTTCTCCTTGCGGATCACGTTCTGAAGAAAGCGATACACCGGCTGTTCCATGTCGACATGCACCTGGGTCTGCCGGAAGTACCCGACCGACAGGCGTGACCCAAGGTTGATCTTCCCGGCATCTGCTTCCATCTCGCCGAGCAAGCAACTGACCAGCGTGGTCTTACCCGCACCGTTGGGCCCGATGATCCCCCAGCGCTCGCCGCGTTCGATCGACACATCAACATCATGGAACAGTCGCTTCCGACTCCCATCATCATTCGTGTACGACTTGGAGAGGCCGCGGGTCACCACGACGAGATCGCCGGAGCGCTCGGCTCGCGGCAACTCGAGTTTCAACGACGCCAGTTCCATCGGGCGCTCAAGGGATGAACTCTGCTTCGCCCGCTCCAGCCGGGACTCGCGCCCCCGCGCCTGCTTGGCCCGTTGCCCGGCTCTGTACTTGCGGATGAACGCCTCTTCCTGCTTGAATTTCGTCTGTTCCTTCTCCCATGCCCGCTGCATGGTGAGTCGGCGCTCAGCCCTCAGTTCGCGGAACTTGTCGTAGTTGCCCGGGTACTCGATGAGCCGCCCCTGTTCCACCTCCACGATCCGCGAGACGACCCGGTCCAGCATGTACCGGTCGTGCGAGATCATGACGACGGCGCCGCGGAACTGGCTGACGAGGAATTCCTCGAGCCACAGGCGACCGTCGATGTCAAGGTGGTTTGTCGGCTCATCCAGCAGCAGCACGTCCGGCTCCTCCAGCAGCAGCCGCGCCAGTGCCAGGCGCCCTTTCTGACCGCCCGACAGGTCGCGCACCTTGATGGGGAACTGCGCATCCGTGAAGCCAAGCCCGTGCAGCACGCTGTCGATGCGATGATCGATCGCATACCCCCCCGCCGCCTCGATCTCACGCTCCAGTTGCTCCTGCCGCCGCATGAGTCTGGCCAGCGCCGCCTCGTCCGCCTCCGCCATGTCATCGAAGACCCGGTGGAGTTCGCCATGCAACTGATGCAACTGCTCGAAGGCGCCTTCCGCGGCATCGCGGAGGGTGTCCTCCGGATCGAGGTCCGGGTCCTGCGTCAGGTAACCCACCCTGACATTGCGCTGAATCTCAACCGTTCCCTGGTCCGGCTTGCCGTGGCCCGTGATCAGGCGAAGCAGCGTGGACTTTCCAGTGCCGTTCCGCCCGACGATCCCGATGCGCTCCCCCGCCTCCAGGGCGAAGGTACACCCATCGAGGATGATGGTGTCGTTGTAGGAGAACTGCACATTGTTGACGGCCACCAGCGACATGGCGGGGATTGTAGGGGGTCGCCACGACACATGTGATCCCGACCTGCTCCCCGCCCTCATCCTGCGGCGCAGTGCACGTGTAGACTCTCCGTATGTCCACAGCCCGCAGTCATGCCTGCACACTTCTGAGAGCCCTGCACGAGGCTGGTCACGAGGCCTGGCTGGCCGGCGGGTGCGTGCGCGATGAACTCCTGGGAATCGACCCCAAGGATTTCGATGTCGCCACCAGCGCCACACCCGATCAGGTCCAGCACCTCTTTCCCCGCACCCATGCCGTCGGCAAGTCCTTCGGAGTCGTCCTGGTCCGCCACGAGACCAGCGTCATCGAGGTCGCGACCTTCCGTACCGAAGGACCCTACACCGACAAACGAAGACCGGACCATGTCTCCTTCTGTGATGCCGCATCCGATGCCCGCCGACGAGACTTCACGATCAACGCCCTCTTCCTCGATCCGCTCGCGCCCGAGACGGAATGGACGCATGGTGCTCGCGGCCGCGTCATCGATCACGTCGGCGGCCTCGACGATCTGGACGCCCGCGTGATCCGGGCCGTCGGCTCCGCCGCCGATCGCCTCGATGAAGATCATCTCCGCGCACTCCGTGCCGTACGCTTCGCCGCGCGATTTGAGTTCGCGATCGAACCGGCGACAGCAGATGCCATCCGGGCAGATGCGGCCTCCCTTCAGGGTGTCAGCCGCGAACGCATCGGTGACGAACTGCGCCGGATGCTGCTTCATCCGACATCCGGAGAAGCACTCACGCTGATGGAGTCACTCGGACTCGCCGCGGCAGCTCTCGACGAGCCGGCATCAGCGCCGGTGGAACTCCCTACTGTGCGCGCCCTGCCGGCGCGAAGTGCGGCACCGACCTCCGACATCGAAGCGGCCGAGATCGCTGTTCAGCTCTGTGCCTGGGCATTGGACCGCGGCGCATCGCCGGTTGATGGGGGCTTCGTCACACGCTGGCGTCGGGCGCTCTGTCTCTCCAACGAAGAGACTGATGCGATGCGTGAGATCCTCCGGCTGACGCATGCGTTGGAATCGGAGTGGGCCTCAGCTTCCGAAGCGCAGCGGAAGCGACTCGCTGCGCGTGACCTGAGTGCGTGGAGCCTGCGCCTGGTCGAAGCACGCTCGCCCGAGGTCGCCGACGCCCTGCGGCGAACCATCCAGATGCTCGCCGACTCCTCCACCGGCCTGTCGCCCACACCCCTCGTCACGGGCGATGACCTGATCGAAGCCGGCATGCGACCGGGGCCGCGCTTCAAGGCCATTCTTGATGAGGTCTACGATGCACAACTCGACGGGCGCATCAGGACCCGCGAGGACGCCATCACGCTGGCACGCACGATGGCATCCTGATACACCTCGCACCCCGCTCCCCGCTCCCCGCTCCCCGCTCCCACCTTTTACACCCGCATTCGAAGCGCAAACACGCACCACTCGAGAACGAGCAGTCCCAATGCCGCGGCCACGAACCAGTGCCAGATCTCGCGAGGAGCGGCCGAACCCGCGGTCCCGGCTGTCGCCTCCCGTCCGGCAACTTCGAGGGATTCGACGGAGTTCACCCGGCTCTCGACCTCATCCAGCATGTTCACACACAGCAGACGGTCGTCCGGGATCGCGCCCGTGACTTCATACACCCCCACTCGCGGCAGTACACCAAGTGTCACGCGACCGGCACCGTCCGCGGACACGCCCCAGGTCTGCTCCATGGGACCGGACAGCGACAGGCTTGAGACACCGGGTTGCGGTGATACGGAGATCGGAGTCATGGTCGTCCACGCCCGTCCCGCGCTGTCGTCTCCTGCAAGGGTCAGGTAGGACACCGCCTGCGCCAGGAAGACCGGGAAACTCGGATCGCGCCACCAGGATGTCGCCTCGAATTCGAAGCCGATCACGATTCGGCGCACCCCATCCCGCTCAAGCAGCACGATCAGCGGATCAGTTGGTCCCGTCGCCAGCGGTGTCACGCACAGCGTTGATCCCTCATTCTCGTCCACGGGCAGCACGATGCGCAGGGGCCGGAAGACGACCACCGGACTCAGACCCACGTACCGCATCACCGGGTGCGATCGTTGCCAGTACGCAAACGTCGTTGGACGCCCCGAAGCGTCACTTTCGGGATACGGCTCCACGCCCAGGCCGGGAATCGGAAGCGTCGCGCCGAAGGAAATCGTGGGCAGCCGCGGCAGCCGTTCCGGGCGCACGCGATCGAAGACCAGGAGGTCGAAGAGCGACAATTCCGTCCCCGTCATCAACTCGAAGCGGGATTCGGCGGCTTCTTCGACGCGGACGCCCTCAAGGGTCTCAATCGCGGCAAGCAGAACGGGATCAACCACGGTCGGTGCATCATCGGGCCGAACGAGCAGGATGCGTGGGCCGGCGGGAGGTCGGAGACGAAGTGCTGCCACATTGTCGGCGGCGAGGAGATCCTCGCGATCAATCCGGATGGCAAGCGTGCCTGTGGTCACGCCGTCGAGGTCGAAGGTCCGCGCGACCTCCAGTCCACCAGTTTCGACCGGGACCGCGCGAAGGACGTGACGAGCAGTCACGACGCCATCGAGCGAGAGCGTCACCGGAACGTCGACCGCCTCGACCTGCGTTCCGGTGATCCGCGCAAAGACTCGAACGAGCGCCGGATCCTCGTAGTCGCGCCGCGCGTTGAAGGCGACGATGCCCAGGTTGTCGCGCGGCGACTCGGGGGGCGCCCCGACGCGCAGCCAGGTGAACTCCGCGGCTCCGAGGGCTGCGGTGACACCCGCGGGCCCGGACCGGATATTGCCATCGCTGATCAGCACGATGCGGGGTGGTTCGGGCCGCTCTTCCTCACCGGTGTCGGCCACGAATGCTTCGAGTACGCGAAGTGCGCCTTCCAGGTCCGCGGGCTGGTCGGTGGGTTCGATGGACTCCAGCGAGCGGAGGAGGAGCGAGCGGGTTCGGGTAAAGCTCTGGACTGTTCGGGTGGTTGCCGCGAAAGTCAGCACCTGGACTTCGGCGTCTCCGGCGACCCGATCGATGAGTTCTGCGGCTCGGCGTCGGGCCTCTTCGAGGCGTGTGACGGGTTCGTTCCCTTCACCGGGATCGCCATCGCGTGCCTGCATGGAAGCTGAGCGATCGATGAGTATGAGGTATCGCGATGCCGGTGGATTCCCGGACTCGATGGCGGGTCGTCCGGCGGCGAGGAGCAGGAGTGCGAGGAGGAGGAGTTGGAGGAAGAGGAGCCAGGAGAGTCTGAGCATTCTGAAGGGCGCATTGACCTGCAGATCCTGGACGGCCTGTTCCCAGAGCATGGTGGAACTGACCCTGACCGGGCGGCGCCGGAGTTTGAGGAAATAGAAGAGGAGGAGCACCGGCACTGCGATGGTCGCACCGATAACGGCAGCAAGCGGAGTCAGGAAAGTCAGTGCGGGCGCGTACACGTCTGCATTGTCGGCGTGGTGTCCGGAAATGTCGACTGTGGCGGGTCTGTCAATCGGTGAGTTCAGTCTGTAACGGCGGTGTTGCCCCGATCCATCATCCTGGCAGGAACATCGCTTGTGACGCGACAGGACGGGGGTATGGTTGTGTGGTTGCTGTTGCCACCGAGCAACCATTCACAATCCGGCGGTCACTGGCTCGGTTGAGGGGGCCTGGTGTCCAGAGGAAGAGTCTTGTTTCCGAGGTCGTCTGCCGACGTCCTGTGGGATTTGTGCGCCCTCGTACAGGGGGTGTGAACTGGGAAGCCTCCGTGAAGTGCGGGGGTGGAGTTGATTTGATTATCTCAAGAGGAGAGATTCATCATGAAGGCATTTGCTCTTACCACGCTCGCTGGTCTCGCTGTTTCCGCCACCGCTTCGGCCGGCACCAACATCGGCAACTTCGGTGGCGGCGCCATCCCGGACGCCATCACCTCGCACACCAACCCCGGCGTGCTCACCCTGACCGGTACGGTCGTGGGCGGCGGCAACATCTCGAACCTCGGCGTGTCGATCGACATGTCCCACACCTGGGCCGGCGACCTCGAGATCGACATCACCAGCCCCGGTGGCAGCACCGTGACCCTGACGCACCGCGTCGGCGCCACGACCAGCACCCAGTTCGGTGACTCCAGCGGTCTCGCCGGCAGCTACACCTTCCGCGATGGTGGCGCCGACTACTGGGCGGCCGCCGCGGCTGCCGGCTTCGGCACCGACGTTGCCCCCGGCACGTACCAGCCCTCCGAGCAGTTCGACGCCCCGTCCGCTCTCTCCGCCCTGAACGGCGAGTCCGCGAACGGTACCTGGACCCTCACGGTCCGTGACTGGGGTGGAGGCGACACCGGCTCCATCGCTGGCTGGTCGCTTCTGAACGTGCCCGCTCCGGGTGCGGCTGCCCTCTTCGGGCTCGCGGGTGTTGCCGGTCTCCGTCGCCGCAAGTAATCCGCTGATCGAAATCTGAATACTGCCATCCGACGAAGCCCCGCCCTGTTGCGGGGCTTCGTCTCATAATGGATGCCGGCATCGGCCCTCAGCCTCACGAAGGACAATCCGGTCGGCTCTCCGCCTGATTTTCGAACCTGCTGCTCCGGTCGGTCTGTAGGGATTTTGACGATTTTGTTTGCTCTTGGCTGGCAAACGGTTATGCTTATCTCCCGTCGGACCCTGCTTGCGGGGGTTCCGCCACAATTGGGTAGGTTGAAGGAACACGTCAAACCTTCAGACATATATGACGGACGCGGAAAGTGTCCCGTGGGACTTTTGTCCGGTTGTGTGTTCGACCCGTAGGACGGTCGATGCAGAACGGAGTCTTGCTTGCCGGTATCTCGAGAGGGGTGCGGGTGCTTTGTTCCGGCTGGGAGTCGGAATTGTCTCTTTAGGTCATTCTTCATAGTTGAAGAGGAGAGGAAATACACATGAAGGCTGCTTTTGCTTTGAGCGCTGTTGCTGGTCTGGCTGTTTCGGTTCACGCCGGTAGCTCCATCGGTTCCTTCGGTGGCGGCGCCATCCCGGACGCCACCACGTCCCACGTTGCCCCCGGTCAGCTGACCCTCACCGGCGTTGTCGCCGGCGGCGGCGCTGTCAACAACCTCGGCGTCGCCGTCGATATGGCCCACACCTGGGCTGGCGACCTCGAGATCGACATCACCAGCCCCATGGGCACCACGGTCACCCTCGTGCACCGCGTCGGCGCCACCACGAGCACCCAGTTCGGTGACTCCTCCGGCGTCAACGGCACCTACACCTTCCGTGATGGTGGCGCTGACTACTGGGCGGCCGCCGCTGCTGCCGGCTTCGGCACCGACGTTGCCACCGGCACCTACGCCCCCTCCGAGCAGTTCAACGCTGCCTCCGCTCTCTCCGTCATGAACGGCGAGAACGCTGACGGTACTTGGACCCTCACCGTGCGTGACTGGGGTGGAGGCGACACCGGCTCCATCGCTGGCTGGACGCTTCTCAACGTCCCGGCTCCGGGCGCTGCTGCCCTCTTCGGTCTCGCTGGCCTCGCTGGCCTGCGTCGCCGCAAGTAATCAGCATCAGCTGAGTCTGTAAGTTCAGGACGCCCCGCCACCCTCGGCGGGGCGTCTTCATTTTTCGGGAGTCGGGACGCGGGAATCGGGAAACGGGGTGGATCGCCCCAATGCCGGGTGCCCGGTGCCGGATGCCCCAGTTCAATCCCGATTCCACCCCTTCCCCACTGGCCCACCAACTCGCGAATCGCTACACTTTTCCCCCTATGGCAGGCGTAAGAGAAATCAAGTCCCGGATCAAGGCGGTTCGCAACATCCGACGCATCACCAAGACGATGCAGATGATCGCGACCTCAAAGTTCGCACGCGCGCAGCAACGCGCCACCGCGACCAAGCCCTACTCCGAGGGTGTCTACGAACTGGTCACCGAACTCGCCTCGAAGGCCGGCAACATCAGCCATCCGCTGATCGATGGCCCAACCGGCGGCGCCAAGGGACCGATCGTCCACCTCGTCATCACCTCAGACCGAGGTCTCTGCGGCCCCTACAACGGCAACGTGCTCCGCACCGCAGTGCGCACCGTTCGCGCAGAGTCCGGTGCCAAGCGCATCGAGGTCGTCGGACGCAAGGGACTCTCGTTCCTGCGCTTCAACGGCGTCGAGGTGTCAGAGCACCACACGCAGTTCGGTGACACGCCCGCCTTCGAAGACGTCGAGCGCCTCGCGCAGTCCTACATGGACCGCTTTTCCCGCGGCGAGATCTCCGGTGTCCGCATTTCCTATATGCGATTCGAGTCCACGGCTCGGCAGCGCCCGGAAGTCCTGCAACTCCTGCCCCTCAAGCCGCCGACAGGGGAGGCCAGCGAGCAGACCTCCGACGGTGGCCGACTCGTCGAGTACGAGTTCACGCCGGAACCCGCCGTGCTCCTCGAAGATCTTCTGCCGGTGACGGTCAAGACCACGCTTTTCCAGTGCTTCAACGATGCTGTCGTCTCGGAGCACGTGGCCCGCATGGTGGCCATGAAGGCCGCGACCGACAATGCCGGAAAGATGGGTAAGTCACTTCAGCAGAAGTACAACCGCGCCCGCCAGGCACAGATCACCACCGAGTTGACCGAGATCATCTCGGGTGCTGCGGCGCTGGAGTAGCCTGAGCCCCGCTCACCTGTTCGTGATACACTGACGCTCCGTTCACCGGAGGCGCGGACGGTTCGTCATGCAACGGCCCCTCGTGATTCCATCGGTGACGTCTTACGAACAGCACTGTGACTCACGGAGATTGTGATGGAAGCAGATGCCACGCCTGCCGCCGCGGCGAGGCTTGTCGGGCCGTACACCAATGTGCTTGAGATGATCGGTCGCACGCCGATGATCGAGTTATCCCAGCTTGATACCGGCCCCTGCCGCCTCTTCGCGAAGATGGAACTCATGAACCCTGCCGGGTCCATCAAGGATCGCATCGGCCTGTCGATGATCAGCGCGGCTGAGCAGGATGGTCGCCTCGACCCGAAGGGCGATCCGCCGCCGACGATCATCGAGGCCACTGCGGGCAACACGGGTCTGGGTCTGGCACTGGTCGCCGGGCAGCGCGGGTACAAGCTCATCGTCGTCATGCCGGACAAGATGAGCCAGGAGAAGATCCAGCATCTGCGTGCGATGGGTGCCGAGGTGATCCTCACCCGATCGGATGTTGAGAAGGGGCATCCGGAGTACTACCAGGATGTGGCTGCGGCGCTTGCACAGCGCACGCCGAACAGCATGTACATCAACCAGTTCGGCAACGATGACAACTGGAAGGCTCACTACGAGACGACCGCGCCGGAGATCTGGGAGCAGTTGGACGGCAAGGTGGATGCCATCGTCGTCGGCGTCGGCTCCGGCGGAACACTCACCGGCATGGGCCGCTACTTCCGTGAGCAGCATCCTGGTATCAAGATCGTGCTTGCGGATCCCGCAGGTTCGATCCTGACCCCGCTCGTCAACGAGGGGAAGAAGGTGCCGCCGGGGAGTTGGCTGATTGAGGGGATGGGTGAGGACTTCGTGCCTGACATCTGCGACCTCAGCCTTGTCGACGAGGCCATCGCAGTGCCGGACGGTGACGCATTCATGGCGGCCCGCGAACTGCTCCGCAAGGAGGGGTTGCTGGTGGGATCGAGCACCGGCTGTCTTGTCGCGGCAGCGACCCTGTGGTGTCGCCGCCAGTCAGAGCCGCACAACGTGGTGACCCTGTTGTGCGACAGCGGTGCGAAGTACCTGTCCAAGATGTTCAACGACTTCTGGATGGTTGACAACGGCTTCATCGAGCGCTCCACGAGCAATGACCTGAGCGATCTCATTGCGCGGCGTCACATGGAGGGCGAGGACTACACGCTGGGGATTGACGACCCGGTCAACCAGGCCATCAAGCGGATGCAGATGTATGGCGTCTCGCAAATGGCCGTCCTGGATCCGAAGGGCGCCATTGTCGGCATCATCGACGAGACGGATATTCTGCTGGCGGTCACGCAGGACGAGTCGAGCTTTGAAAAGCCTGTGTCCGACTTCATGACGCGTCGACTGGAGACGATTCCGCCCGGCGCTGACGTCAGCGAACTGCTGCCCATCTTCCGTGCCGACCGCGTCGCGATCGTGGTCGGAAGCGACGGTTCATTCCACGGCCTGATCACCAAGATCGACCTCATCAACTACCTGCGCCGCCAACTGGCCTGATTCAAACGAGCCTTATCATGACCCACCGCCCAGCGACTCAAGTCATTCACGCCGGTCAGCACATCGAGCCTGTCACCGGCGCCATCATGCCCCCCATCTTCACCTCGTCGACGTACGCGCAGGAGTCGCCGGGGCAGCACAAGGGCTTCGAGTACACACGATCGCACAACCCCACGCGTTACGCGCTGGAGCGAATGGTGGCGCGCCTCGAGGGATCGCAGATCGAGGAGTCAGCGGACCCGTCCTGCGGCGGCTTTGCATTCGCATCCGGCATGGCGGCGATGGGCACGATTCTCGAACTCATTGACCACGGTTCGCACATCGTTTCGGTCGACGACGTCTACGGCGGCTCCAACCGTCTCTTCAAACGCGTCCGCGAGCGCTCGCAGGGGCTGAGGGTCGATTTCGTGGACCTTTCGGATCCAGCCCGACTGGACGAGTTCATGACGGCGAAAACGGCGATGGTCTGGATCGAAACGCCGACCAATCCGACCCTGAAACTCATCGACCTTGAGGCGATTGTCAGTCGCGCCCGCGCCATCAACCCGAAGGCGCTCCTCGTCTGCGACAACACGTTTGCATCCCCGATGCTCCAGCGCCCGCTTGAGCACGGCTTCGATATCGTCGTGCACTCGGTCACCAAGTACATCAACGGACACTCGGATGTCGTGGGCGGTATCGCTGCCGTGAAGGACGCTGAACTCGCCGAACGCCTGCGCTTCATCCAGAATTCAGTGGGCTCCGTACTGTCACCCTTCGACGCCTACCTGACGCTTCGCGGCATCAAGACGCTCGACGTCCGGATGCAGCGTCACTGCGCGAATGCGGAGCGCATCGCGACCTGGCTCGAAGATCACGCCGGCGTGGAGTCCGTCATCTACCCGGGCCTGCAGAGTCATCCGCAGCATGAACTGGCAAAGCGCCAGATGGACGGCTTCGGTGGGATGGTGACCTTCGTCATCAAGGGCGGCCTCGATGAGGCGTCACGCTTCCTGGAGACGGTGCGCATCTTCACACTGGCCGAGTCACTCGGCGGTGTGGAGTCCCTGGTCAATCACCCGGCCATCATGACGCATGCCTCAGTACCGCCCGAGATGCGCCGCGAACTCGGCATCAGCGACACGCTGATCCGCCTGAGCGTCGGCATCGAAGACTGCGACGACCAGATCGCAGATCTGGAGAAGGCCCTGCACGCCGCGAGCGGCGTCGCGACGGGTTGAGGCTCAGTACGACAGATCGAGCGCGGGCGTCAGCGGTCCGACGATCGCTTCCAACTTCGTACGAAACTCGACCAGCGCCGGGTTCGTGAGCAGGTGAGGAATGAGGACGTCGTGGTCGTAGTTCGCGACGTACCCCCAGCCAAAGAAGCCGACTGACAGGAAGGGCCGCGCCACCAGAATCTGCTCCTCAGCTTCTTCGCAGTAGCAGATGAGATCGTGCCAACCGATCTGAAGTACTGGCTCACAGGGTGTGAAGTCACCAACGATCTCGTGATCAGCGCCGTGCTCGTACCACTTGAAGACCTCGCCCGCGAGTTCATACTCGGCGGGGTACATGAGTCGAAGGCAGCCGCCCTCCTGGAAGGCCTTCACCGACTCCTCGATTGATGCACTGTCGTCGAGCAGGTGGAAAGTCTCGACATAGTCTGCTGATGAGTGCAGTTGCAGACCCGCGATCCTCTCCATGGTCTCCAGATGCGCTTCCCATCCACGCTCCTGTCCGTCGGAACGGTAGAGGCGAGCAGTCTGCGCGCCGCACAGATCCGACACCTGCCGAATCACATCAACTGGATGCGGGATGAGTCTTTCGGTGAACAGATAGAGTGAACCGCAGGCTGCCATTCCACATCTCCTTCAGGATGAGCCCCACGCTTTCAGAAAGGCAACGTGCCCGATGACCTTGACGCTGTCCGGGTCCGGACTGAAGCGGCCAAGATAGGTCGTCAGTTTATCCATCGCAAGAAGCACATCGGCAGTCTTCTGATACACGTCATCTTCGTGCTGTGCAGCGATCATCAGTGTCGCGATCTCATCAAGCTCGTCGTCATACCTTGAATTGTTGATCAAGGCATGCACCGCGATCAGCGCACCGGCACCACCCAGCGCCTTGCCAGCCTTCCCCTTGGCGGTTCGTCCGGCAGCGCCCAGAGCCCGTGCCAAGCGACCCCGCTTCTGGACGATGTGGTTGAGATGCCATCCTTGCCTTGAAGAGTAACGGTACAACGAGCGCGCCAACGTGACATCCTGCCCTGTGACGAGCCGCTGATTTGCCAGTTGATTGGCGGTCGTAGTCCCGTGAAGGCCCGCCTTGACATCAATAACATCATCGATCATTGAAGTGTCCAGAACGTCCCCAACTTGAGGCACATAGCCCTCCTTCAGACGTAAGAGGTCGAGTTGTACGTAGCCCTTGGCGCCGTTGCCACCAAACCGATGAATCCGCCCCGTACTCACTTCAATGACCGGATCAACAAGCCATCGTTCCCGATCGGTGAGGCGCTCCGAGACTCGCCTGTGGACTTCCTTCCCGAACAGCCCGGTGTCCCTCGCTGCAGCACCCTGCCGCAACTCGGTCGGAGGCCAGTCTTCCTCCCTCATCTCCTTCGTCACTTCCTCAATGAGCTTGACCACCTCTCTCTGGTACTCCGGAACCTTGCTCAGATCCAGGTTCACATGGATGACACCACCCGGGTTGTACGAGAATGGAACCGATGGCCCGTCGATGATGAGGACGCGCGGATGATCGATGGCATCACTCGCCTGGTCCGGACGCACGCACATGAAGGCCGGGGTCACGTGCGCGCCGTCTGCGTGGGGACGCAGCGGGAGCGCGTACTCCGCCAGTTCGAAGGACTCAAGGTCCTCATGGCCCCGTGGGTCCATCACACGCATCCTGTGCACCGCCCAAGTTGACTCAAGCAACCCCTCCGGAAGCGGGGCAAGGCCGGCAGGCGTTCCGTAACTTGAGACAAGCAGCGGCCACGGCCGCCAGAGTTCCTCGCCGGCAATCTGCGCTTCGATGACAACCTGCACCGCCGTCCAGCGCAGCATCGAGTTCGTCACACATGGCGCATCATCTCCCTCACGCTCCACCTCCACGACAACATCAATCGACTGGTCCCCCACCGACGGACTCGGACGCACCGCTTCCACGTAGACCGAGAGTTCATCTCCCGTCGTCAGTTCACCGACTGCGTATGTCCCCGGCGCCACGTAATGACCGCCTTGGCTCACCGGCCGGGGATCGCGGCCACCATCAAAGTGCAGCCACAGGCGCAGGTACCCCGGGCCAGGCGTCAGCGAGGTCGGGTCTGTCCCCATCGGGTCTGATGCGTCATACGTCAGCGTGATGATGTCATCCGGTCCGGCGCTGCCGAGTCCGATGCTCATGGTCATCAGACCGTCCAGCGGACAGGCATCGTCGTCGAGGACATCAGGATGATCGATCAGATTGAGACCATCGGCGAGGTCGGGGAAACCATCCCGATCGTGGTCCAGGGAGTTGACAAGGATGATGATCCCCGCGTCCTCATCGTCAATCGTGTCATCCTCGTCAATGATCCCATCGCCATTGATATCCGCAAGCATGCCGCCCATCGGCTGCCGATAACAGGGGCTCCCCACATTGTCCTGATCGGGAACACCATCGCCGTCGAGGTCCATGCAGCAGACGGGACCGCCTTGGTAACACGGCGAGTCGCAGTCTTCGCCGTTCGGAATGCCGTCGCAGTCGCTGTCCTCATCGACTTCAGGAACACCGTCTCCATCGGTATCCATGAAGCACCAGGAGAGATCCGGTGCCGGTGGCGGCGGGATCGTGATCGGCCGGTCCGTGTCAGACCCGACGAAGTCATCGATACCGTCAGGCGCCGTGCCAGGCCCCCCAGGCCGACCGGGATATCGCGGCTCAAAGAAGCAATCATCACAGTCGATATCCCACCCCCGCGCGACCGACGATGGCGGTTCACCACCCGACCAGCCTGGCAGCACCGCGCCATCGGGACCGCGCGCCCACCCGATGCGCCCAACGGATGTGCCGATCGCGTTCACGATGACTCCGATTTCCGACGCCTCGGCACCCGATGCCGCTGCTACTGCCAGGTCCTCGCGGTCAACGACACCGTCATGGTTCAGGTCGCCGCGCAGCGGCCTGATGCCGAATCGCGCCTCCATCTCCGCATCGCTTCTCCAGTCGGCAGAGGTATCCGCGAGCAGCCCCCCGCTCACGATGGTGCAAGTCTCCAAGTCAATACGTCGCCATACGATCCAACTGTCTGTCCCGTTCGGCCCAGGTGGAAGAATCGAACGCACCAGCAGATCATCCCCATCCCCATCCCCTTGCCTGATCCCGATACCAAAGAACTCTCGCCCGCGCGGTTCGATGTGAGCGAGCAGCGTGTGATCAATGCCGGAGGTGATGACCACCGCACCGATCCGACCGGTGCTCCAATCACCGATGGTTGGATACGCCGCGATCTGATCGACGATCCCGTCGTCATCGACATCAACGTGAAGAACGGCGGCAGCCTCCGGCCGGGGCGGGACGGCTGTCGTCTGCGGCGGCCGTCCCGCCTGAACCGCGGCTCCCCAGCTCAACCCCACAGCGAAGCCCGCACCGGCACCCAGAAGCCTGACGAGGCGCCGAGCACGAATACTCGGCGCGCAACGATCGCGTTGTCCCCGGAACATCAATGTCCTCCTCTCATCGTCGGGACGCCGCTCACTCAACTCGAGAAGGGCGGCACCCGGAAGGACGCACAATACGTGACGCCGGTTCCGCAACGGAAAGTCGTGCAGGAATTCATGCGGACAAAAACAAACGAGGGCCGACGCACGCGCCGACCCTCGCCCGGAAGCCCGACCAGCCGTCGGGTCAGCTCACTGGACCGTCGTGGTCACCTTCATCCTTCGGCGCATCGGCCGCCTTCACAATGCGCCCGTTCTTCGACGGTTCATCGAGAATACGCCCCAGCACCTCCGGCAGTTCGATGCCCGCCTGGTTCGCCAGTTCGTGCATCGCGGGAAGCGAACCAATCAGGCCCGACAGGAAGTCCGCCGTGGAACCGCCATTGCCGCCGGCGCCGCCGCGGCCACCATCCCAGACCGTGATCTTGTCGATCTTGAGGTTCTGGATGGCCTTGACCTGCTCGCGTACGAGTTCGGGCAACTGTTCGATCATCAGGAGCGTGGGTGCCACCTGCGGGTTCTCGGCACACGCACCGACCAGCTGACGGTAGCCTTCGGCCTTCGCCTCCAGCACCTTCTGGACACCCTCGGCCTCCGCCTGGTACTTCATCAGGATGGCGTCCGCTGCACCTCGGGCCTCTCGGCGCTCGCGTTCTGCGGACGCTTCCGCGGCGATCTCGATGCGCTTCTTCTCAATCTCCTGCGGCGCCAGTTCAGTCTTCGCCAGTCGAGCCAGTTCCTGCTCGCGTTCGGCCCGCAGCACGGCCTCCGTGGCCTCGGCGGATGCCACATCGGCCCGGCGACGCGCATCCGCGCGGATCTCGGCGAGCTTGGCGTTGGACTCAGCGACCTGGGCCGAGGAAGTGTTCTCACCGTCCACAGCGATGGCTTCCGCCTCCGCGACCTTCACGCGCCGTTCCTGTTCGGCCCGCTTCGAAGCGGCGATGGTCTCAGCCTCTCGCTCGGCCGCCGCCACCTCGATGTCGCGCTTCGACTCCAGTTCCTTGGCAACAGCCTCGGCCTCGAGACCCGCGACTGCAACACGCTGAGTCCGCTCCGCAAGCTTGCGTCCTTCCTCAGATGTTGCCTGTTCGCGCGCCACGTTCACGGTCTTCTCACGAACCGCGATCGCTTCACCCGTGGCACCCTCACGCTCCTGCTCGGCCACGTCAACCTTTGCTCGGTTGATCGCTTCGGCAGCAGCGCGGCGGCCGATCGCCTCGATGTAACCACTCTCATCCGTCAGGTCGCGGATGTTCACGTTGATCAGATCAAGACCGATCTTGTTGATCTCTTCAGCCACGTTCTGATTGACGAGGCCCATGAACTTCTCGCGATCCTTGTTGATCTCCTCGATCGACAAGGTCGCAACAACAAGGCGCAGTTGGCCAAGGATGATGTCCTGAGCCTGGTCCCGAATCGCTGCGACGCTCAGGTTGAGCAGTCGTTCCGCCGCGTTGTTCATCAGGACCGGATCCGTGGAGATCGCGACCGTGAACGTGGACGGCACGTTGACACGAATGTTGTTGAGCGACAGCGCACCTTCAAGAGGGATGTCGATCACGAGGGGTTCAAGCCCGAGATAGGCATAGTCCTGGATAAGCGGGATGACGAATGCACCGCCACCATGCAGACACTTTGCGGACCGGTTGGATCCGACCTTACCGTAGATCACCAGCACCCGGTTACTCGGGCAACGCTTGTATCGACTGGCGACGAAGGCGGCCGCGAATGCGACCAGCAGAACGACTCCGCCGATCAAGCCATAGATAATCAGATCGTCCACTGCAGACTCCTTTCGTGAACGTGACCGTTACGCCCGGACGACGGTCACGGTGTTGTCATCGTTGACGCGCGTCACCCGGACGCGCGCCTGGGAGGGGATCTCCTCGCCCGCGGTCACCGCCTTGAAGAGGCGCTGCCGGTCGCGAATCGTGAGGCGCACCTGGCCGGAACCAACTCCGCCGCCGGGGACCGTCACATACACCTCACCGGATTTCCCGGCGGCGTCCTTGATCGAGACGTTTCCGCTGGACTGCAACGCGTACACCAACTGCATCAGCCACGTGAGCAGCCAGACGAACGCCGCCCCTGTCAGCAGACCGATGCCCACACTGATGGGGGGCGACTGATCGAGGGTGAAGAGGCCGAGCAGGCCACCCCAGCCGAATCCCATCAGGAACGCCGCGATGGACTGAAGCGAGAAAAGCCGGAACGCATCATCACTGTCGAGCAGTTCCGTCGAGTCGATTGCCCCGTCGACGTCCGCTTCGAGTTCCACGTCCATGTCCAGGAAGCCGGCAAACATCATGATGAGGCGCAGGACAAACAGGCCTGTCCCCAGGAGTGCCGGGATGCCGAACCAGTAGGCATTGCCATCGAAGAACAGATCCATGGTGTCGTACCTCCTCAGGGTCTCGAGTTCTTCGTCCGGGATCATTATGCCCGACAGGCGAGATGCGTACACGTCCCAATCGAACTGATCCGGGACGCGAACGCCACCCGGACGCGGCCCAGCGGTACTATTGCCTCGATGGAGCAGACCCACGTCATCACGGCCGACATCACCACCCTGGCGCTCGACGCGATCGTCAATGCGGCCAACGAATCCCTGCTCGGGGGAGGTGGCGTGGACGGCGCGATTCACCGGGCCGCGGGGCCCGGCCTGCTCGAAGAGTGCCGCCGGATCGGCGGCTGCCAGACGGGCAACGCCGTGATCACCAGCGGGCACGGCCTGCCGGCTCAACACGTGATTCACACCGTGGGCCCCGTCTACGACGACGGTCGATCGGGCGAACCCGATCTCCTTCGATCCTGCTACCGCGAGGTCCTCGGCCTGGTGTCGCGGCACGCAATCCGATCCGTTGCTTTCCCATGTATATCCACGGGGGTCTACAGCTATCCCTCCGCTGATGCGGCGGACATCGCCATCTCGGAGGTCCGCGCGTGGTTGGCCGAAGGCGGCCGCGCCGACGTCACCTTCTGCTGCTTTTCCGATGCGGATGCCGATCTCTACCGGGAACGGCTGTGACCTGACTGGACATCGATCCGAATTGAGCGGGAGTCATCATGCGACTCGATGAGAACCGTCACCTGCAGCGCAGGCCCAACCGAATGCCTTTCCTCTTTCTCGTGCTCGGCCTCGTCGGCGGTTGGCTGCTGGCAAACGCCTATGCACAACTCGGGACACAGGGCAAACCGATGGCCCGCCCGATCACGCCTCGGGGCGGCTTCACGGACACGGAACTTGCGGACATCAATCTCTTCCAGGAGACGCACGAGTCCATCGTCTACATCCGCTCCATCGCGCTGCAGCGTGGCATGTTCTCGATGGAGGAGGTCGAAGGCACCGGCTCGGGCTTCGTGTGGGACACCGAGGGCCACATTGTCACCAACTACCACGTCATCAAGGATGCGACTTCCGCGGACATCGTGCTTGCGGACGGATCCACCTGGGAAGCCCGCTTCGTCGGTGCCGCGCGCGACAAGGATCTCGCCGTCCTGAAGATCGATGCGCCGGCGAATCTCCTCAAACCCATCACGATCGGAACCTCCGATGACCTCGTCGAGGGTCAGACGGTCTATGCCATCGGAAACCCCTTCGGACTCGATCACTCCCTGACCAAGGGCATCATCAGCGCACTCGATCGCACTATGACATCCGTCACCGGCCAGACGATCTACGGCGTGATTCAGACGGATGCGGCCATCAACCCCGGCAACTCCGGCGGTACACTGCTGGACTCCGCGGGCCGCCTCATTGGAGTGAACACCGCCATCAAAAGCGCGACACGCTCCAGCGCCGGGATCGGATTCGCCGTGCCGGTTGATACTGTGAATCACCTCGTGCCGCAGCTCATCACATACGGCGGCGTCGTGGTTCCGGAACTCGGTGCCACTTACATCGATGACCGCATCACCCGGGGCCAACTCCGGAGAGCAGGCGTCATGGTCGAATCGGTCACGCCCGGTGGCGGCGCGGAAGAGGCCGGACTCATCGGTGTCCGTCGACTGCGCAACGGACGCTACAGCATCGGTGACATCATCACGGCCATCGACGGCAAACCCATCACCAAGCGACGCGACCTCGAAGCGACACTGGCCGACTACGCGCCCGGCGCCGAGGTGCAGGTCACCTTCATTCGTGATGATGAACTGAGGACCACGAGCATCGTGCTCGAACGCTCACAGGCCGTATCGCAGTGAGAATGAGTGGCCTCCCAAAATGCCGAATGCCGAATTGCCATAGTGCCTACACAACGACATCCACGCATCCCGCCAGACCCAACACCACGCTCACCACGCCATTGATCGTGAAGAACGCCATCGGGATGCCCGCCAAGCCGCGGCGTCGGATCACCACGTGCTCCCACACCAGCAGTCCGGCGACAGCGATGACGGCCGACAACATCAGTGCATCGAACTGCTGTCCCCACCACCACGCACCTGCAAGTGCGGCGCATGCCAGCACGTGCATCAAGCGGCTCACCACCATGGCACGCTTCCAGCCCAACCGCGCCGGAATCGAGTGCAGGCCGGTTGCGCGATCGAAGTCAAGGTCCTGGAGCGCATACGCGACATCGAACCCGGCGACCCAGAGCAGGACGAATCCAGCGAGGTGCGCCACCGACCATCCAGTCGCGGTCCAGAGCAAGGCGGGATCAATCGCGATGACGGCGGCCAACGGACTCGTCGCGAGCGCAGCACCCAGGAAAAGATGACACAGTGCGGTGAATCGCTTCGTGAAGCTGTACAGCGCGATCCAGCCGAGGACCGGGATACACAGGAACAACGGCCACGGGTTGCCGTAGAAGAGCAGGAAGCCGGAACAGGTCAGCACGAAACCGAGGGCGCAGATCGCCGCGAAGATCAACCCATCCCGGGCCGACAGCGCTCCGGACGCCATGGCCCGCCGCCGGGTGCGTTCGTTGTCCGCATCGATGCGCCGGTCCGCCAGTCGATTGACGAGCATCGCCCAGGTCCGAGCCAGCACCATGCACACCACGATCAATCCGAGTTGGCCGGCGAAAGTGCGCCAGTCACTCCCGGACGCCTCGTGTGCCATGAAGGCCGCCAGCACCGCGAAGGGGAGTGCGAAGACGGAGTGCGCGACCTTGATATCACGCAACGCCAGCACGCATCGCGCGCTCCAGGGAGACGGGGCCGTTGGCACTGCAGAGACGTCAGGAGCCGACATGATCCTCCCAGCGCACGTTCAGATCATGATCGATGTCGAGGAGATCAAGCACCCGGCCCACGACGAAATCCACGATCTCGCCGATGGTCGTCGGAAGCAGATAGAACCCGGGGTTCGCGGGCGCGATGATCGCGCCCGCCGCGCTCAACCGAAGCATGCTCTCCAGATCGATATGGCTGAGCGGCGACTCACGGTGCACGATCACAAGACGGAAACGCTCCTTCAGAGCAACCGCCGCTGCCCGCGTCACCAGCGTGTCCCCGACGCCCATGGCGACCGAGTTGAGCGTGTGTGATGAACAGGGAATGATCGCCATCCCGTCGTGCCGGAAACTCCCCGAGCCGATCGCGGCCCCCACATCCTTCGTGGGGTGATAGTGCAGTCCGTGATCCTTCGGCTCGACCCCCTCAGGAAGACCTGCGAGCGCATGGAGGTTCACACCCTCGTATCCCAGTTCATCCTTGAGCAGCCGGTGGCCGTACGGCGTGATCGCGAGGTGCACTTCGTGCCCGCGATTCAGCATCACCTGGATGCAACGCTGCGCGTAGAGGGCGCCCGAGGCACCCGTGATGCCCACGACGTAGCGCTTGCCACTGCGTGTGATACTGCTCTCCGTTTCGTCGGACATGCGCGACTCCTGCTCAGACGTTCGATCATTCTACGCCGACACCACCGTCGGGTCGCCTGCCGAAGAAGGGTTTCGGATGTACAATGATCGCCGCAACACGCGAGATTCCCGGACCTTCTGCCTCGAGGAGCGAAACCGCATGAGCATTCCGACCGCGAAGCTGCTGACGACCGGCTTCGCGCTGATCGCCATGACGATCAGTGCCTGTGCTCCGGTCGCCACTTACCCCGATCGCGGCGACCGGATCGTCTCCACCGATCCCAACCTCAGCCCGATGCCGGCCGTGGTTGCCGAAGCACTGGCCCACTGCGTTCTCTTCTATCCGGTCGAAGGGCCCTACATCATCAACCCGCCGCAGGGACAGAGCCGCAAGACCGCCATCTGGATCCGGTCGCGCCTGGGAGACGATGACGCGTACATCGTCGAACGCGATAACACCCACCTCCCCGTCTATCACGTCGACGACGTCATCATTCGCGGCAAGCACGCCGAAGTCGAAGTGCTGTGTCCGGTGTGGACCGCCAACATGAGCTACGACACACCGCCCTACGAGCGAGCCTATCGGCGCGTTCTGATCCGACTGACCGGCGCCTTCCAGGACTGGAACTACGACAACGCCCGTTCCTGGCCACCGCGTCTGATGGACCCGCCGCAGTTGTACGGCTGGGATCAGTAGAGGCCCCAGGTTTGAGGCATCGGGTGTTCTGAGTGCAGCGACGCCCGGAAGGCGACCGCGAACACCTCACCCCTGACAGCGAATCCCTGCTTTCTGATGCGTTTCATCTTCCTCGGAACCGGCACCTCTTCGGGCATACCGATCATCGCGTGTCGGTGTGATGTCTGTCGGTCTGACGACCCCCGCGACACGCGCCTGCGCTCCGGGGCGGCCGTCACGTGGACGGATGCATCGGGCAATGAGCGTGTCGTCTTCCTCGATGCGACGCCGGATCTGCGCCAGCAGGTGCTCCTGCACGACTTCTGGCGCTGCGACGCCATCTTCTTCACGCATCACCACGTCGACCACATCTTCGGACTCGATGAAGTGAGGCGTTTCAACGCGGTCATGAACTCGCCCATCGACATCTATGCCGAGCCGCGTGTGGTGCAGAACCTGGAGCGCGTCTACAAGCACATCTTCGATCGCCCCAACAACATCAACGACTCTTTCGTCGCGTCGCTCATCACCTTCAGACTCCACCCGGCGGAACCGGTTGAACTGCATGGCATGCGGTTCACACCCATCCGCCTCCTGCATGGCAGACTGCCCATTCTCGGCTACCGCATCGAACCCATCGACGAAGAACCGAAGCCGCCATTCCCGCTGGCCTACTGCACGGATGTCTCCGGGATTCCGCCGGAATCCTGGGCCCTGCTGGAAGGACTCGACACCCTCATCCTCGATGCCCTGCGCATCCGTAAGCACCCGACCCACTTCAACCTCGATCAGGCGTGCAACGCAGCGGCCCGCATCGGCGCCCGCCAGACCTGGTTCACGCACATCGCCCACGAGCTCCTGCACGCCCGAGTTGATCCGGATCTGCCGGAGGGGATGAACCTGGCATACGACGGGCTCGTGCTGGGGCACTGATCCTCAGCCATTCACCGAACACTGGCCCGAATCGCGCGGCAACCCTAGACTAGCGGCGTCAGAGTAGGCATCGGAGCCCTCCTGTTGGAAAGACCAGAGTTCGAAGCCAAGGCCATGGAGCATATGGATGCCCTCTATCGGATGGCATTCCACCTTTCTCGCCGCGCCGAGGATGCCGCTGACCTGGTGCAGGACACCTACCTCAAGGCGCTTCGATCGTCCGCACGATTCGAGGAGCGCGGCGGGGGCATGAAGTCCTGGCTGATGACGATTCTCCACCACACGTTCTACACCCGCGTCAAGCGCGCGGCCCGGGGACCGGCGCTGGTGGAGGAGTTCTACGATGCGGACGACCGGGAACGGATCCCGGACGAACCGCCCCCGGCATGGGACCTGAAGTCGTTCGACCCGGATCACATCGACGAGCGCCTGAAGCATGCCCTTGAGGAACTCTCGGACGAACACCGGGAAGTCCTTCTCCTCTGGGGTGTTGAGGGCCTGAAGTACCGCGAGATTGCCGAGATCACAGGTGTCCCGATCGGGACCGTCATGAGCAGGTTGCACCGGGCGAGGAAAACTCTTGCAGATTCGCTGGAAGAACTCGCGTCCGAAATGGGTTTACGTGAATGAATGGTGGGCCTGGTGACCCAAGGCCCGGTATTTGCCCGGTTGGGCGGGACTGTTGACAGCTATGGCAAGTATGGACGAACACAACTCGACACCCGGCGATCACCGACATGGCGTCGGCGATCAGTCGCCACTCCCGCTGGCTGCCCTGATCAGGGCTGCCGCGGATGGCGAGGTCACCGACGCCGAACAGGCGCAACTTGAAGCTGCGTCCGATAATGAATCGGTCACGGATCGCATCGAATTCGAGCAGGACCTTCGCGCTGCGGTGCGACGCCACCTCGACCCAGTCGCAACTCCTGCGGACCTGAGGGAACGCATCGCGGCGGCCCTCGCGTCGGAGCCTTCTGCTCGCGCCGACGATGTGGTGACTTCGCCCCACGGCGATACCCGCGATCGCAGTTTCTGGGCCTCGCCCGTCGTCGCGACCCTCGGTCGCTGGGCGGCCGTCGCCGCGGTTCTCGCCATCGCCGCCACGCTCATCGTGATGGCCAGTCGCAGCACCGCGCCCTCCGTCTCAACGGATCAGGCATCGCGACTCGTCGGCTTCGTCGGAAGCCAGCACGCCTCCTGCAAAGACTTCGGGGATCACTACAAGCAGAAGATGGAATGGCAGTCCGTCGGAGAGGCACACGATGCTGCGGCGAAGATCCTGGACATCGCCCCGGCGGCATTTCACTTCGAGGATCTGCTGACGGCGGGCGGCTACGAATTCGGCGGACTCGGTCGCTGCGCGGTGCCGAATGGTTCGCATTCGGTTCACCTGATTTACAAGCGTCTGAGCGACGGCACCCCGGTGAGTCTTTTCATCCAGACTGGCATGGCGCCGTCGCTGAAGCTCCCGAAGAGCTGCTGCCTGATGGACTGCAAGCGGTCGCCGGAGTTCGCGACGTGGCAGGAAGTCAACGTGCGGTACTACGTGTTCAGCGAATCGCCGGACGTCGTGGCCGATGTGCTCACCGCATTCAAGGTCACTCGCGATCGCCACGTACTCGACGCCGAGTGATACCCGGCGCCGGACAGGTCAGGGGTACTCCTGGCGAGTCGGACGGATCATGATGTCATTCAGGTTGACGTGAGGCGGCTGTGACGCGACGAAGGTCACGAGTCGCGCGATGTCGTCCGGCTGAAGTACCGGCCCGATCTTCTCCATGAACGTCCCGAACTGCTCCGGATCGTAACCCGCCACCTGCTGAAACTCGCTCTCCACCACTGCCGGATGGATCGTCGTCACACGCACACCCTGCGGTCCCACCTCGCGGCGAACGGCTTCACCAATCGACGTGATAGCGAACTTCGTCGAGCCGTACATGGACGAGAAGGGTGAGACGTTCTTACCAACGGAAGAGGAGATGATCACGATATCGCGCGCGTGCGTCCGCCACGCCTCGGGCTCGGGCATCGACTCCAGCATCGCGTTGGCGCCTTCGCGGATGAGCCGCATGGCGCCCAGCAGATTGACCCGAATCACGTCTTCCCACTCATCCGTATCGGAGGAGAGCGGGCTTCCGGCAAGGCCGCGACCGGCGTTGGCGACGATCAGGTCTGCCGGACTGCCCCAAGTGTCCACCGCGGCGGCCAGCATGCGCGCGATTGTGCTCGCTTCGACGGCATCGCCCGCGACGGCGGTCGCCCGACCGCCACTCCCGGCGATCTCGTCCACGAGTGCATTCAGCCGTTCCGCGCGACGCGCGTTGACGACAACGGCCGCGCCGTGCGTTGCCAGTTCCCTGGCGATGGCGCTCCCGATCCCGGCGGAGGCGCCGGTGACGATGGCGATACGATTGGCAAGTGAGATGCTCATGCGACCAGTGTAGAGACACCGGCAACTCTCGTCCTGACGGCGCTCTCGACTGCTCACTTGCCGATGCAGAATGACGCGAAGATGCGCCCGATCACATCGTCGGGCGTGATGTGGCCGGCGAGTTCAGCGATGGCGTCCAGGGCGGTGCGAAGCTCCGCGCCGATGACTTCCGGTGAACTCAGATGGTGACTGTCGGGAACCGACCGGGCGAGGTCCACGGCGGCCTGCAGGTGAGCAAGAGTGACGGCAAGAGCGCGCCGGTGACGGGGCATGACGAGCAGGTCGGTCCCCTGCCGCGCACCGCTGATCGCGTCAAGGATCGAGCGTCGCAGCGGGCCGATGTTCCAGCCATCAATCGCACACACGGCCAGCACGCCGACACCCGAAGCAGCCGAGGGCAGATCGCCCTTCGTGCGGATGCGCAGCCGCGGCGTCTCTTCAGGTATGAGGTCAGACTCCGCGAATCGTGCGGCGGGGTCACACAGGATCACCACATCGGCCGTCTCGATGTGCTTCCGCGCGAGCGATTGTGCCTCATGGTCAAGGGGACTGCTCCGCGCGAGCGCCTCATCGAGGCCTGCGAGATCCACGAGTTGCATGGCACCGGCCGAGATCGATCGCGCCGGTGCCGCGAGGCGCCACTCCGGGCACTGGTCAAAGACGATCCGTTCAACGATGGCGTCACGTGTCGTGCCCGGAGTCTCCGAGACGATTGCCCGCTCCCTCCCGAGGAGGTGATTGAAGAGAGTGGACTTTCCGGCGTTCGGAGGTCCGACCAGAACGACCGAAGGATCCGACGAGCGCACGGCATCGGCCGTATCCGCTCCGAGCGACTGGACACGATGAATGAGCATCGTGAGCCGGTGATGCAGCGCTTCGGGGGCGATCGCGACCACGTCTTCTTCCTCGACGAAGTCAATGCCCGCTTCAACGAGCGCGAGCAGAGCAGCAAGCTCATCGGCAATCTCGCGATAAGCGGCGCCGGTGACTCCGGAGAGCAGGCGGGTCGCCGCAGCGTGCTCGGACTCGTTCCGCGCGGCGATCGTCGCCTGGACCCCTTCGGCCTCTTCGATCGTCAGTCGACCACTCAGGAAGGCGCGGGCCGTGTACTCTCCGGGCTCGGCAAAGCGGACTCCTGGCCGGGAACAGATCGCCTCCAGCAACGAATCGACGACCCATTGATTGCCGACGATGTAGAGTTCTGCGCTGTCCTCCCCGGTATACGAAGCGGGTCCGGAGAAGGTCACCAGCAGCGCCGGCAACTCGATGTCCTGTGAACGACATCGAAAGCGACAACGGCAGCGAGCGGCTGCCCGGCTTCGCGCCGGTGCCTGAACCAGTATCCGGTCGAGCACCTCGAACGTCCGGGGGCCGGAGAGACGAATGATGGCTCGGGACGACCAGCCGGGGGGCGACGCCTGGGCGGCAATCGTGTCTGCGTTGTTCACGGCTCCGCGTCCGGATGGCGGGTGCGGAAGTTGGAGGGACGCTTCTTCTCGCGGCAGGCCCGCGCACATGAGATCGCATCGAAGCCATGACGGGCGCGAATCGCATCCGCTGCCGCGTAGACAGCGCTGCGTTTGTCGTATGCCTCGGTCTCTCCCAGCCGAAGCTGTCGATGACTCTCCGGTGCCAGGTGGGAGAGTTTCACGCCGATGAGTCGCACGGAGAGTCGACGGCGGGTTGATCGAATGAGTTCATCGAGCAATCCCTCAGCGATGGGAAGCATGTCGGCGTCATGATCGGTGGCGCCGACGGAACCGGCGGCGGGATCCGAAAGCGAGCGATCGCGGGTGAAGGTTGTGAAGTCGTCGTAGCGGAGCTTGATCGAGACACACCCCGCCCGAAGTCCTTTCTCACGCAGGGTGTACGTAGCCCGCGCCATCAACGCGTGAAGTGTAGTTACGAGATCCTCGCGCGATCGAATGTCCTCACTGAATGTGCGCTCTCGCGAGATGGACTTGCGATCTCGATGCGCCTCCGCCGGTCGGTCGGCTGGAAGGCCCATCGCCTTGCGCTGCAATTCGACGCCGAAGTCGCCCAGGTCCGCCGCGAGCTGCTCCGGATGTGCTTCGATGATGTCGCGCGTGTGCGTGTAGCCATGCCTGCGAAGGCGCTCTTCCGTCTTCGGGCCGACGCCCCTGAGTCGACGAATCGGGAGTGTCGCGGCAAAGCGCGGGGCGGCGTCGTGTCGCACGCAGGTGATCCCGGCGGGCTTGACGTAGCCACTGGCAATCTTGGCAAGGAATCGGTTGGGACCGATGCCGATGGACGCCGACATCTCGGTCTCTTCCCGGATCGCTTCCTGCAGTCGCCTCGCGAACTCGATGGGCCAGTCCGATTCCCAGAAGTCCTCCGAGGATGTCTGATCGGGGTGGACGAGGCGCCGGGTCCAGCGTTCGAGTCCCTGGAGTCCGAGGTATGCTTCATCGATGCCGACGATCCGCACGTCGGGAGTGAAGCGCTCGCAGACGGCCATCACTTCGCGCGAGACTTCGCTGTACCGACCGTGAGCCGCGTGCGTAATGATGGCATCGGGACAGAGACGCGCGGCCTGCGCGATGGGCATGGCGGTGCGGACGCCGTGACTTCGGGCGAGATAGTTGCTCGTGCAGACGACGCCGCGGCCGAACGAGCCATCGGGGCGTCGTCCGCCTCCGACGATGACCGGATGGCCGCGATACTCGGGGTGATCAAGTTCGACGACCTGTGCGAAGAAGCAGTCGAGATCGAGGTGCGCGATGATGGTCGGCCACGCTGCCATGTGGACCATTCTGACGCCAATCGTCGGTTCACGCAGCGATGCGCCCGGCGGAACCGGTGAAGTGAAGCAATTCGTCGACACCTGGCGAACGCCTCGCCACGCCGTGGCGCAGCGCGAAGGCGATTTCTGCGGGTCGGATGATCTCGACGAGATCGACGCGCTCACCCAGTTGCCAGAGCGCGATCGCGCTCTCGAGCGGTTCACCGATCAGGCCATCCGCACCGCGCCCCTCCGCTGCGAGGCGTGCCAGGAACAGGGCGTGGCACGCATCATCGATGTGGCGGGCCAGGCGAACGCGATCGGCGGTATCGAGGGGATTGCTCCCGGCGGGAAGGGCGGCCAACTGATCCTGCACGGTCAGGAGGGCCCGCAGCACGACCGCCGCCGGGGCCACGCCAAGACGACCTGAGCGCTGCTCCAGGCGATCGAAGAGTTCCGCGAGGAGGAAGCGGGCGTGTTCATTGGGTCGGTGCGTCATTTCCGTGATGCGCCGGATGGCCACCGCCAGACCACAGAGATCGGCATGAGCCTCGTCTCCCAGCGCGAGGCGGACAGGGAGAGGCACGCGCCGGCCGTAGCGGAGAATCTCATCGATCAGCGTGTCGAAGCGACCGGTCTCGGCCAGGCGCGTCAGGCGTTCGAAGCTGAGTGTGGCATGGATCATGGTGCAGACTCCTGAGAGCCCCCTCGGGCGTCATTCAGTTCGGAAATGGATCGCACGAACATACTAGGAACATATTTGTTCGGGTTTTCATGGAAGTCAAGATGTATTTGGATTCTTTTTGGCTGATTTTCACCGAGTGAAATCCAGGATGAGTGTCCGACACCCGCGCCATTCGGACATGACGCCCCTTCCCGGGCCGTGTAAGGTGGTTGCAAGAACACAACCCCCGCCATGAACGGCGGATGCAACGCGGCCCGCCGCACCCCCAACAATGCCTGTGTGCTGTCCGGGCGGTGTGAGGACACTTCGAAGTGCGGAGCATGCCGCAGGACACCACACACGGAAGGAAATCCATGAACGAAGAATTTGGAGTCGAACCTCAGAAGCAATCCAACACGCTTGGCCTCATCGGGTTCATCCTCGCATTCTGCGTGTCGCCGATCGGACTGCTCGTCAGCCTGATCGCACTGGCCAAGCCGCCGCGGGGCTTCGCGATCGGCGGTGTGGCCGTCGGCCTGCTGGGGTCCGTGCTGTGGGGGCTCTTCGGGTGGGGCATCTACCTCGGCATCGACATCACAGCAAAGGGCGTCGAAGGCTACGCCGACCTGTCGGCGGTGCGATCCGCGATGAGCCAGCAGAGCGATGCGACGGACCTGTCCACGCTGGGACTGTCCGAGGATCAGACCCTGGATCCCTGGGGCAATCCCTACCGGCTGGACACCCAGGACGCCGAGTGGTCGCTGACCTCCGCCGGTAAGGATGGCGCCCTCGACACGAAGGACGACGTTGTCATCCGGCAGAACATGACCGAGGAAGAGGTCATCCAGGCCTTTGCGGATGCATTCGCCGCCTCAATGGGCGCGCAGCCGTAACCGCAACGCAATTCAACGGACCCGCCGACGGAAACGCCGGCGTGTCCTTTCTCAGACCCGCCAGTCATTGAAAGGTGACGGATGTCGCAACCGAAGTATCGATCGCCCGCTCGGACCGAGGACAATCCGCTCGCCCTTCCGGGACTGCTGCTCGCGATCCTCATCGGCCCCATCGGGCTCGTGGTCTCGCTGATCGCCGTGACGCGCCGGCCGCGAGGCGTTGCGGTGGCGGGCGTGATCGTCGGTTCGCTGACCACCCTGACCCTGCTGACGGTCACGGTGGTCGTGATCGTGATGGTCAATCGCGGCAGAGCGATCTTCGAGCAGTATGGCGCGCTTGACGACGACATCACCGAAGTAGCTGGAACGCTGTCGACACTTCACGCCGAGTCGGGTGCCTGGCCGGACAGCCTCACCGCTCTCGGTCTGACGGAAGACCTGCTGACAGATCCATGGGGGCAGCCATATCACTATGAACTCACCCCTGACGGTGCCAACTGGGTCCTCGCATCCGCGGGCCCTGATGGAGAGATGGAGACGAGGGACGACCTTCGCTTCGACCGCTTCATGCCGCACGCCGAGTTGTATCTCGCGCGGGAGACGACCCACCTGGCAACGAGTCTCTTTGGGGCACCGAGCGTGGTGGACGAGTCGATGAGTGGCGTCATGAACATGGCTCGCCTGAAGAAGGCGGCACAGGAGTTCGCCCAGGAACAAGGGGAGTTCCCCGAGGCGATCGAGGAGGTTCCCGGTCTGGTGGACTGGATGCTGCTGGATCCGTGGGGGCAGCAGTACGCCTACGAGGTGACCGAAGGAGGCAGGGTCCGCATTCGCAGTGCGGGCGCGGACGGGCGCCTCGGCACCGCGGACGACCTCGACAGCGAAGGCAACACCAGGATCAACGTGTCGACCGGGAACGCATCGGAGACGCCCGCCGAGGCCGACTGACCGGCGACTGTCAGATCGGCAGCATGCCCGCCCATCGGCAGCCTCGTGGCGGGCCGCATCGGCCCTGGCGACGCACAGAGGCCACCTGACGCCATCCGGGAGCATCACCGGCGCTGGCATCCCCCTTGCAATATGAGAAGTGTCCGGCCGAAGAATCCGGCCATGAACCAAACGATTCGTCCCGCCTCCGGTGTGGGACCTGGAACAGAGTTAGAGGTGTCAGATGGGCAAGACGATTGGAATCGACCTCGGGACCACCAACTCGGTCGTCGCCGTCATGGAAGGCGGCCAGCCGAAGGTCCTGATCAACGCACAGGGCAACCGCACGACGCCGTCCGTGGTCGCCTTCACCGACAAGGGCGAGCGACTCGTGGGTCAGCCCGCCCGTCACCAGCAGGTCACGAACCCGAAGAACACGATCTACTCGATCAAGCGCTTCATGGGCCGTCGCCACAACGAGGTGCAGTCCGAAGAGAAGATGGTGCCGTACGGCATCGTCGGCGGACCGACTGACCTCGTGAAGGTGAGCGCCCGTGACAAGGAGTTCACGCCGCCGGAGATCAGCGCCATGGTGCTCCAGTACCTCAAGAAGGTCGCGGAGGACTACCTGGGCGAGACCGTCGACAGTGCGGTCATCACCGTGCCCGCGTACTTCAATGATGCGCAGCGCCAGGCCACCAAGGACGCCGGTGAGATCGCTGGCCTGAAGGTCGAGCGGATCATCAATGAACCCACCGCCGCCGCGCTGGCGTACGGCCTCGAGAAGAAGTCCAACGAGAAGATCGCGGTCTTCGACTTCGGTGGTGGTACGTTCGATATCTCCATCCTGGATGTCGGCGACGGCGTCTTCGAGGTGCTCTCCACGAACGGTGACACCCATCTCGGCGGCGATGACGTCGACGAAGTGCTGATCGGCTACATCGCCGACGAGTTCAAGAAGCAGGAAGGCATCGATATCCGCAGCGACCCGATGGCGCTTCAGCGTCTGAAGGAAGCCGCCGAGAAGGCCAAGTGCGAACTCTCCAACACGCAGGAGACGACCGTCAACCTGCCCTTCATCACGGCGGACCAGAGCGGCCCGAAGCATCTCCAGATGTCCATCAGCCGGGCGAAGTTCGAGAGCCTGATCGGCCCGATGCTTCAGCGCCTGAAGGACCCGAGCGTCGCCGCGCTGAAGGACGCGAAGCTCGACCCGAGCAAGATCGACGAGATCGTGCTGGTGGGTGGTTCGACGCGTATCCCGGCGGTGCAGGAACTCTGCAAGGAGATCTTCGGCAAGGAGCCGAACCGCAGCATCAACCCGGACGAGGTGGTCGCGGTGGGAGCGGCGATCCAGGGTGGCGTCCTGCAGGGCGACGTCAAGGACGTGCTCCTGCTCGATGTGACCCCGCTCAGCCTCGGTGTCGAAACCATGGGCGGTGTGATGACAACCCTTATCCAGCGCAACACCACGATCCCGACGTCCAAGAAGGAGACCTTCTCCACCGCGAGCGACAATCAGCCCTCCGTGATGATTCACGTGCTCCAGGGCGAGCGCCCCATGGCAGGTGACAACCGCACGCTCGGCCAGTTCGAACTCAAGGACATTCCGCCGGCGCCTCGCGGCACGCCTCAGATCGAGGTCGAGTTCGCGCTTGATGCCAACGGCATTCTCAAGGTGTCCGCCACCGACAAGGGCACGGGCAAGAGCCAGAACATCGAGATCAAGTCGTCCAGCGGACTCTCGGACGAAGAGATTGACAAGATGAAGCGCGACGCCGAAGCCCACGCTGCGGAAGACACCGAGCGGCGCGAAGTCGTTGACCTCAAGAACAAGGGTGACAGCATGGTCTTCCAGACCCGCAAGGCGCTCGAGGAACACGGCGGCCAGGTGACCTCTGAAGTTCGCGGCAAGATCGAGAGCGCCGTCTCCAACCTCGAGGAGAAGATCAAGGGCGACGACAAGGCCGCGATCGAAGCAGCCATCAACGAACTCGAATCCGTCTCCATGGAGCTTGGCAAGGCTGTTTATGAGGCCGAGGCTGCGAAGCAGGGCGAGTCTGCCGGTGCAACCGATACGTCCGATGCAGGTACGACGAATGACAGCGACGATGTGGTCGATGCCGAATTCACGGTGAAAGACGACTGAGTCGAACTCGAATAAGAAGACCGACGTACCAACGACGGTTTCTCCCGAACCACGTCCTGCGGGACACTGATTCTCATTCTCTTCCTCCTCCTGACGCCCTTCACGACCACACGCCGTGAGGGGCGTCTTTGTTTAAAGAGAAGAGACCAGGGATGAGGGAGGCGGAACCGTATCCGGAACTTATTCCTGGTCCGGGTTGTTCAGCCGATCGCGGGCACGGCGCTTGGCGGCGAGGAGGCCGGCAGTCGTGGACTCATCGGGCTTCTTCGGCGGCTCATTCTTCTCCGGATCCTTCCGAGTCTCCGACTTCCCGCTCGCACCGCTTCCCTGGCCGCTGAGGCTGGTCAGCATCTCTTTGCGCAGTTGCTGCCGCCGCGCCTCCAGACGCTCGGCACGTTCACGCTCCCGCTGCGCTCGTGCTTCTTCTTCGGCGGAAACCTCGCGTTGCGCTGCATCGACCTCACGCGCCGGCTCTGCAATGCGCTTTTCCCGCGCCGTCGGGGGCGGAGGATCGAGGACCTGCGGTCCGCGCTCGGCGCGGTCTCGCAAGGTGCCGAGCGTCGCGGCGGCCTGTTCGGAGCGTCGGCGCACCGCATCTGTTGTCTGTTCGCGAACCGCGACGGCCACTTCGCGCGTCAGCAGGCGATCCCATGCGACCCGACGCGTTCCGACATCCAACAGGAAGATCACGACCGACCACACCAGCAGCGTTGGCCAGATGGGCATCTCGGCGCGGACAGGTTCGATCCCGGAACGATCGAAGAGGCGCGCCTCACGGGGCTGCTTGAGGTCCCAGACCCTGCCACCCGTCACGTCGGCGATATCTCGGAGCAGCCCTACCCGACTGCTCATGCGCCGGAACTCGGGACCGAGTTGTCGAGATGCGCCACCGAAGACCGGGGGCAGGCGTCGCTGTCCCTGCCGAGGCAGCAGTGTCACCACGTAGTTGCCGCGCTCGGTCGCCGGGACGCTGGATTGGTATGCACCGGGGCCGGTCTGCGTCAGGCGCACCCGGGTCTCGGTGCCATCCGGTGCATACACCGTTCCATCGACGCTGAGCCCTTCGAGAGGGCGACCTTCATCATCCACGGCATCGAGCCGGATGTGGAGGTCGTCGCCGATGACTTCCGTCACCAGTTCGTAGCCTTGCGCTCCACTGGGCCGCGAGAGCTGGCGCGCAGCCTGGGTCCAGATCTGCGGAAACCCGGACCAGCCAAGCCATGGTTCGGCCCAGTCGTGCGCATCGCTCGTGAAGGCACCGACCTGCCCACGCCCGACGAACCAGTGCGCGAGCAGTGGTTCGTCCTTTGGCGTCATCATCGCGTACGTCACCTTCGGATCGTCACGCGCCTGCGTGAGAACGACGCCGTTCAGCAGCGGTACGTTAGTGCTGACGCCGCGCAGGATCGGTGATGAACCATCCGTCACCCGCGGCTCGAAGGGCTGCTTGCGGACCAACGGCTGACGCACCACGCGCACATCACGCACGAAGTAACGGGGCAGTACGTTGGGGTTGTAGACCCGGTAGGGTTCGCCGCCGCCGGCAACGGCAATCTGGTGAAGCGTCGTGAAGTCAGCGCCGTCGCCAACAGCAATCGTGGATACGGTGATGCCGTCGGCTTTCATCGCCGCGGCGGTCCGGATCCCCACATTCGGATCCCCCTCCGACTGACCGTCGGACAGGACCAGCACATGCTTGACGTTGGCCTCGACGGCCTTGAGTTCCTGGTAGGCGCGCTGGAGTGCCGGGTACATGTTGGTTCCGCCGCCGGGACTGATGCCGCGAACACGATCCGCGGTACGTCGCGGATCGATGTTGCGTCCCATCTCGACGCGCACGTCGTAGATGCTGTTGAAAGTGATCACGCAGATGAGGTCGGTCTTGTCGAGCATCTCGACGGCGAGGGCTGCGCCTTCGTTGGCAATCTCCTGTTGCGTCCGAGCGCCACCGAGCACCGGATCGCCCATGGAACCCGAGTTGTCGAGCACGATGACGATCGCAGCCGGAGGGGTGATGAGTTGCTCGGGCAGGTCAAGGCGAACCGGGAGAATCTCCTCGATGGGTGTTCCCTTCCAGCCTCCCGCCCCGAATGACGCCGGACCGCCCACCATCATGAATCCGCCGCCCAGGTCCGTGACGTAATCAACCAGTGTTTCCTGGACGCTGCCCGGTACTCGATCCGCGGCGACGTTCTGGAATATCACGAGGTCATAGCGCTGATACGACAGCAGGTCTCCCGGCAGTTCGTCCTGCCCGATCACCTCGGCTTCGATGTCGGCACGACGAAGCGTGCGACCCAGCAGTGCACCGGCGCCACCTTCCCGGCCTTCGCTCACCCCGTCAACGATCAGCACCTTGCCGCGCCCCGGAGTGACCGTGAATGTCTCGGCCCGGTTGTTGTCGACGAGTCGGTCGTCCTGCGGCGTCGCGGGCACAAAGACCGCCTCAAGCTTGTGCACGGGGTCATCATTGAGTTGCACATCGGGGATCGTGATGACGGTTCGCCCTGCGGCCAGTTCCACGCGCCGACCCGTTCCGGGCGCATCACCGTTGAGATCCAGGGACTCGCCCGCATACAGAAGCTCGAGTTCACCGCGCGCCGGATCGGTCGCCTGGAGAACGACCCGGATGGTGATGGCGGACTCACCTGAGGCAGTCGGCGGCGCATCCAGTGAGGCGATGAAGACTTCGTTCTGCACTTCGTACGCGATGGGCAGAACATCGATCGGGGTGTTGACGCTGTTCCCCGCGAGGCTGCTTGATGCGATTTCGCGCGCGGCCGCCAGACTGTTGCCCTTCGTCTCGTTGCCGTCGCTGACCAGCAGCATGCGCCGTGCGGCATCGGGCGGGAAGAGCGACTCAGCGAAGCGCAGGGCGCCTTCGATGTCGGTGCCCGATGCCATGCTGTACTCGTATTCGATCGACAGGTCATCCCGGCGCGTCGGCGTCGCGACTGCCACGGATCGGCCGTCGAAGACGACCATGCCGAACAGGTCATCCGCACCGCGCCCCCGCCGGGTGGCCTCATCGATCCAGCGATTGACGGCGGCATTCGAACTGATGCGCCCGCGTTCCGGGTCGATCCCGAAGTCGGCGAACTGGCTGACGGAGTCGGAGACGTCCACGAGCGCGATCACGGCAACGCGATCGGTCGTGCGGACCGTCGCGGCCCCGGCAAGCATGCACGCGATCAGGGCGACGAGGATGCTGCGCGCTGCGACCGTGGTGATCATCCGGAGCCGCGTCATGGCATGGAACCACCGCCATGCGGTCAGCGCGACGGGGATGACCAGCAGCAGCGTCAGGAGCCAGGCGGGATGGGCGAACGTGATGCTCAAATCACTCCGGGTTGCCTTGCTTGGAAGATGACTGTGCCTGCTCCGCTTCGCGGGCCAGTTCGAGCGTCCGTTCGAAGTAGCGGCGCACGTTGCGGAATCGGCGCGGGATCACGTTGTCCTCCATGGCGCGATCGGCGGACTCCATGGCATCCTTGATGGGGGCATCGAGTGTGCCCTCAGCGATCAATGGATCACGCTGATACTCAGCGTCGGGGTCGTACCACTCAGCGAGAGGGCGATCGGCGCCTGGCGGCAATTCACCGGCAGGGGTGTCGCCGCGGGCATCGACGAGTTCGGAGTCGAAGGACCGATCGGAGGGGGTGGCGCCCTGTTCCTGCTGGAAGGCCTTCGCCCACTGCTCGAGTTCTCTGCGCTCCTGCTTGGACATCCCCTCCAGCAGCTTTTCCGCCTGGTCGCGCATCTCCTCGGCGTTCTGCCGCTGTTCCGAGGCGCGGCCGCGCTGCTCCTTCATCCGCTCCAACTGATCCCGAACGCGTGAGAGTGCTCCTTCACCAGGCTCCTCTCCGCCCCCGGACTGCTGTTCACCCTGTTGCGATGACTCACTGCCCGTCTGCTGCTCACCCTGCTGCGATGACTCGCTGCCCGTCTGCTGTTCACCCTGTTGCGACGAATCACTGCCAGTCTGCTGCTCACCCTGCTGCGATGACTCACTGCCCGTCTGCTGCTCACCCTGCTGCGATGACTCGCTGCCCGTCTGCTGCTCACCCTGTTGCGACGAATCACTGCCCGTCTGCTGTTCACCCTGCTGCGACGAATCACTGCCCGTCTGCTGTTCGCCCTGCTGCGACGAATCACTGCCCGTCTGCTGTTCGCCCTGCTGCGACGAATCACTGCCCGTCTGCTGCTCACCCTGCTGCGATGACTCACTGCCAGTCTGCTGTTCGCCCTGCTGCGACGAATCACTGCCCGTCTGCTGTTCGCGCTGCTCCGACGACTCGCTGCCCGTCTGCTGCTCACCCTGCTGCGACGAATCACTGCCCGTCTGCTGATTCTCTGACTGATCGGATGACTCAGGTGAGGGCGGCTCCTTGTTCAGATCGTTCGCGGCATCTCTCAGGGCGTCGCTCAGTCCCTCGGTCTCCTCTCGAGCCTGTTCCCGCGCTTCCTGCTCGCGCTTCTGGGCTTCAAGTTCTTCCGACAACCGACGGGCGGCAGATTCATCGAACCCCTCATCACGCAACTTCTCTTCGCGCTCACGCTGTTCGGCCATCTGCCGCAACTGCTCGATCTGCTCATCGCTCAGACCGTGATCGCGCAGCCGCTCGGCGGACCGTTCTTCGGCAGTCTGCTCAGCCTGCTGCGCCTGACGAAGCAACTCGTCCAGATCATCAGCCAGCGACTCCATGTCCTGCTCAAGCGCCGCTCGCTCTTCAGGCGTCATGGACGACAACTGATCATTCAAGGCATCCAGCGACTCCAGGGCCTGGTCGAGGTCCTGTTCACGGAGCGCCTGTCGCAGCGCCTCCAGATGAGAATTCGTCATCTCAGGCACCGACCCCTCGGGGCGCGGTGCGGTGTCCAGGTCCCGCATCATCTCAGATGCACGCTGCGCCGCTTCTTCCTGCTTCGCCGCGTTCCGCTCGAGGCGCTCAGCGCTCTCCGACAGCAATCGCGCCGACTCGGCTCGCGCCTGATCGGGGGTCTTCTCGCCACTCGACAGTTGCTCGCGGATGCGATCCAGCGCGGCCAGTTCGTCATCCGACGCCCCCGGGGCCCGCTCCTCTTCCTCGTCTGCTGCGGGCGCCTCACCCTCCGGGTCCAGTCCGCTCAGCAGGGCATCCAGTTCTTCAGCGGCGGCATCGCGCTGCGCGGCCAGTTCCAGTTCGGCTTCCTGCGCGGCGGGATCATCCAGCAGGTGCATGGGTGCCCAGAGCATCGCCGCGAGGAGTGTGGCTGCACCGACAACCGGCCAGACCAGCCATGATCGTCCCCAGCGCAGCGGCATGGCTCGGCGCAGGTCGACCGCTTCGACGTGGGCTTCCGCATCGGCAACGGCCAGTGCCGTGAACGGGTCATCCGGATCCCGGTCACTGAGGTTGATGGCGGAACTGAGCCGGTCGGAGAGTCCACTCGCCGCATCCAGTTCAATCGCCGCTCCCATGATGGCCGGGCGTCGCCACATCGCGACGAGCACGGCACCGAGCACGCTGACGGCTGCCGGGCCGGCAAGGAAGACCCACCAGGGCAGGCCCGGACCGGCAAGTCGGTCCAGGATCGCCGCGGCAAGACCGATCGACAGCCCGATGACGAGCGCCGGGCCCAGCGCTCTGACCAGGCTGCGAAGGACGATTCTCCGGGAGGCCGCCCGAATGATGTGCTGCGTACGCCGCATACCCCATGATACGTCCCGATGCTGCCGGCGATGCAGGGATGCGGCTGAAGCTGATTCAGTTCGTTTCCAGCGTCACGCGGCGGGCATGGGAATCGGGGCAGGGCAGCGGGCGTTCAATGTTCGGGACCCGCCGATCAGAGCACTCCGAATGGAATCAAGTGGTCTAGGATTCGACTCCCATCGCCCCGCAGGGGTGTTTCAACCCACAGCAAGGAGAGACCGCCTCATGTCCACACTCATGAACCTCCTCGGCCCCGGCGCCGAACGCACTCTCGGATACGCGGAAATGGTCACCGGTGACATCCCCGCCGAGCAGTTCGGACGTATGTACAAGACCGCCAACTCACCCGCCTTCTGCATCGGTCACCTGAGCATCTATCCGGACATCCTCCTCCCGGCACTGGGGCGTGCCGACCTCGCGGCACCCGATGAGTCGTGGACCGCGCTCTTCGCCGCCGGGGTTGAATGCAAGGACGACGCTGACGGCTCTCTCTATCCGCACAAGGAAGCCTTGATGGCGCGATACCTGGAGCGTCACAAGGTCGTGTACCAGGCGCTGGAGGCTGCCGATGATGCCCTGCTCGCCGGAGAGAATCCGAACGAGCGGATGCGTCCGATGTTCCCGACTCTGGGCGCGATGGCGTCTTTCCTCATTACCGGACACCAGATGATGCACCTGGGACAGATCAGCACGTGGCGCCGGGCCATGGGTCTCGGTCCCTGCATGTGATTTGCTGACATCACTTCAACCGGCCGGAATCCGGGTGTAGCATGTCTGTGGCGTTGGATTCCGGTTCGGAGGAGGTGGAGATGCTCAAGACAGATCGATTCCGTTCATTGCTGGCCACCTGCGCCGGTGCCGTGATGTGCGCACTGGCACCCGCGTCAGACGCGGGCGATCCGTGCAGCGTACTCGCCGGATCGGATCCGGCTCCGGATACCTGGAATCTCGCTCCGGTCATCGCCCCGTGGTTCAATGCCCTGGAGTCGGGCGAGCAGGCTTCCCTGATGATCATCGGCGACTCGATGAGCGTTCGCGCCGATTCGTATAACTGGTTCCTCGTCCGCAGACTGCGCGAGCGGTACGGAAATGGCGGCGACGGTTACTTCGGTATCGGCTCGGGCTTCACCGCACCGAACCCCGCGATCGATTCGCGGCTCGCCTCCCGCTACCCGCAGAAACTCACTCGCAGCAGTTCGGACTCACGACTCGCACTGCTGAACCACCCGCGCGAAGAGCCTCGCGGCACGTGGGCGCCGGACGGACTCTTCTGCATCACGTGGAGCGACGGGTGGGCACAGACGGACTTCCATGGCACCCATGCGCGACTCTACTTCATCATGCGACCGGGCGGGGGCGTGCTGAAACTGACGCTCAACGGCCAGCCTCTCGCCGAGATCTTTACGGAGTCGAACTACCTGACGACGGGCGTCTACGAATTCGCCACCGGAGCGCCGGACAACAACACGATTTCAACGCTGCGCATCGAGCCGAAGTATGGGCGCGAAATGCAGGCCCTCGGCCTCGAGATGATGTGCGATGATCCGGGCATCATCTACCACCGCATCGGGCGCGGCGGGCAGGGACCGGACGACTTCCTGCGCAGCGTCAACAAGGGTGTGATGCGCATCTATCGTGAACTCAATCCGGATCTCGTCATTGTCATGCTCGACTGGGCGGGCGACGACACGTCCAAAGCGGACTATCCCGCGGAACTGCGCGAACTGCTCGACTTCTACCAGCATGCCATGCCCGATTCGCGTTTCGTGCTGATGTCACATCATCCTTTCCAGGACGACATCGCCGAGCAGATCCCGACACTCCTCGAGATCGCCTGCGAGCGCGACTTCGGCTTCATCAACCTCCAGAATACGTTCGCAGACCTGGATGCCATGGAGGCACTCGGGCTCATCGAGGATGGTGTGCACTTCACCGCTGCCGGTGGTGAGTGGTTCGGTGATTACGTTTATGACCTGCTCATCGGAACGGCGGAAGCGTGCCGCGGCGATGTCAACCAGGACGGCCGGATCGACTTCGCGGATCTGAACGAGATGCTGGATACCTGGGGAGACTCCGAGCGGGCGGATGTCGATCGGAGTGGCAGGGTGGACTTCGGTGACCTCAACATGCTCCTCGACACGTGGGGGAGTTGCGAGTAGCCGTTCGGTCACTCGGTCCGGACACCATCCAACTCGATCCAACCACCCTCGCGCCGACCACCGGGATCGTGATGCGTCCAGTGCAGCAGACCGCCCTGGTCGTTGTACTCGTATTGCCCCCTGATCAGCAGCGTATCGCCTTCCTCGATCGCCACAGGTTCGGCAAGGTCGATGTTGTGCGCAACCAGCAGTGTGTGTTCGTGTCCGCTCAGTCGAATGATGAATCGCTGGTGTCTTGAGCCCTCATCATCATCCGGGAGGACCTTGACCACTTCACCTGCCACGGTGCACATGACTCCTGACCGCCCGGCTGCCCAGGCGTCGAGGAGTCGCGCCTCATCCCGAATGCCCTCGCTTGTCGAAGACCGATCAGTCGGTTGCTCGTCGGATGCCGGCGACTGTCCGATGTCAAAGTCGATCAACCCGGATTGGAACAGCACGACAACCAGAATCACAAGCAGCGCCCCACCTCCGCCGCCGCACGCGCCCTTCTTTCCACACCGAAGTCGACTCATGAACTCAAGGATAACAGTATCACGCCTGGCAGACCTCAGGGCTCCATCAGGTCAGTAGCCGTGCGGACGCCGAGTGCACCGAGCGTGGTCATCTCGCCGCACTCCGGACACCGCACCCGATCGCCCTCCGCCACCTGCCCGAGCATCGAATATGAACACGCCGGGCACCGCAGGTCCACGACGCGGCCGCCGCGGATCTTCATACGGAGCACCCGCCGCCCGTCTGCGAGTACGGTCACGCGCGTGGACAGGAGACCGTCGGCGGCGCACAGGATCTCGCACGCATGCGCGGTTCCGTCCTCATCCTCAAGATCGAAGAAGTGGCTGGTGTTTCGAAAGTTGGCGAAGCGTTTGCGGGAGACCGGCCTGCCGTCGACGAGCACCATCTCGTCCAGTTCCCCGCAACGCACTTCGACAAGGTGGCCAAACAATGATGTGCGCCCGATCCGCATGCAGTCAGGATCGGAACTCCGCGGATCATTCGCAAGGCCCGGACGTGAACCGACTACAATCCTCGCATGGACCCTGATGATCATGTCTGCCTGTGCTTCCGCGTCTCACTGCGCAAGATCCGCAATTACATGGCTCGGGAGGACCCACCGGTGGCCTCGCTCATCAGTGAGTGCCTCGGTGCGGGCACCGGGTGTCAGTGGTGTGTCCCCTTTCTCAAGAGCCTGCATGCTCAGCACGCGCGCGGCGAAACGCCCGACCTGGGCATCTCACCTCAGGCGTACGCCGAGTCGCGTCTCACGTATCGCGCGACGGGTGAGCGTCCGGAGGTGGATGGGGAATCTCCAGCGGACTCCTGATCGAGGCCACGCTCAACGACCGGCGGCGGCGCGGGAACCCGGATGCGGGCCGGGGCGAGAAGAATGCAATCGGAGCGGCGGCAGGCGCGGGCGAACGCTCGCGCACCAGGATGATGATGGTCCCCACCAGCGCCAATCCTCCGGCAGCCATGACCGCAAGCCCGATGATGACGCACATCCCGGTGGCAGCGTCGGAACCCCAGATCTCCAGTTCCGATGTCACGCGGTGCGTCAGCGCGATCGACATGTTGTTGGCCGTGTGGAGAAGCATGGCCGGGATGACTGAACCGCAGCGCCACGTGATGAAGCCCAGCAGAACCCCGAGTGGGAGCACACCGAGCGCATGGAGCGGATGCAGGTGCGCTGCGCTGAAGAGCAGTGCCGTCACCATGATCGCCTTCACCGGATGCCACCGCTTCAGCAGGCGACCAAGGATGTAGCCGCGAAACAGCAGTTCTTCCATGATGCCGGGTGCGAGGCTGAACATCGCGATCACGAGGGCCGCCTGCAAAGGCGTATCGCCGGCGCCTGCCATGTCGCTCAGCATCTCCAGGGGCCCGGTCAGGGGTGAGGGGTTCTGGGTCGCCGCCTGCTTGAAGGGTGCGAATACGATCTGCAGGCCGAGCGGGATCATGGCGACCAACAGGAAGACACCTACCTTCCATGCGCTCAGGCGGATGCGTGTGAGGCCGAGCCGCGTGCGAAAGGGCTCACGGGACGACAACGCCGCCATTAATGCCACGCCGCCAAATCCCAGCTGTGACGGCACGATCATCACGAAGACGCCGAGCGCCGAACTGAGAAGCTCGGGCGATGGCAGACCCGATGCATCGAGTTCGCCACGCGCCAGCATCACCGTGATCAGCGCGATGCCCCCGAGCGTGACCGCGGCGATGATCGCCACGAGGTACGCAATAAAGACGGTCCAGACGCGAGGCGGCCTGACATTCGGCGCATACGCGTACCGACGGCGCACCCACCATGTCTCCCCGGCGACCGGAAGAGGCTGAGGCGGCAACTGGGTTGGTGGTCCGAGGAGCGTCATGCGAATTTCGAGTTACCAGTCAAGCGGACGCGTGATGCACTCCGAGTTCCGCCCCGGTGCGGGCCCGCGTGCGAGAGTATAGATGGGCAGTTGGGTCGGACACTGCACACGCATCTCGACGATCTGCTCGCCGAGGCCCCTGCTGATGCAGCAAAGCGTGTCACGTAGTCGGAGGATGCCGGAGGGATGGTGACGGAAGAGGTCCGTGGAGGTGTGCGGTGCCCAACTGAAGAAACCGGGCAGGCGCCAGCGAATCTGTCCTCCGTGCGTATGCCCCGCGACCATGATGTCGACACCAAGGCGCGATGCGCCTGGAAGGGCGGCGGGCGTGTGGACCAGCGCGATCCGGATGCGCTTGCCGGCGTCCCCCACTTCAGACTCCCGCATGGCCAGTTCGGTCCAGTCCTCAGGCCAGCTCGTGCCCAGCAGACGCACCGGGGCATCCGGGAGGTCGATCACCCCGGGGTCCAGCCACGTGACGCCCCCGATCTCACGGACCGCCCGTTGGAAGGGCGGGGAGTCGTGATTGCCGAAGACCCCGTAGGCACCGAGGCGTGCCTGCCAGCACCCCACCATCTCCTCGAAAACCCGCATCGCGACCTCTTCATCCCCCGGGTGCGTCATGTAGTCGCCCGTGAGCAGCACCAGGTCGACGCGGATGCGTCGCAGGATCTCACACAACGCCCGGTACCGGTCCCGGTAGCGGCGGACATGCGTGTCCGTCACGTGCAGGATCGTCAGCCCCTCGGCCGCTTCCGGAACATTCGGGTGAATCAGCCGGAACCGCTCCACTGGAACAGGCGTACGGAAGCTATGCGGGTCGATCCCGAGCCTTCGATGGTCCACGTGCTGTCCGGGCTTGCCGATCACCGCCGCTCACGATAGCGTGACCCCGTCCGACGCGGGTGGCGTCGGCACGCTATGCTGGTCGATCCGAGGCCGTCCGACGGCCCGCCGATACCGCGAATCCATGCCCCTGCGGGCGTCTGAGCCGGAGAACGAAATCCCATGGCCAAGATGTTCTACAGCCTCGAAGAAGCCGCCGAGAAACTCGGCAAGTCCACGGATGAAGTCCGCGGCATGGCACAGAGTGGTGAAATCACGGAGTTCCGTGACGGCGACCGCCTCATCTTCAAGGTCGAGCAGATCAACCTCCTGGCCGGCGACGATGACTCCGCCGCCAGCGGGAGCATGATTCCCCTCGTCGATACCGGCGGCGGATCCGGCTTCGCCATCGACGACCTCGACGACAGCGCCACCATCGCCGACCCCAACGAGCAGACCGGCATCTCCGTCTTCGATGCTGATGAACTCGAAGAGGCCGACCCCTCCGCCGTCACGCAGGTCACCGATACCGGCCTCGGCGGTTTCGATGTCGACAGCCTCGGTTCGGGCTCCGGACTCATGGACCTCACGCGCGAGAGTGATGACTCATCGCTCGGTGCCGAGGGACTGCTCGATGAACTCTACCCCGATGAAACCGCAGCCGGTGCGGACGAACTCACCGTCGGTGAGTCCGGCCTCTTCGAAGGCACGGACGCCGCCGCCACCGGCAGCGACCTCGATGACGCAGCGGCTCCTGTTGCTGCCGTCGCCGCCGAAGCGTATGACCCCAAGGGTTCCGGCCTGGCGGGCGGCTTCAGCCTCGGCATGATCCTCGCGCTGGTCGCGGGCATGGCCGTGCTGATCATGGGCGCCGTCGGCGCTCCGCCCGAGTTCCTCGGCACGTTCATGAGCGGCAACATGCTGATCGTCACCGCCATCATGGCGGGTGTCGCCGCCGTCCTCGGCGTCCTCGGCTTCGTCATCGCCAAGTAAGTCATCATCCCTCGGCATCTCGGCACCGGTGCAGGGTCACTGCGCGCCGCACCAGATGCCTCAATGCCATGTGGGGACTCCGAGCAAACACCGACGGAGCGGAAGCTCCTCAATCTCACGCCGAAGGCGCTCATCCCCGAATGCCGAGTGCCGAATTGCCGAATCCCTAATGACCAATCCGCTGCCCGTGACGGTTGAACGTCGCGACCTGGCCGCCCCCGTGCGGGCGCTGCGTCTCAGCCAGCATCCGCGCCCGCATCCGACCCTGCTCGTCGTACACCGCCACGAGGCCGTCGCTCGTCAGGCGCACACGCCGGTCGCCCTGGCCGTCGAAGAACGTCATCGTCGCGCCTTCCGCATTCGGATTGATCTGCAGCAGAGGATCTCCCCAGCGGTCCACGATCTCGAAGCGACGCGTCTTCACGACATCGAAGTTCCCTTCAACGTACGCACTCGAGCCGCCCGAGCCGCGGCCATTCCAGTTCCAACCCGGACCATTGCCGTTGTTGTTACCGAGACCGCCGTGCCCGGCACCGCCGAGCAGAATGCCCATGAGAAAGACGGCCCCGCCTGCCGCCATACCGGCGACGAACGTCCGATTCCGAGTCGTCCTGCCTGATCCGCTGTTTGCCTGGGTCATGTCGATTCCTTTCGTCAGTGGTTTGAAGCGAAGTTGTCTTCAAGTCCTGACGACCCCGGTGGCGCCGTGACCACGCCTCCACGCCTTGTGACATTCCTGTGACATGGCGGCAGACACATATACTCCTGCCATGCAATACCTGCTCACGCTCATCGCCGCCGCGTCGCTCTTGTCGCTCAACGCCTGTACATCAACGACGCTCCCGGACTCAGGCTCACCCATCGCAGAAACGATGGAGACGCTGCCGCAGGACGTGCGCACGCACCACGAGCACGTCACCACGCTCGCCAACCCATTCTTCGAAGGACGGCTGCCGGGAAGCCGCGGCATCACCGACGCCGAGAACTACGTCGCCTTCCACTTCGAGCGCATCGGGCTGACACCGGCGTTCAACGGCACGTGGTTTCAGCACTTCACCTTCCCTGCCAACAAGGGCTACACCATGCCCATACAGGACACCGGCGAACCGCCCATTCAGGCGCGGAATGTCGGCGCCATCATTCCCGGCCGGGGCGAACTCGCCAACGAACTGATCGTCGTCGGTGCGCATCATGACCACCTCGGCCGCCACCACGTCGACCAGCGCGACCACATCCGCGACATTCACTTCGGCGCAGACGACAACGCATCCGGTGTCGCGGGTGTCCTTGTGCTCGCCGAGCAGGTCCAGCGCACACTCGCCGATGACAGCCGCGACCGCCGCGCGATTCTCTTCATCACGTTCTCCGGTGAAGAGTCCGGGCGATTCGGCTCACTGCACTACCTTGAACACCCGGTTGTTCCCATGAATCGCCACAGCCTGATGATCAACTTCGACATGATCGGCCGCCTGCAATCAGGCCGCGTCTCCGTGTACGGAGCGCGTAACGATCCATGGCTCATGGACCTGATGACCCGCCACGGCGCCGACAGCGGACTCGACATACGACTGGACCGCACCCCCATGGCCGGAAGTGATCACGTGGGTTTCGAAGAGAGGAACGTCCCGGTGCTGTTCTGCATCACGAAGATGCTGCACGACGACTACCACACCGTCCGCGATGTCTCCTGGAAGATCAGCAGCACCAACGCCACCCGACTCATCCGCATCTTCCACAACGTCGTCATCGAAGCCGCAGCAAGCGAGTAGCAGACACCCACCACAACCCCCGCTCCTCGCGCCCCGCTCCCCGCCCCCCCCAATCAATGCTCCTTGAAACCATCCCGCGGCACACGACCCACGATCGCGCGGTTCCGATCGAATGCGGTGAACTGGCCCGCCCACGTCTGGCGCACGTTGCCATCCTGCTTGTAACTGGCCATCCGCGCACGCAACTCGCCTGACTCCGAATACACGATCACTTCACCGGCGGCGTTCACTTCCGTTCGGATCACGCCGGCGCGATCGAGGATCTGGAAGAGCCCACCTGCCTCTCCCACGCCGGAGGCGAACATCGGCTTGCCGTTCTCATCGAAGAGTGTCAGCGCCCCCGTGCCGCGAGTCGTTGAGGAGAGCAGGCCGACCACCTCCCCCTGTCCGTTCACGAGTCGGAGTTCACGCGCCTCGATCGTCTCGAACTTCTTCACCTCCGACGCTGCCGGCGCCACGCCACCGATCAGGACGCCTGCCACCAGGATCGACGCTCCCGCCACCATGCCACCTACGAAATCGCGTCCGTTCATCATTGCTCCAGGTCAGAAGTATCGGGCAACAACAAACCCGGAACCTCCGGGCCGCGTCACCATCTGCATTGGATGAATCGGCCCGAACCCCGGTTCCACACAAACCGAGGCGAACACTTGCCGGACGGGTTGCGTTCGGGCATACTGAGCTCATGACTTCCGGGACCATCTCAGACGATGCCGTGCGCCTGCTGCGCCTCACCCTCACGCCCGGACTCGGCCCCATCCTCGCGCGCCGGGTCCTCGACCTCATCGGGGCCGACCCACCCGAGAAACTCACCATCGCTGACCTCGCCAGCCTTCGAGGCATCGGTCAGGAGAAAGCACGCCGCATCGCCCGCGGCCTGCGCGAAGCTGGCCGCGCGGTGGACGAGGAAGTTCGTCTCGGCGAGTCGATCGCGGCCCGCTTCCTCGCGATCTCCGACCCCGAATACCCGGAACTCCTTCGCGAACTGCCCGATGCGCCGCTGATACTCAGCGTTCGCGGCCACTTGCATGATGCACGGCTGCGACGCTCGTGGCCGGTGGCGATCGTGGGCTCCCGTCGTTGTACCGCCTATGGCGTCGAGCAGGCCGAGCGCTTCGCCGGCGCCCTGTGTGGTGCCGGGCTGACGATCGTGTCCGGTGGCGCGCGGGGTGTGGATACGGCCGCCCATCGGGCCGCGCTGCGGCTTGACGGGCACACGATTGCGGTGCTGGGATGCGGACTCGCACGCTGTTATCCCCCGGAGAATCGGGATCTCTTTGACACCATGGTCGAGTCAGGGGGCGCGCTGGTGAGCGAACTCCCGCTCCGCACCGAACCGGCCCCCGAGAACTTCCCAGCGCGCAACCGCATCATCTCCGGCATGAGTCTTGGCGTGCTCGCCATCGAAGCGCCGCAGCGATCGGGCGCCCTGATCACGGCGCGGATCGCCGCGGAGGATCACGCTCGTGAAGTGTTCGCCGTTCCCGGTCGCATCGACTCGTTGGCATCGAGCGGCGTGAATCACCTGATCCGACTCGGCGGCGCGAGCCTTGTGACGAGTCCGACGGATGTCATCAATGACCTCGAGTCCGCCGCCCGCCACCTGCATGACGGGACGCACGGCGACCGATTCGCACCTCCGGCCGGGACGTCTTCACCGCCGCGCCCCGCCCCATCCCCCCCCGACCTGAATCCGTTGCAGCGCCGCATCCTCGCGGCCCTCCAGGAGCCGACCACGCTCCATAATCTGCTCGAAACCGCTTCAGAATCCCCCGAAAGGCTCCTCCCCGAGATCACGACGCTGGAACTGAGGGGCCTCCTCAGCCGTTCCGGCAGTCACCTGCATGCCACCGTAACACTTGATTCTACAGAAGCTTAGCAGGCTACATGAATCTTGTGTCGTCCCCGGAGACGCTACATTTTTGCATGTTGTTCACCATTTCTTCTTGCCGTGCGGTTACTGCACGGGTATCGTACGCCAAACAACATTTGTGAGGCTTTTGGAAGACGCAACAACCAACAAACACTTCGGAGCCCTGAAGGGCTTCGGCACGGTACGGAGTGCCGTGTTTCCCGGATCGAACCATGCCCGCTGGACCAGACACATCGCGTCAGAACACGACGAAGCGCACGGCTTCCGGTGATCGGCGCGGCGTTGAAGGCACCGGTGACGCGCCTGGCTCAATCGCAGCGGGAGGTGTCATTCACGGACGAGCGCACCAGTCGATCGGCGGAGTCCGGCGACGCGAGCGGGTCCATCCACCGTCACGATGGAGTCCCGTTCGTCGGGTCGCGGCAGCAACGAGAATGATCATGCACGCCGACACCACTCCGCTTCTTCGCCTCGGTCCGGGCGGCGACTTCGTTCGCTCCTGGAAGGGCAACGCCGACGGCCACATCCTGCCCTGCGAGGCGGGTCACGAAGGTGATCCGGACGCTGACACCGGAAACGGTCGCCCGGCGGCGCGGGAAGCAGCGCGTCATCCCGTCGCATCGGCGGTGGCCGAGCGGACGGATCATCTCGAACTGTCCGAACTGGCGACACGCGCCGGTGCCTGGCTTGCGGGTGAGCGACTGCTCGAGACGCAGCGGCGGCCACTCCAGGCCACGATCGAAGCGGTACGGAGGTGTGCGGTGCCGCGGCTGGCACAGAATTCTCCGGTGCGTGGCATCAGCGTCACGGCATCGGCCATTGCAGAACACACATTGGACCCCGGCAGCAGGTCTGAGCAGCCCACGGCGGTTCGGCCTTCAGCACGTCATGGCTTGAGAGGCGTCGAGAGCGGCGCCGGAATGGAGTACCCGACCCATGAATCTGACCCCCAAGCAGCTCAAGATTCTTCAGCTCATCCGCGACAGCCGGGTGCGTTGTGGCTATTCCCCGACGATGCAGGAGCTCGCCGACGAGCTCGGCGTCAGCAAGGTAACCGTCTTCGAGCACGTCGAAGCGCTCATCAAGAAGGGCGCCCTCACGCGCGAGCCGAACAAGGCACGCTCTTTGTCCATCGCTGATGGCGTGGCGCTTCCTGATGAAGAGCAGCCCCTGCGTTTCCCGCTGGTCGGCAAGATCGCTGCGGGTTACCCCATCGAGAAGTTCGAGTCCCGCGACCAACTGGATCTGGGTGATCTCTTTGGTCCTGCGATCGGCAACGTGAATGCGACCTTCGCGCTGCGTGTGGATGGTGAGTCCATGCGTGACGAGGGCATTCTCGACGGCGACTATGTCATCGTCGAGCGCAAGGAGAATGCCGCCAACGGCCAGCGTGTGGTGGCGCTCCTCCCCAATGGCGAGACGACCCTCAAGACCTACTACAAGGAAGAGGATCACATCCGTCTGCAGCCCGCGAACCCGGAGTTCGAACCGATTCGCGTCAAGGACTGCAAGATCCAGGGCATCGTCATCGGTGTGCTCCGTCGCTACGGCGGCTGAGCCCCCTCCCCCGAACCTCAACAACGTCGCCCTGCGATCGGGAGAGATATTGTCGCTGCGCACTCGATGACCGGCCTGCCGCATGGGTGGACACCCGGAAGCCAACAGGGTGATCGGATGCTGCCCCATCACAGCGGCGATGCCGCGCCCAACAAGCAAGGGCTGCCGGAATGGCGAGAGGCGATCTGTCAACCATTTCGGTGAGGCGTACCCACACCGCCACGAATGCCGAATGCCAATGCCGAATGCCGAGTGCCGAGTCTCCGGCTTCCGCTCTGAATTCTCATTCATCTTCTCCCCAAACGGCTCGACTGCGCGCGCGATGGTGCTGCGTCCGGTAAACTGACCTCGCGGCAGTCGCACCGTCTCGAATTTCACCGTTCCGACAAAGTTCTCTCAATTTGAGGAGAACACACCTCGGACAGGCCGATGGCTGGTGTATCGAGGGCGGACCCTCGAGTCCTTCAGGGGCGTTGATGGCGAACAAGCGTGTGACATCACGGAAGGCCTCAACATGGCTCGGCTCGCTTGAGCGGAAGCATGTCGTATGGCTCTCTCTCGCCGCCGCCATGACGCTCGTGGGCGGCACCCTCTTCCTGCTCGAAGGTGAACGCCCCACGACGCCCGACGTGCTCATGGACGTGGTCTCCCCGGCCTCGTCGACCGAGGACACGCTCGAGGGCATCTTCCACACTCAGTCCACATTCCGCCCCGAACACTGGAAGGGCATCGTGATCCATCACTCCGGTGGCACGCACGGTTCCTCCCAGAGTCTGGATCGACGCTACAAGGAAGCCGGCCTGCACGGCCTGGGCTATCACTTCGTGCTGACCAACGGAAGCGGAGCCGTCGATGGAGCCATCCAGGTCGGCTATCGCTGGGAACTGCAGGCCGCCGGTGCCCATGCGACCGGTCCCGATGCGGACTACTACAACCGCAACACCATCGGGATCTGCCTCGTCGGTGATGGCGAACGTCGTGCATTCACTGATCGGCAGCTCTCCGCACTTGTCGCACTGGTGCAGTCCATCCAGGATCGCTGCACTATTCCGGACAGCGCCGTGGTCCTGCACAGAGACGTCGCACCGACGTCGAGCCCCGGACGCCTCTTTCCCGAGGCCGCGTTCCGGGAACGTCTGGCCCTCCGCTGACTCCCACTCCATCTTGTTGATTTAGGGATCTGATAGCTGTTGCATGCGCGGGCTCGGGTGAATCCCGCGCGGGCGAAAGCCGAAATACGCAGTGGTCTGCCACGTTGGATGGCCGGCGGGTTCCACCCGCGACGAAAAACCTGTATTTTGACCCGGTTCAGCGAGGGTGTTTCCGGTCTCGGAATGTCTCTCTTGAGTGTATCCTGTGTTGTGTCAGGGAGTTACTGTCGAGAGCCGGCAGGCTGACGCAAGGTGAACCGACGAGCCTGGATCAAGCCGTCGCGGGTCGTCGGATCGCGATCGTGCCATATGAGTGTCGCTGTGAAGCATTTTGAACCTGCAAAACCCGGAACGAAGCTGGCAGGCTTCAGTGTGCTGGCCGAGATCGGGCGCGGGGCCGCCTCCGTGATCTACCTCGTGCAGGACGCGAAGTCCAAGCAGGTCTACGCGCTCAAGCACGTTGAACGACACACCGCCAAGGACCAACGCTTCCTTGACCAGGCGGAGGCCGAGTACGAGGTCGCCAGCAAGGTCAAGCACGTCAACATCCGGTCCATCGAACGCATCATCAAGGCCCGGCAGCGACTCGTGACCGTCAAGGAAGTCTTCCTCCTGATGGAGTACGTCGACGGTCTGAGCATCGAGCGTCATCCGCCTTCGACCTTTGAGGAAGTCATCCGCGTCTTTCGCGATGTCGCCAGTGGCCTCGGACACATGCACGGTTGCGGCTTCGTCCATGCGGATATGAAGCCCAACAACATCGTGGTCAAGAACGAGGACGGCACCGTCAAGGTCATCGACCTCGGACAGGCCTGCGCCATCGGGACCGTCAAGGAACGCATCCAGGGCACACCCGATTACATCGCGCCCGAGCAGGTGCACCGCCGCGAAATCACGCCGCAGACGGACGTCTTCAACCTCGGCGCCACGATGTACTGGGTCCTGACCAAGCAGAACATTCCGACCGCAATGCCCAAGGGCGACTCCCTGGTGAGCCGGATCGATGATCACCTCATCGAGAAGGCGACGCCGCCGCGCGATCTCAATCCGCGTGTGCCCGCGGCGCTGTCGGATCTCATCATGGCCTGCATCGAAGTCGATCCCTCCGATCGACCGAAAGGCATGGACGAGGTCGTGATGCGCCTCGATGCCGCGAGGAACCAGCTCGCCGATCACGCCAGCCAGCTCGCCGCCACGAAGGCCGTCGACAAGTCGGTCGACCCGGCGACGCCCGGCGAAGCATCCGAAGACTGAGCAGCCAACCGAGCGGGACCGTCGCGGCTCACCTGTTGAGATGCACCTCGATCTCCGTTCATATTGGCGCTTGGATTCGAAGCCAAAAATGAAGAACCCCGCACCGGATCGATGCGGGGTTCTGAAGATTCGGATCAGGTCGTGCGGCGATCAGCGGCGACGACGGATACCGGCGAGACCGGCGAGGCCGAAGAGGGCCACGGAGCCGGGCGCGGGGGTGATGATGATGTTGCGGAAGGCGAAACCTTCGCTGCCACCGTCGCCACCACCGTTGAAGCGGAGATAGAAGGTGGAACCGGAGCCAGCAGCGTTGGCGCTGAGGGTCTGGAAGTTGTTGTCGAGGTAGACGCCGTTCATGGTCATCGGATCATTGAGGTTCACAACAGCGCCGCCGGCCATGGTGTAGTCCTGGTCGGTCTGGTCATCAACCGCACCCGCGAAGAGCGAGAAGTAGTTGACGCCGTCGTAGCTGTAGGTGAAGTCGTAGAGGTCCTGGCCGGCTTCGAAGTCGCCCATGGCGGCCATGTCGATGGAGACATCAACGTTGCTGGCGCCACCGATGTTGAAGGTCCAGTCGGCCTGGCCACCGGCGTTGCCGTTGTCGCCATTCCAGGTGTCACAGACACCGAAGAAGTTGCCGAGGTCGGTGGCGTCGACGATACCGAGGGTATCGGTGGCGAAGGTGCCGTTGCTGTCGTCGGAGATGGTGAAGGGCAGGCCGTTGGAGCCGCTGTTGGTGCGGCTGGCGATGCCGAACATGTCGCCGGGAGCCCAGGTGTTCAGCATGCCGACGCCGTCGTAGCCAGGGCCGGCGGTCACAGCGATGGTCTGGCTGGCATAGTTGTCAGCACCGGAAGCGGAAACAGCCACGCCGAGCTGGGCGTTGGCCGCACCAGCGGTCGCAGCGAGACCGGCAAGCGCAATGATCGTACGGGTCATGGGATTTCTCCTCCTATTGACTCAACAGATGTGTGTATCCGATCGCTCGGTCGGTGTGCCGAACCATCCACGAACGGATACGTGACGTGTTCCTGCATAGAGAATACGGGACGAGGAACCCGGGTCAAGAGTGCCGTGCGCTCAGGAGGGTTAATTGCCGGTGAAGAGGAGGGAGAGTCGGCGTCCGATACCCCGACTTCGAGGCACTGGCTGGGAAGATCGGCAATCTGGGGTAAACAACCCTCCCCGACTCAAGGAATGCCCGCGTGAGGGTATTTCGCCAGCACCGAAAAAAGCCGATAGTAGGTGCGTTATCCAGGAGGGTCACGCCATGATGCGTGGGCTATGCAAATCCGAAGGAGCGCTGCGTTGCCATGACCGCAATTGACGCTGATCGTGCAGTGAAGGTCGTTAACGAATTCACTCTCTTCCGCTGTGGGGAAATCTGCGCACAACTGATCATGACTGACGCCGGGTCCATCGAGGCCTGGCTCAATGTCGCATGCACGGCGCTCGCCGCACTTCCGACCGAAGATGTCCTGGTCTGGGGAGCACTGCTGTCTGAAGACGCTGACAAGTCGATTTCCGTGCTCCATCTCGGGGCCTCGGAAAGTGTCCCGTCGGATGCCCTGGACAGGTTGAGCGACCATGCCATGGCCTCAGCGACCCGGATCGAACTCACCCAACCCGACCGGAATGGTCTCGCCGAACTCGGCCTCCACAACGTGCTCAACTGGTCCATCAGTGTCTCGGAGAAGAGCGGCGCTTCGACGCCCATGCTTGTCTTTGAAATGGCCACACGACGACCCGAGATCGAACTCGATGCAGGCGTGAAGCATGCGGTCCAGGCACTGGCCGCGCCGATGATCGCGGCCCTGAAGCGATACCATCTCGAACCGCTGCGATATCGCAGGGCCCTGCTCTCGCAGCTGAGCCCGACGCAGCGTCGCATCGCACCCCTGCTTGCTGAGGGACTGACAGAACGCGAGATCGCGGATCGCCTCGACCGCAGCCCTCACACCGTGCATGAGCATGCGAAGTCGATCTACAGCGCCTGGGGCGTTCGTTCGCGATTCGACCTGCGGGACAAGTGGCTGCAGCGCTTCGCGGGCACCTGACCGAACCTCAGGACCACTCGCTGCGGTGGAGGAACTGTCCGATTCGGTCTATCTTACGACAGAGAGTGCATGCTCCAGCTTGCACTTTGCGCTCGCTGAACGCCCTGTCGAGGTAGCCGTATGGGACATGATCCGATTGCCGATTCCGTGCTCGAACTTCTGAAAGCGTCCGACCCGGACGCCTCAGAGTTGCTGCGGCAGGAAGCGGCCCGCCAGGCCACAACACTCGAGTTGATCGCCTCGGAGAATCACGTGAGCCCCGCGGTGATGCATGCCATGGGGACCTGCCTCACGAACAAGTATGCGGAGGGTTACCCCGGCGCCCGCTACTACGGGGGTTGCACGTATCACGACAGCGTCGAGCGACTCGCCCAGGAGCGCGCCAGTGCCCTCTTCGGTTGCAAGTTTGCCAACGTGCAACCGCACTCCGGCGCCCAGGCAAACGCCGCAACGTTCCTCGCACTGCTGTCGCCGGGTGACACCTTCGCCGCGCTGGTCCTTGCTGATGGCGGTCACCTGTCGCACGGGCTCAAGGTGAACATGTCCGGCAAGTGGTTCAACCCAGTCTTCTATCCGCTGCACTACGACGAGTCGCACGAGCGCTTCGAGCAGATCGATTACGACGCCGTGCGCGACGTCTGCCTCAAGCACAAGCCGAAGCTTCTCATGTGCGGCTACTCGGCCTACCCGCGCACCATCGATTTCGAGCGGTTTCGTGCCATCGCCGACGAGGTCGGTGCACTGCTCATGGCCGACATCGCACACATCGCCGGTCTCGTTGCCGCCGGTGTGCACCCGTCGCCCTTCCCGCATGCGCACGTCGTCACCACCACCACGCACAAGACCTTGCGAGGTCCGCGCGGCGGCATGATCATGACCAACGACGAGGAGATCGCGAAGAAGATCAATCGCGCCGTCTTCCCCGGTATGCAGGGTGGTCCGCTCATGCATGTGATCCTCGCCAAAGCCGTGGCCTACGGCGAAGCGCTCAAGCCGGAGTTCAAGACATACCAGCAGCAGGTCGTGAAGAACGCACAGGCGCTCGCCGCCGCGCTGACTTCCCACGGCTACCGCATCACCAGCGGCGGCACCGACAATCACCTGATGCTGGTGGACCTGCGGCCGCGGTCGGCTGATCTCACGGGTGCTGACGCCGAACTGTGGCTGGAGCTGGCGGGCATCATCACGAACAAGAACGGTATTCCGCAGGACCCGCGCCCGCCGCGAGTGACCTCCGGCCTGCGCCTGGGCACGCCGGCGTTGACGAGCCGCGGCCTCAAGGAGTCTGAGATGGAGCGCGTCGCCGGCTGGATTGACCGCGTCCTGAGTGCGGCTGGTGATGAAGCGACAACGAATGCCGTTCGCGGCGAAGTCCAGGCCTTCTGCGCCGATTTCCCGATGCCGGCATAGGTGGTGTGAAATGGCGAAACTGATTCGTGTGTACCCGTTCTTCGAGCCTGAGGAGTGGCCCATTGAGCCGGCTCCACCCCGGCGTCAGTGGATGGACGAACTGCCTCAGAAGCTGGGATACAAGTGCCTTCCGATGGCGATTGCGAACCGTTATGGCTGGATCATCCGCTGTCCGGTGTCGTTTACGTGCGTGTGGGGTGGTGGCGACGGCCCGGCGGATCTGCGCATCACCTTCAAGGAGCGCGCGGAGCGATTCAAGCACGAGATTGCCGCCCACTTTCCTTCGGGTGTGCTGACGTTCAACCTCCCGTTCCTCTTCGAGACGCCGGAAGGCATCGGCCTGATCATTCGCGGCGCGACGAACTTCTTCAAGTTCAACTGCGCGCCGCTGGATGGCGTCTCCGAGACGGACTGGTCTCCGTACAACTTCTCGATGAACTGGAAGGTCATCAAGCCGGACATTCCGGTTGAGTTCGAGAAGGGTGATCCGATCTGCATGGTCACGCCGGTGGATATGAACCTGCTGGAACAGTGCGAACCGGTACTGGTCCCCAAGGCATCGAACCCTGCCCTGATGGAGCAGACCAAGGCATTTCACATGCATCGCATCGAGAAGCGGAAGAATCGCGATCCCGGCGAGTTGAAGTACAAGGAAGACTGGGATTACATGCATGGACGCTACCCGGATGGTCGCGAGCACCCCTGCCATCGCAGCAAACTGATTCTCAAGCCACTCGAAGACCGGCGCCGGAACCCTCCGCCGCTGGAAACGAAGTTCACCGGCCCGCCGCCGGCTTCGTGCCCGTCGATGAAGAAAGGAACCCCTGAGACATGAGCGTCAAACTCCTCGCTTTTGCAGGCAGCCTGCGCCGGGACTCATGGAACAAGAAGGTCGTCAGGGTGATGGCTGCGTCCGCCGAGAAAGCGGGTGCCGAAGTGCAGTACCTCGACCTCAAGGACTACCCGATGCCCATCTACGACGAGGATGTGGAGAACGAATCGGGCATCCCGGAGCATGCATTGCAGGTGCGCTCCTACATGAAGGCCGCGGACGGCTTCCTGATCTCAGTTCCCGAGTACAACGGCGCCATCTCGGCGGCGCTCAAGAACGTCATCGACTGGGCTTCGCGCCCTCGCGAAGGCGAAGCACCGCTTGAGTGTTTCAAGGGCAAAGTCTGTGGCCTCGCCGGCGCCAGTCCCGGCGCCCTGGGTGGCATTCGCGGCCTCCCGATCACGCGTCAGATCCTGAGCGGCATCGGCATGATCGTGGTACCGCAGCAGGCTGCGATTGGCGCGGTGCATGAGAAGTTCAATGACGCGGGGGCGATGACGGACGAGCGTTTCCAGGGCATGCTGGATGGCGTCGCACAGGAGGTCGTGCGAGTCGCGGGTGCCGTTCGGTAAGTGGACGAGGCCGTGATCCCGAGGCTGGGCCGCGGCAGAGTGGACGCCTTCCGACTCCTTCTCAGCCGCTCTGGAGCCCGTGACTGGGGGCAGCTACCCCCTCTGGCTCAGCCTGCCACGCAGGTTCGGCGTCCGCCTTCCATACTCATCCTCGATGTATTGCGGAACGAACTGGCCGCGGACGCGATCATAGCGGTCGTACTGCGATCGATCGCGGGTGGGGGAGAGCAGAGGCTTGTTGCAGGCGGAGAGCGACAGACCGATCGCCGCGAGCAGCGCGGCTGCCAGCAGGCGGTCCGAGAATCGTCTCTTCTGCGAAATAGGCATGCCATTAAGTGTAACACCCTCCGACGTCAGGCGGAGGGTGGTACCAACTGAAAGGAAACGCTGAGGAGTTGCTGAGGAGTTGCTGAGGAGTTGCTGAGGAGAAAGGCTGTCAGGAGAAGTTGACAGTGGTACGCCGCGGCTCCGGGGGGAGTTCGGTGGTGGGAAGAAAAAAGTGAGAAGGGACGAGTGATGAGGGAAGGTTGATCTCAGTGACCGGGTCGGGTTGGGAACACCCGGGGCTCGATATCCCTTCTGAACCCGGGAAAGTGGACGTCATCGGACCTGGGACGCAGGCGCACGGTGACAACGTCCGGTATGCGTGTTCTGAAGCGACACACCCAAGCGCCAACGACGCGACCATCCGCATCAACCCGATACTGCCGTGGCAGGGAGGCCCAGGACACCCTCGCGTTGGGTCCGCCGGGAAGCGGAGGTGCGCGAAGCTTGAAGGGGCCATGCTCTCCCGTGATCTCAAAGAACTGTTCGGGTTGATAAACGAGACCCGGGTGTTTCAGGAACGCTCGCTCGAGGTGCCCGACTGACGGTGCAGTGCACCGCATCGCGATTGCAGCGCAGGTCTCACTGGCTTCGACACCCGCGATCTCGAGCCAGGTGCCTTCTCGATGCGCAACGGGAGCAGCAAGGACCCGTTCTGCGAACTGATCGGGCAATCCGGCACACGGACCAGCACACCCACTGACCATGAGCAGTGTCAGTCCGAGCAGTAGCGGGAGTCGAACGCGATTCATGAGCGAGTTCCTTCCGCCCAATGAAGTGCGCCACGCCGTCAAAGGTTCACTTCAGATGGGGAAATCTCCCCGCGCCTCGCTCCCTGCCTCTCCCAATCACCTTGCCGGGACGTACTGAGCGTCGAAAGCAAGGCCGGAGACAAGATCCAGCAGTTCGGCGCGAATCACGACGAGGCCCTCGACGCCCTCGCCCGGCTTCGCAATCGGGATCTCGATGGAGTAGTGGGTCCCGGCGGGGCTGGAGCGATAGGCATCTCGAAGTTCTGAAGGCTCAAGCACCCGGCGCGCGATCACACGGGGCTCGCCCTGTGGTCCGTCGCTCGAAGCTCCGAGCGGCGGGAGGACCGCGACTTCCAGGGAAAGCTGACCGACCACCTGCACGAAGCGCTGGCGCCCATCGAAGGGCGAAATGTAGACGTCCACGACCTCCGGGCCCGGGATCCCGTCACGATCGGCCAGACCGCTGTAGCGGCCGATCTTGATACCCGCGCAGCGCGGCAGGGCCGCGATGACATCCGCACCGAGATCACCCGACCCGGCCTGGTGCACGCGGGCCAGTTCGATGAGCTGCGACTCGAACTCATTGCGCTGCGCTTTCGTCTGTTCGAGTTGCACCTCGAGATCAGCGACCTTGCGGCGGAGTTCATCGTTGTCGTTGTCGTAGTTCTTGGGGCCGCATCCTGCGACGACGAGGGACATGGCGAGGAGTGCGGCGACGGGCGCGGCGCGTCGACAGCAACTCCCGGACGGTGCGGCCGTCGGGATGCGGTTCTGGCTGTTCATGGTCGGGGCTCTCAGTCGAATCAGTCGGTGGGTGCAGGCATGGTGGTGAGGACCTGGTCGATCAGCCCGTATTCGAGCATCTCACCGTCATCCAGCCACTTGTTGCGTTCGCAGTCCCGTGCGATGGTTTCGACATCCGTGCCGGTCGCTTCGGAGTACAGAGAATAGATTCGGTCTCGGATCCGCAACATTTCACGCGCCTCGATCTCGAGGTCGGTGGCCTGCCCTTCCATGACACCGCCGATCAGTGGCTGGTGCATGAGATTCCGGGCGTTGCGGAGTGCGAAACGCTTCCCCTTGGTGCCGTTGCAGGCGAGGATCGAGCCCATGCTGGCGGCCTGACCGATGATGTAGGTGGCCACATCCGGCTGGACGAACTGCATGGTGTCGAGGATTGCCAGACCTGCGGTCACGGAACCGCCGGGGGAGTTGATGTACAGGTGGATGTCCGCCTTGGGGTCCTCATTCGCGAGGAAGAGGAGCTGGGCGACGATCAGGTTGGCCATGTCGTCCGCGACGCCGCCGCCGACGAAGATGATCCGGTCCTTCAGGAGGCGCGAGAAGATGTCATAGGCGCGCTCACCCCGGCCGGAGTTCTCGATGACGATGGGGACAAGGTTTGACATCGGGTTCTGCACTGCGGTGTTAGATGGGTTGAGGGTATTCACTGCTTCTCCACGGTCTCGAGGATCTCATCGACCAGTCCGTACTCCTTCGCCTCGCCTGAGCGGAAGTACTTGTCGCGTTCGGAGTCTTCGCGGATCTGCTCCACGGACTGTCCGGTGTGGCGTGCGAGGATCCCGATGAGGGTCTCCTTGGCCTTGACGATCTCCTCCGCCTGGATCTTGATGTCAGAGGCCTGGCCGCCGACGCCGCCATACGGCTGATGGATCATGACCTTGGCGTGCGGGAGGATGTATCGCTTGCCCTTCTGGCCTGCGGCGAGAAGGAGCGCAGCGCCGGAGTAGGCGCGGCCGACACAGAAGGTACTGACCTTCGACTTGAGGACATGCATGGTGTCGTAGATGGCGAGTGTGTCGTCGACGGCCCCGCCGGGGGAGTTGATGTAGAAGTTGATGTCCTGCCCGCCCTTCTGGTTCTCCAGGTAGAACATCTGCATGATGACCCGGGCGGCCGAGGCGTGGTTGATCTCGCCGAAGAGGACGATGACGCGATTGTCGAGGAGGAGTTCCTCGATGGTCATCTCACGAGTGCGCTGATAGGTGGTGCTCATCTTGGTCTTGGTCTCGGTGACGTATCGGAATCCGCTCGGGCGGACAGCCGCGACGAGCGATACGGGATCATAGGACGCACCCTGAAAGCGGCAAGGGCTCCGAAGTCCTCATCGGCTCATTGCGACCCGGCGTTTCACGCGCCCCGAACGAAAGTTCAGATCCCGAACAGCCAACTGGCATCATCGATAACGATGATGCCGCCGGCAAATACCCGGCTCTGTATCGGAAGAACAATCCGGCGTATCGGCATTTCCTCGCGTTCTGGCGACGACGCACCGGGTGCGGTACCATGCCCGATCGCCTCCCGGCGACCGACTTTGCACACCAGTGGGAACCAAGACACGTGTCGACAGCTGTCATCAGTGACATTCATGGCAATGCCGAAGCGCTGAAAGCGGTGCTGACGGACATCGATCGTCATGACGACGTCGATCGCATCGTGTGCCTCGGGGACATCATCGGCTACGGACCCGATCCACTCGAGTGCGTGGACATCGTCGAAGAGCGCTGCGAATGGGCCCTCATGGGCAACCACGACTTCGGTGTTCTCTACGAACCGACTAACTTCAACCAGTCGGCCGAGTCCGCCGCGTACTGGACGCGCGATCAGTTCGATGCCGAGAAGGACGAAGAAGCCCGCGCCCGCCGATACCGCTTCCTGGGTCGGCTGAAGGTTCGTGTGGTCGACAAGCTGCCCTCCGGGGAACGAACGATCCTGGCCGTGCATGGCTCGCCGCGGCGGCCCATCAACGAGTACATCTTCCCGGATGACGCCCTGTCGTCGCCTGACAAGCTTCGGCAGATTTTCAAGCTCATTGATCACATTGCAATCTGCGGCCACACGCATGTTCCCGGGGTCTTCACGGACGAACCCGACTTCTATCCGCCCTCCGAGATCGGCGCCGACCGGACGTACAAGTTTCTTCCGGATGAGAAGGCGGTGATCAACGTGGGTTCGGTGGGGCAGCCGCGAGATTTTGATCCTCGCGCCAGCTACGCGATCCTGCACGCGGACCGCGTGGAGTTTCATCGCGTGGAGTACGATATCGATGCGACAGCGCGGCGGATCCGGGCTGTACCTCAGCTCAGTGACTGGCTTGCGGACCGCTTGTTTGAAGGTCGATAGTCGCGCGCGGTTGAACGGTCCGCGTGTGACTCCCCGCAGTCCGGTTCCTTGATTCCTCATTCTGACTGCCAACAGGTCCAGTGCCATCATGCCCGCTGCCCGCAAGAACAACGCCCTGAGAATTGCCGTCCCGCTGATCATTGTCGCCATCGGAGTCTTCGTGATTCCGCTGTCGTTCCTGAACATGAAGAGTCCGGGCGGGACGAACCAGACATCGCAGAACACCACCCCGAACACTTCCGCGCCGCCGGAGGCCAATCTCGAGGCAGAGACGGGTGACACGGAAGAAGCGGCGAACGATTCCGACGAGCAGGCTGACGCCGCCGCGCCGCCACCGTCCACGGATGCGTCGAACGAGGGCGCGATCGCGGCTGATCCGGGTGCCGAGTCCGTTGACGAGGAGGCCTCGGAGGGCACACCGGTGGTGTATCGCGTCCGGCCGCAGGAGTCGAGAGATCCGACATCGATCGGTTCGCTGGACCCGGCATCGGACCAGATGATGGAAGTGCGCTTCTCGCCGTGGGGTGCCGGCATCCGGAGCATTCAGCTTGCGGAGCACTACCACAGCATCGAGCAGGCGGAGCACTATCACATCCAGGAGGAGCGCGGCTCGCTGACGCCGATGGCAGCGCGCCAGGTCCTGATCAACGGCCAGGCGATCGAGTTGTACAGCGTTGCTGAAGATCTCTCCGTGGACCCTCCGGTGTACGTCCCCGCGTGGCGCGAGGTCAGTCCGGGGCACTTCCAGGCTGAGATTGAGGATGGAAGCGGGAAACTGGTGGCGCGAATTCACCGCGTCTACTCGCTTGCTCCGGAGTCCTACGACCTGAGCGTTCGCCAGTCGGTCGAGAACCTGACCGATGACTCGATGGAGATCGAGTGGCGCCAGTATGGCCCGGCGGAACTGCTTCCGGACGACTCCGGCTACCGATTGCAGGCGCGCCGACTGCGTGTTGCGTACGTAGAGCAGACGCAGTTTGATCCGATGCAGCAGGCGGTGGTCGTCGATCACGAACTGGAGCCACGCACCAAGATCATTGACCAGTGGCGAAAGGCCCTGAATGAAGGGTCACTGCCGCAGGTGTGGCCGAATGCGAAGCGTTTCGAGCGCGCGGATCACCTCGCGTGGATTGCGCAGAGCAACCGCTACTTCGTCTGTGCGGTGCACCCGCAGGTGGATCCATCGCAGCAGCAGGTGGACAAGAAATTGCACCTGGCTGATCGTGTCTTCGCGTCGGTTCGCCCGGGGTATGACAAGAACAACAAGTTCAGCAAGGACGAATCCACGCTCATGGCCGAGTTGTGGTCGGATCCCATGACACTGGAGCCGGGGGCCCGTACGACACAGTTGCACTTCGGCATCTACGCCGGCCCGATGGATCGCGAGGTGCTTCGCGGCTCGAGATCCTACACCGATCCCGCCGTGGCGACCTATGAGTCGCTTGCGCTGGATGACGTGATCATCTACAACCTGGGCGGCATGTGCATGTGGTGCACGTTTCAGCCGCTGGCCCACGGTCTGCTCTGGCTGCTGCTTCAGTTCGACGCGATTCTCGGTGACTGGGCAATCGCGATCATCCTGCTGGTGTTCTGCGTCCGCGGCGCGCTCCATCCGATCACGCGTCGCTCACAGATCGGGATTCAGCGCTTCAGCAAGCAGATGCAGGCCATCTCGCCGAAGATCAAGAAGCTGCAGGAGAAGTACAAGGGCGACCAGAAGCGGATGCAGGCGGAGATGGCCCGGCTGTACAAGGAAGAGGGCGTCAACTTCGCCAACGCGCTCGGCTGCCTGCCGATGTTCCTGCAGACGCCCATCTGGATTGCGTTGTATGCGATGCTTTACTTCGCGATTGAGTTGAGGCATGAGCCGGCGTTCTACGGCGTCTTTCAGCAGATCGGCGGCTGGCAGTTCCTTGCGGACCTCGCGGTGCCGGATCGCTTCATCATGCTTCCCGGCGCGTATGAGATCCCGCTTCTCAGCGGTCTGTGGGGCAGCCTGCAATCCATCAACATCCTGCCCATCGTGCTCGGCATCGTCTTCTTCGTGCACCAGAAGTACATGACGCCGCCCACCTCGGCGACCATGACGCCAGAGCAGCAGCAACAGCAGAAGATCATGAAGGTCATGATGGTCGTCATGTTCCCCTTCATGCTCTACAACGCCCCGAGCGGGCTCACGGTGTACTTCATCACCAACTCCACGCTCGGCATTCTCGAGAGCCGCTGGATCCGCGCCCACATCGACAAGTCCGACCTCGAACCGAAGAAGCCGACCCCACCACCTGGGGGACGGAAGAAGGTTCAGAACGTGGCGAAGCCGAAGAAGGAACTTCCGAAGCGCAAGTTCAAGGAACGCGGCTGAGGCAGATCCACCCTCGGGGGTCAACGACCCCGCTCCCGTCCGAGAAAATATGAGGTTCCGTTTGCAGCACGCCCGCGTTGAATCGTAGGTTTGTTGTGCTGCACGCACACCACGGCCCTGTACGACTCAACGGCAGACAACAAACAGTGCGTGCACAGGATCGACGACTGCCATCTCTCTCTCCCCCTCCTCCCGCGCTCGCGCGGGGGCACTGGTGCGGCGGCGGCTCATCAACGGGTCGCCCCCGCTTACGTGATCGCTGCGCTTCGGTGGGAACGAAAGAGGCCCGGGATCAGGCTTCCGGAAGGATGAGACGGCCCGATGCGTCCAGGGAGGTGTCGCCGCGATGGACGCACTGTCGCATCCCCTCGTAGATCGCGGCACACACCGCGGTCGCGAGATTCAGACTCCGCTCGGACGGATGCATCGGGAACGTCACCAGTCGTTCCCGGTGCGTTTCAAGAATCGGATCCGGCAACCCCGCGGTCTCTCGACCGAAGATCATGTGATCACCGATGCGAAAGTCCGCATCCCACACGGCGCGCGTGGCCTTCGTCGTGAAACACCACGTGCGCGCCTCTCGACCATCGCCCTGTTCATACGAGGACCAGTCGGCGTGCTCGATCACACCCAGGCGGGGCCAGTAGTCGAGACCGGCGCGCCGGCATGCCTTCTCCGATGTGTCGAACCCGAGTGGATGCACCAGGTGCAGGCGACAACCGGTCGCAATGCACGTCCGGCCGATGTTGCCGGTGTTGTTCGGGATCTCGGGTTGGTGAAGGATGATGTCGAACACGCTCAGACCGCCGCTCCTCCCTCCAGTCGCTCCAGGCGATTCCTGGTGTTGGCGCGATCGATCATACCGGGAATGAGGAAGAGGTCGATGATCTGACCCACGGCGAAGAGGCCGCCGGTGAGCAGCCAGATCACTCCAGTGACAGTCTTGCCGGCATAGAAGCGGTGAATGCCACAGACAGCAAAGAGACACAGCAGCCACCAGAGATATGCAGTACCAGTCGAGCGCATGGGCGCCCTCCTTTCTTCACTTGGGAAACCGGAATACTCGTCTCCCGTCACATCATTCTTCGGAATCCCGCGTGTCCCCTTGCCGGGCATCCGGGACACCCGCCCGCCATCGACCGAAGCGGGTATTCTTACCATATGTCAGAACTCGTCTACCACACCGCCGGTGAATCTCATGGCCCTGCCCTTGTCATCCTCGTCCAGGGGATGCCCGCCGGGGTCGACATCGATGTCGACTTCATCAATGCCGAGTTGAAGCGCCGACAGGGCGGCTATGGCCGCGGCGGACGCATGAAGATCGAGACCGACACGGTCGAGTTCCTTTCCGGTGTCCGCCGGGGCCGCACGATCGGTGCTCCGATTGCCATGAGGGTACACAACAAGGACTCGCGCATCGATGACCTGGAGAGGACGCCGCCCGTGTACCGGCCGCGACCCGGTCACGCCGATCTCGCCGGATCGGTGAAGTGGCTGACGACAGACTGCCGGGAGACGCTGGAGCGTGCCAGTGCGCGCGAGACCACCAGTCGCGTCGCCGCCGGTGCGCTGTCGCGTTGCCTGCTGCGCGCGTTTGATATTGAGGTGCTTGGTTTCGTCCGATCCATCGGTGGTGAGCACACGGATGTCCAGGTCACTCCGGAGACACGGGAGGTGATCGCCGCGGCCCGCGATGCGAGCGACGTGTACTGCCCGGACGACGCGGTGAGTGAGCGCATGCGTGCCGTGATTCGCCAGGCGAAGATTGACAAGGACACGGTCGGCGGCCTGGTGGAGGCGCATGTCTTCGGCTGCCCGATCGGGCTCGGTTCATCGATGGACTGGCGTTGGAAACTGGATGCACGGCTGGCGTATGCGGTCATGGGCATCCAGGCCTTCAAGAGTGTTGAGATCGGGCTGGGCAAGGGGTGCGCTGACCTGCCAGGATCTCAGGTCCACGACCCCATCCGTTTCGATGCTTCGCAGAAGAACACCAACGCCCTCGGCTTCCTGCGCGACTCCAACAACGCCGGTGGTCTCGAAGGCGGCATGACCAACGGCATGCCGGTGGTGGTTCGCGGCACCATGAAGCCCATCTCAACACTGTTGAAGGGCCTGCCCAGCGTGAATCTGAATACGAAGGAACCGGAGCACTCGCAGTACGAGCGGAGCGACATCTGCGCCGTTTCCGCCGCATCCGTCGTGATGGAGAACGTGGTGGCCTTCGAGATTGCCCGTGCTGCGCTGGAGAAGTTCGGCGGCGACTCACTGCTTGAGACGCGGCAGAACTACGAGAAGTTCATGGAGATGGCGCGACAACTCCCGCTGGAGCCGCCGACTGGTGATGTGATCGCATAAGAGTGGGCATTGGCGCCTACTCCCCCGAGTCACATCCGGCGCCCCATTCGGCCAGCACCATGTTCAGGTCCGCGAAATCCACGTATCCACTGAGATCGGCGTCAGCGGGCACATGGCCCGTTCCGCCGGTATCCCAGTGGTCAAGGATGTCGTTCAGGTCGTCGAAGTTCACCTGTCCATCGCCGGTGGTGTCACCCGGGCAGGACTCACGCCGTGTCCAGTCGATGATGGCGCGGTACTTGGGCGCCTGCTCGATGGGCTGATCCAGCGATTCCATGGATCCCCATGACCCCCACTTGCTCCACTGGCTACAGAAGGAAAACATTGCGCTCACTTCGACACCGCCGTCGCGCAGAATGTCGAGATACTCGATGTAGCGCCGGTACATGCGCGGGTCTCGGTTGGCAGACGCGAGAAGTTGGGTGAGCGTGGTGTCATTCTCCCCACCTGCCACACCGACAAAGTGCTGGCCCGCTTCGTAGCAGACGAGTTGCCATCCCTGCTGATCCGCAACGGCCTTCTGCTGCGTCAGCCACCCGGCAACCTCGATGAGCGACTGCGGTGACAGGACGTCGAGAATCTCATCAACCGTGGGATATGCAGGCTGGTTGGGCGGGAGATCCGCCGGGCTGAAGTTGCGTCCGAAATAGGGTGCGATCGCGAGCGCATCGGGCATGACAGCGTCCGGGTTGATGGCGGGATCGTTGAGTGCCGCGGTGCGCATGTTGGTCACATTGATGTTGGCGCCCTGTGTCGCCATGACGTGAACAAGCCGATCAGATGCGGCGCCGAACTCCTCATCGAACATGCTCCAGATCTGCACGGATCGGAGTGCCACGAAGTACTGCCCTGCTTCCCACCGACCTGGCCGCAGACCGAGCGCTTCGCCCTGGTCCTGCACGTACGTGGTCTGTGTGAAGGGACCAGCCGTGTTCCATGTCTCATTCGAGTACTCCACCCAGGCTTTCAGCCCGGGGTCGAGCGTGTCCCGGATCAGGCGTGCCAGTTCGCGCACGTAGTTGTCGTCGGCCATGTGCGGCACACAGAACCATGCATCCTGCTGAAGGCGATTCGCAATGTCGATCATGACCTCCGGCGCCACGCCCGCTGACTGGGCCTGGGTGTATGCATCGGGAGCGGTCCGGTCGCTCCACTGCGAGACGGGGGACGCATTGGTGTGCGCCCAATCCATGAAACGCAGGATGCCGTTGTTGCTGAGTCGCTGCATGTAGAGTGGATGGAACGGCTCCGTGTCAACGACGTCGAGGTGATCCTCGTGAACGATTCGGACATTGCGGAGGTGATTCGGGGCGGGGTGCGTGCTGTTGATCTCCAATCCGATCACGCCGCCAGTGCTGGAGATCATCAGCGAGTGCGGACCACCCACCGTGATGTTCTGTGTCGGCCCATCCGAGAGCAGGCGGCCCGTGCCCTCACCCTCGTACATGAAGACATAGTTCCCCGGTTCATTTGCCAGCACGAGAATCGTGTGCAGCATCTGGAGCGGAGATCCATCACCGGGATCAAAAGGCACGACCGTCGGCCAGCCCTGCGCATCTTGCGGCACTGCCCAGCCAACTCCACTGTCCCACGAACCGGAGTAGTCGGCGTTCCGCGACAGCCAGGTGCGTGTACGACGGAAGACGTCCGTAAACACCCAGGAAGACGCCCAGTCGACAACGCCATCCAGGTTGAAGCCCGTCACCATGCCGGGGGCAGGGGTCGCGGCGAAGGTTGCAGTTGTGCTGACATCGGCCTGCATGGTGATCGTCCGGGGATTGCCGAAACCGGTCACATCGCCGGTCCATCCGCCGAATCGCTGCCCGGCGTCCGGCGTGGCATGCAACTGGACCGTCTCTCCCGCCTCGAAGATCATACGCGATGGACTCGCTGCTGCGCTGCCGCCGGCAGATGCCGCGATGTTCAGTGCATAGGTCTGCACGCCAATGCGCACACGGAAGTCGGTCAGACTCGACGGGTGTCCACCGTAGTTCGCCTCGTGCGCGTAGATTCGGATCTCGATGGGCGCGGTGAGATTGTCGTACCCGGACGTCGGCAGAAAGGCACCGTGGTCGATGTCCCACTGCGCACTACTGTCCGCGACCGGACTGCTGTACACCGCCGCCGCGGCATCGAATCCACCGACACTGGTCATCACCGAGTACTGGCGCGGTGCGTGCCATGAGAGGCGATGCGTGGTGAACTCCAGTTTGGCGCCGTTGAGATCGAGCGGCATGCCGGGGTCGGGTGTGATGGTGAGCGTCAGGTACTCGCTACGGCTGACGGCTTCCTGGAGTGTCGAGGTGTTCACTCCGGCGTCCACCGTGAAACCAAGGGCATCGTCGACTGCGACATCTCCGAATGCCCCGGGCCCGAAGTCCCACCCGTCAATCGTGAAGCCAGACGGTGCGACGGAGGTTGCTGACCATGGCACTTGCGAAGCGGGCGAGGCTCCACTGAAGTCCGACTCCAGGATCACAGAACCCCCGCCCCCACCGCCGCATGCCATGGAAATCGGGGTCAGCAGCCAGGCGAGCACGTGAAGTCGAAGCCGATTGGGCATGTCGTTTTCCCTCTCTGCACAAAGGAGATAAATCCCTGTCACTACGAGAGTAAGCGAAATGCACACCTCAAAGGCGCAGAAAATATCGACTCAGAGTCCAAGCGGTTTCACGGTCACTTTCGGAGCGTCGAAAGTGCCGTGGACGCGGTACTTCACCAGGGTGTCGGTGACGGCACCGAGAATGCCCCCGACCTCGCCCAGCATGTTCTGGATTTTTTCCATCGGGCCCGCGTTGACCAACAGATCCATGGACTTGTCGAACTTGATCGTGCCCTTCCCCCGAGCCGCCACGGCGCGGGTTTCGAGGGTGAGCTTGCTCAGGTCGACCACGTCACCTTTGAGTGTGAAGGTGATGTCGAGCTTGTCCTTGGGCTCATACGAGGCCCGGGTAACCTTGGCGAGCACGCTCATGGCATCGGCGAGGGAGGCGATGAAGGGGATCCGGATGAGTTGGCCCTTCCGGATGGTGATCTCACCCTCACCGGCGAGCGAACCGGGGATCTCCTTGAGAGCCGCGGTCGCCGACCCGGTCGAGTTGAGAATCCCCTTGATCTTGGGCTGGTCCTTCCCGTCGTCCTGAGCGAGGAAGAACTGGTCGAGGTCGACATCCTTGATGGCCCAGCTCAGGGAGGAGGGCATCCCGGTCGCTGTCAGCTCGGTTCGGATGCGCGTGAGGTCGACCGTCCCCCCCATCGTGTCCAGGTGCAACTGGGGGATGCGAGCCACCCCATCCTTGATCATCAGTGTGAACTCACCCTTGCTGATCGGAGTCCGGATCTTCTGGAGGGTGAGGTTGAAGTCGTGGAGGCTCCCGGCGAGCGTGAGGTCCGCGGCGAGCGGGTCCCGGAGATCGAGTTCTCCCGAGACCACCACCCGACATCGCCCGCGCGCCTCGTACTCACGGACCAGTTCCTGGAGTGGGACCGGAAGTGCCGTCACGGTTGACTCTTCGAGAACGACGTCCACCTCGGAGACATCGAGCGAAGTTTCGAAGGTGTCGATGTTGAGTCGACCGTTCAGGTCCAGGTCGAAAGCGGGAGCGCGCTTGATGTGCGTGTTGAACGCGTGCCATCCGGGCTCATCATCCTCGTTCGGAGTTGTTGTCAGCGTGAGGTTGATGTCATCGAGGCGCATCGCCTGATCAGATCCCTCTTCGCGATGCTCGATCATGGCGTTCTGGATGCGGAGTTCCCTGATGCGCAGGATGCTGCTGAGGCGAGTGTCCTCTGATTGAGCCTCCTGGTTCCTGATGTGCTCCGTCTTGACGAAGGGCACCAGTCCCTTGAGGGTGTGAGACCCATCCGGCTGGGCTGCAAAGACCAGTCTCAGTTCAGGCTTGTCGAGCACGACCGTCTCAATCTGAAGGGGCTTCCCGATCTTCGGCACCTGGGCGAGTGTGACGGTCAGGCGTGAGCACGCCACCACTTCGGTCCCGTCGTCCGCTGTGAACCTGACGTTATCGAGGTGAATGGTGCCGGGCGGGGCGTAGGTGAGTTCATCGAACGCAATCTCCGGCTCGATATACGTGTTGACGATCTTGACGGTCTGCTGCACGAGATAGTGCTGCAGATCCTGGCCATGCGCCGTCGCTGCCAGGTTGCTCAGCAGTTGACGGCCCGTGGCCGTGAAGAGCAGGCCGGCCGTTCCGGCAGCGGCTATCAGAATGAGAATCACCAACACCAGAACCACGCGCTTCATCGGAATATGCTCCTCGGACCAGCGACGAAGCTGCTCGCTTCGTCTACACTCTCTCTCTATCCCCGTGTATCTCCAATCATGGTAGACGCCTCAGGGCAGGAAGCTGAGCAACCCATGCCATCCACGAAATCAAAGTCGAAGAACAAGAAGAAGGGCCGGAAGGGCCAGTCCGCTCGCAAGGCGAAAATGGGCGACAAGAAGGTGTCGATGGCCGCGACTCGCGACCGCCACATCCTCTACCAGGAGTCTGTCCAGTGCGTCGAGGCGGAGATCGACTTCGTCGACGAGACGTTCGAGCACCTCCGAGGTCGCCATGCGGTCCTGCTGCGGGAGGACTTCTGCGGCACGCTGAACACCTCCTGTGAGTGGGTCCGGCGGCGTGACACGAACCGGGCGATCGGTGTGGACCTGGACGAAGAAGTGCTCCAGTGGGGCCGCGAGCACAACATCGGTGCGCTGAGCGAGGCGGACCGGGAGCGTGTCACGGTCCTGAACGAGAACGTTCTGACCGTTCAGACCGAACCGGTTGACGCGTTGCTGGCGATGAACTTCAGCTACTTCACGTTCCAGACGCGTGACCTGATGCGGTCGTATTTCAAGGCGGTGCGTGAGGCGCTGACGGACGATGGCATCTTCTTCATGGACTGCTATGGGGGATACGAGTCGGTCCGGGAGATCGTCGAGAAGCGCGAGATTGACAAGGACTTCACTTACGTCTGGGATCAGGACTGCTTCAACCCCATCAACCACCAGATGCGGTGCTACATCCACTTCCACTTCCGCGACGGCTCGAAGATGAAGAAGGCCTTCGAGTACGAGTGGCGAATGTGGAGCCTTCCGGAGATCCGGGAGATCCTGGAGGAGGCGGGCTTCCGGAAGTCCACCGTCTACTGGGAAGGCACCGAGGAGGACTCGGACGAAGGCAACGGCGTCTTCGAGCCCACCGAGATCGGCGAAGCAGACCCCTCCTGGGTGGCATACATCGTCGCCGAGAAGTGACCACGCATCGCCGGTCGTCCCCCCTCAGGACGGCAGACCCTCGAATTCAGGGCACATGTTTGTGTTTCATTTATTTTTGAAACTATTGATCGCTCGCTGAAACGGGCGTACACTGTCCGCGATGGCTGCGATCCTCCAGTTCACACCGACGCACGATGCCATGGCCGAGCAACTCGACCGCGGGCTGTCACGCGTTCAGGTTCGGTTCAACCAACAACTCGACTCAGCCATCGAACCCGTCGCCGCCCTGTGCCGATACCTCGAACGGTATCGAGGCAAACTGCTGAGGCCCACCCTCACGCTCGTATCAGGACTCTGCGCGGCGGGCCGCGATGACGACGGCGCCATCACCGATGCACACATCACGATCGCCGCGGTGGTTGAGATGATCCACATGGCGACGCTCGTCCATGACGATGTCCTCGACGAAGCCGCGATCCGGCGCGGTGGACAGACCGTCAATGCACTCGCGGGCAACGAGGCCGCGGTCATTCTGGGTGACTACCTGATTTCCCGCTCTTTCCACCTCTGCTCGCAGCTTGATACCCAGGCCACAGCACTGCGTATCGGTGAGATCACGAGTACGGTCTGCGAAGGTGAACTCCTTCAACTGCACCACCGGGGCAACTTCGAACTCGACGAGCGGACGTATTTCCAGATCATCGAACGCAAGACCGCCGCGCTCATCGGCGTCTCCTGCGAGATGGGCGCCCGCCATTCGAGTGCGCCGGATGACGCGGGACGACTCTTCGAATACGGCCGTCGCCTCGGACTGGCCTTCCAGATCCAGGATGACCTTCTCGATGTGGTCGGCGACGAGGACGTCGTCGGCAAGCCGCTGGGGCGTGATCTCGAGAAAGGAAAGCTCACGCTGCCGGTGATCCATCACCTGTCCGCCACCTCAGACCGGGAGGCGTCGCTCGAAGTCCTTCGCGGCTGCGGGACCGGCCGGACCAGCCGGGCCGAGGTCCGCGACCTGCTGGAGAGCACCTCGTCACTGACCCTCGCCGAGGAACGGGCCCGCAAACTCGTGGGTGAAGCCCGGGCGCTGCTGGAGCCCTTCGCGGCGACGACGGCCCGGTCCTACCTGCTGGCTCTGGCCGACGCCGTCGTCAGCCGGAATCGCTGATCGGGTTTCGATCGGAATCGCCCGATGGTTTGGCGCCTGCCCCCGGGATCGTTACAATCTTCGGCCCGCCTCACTTGAGGCCCCCGTCGCTCGCATCGGAATGCGGGCCATCCAGTCCATGACGAGGAAGATCTCCACATGAGTCAGTTCAGCCGTTTCAGTGGCAACAAGCCGAAGGTCGTCAAGGAGTCCGAGAAGGGCGTGAAGTTCGTCGACTACAAGGATGTCGATGCGCTCCGCCGCATGCTCAGCCCGAACGGCAAGATCTACGGTCGCAAGCGTCTGAGCACCACCGCCCGGGAGCAACGGATGATCGCACAGGCGATCAAGCGGGCGCGTCACATGGGCCTGCTGCCGTACACCTCCGCGACCCTCTGAGTCGCGCAGCACCAGCACCACACTCCAGCAGGCCCCCGCTCACGGGGGTCTGTTCCTTTTTGGAGGTCATGATGTCGGATCGCACCGCGGTCATGCAGTCGTTTGTCGACGCCCACTGGCCCGCCTGCCGGGATGCCGGTTCGTCCTGGATCGGGTTCTACGTCATCAACGCAAACCGGGACGCGATGGACCTCGGACCATGCCGCGACTCCCCGGCGTGTTCGCCGATCGGGCTGCACGGCATGTGCGGACGGAGTTGGACATCACGGCGTCGCCTCATCATCCCGGACGTGCATGCGCACGGCGACGGGCACATCGTGTGCGACCCGCGCAACCTCTCGGAACTCGTGATTCCGCTGATGGATGAAAGCGGTTCGTGCTGGGGAGTCTTCGATGCCGACAGCCATACGGCATCTCATTACACGGCTCGCGACGTGCGCACCATGACCGAGGATCTCATTGCAGCCGGCCTCACGAACGCGGCGACCCGGGACCTTGCCATTGAAGTTGTGATGCCGGAATGAATCGTCGATGTTTCGGCATCGGGCATCGCACGCGCACCATCTCTCATGCCGGATACCGAGTTCCGAGCGCCTCGGATTGAGGGCCAACCACTGATCCGAGAGGCACACGAACGTGATACCTCTGAGCTCAAAACGACAGGGTTGCCCGCATCGGGAGACGCGGGCAACCCTGGAGATCTGACTTCAGACATTCGCGGAATCTACTTTACTGCCTCGTGTACACGAGTTCCATGTTCTGCCAGTAATCACCGTCTTCCCCCTTGGTGAACATCTCAAAGATGTGCATCCGCGGATTGACGATCGTGATGATCGACTTGTACTCCGTGACGCCCATGCCGGGCATGTCATAGCTGGCGTAGTAGGTGAAGACCTTGCCGGAACCATCGCACTCACCCTCGCCGCGCATCGTACCGGTGCCCCAGGTATCGGCCCATTCGTAGAAGTACTTGTCAGTGCGCTTGTCGAAGCCGGTGAGGCAGAAGCCCTGGAATTCCTGCATGCCCTCACCCATGCTGACATCCTCTGTCAGGTAACGGCCACCGAGGATCGAACGAACGTGGGCTTTTCCTTCCATCTCCATGGCCTCACCGGACTCCGGCGTCACCCACATTGTGGACTTGATGTTCCAGTCGCCCACGAAATGATTGAGGTGTTCGTGGTGTTCACCCGGCGAGGCGAACTCCATCATCACCGCCATCATCTCATCCCCCGACATGTCTGTGCCTTCCGCCATGGCGTCCCACTCCCAGTCACCGTCACCCGGTCCGCTTGCGTCCGACGCCATCACGGGTTCGGCGACCGGTTCATCTTCGGTCACGGCATCAGATGCCGCCTCTGCTTCGACCAGGGTGTCTTCCGCGCCGGCCTCGTCTTCCTGCCAGACGCCCGCTTCGACATCCGCGGTGTCGTCAGCATCTGAGATCGCGGATGAATTGTTGCTGGCGCAGCCCTGGAGAAGCGTCATGCCTCCGGTGAGCAGGAGGGCCCAGAGCAGATTGGTCTTCATGATCGAACTCCTTACATGCGATTCAAAGGGGGCGTCGGTCCGAGAACATCATCCGTAAACTCACCGAAAGTGTCCAGCCAGCAATAAAAAGACTTCAGCCTGCCGCGGGAATCCGGAGAATGCCATAGGAAGGCTGCTGTGCGATGTCGCTGACCTCGATGGACCCCTTCGTCCATCCTCAGAGGAGTAAATCACATGCTACACCCACGCCTCCTGCGTCTCGGGCTGACTTCGCTGATTGCTGGCGCGGTTCTCTTCACGAACCCGGTCGCCGCCCACGAGCCTTACCTCGCTCTGAATCAGATTGCCCACGCCTCGGACGCTGTCATGATCGGAACTGTACGGTCCATTCGGGTCTACGAGACCGATGAGACGCGCATGATCAAAACCGATGTGACGTTCAGCGACCTGGACGTCGTCCACATCGGTGATCGCTCGCAGGATGTTGGTGACGAGATCACCCTGACCTTCGTCGGCGGCATGCTTGCCGATGGGCGCGGTGTGAGCGTCTGCGATCAGCCGCACTTTGCGGAGGGTGAACGCTGGATGTTCTTTGCCCTCAACGACGGCAAGGGATATGTGAATCCCTTCGTCGGCGGGCCCCAGGGCATGTTCCGCATCGTGACGGATGAGTCCACGGGCATCCCCTTCCCTGTCACAGCCGGCCGTTGCGCCGTTGTGGATGTGCAGGATGGCGCCATCCAGTCCACGCCCGAGGTGTTGTTCATTCGTGACGGTATCGCCCAGTGCAAATCGCCGGAGCGCGCTGCACCCGTCACACCCCGTGCCATGGACGGTGCGATCAGCGCAGCCACGCGACACATCGAAACGGCGCACCTGCCGCTGACACTGGGTGAGTTCCGCCGCGAGGTCGAGATGCTCCTGGCCGGTCCCGGGCCCGTCGAGACACCGCTCCGGGATCGCGATGCCGAACCCGCCTTCTCCAAGTGGTCCAAGCGCGCGCAGAAGTCCGTGCAGACCGTTGACGACCATGCCCCCGCGGAACATCACCCCCGCGGCACGCTCTGCGCCTGTGGCTACCACGACCTCTACGCCGTCTTCGAGCAGGTCGACAACAGCTGGTGGAGCTTCCCCGAGAACAACCAGGGCATGTTCATGTGGAATGAGTACATCGACATCTTCCGCTATGTGAACAATGACGGTTCGTGGGGCGACAACGGTGACAACGAGTTCGGCGGCTTCCCAAGCAACAGTGACCTTCAGGACACGTGGGAGAGCAGTTGGGGCACGGCGATTGCCAAGACGTTTGTACGCTTCGACAGTGTCTGCGGCGAATTCGATGAAGCAGACATTGTCTTCAATCCCGCCTACACCTTCGTCACGGACCTGAGCCAGTCGCTGGAAGACTCGAATCTCGTGCACTACCAGCAGGTCGTGATGCATGAATTGGGACACGCCTGGGGCTATATCACCAACCTCGGTGGCTGCAACGAGGATTACAGCTACAGCACCCATAGTGTGATGCATGCGTACTACAACTTCATCGTCGAGAACGGCCGCGGCGTTCACGCCGGTGATGCACAACTCGTTCGCGCCAACTACATCCCATACGGCGCGCTGGGCGTCACTGACGACCTCGGTGTTGAGTCGTACTACGTTCTGAACAACGGCTACGACATCTCGCGCACCGACCGCGATACCGATCCGGGTGACACCTCTCCGACGGTGTACCACCAGGGCGCCCCGATCACGCTTGAGAACGTGTCGCTGGAGAACATGGGCATCTCGACGCTCTTCAATGTGCGGGCCCGCGTCTTCTTCTCGTCGGACCAGACCATCAACAACTCGGACTACAAGGCGCCCGGTTACTTCTACTGGGATCAGTTCATCCCTGAGGCGTGGTGGACCGGCGATCTGACCACGACCGTTCCCACCAATGTCCCACCCGGCGACTACTGGGTCGGCCTGATCGTGACGGAAGATGGCGAGAACTACGAGGTCGACGGGATTCCGCAGAACAACAAGACCTTCCTGACGCGCAAGGTGCGCATCAACCCTCCGCCGCCCGTCAACGACGAGTGTGAGGGCGCCATCGAGGTGGTCAGCGGCATCACCACGATCGACACGTCCTACTCCTACACCGGTGGTCCGGCGATTCCGTGCGCCACCATCACCAACGATGTCTGGTTCCGCTACGTGCCGCCCTGCGACGGACGCCTCACCATCCGGACGTGCGACAATGCCACGTTCGACACGGTGCTCGCGCTGTACCGGGACAACGGCAACTGCAACAGCCCGCTGATCGAATGCAATGACGATCACTTCAGCTGTGCAAATGGCGGCTCGCGGATCCTTGAGACGATCGTTGAGGACCAGCCGTACCTGATTCGTGTGGGCAGCAACCAGGAGGGGCAGTACGGCACGGTCGATCTGGAACTCCATCTCGACGGCATCGTTCCGAATGACTTCTGCTCCGGCGCCATGCTGGTCGGTGAAGGCAGCTACGACGTCGACAACCGCTGCGCATCGACGGACGGCAACTCGGAGTCCTGCGCCGGCGGCCAGGTCTATAACGATCTCTGGTACCGCATCGTCGCACCGTGCGATGGCAAGCTCATTGCAAGTACCTGTGATGAATCCGACTTTGATACCCGGATCGTCATCTACCTCGCCGCTGGCGCCTGCCCCGGAGCCATCAAGTACGGATGCTCGGACGATGAACTCGGTTGCGGCAACGGGACTTCAATCGCGGTCGGCGACATTTCCCCCGGTCGTCATTACTGGATTCGCGTCGGAGGCGCCACCGACCTTGAGCGTGGCGAAGCCGTGCTGACACTGACCTGCCGCGAGGATGACTGCGGCGACGCCAATGGCGACGGCTCAGTGGACTTCTCGGATCTCGAGGAGTTGCTTGAGAACTGGCAGCAATCGGTGCCGATCGGCCAGGGCGGCGACGTGAACTACGACGGCGTCGTTGACTTCGACGATCTGAACATCCTGCTGGACAGCTGGAATGATGATTGCTGATTGAGGGAAGTGACGAGGGATCAGAATCCCACGTTCCTGAGTCCCGACTCTCATAAACCGCCCGCGCAGAGGTGGACGCTCAGGAGGGCGGATCTCCGGCATAGCCGAGGTCAAAGCCCTCCGCGTCCCTCTGGGTCAGTTGATACTGCCGCTTGGCAATCTGCCTGATGTGCAGCAGGTCATGCGCAACCCAGGCGGCGAGCAGCGATCCGGCATGCATGGTCGGGAATCTCGGATGCCGCTTCTCAGTCGTCCAGTCCGTGTCCTCCGGGAGCGAGCGCAGCCACGCCACGGATGCCAGCCGTTCATCAAGGAAGCGACGCAGGGCCTGGTCCATGTGCTGCGTGTTGTAGGCGCGGTCGATCGCGGCCTGCTCCGGGTTGATCGGCGGCCAATCCTCGCCCGGACACTCAAGCGTCAGGCGCAGGCGGGTGCGGAAGTCTTCGACTTCCTCGTCCGCGAGGTGGCAGATGATCTCAAGAATGGACCACATCCGAAGATCGGGCTTCCAGCGGACGTCTTCATCAGGCATCCACATCACCGCCGAGCGCAGGATTGCCGGAAAGCGCGCGAGCCGCTCGATCAGGGACTCCGCGCTCATCTGCATGGTGTCATGGCAGCCCATCAGGAACTCCCGGCACGCATGCGGTCAAGTCCCTCGGGGAAGGGATAGCTCGGGAAGACGCCCACGTGACCGACACCCCACATCTGCGGCGCCGGATAGACGTCGCCGCGGAAACCCGCCTCGTACATCGTCCGCAGCACCGCTTCGAACGACGGTTCGCGGCCATCTCCATCGGAGATCACAAGCCGATTGGAGCGTGCACCGAGGAAGGAGACACTGGCGACCGGTTGGCGTTCACGTCGTCCGGCGAGCATCTTGTTGATGGTTGTGAAGCCGCGGGAGAGGTCATTCAGGGTGAAGTGTTCCTGTCCCTTGGGCTTGAGGATGGCCAGGATGAGCAGGCTGTCGAGATCGTACTTGAGGATGTAGGGTTCCTTGTCGTTGGCGGCGTGCACCGTCACCGATTCGGAGAACATCTTCGCGAAGGACGTGACTCCCTTGGCCGTCCACTGGCTGGAGGGTGTGAGGTCAACGAGTTGGGCGATGATGCCGTGTGAGTTGTCCTCGTCATTGACACCACAGATGACCGCGCGGTACCGGTTGGAGAGCAGATCGGGGAGCATCTGCTGGCCCCAGAGCACACGAACCCGTCCGGCCTTGTCGACGGTGGTCGGTGCTTCCGGCAGCAGGGTGACGTGGTCACCCAGCACGGCGGACGACATCAGTTCATCGCCTTCGTCGTCATAGAGTCGAATGGCGGTCTGCTCGGAATCGGCGGTGCTGGACATATGAGGCTCCGTATCCGGTTGAAGGATCACTGTGAGTTGGCGCCATCATAGCACGGCAATCAGGCGCTCGGTGCCTGTCAGCCGGTACCTGCCCAGTCCGCTCTGTCGCCCTTCGGCGGGGATCAGGACCTGATCACTGATCCGTACCGCCTCCGTCGGGGAAGTTCGGGAAGACCTCGTCGATGAAGCCGTTCGTGACCGCGAGGACCGCCTGCTGCTTCTCGTTCGGCAGGTAATAGCTGAACGTGTTGGCACGGGAGAACGTTCCGGGACGGGCGAAGAAGGTTACGGTCGTGAGGGGCACATCAAAGACAGGGCCCGCGTTGTCGTCTATGTCAAAGGCACCGGCCTTGTAGAGGGCGGTGGTCAGTTCACGCACCTCCGAGGGCGTGACGTACGTGAATGCCGCCGAACCGTCTTCGTTCAACGTGCCCTGTTCAGCGATCGAGCAAAGGCCGCTGTTGTAGACCGTGAAGCGGAAGTGGATCGGTCCGATCAGGGAGTAGCCCGACACGTCGTGAATCAGTACCGGTTCCTGGGTCACGTCCCCGGCGACCGGGAAGGCAATGACCTCATCGGGTGCCGCGGCGACCGGGCGATCCGTTGTCCCGACTCCGATGCCGATGCCTACACCGACGCCAACCCCGAGGATGCCAAATGCTGTTGTCTTTCGTGTGTCCATGTGTCTGCTCCATTCCCCACGAGATACGAGGAAGTCCAGTCACGCGCACGCAGTGACGCACGAATGAACCATTCTCGCCGAATCATGAGCACGAAGAAAGAAAAAAAGTTGCCTGGGGCCGAGCAAACGTCGCAGACATCAGCGCCGGGAGACACGTTTTTCTGAATTCAACTGCAAGATCCCGCGGCTGTGCGCAGAGGAGGCGTATCCAGCGGCCATTGGACGGCCGCACTCTTCATTCTCAACTTCTTCAACACAAGGAACATACCCATGAAGATGTTTGACATGCGCCGGAGTCACTCCGGCATTGCACTGCTGCTCGCCTCCGGCGCTCTCACCGGTATGGTGCCGGCAACCGTCAGTGCGGACTGTCAGTCCGACTATGACAACTGCGAGCGCACCTGTACGGACGTCAATGACTGTCCGGGCGGCTGCCTCGGATGCGCCCTCGGCTGCATCGTCGCCAAGGTGATCTGCGAATGGGATGCGCCTGTCGCCGGCAACGGTTCGTTCGCCGCATTCGATCCCGCCGGTGGTCACCAGGGCGCCGGTCCGATCCAGACGTTCATCCCCGGCGAAACGCTTGTCCTGAGTGCAGGCCTCTATCGCATCAGCCATCCGGCCTTCGAGTACGACGGCTCCATCCCCTTCGTCGATCCGGCCGACGCCGGCGTCGAGGAAGTCTGGGCCATGTACAAGGTTCGCGGCGGCACCGCTTCGGAGGAGATCTGGCATCCGGTTGCGGGCGTGATCCCACCGGTGCCGGGTCAGGCCCCCACCGCCCAGGCGATTCTGCCGACTGACCAGGGAACGACCGCGCCGTACGGCTATTCGGTGAAGTTCTACTTCCAGATGTCGGATGGTTCGCTCCGCGTGGCCGACACGATTGTCCGACCGGCGTGCGTGGGTGACACGGACTTCGACGGTTTCATCGGCTTCGAAGACCTCAACACCGTGCTCAGCCAGTACGGAAGCGTCAACAACGGACCGCAGCAGTACCTTGCCGGCGACGTAACGCGCGACCAGGTCGTGGATTTCGAGGACCTGAACCTCGTGCTGGCGCTGTGGGGCAGCGAGTGCGAGTAAGCCCGATCAACCTCAACTGACTGGCTGCAACTGGACACCGGCCGCTCGTTCAACGCGCGGCCGGTGTCGCGCGCTCACTCACTTCCGAAGGGTACCTCGCTGACCAGGGGACGCCCTGTCATGTCGCGGACGACAAGGTAGACGGCGCCGTCGACTTCTCTGAGTCCGAGTCCGCCCGGTCCATCATCGAACGATCGCACCGCGTTCGTACTCGGGTTCGTGCGGGTACGCTCATGTGTCGCCGGGTCATCGAGGACGACCTGGATCGCCGAACGGACACTCCCCATGGAAGAGTAATCAACGTCACTGCGAAAGTGTGCTTCCAAGTTGCTGGCGAGAGCTTCGGGGCGCTCGCCCAGCACCCAACTGAGCGAAATCGACTTGACATCGAACTTGGGCAGCGCGGTGTGCATGACTAGCCCGAACGTGGACGCCATGATGATCGGAATGATGCACATGGCGAGGAAACGCACATTCCCGACTTCGATCAGACGTCCCATGATGAAGACCACGAGCGTCAGGACGAGGAGCACAACGGCTCCCATGTTCAGAGAGAAGTGCAGGGCCGCTTCTCGACTGTGCACCTCATTGCGATAGGGCTGGAATGGCGCGAGATGGAGTTCGGCATCGGTGGCCATCTGTGCAGGAGTCAGGCTTCCCCTGAGATGCGTGGCGTGTGGCGCATCACCCACGATCGATGCAAGTTGCTCATGCCCCACCACGATCTTCCGCCGTTGCCACACCGGGCGCTCGGACTCCGGATACGCCGTCTCACCACAACGCTCCAGCGTGAAGCCCGCCGCCTGCGCAGTGCCTTCGCCAAACACGAACAGTTCGATGTCGACCGCACCGGACTGGGTGCCCGTGAGACGGAGCGGATACATCGGCTTCTCGGTGGCGAACCGAAAGCCGAGCGGGTGAGGTGTCCGGACACCTGGATCCGATGCGTCCGTGCGCAGACGCGAGGCGACGAAACACCAGCCGTCACGCACGTACGCGGCAATGGTCGAAGCAGCGTCCGGCGCGACCGTGAACTCGTTTGCGTCGAGCCACGCCGCGAGGTCCGTGGCGGCATCGGGATCGATGGGGTCGGCGGAGATCACGACGGTGTCGTAGTCACCCACGATGCGCTGGCTGTGGACGGTGACGGCCCCGGCGGCGACCCCTGCCGTCGCTCCGGCGCGCCCGAGTGACGGCAGCATGGCCGGGGCGAGGATGAGGATCAGGATGAGGGTCGCAGCGATCGTTCGGACCCATTTCGTCCGGCGTCCGAGGTACAGCACCACGACCAGTCCGGCGATGCAGACCGGGATCCATGAAAACTTCATGACGTTGGTACGGATGTGCGGCTGAAAGACCGAGCGGCAGGATTGGAAGACTCCGGATGAAGCTGGAAAAACGTCCTCGGGGACTGATGGGAGGGGCACCACCCATGCGAAGGGCACCTCGGGTGCGTCGGCGGCTTCATCGGCTGGTGGTCCCGGCTGAAAGCGGGTTTCAATGACGAGGGTCTCAATGCCCTCATCGAAATGGATGATGGCCGACTGGTCCGGGATGGACACATCCGCGAGGCCGTAGTGGCGGAAGACCTTGCCGTCGGCGTGTGATGGCGTGGCAGTGAGGAGAAGGCCCAGCAGTACGGCGATCATGCGGATCATCAGCACAGGATACGGGAGGCCACCTCGGCGAGTTCCACCCACCTCGGCATGGGCTTTTGGTATCAATCAGATTACTCTCTGCCGGGCCGGTACGCAGTCGCCCGGTTTGCGCAGGAGTTCGGGATCCGGGGCGTGATCGGAGATTCCAGCCATGCCGACTCAACACCTTGTCCGCCCCGGCGAGTGCATCTCAAGCATCGCCTCACAGTACGGGTTCTTTCCCGACACGATCTGGGATCACGCCGACAACGCGACGCTGAAGAATGAGCGCGGCGATGGTGAGCGACTCGTATCGGGCGACATCGTGGTCGTCCCGGACAAGGTGAAGCGCGAGGAGACGGGCGCGACCGGCGAGAAGCACCGCTTCCGTCGCAAGGGTGTGCCGTCTCGCCTGAGACTCCGGGTCCTGTACCTCGAGGAGCCGCGAGCGAGCGCACCATTCCGCGTTGAGATTCATGGCCGGACGGTCGAAGGCGAGACGGATGCGGACGGCTACCTGGAGTTTCCGATCCAGCCCTCCGACAAGCGCGCGCATCTGACCGTCGGTAACGCGGATGATCAGGATGATGATGTCGTTCAGGAGTACGACCTTCAGCTCGGGCACCTGGAACCGATCGACACCCTTGCAGGTGTGCAGTCCCGTCTCTCCAATCTCGGATACCACTGCGACCGAGAACTGGGCGAGATGAATGATGAGACGCATGAGGCGATCCGCCTCTTCCAGGAGGCCAACGAACTTGAGACGATCGATGGTGAGATCAACGATGAGACGCGCGACGCCATCGCGGCGTTGCACGACGGCTGATTAGGACGAGGCTGATCCATGACCGTGCAGATCAAGTACCTGAACTGGGATGGGTTCCATGCTCCGACCGGCGTATGCAATCAACGCCGCGACCCGGATGATCACATCCAGCGCGCACAACTGCACCTGACGCGGCTGGGCTTCTACCGGGGTCCGTGTGAAGGCGCAAACACGGCCGAGTTCAAGGACGCCCTCGAGCACTATCGCTACTACCCCAACAAACCCATCGTGGCCGCCAACACCAATCTGACCTATATCATCGGCCCCGCTCGCGGCAAGTCCCTTTCGTACCAGTACCAGTTCAAGGCAGCCGCGGACATTGATGATCAGCGCATCGCCAATGCTGACGTGCTCGATGAGCCGACGCGCAAAGCGCTCGACAAACTGGTGCCGTGGCCGAAACCCGTCAAGTCGCCCACAGGAGGTGCGACCTCGTCGAGCACGCGGGTGAGCCGTACGCGGAGCGGCAACCCTCAGCTTGGGGGCACGCTGAATGCGGACCCACTGGCCGTTCGCATCATGGAGGTGCCCACAGACTTCGACCTCTTTGATCGATACGCCTGCATCAAGATCAAGCTGTCGGGGTACGAGCGAATCAAGTCCATGCTGGTCCGCATCTACCGGAATACCGACCCCAACTCGGACACCCCCCCACCGCCGAGCCAGATGGTGTACCAGGAGGTGTTGCTTGAGGATGACATCCGGGCACTTCCGGGATCCAAACCGAGCGGGTTTCCAAATCCGAAGCATAAGAAGGACGCCGCCGCGTTGATGCGCGCCAAGCACTGGGCTCCGGGCGACTACTTCAAGATGAAGGGCCACGGTCCTTATCGTGTGCGCATCTGGATCTCGACCAACGCGAATGCCTTCGACAAGTATCTCGAAGCCACCCGTCCGGCGCTGCTGGCTCAGATCGCCCAGCAACATTGGGAGTTCGATCGTGAGATGCAGACGAAGCGGCTTGCAATGCTGGATGAGGATGCGGCCGCCGCTGACCCGGAACTGAGCCGCGTGATCGTGCATGACCGGAGTCATGATGCCGAGGGATCGGATCCGATCTGGACGACCGAGGACAAGTCCGGCGTGAACATGATGGTTGCGCCATGTACCGAGCACAACGCGGCGTACATGGACCAGGCGGCGAGTCGCTACTTCAAGCCGCCCGCACCTTGGGGGGCCGCAGGAGTCACCGAGGATCTGCTGGCAGACCCGGCCGGCTTCTACATGAACTGGTGGAAGAAGCGCGAAGGCAATGTGAGCTTCGATGCAAAGTACATGCGCGAGACGCTGGACGAAGTGCTCCGTTACATCATGCGTCAGCGGCAGAGCCTGTGCTGTGGCCGCGACTCCCTGGCGCCGCAGTCGATCAAGGATGAAGCGCTCGAGACCCTTCAGGCCGCCGAGGATGAACTGGCGGGACTGAAGTTCTCAGGATATCCGTACAAGGAGACGGTGGAGTTCTGTGCGGCGGTCGCGGCGATGACTGAATGGATCTTTCACAAGTGCCGGACGGGCCCCGAGCGAGCGCACCACCAGTTGCAGCACAAGGACCCGTTCGGCAATGACTACCGCGGCTCAGACGTCGCACGGTCCCTGGGCCACGAGCGCAACATCGTAGCGCGGCGCACGCCTGATGAACCCGACAGCTATGCCACCACGCTCGTCACGGACGCGGACGCCAATGGATGCAAGGCCATCTTCGATGGACTGGGCTCAGGCTATTCCGGGCGTCAGAACGAGCGGGTCCAGCGCGCGATCGCAAACAGCGACATCATCCTCATCCCGTCATACCGCCCGCTCGACGAGGAGTTCTTCACGATCACGAGGCAGGTCCCCGTCTTCCTTGTTGGACTGATCGACCTGCACTATCTGAATGCCGATGCGCACCGCTACACGCCGTGGCAGTTCTTCTTTCACGACCTGTTCCACACCGTGGCGCAGGACGAACCGCCGCAGGGCGCCGAGCAGATGTGGCACTGGACAAAGCACCACGCGATCGAGGCGGCGCTCAGTCCACCGGCTGGCGCGCTTCGGGAATTCAAGTGTGCCAAGGGAGCGGGCTGGCAGGAGAATGGGGTCGCCGTTGATCTCCAGGGGCTGCAGGAGCACGGATTCCGCAACGACACCGAGCGCCGAAGTCTCTGCCAGGCGTGGCACGCCAACGCGATGCTGCTGCATGCCCGGCGCGATGCCTTCGCCGACTACGTGAAGTTCGGGGAAGCGGGCGTGGCAATTCACGAGTCATTCCAGAAGGCGTACGACATCGTCCTCTTCTGTCTTCTGCACGAGCCCATCAAGACGGTCGACCCCAACACACCCGCGCCACGCAGCTTTCCCCCGTCGATGCCGGATCCGGAAGACCTGATGAGACGGATCTCGGATCCGCAGATCATCAACCAGATCGATGACCGGGCACGCGACTACTGGTTCGGTCCCCCCTCGGAAGTCACAGACCAGGTCCTCGGGATGTTGCCGACGGCGCTGGATCAGATTCGCGGCGTGATCGCGTCAGGGAGCCTGACCACATCCCGTGAGATCCTGCATGGGGCGGCTCCGGTCCCCGTGACGCCGAAGAAGGTATCCTTCGGACCGAATATTGCTGCTGAGCCGGCCGCGGTTGCGGAAGCGGACGAATAGGTCTCCGTGTCACGCGGCCCGGTGCAACGGCATGCACCTGGGTGTCATGCACTTCACGGGAGGCCCGAGATGGCGAACTGGAATCTGCGGATGGTACGAGTGGGCGTGACTGCTCTCTCACTGCTCTGCCTGGCTGGCTGCGATCAGGGCACTGCCCCTCCGGTCGAACCACCGAGTGCGGAGGCGCCGGTCACTGAGCCACTGAACTTGGCGGACGCGGTGGTGATCGGCGCGAGCGTGTCCGCAGGATTCGAGACGTACGTGGATGAGCTTCCGCCTGAGGTTGCGGGGGCCGCGAATCTCGCGAAGGTCCTGGGCGCGATCACTGGCGGTGGGGATCCGGCCTCTGAAGCGAGCATCATGTTCTTCATGCGACCGGACTCGATTGCCGAGAGCCAGTTGGAGGCGGCGCTTGCTGCCGAGGCGGACATTGTCTTTGCGATTGACTACCTGTTCTGGCATGCGTACGGCGGTGGCCTGACTCCGGAGCGTCGCCTGGCGTTACTTGAGAAGGGTCTGGCTCGCCTGGATCGGCTGGGCGATACCCGGCCGGTGGTGATCGCGGATCTGCCGGACATGACCCATGCGGTGGAGGCGGGGATTCTGGGATCGTTCCAGGTCCCGTCCCTGGAGAGCCAGGCGGCCCTGAACGCTCGGTTGCGGGCGTGGGCCTCGACTCGGGAGCATGTGTTGGTGGTGCCCTTGCGTGACGTGGTTTCGACGGCGATGGCGTCGGGCACGGTTGAATTGGGTGGGCGGTCGTACAGCGGCGCGGCGGCGCGTGGTCTGTTGACTGCGAACGGGTTGCACGCGACGGTTTCGGGCCTGATTGCGATCAGCCTGGAGGCGTTGGACCGGCTTCGATCATCGGGTCTGATCGGCTCGTCATCGGTGTGGGAGCAGGACCCCGGCGTGGTTCGTTCGGCGCTGGTGGAGCGATTGGGTGAGGAGGGGTGATTGGGGGTTGGTGGCTGGTGGCTGGTGGCTGGTGGCTGGTGGCTGGTGGCTGCAAGCTAAGAAGCCGTGCCACTGGAGCGCAATAGCCTCATCCCTAATCCCTCATCCCTCATCCCTCATCCCTCATCCCTAATCCCTAATCCCTAATCCCTAATCCCTAATCCCTAATCCCTAATCCCAAAACAACAATGAGCCTCCTCGAGGTTTCCCTTGAGGAGGCTCATAAAAGCCGGCAACGACCTACTTTCCCGCAGAGCAGTATCATCGGCGGCCCGGGCTTAACTACTGAGTTCGGTATGGGATCAGGTGTGGCCCCGGACCCATGGTCACCGACAAGACCCGGTACCGCCTGTCGGCGGCGCCGGATGGATGTCATGGATACGGTGTGTCGCGTCAACCCAGACGAGCTTACGCTGTCCGGTGAGAAGTCATGATCGAAATGATGCTTGGACGCGACCGGATGGTGTCCGACATGGTTGTCGGGGGGCATCCGGTCAATGTGATCAAGCGTTTGACCGTTAGTACCACTCGTCTGAGGACATTTCGGTCCTTACAACTGCGGCCTATCAACCTGGTAGTCTTCCAGGGGTCTCACGCGTAAAGCAAGCAGACCTCATCTCAAGGAAGGCTTCCCGCTTAGATGCTTTCAGCGGTTATCCCGGCCACACTTAGCTACTCAGCGGTGGGCTTAGTAGCCCAACTGAATCACCAGGGGTGCGTCCCTCCCAATCCTCTCGTACTAGGGAGAAATCCTTTCAAGTCTGCAGCGCCCACGGCAGATAGGGACCGACCTGGCTCACGCCGGTCTGAACCCAGCTCGCGTACCACTTTAATCGGCGAACAGCCGAA
>JAUIHS010000053.1 GCA_030432255.1 Phycisphaerae bacterium
CGTGAACCCCTCCGGTTCCAGCTTCCGGGTGGTGGTCAGAACATGGGCATGGTGATTGCGCTGATCCCCTTCCCGGTGCGGCGCGTGGATCGCCACATCCACCGCCACGCCGTAGCGGCTGACCAGTTCCTCGGCAAACCGGCGGGTGATCTGCGACCGGTCCTCGGCGCTGATCTCGGACGGCAGGGCCAGCTCCCACTCGCGGGCGGTGACGGAGTTGCGGCGGGTCTCGCTCTCTTCGGCAGCGTTCCAGAGCGCCGCCCGATCCTGCGCCCAGGACGGCGCACGTTCGGGCGTCAGAATGAAGGTCTCTTCGATGCCACGCTTGGCGGTGTAATCATGCAGCCGTCCCTCGCGCTGGCACTCGATACGCTCGCCCGCACGGTACGCCGCCGCCGCGGTCGAAGATCGTCCCGCGCTGCGCTTGATCGTCTTCACGGAGAGGTGATAACTGGCCACGCGCCCTACCCCGCTCCGTGATGCAAAGAATGCTGACGCGCGCCGCTACAGAGCCCGCCCCATGCTCTGGCATGGTCCACCGGGTCAACGGTCTTTTTCTCGCAGGCCCGCCCCCCATGAGGCTGGGGCCGGAGGGAAAAAGACAGCCCGAGCGAAGCGGTGCATTGCACCTCTGAGGCGCGGGTTTGCCCGAGGCAAACCCGGCGGAGATCAGGGGCTACAGCCCCACAGATCGACGCCCCCGGGAACGACAGTCCCGAAAACAGACCGGCCCCCGCCATGGGGCATCGGTCTCGATTTTGGGGCTGTCGTTCCGGCCGCAATCCAACCGCGCAGGTTGGCATGGGATGGTTTGGAAGGGGCAGCGCGCCCTTCCATATCGATGCGATGAGCATCGAAGGGGATGGCCATCGGCCGGGGCTTTGCCCCAGAGAGATCGCACGCAAATCTTGGAGCCATAGGCGGAGAGTTTGCATAAGTGCGCCCTTGTCCTTTACAGGCCTACGGGTACGCGCTAAGGACGAGTCAATCAATACATAATTCAACCTTAGATTATTTTCCCAGCAAGAGCAGTGATATGGCAGAGACAGAACTCGAACGCGCCGAGAAACGGTTTGCCCAGGCCAAGGCCCGCCTTCAGGCCGTGCGCAACCGTGAAGCCACCAGACAACGCAAGCTGGATACACGGCGCAAGGTGATCCTGGGCGGGGCGCTCATGGATCTGGCCGAACGGGATGCAAGTGCTGCGGCAATGATGGAGCGGTTGATCCGGAACCTCTCGCGGGAACAGGACCGCAAGGCCTTTACAGATCCCGATACCCCCTCCCCGGCTCTGGCATCCGATTCAGAACAACCGAATGGTCATCGATGAGCTGGGCGTTCACGGCGTTTCGCCTTCTGGTCGGTATCGGGCTGATCGCATGGGCGGCTCCGTTCGTACTGTTTATAGCTGCCGTCTATCTGCTTATTGCCACTTTGATCGGGACGGTCGTTCTGTCTCTCATCCGGCATTATGGTCTGCACGTGCCGATCTCGGGCGGTCCCACCACACTCCTCGATTGGGTTGCCACCATCGTGGTCTACGGCTCGGCCTGGTGCACGGCAGTAACACTCCTGATCGTGAACACCGGCATCGGCCTCTGGTCCCCCCGCAAGGCCGACGACAGCCATGGTTCGGCCCGGTTCGCCGACCGCAAAGACCTGGCCGATCTGGAAGCCCCTGACGGGCTTCTGATCGGTCGCAACCCCCATACCGGCCGACTGTTGCGCTACGAGGGTCCGGCGCATCTTCTGACCCTTGCGCCGACCCGGGCGGGCAAGGGCGTGGGCACGGTCATCCCTAACCTGCTTATGGCGGAGCGTCCGGTCCTGGTCATTGACCCCAAAGGCGAGAACGCGCGGATCGCAGGCGACGCCCGGCGACGGTTCGGACCCGTTCATGTCCTCGATCCGTTCGAGGTTACCGGGACGACATCGGCGACGTACAATCCATTGGACCGGTTGTCTCCGGACAGTCTTGATCTTGGAGAAGATGCCACCTCACTTGCCGACGCGCTGGTCATGGACCCACCGGACCAGGTATCGGAGGCGCACTGGAACGAAGAGGCCAAAGCCATCCTTGGCGGGCTGATCATGTTTTGCGTCTGCCATGAGGAGCCGGGCCGCCGGTCTCTTGCCACAGTGCGGGAATATCTCACCCTGCCCCCGGATCGGTTGCGCGCGCTGCTGGAGCTGATGCAGGAGAGCGACGCAGCGCATGGTCTGATCGCACGTGCCGCCAACCGGTTCATGGGCAAGGCAGATCGGGAAGCAGCTTCGGTTCTTTCGAATGCACAGCGCCACACCCATTTCCTGGACAGCCCACGGATTGCAAAATGCATGGCGCGCTCGGATTTCCATTTCTCCGAGCTGCGTCACGAGATTACATCGGTGTTTCTGGTGCTGCCGCCCAATCGGCTTGACGCCTACAGCCGCTGGCTGCGCCTCCTCGTCTCCCAGGCGCTTCAGGACATCGCTCGGGACGCAGAGGCGGCACAGACACCCGGACTGGCCCTGGACGGCGCTCTGAGCGCCTCTGAGGCTCCGCGACCGGATAGGCAAGCTTTGCCCCCCGCCCTCTTCCTGCTGGACGAGTTTGCGGCCCTTGGTCGTCTGGAAGCTGTCGAACGCGCCATGGGGCTGATGGCAGGCTACGGGCTTCAGCTCTGGCCGATCCTGCAGGACATGAGCCAGCTCAACGCGCTCTATGGAAAACGCGCGGGCACCTTTGTCGCCAATGCCGGAGTCCAGCAGGTGTTCGGAGTGAATGATCTGGAAACGGCCCAATGGCTGAGCAAGATGATTGGCCAGGAAACCACGGGCTATCAGACACAGAGCTACAAACCGGGGGATGCGCTCTCGATGACGCAGAACGTCACCGGCCGCGATCTGCTCACTCCGGATGAAATCATGCAGGTCCACCCGGACAACCAGCTCCTGCGAGTCCAGGGCAGGCCCACGGCCATTGCCCGCAAACTGCGCTATTACGCCGATCCCGAGTTCAAAGGGCTGTTCCAGCCGCATGAGCAATAGCGAGAAAGACAATCGAGCATGTCAGATCAAACCTCCTCCCCGGCCCTCACTGATGAAGAGCTGACATG
>JAUIHS010000054.1 GCA_030432255.1 Phycisphaerae bacterium
TCTGCGGGCGGTCAGCGAGGGGAGTTTCAGGGCTCCGGACTATTTCGGTTGGGTCGCTTGCGACAACCGCACAACCCGCGCGGTGGCGAAGGTTCTGCGCGATGAATACGGGATTTCGCGCCGCGCAATCAAAGCACAGGCCTATTGGGCGACGTAGTGGCTCGGTGTGGTGCGCTTGAGGCGCCAGCGAGATCAGATCACAGTGTTTGCAACGGATTCCGCGCGCAAACAGCGGATATGACAGCTACCGCCTCATCGGTGATCCTACGGTCGAGTTCATAGGATGTATCGGATGTCGCTCGTATGTTCATCAAGATTCGCACGATCGTGTCCGCACAGTTCAATACATCGTTGTCGCTGAGTTTCCGGGCGGCTAGATGGTTGGTTCCGATCCGCAAACCGCTTGCGACATAGGCTGACCGGTGGTCGTCGGGAACTCGGTTCCGGTTTGTCAGGCACCCACATCGCTCCAACGCCTTCTCGGCGACATAGCCGCTGATACCCAAGTTGTCTCGCAGGTCCACGACCAGAAGGTGAGTATCAGTACCAGAAGTGAGTAGACCCAAACCGGATGCAGAGAAATGCTTGGCCAACAGATTCGCATCGTGCACCACCTTGCGCACCCACGAGCTGAAAGCCGGTCCGTTCGCTTTCTCGAATGCAATGCACTTGGCCGCAATGTTAGAGAAACTTGGTGTCCCCTGAGTGCCTGGAAAGACTGACTTGTCGATCTTCCGCGACCAGGTTTGGCCGGCATCCCCGGGGACAGGTCCGAAGCCGGCGTCGGACCCACGCTCGCCCAGGAGTATGAGACCGCCCCGCGGGCCGCGCAGCTGTTTGTACGTGCTGGTGGTGGTGAAGTCCGCAATGTCGATTGGGCTGGGATGCTCGCCGGCGATGACAAGCCCTGCGATGTGGCTGATATCGGCAAGTAGTAGCGCCCCGGATTCGTCGGCGATCTCCCGGAAAGCAGCGAAATCGATCCTTCGGGGATAGGCGCTCGCGCCGCAGATGATCAACCGCGGACGGTGTTGCAGCGCTTGGGCGCGGACTTGCTCGAGATCGATCCGCCCGGAGGTGTCGAGACCGTAGTGAGCGGTCCTGAAGTACTTGCCGGTTATCGATGCGGGTGCGCCATGAGTGAGGTGTCCTCCCGAATCCAGATGTAGGCCCAAAATCGTGTCGCCCGGATTCAACACCGAAAAGGCGACCGCCAGGTTGGCCGACGAACCCGAGTGCGGTTGTACGTTCGCATGTCGTGCGGAAAAAACCCGCTTGGCCCTTTCGACGGCCAGGTTCTCCAGAGCGTCGACATTCTCTGCGCCGGAATGGAAGCGTCGCCCGGGATACCCTTCAGCCGTTACCACCGGGAAGCTGACACCGCCCGCAATCGCGGTGGAAGGATCTGCCGGGCTCGAGGCCGCCAGCAGGTTCAGCGTGCGTGATTGGTATCGGTGCTCCTCCAGCAGAAGGTCCGCAAGCTGTGGGTCGGCTTCGTACAGGTCCTCAATGGCCAGCTCGGCCAGAGCGCTCAGTTGCCGCCGTGTCGCATTCGGGGTCACGTCGGCGCCGGCCGGCGGCGTAGCGGGCGAGTTCGCACGTTCTGTGGCCACCAGAACCAGCGGCCCAGCAGCGCTGCGATAGACGGCGTCATGAAGGCGCGGACCACCAAAGTGTCGAACAACAAACCGAGTCCGATCGTGGTGCCTACTTGTCCGATCACGATGAGTTCGCTGACCGCCATCGACATCATCGTGAAGGAGAACACCAGTCCAGCGGCGGTCACCACCGAACCGCTGCCTCCCATGGCGCGGATGATCCCGGTCTTCAAGCCGGCGTGGATCTCTTCCTTGAGGCGCGAAACCAGCAGCAGGTTGTAGTCGGCACCGACAGCCAGCAGGATGATCACCGACATCGGCAGCACCAACCAGTGCAGTTCGATTCCCAAGATGTGCTGCCAGAAAAGCACGGACAGACCGAACGACGCCCCCAGCGACAAAGCCACGGTGCCCACGATGACGGCGGCGGCCACAAGGCTTCGCGTGATGATGAGCATGATGATGAATACCAAACTCAGCGAGGCGATTCCGGCGATCAGCAGGTCGTAGCGGTTCCCATCGGACATATCCTTGAGAATCGAGGCGGTACCGGCAAGGTAGATTCTCGAGCCCTCGAGCGGAGATCCCTTGATGGCCTCTTTGGCGGCGGTCTTGATCGCGTCGACTCGGGCCATGGCGTCGGGTGACATCGGATTGCCTTCGTGGGAGACGATGAATTGCACCGCATGCCCGTTGGGCGACAGGAACATCTCCATGCCGCGTTGAAATTCCTCGTTCTCGAATGCCTCGGGAGGCAGATAGAACGAATCGTCGTTGTTGGCGGTATCGAAGGCTTTACCCATCGCGGCCGAGTTATCCATCATCGCGTCGACCTGATCCTGCAGCCCACCCATCGTGGCCTGCATGGTCAGCATCATGACCCGCATGCTCTTCATGGTGGTGATCATGGGTGGCACCAGGGTCAGCATCTGCGGCATGAGCGCGTTCAGCTGTTCCATGTCAGGCAACAGGTTCTGTAAGTCGTCGGTCATGATGTTGATGCCGTCGATCGAGTCGTACAGCGAACGCAGTGCCCAACAGATGGGGATGTTGTAGCAGTGCGGTTCCCAGTAGAAGTAGTTTCGAATAGGCCGGAAGAAGTCGTCGAAATTGGCGACCTGGTCTCTGATGTCGGCGACATTGTCGGCCATCGTCTGCATCTTGCTGGTCATTGAGTCAGTGGAACTGGCCATCTGTCTCATCAGTTCGAGCATCCCCTCCATGCTGTCGATCACGGTCAGCATCTGGTCGCCCATGTCCTGCATGTCGGCCACACGATCGCGCATGTACGGCATGTTCATGGCCATGGGTGCACCCGCCATGCTGAGCTGGAAGGGGATGGACGCTTGACCTATCGGGGTTCCCTGGGGCCTCGTGACGGCCTGAACCTGGGAAATTCCTTCTAGTTTGAAGACGGACTTGGCGATCTTCTCGATGACCAAGAAGTCGGCCGGGTTTCGCAAGTC
>JAUIHS010000017.1 GCA_030432255.1 Phycisphaerae bacterium
GGTACGAGAAACTCGCCGTCCACTACCTCGCGATCGTCAAACTCGCATTTATCAGCAGATACCTACGATTGCTGGAGCCGTCAGACACGACCTAGTTGGGTGGCTGGAGATGCCGCGAGACCTTGCGGACTTTCCAGCGAAGGCGGAGTTTCACGCGCTGGTTAGCGAACTGATCGCGCTTCATGCGCACTTGCGTGATGTGGGAGACCTAGGAGAAGAAGCCGCAGATGATCTGGCTAGCGGCGCGTGGGATCTGGTGGAGCGAGCAGAGATGCTCCAATCAGTCGCGCGGTCGCAACTTCGGCGACGAGCTGACAAGCTGCCCACAGATCCAGTAGGGATGTTCCAAAGTGCGGAGATTCTGATCGGTGCGGCCGCGGCCGTTTACTCGGAGTTTGTGATACTAGGGCCAGATTGGGTGTATCGGCGAGATCAGTTGACTCTCGCAGACCTGTGTGCCTCTGTTGGACGTTTGCGGATAGCTATTGCGGCGTTTTGCGAAGTGCTGGAGGATGGGTCGGGCCTCGACAGCTCTGACGTTTCATGTGAGATTCGAGAGATTAGAGCCGAACTTCGAGCGATGTATCACGACTGCCTGGCGATCGAGTTTCGGGAGGATTGGATTTGCGAACGCGCTGCTGAAGGAAGGCGATTGCTCAATCATGTGAATGAGTACCGGGTGCTGAACACGATTGCGGTTGCTAGGCGTCGGCTCCATGAGATCCAAGCGGAACTGCGAGAGTATTTGGGTGAGCCTGGAAGTGCGGATGATGGCGAAGGCGATGGAACAGCAAGCGGGATGACGAAGTGGACTTCGGGTGTGCTGTGTCGGAAGATCAAGAGATCACCCGGCACGTTGGGGAAGTGGCGAAGGGCAGCAAGGATTCGAGAGCGGAATCGGCTTGAGGCGTTCACTGCGTCTCAACTCTTGCAACTTGCAGAACAGGCAGAGCGCGGGAACGATGCAACCGCAGCGAATGCCTTGCGGGAGTGTGCGGCGTCCTCTGCCGTCTAGATGCAGACGGATTGCAACTTCGTTGCATCGTTGCAACTTGATTGCACGTGGCGGGATTGGAATTGAACCCGTTGCGACGCGGAGCATCATCGCCGCATGGATACAAACCATGCTCGCGAGTGGCCGCCCACCGAAGCGGCCCGGACCAACCCCACCGACAACCGCCTGGCCCTGACATCGGCTGAGGCCCGGTCCCTGCTGGGGGTCGGACGCCGGAAGTTGAATGAGATGCTGCTGACCGGCGAGATCCCCGGTTTCCGGATCGGTCGGCACTGGCGCGTCCCCGTGGATGGCCTGCTCGCCTGGATGGACCAAAACACGAAGGGGGGACGCCGATGATTCAGCACACGGAATCCGCCCGGCAGCTTGCAGGCAGGACGGGCGGCGGCGAAGACCTGGTCAAGATCCACACCATCCCCATTCTACCGGGACCGATGGAAGCGATGGCGTTCAACGCGGTCGATTCCTTCCCCGAAGAGGCGGACGCGCTGCTGAATCGCTGCGGTCTGTTTCTCGAACTCGTGTTCGCACACGTCCCGGCCGCGATGCTGCGGCACATTCGCAACGAAGAGGCACACGGGGTGGGTGGTGCGGAGTGGGATATCGCGGCGGACTTCTGGGACAAGGTGGAGCGATTCCACCTGGAGGCGTGGCCCGAAGCAAAGTCCGCGCTGGAGTGGTTGATTGCCAAGAGGGGGCGCCACTGGCTGCCGGTCGTGCTGCGCGTTCTGGCGGACGAGATCGAGGAAGGGAATCAGGTAGCCAGACCCGCCCGTCAGATGTTGGCCATCTGGCGTCTGCTCCGCGCGGCGAAGGGGGTGCAACTGTGAGACTCCCCGATGACGACTACGCCAAGCGCATGGCTGAGCAGATGGGCGAAGACCGGCCGACGCCGAGGCGTCCGCGCCCGAAGCTGATCCGACTGTCTGACGTGACGCCGCGGCCGGAAGAGTGGCTGTGGCATGAACGCTTCCCCATCGGCAAACTGTCCATGCTGGTGGGTGATCCCGGACTGGGCAAAAGTTTTGTCACGCTGGACATGGCCGCACGGGTGACGACGGGGCGCGCGTTCCCCGATGCGCCCGGCGTTCCCGTGCCGGTGGGCGGCGTGGTGCTGATCTCCGCGGAAGACGATCCGGAGACGACAATTGTGCCGCGGCTGGATGCGCTGGGCGCGGATACGGCGCGGATGGTGATCCTGGACGGGGTGGAGATCCCCGATGCGGAGACGGGCGGCACGTTTGAGCGCGGGTTCACCCTCGAAGACCTGCCGATGTTGGAAGAGGCGATAGAGGCGGTGGGGGCGTGTCGCCTGGTGATCGTCGATCCGGTGGCGGCGTACTTCGGCGGACGGGTGGACAGCCACCGAGACGCCGACGTGCGCGGCGTGTTGCGTCCCCTGTCCGACCTGGCGCGCCGGTATCGGGTGGCGCTGGTGGTGGTCGCGCATCTGAACAAGGGGCAGGGGAAAGCCATCTACCGGGCGTCCGGATCGCTGGGCATCATCGCCGCGGCGCGGATGGCCTGGGGCGTGGCGCGTCACCCCGATGACGACGATCAGAGGGTGGTTTTTCCCCTGAAGTCCAACCTAGCTGAATCGGGGGCGGGAATGGCCTACCAACTGCATGCGCCGGACGGTGGGGAGATCCCGGTGGTCCAGTGGGACGCACGGCCCGTCTACATCGAAGCGGAGACGCTGCTGGCGTCACCGACGCCGGAGACATCGACGGCGCTGGAAGACGCTATCGAGTGGCTGGAGACGATTCTGGCGGACGGTCCGGTGTTGGTGACGCAGATACAGAAGGCGGTGAAGAAGCAGGATTTCAGCATGAAGACGGTGCGGCGTGCGAAGAAGGCGTTGCAGGTGGTGTCCCTTCCGCCGACGCGGGAGATCCGCGGCTGGCGGTGGGCGCTGCCAGATGAACCAGATGGCCAACCCTGTGGGACGGACTTGGCCATGTGGCCGGGTGGTGACGGTGAAGGCGCAGCGCAGGCGTCCCCGATGTTTGAAGAAGAGACATCATCCCGGGCGATGATCGAGGTAGACTCGAACGTGAAAGGCGGCCGATCATGACAACGAAGGCAAAGCGATGGCGGGTCTGGTTCTGGGGCGGCTGCATGATTCTGGCGGCATCCGCCGCGCTCTCCATTGCTCTGATGATGGCGGCTGATGTCTTCAATCGTGCGGGCATTGACTATGCAAAGGCGGTTGCGGTGGTGATCTGCACTGGTTTGGTTTGTGTCACTCTGATGCAGCATCAGCGGGCGGACGCGGACCTGAAAGGCGGTGAGTGATGGCGAGTGTTTTCAAGCGGCCCGGCCGCACCAACTGGATGATCGGCTACCGGGACGAGACGGGGCGCAAGCGCGAGGTATCCTCGAAGACCGGGGACAAGCGGCTGGCGCAGCGCATCGCCAACCAGATCGAGGAAGACGTGGTGGCCAAGCGCAAGGGGTTGATCGACCCGGATGATCACCGATTCGCCACACACAACCGGCGTGCCATCGCCGAGCATGTTGTGGAGTACCTGACGACGTGCGAGCGTGCGGGACAGGCGGCGAAGAACATTGACGAGAAGCGGCGGCATCTGGAGCGGCTGATTGCCGAAGGCGAGATCAAGCGGTTGTCTGACCTGACGCCGGATCTGCTGGAGGCGAACATGGCCGCGATGACGGTGCGGAAGAAGACGGACCAGCGGGATGCCGAAGGGAAACCGGTGTACGTCACGGTTCCGGCGTCGGCGCGGACGCGCAATTTCCGGCGTCAGGCGGCGGTGGCGTTTGGCAACTGGTGCAAGAAGACCGGCCGCGTGCGGCGGAACGCGCTGGAGGTGGTGCCGAAGGCGGACGAGCGGGCGGACCGGCGGCGCGTGCGCCGGGCGCTGGAGGATGACGAGGCGGCGCGTCTGCTGGCAGTGGCGCGCGAACGGGACGCCGAACTGAATGGAGATCCCCACTACCCCCATAAGCCAAGCTGCCGGGCGGCGTGGTACTCCGCGGCCCTGTATGCCGGGCTGCGCCGGGGTGACTTGAAGCGGCTGCGCTGGGCAGACATCGACTTCGCGGCCGGGACGATCACGATTGCCAACGGCAAGGCGAAGCGGACCGATGTGATCCCGATGCATCCGGAAGTGGTGTCGGAACTGGAGGCGATCCGGCCGACCATGCAGATCAACGCGGCGGGCGGTCGGGTCTTCCAAACGGCTGTCACGGCGCGGACGCAACGGGCGGATTTCGAGCGTGCGGGCATTACGGCCGACTCTGAGGGGCGTGTGGCCGATCTCCATGCGTTGCGCACGACGATGGCCACCAACCTGGCCCGGGCGGGCGTTGCCCCGCAGACGGCCATGAAGCTGCTGAGGCACGCCAGTATTGAAACGACGATGCGAAGCTACACGGTGCTGACGTTGAACGACACGGCTCGGGCAATCGAAGCGCTGCCGGTGCCGGTGGTGGGGGAGGCGCAGGCGGCGACGGGGACGGGTGACGCGCGCCCGTCAAAACGCCAGTCCCGAACGCGCGCAGATGGGGTTTCCGGCGCGCATGGGCGCGCATCGGTCGAAGACGCCGACGGCGCAGCGCATCACGGAAAACCGCGGCAGGCGCAGCAAAAAACCGCCTCGCGGCGTGCGAAGCGGTCTGATGCTGAAGTGGAGCGGAAGGGACTCGAACCCTCAACCTCCAGCTTGCAAAGCTGGCACTCTCCCAATTGAGTTACCGCCCCTTGGGAATGCTCTATCCTAGCCGGATGCAGGGCTCGCGGCAAAGCCGAGGTCCATACGCGAGGTTCTGGCAGGCATCGGAGGTCCTCGTGCCCGTTCTTCTCAAGGCTGATGTCCCCAAGCCCGGCTGGCCTGGTCACATCGTCGGCGTCGCGCCTCAGTGCGTTCACCGGGTGGAGATCCACCGGGTCGATGAGGGGAGTTTCCTCCTTCACTATCTCAACGAACAGTCGGAGTCTGTCGCAGACGATTGGGTGCAGACGCTTCATGATGCCCAGGTCATCGCGAGGGACGCGCTTGGGGTGCCGCTGCACGCGTGGACGTCCTGCTGACGGATGAGTCCGCGCGTTACCCCATCTCCAGGAGGCTTCGAACGACGGAGGGGGAGCAGCTCTTCGAGCACCACGACCGCTTCGCTGTAGCGACCCTGCTTCATGTCATACGTGGCTCTCGGGCAACAGGAACGGGTGACATCCGAATCGAAGCGTCCGCTGAGTCGTCCGATCCGAGACCGAACAGGACACGTCGCCTGGTCAGGTGCATGGTATCCTTCCATGGTCTTCCCACATCCTCCATCCCCTTCAGTGAGAGGTGCATCCATGAGCGGACTTGTCATTGCACTCATCATTCTCGGCGCGGTCGTCCTGCTGCTGCTTGTCTTCGGCGGGACCATCATCTCCATCTACAACAAGCTGGTGAAGCTCCGCAACCGATTCCAGAACGCCTTCTCGCAGATCGAGGTGCAGCTCAAGCGACGCTACGACCTCATTCCGAATCTCGTTGAGACCGCCAAGGCATACATGGAACACGAACGCGAAACACTTGAGGCTGTCATCCAGGCGCGCAACCAGGCCGCCGCCGGGCTCGACAAGACGGGCCACGATCCGACCCAGGCGGGCGCCATGACGCAGCTCGCCGGGGCGGAGGGTGCCCTTGGAGGTGCGTTGGGACGGCTCTTCGCGGTCATGGAGTCCTATCCGGATCTCAAGGCTGACACCAACATGCGCCAGCTGAGTGAAGAGCTGACTTCCACGGAGAACAAGGTTGCGTTTGCGCGGCAGGCGTACAACGACTCCGCCACCGAGTACAACACTTACCGTCAGACCTTCCCGCCCGTGCTGCTTGCAGGCATCATGGGGCACCAGCGCGATGCGGCCCTGCTCGACTTCGATGACGAGCAGATCAAGGACGCTCCCAAGGTCGCCTTCTGATCTGACCAGCCATGGACTTCTTTGCAGAACAGGATCGCGCCCGACGCAACACGGGACGGCTTGTCGTCCTCTTCGGGCTTGCCGTCATCGGGGTCATCCTGCTGACGAATGGCATGGCGTGGCTCCTCCTCGAAGGGGTGGGGTTCTACCGCTCCACGAGACTGCCAGATCGACCACCGGTCGACTTCCCGTTCGTGGTCGTCGCCGGCCTCGTCACAGCTCTCACACTCGTCGTCATCACGTCGGGCACCGCGTACAAGATCGTCCAGCTCAGCGGCGGTGGTCACGTTGTGGCCCGACATCTTCGCGGCCGGCTCATCGATCCCAACACCGCCGAGGCGCACGAGCGGCAGGTGCTCAACGTCGTCGAAGAGATGGCTATCGCTTCGGGACTGCCCGTGCCGCCGGTCTATGTCATGGACAAGGAAGCCTCCATCAATGCCTTCGCGGCCGGGAACTCCGTGGAGAGCGCCGTGATCGGCGTCAGCCGGGGCGCCATTGAGCGGCTCAGCAGGGACGAGCTTCAGGGTGTGATGGCGCATGAGTTCAGCCACATCCTGTCCGGCGACATGCGGCTCAACCTGCGCCTCATCGGTGTGCTTCATGGCATCCTCGTCATCGGGATCATCGGCTCGGTCCTCATCCGAATCGGGTTCTATGCGGGGCGCAGCCGGGACGGTCGCATCATGGCCATGGCGGTGGTGGGTCTGGGGCTTGCGATCATCGGCGCTGTCGGGACGTTCTTCGGCACGTGGATCAAGTCAGCGATCAGTCGGCAGCGGGAGTATCTCGCGGATGCGAGCGCGGTGCAGTTCACGCGCAATCCCGATGGCATCGCGGATGCTCTCCGCAAGATCGGGGGCACCGGTCTTCGTTCGAGGATCCGGGCGCCGCTGGCTGCGGAGTCCAGTCACCTTTTTTTCGGTCGCGCCCTGACCAGCGGCATGCACAGCATCTTCTCGACCCATCCTCCGCTTGAGCGTCGCATCCGGCGCATCAAGAAGGACTGGGATGGCAGGATGCTTGTCAGCGAGGCGCTCACCGTCAGCCCGCTGATGGCTCCGCAGTCGGAGGGCACTCCTGTGAAGCCTTCACCGCAGGACACGTTCCGGCAGGCCGCACCCTTTGCGCTCATCAGCCTCATCGGCATGCCGACCGCGGGGCACATTGAGGCTGCCCGCGCTGAGATCAAGCGCATTCCGGCCAGGATCCTCGATGCGGCACGTGAGCCCTTCGGTGCGCGTGTGGTCATCTTCGGACTCATTTTTCAGGGCAACTCCGATGACGAGGTCATCAACCTGCTGGAGGAACACGATGCGGCCGCGGCTCGCGAACTGCGTCGGCTTCGCAATGACTTTTCCGTTCTCGAACGCGATCTCTTCCTGCCGCTGGTGGAGCTTGCCTGTCCGGCGCTGGATCGCCTGAGCCCGGAGCAGGCGGAGCAGTTCCTTGCGACGCTTGGCGCCCTGGTGACGGCTGACAACCGCATCCGCATGTTCGAGTGGATCCTCCAGCGGATCGTTTCCGAGCATGTGCAGCAGGACGGGCAGGGGACTCGGGTGCGCTATTACGGCCTTGGCCAACTCAAGCCGCAGTGCGCCACGTTGCTGGCGGCGGTCGCGTGGGCGGGGCACGACGACGAGCAGCAGGTGCGAGCCGCGTTCAAGGCGGGCGTCGCGCGGCTACCGAAGGTCGATGACCTCGAACTTCCGGCCCGGCGGGATGTCAGCCTGCCGGCGATCGCGGGTGCGCTGGACGAGTTGCAGGCGACGTCACCGCCGGTCAAGAAGCACCTCATCGACGCCTGCGCGGCGGCGATCGTCTCGGATCGCGAAGTCACCATCCGGGAGGCGGAACTGTTCCGGGCGTTCGCGGCGACACTGGGGGTGCCCGTCCGACCATTGGTTGCGACAGAACAGGTGAAGTGATCGAGGCCGAGGAGGGGCGTGCGAGTGACCGCTCACTCAGCAACTGCTTCCCCATTCATCGAGCACGCTGTTCAGATCATCGAAGTCGACGGTCCCTGAGCCGTCGACATCACCATTGGAGCCGGGCGGCACGGAGAGGTTCCAGTTGTCGAGCACTTCGTTGAGGTCTTCGAAGTTGACCATGCCGTCGGCATTGGTATCGCCGGGGCATCGTTCGAAGATATGGATGCGGTCACGCTGCTCGTCCGCGACGGCAAACATGCGGCCATCCTGCGAGAAGCCGAGGGGTGAGTTGCCGCCGGGGGCGCCCTGCAGGTCCAGGAAGAGGGTGTCCACACCGTTGCTCACGCGATAGACGCGTCCATCGCTCGGATCGTAGATCATGATGTCATCGGAGTTGGGCAGGCTGATGACGCTGAGGATCACGGATGCCTGCAGCGAGAGGGTCTGCACGCCGCCATTCGTGAACTCATGCAGGACCGCATCGTCCGCGACCCAGCATCGGTCGGAACTGAACGCGACATCGAAGGCCGACTCGAGGGGGCCGGCATCATCAACGACACGGACTTCGCTGTCCGGTGTATCCAGGAGCCAGGACCAGGCTGCGTCTTCGCCGCCGCCGTTCCCGACGTCGACGAGCATGGCTTCGCCGGGTGCGACGAGCGGGCCGGTGTAGTCTGCGGGTGCGATCGCCATACCGTGCGGGTCGTCGTCGCCATCGAGCAACTGGGTGAGCCAGCCAGCGCTGGTGCCACCGGTCCAGTCGTATCTGTGCACCATGCCGCCGACGGGTTCGGAGACGAAGATGTCACCATCGGAGGGGTCGACGAGGATGCCGAAGGGGCGATCGTAGACAGACAGGAGTTGCGGCGTGGGGTCGTCGATCGTGAGTCGGTAGAGGCCGTCGACAGAGCGCGTCAGGTAGACGATTGACCCGTCAAGCGGGTGGATTCGCACCGTTTCGGGCGCCTCGATGTTCTCAAGGACCGCGGTCTCCACCCAACCTGTTTCGAAGATTTCGACCTGGGCTCCCGCCAGCGTTGGCAGGGTACATACGGCAACAACAGACCACATACAGGTACAACGCATCTCTCGATCCCTCTCATCAAGTCTGGACAAACACCCGCCGGCGCGGGCTCACCGTCTGAGGGATCAACGATTGTGGCGGTCGGATGCTTCCCTGGTTCCGGGAATCGGGCCCCCGGACCCCCGGAATGTGTCCGTCCGGCGACCCTGCAATAGTGCTCGATCGGCCCTGGGGGTCTGGTAGACTGCTTTGAACCGGTCGGAGGCTGCGTATGGGAATGGAATGGTACTGGGTCGATCGCGGGGAACGTCAGGGTCCTGTTGCCGAAGCGGCGCTGCACGAACTCGTGCGTTCCGGGCAGGTCACGCGCCGGACCCTCGTCTGGAATGAGACGATGAGCGAGTGGGTCGAGGCCGGGAAGGTCCCGGGATTCGACTTCGGCGACGAGGCACCACCCGTCCAACCCGGGCAGGCGGGCCTGAGAGAGCCGGTCCTCGAGCACGCTGGTTTCTGGCTCCGTTTCCTTGCCCATGTGATCGACCAGATCATCTTCTCGGTCATCGGCGGCGTCGCTGCCGCCCTCTTCTTCGGCATGATCATCTTCTCCATCAGCGCCGCCGGTGCGTCGGGGAGCCAGGGGGGAGCCGCGGCCGGCGGGGTGATCGTGATCATCCTGTTCATTCTCGGGATCGGTGTGCTGACATTCGGCCCGATGATCTTCTCGGCGTGGATGCACAGTTCCCGCCACCAGGGCACACCCGGCAAGTTGATGGTGGGTATCAAGGTGACTGACGAGCGGGGGGGTCCGATCAGCTTCTGGCGTGCGCTCGGGCGTGAAGTCTCCAAGATACTCAGTGGTTTCTTCTTCTGTGCCGGCTTCATTATCGCCGGATTCACGGAGAAGAAGCAGGCGTTGCACGACTTCATCGTGGCGACGCTGGTCGTTCGCAGGTGACAGACAGTCGGTCCGACATGGTCGGTGATTGATCGCCGGCCGCTTTCCGGAAGGTGGACTCGTGGCAAAGTGCGCAGCGTGTGGGCAGTCAATCCTCTTTGGAGGGGTCCGAGACGGGAGCCTCCGCTTCTGCAACAAGAAGTGCAGCAGGAACGGGCTCGCGGCAAAGATCGGACAGGCGATTCCGGAGGATGACCTGTACAACGCGGTTCTGGATGTGCATAGCGGGCCGTGCCCGGAGTGTCAGGGCCGCGGCCCCGTGGACATCTACCGCGCTCACTTCATCTGGTCCCTGCTGCTGTTGTCATTCTTCTCGACGAAGAAGTACCTGTGCTGCCGTCGATGTGCGACGAAGAAGCAACTCTTCGCATTTTTCGTGTCGGGCTTCGTCGGTTGGTGGGGATTTCCCTTCGGTCTGCTGGGGACGCCGGTCCAGCTGGTGCGGAACCTCGTGGAGATGGGAAAGCAGCCGCGGGACCTCCCGAGTCCGGAGCTTGTCGAGTTGATCCGGCTGGAGGCGGGTCGGCAGATGATGGTGGTTCGGAAGGGGGGTCCGAAGCGCGTGGCTCGGGTTGAGGAGTCGTCGGCCGAGGTGGATCGGGACTCGTCGCTTGTGGCTGATCGTTGATCCCGCTTCCCGTATGATCCCCGTCATGAACCGCATCGACGCGACGTTTCAGGATCTGAGAGCCGGGGGCCGGAAGGGGCTGATGCCGTACGTCTGCGGCGGGCATCCTTCGCTGGGCGCCACGATTGAGGTTCTGCGTGGTGCGGCGGATGCGGGGGCGAGTCTGGTCGAGGTGGGTCTGCCCTTCAGTGATCCGATTGCGGATGGGCCGGTGATTGCGGCGGCGATGCACGAGGCGCTGGAATCGGGGGTGGTGCCGGGAGGCGTGCTGGAGGCGATCGGGGGTGTGCGTGGCGACATTGGTGTTCCGCTGGTGGCGATGGTGAGTTATTCGATTGTGCATCGGATCGGCGTGGACTCATTCTGCCGTCAGGCGTCGGCTTGCGGGATTGACGGGTTGATTGTTCCGGACCTGTCGGTGGAGGAGGCGCCCCGGCTGTCGGAGGTGGCGGGTTCATCGGGGCTGGTGATTTCGTTGCTGGTGGCTCCGACGACCTCTGCTGAGCGCGCGGAGCGGATCGTTTCGGCGTGCACTGGATTTGTTTATCTGCTCAGTCGAGTGGGGATCACGGGCGGGGAGTCGGGTGGGCCGGGTGCGGCGATTGGCGCGAACGTGGCTCGGTTGCGTGGGATGACGGACCTTCCGATTGCGTGCGGCTTCGGCATTTCGACGGCGTCTGATGTCGGGATGGTTGTGGAGCACGCGGATGCGGCGATCGTGGGGACGGCGCTGGTTCGTCGGATGGACGATGGGGGTGAAGAGGATGCGGGAGCGCGTGGGTTGTCATTCATCCGGGAGTTGTCAACCGGTTTGTAAAGATGGGGGTCGAAGCGCAGAACTTGCACAAAAATGTGCGCTCGGATGGCGAGCGGCCTTTACGTAAACCGTTTTACTCTCACAATACATACCCTTTCGAGGATCGCCTGGTCTGGCGATTCGCCAATGGCTTTGATCCCAGAAAGGGACATTTCAATGACTGATGCATCGGCACGTGTAGCGACGATCAGGGCGGTGGCCGGATGGCACGAGTCCCGCGACGTTTCGGACTCCGGCCTTCATGCACAGAACCTGCAACAGATCTACGGCGCTGACGTCTTCTCCGAGCGGGTGATGCGTGAGCGGCTGCCGAAGGCCGTGTACCGCGCGTTTCGCGAGACGCTCCGGCACGGGGTTCCCATTCACCCCTCCATCGCGGACACCATCGCCAATGCGATCAAGGACTGGGCCATCGAGAATGGCGCCACCCATTACACGCACTGGTTCCAGCCGCTCACCGGTTCGACCGCGGAGAAACATGACGCTTTCGTGACCCCCGATGGTGAGGGTGGCGCCATCAGCGAGTTCTCCGGCAACCAGCTCACCCAGGGTGAGCCGGATGCCTCCAGCTTCCCGTCGGGCGGCGTGCGAGCGACGTTCGAGGCGCGTGGGTACACGGCCTGGGATGCGACCAGCCCGGTCTTTCTGAACCGCGTCGGCAACAGCGTCACGCTCTGCATCCCGACGGTCTTCGTCTCCTACACCGGCGAAGCGCTGGACAAGAAGACGCCGCTGCTGCGGTCGATGGATGCCGTCAGCGGGGCGGCCCTGCGCGTGCTGAAGCTCTTCGGTTCGGACGAGGGCGTGCAGCGCATCAATGCGACGTGCGGCGCGGAGCAGGAGTACTTCCTCGTGGATCGGCGCTTCTACCTCAGCCGGCCGGACATGATGATGTGCAACCGCACGCTGCTCGGTGCGGCGGCGCCCAAGGATCAGCAGCTTGATGATCACTACTTCGGTGCGATTCCGCATCGTGTCCATGCCTTCATGGCGGCGTGTGAGCATCACCTGTATCGACTGGGTGTTCCCATCAAGACGCGTCACAACGAAGTCAGCCCGGCGCAGTACGAGGTGGCGCCGATGTTCGAGACGGCGAACATCGCCGCCGACCATCAGCAGGTCATCATGCAGGTCCTGAAGGCGACCGCCCCGCGCTTCGGCATGCAGTGCATCCTGCACGAGAAGCCCTTCGCGGGCGTGAACGGTTCCGGCAAGCATGTGAACTGGTCGCTGGCCACCGATTCCGGCGTCAACCTGCTCGACCCGCGCGATGAGACGCACACCAACATGCAGTTCCTGGTCTTCCTCTGCGCGGTGATCCGTGCCGTGGACCTGCATGGCGGCCTGCTGCGGGCGAGCGTCGCCTCGGCGGGCAATGACCATCGTCTCGGCGCCAACGAGGCGCCGCCCGCGATCATGTCCATCTTCCTCGGTGACATGCTGCAGGACATCGTCGAGCAGATCGAACGCGGTGCGCCGACCTCCACGCGCAAGGGCGGCAAGCTCGATCTCGGTGCCCGATCGCTCCCCGACATCCCGCGCGATACGGGTGACCGGAACCGGACGTCCCCCTTCGCGTTCACCGGCAACAAGTTCGAGTTCCGGGCCGTGGGATCGTCCGCTTCCGTGACGTGGCCCTGCGTCATTCTCAACACCATCGTGGCAGAGTCGCTGGATGACATCTGCGCGAAGCTGGAGAAGATCGTGGGCAAGTCACCCACCGAAGCCAAGCTGCGGGCCGCGGTCAAGTCGGTACTCAAGGGCGTGATCAAGGAGCACAAGCGCGTCACGTTCAGCGGCGACAACTACGATGAAGCATGGCACGCCGAAGCGGAGGAACGGGGCCTGCCCAATATCCGGAATGCCGTTGATGCGTTCCCGCAGCTCACGAAAAAGTCGACGGTGGATGTCTTCAAGCAGTATGGCGTGCTGTCGCGGCGTGAACTCCAGTCTCGCTTCAACACCTTCTGCGAGCAGTATGCGACGCAGGTTGCGATCGAGGGGGAGACCACCCTGTCCCTCTGCCGCACACACGTGTTGCCCGCGGCGATGCGTCACCTTGGCCAGTTCGCCGAGACGGTCGAGGCGACACAGGATGCGGGCGTGGACTGTCCGGAGTTGCAGGAGGACCTGCGGGGTTACCTGGAGCGCGTGAATGCTCTTCGGGAGGCGATGAGTGACCTGGAGTCAGTGTTGGATCATGACGGCAACGACCCGCACAAGCATGCGAAGGCACTGCGGGATCAGGTCATTCCGGCGATGCTGAGCACGCGTGCCTGTGCTGATGAACTGGAAGGCTTCGTCAGTGACGATCTCTGGCCGTTGCCGAAGTACCGCGAGATGCTGTTCGTGAGGTAGCATCGCTCACGAGAGAAACTGAGCCCGCCGGCGGAAGCGTCGGCGGGTTTTCATTTGGTGGATCGATACCTGCCTGGGTCGTCATGGAAGAACTCAGGGTCGACATAGGCTCGCTTCTCGATCTCTTCGTGGCGCTCCTGATCCTCGGGGCGGTCGAGCAAGTTCTTGCCGTAGGCGCGGATGAGCGATCGTCGGGCGTAGAGGGTGAGTTGCATGGCGTCCGAGGAACTGACCAGGTCCCTGGCCGCGATCTCCTCGAGTCGGGCAACGGCGGCCTCAAGGTCAGGTTCTGAGACGCTCTCCGGTTGAGCGAGCATGCGGTTGATCATGGCGCGATCGCGGAAGAGTCCGATGCGTTCGATCCATGGGTCACCGGGTGGAAGGCGGGGTGTCCATGTTGATTCGAGGTGAGTGAGTCCGGCTTCGATGTTCTCGCTCTCGCCTTCGGGACTGGTCCAGGTGAACTCGTCGCCGTGGGTGAGCCAGAAGGCGTAGGCCATCTGGAGGAAGAACGTATCCAGTTGGTCGCTGGAGCCTGACTCGGTATTTCTCTCGATGCAGGTACGGATGGTGTCGATTCGCTGGTCCCAGAGGATAGAGCGATAGGGCCGCGAGTCGATGAACTGTGGGCCGACGTACCACTCCCAGGTCCAGATGGTGGTGAGGACCTGTGCGTCGAAGCCGGTCTCGCTCCGGTGGACCATCTTGCTACTCAGGTAGTCAAAGGTCCCTCTCAGGGCGCGTTTGAGTTGCATCTCGTCGTATGCGACCTTGGCCTGCCAGCCACCGATTCCGCAAGCGGCGAGCGCGATGACGAGGAGGATGGCCGCACCGGGATTCCGGCGTGCGCTGAGCCCGATGCGGCGCGGGACGGACGTGCGCATACCGGGGATGGGTCGCCGGTCGAGGAATGACTCGAGATCCGCAGCCATCATCGCGGCGGCTGCGTAGCGTTCCTCGGGATCCGGGTTCATGGCCTTACTGCAGATGAACTGCAGTGACTTCGAGAATTGGTTGCCAAGTTCGGGAGGCGTGCTTCTCGGGTTGTCACCGGCGAGGTTTTCTTCGATCTCGGCGCCGGTACTCCCGTTGGGCACCTGCCCGGTGAGCAGCCAGTAGAGGATGCCACCGACGGCGTAGATGTCGGAGGCGGGTCGCAGCGCGCCTTCCTCACCTCGGTACTGCTCCGGCGGCATGAATCCGATGGTTCCGATGGGCTTGCCGGCGTCGTAGCCGCTGACCTGCTGCCGTGCGGTGGAAGAGCGCACGGCGACGCCGAAGTCCGTGATTCGAGGTTCACCGTTGGGTCCGACGAGCACGTTGCCGGGCTTGATGTCGCAGTGGATGAGTCCCCGTGAGTGAATGGCCTGAACGGCGGAAGCGAGCCGGGCGACGAACCGGGCCGTATCGCGCACGCTCCAGTCGCGGCTGATGTCTTCGAGTGAAGAGCGTTCGCTGTCGATGTACTCGTAGACGATGAAGTCGGAGCCGTCGCGTGTGATACCGCGGTCGAGCACGCGAACGACGTTGGGGTGCTGGATGCGTCTTGCCTTGGTGGCTTCGTCGAGGAACTCGCGGCGGGCGGCATCATTGATGTGGAGTGCGTGCATCACCTTGATGGCGACTGTCGCGGTCGTCTCGTCGTCGCTGAATCGGCGATCCTCTGCGAGGTAGACCTCACCATAGGCGCCGGAGCCGAGGAACTTCGTGAGTTGGTATCGGGGGCGACCGTCTTCGAGGTTGGGGCCGAAATCACAGGGGAGTGCATCCCGGTATCGGGATCGGCCTCGAACCATGGTCTCGGTGGAGCAGAGGACGGCATCGATCATGTCCGCATCCCGGATTGCGGTGCCATGCTCCGGGAAGTCGCGGATGAGTGCATCGACGGGCTTTGACCCGGCGCCGTGACGGCGGCGGAGTGACTTGAGCGTCATGTCGATGGCGGCATCGAGAGCGACCCGGTCGGCGGCGGTCATGGGTGACGCCCGGAGGTAGTCGGCGAGGTCGACGGGAGCCTCGATCATGATGCGGGTGCGTCCGTCCACCTCGATGAGCTGAGCCAGTGTGAAGGGGTCCGAGACATCCCCGACGCCCGGGAGAATCTCGGTGAATGTGCGGCTGCCACCGGATGTAACAACGGCATCGTGGACGGCCTGGAACAGGTGCGTGGTTCTTACATTCATGCGCTGCTCATTCGAATGGCGTTGGTCCGGAGCGTTTCCCGGATGCGTTGCCAGCGTTTACGAACGTACTCCGGACTGACACAGAGCAGGTCTGCGATGACTGTGTGCGGAATATCAGACAGCCACATCCACAGGATATCCTGATCCACCTGTTCGTCCAGCGCATCGAAGGCCTGATTCATGAAGCCGGGATTCGCTTCGTCTGTCGGGGTGGGTGCCGGATCTGGTGAGGCAGACACCGGTCTGTGTCCTTCGGCCCGCGCGGTGCGGACGGACTTGCGCGCCTTGTCCACCACGGCGGCCTGGGTCATCTGCATCATCAGTTTCATGAGCTGGGCTTCGGATTCCACGTCCAGGTTGCCCCGCTTGATGTAGTTGTCCATGCGACGCAGTACGGTCGACAGGACCTCCTGGGAGTCGAAGAGATGCCGCATGCGTGTGCCGAGCCGACCCGCGGCGCGACGGCGGATGACATCACTGTGCTTCAGGATGAACGCGGCGATGATCTCACGATCCCCGGTGCTGATCCGTTCTCTCAGTTCCCTTGCACTGAGAAGATCAATGTCTTCTGGCTGCGACATGGCAGTACTCCTTCGTGATGTATCCATTCTGAGTTTCGACAACCGTCGATCCAAGAAACATGCAGAAAATCAGTTGCGATTTGTCACGCTGCTGATGCGGGCATCGATTGAGGTACGGCAGCACACCACGGTGAGCTGACCGGGAACCACCTCACTTCAGCTTATGGAGATTGAAGATGTCCACAACCATCAAGCGGCTGTCGGTGCGCGCGCCTCGTGCGGTTGCGACGCTTGCACTCGGAGTCGTCGCGGGTGTTGTCGTGTCCTCTGCGGTTGCCCCTTCGAATGCCGCGCCCACCGACGTGCATGCGGGAACGGCGATCGATCCCCTTGTCAGCAACAACAAGTGTGACCAGGAGTGGGCGGACCATTACCGGGATCTCATTCTCGGCAATCCGACTTCGGAGCCGGCGTGCACACCAAGCAGTGTGTCGGCGCAGATCACGCAGCAATCGGGCTACTCCACGCTGACGGCTACGTTCTACGAATGAGCGGACGGTCGGTCCGTATGGCAACCGGTTGGAATCGGGAGCGAGGTTGCGGGCTTCCCCTGTCTCCTCGCTCCTGATCTCACAAAAGAAAACGCACCGGGGACCGGTGCGCAGAGTTCGAGTTCAGAATTGTCGTGCGCTGCGCGGCCTCAGAGGCGATCGCGGACGATCCGGCGGATCTCGCTCAGGGACATGGCTTCGCTTCCCTCGACATAACGCAGTCCGCCGCGGCGGTGGTACGCCCCTCCGAGCCTGATCGTGGCGTCCATGTATTCGCCTTCGCGCCAGTAGCGGACGGCGACGGGTGAGCCGGGTTCCTGGACGCTCACGACGGCGCGGAGCACGCCGCCATCGGGGGTGGGACGCCCGGCGACGGAGACGATGATGTCATTGCGCTGCAGGCCCGACTTGCGTGCGGGCTGTCCGACCGGCACGCCTTCAACGAGCACGCCGACGTCATCGAAGCCGGCGGCGAGTGCGTCCTCGGGGGAGAGTGGTCGACCGATGTTGATGCCGAGGTAGCCGCGGATGACGAATCCGGAGTCGATGATCTGGTCGGCGACTGATTCGATGGTTTCGAGTGGCACGGCGAAGCCGATTCCGGCGGACTGACCCTGGAGTCCGGGTTCCATGGTCTGCACGTTGTTGGCGATGGCGGTGTTCATGCCGACGACGCGTCCGTAGATGTCGACGAGGGGACCGCCTGAATTGCCGGGATTGATGGCGGCGTCGGTCTGGATGTAGTTGGTGTAGTTGGAACCGCGCAGGCCACCGAGGTTGGCGGCACTGGTCCGACCGAGTCCGGAGACGATGCCCCGGGTCATGGAGAACTTGATGCCGAAGGGTGAACCGAAGGCGTAGACCTGCTCGCCGATGGAGAGGGCTTCGTCGGTGGCTCTGCGGAAGGGGATGACTCCCGCGATGCCGGAATCGATCTTGAGTACAGCGACGTCCGTGTATCGGTCGAGACCGACGATCGTCGCGTTGCGGACGCGTCCGTCGTAGAACTCGACCTCTGCGGAGTCGGCCCCTTCGACCACGTGGGCATTGGTGATCAGGTGTCCGCTGTTGTCGTACACCCAGCCGGCGCCGGAGGTGGGGGAGGAGAAGCGGAAGCGTTCATCCTCTTCATCGTCACCGTTGAGCGTCATCCGGGACTCGATGTGGACGACGCTGGGCAGCGAGGCATCGGCGACGGCTCGATTGGCGGAGTTGATCTGCTCGAGGATGTTCCCGCTGTCCAGTTGATGCTGGGCAACCGTCACAATCCCCTGAATCCGCGCGACCTGCATCTGCCGGACGAGGATGGGGCCTGCGAGGAAGACTATTGTCACCGTCAGCAGAACGATGATACCCGGTCCATACGAAAGGAATCGACGCATAAGGCCTCCGTCGGTTCAAGCGGCTCACGCCTCCAACTTGTCCGCCTCGCCATCTCTCATCTGGTATCGATGATCCGTGACATTCCGATCGGCCACCCGGCTGACCCATTGTTCAGCGAGTGCCTGAATAGTTGTTCCGAGACTGGCGACCGGAGTTGCAAATCCGGGTTGCCAGTCCGTCATTCCGAGAAGATCCTGCAGAACGAGGATCTGGCCGTGGCAGGCGGGGCCCGCCCCGATACCGATCAGGGGGACGTTTGTGTTTTCCATGATCTGGGCGGTCACTTCTTCCGGAACCGCCTCGACGAGCAGCATGACGCAGCCGGCTTCTTCCAGGACCATCGCATCCTCGATCACGCTCCGGGCCTGGTCCGCGGTTCGTCCCGCCGAGGTGTACCCACCCGTCAGACCGACGTGCTGAGGGCGCGAGCCGACATGGCCGCAGAGGGGGATCCCGGCGCGGACCATTTTCCGGACGAGGGGTGCGAATGACCGGTCGGCCTCGATCTTGACGACGTCGGCGAGTCCTTCGGTCAGGAAGCGTCCGGCGTTGCGTATGGCGCTGGCGTCATCGGCCTGGTAGCTGAGAAAGGGCATGTCCGCCATGACGACGGTATTCGGTGCGCCCCGCTTGACGCCCGCGGTCAGGGCGATTGCAACGTCAAGGGGCATATGGATGGTGCTGTCGTAACCGAGGATGACTTCGGCCGCCGTATCACCGACGAGCAGGACATGAAGTCCGGCCCGCTCGAGCCAACGCGCTGTCGTCGCGTCGTAGCAGGTCAGGCACGCGAATGGCGCTTCGGCCCGGGCCATGCGGGCGAGGGTTCGCAGTGTGATCGGATTTCGTTCGTTCTGTTCGAGCGTGGTTGTCACGGGATCATTCTAGCCCCCTCGGGTGAGAAGGGAACAGGCTGTGTTGGCCCTGATTCGGGGACTTCAGGGCAGATTGGCCACGGAGGCCGGGACATGGCACCCGCAGCCGCCTACGCTGCCTCAGGGGCGTCGATTCGCGGCCGGTCGCTCCGCGCGATGCCCAGACCGGGTCTCATCAGGATCCGGGCAGGTGTGCTTGTTCTCGTGTGTCGCGGCCTCGCTCAGTTCGGAGTTCTGCCCATGTCGGTTCTGACTTCAAGTCGCCGCCCGTTTGGAAACACTGGTCTGGAGGTTTCTCCTCTGGGATTCGGAGGCGCTCCCATCGGCTTGCTGGAGACGGGCGAAGAGACCGTGTCGGCTCTGCTGAACGGTCTCCTGGATCGAGGGGTCAACCTCTTTGATACGGCGACGATGTATCGCGGCTCGCAGGACATGATCGGAACGGCGATCGGCAACCGGCGCGACGAGTACGTGATCGTGACCAAGTGCGGACTCGCATCGGAAGGGGACAACCCGGCGCGGTGGACGAGAGCCAAGATCACGCATGACATCGATCATGCTCTCAAGCAACTTCAGACCAGCCACATCGACGTAATGCTGCTCCACTCCTGCTCCCGTGATGTCATTGATCGCGGCGAAGCCATGGACGCCATCATCCGGGCGCGTGAAGCGGGCAAGGTCCGTTTTGCCGGGTACTCGGGAGACAACGAGACTGCGGCATACGCCGCGACACTTCCGGACATCCGGGTGCTCCAGATCTCGGTGAACTTCTGCGACCAGATGAATATCGACTCGGTTCTGCCCGTCGCGCGTGAGCATGGTGTGGGTGTGATGGCGAAGCGGCCCATCGCCAATGCGGCGTGGAAGCCGACGGAAGAGCAGTACGAGGGGTACCGCAACTACTACGCGCCCTATCGCGAGCGTTTCGAGACCATGGACCTGTCGCTTGAGGAACTTGCAGGCACAGGCGAGACGAACTGGGCGGGTCTGGCCCTGCGGTTCACGCTCAGCCACCCGGAAGTCAGTACTGCGATCATCGGAAGCACGAATCCGCGTCACATCGAGGCGAACGTGGAAGCGGCAGCGCGGGGGCCGCTGGATGACGAGGCCGTGCAGCTGATTCGCGGAGCCTTCACGGCGGCGCGTGCGGGGCGTGACTGGCCGGGGTTGACGTAAGCCGGACACGGCTGCTCATGGTCCGTCGGAGTCGCTTACACTGCGGGGATGGGTGAAGCCGCCGCGGAGTTCCTGGCAGAGACGATCGCGATCTTCCGGTCGCAGAAGGCGCTGGCGGAGCGGGCGATTGTCCAGCTTGACGACGATCAGCTTCACGTGGCGTTGCATGGCGAGACGAACTGTGTCGCCGTGATCATGAAGCACATGGCGGGGAACATGCGCAGCCGTTGGACGGACTTCCTGACCACTGATGGTGAGAAGCGGGACCGGCATCGGGACAGCGAGTTCATCGATCATCATCCGAGCCGCGAGTCCGTTCTGTCGGACTGGGAGTCGGGCTGGGCCTGCCTGTTTGCGACGCTGGAGTCGCTGACGGTCGAGGACCTGGATCGGACCGTGCACATTCGGACCGAGCCGCATTCGGTACCGCAGGCGCTGCTGCGGCAAGTCTCGCATTACGGGTATCACGTGGGCCAGATCGTGCAGGTGGCGCGGGTGCTGGTGGGTGATGGGGCGTGGGAGACGTTGTCGGTCCCGCGAGGCGGATCGCGAGCATTCAACCGCCGCATGTTCGGCGAGGAGCGATGAGCATGAAGTGCTTCCTGAGCGTGTCAATCGTGGCGACATTCGCGCTGGTGGGCTGCGCCGGTTCCGGATCGAGCGCAACTTCTTCGACGGAGGACGGCTGGACATCGCTCTTCAATGGGCGCGACTTGACGGGCTGGACGCCGAAGTTCGCCGGATACGATGCGGGCGAGGACCCGCTGGAGACGTACGTTGCCGAGTCCGGCGTGCTGCGGGTGTCCTACGCCAACTACGACACCTTCGGCGGGCGCTTCGGTCATCTCTTCCACGATGAGCCGCTCGAAGCACCCTACGACCTGCGACTGGAGTACCGGTTCGTGGGTGAACAGGTGCCCGGTGCGGCGGGTTGGGCCTTCAAGAACAGCGGCGTGATGTTCCATGGGCAGTCGCTGGCCAGCATGCAGCGCGATCAGAACTTTCCGGTGTCACTTGAGGCCCAGTTCCTCGGCGGCGATGGTGAGAACGAACGGTCGACTGGCAACCTATGCACGCCCGGAACACTCGTCGACATCAATGGCGTGCCGGACACGCGCCACTGCATTCCTGCTGAAGCGCCCACCTTCCATGGCGATGAATGGGTCGAGATGCTCATCGAAGTGCGCCGGGATGTCATCCGCCACATCGTGAATGGTGAGGTCGTGCTGACATACACGTCGCCGCGGCTGAACCCATCGGACGACACAGCCCGGTCGATCATTGAGGCGCGTGGTGGTGAGGCGGCGTTGACGGGTGGAACGATTTCGTTGCAGGCCGAGAGCCATCCCATCGAGTTCCGCAGGATCGCGGTGCGTCGGGGGAGATGAGAGAGCAGGCACTCGCTTTGGGCAACCGGACCGATCGCCGGATGCGAAAGCCTAGTCTTGCTTTGTCCCCTGCAGTTCGGCCGCGATGGACTTGTCTTCGGGCGCGTGCTTTTCGACAAGTTTGCCTGCCTCGGGCATGAGCCTGTGCAGGCTCGTCAGGTCGAGTGATGCGTTGTCGGCGCGGCCGCGAGCCTCTTCGAGGGCTTCGGCTCCGAGCGGTTCGATGCCCTGATCGGTGGCGTCCTTCTTTTCGCGAGCGATGCGGTCGGCGTCGACCTGCTCGGGAAAGGCGGGCGACCCGAACCAGATCATCTGCTCATCGAGCTTGTACTCGCGCATGTTCTCGACGGGGACGATGGCAACGACGTGGCCGGACTCGGCGCCGATATTCAGTCGCCGGGCCGTCTGGTCGCCGACGTAGAGGACCGGCTCTTCGGTCTGGCGGGGGAAGACGAGCGCGGGGTCGACTTCGAGGACGAGCAGCCAGCCCGCCTTGAACTCGGTGTGCTCGTAGCGCCAGTGATGGACGAAGGGTTCATCGACCGTAAAGGGGCGGGCCTCGACGAGGCGCGTGATGGGCGCGGGGGTTTCGGGGACGGGCGGTACGTCAGCGCGGGCGGCCAGTGTCAGCATGAGGGCCGTGAAGAGGGCCAGGGCAAGGAGCAGCGGGCGGGCCGCCGCGATGGTGCTGTTGTTCATGTCAAGTGTCCTGGTGCGGTTCATCAGTTGCACTCCACTGCGAAGGCGACGAAGTCATCGATCGCGGCTTCGACGATGGAGCCGGAGCCCTCGTCGGAGGCGATGAACCTCATCTGGATGGTGCTGTTGGGTGTGACGAAGTCAGCGATGCGGAATTCGTGGTAGATCCATCCGCCGCTGGTGCCATCACCGGTCGGGCCGACGGTTTCGACGTTGACCCACGAGCCACCGTTGTTGATATCGATCACGAAGACATCGGCGTTGGGTGATGCGCCGGTGGTATTGGAGTACCAGCGCCAGTAGCCGATGCGGGCATCGGGGCCGAGGCTGGTGACGTCGATGACGGGCGAGGTGAGGGTGGTCTGTCCGCCGTCGACGTCGTTGTCACCGAGGCCGCCGCCGACCGCACCCTGTCCGGTGACGAAGCAGGTCACACCGGAGTCGGTGTGATCATCTTCGGGTTGTGCATCGGTGCCGTTGGGATTGACGCGCGTCCAGATACCGGTGGTGGCATCGTCTGCCGCGCTGCCGACGGTCCAGCCCAAGTTGGCTTCGAAGTCATCAGAGAAGCTCTCGACGACGGTGCCGACGGAGGTCATGAAGGTCTCGACGGGCGCGTTGGCGGGGAGCGTGGTCATCCCTGACAGGTCGCCCTCGGCGCTGAAGTAGAACTCGGGACTGCTTGCACAGGTGGGCGCCGGCAGCGTGGCCTGCCAGATCTCGCCGCCCACGAGCGAGAGCGGTGCTGACGAGAAACTGCCGATGTCATAGCGGTAGAAGACGGTGGGGGACCCGCCGACGAGTGTCTCGCCGCCTTCCCGGATGCGTACGTCGATGGTGAAGGAGGCGTCGGGCGGTACGAGCGATGGAATGGCGCCGACGAGCGAAAGGCGAAGCGGGCCACCGGTGATGATCGTTTCATCATTGGTGAGTTCGATGTCGTCGAATCCGAGGCGTCCTTCGGGTGAGCCGAATGCGGTGCCGAATGTGAAGCGGATGGACTGGATGTCGGTGAGGTCCAGATCCGTGTTGGATGCGAGGAAGTCGGTGAGGCGGATGCGCACCGTCTCGAACTCGTTCTGCCAGCCGCCTGAACGCTGGTACACCTCTTCGATGCCGCCGCCGTACGTTCCGATGTTCAGCGTGGCAGACTCGGCGCTGCCGTCAATGAGCGAGACTGAGAAGGTCAGGTCCTCCAGTGCCGCCGTGGTGTTGGGATGCTGCGTGCCCTGGCAGGCGCGGAAACTCAGCCACGTGAAGGCGGTGAAGTCGGTGAAGGCCGGAATGACCGAGGTCTGGTAGAAGCGGTCGAGGCCACCGGACCAGTCGAAGACGGCGCCGCGGCTGTTGTCGCTCGATACGCCTCTGCTCATGCCGTTGGCCTGGTCGGCAACGGTCCAGCCGTAGGTCCCGGTGGTCTCCTGCATGTTCAGTTCGGAGAGGTTTGTCACATCGAAGGTGACGGCACCTCCGGAACTGCTGGTGCCGGTGGCGCTGTTGGACTGGAAGTCATCGATGACAGCCTTGTCGGAGATGTCGGCGCCCTTGTAGTCGTTAACGATCACATCACCGCTGCTCACACCGAGAGGCTGGAGTGATTCCCACTGGCGCGTCAGGTAGTCGAGCGCCGGGATGTTGCCTTCCTGGTACCGCTTGATGAGCGCGAGATAGACGACACGCGTGATGCGCTGCACCTCGGTGCGTCCGAGTTCCGTCGCGCCCGGACCGGTGAAGTCCTGGAAGCCGCAGCAGTTGAAGTCGTTGTGGTCGGCGCCGTGCACGTACGTGGACTGCCTGAAGCCGTACGCCCTTTCGTAGATGGAGAAGGAGTGCGTACCCGTGATGTTGGGTGCTCCGGAGATGTCGCCGTCCGCTGAGCCCCAGATGAGGTGATAGTTGACGTCATAGGGCTGGGTCGAACCCGGGCCGAGCGAGTTGTTGGGTGCGATGCTGGAAACGAGCACGATGTCGTCCGACGTGTAGTTCGTCGGAACGAAGTTGCCGTCCGCAAGACGGGTATAGGCGCGGGCGACTCCTTCGCCGCCGCGGCTGTGCCCGATCCAGATGATCTGCGAGGTATCGACGTTGCCATCGAGGACGCCGCCGCCGATGGAGTCGAGATTCCCGATGAAGGCCTCGGTGTGCACGAGGGTGGTGGTTGAAGCGGTTTCGATACCGGGGATCGTGTCGTTCTGGTTGCACATCACGACGTAGCCGTGCGATGCGAGGTGCTGCTGGAGGTAGTCGTACCACGTGTACTGGTGGCCGTTGCCGTGCGAGATGACGATCAGGGGGAGCGGACCGATGGTGGCGATGTCAGCGGGGTACACGGTGCGCTGGCGCGTGCGGCCCGCGACGAGGCCGGGCCAGCCGGCGAGGTCGTAGTCCAGGGCGGTGGCGGTGGCCAGCGGTCCGTCCGTGGTGAGGTCCTTGCACACGTAGAAGCCGGCTTCACCGGGAAGCTGATCGGGCGCGTCCTGGCCGTCGTCGTAGTCGGCATCGATGTAGTCGCCGGCATCGAGGGTGCCGTTCTGATTCATGTCAAGGATGATGTCGTAACCGACACCGATGCTGGTTCCCGCATCACCGGGGAGCGCATTGCCGAGGAAGAGGGTGAACGTTGCATCGGGAACCGTTGCGCCCGTGATCGTTTCGGTCTGCGGCAGTGGGCGCAGGTCGGTGAGGGTCGGATCCGAGTCCCACTGTGAGGCGTTCCGCGCCGACATGACGTAGAGATCGAACGTCTCGCCGACCACATCCGGGAAGCGTGCCGGATTGATGGCAACCTCGATGTCACGCCCGACGTTGATCGCGCGGACATAATCGAAGTGGGGTTCGGTGAGGAGGCTGTGCCCCGCGAGTTGCGTCCGGATGATGACACCGTCGGGTGGGCACGCGAATGCCCAGGCGCTGAGTACGACATTGAGGTCGTCAAAATCAACGTCGCCGTCGCCGTCCTCGTCACCCATGGTGCCGGGTGAAACGTTCGCGCCCCAGTTGATCAGCAGCAGGTTCAGATCGTCGAAGTCGACAAATCCGCTCCCATCGGCATCGCCGGGGCACTGGGGGGTGGCAAGGGTGGACGACCAGCCCGCGGCGAGCACGATGCCTGACGCCAGGGCACACAGATGAACATTGGCCATGTGGATTCTCTCTCCAATCCGGTCACGGTGACTCTGGAGAGATTCTCCCGGAAACTCTCACTGCGGGGAAGCGCGTGAAGGAACTTTATTTGGGGTCGTTGATTCAGGAACCGCCTTCGAGTGCACTGATCAGCGGTTCGAGGTGATGGCGGTAGCGTTCGTGGCGTCCGACAGCAGTTGTATAGATGGGCTGGCGAACCTGCTCGTTACTGGCCGTGATGGTCGTTTCGGCGTGTTCGTGGTGACGCAGGCACGCATCGTCCCACGGGAGCCCGATGAATTCGATGATTTCGCGGGTGATCGGCTCGGGCGTCGTCACGAGGTCGTGGTATCGGACGTTGAGGACTGCGGGCGAATTGTCCGTCAGCACAGTCTGCCAGTGCGTCATGAGTTGCTCGTAGCAGCTATGGAAGCGGCCAAGCGCATCGAGATCAGTCGACCAGGCAAGCTGTGCGCTGAACTCCTGGAAGAAACAGGAAAGGCACGTATCGAGTGGGTTGCGTTGACAATGGATGATGCGGGCATCCGGAAAGAGCGATGCGATCAGCCCGAGATGCATGAAGTTCGTCGGCATCTTGTCGGTGATGCGCAGGGCATCGCGGCTGACGGATCTCAGGTCACGCAGGTATGCCTTGGCGTGTTTGTCAGCGATGGGTTGCCGGAGGACTTCGGGTCGCTCCAGCATGACGGCGTTGCTCGTGGCGGCCTCCTGGAGGCGATGGGCGATTTCGTTGAGTGCGTTGCGTTCGCCTCCCGCGGCCGTGTCGGGATGAGCCGCGACAATCCGTTCGACGAGGCTGGTCCCGGAGCGGGGCATTCCGAGGATGAAGACGGGCAGTTCCGGAAGGCCGCGCTTGGTGACCCGGGCGCGGGGGAGTTCCTGCACGGTGTCCGTGGTCCACGCCTTCGTCATGCGGGTGACGGCGCGCTCCCACCCGGAGATGTCGAACGTGCCGGGAGCGTTATCGTTGGCCTGGCGGTACCAGTCGAATGCCTGGTCGACGTCATCGTTCCGGTCGTAGAGGCGCCCGAGCGTGAAGGCGAGGTTGGACCGGATCGCGCCTTCCGGATGCTCCGCTTCCAGGACGCGGTGCAGGAGTTCGATGGCCTCGGTGACGTTGCCTGTGCGATGAGCGAGTCTCGCGTACACCATGGCGAGGCGGCGCTCGACGACGCCCTGCTCGATCAGGGGGGCGATGGTGCTCGCGGCCTCGTCGAAGTGTCCCTGCAGCCGGAGAGTCTCGGCACGTCCGGCGACGAAGTGGGGCTCATCGGCGTACTTCTCAAGCGCCTTGTCGAACGCGTCGAGCGCCTGATCCAGTTTGCCGTCATGACGGAGCGACATGCCGTACTCGTAGTGGAAATCGGCGCTGGTGGGGCGCAGTTGAATCGCTTTGCGGAACGCGCGCTGCGCTTCGGTGAGTCGGGGGATCTGCATCTCCGCGAGGCCGCGGAAGAACCACGGGTACGGATTGGTCGGCTGTTCTTTGCTGGCTTCCCGGAAGTGAACGATGGCTTCGTCAGGGTGACCGGACTGAAGCGACTGCTGGCCGAGATCAAAGGATGAGGTCATGGGAGGACTCGAAGCTGATGGGTCGCGGGTGCGTCGAGTCTAACGAGATTCGAGATCGTCTGTTTCACCCTGCATGAGCGTTCGCTCGCGCTCGATGATTCGCTCGTGATGCTGCTCGGGGATGCGGCTGAGCCATGTCGCGGCATCATCTTCACGCCCCTCCGATTCTGCAATGCGCCAGAGGTAGCTCATGTTGGCCACCGTGAACATGTTTGCATCACCGAGTTGGGCTTCCAGGATCGGCTGGGCCCGCTCGGCGTGAGGCCTGGCGGCCGCGTAGTTCATCTGCTCCATCTGGAGGAAGGCACGCTTGCTGATGAAGATCCCCGTGTACCAGTTGTCCGCGCCGAGGACCTCCGCCGCGATGGGTTCGATTTCGGCGAGCAGGCGATCGGCCCGGATGAAGTCCTGCTTGTCGATGTGCACAAGGGCCAGGTTGTACTCGGCGATCAGGGTGCTGAGATGACGTGGCCCGCGCACCTGGCGTCTGACCTTCACAAGCTCGGTGAAGAGTTGCTCCGCTTCGTCCAGCTTTCCCATATCGCGGCACAGCAGTGCGTAGTTGTTGGTTCCGGTGAGCGTACGGGGATGATCCGCGCCGTACATCTGCAGGTCCGACTCCCGGAGTACCTGGAAGAGTTCGTAGGACTCCTCGTACCTTCGCATGCGCCGGTAGAGTTCGGCGAGGTTGCCGCGAGAGACGGAGACGCGCGGGTGGTCAGTTCCCAGCGCCTGCTCCCGTCCCGCGAGGACATCGAGGAAGAGTGTTTCCGCCTCTTCGAAGTGACCGCGCTGCATCCGCAGGTTGGCGAGCCCGTTGAGTGCATCGACTGTGCGGATGTCATCGGTGCCGTGTTTCCGCGTGAAGGCGTTGATCGCGCGGTGGTGCGCGGCATCAGCATCTTCGAACTTGCCGAGTTCCTCGAGCACCAGCGCGTGTTTCGAGTGCATCGTGGACACGAGGTCGTCATTCTCGTCCAGTTGCTGCTCTGCCTCACGGATGAGTTCCGACATCGCGTCGTTGGCGTCTTGCGGCCGGCCCATGCCCCAGGTGGCCATGGCCATGTCCAGGCCCACGGTCAGCAGTTCGCGCTGATCCACCGGATGCTGGTCGGCGAGGATGTCGGCGGCGATGCTCAGATGATCGAATGCCTTGGCGCTGTCGCCCAGCTTCAGATACGTACTTCCGACCGTCCGGTGTAACTGGGCGCGGACGCCGGGAGCGTCAGGGAACCGCTCATCGATGTGCAGCGCCGCGACATCGAGGACCTCACGGAGGCGTACGTCCGGCTCGAAGGCGCGATCCGGATCGGCCGCGGCGAGCAGGTCATCGAGTAGGAATCGGTTGATGGCGTCCGTAATGCGGGCCTGCTCCTGTGCTTCATGCTCGGCGCGTACGGAGTGGGCGAGTGATGCGGAAATGGTCGCGATGGCACCGATGAGAATGAGGAGGACGGCCGCGAGCCCGATCACGAGCCCGCGATGCCGGCGTGCGAACTTGCGCAACTGGTAGGTGGTGCTGGGTCGGCGTGCGAGGATGGGTTCGCTGTTGAGGTAGCGATGCACATCGGCGGCCATTTCGAGCACGGACTGATAGCGTCGTTCGGGGTTCTTCTCCAGTGCGCGTCGGATGATGGTGTCGAGGTCGCCGCGAAAGACGCGGCTGACGGACGAGAGCGGGGCGGGTTCGACTTCGCGAACGATACGGACGGCCTCGTAGACGGGCTTGCCACTGACTTCGTAGGGGAGTCGTCCGGCGAGCAGTTCGTAGATGAGCACGCCGAGTGCGTAGACATCGGAGCGTGTATCGATATCGCGTGAGGCGCCGGCGGCCTGCTCGGGGCTCATGTACGGGATGGTTCCGACGAGTTGGCCGACATCGGTACGGATGGTCGTGGCCTGGAGATCGGCATCGGTGGCCCGGGCGACGCCGAAGTCGAGGACTCTCGGCTGTCCGGACTCATCGACGAGGATATTGCCGGGCTTGAGGTCACGATGGATGACGCCCCTGGTATGCGCGTAGTGCACGGCATCGCAGACGGAGATGAACATGCGAAGTGTCGCGCGGGTCGAAAGTTCGTGCTTGCGGATGTGTGCGGCGATGGGCAGGCCATCGACGTATTCCATGGCGAACCAGGGGACCTGGTGTCCGACGATGTCATGGAATCCGGCGTCGTAGATGCGCGCGATGGCGGGGTGTTCGAGTCGTCCGAGGATCTCCGTCTCGACATCGAAGCGGGCGCGGGTCTCGGCGGTGTTGATGCCCCACGACATGAGCTTGAGAGCCACGCGTCGCCTGGGTTGTTCCTGTTCGGCTTCATAGACGGATCCCATGCCACCGGATGCGACATGCGAGACGATCCGGTAGCGACCGATGTGGGTGCCGATCAGGGGGTCGGGTCCGTGTTCCCGGAGGACCTCCCGGATGTCGATGCCCGCTTCGAAGAAAGGCGAGCTGTCGCGCATGGCGCCGGACTGGTCGGATGCGTTGAGAAGCGAGTTCACTTCCTGTCGCAGTTCATCATCGTCCGCACACTGCTCGCTCAGGAAATGAGCGCGCTCGGCGGGAGCGCACTGAGATGCCTCGTGGTAGAGCGTCTCGATCTGCTTCCACCGATCAGGGTTCACGTCCGCCGTCCATGGTCAGTTCACGCAGCAGCCAGGCGCGGGCCATCTCCCAGTCGCGCTTGACGGTCGCCGGTGAGATATCGAGGAGCAGTGCCGTCTCGTCGATCGCCATGCCGCCGAAGTAGCGGCACTCCACGACGCGCGACTTGCGTTCGTCGAAGTCCGCGAGTCGGTCGAGGGCTTCGTCGAGGGCGATCAGGTCAATGAGCGGCTCAGCGTTGAAGGTTGCCACGCCGTCGAAGTTCACCCGCTTGCGGTCGCCGCCGCGCTTCAGACGCCCCCTTGACTTGGCGTGGTTCACGAGGATGCGGCGCATGGCGGTCGCGGCCACGGCCATGAAGTGTCGACGCGAGTGCCACTCGGCACGGGACTGGTCGACGAGTTTCATGTACGCCTCATTGACGAGCACGGTGGCCTGCAGCGTGTGATCGGGTCGCTCGCGGCGCATGTGTGCTTCGGCGATGCGATGCAGTTCCTGGTAGATCAGCGGCAGCAGTCGCGCGGACGCATCGGCATCTCCGTCGCGCGCACGACCAAGCAGAGTCGTGATGTCGTCTGTCTCCCGCACCCAGCAATCCTTCTGTTGCAGAGCGCCTTCCGGACGCTCGCCCGTTCCCAGCAGTGTACAGGGGTTCATGTCAGCAAGAAAGAATGGCGCACCGTTCCTGCGCGCGGCCGATATCACTCTGCCTCAGGCCAGCGCGAGGCGGCATCCGGGTCACCGGACCGCTCGTAGTGTTCATGCAGGTACACCTCGAGACGCCTGACACGCCGGTGTTCAGCCCCCAGCAACGCCACCAGACGCTCATGCGATTCCAGGAGTTTCGCCTCCGCCTCGCCGAACCGACCCAGAAGCGATGCGGCTCGTCCCATGTGGCCCAGGATCACCGGTGCCATGGGGTGATCTGCTCCCACGGCCTGCAATGCGATGTCATGGGCCTCCGTCAGGTACCCGTAGCCCTCGCTTACCCGGCCCATCTCGATGAGGCAGTTACCGAGATTGCTGAGCGTCGCGGCTGTCGAAGAGTGAATGGGCGGAAGCGTGGCGCGGCGACCCTCGAGTGCGCGGCGCATGAGCACTTCAGCATCCTTGTACCGCTCAAGGCGGGACAGCACGAGGCCGAGGTTGGAATAGGAAGTGATCAGCGCCGGATGCATGGGATCGAGCATCTCTTCGCGAATCTCGATCGCGGCTCGATGCGCTTCCTCCGCCTCCTGGTATCGACCGGCGGCTTCCAGCGCATTGGCAAGGTTGTTGTATGCATTGGATGTATCGGCGTGCATCTCACCGAAGATGTCGAGGTACAGAGCGAGGCATTCATGGTGCGAGTCGATGGCCTTGTCGTACCGCCCCAGTGCCTCCTGGCACAGAGCTATTCCACTCAGTGCCGAGGCCAGATGACGCCGATCCACCGGATCGCGCTCGCGGCAGATCCGGGCGGCGTCCTCGTAACCTTCCAGTGCTTCGTCATACCGACCGGTGTAGTAGTAGACCATCGGGAGCGTGCTGGGCCAGCCCACGGTTTCCTCGATGGCATGCGGTCCATGGCTCAGGCGGATCGCCCTCGCCTCCTCGAAGAGTGACTCGGCGGTGTCGTAGTTGTTCATGGTCGCTTCAAGACGAGCGAGGGACTCAATGGCACCGGCGTACGGCAGGGTCTCAGTTCCATGGGCATCAGCAGCGAGATCGCAGGCGGCTTCGAGGTGCAGACGGGCCTGATCGAAGTCACCCAAGGCGAGAAACGTATCACCGATGGTGATGAGCACGGCGGCGCGCACTTCCGGCTGATCGCTCAGGTCACCCTGTTCGAGCTGCCGCGCGGTGTCCACGAGCAGGTCGCGTACCGAAACCTCGCGCCCGAGTGTCTTGTTGGGATTTGCCGAGGAGAGCATCTGGTTCAGGAATCGGTTGATGGCGGCGCTGGTCTCGGCGGCGCTGGCTGCTTCCTCGGCGCGAAGCCGCTCAGCTTCCCGTGCATCGCTGAGCTGTACGGCGTACCACGAGGTCAGGATGATGCCGAGCAACAGCGTGATGAAGGTTGCCGCGACGCCGCCGACGATGGCGCGGTTTCGGCGTGTGAACTTGGCGAGTTGATACGCGGCGCTGGGTGGCCTCGCTCGGATCGGCTGGTTACTGAGGTAACGTCGCAGGTCGGCGGCCATCTCCGCCGCGGTCGCGTACCGGCGTGCGGGGTCCTTCTCGAGCGCCTTGCCGATGATGGTCTCGATGTCGCCCCGGAACGACCGGCTGACGCGGCTGAGGGTTGCGGGCTCTTCCTCGCAGATGATGCGGGACGCCTCAGGAAGAGAGCGGTTCGCCAGGTTGTAGGGTCGGTGGCCGGCCAGCAGTTCGTACGCCAGTACACCGATTGCGTAGATGTCTGTGCGCGGTTCGATGCGGCGTACATCGCCCTGCACCTGCTCCGGACTCATGTATGGCAGGGTGCCCAGCAACTGCCCGACGTCCGTCTGCACAGTTGTGACCTGGACGTCGGAGTCCGTCAGCGCGGCGATCCCGAAGTCGAGGATCCGGGGCTGACCGTCGGACTCGACGAGGATGTTGCCCGGCTTGAGATCGCGGTGCGTCACTCCATTCTGATGGGCATGATCGATGGCTTCGCAGACCTTCGCGATCAGTTCCAGGCAATCACCCGTCGGGAGGTCGTGACGCTGTGCATAGCTGTAGATCGGAATGCCGTCGATGTACTCCATCGCGAAGTAGGGCTGCACGCCGCGACCTGCCATCGAGCGAAAGCTTCCCGATTCGATGATGCGTGCGATGCCGGGATGGCGGAGCCGACCGAGGATCTCGGATTCACGTGTGAACCGGCTGAGCAGGGAAGGTGACGCGATTCCGGGCCGGAGCAACTTGATCGCGACGCGTCGCCTGGGGTTCTCCTGTTCGGCGAGGTAGACGGCGCCCATGCCGCCGGTGCCGAGGAGTTCGATGATGCGGTAGCCCTCGATCCGTTCCGGTACTTCGAGCCAGTCACGTGTATCGGCGGGGCCTCGCGGCAGTGAGATCGTGTCCATGATCGGCTTGTCGAGGATCACTCCGCCGGTCGAGTCGTGGTGCGAAAGCAGTGATTCGACCTCGCGGCGCAGATCCTGGTCGTCGCCGCATGCACGGTCGAGGTAACTCGTGCGTTCGGCTCCGGACAGAAGGGCGGCGTGGTCGAAGATCTCTCGGATGCTCTGGAAGGCTGCATCAGACATGTTTGCGTCCGCTCAGTTGGAGGCGAGTTCGCGACCCAGCCATGCTCGTGCGAAGGACCAGTCGGACTCGGCAGTCGAACGTGCAACGCCGAGGAACTTCGCGGCGTCCGCCAGGCTCATGCCTCCAAAGAAACGGAGTTCGACGACCTGTGCGGCTCGGCCGTCGCGCTTTGCGAGTCGACTCAGCGCATCGTCCAGTTCGAGCATGTTCTCGGTGGTGAGACCCTCGCTGCCGAGGATGTCGCTCAGCAGGATGCGGTCCCAGCCGCCGCCTCGCTTCGCGGCGTTCTTTCGCCGGGCGTGGTCAACGAGGAGTTGGCGCATGCATCGGGCGGCGAGCGCATAGAAGTGGCCACGATCGTCCCAGGTCACATCGGACTGGTCGATCAGTCGCATGAACGCATCGTGAACGAGCATGGTGGGCTGGAGCGTGTGGTCAGCGCGTTCGCGTCTCATGTAGCCTTCGGCGAGGCCGTGGAGTTCGCCATAGACCATGTGGAAGAGTTCCTGCGCGGCGGGTGCATCGGTACCGCGCGCGCGTCGAAGCAGCTGCGTGGGGCTCTCCCTGCTCTCATGATTCCGATCCATCATCATCACTTGCATGATAGTCTATGACTGACCCGGTTCACCTGATATCGAATGATGATGTCTTCGGGGAGGGGGTATGGGAAGCGGGGCAAGCAGCATCAGGCGATCCAACCCGGCTCCCGCTTTCAGTGTCCCATTTCCCGAGACAACGGCGCTTCCAATGAACTGGATCGGCTTTAGACTCTGGCGAATGCCTCGTCTTTCGAATCGAGATCGATGCCTTGCCTGATGCCCATGACCGGAGAATCCTCATGTCCTTGATCCAGCGACTCCGCCACCTGCTGCCCCTTCTGTGCCTCAGCTTCGGCTGTCCCCTGATGGCGCAGACTGATGCGACGGGGGGTGGGCAAAGAGATGAGCATGCCGCGGGTGAGGCCGTCGACTGGAAGGGCGACCTGGTGACCACTCACCACAGTGTCGTGCTGGACTCGGGTGAGAGGCTTCACTACCAGGCCACCGCGGGCACGATGCCGCTGCCCGACTACAAGGGTGAGACCCGCGCGGATGTCTTCTTCGTGGCGTACACGAAGACGTCTGATGCCGTGTTCGATCCCGCCAGGCGACCCATCCTGTTTGCGTTCAACGGTGGGCCCGGATCATCGTCGGTGTGGCTGCACATGGGAGCGCTCGGGCCGCGGCGTGTGGTGATGGGAGACACGGAAGGTGCTCAGCCGTCACCACCCGGCGCCTTCGTCGAGAACGCGCACACCTGGCTGGACCTCGCGGACCTCGTCTTCATCGATCCCGTCAGCACCGGATTCTCCCGACCCGCGCCGGAGCAGAGCAAGGGCCAGTTCCACGGACTCAACCAGGATGCTTCATCCGTTGGCGACTTCATTCGTCTTTACCTGACGCGTTACGAGCGGTGGGCGTCGCCGAGATACCTCGCGGGTGAGTCCTACGGGACCACGCGGGCGGCTGCACTCGCCGGCTACCTTCAGGGGGAGTATGGACTGTTTCTCAACGGCATCGTGCTCGTGTCACCGGTCCTGAACTTCCAGACCGTGCGTTTTTCGGTCGGCAATGACACGCCGTACTGGCTCTTCCTGCCGACCTATACCGCAACTGCGTGGTATCACGGACAGTTGCCGCCTCGCCTCCAGAACCAGGAACTCGAGAGAACGCTGCAGGAGGTGGAGGAGTTCGCGAAGACTGACTATCTCCAGGCGCTCGCTGCGGGCGATGACCTCGATCCCGACATCCACGACAACATCGTCTCGAGACTCGCCGATTACACGGGGCTGTCGCAGGAGTACATTCGCGGGACGAACCTGCGCATCCGCATCTTCAATTTCGTGAAGGAACTTCGGCGCGATGAGCGGCGCGTAGTGGGGCGGCTGGACTCCCGTTACACGGCGATCGAGCGTGACCACATCGGTGACGGCTACGAGCGGGACCCGAGTTATTCGGCGATCTACGGCGTCTATTCGAGTACGGTGAATGACTATGTTCGCCGCGAACTTGGATACGAGAACGACCATCCCTACGAGATCCTGACAGGGCGCGTGCACCCGTGGGACTACAGTTCGCACGAGAACCGGTACGTGAATGTCGCCGAGACCCTGCGCGGTGCGATCAGTCAGAATCCCGCCCTGCGCGTGCTGTCATGCAGCGGCTACTACGATCTCGCCACGCCGTATTTTGCGATGGACTACACGGTCAGCCACATGGGCCTGCCGCCGGAGCATCGCGGCAACATCACGCAGACCTACTACCGCTCGGGCCACATGATGTACGTGCGCATGGAGGACCTTGAGAAACTGAAGCGCGACGTGGCGGACTGGATGGAGTAGGGCTTCGCCCAGATTTCGGGAGGAGTCACTCCTCGGCATCATCATCGCCATCCGTGGTGACTTCGATGCCGAGGGCCCGACGGCGGATGTGATTGATCCAGAAGATGCTGAGGAGGAGCAGTGCGATGGGCACGGCCTGGTAGAGGATGACCACGGCGACCGTGACCCACATGGATCGTCCGGTGGTGTTGCGACTCCAGGAGCCGATCTGCCACTGCATGCCGAGCGTGTCGGTGCCGCTGGTGACTGAGAAGGAGCCACCGCCACCGGTCATCGATTGAAGTTCATCGAGGGCGATGCCCGTCGCGGGGTCGGCCCAGATCGGATTGACACCGGACGCCTCGAAAAGTGCAACCAGTCCATCGACCCGCTCTGTGCCCGATGCCTCTACTCCCGGCGCCAGTTCGCCATCCACCGCCCGAAGATCCCAGGCGTCCGATATCACGTCGAAGGTGAGTTCATGCTCGGTCGACACATCACCGCCGGTCAGCGTCAGTGTCATCGTACCGGACTGGGGATCGAACCCGCTCAAGGGCGAATTCCTGGCCTTTACAATCGCATCAATCGTGACGCCGAGTTCGAAGTCGACTGCTACACCGGCACCCTCGTCGACAGGTGTCACCGTGGCTGACACTTCGTAGTCCTTGAGATCGTAGTCGACGATCTCCTGAACCACGAAGGAGATGATCGGGGTGGTGACCATCGAGAACATCACGGCGGTCGAGAAAAGGATCAGCACCACGAGGAACATGGGTGGACCGAGACGGATCGCCGCCGCTCGGGTCGCGATGCCCGCCACGGCGTAGGGCGCGCCGCATTCAGGGCAGACATCGATCTTCGGCAGGCTGACCTCGTGTCCACAGTTCCCGCACACCGCTCGACCATCGCGCATGCCGCGAAAGACCGGTCCCCAGCCTCGCCCGATGGAGGCGCGGACCATGAAGAAGACCGCCGCCACCATGAGCAGCAGAATCGGGAGGAAGATGATTGGAAGAAGAATCCCCATGCAAGTCTCCGAGGTCAGTGCTCTGGAACCAATGATACTCTGTGAGAGCGCATCACCCCAACTGTCCATGCGTCCCCCGTCCCCGGAACCCGACACGTGCCACTCGATCCCGGCATCCTTCTCCCACTCGCGCTTGGCTGCCTGGTCGCCTATTTCCTGAAGGCGTTCAGCGGTTTCGGTTCCGCGCTCATCTTTGTGCCGGTCGTCACGCTGCTGGTCGATGTCAACACCGCGCTCGCCGCATCCGCGCTCGTCGACCTCTTCGTCGGCGGCGCCATGCTGGCTGTCATCCGGCTGAAGCGCACCGACATCGTGATTCTCGTCGAGATGATCGCTGCCATCTCATTGGGAACCGCGGCCGGCGCATTACTCGCCGGAAGCGTTCCCGACGCCCTCATTCAGGGACTCATCGGGCTCGCGGTGCTCTCACTCGGCATTCGGCTCCTCATACGCCCGGAACCGGTCGCCCTGCGCACCTCGACGCGCTCTGGCGCCTTCCTGCTCACGATGTGCGTGGTCGGCGGCGTCAGTGGGGGACTGATCGGCATCAGCGGGCCACCGATCGTCGGGGCCGCGCGACCGGTCATGGACAAGGACGCATTCCGGCGACGCATGACGGCGCTCTTCTTCGCGCAGAGTCCCGTGAAACTGGCCATCTATCCCTTCGTGGGCGTGTGGACGGCTGACGTCATTCCCATCTCACTCGCCGCCGCGATCCCGATTGTCCTGGGCATGATCATCGGCTTCCGCATGCACGTGCGCGTGAGCGAACGGCTCTTCGGGCTGATCATCGGCGGCGTCCTGACGCTCCTCGCCATCCGCCTGCTGGTCCCGTTGCTCTGAAGGAGGACAGGGCGAGGGACGTGTTCTCTCATTCGTCCCTGATCCCTGCTCCCTCTTGCCTCACAACCGGATTCCCGCCGAACGAGTAGCCCAGTTGCCGCTCGTCCGACTCGTCCAGCATGATCAGGTCTGCCCGTGCTCCGGGACGCAGGACGCCGCGATCCTCGAGTCCGAGCAGGGCCGCCGCGTTGACCGTGCAGGCGCCGATCGCTTCTGCCGCCGTGATCCCGAGGTGGCGCACGGCGAGCGCGATGGCCATTGGCATTGACGAGGTCGGCGCCGACCCCGGATTGCAGTTCGTGGCTATGACCAGCGCCCCGCCCGCATCGACAAAGCGGCGCCCGTCCGCGTAGCGCCCGTCCACGTGGAAGCCCGAGCAGGGCAACATCACACCGAACGTGTCGCTCGCCGCTAGGCGTTCAAGCGCGGCGTCGCTGGTCGCTTCGAGGTGATCGACGCTGACGGCGCCGAGGCGGATCGCTTCGTCCAGCATCCCGAGTTCGTTGAACTGATCAGCATGCACCCTCAGTGGGTGGTCGAGTGTCGCGGCGGCCTCGAAGAGTGCCACCGTCTCATCCAGTGACCAGGCGCCCTCTTCACAGTACGCGTCGATCGCGATGCCGGGGAAGGCGTCATGGACGGCAGGCAGCGTCTCGCTGATCGTTCGTTCAATGAAGTCCGGTTGCTCCGTATCCTTGGCATGGGCGATCAGGGCGGTCGGGATCACGGTGCCGGCCCAGTCCGCCGCGGCGGCACTGATCGCGCGGAGCATCTTGAGTTCATCGTCGGTCGTCAGTCCGTAGCCGGACTTGATTTCGACAGTCCTTGTTCCTTCGCGCCACATCCGGTTCAGGTGCTTTCTGACGGTTGCGACGAGTTCATCTTCGGAGGCGTTCCGCACCGCGCGTACGGTGGACATGATGCCGCCGCCGGCCTTGAGGATGTCGAGGTACGTGGCGCCGCGCTGCTTCATCTCCCACTCATCGAGCCTCTCGCCTGCCCAGCAGGCGTGGGTGTGCGCATCGATGAACGCCGGCATCACGACGCGACCGGCAGCATCCACCACGTGATCGGCCTCACGCTTGCCACCCGACATCGGACATGAGCCGAGATCGAGGATGCGATCGTCATCGAAGCGAATCCAGCCGTTATCGATCGCGCCGGTCTCGCCAAGCGCCGAGCCGCGACGCGTTCCTTCAATCCCATTGTCGAAGGTCAGGAGTCGGGCGTTCCGGATGAGCGTGATCATGGGGATCCTCCGCGGCAGGTCGGGTCCTCGCAGTTCAGTAGCCGAATCGGCCCAACCGGATCTGGCGGCAGATGGCTTCGACATCGGGGGCCGGCGGGCGATCTTCGGTGAGCCGCGGCACCACGCCTCGCAGGACGGCATGGGCGCGTTCCACCCCGGTGCCGGACTTCAAAGGGCGCTGGTATTCGAGTGCTTCACCTGCAACCAGCAATTCGATCGCGACGACGCGCGTGGCGAGTTCGATGACGCGTCGCGCCTTCATACCCGCGCGGGGACCGAAGCTGTTGTAGTCCTCCATCCCGGCGCAGGTCGGGATGTTCACAACGGAGGCGGGGGAGCAGAGCGTTACGATCTCGTTACAGCATGCGGCTGCCGTGTACTGCGTGATCATCAGTCCGGAGTGCAGCCCGGGCATGGGACTGAGGTGAGGGTTGAGCGGGTTCTCCTGATCGCTGGCAGCGAGCGTGTAGTAGATGCGGCGCTCCGCGATGCCGGCGATGTGACTCACGGCGATCGAGAGCGCATCCAGGGGGATGGCGAGCGGCATGCCGTGGAAGTTGCCGGCGGACACCACGGTGCGCAGGTCGCCGTCGTCAGCGAAGATCAACGGGTTGTCGGTGACGGCACCCAGTTCTGCTTCGACCTGTTCCCGGACATACTCGACGGCGTCAAGCGCCGCACCGAGTACCGGAGGGGCGCAGCGCAGCGAGTAGGGGTCCTGGACGCGGGGGTCATCGACCGAGTGACTCGGGATGATCTCGCTCTCGCCGAGCAGGTTCCGAAGCCGCGCCGCCACGCGGGCCGGGCCGGACTGATTGCGCAGCGCGTGAACACGTTCGTCCAGAAAGGCGTCCGTGGCACGACATGCATCGATGGACATGGCCGCCGCGGCGATCGCGGCATCGAGCAGTCGGTCACAGTCCGCGATGGCGAGTGCGCCGAGGCACGCCATGAGGTGTGTGCCATTGATGAGTGCAAGGCCCTCCTTGGCTTCGAGGGTGATGGGCTTGACCTTCGCCCGCTGCATCGCGGCCGCGCCATCCATCGACTCCCCATCGAGCGTTGCACACCCTTCGCCGATCATCGTCAGCGCGATGTGTGCGAGCGGGGCGAGGTCACCGGAAGCGCCGACTGATCCGGTGCGTGGCACGCAGGGCGTCACCCGCCCGTTGAGCATGGCGATCAGCGTCTCGACGACCACCGGGCGGACGCCGGAGTGGCCCCGGCTGAGGGAGCTGGCGAGCAGCAGCATCATGCCCCGGACCACCTCTTCCGGGAGGAGGTCGCCCACACCCGCCGAGTGTGAGCGGATCAGGTTCCGCTGGAGGTCACGCAGTTCACTGCCCGAGACCCGGCGGTGAGCGAATGAGCCGAATCCCGTATTGATTCCGTACATCGTGCGGCCTGATGCAATCGCCGCTTCGAGAATCCCATGACAAGCCCGGAGGCGCTCGATCGCGGCGTCCCCGATCTCGACGAGCTGCCCATGTCGGGCGACCTGCTGGACGGTGAAGATGCTCAGCGACCCGCCGTCCAGGACATACGGGGCGCCGTTTCGGGCTGATGTGGCGGAATCAGGCATAGACCCGCCAGTGTCCCCATCACGGAGCCGATTCGCAACCATAGCGGGGCGCCGATCCCGTACACTGCTCGACCTCATCTCTGGGCCCCCAGGGGCACTCGCAGGAGCCGGCATGAACTCTCACATTCGAACCGCCTCAGTCCGATGGGCGCTGAAGCTCGGCGCGGCCCTTCTGGTCGGCCCGGTCGTCGCCGGCATGCTCTCCGGCCTGACGGCGCCGGACGGCGGGTCCGGGCACACGCTCCTCGTCAGTGAGGCCCCCGTGATGGGCCTGATCCTCGGTGTGGCGGCCGTGGTGCTCGCAGGCATTTACGGGTTCATCACGCTTAAGCTCAGCACTCTGCGACTCGCCATCTTCAACATGGGCGTGATCCTCGCCTGGGCGGCGGCGGCCGAGGGCCGGCTCAACGCCATTGCCCGGCATACGTCGGACGCGGGCGTCATGAATCGCCTCGGGATCGAGGCCCTGATCCTCTCGATCGTGGCGGTCGCCTTCGTGTGGCTCCTGATCCGCTTCGGCGGGAAACATGCGGCAGAGGAACGAGCCCTGAAGGCCGACTCGCGGATCCCGGCTGCCATGGCCACCGTGCTCCTTGCCGGTGGAGCCGCCGCATTCGTCATGGCCCGTACCGATGCCTTCGGGCAGACGCTCGGTGCGGCGATCGCCGCTGGAATCGCGGGTATCACGCTCGCCCGTATCGTCGCACACACCTGCCCGCTCATCCATCTCGTGGTGGCGGCGTGTGCGCTGGCGGTGGTTTCGCCGGTTGCGGCGGGCGTCCTGTCAGGCAACGAATTCAGGGCTGCCGTTTATTCGGGCGAGATCCTGGCGCTGGGCCGGATCATGCCCTTCGACTGGATCGCCGGGTTGCTGATCGGTGCGCCGGTCGGCACGCTGTGGGCTCACAGTTTCACAGAGAAGCATGCCGAGGAGGCGACCGAGTCCGCAGCCGCGTGACTCGTGGGACAACGGCCACGAATGGGCGGGATTCCGCCTCGTTTTGTGTGTGCGGTTCGTCCGGGATGCCGCGTGCACCTATACTCGGTCACCTTCGCCTGGTGAGCGGGGACGGCAGCACCCCATGGGACCTCGTCGGGCGAGCGTGATCTGCTGCGTCTATTGAAACATCAGGACACTGACACATGCCCACTGAGCCGACTACCGCGTCCCCCAAGTCCAACACGATTCCCGATGTCCAGGCGAAGCAGGATGATCGCCGGATCGCCATCGACAAGGTTGGCGTCAAGAATGTCGTCTATCCCATCACCCTCCGGACCCCGGACGGCGGCGAACTGACGACGGTTGCCACCATCAACATGTACGTGGCGTTGCCCCATCACAAGAAGGGCACGCACATGAGCCGTTTCCTTGAAGTGCTCAACACGCACGCGCACCCCCTGACGCCCGAGTGCATCGGCACCGTCGCGCAGGCGATCAAGGAGCGCCTCGATGCGGAAACGGCACACCTTGAGATCACCTTCCCCTACTTCATCGAGAAGAAAGCGCCTGTGACGGGGCAGCCGGGGCTGATGGACTACAAGGTGACCTTCGAAGCGACTGCAAACCATCACGCGGATTTCGTGATGGGCGTCAAGGCGCCGGCCACCAGTCTCTGCCCCTGCTCCAAGGAGATCTCGGAGTACGGTGCGCACAACCAGCGTTGTGAGATCGAGGCCCAGGTGCGCTTCGACGGCACGCTCTGGATCGAAGACCTCGTCAAGCACCTTGAGGCCGCGGCCTCTTCACCGGTGTATGCGGTACTCAAGCGTCCGGACGAGAAATACGTCACGGAGGCGGCTTTCGACAACCCGAAGTTCGTTGAAGACATTGTCCGTGACCTCGCGCTCCGCCTCGACGACGACGAGCAGATCACCTGGTATCGGATCAACAGCGAGAACTTCGAGTCGATCCACAGCCACAACGCCTACGCGGAGATCACGAGGGATAAGAGGGAATAGTGATTGGGAGGGAACAGTGATGAGGGACGAGGGACGAGTGACCTGCACTCATGCCTGGTCCCTGGTCCCCGGTCCCTCTTCATACCCGAACTCCTGCACGAACGGCGCCAGCTCGTCCTCAACTGCTTTGATGTGCGCGCTGTAGCTTCGCCAGCGCCCTTTCGCATCGGGATTCACCGGGCGGGTGATCGCTTCGTAACTCGGCGTCGTGACCAGGCGTTTCGCGGCGACCTCGTGGAATCGGAGCACGTCATCGTGCCATGGCAGTTCAAGGAACGCGATCAACTCGCGTGCGCGGGCTTCGAAGTCGGCAACGATGTCTTCGTACCGCACCTGGTGAATGGCCAGTGTCAGCGAAGTACGGATGTCCAACCACAGGCTGAGGGCACGTCGGTACAGGTTCGCAGTGCGCTCCAGTGTCACGAGGTGCACCGTGAACTGCGTGGGCAGGAACTCCTGCATGAAGTTGCTGAGCACGACATCACGCGGATCGCGGATGACCAGGATGATCCGGCTCTCCGGAAAGACGCGGTTGATCAGCCCCAGGTGAATCAGGTTGAAGGGAATCTTGTCGATCACCATGGGGCGTGAGCGGGCGCCGGGAATGTCCTGTTCCACACGATCCCAATAGCGCTCCCGCAAGGCATCGACCTGGGCGTCAGTCAGGCGCCCGATGATCTCGGGGAATGTGAAGTTCGGGTCGTTGCCCACGACGCCGCGAAGCTGACGGATGACGCCATCCTGAAGGAACGGATTCTCGTCCGACGTCTCGACATCGGGATGGGCCGCGATGATGTTCTCCGTCATCGTGGTTCCAGAGCGGGGAAAGCCCACGATGAAGGTCGGAGCGGGTGTCGGTCGGTCCGTCACGGTCCATGACTGTGGTTCATCGCTCCCCTTGAAGTACGCCCGGTACTTCTCGATGAGATCCGGGATCATCGGAGAGTCCATGGCGCGATACTCCGCCGATTCCTGGAAGGCGGTCGCGGCGTGGTCGAAGGCATCGAATGCCGCGTCATACTCCCCGAGCTTGTCGAGGCTCATTCCGAGTTCGTTCCAGAGCTTGCCGCGAACGGACGGGGGTGCATCTGCGGGCAGCACGTCAAGGAGTGGTGTGAGCCGTGCGCGGGCGGTGGCGAATTCACGTTTCCGCCGATCAAGCCGGGCCCGGAGCAGGTTGGCGTGCGGGTCGGCCGGCGCCAGTGCGAGTGCGTTGTCGATCGCTGCCCCTGCCTCATCGAGTCGATGCACGGCTTCGAGCGTATTGGCGATTTCGTAGTGGGGGCGGGGGCTCTTCGGTTCGCGCCGGGCGATCTCCCGAAAGAGGCTGATCGCCTCATCGATGCGTCGATGACGTCGCAGTGCGGTCGCGAGGTTGTTCATGATCGCGGGCTGTCCCGGACGGAGCCGGTTCGCCTGCTGAAGCAGGGGGATGCCATCCTCGACTCGATTCCGCCGCACGAGAAGGGAGCCCAGCAGATTCAGGGCATCCACGTTTCGTGGCGCCTTCGCCAGGATTGCACGATACGCGCGCTCGGCATCGGCCAGGCGGCCGGACCGGTGAAACTGAAGCGCGCGTGCAAGTTCCTGCTGGGGATCCATGAGGCGGCATGATACAGCCTGCACTCAAGTGGCTGCATTTCGCCGTTGATTCCGGCTCATCCATCATCCTCGATCCCGTGCCGATCGAATCGGATAGCATCCTGCAGTGCAATGACTGATGCTGCGACGCTCACCTCGACGCTCTCGACTGACGGCCCCATCGCGCGGGCCTTCGGCGATGATTTCGAGCTTCGCCCGGAACAGCTCGACATGGCGCAGGCCGTCGATCGCGCCATGGCGCACCGCCGCCATCTGCTCGTCGAAGCAGGGACCGGTACCGGCAAGTCGTTCGCCTACCTCGTGCCCGCGATCCTGGCCATTCTCAGTCGCGGCGAGCGCGTTGTGATTGCAACCAACACCATTGCACTTCAGGAGCAGTTGCTCCAGAAGGACATCCCGCTGCTCGAACGCGCGTTCGCGGGCGACGACGGCAGGCCCACATTCAAGGCGGAACTCGTGAAGGGCCGGGGCAACTACCTTTCCGTCCGCCGGCTGCAACTCGCTTCGCGTCGCCAGGGCAAGCTCTTTCCCGACACTGGATCGCTTGAGACGCTGCATACGATCGAGCAGTGGGCGTACGACACGGAAGACGGCACGCTGGCGACGCTTCCTCAGCTTCACCGGCCGGCGGTCTGGGACCGGGTGCAGTCTGATTCGGGCAACTGCATGGGGCGTCGCTGCTCCAACTACGATCGATGCTTCTACCAGACAGCGCGCCGGCGCATGGAGCGTGCCGACCTGCTCATCTGCAATCATGCGCTCTTCTTCTCTGACCTGGCGCTGCGGGCCAATGATGTCGGCTTTCTTCCCAAGTATGACCATGTCATCCTCGATGAGGGTCATCACGTCGAAGATATCGCGGGCGAGCACTTCGGGCTTTCGATCTCCGAGGCATCGACGTTTCATCTCCTTGGGTTGCTGCACAACACGCGCAAGCAGTCCGGATTCCTCGCGACGCTCGATGTGACGGACGACTCGATCGCGCTCGTCGATCGGACGATCCACCTCGTCATGGAGACCGGTGATCTTGCAAAGGACTTCTTCGCCGCCCTGACGGCCTTCGTGCGGCAGTCCCGCGCCCAGGGCAGCGCGCTGGGTGGGCCGGCTTCGGCTGACGAAGCGACGACGGCCACCGTGACCGCGCCTGACATCGCACCACTGGACGTAGCGGGCCATCTGCATCGGCTGTCGGTCGCCCTCAAGGAGCTTCGTGGCTGCTGCCGCTTCGAAGAGGATCGGTATGAACTGGCGTCCTATGCCGATCGCGCGCTGACCATGGGGCACACGGTTGAGAGTCTTGTGAAGATGGAAATGCCCGGCTACGCCTACTGGGTCGAGTCGAGCAGGAGCGGCCGCGTCACATTCGCGTGCGCACCGGTGGAGGTGGCGCCCATCCTCGAGAAGGAACTCTTCGGGCGCGAACACAGCGTGGTGCTCACCTCGGCAACACTCACCATCTCGCGCGATCCTGCGACTGCATTCCAGCATGTCATGACGCGACTCGGCTGCAATGATGAGGAGACGGACACTCGGCTGCTGGGCAGCCCCTTCGATCATGCGGCACAGGTGCAGTTGTTCGTCGATCACACGATGCCGGATCCGCGCGATCAGTCGTACACCCGCGCACTCGTGGAGCGCATCGGATCGCACATTGAGGAGACCGATGGCGGCGCGTTCGTTCTCTTCACGAGTTTCCGACTCATGCACAAGGTGGCCGAACTGCTGCATGATGATCTGGCGGCGCATCACATGCCCGTGTGGGTGCACGGTCGAGATGGCAGCCGCTCACACATCCTCGAGGGATTCCGCCAGGATGAGCGGTCTGTTCTGTTCGGGACGTCGTCCTTCTGGCAGGGGGTGGATGTTCGCGGCCGGGGCCTGCGCAACGTCATCATCACTCGCCTTCCCTTTGATCCGCCGGATCGCCCGATCGTGCAGGCGCGCACGGACTTCATCCGTGAGCGGGGCGGCAATCCGTTCATGGAGGATGCACTGCCACGTGCCATCATCCGTTTCAAGCAGGGGTTCGGCCGCCTCATTCGCAGTGCGTCCGACTCCGGACGGGTGGTCGTTCTCGATCCGCGCATTCGAACGAAGTTCTACGGTCGGCGTTTCCTTGAGGCCCTCCCGGAGAACATCCAGGTCGTCGAGGCCACGGCATGACAGAGGCAGCAGCCAACGCCGATGGTGTCGAAGCCCCGACCGTCCTCTTCGACGATCACTGCGCGATGTGCGCGCGGTCTGTTCGTTTCATCCTCAAGCGGGAACGAGATCACGTGCTGCTCTTCGCGCCGCGGGGCGGGGAGGCTGCAACGCGCCTTCGAGGCCGGTTCGGCATCCCCGAGGACCTGGAGTCCTTGGTGCTCATCGAGGATGGACAGGCGCACACCCACGGGGATGCCCTTCTCGGAATCGCGCGGCATCTGCGGGTGCCGTGGAGGTGGGGGAGGTGCGGGCGCGTCCTGCCGCGGCCGATCCGCAATGCCCTGTACAACCTGATCGCGCGGAACCGCTATCGGTTCGGCGGGCGCACGGAGCAGTGCTTCCTGCCCCCGGAGGAGGTTCGGAAGCGCTTTCTTCCCTGAGCGCCGGGCAGGAATTGAATTGATTTTGAGCTTTTGCAGGTGCGATCGGGTGGTGCGCCGTCTCTTTGCGCATGAGAGGTGGACACTCGATCCCAAGGGGACTGGTTCTCCCCTCTCCCGCGGCGGCCTTGCTTCCGAGGTCGCCGCGAATTTGAGCCTGATCGATACTTCGTCGCGGCGTGTCCGTGCCGGTCGAGGTTATCGAGCTGCGGTTTCAGGTCATGCATCATCATCCGACGCGCCGCCCCGGAGACGGGGTGGCGTTGTCGTTGTGTCCACACATGAAACAGCCCGTCGACATGTGCGTCGCCGGGCTGTTTTGAGCGCTGCGTGCCTCATGCGAGGCGTCAGGTGACCTGGATCAGCGGCGGCGTCGGGCAGCGCCGAGGCCGAGGGCTGCGAAGAGCACCGCGGCGCCGGGGGCGGGCGTGGTGGTCACGCTGATGTTGTCGATCTGGACGTCATGATCGGTGAAGCCGAAGAAGAAGCCGGGTTCGAGTGTGGTGAAGGCGACTTCGTCGACACCGGCGAGGACATCGGCGAATGAGCGGTCGGCGGGTAGGATGGGTTCGAATGTGCCGGGGTCTTCATCGCCGTAGCCGCCCCAGCCGGCAGGGAGATCGGTAGCGGTGGGGTCATCGATGGTGACGCTGAAGTTGGTCCAGTCGCCGTGCTGTGCTGCGGAGATATCGGCGAACTTGTACCAGACGGAGACCCAGGGGGCGCCGGTGGAGACATTGTCGTAGTCGCGGAGTTCGATGAGCCAGGGTCGGCTGGTATCGATACCGAAGAAGTTGATCTGGTTGACCTTGGTATCGATGGAGAAGGTGATGTCTTCGTAGCCGCTGTAGTCGCGGGCGAAGGCGGCATTGGTGGCGTTGCTGAATGTGATGCCGAAGTCATTGAAGACGGTGTGCATGTTGTGACCAGGGTTGCCGCCGGTGGCGTCGATGTTGGTGGCGCCGCCGAGTCCGGTGGGTCCGACCCAGCCTTCATCACCGGAGGAGAAGGTGGTGGTCGTGGTTCCGACGCCGGCGCCGGCCAGTGAGGCGGTTGCGGTGATGGCGGCGATCGTCATCAGGTGGTTGGTGTTCATCTCGACTCTCCTGGTTTCTGTGGACTGCTGTTGTGGATGCACACGTCTGCGTGGCGTGTGCCCCCGCTCAATGCCGCGATCCGGGCCGGGTGAGCGGGGAGTTTCCCGGCCGGTCATTACTATGCGGCGGCTTCGTCGAAGTTGCAAGGAAGTTTCAGGGAAACTTTGAGGAAATGTTGCGGACCTGTCGGTGACGGGGTAGTGTGAAGTTGGGCCATCCCACCCGGCAGGACGCCGACTCCCGGCCCGATGGAGCAAGCGATGAGCGAGGGCGACACACTCGAAATGCGTATTACGGCCGCCGGAGATGCCCTCCTGCGCCAATTTTCCCGCGTCCTTGCCCAGGTTCCGGGGAGCGATCTCGGCCCACAGCGACTCGCGGGTGAACTCGGAGTCGACAAGGTCCTCGCCTCCCGGCTGCTCAAGGCCGTCCGGGCGCCGGACCCCATCGCCGTCGTCCATCGCGTCCCCGGGCCCGAACCCCTCCGAAGAGTCCTCCGCGCCAGCGCGAAGGTCGGTGTCAATGCCGATGACCTCGCACAGGCACACGCCGCCGTCGACGGATTCGAAGAACTCATCCGCTCGGAGATCGGCGACCGCAGCGCCCTTGAGGCGATCCTCGCCGCGTGGGTGCCCGAGGCCAGGCGGGACTTCGAGGTCCGGCGCAAGCAGGCGGCGTTTCGTGCCATGAGTCAGCTCAAGGGCGTGCAGGCCGATGTCTATGCTGAAGCGGCCTTCTTTCATCCCACCGCCGACGGTGAGCGCATCGACGTCGTCTGGCTCAAGGCGGCCATCGGACTCCAGCGACTCCGGCCCGGCGTGCGCGTTCGCTTTACCTCCCGGCGCGCTGTCGAAGCGGAGACCGACGGGCGACAGCCACTCAATCTCGCCGGGGAACCCGTCGCCGGTGCGTCCGGTGCCGTGCTTCCCGAGTTCTGCACCAGCCCGGCGCCAACCCTCAGCAGCATTGCCGCCGGTGAGATGATGCACTACATGCTCGCCGACCCCTCCTTCGGCGCCTCCTCGGCTGTTAACCTCGTCACCTGCGAAGTCAATCGCTCCGAACTGCCTCGCTATGTCAGTGCCGCGCACAAGCGACGCGCCTGGGCGTCCTCCGAAGTGGACTTCCCCGCCAAGCGACTCCAGTTCGACGCCTTCGTGCACGAGGACCTCTATCCCGAGTCGGATCCGCCATCACTCGTGGTCTACGACACCGCAGTTCGAGGCCTCGCTGATGTCAACGATCCGATCCGCGATATCGACCGCATGGATCTCCTCGAATCGATTGATCCGCTGGGTCGGGGCATCCCACGCTTCGGAAGTTCTGATGTGCCTCGGTATCGCGACATGCTCGAAGCCGTCTGCACGAGACTCGGGTATGACGGTGGTGTGTTTCGCGGCTACCGCTGCCGGAGTGACTACCCCATCTACGGCGCCCAGTTCGCGATGACGTTCCGGCCCGAGTCCGCCGAATAACCGAATCGGTCAGCGTCGCCGGGCGAGGTCCGCTTCGGCCGCGATGTAGCCGAAAGCCGGCCAGTACTTCGTGGCGATGATGCGGCGCATGAGTGCGACCGCTTCCTCCTCGTGACCCTGTTCGAGGTACCACGCGGCGACTCCGTAGCCGGACGTCGCCAGGTCGAGTGGCGAGGCATTCTCGGTGTCGATCACGTCGCGCTCTTCGATGATTCCGGCGTAGAAGAGCAGCAGGCGGTGGTAGGTGTGGTTTTCGATGACGTCCATGTCCTCGCGGACCTGGGCGCGGAGCCACGGGCGGATGCCGCCCACGCGTCCGGAGCGCATGCGGGCGTGGTACAGCCAGTAGAGTGCGGCGCAGAGCATGTCATCGTTCACGCGTGAGAATTCGAGACAGCGTGTCCACGCATCGACAGCCTCGTCGAAGCGACCCTGGAGGTACAGCGACAGCGCGTAGTGGTACCAGATGTTCGACTGCGTGGTGCTTCGCGGTGTGTTCGTGGCATTTGGAAGCCCATCCGGTTCCAGTTCATCCGGCACGCCCTCGGCGAGCGAGGCAGCCCTCAGAAGGTCCTGCTCGGCAAGGTCGAGGCGTCGCAAGGAGATGTAGCGATGGCCGCGATGGCGAAGGAGTCTGTAGCTGTCCGGATAGAGCGCGAGGCCTTCGCTGAAGATCATGATCGCTTCCCGGTAGCGTCCGAGGTACGCCAGTCGACGTCCGAGCCAGATGATGTTCATCTCATCGCCGGGGTTTTCGTCGTAGCGTTTGCGGGCCGCCTTGAGTTCAGACTCGTATCGCGCCAGCGTCTCGGCATCGAACTCGAGGGGCGGAAGTGCTGTGCCAAGCAGCGAGGGGACCGGCGGTTCATATTGACGGGGACGATGCGTCGTCGACGAGGTGCCCGAACGGCAGGCTGCGACGATCATGATCAATGCAACGCACGTGGACATCAGGACAGCTTGGCGCATACCAGTTCACCTCCGGCGGTTGCGAACCACCAACACTGACACCCAACCCCCGGATCTCAATCAGACATCGGAATGTCCACATCGCCCTGCTTCCGGGCGCATGCTTTCGCTTCGTCGTACCCCGCATCGACGTGCCGGAAGACGCCCATCATCGGATCGTTCTTGAGGACACGGGAAAGGCGGGCCGCCGCGGCGTCGGTCCCGTCGGCCACGATCACCTGTCCGGCGTGCTGGCTGAAGCCGATGCCGACACCTCCGCCATGATGGAAACTGACCCAGCTTGCACCACTGGCGATGTTCACCATGGCATTGAGGATCGCCCAGTCACTGATCGCATCCGAGCCATCCTTCATCGCCTCGGTCTCACGGTTCGGGCTGGCGACGCTGCCGCAGTCGAGATGATCGCGCCCGATGACGATCGGCGCTGAGACCTTCCCGTCGCGCACGAGATTGTTGAACATCAGCCCCGCCTTGTCGCGCTCGTTGTAGCCGAGCCAGCAGATTCGCGAGGGAAGCCCCTGCCAGTTGAAGCGGGGTGAGCCGTCCTCGTTGCGGCAGCCCTTCAGCCACCGGTGCAGACGCTCGTGCGTCGGGAAGAGTTCGATCAGGGCGTCGTCAGTGACGAAGATGTCATTCGGATCACCGGAAAGCGCGACCCAGCGGAAGGGGCCGCGGCCTTCGCAGAACTGCGGCCGGATGAATGCGGGCACGAATCCCGGGAAGTCAAAGGCGTTCTTGAATCCGTTGTCGAGGGCGCGCTGGCGGAGGTTGTTGCCATAATCAAACGTGATGGCCCCTTTCGACTGCATGGCCACCATGGCGCGCACATGCGCTTCCATCGAGTCCATCGAGCGGCGCTTGTAGTCGTCCGGATCCCGTTCGCGGAGTTCGAGCGCGGCCGCGAAGGTCATGCCGTGGGGCACATAGCCGGTCAGCACATCGTGCGCCGAGGTCTGGTCCGTCAGGACATCCGGGTTGATGCCGCGCTCCAGCATGCGTTCCAGCAAATCGACAGCGTTCGCCTCGACGCCGATGCTCACGCCTTCCTTAGCCGATGTCGCCTCGACCGCGCGGTCGATCGCCGCGTCAATCGACGGGCTGATCTCGTCGAGGTAGTCATCATGGTGACGACGTTCAAGGCGTGTGAGATCAACGTCCGCGATCAGGCACGTGCCGCCGTTGAGCGTGACTGCAAGTGGCTGGGCACCGCCCATGCCGCCGCATCCGGCAGTGACAGAGAGCGTGCCTGCCAGCGGCCCCGCAGGATCATCGGCGCGATCCGGGAAGTGACGGGCCCCGCACTCCGCGAACGTCTCGTACGTTCCCTGGAGGATGCCCTGGGTTCCGATGTAGATCCAGGATCCGGCTGTCATCTGCCCGTACATGATCAGGCCCTTCGCCGCGAGCTCGTCAAAGTGCTCCTGCGTCGCCCAGTGGGGGACGAGGTTGGAGTTGGCGATGAGCACTCTCGGTGCGTCCTCAGTCGTCCGGATCACGCCGACCGGTTTGCCGGACTGCACGAGGAGCGTTTCGTCCGGTGCGAGTCGTTTGAGCGTGCTGACGATGGCGTCGAATGCTTCCCAGGAGCGGGCTGCCTGACCCCGCCCGCCGTAGACGACGAGGTCTTCCGGGCGCTCGGCCACTTCGGGATCCAGGTTGTTCATCAGCATCCGCATTGCGGCCTCAGCCTGCCAGGTTCTGCAGGTGATTGCGGTGCCGCGCGGGGCGCGGATCGTGCGGGCGTCGGATGAGACGGTGGTGGGACTCATGTCATGGCTCCTGTCGGGTCAACCATGCATGATAGCGGGGGAGTGGAACGGGGCCTACTTCGCCGCTTCCCGGGCTCGATCGAGTTTCGACCGGGCCGCCTTCGTGGCTGGCTTCTCGGCGCCGAACGTCCGAGTGTACAGCGTCACCGCTTCATCGAGGATCGGCACCGCTTCATCGTGCCGGCCGGCCTGCATCAGGAAGGTCCCGTAGGTCTCGACGACCCGCGGCAGTTGCTCGGCGTCGGGTCCGACGAAGACGACCCGGGCCTGATCGAGGGCCTGCTTCTGGAAGTCGATGGCTGTATCGAAGTCACCGCCCATCCGCGCCTGGTTGGCCTTGTGTTCCAGCCTGAAGATGGCTGTCGTATCGCGTCTGCGTTCTGACACACTGCGCTGGCCCGACCAGAACTTCACCACCAGGGCCAGGACCCCGAGCAGGAGCAGGAAGAGGATGACGAAGCGCACGTTCGAGTTGCGGGGCTTGGTCGCTGGTTGATCAACTGATGACATGAGGAGAGTCTAACGCAGCCGGATGGGCGCGGAGCGGGTACATGTCGGAATTGGCTGCGAGGGACGAATCCGGGCAACACCCGGTGGAGCGTGCGCTTCTCGTTTCTCTGCTGAGGGGCGGCGTTCACCCCCGGCGCCCGGTGCCCGATCTGCATGTCGACAGTGGTTTGCAGAATTTCTCTGAGTATGCTGAGAGATACCGCCCGGGTGGCGCAGAACAGGGGTGGAGAGGCACCCGTCCGGGTGCTGATGAGAACTGAGCAGGAGAACAACATGAACCCGCTGACCCGTACTGCGTGCGCCCTCTGTCTCGGCGCTGGGTGTATCGGCTCCGTCCATGCCAACGTGGGGGCCTTCCGCGTCGTGGCAATCTCGGATGCGCCGACTCCGGTCTACCCGGAGTCGATCACCTTCGGGGATCTTTCCATCGCACGAATCGACGGCCAGGGACATGTTGCCTTCACCACCGAACTTTCCAACCTGGTCCTCAACTCCAGCCTCTGGATGGAGACCGAGGATGGACTTGAACTCGTTGGTGAACCCGCTGCCCCCGCACCGGGTGCACCGCCTGGTTATGTCTTCTACCACTTCCAGCCAGCCTATCTCGCCGAGAGTGGGGTCGTCGCCGTCAACGCGCTGATCGCGGACGAAGACAACACCATTGCCGCGGCCTACACCTGGTCCGCCGACGTTGGCTTCACGCCGATCGTCGTTCCGCCATTCCAGATGGCGCCGGGCGAAGGAGAACCCTTCGACCATGCTTCAATCAATTCAATCAACACACATGGTGAAGTCGTGATCCGAGGTGAAGTCAGCGCGGGGACCGGCTACTGGACGAACGCCGGGGGATCGCTGTCACGCGTGGTGGTCGAGGGTGACGATGCGAGTGCGGTTGCCGCGAACGCCATCTTCGGTGACCTGCACATCGGCCGTGTCGTCCTGAACGACCATGGCATGCTCGCGCTCTCCGCGGAACTGGATCACCCGCTCTTCGGCTCGTTCTGGAGCAGTTGGCACGGGACGGCAGGTGCACTCGGTGTGACTGCCATTGAGTCCCAGCAGACACCGCTGGGCGCCACGACGAGTTTCGACGGCGGCTTTCCGATCGGCGTTGATCTCTCCATCAACAATGCGAGCCAGGTGGCCTTCGGCCAGGATTTCGTGGAAGGCGGCACACCTGATCTTGACGGGGTCTGGCGAGTTGACAATGGCACCATGGAGACGATGGGTGCGGTGAATCATCCCGGACCATACATCGGATCGGTCTATACCTACGCCGACTCACTTGCAGCGGTCATCAACACCGACGGGCAGGTGTATTTCACATCCCGCTTTGACAGTGCGTTCATCTCGACGAACGCAGATACGGCCATCGTGAGAAACGGCGGAGCCGATGGGCCGCAGATCGTGGTGCGAGAAGGCACGTCGCTTCTGCCGCTCCATGACGTTCAGATTGATGATCTCACCTACGCACGCTTTGACCTGAACCGCCACGGACAGGTCGCGCTCGTGTGTGAACTTCGCGGCGACGATGTCGACGCTTCCAGCGACTACGCGATCGTTGCGACCACGCGCTGGGGTGATCCCAGGATCGTCGTGCGCGAAGGGGAGAGCCTGTTCCTCGGACTCGGCGACATCCGGACCATCGAGAGCCTCTTCATGGTGACCGGAAACGGGCCGGAGTCCGGGTCGAGGGGGGCGCTCAACGATCGAGGCGAGATCGTCGCAAACGTGCACTTCACCGACGGCACGGAAGCGTTCATCGTCTTCCTGATCCCGGGGCTTTGCCGCGGCGATGCGAACGGCGACCTCGTTGTGAACTTCGAGGACCTTGAGATCGTCCTCGACAACTGGGGCGCCGTCGGCACACCGGGCTTCCTGGAGGGTGACGTCAATTGCGACGGCCGGACGAACTTCAGCGATCTGGAGTGGGTGCTCGAGCACTGGGGGAATGACTGTTTGTGAGATGGGACGAATGACGAGGGGCAGGGGACACGTGTGCTTCACCGTTCCCTTGTCCCTTGTTCCCCGTTCCCTAGCCCACGATGTCCGGCAACGACTCCATTCCCTCCGTGAGCAGGCGGGGACCTTCCTCACTGATGAGGACGTCCGCCTCGTAGTGCACGGCGATGGTGCCGTCGGCGGTGTAGATCGGCCACTCGCGCGCACTCTCCTGACGCCGACCGGTGCCTATCGCCACCATGGGTTCGACCGCAACGAGCGTGCCCGGCTGGGCCGTGCGCTCTGCGTCCGGCCACTGGCCGCGATACTCCGGCATCGTGTTGGAGATGTAGGGCGGGGCGTGCAGCTTCTTGCCGTATCCGTGGCCACCCAGGTCACGCACACAGTAATAGCCATACTCCGACTCGACCACGTCCTGCACGCATCGTGCCCAGTCCGAGTAGGGCTGGCCGGCGCGCAGCGTCGGGATGCCGCGGCGAAGGGCTTCCTTGCCGCACTCCATCAGGCGTCGATTCTCGTCGCTGACTTCCTGGAAGGCGTACGTCCACGCGGCGTCTCCGATCCATCCCTTGTGCAGCACGCCGATGTCGACGGACAGCACATCCCCCGGGCGCATCGGTTCGGCATGGCATCCCGGGTGCCCGTGCACGATGCAGTTGTTCACGCTCAGGCAGGAGTGCGCTGGAAAGGGGTTCATCCGCGGCGGTCGGTAGTTCAGAAAACAGGATCGGCAGCCGAGATCGTGCAGGATGCGGGCCACCAGCAGATCGATGTCGGCCAGCGTCTGTCCGACCTTCAGGTCTTCGACGAGGCGTCGGTGTGTTTCGACGACCTTCTGCGCTGCGGTCCAGGCGGCTTCGGCTTCGCGGGGATTGACAAGGGGTCTACGCAACAGATTAGGCTCGGCTGGAGGAACAGATCAGCCCGACATACAAGGGCGGGCGCCGTTCGCATCCTATCGGAAATGAGGCCGGTCAGGCACCCCCGGATTCACCACTCCGGATGGTGAGTGCTCGATGCCGAAAGCCTCTCACTCAAATTCCGCGGACTCCCGCTGGGGAGCCCGCGGAGCGCCCGCGCTGATCCAGACGCGCCCGAGGGCGGCCATCCGGCAACCTATGGGCTCACACGTGTCGCCAGACCAGGGTCAGCGCACGGCGCCGAATTCGTCGAGCAGGAGCATGAGATCCTTGTAATCGACCCGGCCGCTTCCGTCGAGGTCCGAGGCGCCACCGAGGTTGCCCCAGCTCTGAAGGAGGTCGCTGAGGTCGCCCATGTCCACGTCGCCATCGCGATCGATGTCGGCACGGAGGCCGGTCTCGTCGTGATCAAAGTCGGGCAGGGGGTTGTCGATGACATCGTGATCGATCTCATCAATGTCGATCGTCTCATGATCGATCGCATCAGGGGGTACGACATCGACATCCGGTGCGCAGTCGCAGGGGCACGAGAGGTCGGTCGTCGTGTTGAAGTAGTCCCAGCCGAATCCGCTGACTTCGAAGCCGAAGTCGTCCGCGTTGAACTTCACGCTGGGGAATCCGCAATGCCCGACGAAGGCCGCTGTCATCTTGCAGAAGGAACGCCCGTTGACCGTGACGCACTCCACCTTCTTCTTTGCTTTTCCACTGCAGCCGACGCGGGAGTCGGTGCCCTCAGCATGGCCGCTGCAGATCGAGCCGTGATCACAGTCGAGGTACGCCATGTAGCAGCCGACGTCTGAGCCGAAGCCGTTCACGAACGTGCGGCGGAAGAAGTCACAGTGATCTCCGGCACTTTCCGTCCAGCAGGAACCGCGGCTCATATCCGGTACGGCGTAGATTTCCGAGACCGTCTCGAGCATCGTCTCAGGCATCCCGGCAACGGCATACGGGGGAACAACGGCGTAGGTCGTGCACGCCTCGGGACCCCAGTCCCAGTCCACCTTCGCAATGATGGCGCCCTCAACCATGTGCGGCATCACGCACTGGGACTGGAAACGACGCTGACCGTCGCCGCTGAGTTGAACGAAGGTTGAGCCGGTGATGTCGAAGTCGGGAGTTGCTGTCTGGTTGATGACCCATGCGTTGTTGGTGACGAGGTTCGCGTACGACGTCGTGTCCGTATCGGAACGAACAACCGTGACGAGTGAGGTTGTGGCATTCATTTCGCCCGGAAAGCTCGTTCCGATGAAGATGCCGAGGTGGGAGTCGAGAGTCGACAGCAGCGTGGCCGGCTGTGGATTGCCGACCTGCGCAGATGCTGTGGCCGCGACGCTGACGAGGCAGGCACAGCCGACGAAGTGGTGCAGTGTTCGTTTGATCATGGGGTTCATCCTGTTCTCTCCTTCTGATTCGTGAGCGCGCAGCAACAGCGCTGCGCTGCGACTTCCCGAGGGCGGTCGCTCGTTGGGTCCGGGTGACGATGTGGTCAGGGGCGGGATGCACGCGGCGGACCGCGCGCAGGAACGAATTCGATGCCGAAGCGATCGGCCATCGCATGCTCCTTTCCGGGCGCACCGATCACGCCAGCGCCGATCAGATGCGTTTCCGAGGTTGCGAAGTTGTGAGCCGCAGAACGATGTGCAACCACCATGCCAGCCCGTCTCTGCGTGTTCTGGCGCGATGACCGGGGGCGGGCGCGTCAACGTGGGCAAAATTTGGACAGTGGTGGGCCACGCCTTCCCTCAAGAAAATGTGGATTTTTGTGTCCACTTCAGGCAATCAACCGGCAAGAGCGGCGTTGATGACGCGAGGGACAACGGAATCCGATGCCGACTGGAAGAGACGACCGCAGACCGGGTCGTTGTCCCCGCGCACATCCAGAACCGCTCGGAGGACCCGGAATGAGAAGCCAAACCACCAACCCATGCCTGAACAGGGTCGCAGTCGCCATTGCAACGCTCGCCGCCGCGGGGATCGCCGCCGCACAACCCGGCGGGCCGCAGCCCCCTCAACCGCTCCAGCCACCGCCCAGTCCCGCCGGCAACGCCATCACGACCGCCAAGGTCAACCTCGGCAAGGCGCTCTTCTGGGACGAGCAACTGTCGTCGACGCGTCTGACGGCGTGTGGGAGTTGCCACATTCCCGGTGTCGGCGGCGCTGACCCCCGATCCGTAATCGGCAGCCTGCGTTCCACCCATCCCGGTGCGGATGGTGCCTTCGGCACTCCCGATGATGTCACCGGATCCCCCGGTGTGCCGCTCAGCGATGCCGCGGGTGCGTACGAATGGGAGGCTCACTTCGGCATCATGGAGCAGGTGACCGGGCGCAAGGCACCCACGATGATCAATGCCGCTTACGCGCCGCTGCTCTTCTGGGATGGTCGGGCAGAGAACTTCTTCGAGGATCCGCTCACCGGCGTCGTCATCCTCGGACCCGGCGCAGCACTCGAGAGCCAGGTCGCCGGCCCGCCGGTTTCGAGTGCCGAGATGGGCCACCTCGGGCGCGACTGGGCGGACGTGGCGTCCCGTGTCCAGGACTCCCGTCCCCTCGCGCTCGCATCGGACATCCCCGCCGATCTCGACATCTGGATCGCAGGGCGTGACTACCCGGCGCTCTTCACCGAGGCATTCGGCTCCGCTGAGGTTTCCCCATCACGCATTGCCATGGCGATCGCGACCTATGAGCGCACACTCTTCTCCAACCAGACGCCCATCGACGACTTCTTCGGTGGTTCCCCCGGCGCTCTCACACCACAGGAACTCCAGGGGCAGAACATCTTCATCAACTCCGGGTGCGCCGTCTGCCATGCCGGCAACCGCTTTACGGATGACCAGTTCCACTACATCGGCGTCCGGCCGCAGGACGACGACCTCGGTCGCTTCGAGGTCACCGGCAATCCAGCCGATCGCGGCAGATTCAAGACACCCGGACTGCGCAACGTCGAACTTCGGGGACCGTACTTCCACAACGGGCAGTTCGAGACGCTTGAGGACGTGGTCGCGTTCTACAACCGCGGCGGAGACTTCAACGCGCCCAACAAGAACCCGTTGATTCGCCCGCTCGGTCTCAACCCGGGCCAACAGGCCGCGCTCGTTGCGTTCCTGAGTCGCCCGATGACTGATGGCCGGGTGGAGGCGGAACTTCCGCCCTTCGATCGGCCGACGCTCTACGCCGAGTCCGCCTGCATGCCGCTGGTCATGGGTGCCGGGCGCCCCGGTTCGGGCGGGTTCATCCCCGCGGTTGTCGCCCTCGAAGCGCCGGCTCGCGGCAACGGCAGTATGACCATCGGGATCTTCAACGCCCTGGGCGGAGCCGAAGCGATGCTGGCCATCGACACGGTTGCCGTACCGCCTGCGAACCTGCCTCTTTCACCGGTCACCACGCTCACCGCCACGCTCGGCGGCGGCGGCGCCGGTGACGGCTTCGGGTCGGTCAGCATGGAGATCCCTGATCTGCCCACGTGGGAAGGCAAGACCCTCTTCGGTCGCTGGTATGTCAGCGATCCATCAGCCGCCGGCGGCATTTCGTCAAGCCCGGCGTTTGCGATCACGGTCTTCGAGGATTGCGGCGAGCCCGGCTGCGCCGGCGACGTGGACGGCGATGACGCCGTTGGCTTTGCCGACCTCAACATGGTGCTGGAGGCGTGGCAGGACAGCGTTAATCCGGGTGAAAACGGTGACTCCAACCTCGACAGCGTCGTCAACTTCGCCGACCTCAACGCCGTACTCGGCAACTGGGGCAACACCTGCCTCTGATCGAGGCTCCTCGTGGAGAAGAGAGAAACGTCCGTGGGGGTGTCCCAAGGGAGCGCCGGCAGCAGTGCCGGCGTTTCTCGTTTGATCAGGGGTCAGGTGCTCGGGGTTCGGGCTATTCCAACACCCCTAAGAGCCAACACCCAACACCTAATTGTTATCCTGATGACACGCCATGTCGATGACGACGGTGGAAGCGAGGAGCAGGATGTCATCTTCGCCATCCACGATGTCAACGCCGTACGTGTCCGTCCACGAGAACCAGCGCTTTGAGACGGTGGCGATCGGCGCCCCGCCCCGAGAGATCACGTACTCGTGATCCATGAAGTCGCCCTTGGCGATCGGGTCATTCGGGCCGGGTTCGTCAATCGTGAACTGGCAGTTGAAGAAGGTGAAGAGCTTTTTCTTGACGACGGCCGCGACCCGGCCATCTCGCAGGATCTCGTACGTCGGCCCCCACGACAGCAGGCGCTGCTGGATGAACGCCAGTTCGTTGCCTTCCATGTCCTGGAATGACAGTTTCTTGCCGAGGGAGAAGGCCCGGCCATCCACGAAGAAGACCTCGCGTCCCTCTTCATCCCTGATGTTGAAGTCGTTGCCCCAGGAAAAGAGCCGCTGTTTCATCACGTAGCGCATGCAGACCTCCTCGATTCAATCACTTTCGTCCCGAGATGATACGTGATGCAATGAAACAGGACCCGGGAGCGACCCGAGTCCTGTGATGGAGAGATGCCTGATGTCGCGTGTCGATCTCAGTTCCGTCGGCGACGAAGCGCTATGAAGCCGCCGAGACCGGCCAGCGCCAGCGAACCCGCGGGCGCCGGGGCAATTCGAACATTGATGGAGTCGATCCGACCCTCAAAGGAGGACAGGTCGAAGGACGTGATGCGCTCCCCGCCGATGTCGGACGTCGAGAGCACCCATGTCTCAATCACGGAGGTCTGAGATGCCGTGACCGAAGCCGTCGCACCGAGTTCGCCGTTGATCGTCAGCGTTGTGCAGGGAGGAAAACAGAAGTCTTCCCAGGTCACTTCGACACTCTCGATGTATTCGTCGGCTGCAAGGCCGATGGCTCTGACGTTCACCGAATCCGCGTACAGCCAGAGAGCACCGGGGAACAGGTCATGGTGATCGAGAACACCCGTGAAGTCCGTCGCCGTACCGAAGTCGTATGAGAGACCCGGGTCGAACGCGGCACCGCCGCCTCCGTCAACGAAGTCCTCCATGATGACCTGGCCGTTGACCGTCGCGGCGGCAGCGCCGACCACGACACACATGAACGATGCATGACGCATGGTTCAGTCTCCTCTCAAAGGGCACTGTAGATTTCCGGCTCCCGCCGACTGTGCGATCGACGGGGGCTGACTCCACCCGAACCGCAGTGGTCCGGGTTCTGAAAGATCTTGAATCGTGCTGCCGGGGCATCAACCCCATGGGTCATCAGACCGCGGCGCACGTCTCCCGCCTCATCAGTGAGACGGGCTGATGAGTCTCTTTGCGCGTCGGGAAGAAAAAAGCCGGCATCCGCATCGGTCTGACGGCGGATGCCGGGCTGATTCGCTGGATTCAGTTGCAGGAAGAGCCCCAGTGATCGAGAAGGACCTCGAGGTCGGAGTAGGACACGATCGTGTCCCCGTCCAGATCAGGTCCCGGACACGCCGCCGTTACCGTGATGCCCCAGTCTTCAAGCAGTACACCCAGATCATCAAAGTCCACCTGTCCGTCGCCGTCTGCGTCGCCTGCGCAACCGGAGACCGTTCGGTTCCAGAGCATCGTGATCTCGAAGCCGCCGAGACCATCTCCGACGATGTCGAGATCCGAGTCGCCATCGAGATCCACCAGCTGCACTTCGCGCATGGCGCCGCCGGGTTGGACCAGCTCGGAAACCACGAACTCTCCGGAGGACGTGCTCCGGTAGATCATGAGCGGGAGTTCGGTGGTTTGGAGGTTCGGAGCAAACTCGAACAGGAAGGGTACAACGATGATCTCGATCCGCCCGTCCTGGTCGATGTCGACCGCGGCGACGCTGCCCTCTGTGACGTTGAGTGCGGGCACCTCGGTGACGAGTGATGGCATGCCCTCGTCGACGGACCAGACCTGGAGGCGGACCGGGCTCTCGGTCAGGGCGATGATCTCGTCGGTTCCGTTCCCGGTTGTATCGGCGAGCGCGATTGACTGAAACGCTTCGGCGATCGTGAACGTCGCCTGGTCAAAGGTTGAGTTGCCCTGTCCGATGTACGAACGGAGTCCGGCGTCTTTTCCGGTTTCGATCACGATGAAATCCGAGTGCTGATCGCCATTCAGGTGACCGGTCGCGATGTCTCCGGCGCGGAAGCCCTCGTCGATCACGGTGGGTGACTCCAGCGTCCCGCCACCTTCACCGGACATGACGTAGACGCCACCGGCCGACATGTCAGTACCCGCGTCAGTGACGATGAACTCGGGAAGATCATCGCCATCCGCTTCGATGGCGACGACGGCCACCGGCGCGCTGCCAACCGGAACTGGATCCTGGAGAATCCTGAAGGAGCCACGTGCCGACCCGACGCAAACCTGCACTTCGAAACGGGGTCGACATCGTTTCGGCAGGACCAGAAAGGCCGCGATCCCCTACAATCAGGGTCTCTTCATGAAAGGATGCCCATGTCCGCAACACCGACACCCAACATCATCAATGGCGCCTCCGCTCCCGCAGAGAGCGGCGACGCCCGCACCAATGTGAACCCCGCGACGGGCGCGGCGGTCTCTCAGGCCACGCTCAACGCCACCCGCGCCGCCGAGGACGCCGTGCAGGCTGCACTTGAGGCCTTTCCGAAGTGGGCAGCGACACCGGTCGGTGATCGCGTCCAGCCTCTCTTCCGTTACAAGACCCTCCTGGAAGCACACGTCGATGAACTTGCGGACATCGTCGTCTCTGAACATGGTAAGACGAAACCGGAAGCCATCGGTTCCGTGCGTCGCGGCATCGACTGCATCGAATTCGCATGTTCCGCACCGGCGCTGATCATGGGACAGAGCCTGCCTCAGATTGCGGTGTCCTCATCCTTCTGTCGCACGGAGGATGAGGGCGGCGTCGGCATTGACTCCACGGTCGACCGCGTCCCCCTCGGCGTGTGCGTCGGTATCACACCATTCAATTTCCCGGTGATGGTGCCGATGTGGATGTGGCCCATGGCGATCGCCTGCGGCAACACCTTCGTGCTCAAGCCCTCCGAGAAGGTTCCGCTCTCGGCGCTCCGCTGCACCGAACTCGCCCAGGAAGCCGGCCTGCCTCCGGGTGTGCTCAATCTCGTCAACGGCGGTCCTGATGTCGTCAACCATCTCATTACGCATGACGATGTGCGGGCCGTCTCATTTGTCGGATCCACGAAGATTGGTCGACACATCTACACGACCGCAACCGCGCACGGCAAACGTGCGCAATGCATGTGCGGTGCGAAGAACCACTCCATCATCATGCCCGATGCCAACCGCGGCGCCGCCATCGAGGGGATCGTGGGCTCCGCCTTCGGTAACACCGGCCAGCGCTGCCTTGCGGGATCGGTCGTGGTGTGTGTCGGTGACAGCGCTGACTGGCTGGTGCCCGGTGTGGTGGAGGCCGCGAAGAAGATGAAGGTCTGCTCCGGGCATGAGCCGGGCGTCGGAATGGGTCCGCTCATCGACGAGGATGCCCTCAAGCGTGTGCACCACTACATCGAGAAGGGTGTCGATGAGGGGGCCACGCTCGCGCTGGATGGTCGTACCGCCGACATGCCGCAGACTGGCTGGTTCGTCGGGCCGACCGTGTTGGACCACTGCCGCCCCGGGATGGCCGTCGTCGAGGATGAGATCTTCGGCCCGGTCCTGAGCATCATGCGCGAGGAGACGCTTGATGCCGCGATTGCGACGGTGAACCGTTCGCCCTACGGCAACATGAGTGTCATCTTCACCGACTCAGGCCATGCGGCCCGTCGCTTCAAGACGAACATCGGCGCCGGGATGCTGGGCGTGAACGTCGGCGTGCCCGCCCCCATGGCGTGCTTCCCCTTCTCCGGCTGGGGCCACTCCTTCTTCGGAGACCTCCACGCCAACGGCACCGATGCGGTTTCCTTCTTCACCGAATCCCGAGTCATGGTCCAGCGCTGGCTCTGAGTACTCGTCTCGGTTCCCGCGCGAAGGCGCTCAACCTCTGTTTCCTGATCACCAACCCTGTTCCCTGCCTACCGGAGATCCCCATGCCACGAGTGACGCGCGCCGCCCTGACCCAGGTCAAGCTCACAGAGTCCGCCGATGCACCTCTGGAGAAGATCAAGCAATCCATGATCGACGCCCACGTGGCGCTCATCGAGCAGGCCGCGTCCGAAGGTGTGCAGGTCCTGTGCATGCAGGAACTCTTCTATGGTCCCTACTTCTGTGCCGAACAGGAAACGAAGTGGTACGACCTGACCGAGTCGATCCCCGACGGGCCGACGACTGAACTCTTCTGCCAACTCGCGGCGAAGCACAAGATGGTTCTCGTCGTTCCCATGTACGAAGTGGACATGCCCGGCGTCTACTACAACACCGCCTCCGTCATCGACGAGGACGGCATGTATCTCGGGAAGTACCGCAAGCACCACATTCCACACTGCAAGCCGGGCTTCTGGGAGAAGTTCTACTTCACGCCCGGCAACCTCGGCTATCCCGTGTTCGAGACGCGCCATGGCAACATCGGCGTCTATATCTGTTACGACCGCCACTTCCCGGAAGGCGCACGTGAACTCGGGCTCAATGGCGCCGAGATCGTCTTCAATCCCAGCGCCACCGTTGCGGGTCTGAGCGAGTACCTCTGGAAACTCGAGCAGCCGGCTCACGCCGTCGCCAACCAGTACTACGTCGGCGCCATCAACCGCGTCGGCACGGAGGCGCCGTGGAACATGGGTGAGTTCTACGGTCAGTCCTACTTCTGCGATCCCCGTGGCCAGATCATCAAGGAAGCCTCACGCGACCAGACGGAACTCGTCATCGCCGACCTCGACCTCGACAAGATCCAGGAGGTCCGCAACACCTGGCAGTTCTTCCGCGACCGACGCCCTGAGTCCTACGAGAATATCAGTGCGTTTTAGGCACTCGATCTTGCGGGTCCAGTAGTCGGGCCGGGCGGAGTGCGGCATCGGGCGACAGGGCCGGGGAGTGTTGCCGAAGGGCTCCGCAACCGGCGGTCCTGGAGTGAGAACCTCGGTGAACGTCCGCTTCAGCACCTGATCCGCTCGGGCATCGTGGACTGCGGTCGGCCCATACTCTCGTCTTCAGGTACCTCACAGGGAACTCATGATCAGCAGTTCGTCGATGACCTCGCGCAGCGCCCATGCTCGATCCGCCGCATCATGCCACGAGTCACCCAGCACGTGCTGCACATGTTCGCGTTCCGACTCCGTCAGCAGGTCGGAGGAGCACAGGTGCAGCACGCCCAGCAGCGCCGTTTCGTATACCGCAACACAAGCACCGTGCTGACCGTGATTGAAGAGCGGGACGCCGCGTGAGACGGCGGCTCCGAGATAGGCGTTCAGTTCCGAGCGATCCGCTGCGGCGTCCCGAGGCTGATCGGTATACGGTTCTTCGGAAGGCACATCAAGGCGTTCGATCAACCGATCAAGACGACTGTCCGAAACGGCGATGACCTCCGGGGCAGCCGTCGATGCCTGCCCGCGATACGTGCTGATCGACGCGATCTCCAGGCGGAATGGCCCCGGCTGCTTGTCGTACAGCATGAAGCCGAGTCGTGCGATCCGTGCGGGGTCCAGTTCCGGCGCGATCGGCATCTCGGTCCCGTAGAACGTGGGCTTCGAGAAAGACTCGAATGGCAGGTACACCTCGATCCACTCATCGGCACGCGTCGTAAACTCCTGCCAGACACGCCACTGCTCGACGCCGACGCGATAGGCATCACCCGAACTCTCCCGGCCGGTGCGCAGCAGCGCATCGAAACGATATGTTCGTCCGTCGCCGCGAACCTTGACGATAAACCCGTCGGCGTGCGAGTAGTCGACGCTGTCGGCGGCCGAACGAATGGCGGAGAAGCCACCGTTGTTCTCAAGACTCAGGCGACCGGTGAAGAGCAGGTTCCCGGCACCCGTGGTACTGATTTGCCCGGTCGACCGTCCGCCCATGACGCCATCAACGACGGTCCGCCAGCGCAGGGCCTCTTCGGTGTTCCCGAAGTCGTAGATGACGCGATCGACCTTGACATCCTGGGCTGCCGGTGCGGGCGTCGCTTCCTTCCCTGGAAGGAGTGCAGCGGTCGCCGCGACGACGCCCAGAGAAACGGCACGGAGCAGGATGATCATGGCGGGGGCCTCCAAAGCGGTGGGGGAGTTGTCGGACCGCCCCGTACTCGCACGCAAACGCCGTCTGGATGCAGGGAGTCGGCAGACTCGTTCTCTCTTGCCCCGCCGCGAACGCCTCTGCTATACTCCCCGACCCCCTTGAGGGTGGCCGGGCCTATAGCTCAGTTGGTAGAGCGCACCGCTGATAACGGTGAGGTCACAGGTTCAAGTCCTGTTAGGCCCATTTCTTTGCACCAGGCCGGACGTTTCAGTCCGGCCTGTCGTGTTTTTGGAGGAGAGGGCGGGCAACCTCAGATCCCGGGACCCCTGACCGCGCTCCCCTCGAACACCCGCTCCGGCGTCAGCGGAATCACCGCGCATCCCGTTGGGTCACTCAGCGCAGACGCCACCGCATTCGCGATGGCCGGCGCCGGGCCATCCATCGGCAGTTCGCCGATCCCCTTCGCCCCCTGCGCACCATGTGGGTACGGATTCTCTTCAAAGACGACCTGGATCCGAGGCACATCATCGCTCGTCGGGATGATGTAGTTGGTCAACTGGTTGTTGGCCATCGCTCCCTCATCGAAGTGGCACTCCTCGTACAGCGCCCAACCGATCGCCTGCACCACGCCACCCTGGATCTGTCCCGCGGCGAGCGTCGGGTGCAGGACCTTGCCGACCTCCTGCAATGCCAGGAAATCGCGGACATGAACGTGGCCCGTCCGCGTGTCCACTTCAACATCTGCGAGGTAGTTCGCCCACGCAAATGTGCCATAGGCGTCGCCGCGATAGGTCTCGTTGTTCCACTTCTTTCCCGGCGGGCGCTCGTACTGTGACTGCACTCGCAACTCCTCACCCGGATGCGCTGCATACCAGTCGATGACGGCCGAGCGCACGTCGCTCCCCGCGGCGTCGTTCGGGAGGTCAAGCTCATCACGCAGCAGATCCGCCGCTCGCTCGACGAGGCGACCTACCACCATGGTGGTACGAGAAGCGACTGTCGGCCCGCTGTTCGGAACCCGACCTGTATCGGGTGCCGCGACCACCACGTGCTCCGGGTCATAGCCCAGTCGATCCGCGACGATCTTCGTGAACACCGTCTGTGTGCCCTGTCCGATCTCGGTATTCGCGCTCAGCACCTCGATCACACCATCCGGTCTGGCCAGCATGCCCAGCTTCGACTTGAGTTCATCCTCTCCCGAGCCTGTGAAGCCCGCTCCGTGGTAGAAGGACGCCAGCCCCACGCCGCGGCGGAGGTAGGGGTGTTCCGCGTTGAATGCCTCGTGTGCTGAGCGACGCTTCGCAAATTCGAACTGCTCGACCGCTCGGTCCAGCAGTCGCACACGGTCCACGCCATCGTCAATCACCTGCCCCGTTGACGTCGTATGCCCGTCACGGATCAGGTTGCGACGTCGCAGTTCGACGGGGTCGATGCCCAGTTTCGCGGCGATCACATCCATGTGCCGCTCTAGGGCGAACAGGGTCTGCGGTGCACCGAAGCCGCGGAATGCCCCGTACGGCACACTGTTCGACAGCATGGCCCGCCCGTTGATCTGCACGTTGTCGCAGTGGTACGGACCACCTGCATGAATGATGCCGCGACTGAGCACCACCGGCGACAGGGTGACGTAAGCGCCGGCGTCGAGGATGACCTCGATCTCCTGTGCCACCAGCCGGCCATCGGCATCGACTCCCGTGCGGTGCCGCACGAGTGACGGATGGCGCTTGGTCGTCGCGGCCATGTCTTCGCCCCGGTCATACACCATCCTGACGTGCCGGCCTCCCGCCTTGATGGACAGAAGTGCGGCATGCAGGGCGATGATGGACGGATAATCCTCCTTGCCACCGAACCCGCCGCCGGTGGGGGTCTGGATGACGCGCACGTGCGCCGCATCGCGCTCAAGCCCGTGGGTCAGTGCATTCGACACGTAGTAGGGGCATTGCATCGACCCCTGCACGCACACGACATCGCCGTCGAGCCAGGCGATCATCCCCTGGTTCTCGAGGTACACATGTTCCTGCGCACCTGTTTCGTACTCACCCTCAATGACATGCGCCGCATCCGCCAGCGCCCGCAGGACATTCCCCTTCTCGATCCGCAGTGCGGAGAGCACGTTGGGTCCATCACCGACGTCCGCCTGTACCTGTGCTTTCGAGGGCTTGACGCGGTAGTCAAGAAGAGCGGGAAGTTCGTCGACCTCGATCTCAACGGCGCGCACCGCGCGACGGAGCGCCTCGCGATCCGGATGGGCAAGCAGAACAACGGCTTCGTGGCGATGACGGGTCTCGTCCGCCGCGAGAATGGGTTGGTCCAACTGGATCAGCCGCACCTGATTCGCGGGCACATCGCGGTGATCCACGATGACGAACTCGGACCAGTCGATCTCATTTCCGAACCGGATGTTCCTGATGCGTCCCCGCGCTGCGGGCGAGCGCACGGTCATTCCCCAGAGTGCATCACCAATCGGAAGGTCATCGACATAGCGTTCCGTTCCGGTGAGTTTGGCATTCCCTTCAAGTCTGAGCATGGAGCCATTCTAGTCCACTCTGGCAGTGCGCAGTGGCAGAGTCTGACCCGGATGAGACAAGGCGAACGCTAGAACCCAACCCCGAACCCACAATCTGCTCCCCAGAACTCCAGCACGGCATTCAGGTCATCAAAATCCACTGCGCCGTCGTCCGTCACATCGCCCTGGAAACCGAAAGGCGAGGCCTCGCCCCACTGACTCAGCACCAGTTCCAGGTCGTGGAAGTTCACGAGGCCGTCGCAGTTCGCATCGCCCTCACACGCCACCAGGCCGTCCACCAGCGCGATCGTGCCCGCCCCGACCAGGTCGGTGATGGCGATGGTCATCGCCTCGCTGTCAACCTCAATCGTTCCCGTCAGGCCCGCAAGCATGACCGACGCGGGAAGGCCGCCGCGATCGGATGCGTCGATGACCACGGTCGCTCCGCCCTCCAGCGCCTGCACGTGCATCTCCATCCGGTTCGCCCCGCCGGACTCCATCACGCACAGATCCATGAGATACAACTGATCCAGGTGCATCGACCGATACCCGCGCAGATCAAACGCCGCACGGTGATGCGTCAGGCCATCCGGTGGCATCGAGCGCAGAAAGACCAGTGGGTTCGTGAAGACCTTGGCCGTGCCGTCTGCCGCGTACACCTCCGCGCGGACGAACGAGGTCTCCCCCGACGGCAGTGATATCGTTATCGGCACACTGACACTCGTGTTCGAAGCAACAAGCGTCGTGGATGGAACCCCGGACTCGATCACACGGACCTGGTCACCGACCTCGAGACCGGCCACTGTCGTGGTGACATCAACACTGGTCCGATCGGTGATGATGATCGTTCCCATGTGCCAGCCTTCCGGCGTCGCGTGGTCGGCTGAGCCGTCGAAGAGCGTCAGGTCACCGAAGAATGCCCGGCCCCGCCGCAATGCTTCGAGCAGCGATGCGTGGGTCGCATCCGGCGCGAGGATCCAGGTCACGAAGTTGTTGGCGCTCATCCGCCAGTTGTCGGGTGTGCCACCGTGGGTATCCGAGACACCATTCCCGAGTATGGGAACTCCGGCGCCGAGCAGTTCGTCCCACAGCCACAGGAAGGCGTCCAGGTCCAGTCCGCGCTGGCGGTACCCGACCTCGATGATGTCCGCACCCCACGCCCGCGTCGCGACCAGCAGGTTTCGCTGCTCGATCGGATCCGGAATCGGCAGCAGTTCATTGCTCGTCCCGAAAGCATGGTTGTATGAAACCAGCGCACCTGCCTCATGCGCCCGTTGCACCGTGTATCGCGCCGAGTAGTTGATCAGCGCCTTGGTGTTCTCAACGTAACCCGTTGCGTCCGCATATCCGGAGGCAGCAATCAGGGTCGGGTAGTCAATCTCCGGAATCACATCTCCGTAGATGTTCAGGTGTTCGTAGTACGAGATCTCGACACCCTGGTGCTGCATCACCTCCGGATGTGCCTGGGCCAGGGCATCCATCCTGTCGCGCTGCCACACCATCAGTTCATCGCTGTTCAGATCGTGAGAGAAATGCAGATCATCGATGCACACCGATGCCGTACCGCCCTGGCGCGCCCGGATCCCGAAGGTGATGTCGAAGACGTTGTTGTCCGTTCCATCGATGAACGGGAACCCGGCCGATGCGTCCGCTGTCAGGTCCAGCACCAGCGGTGTCCATGCGCCGACCGGAGCCGCCACCGGAACCCGATACACCGGACCCTCCCGGACGGGGCTCGACAGGGCCGGATCTGTCGTGTACTCCAGCACGTACTGGCCGAAGGGCAACTGCGCGTTCGGCGCGTGCTGCGACAGCGTGAAACGCATGACAAAGTGGGCATCGGATGACTGCGACAACGGATGCAGGGCCAGTTCACACGTCACGTTCGAGGCCAGCGCACGCGTGAAGCGCCGCCGTGCTGCATCCAGTCGCCACGTGGCTTCCGTGAACGTCTGCGAGCCTGACATCGCCTCGATTCGCATGCTCGCCGCGCCCGCGAAGGGCGGGGGCGTCGTCACGAACACCGCCGAAGAGGCATCCGCCGTCGGCGCTGCCGCGGACTCCACCGCCTTGACACCCGTCTCCCGGCTGTCGGAAATCGACCAGGTCTCGTTGGCGTTCAGCGTCTCTGTCCAGTCGTCGAAACCGAAGGACGTCGCATACTTGTACGCGGCGATGCGCCAGTCGTGATCCGTCCACCAGATCACGTCAGTGCCCGTCTCCGAGGCTGCGTGCGTCTGAGAGTCCATGCTCCCGGACCCCTCGCTCAGCGCACCATGCACGTGCATCTGAACTGAGAACGGAATCTCCACACCCCGGGCTCCACACTCCACGTTCTCATTCTCCGTTGGCATGTGCGCGTGCCCGGGATGCGCGGCGACGGGCGCCTGAAGCACCAGGGTGGCGATCAGGCAGGCGATCGAATGAGAACAACAGCGGACGTACTGCAACAGACTCCCTCGCGGCGATGGAAAGCGGCTGACTGAACATGCTATCGGTGAATTGTTGAGTCGAAACCCCGAACATGACCAAATCCGCGATCCCCGCACCCAAACCCCTCCGCTATCTCCGGATCACCCCTCTTCGACGGTCTGCCGGTCCCGAACGCCATTCCCCGCCACATCAACCCGTTCCACCGGAAGACGTGCCCGGAGGTAGAACCCGCTCGGGTCATATGACGTTTCGCAATCACCGCCAAGATCATGCTCGATGAAGCCGCGAATCAGTCCCGAGCCCTGGCCGAGTTGCCTTGGTTCCGTGACCGTCGGGCCTCCGCGCTCGATCCACTCCAACTCGATCGTCCGATCGCCATCCGGATGCCAGTGCACCAGCACCTCCCCCGTGGCGACGGACAGCGCACCATGCTTGACTGCGTTGGTCGTCAACTCGTGGATCGCCATGCACAGTGGAGAGATGGCCTTCGCGGCGAAGACGACCGGTTCTCCCTCAAGCCTGACCTGTGCGATGTGCGGGGCCATGATCGCTTTGAGCAGGTGCTCGAGATCCGTACCCTTCCAGTCAGCCTGTGCGAGGGTCTCATGTGTTCGCGCAAGCGTGTGAATGCGCCCTTCGAAGGCCCTCGCGAATTCGTCCATCGATGCCGCGGTCTGGCGCGTCATCTGGCTGAGTGCAAGGACCACCCCAAGGTTGTTCCGCACTCGGTGATCCAGCTCGCGCATCAGGCGCGCCTGCCTCGCCTCGCCGCGAATGCCCTCAATCACGCGCCCGGCGAGATCCGCGAAGAACTCGAGATGCCGCAGCGTATCCGCATCGGGGCGCCTCCCGTCAACCGGATCATTGATGGAAATGGCGCCGACCACCTCTCCGCCCGGTCGCCGCAATGGGACATACGCCAGGTCCGTCGGCTGCCAGTCGCCAACGAGCGGGAGCGACTCGTCCGAGGCGAACATCCGATCCGTGTGCAGGAGGTCCCACGCCTCGGGCACGAGGTACGAACGACTGATGCGGAACCGCTCAAACGGCTTGCCGTACATCTCCATCCGTCGGGAGCGATCAGGGCGATTCTGCTCGAAGTGGGCGACGGCGTCCGGATCCATGCCGCGAGTCGCCACGACGGTTGCCTTCCAGTCCTCGAAGAGCGAGACCGTGACGCGCCGCCAACCGGCGCCACAGACGCCATCGGCAATGTGTTCAATCGCCTCCGCCTCGTTCGTTGCCGCCAGCACCAGGTCCGCGGTCTGAAGCAGATGTGCAAGGTTCCGTCGTGCAGCCTCGCGACCTTCCTCAGCCTGCTTTCGCGGCGTGATATCCGTCGACGTTCCGGCTATGAACTCGACTTCACCATTGTCGTCCCGGACCGCAACGGCCCGCTCGGAGATCCATCGGAATTCGCCATCCGGGCGCAGGATCCGATACTCGTACTCGTGGTGCCCCGCAGATTCGAGGTGACTCATGCGTTCCAGAATATGGGTCCGGTCTTCCGGATGCACCGACGAAATCCACGAACTGCGATCGCTGCACAGCTCCGCTACCGAGCGTCCCCAGATCCGCTCATACGCATGGTTCGCATAGATGGTCTCTCCGTTGGGAAGATCGAGCCAGAAGACCTGTGAGATGTTGTCCGCAACCATGCCGAAGCGGCGCTCGCTCTGAACAAGGTCCGACTCCGCCTGGCGCTCGGCGGTCACATCCTCCGTGATTGCCAGCAGGCGACCGACGTCACCGGTCTCATCCCGGATCGGAATGATCCGAGCACGGTATCGAGATGCCGCAGTCGCTCCCGCGCGAGACTGCCGGAACTCGACCGTCTGTGGTACGCCCTCGGTCGCGCCGGCCAGGGCTGCGCGAATACGTTCAAGGTGCGCCGAATCCACGAAGGCCAGAAACTCGACACCCACGAGTCCCTCGGCCGATCCCTCGCCGCAACGCTGGTATCCTGCGCGGTTCGCTGTAAGGAAGCGTCCTTCCCTGTCCAGTTCCGCGATGCCGATCGGGACCTTGTCCAGTACGCGCCGGTAACGACTCTCGCTGTCAACCAGTTCGGCCCGCATGTTCCACGAGTCCGTGATGTCCTGACACGTCCCCACGAAGTACCGGCGTTGACCCCGCTCGCCGCACACTTCCCACGCCGTGTTGTGAAGCCAGCGCACCTCGCCGTCTCTGCGAACGATACGGAAGATCCGGTCATACTGGCCGTCCGATCGCAGTTCCTTCGCGGCGTCCTGCATCGATGAGCGGTCATCCGGGTGCACGCGTTCAGCCCACAGATTCCGATTCTCGAGCAGTTCGTCGAGCGTGATCTCCCACAGCGATTCGTACGCCGGGCTCACCCACAGGTCCCGCTCCGTCTCTCCATCGGCAATCCAGAAGGCGTGGCTCGACGGCGAAATGACGCGCCTGAACTCATCAAGGGCATGCTCGCGACGCCGACGGGCAATCCAGAAGCACAGCCACACCAGCAGGACCACCAGGGCGCCAAGGACAGCCATCTCCACATCCTCAATGGCGGTCATCGCGGGCATCGAAGCGGGAGTCATGACCATCGCGTGCCAATTCCCAGTCAACAACCCCCAGCAACTCTCTCCGGCGGAGTTCGCCCCCTATCATAGCGAGAGACGACCCCTCACCGACGGAGTTCTCATGTTCCGGATGATCGCCCACGCATGTGCGTGTCTCGCACTGGCAACCCTCAGCAGCCCCGCCACCGCCCAAGTGCCGCACATCATTGAGACGATCCCCGCGGATGGCGACTTTGATGTCAGCGCCGAACTCACCGAGATTCGGGTCACATTCGACCAGGACATGGACCCATGGGGTTTCTCATTCGTCGGCGGCGGACCGCACTTTCCCCAGACCACCGAGGGACCGCGCTGGGAGACCCCGCGCACAGCCGTGCTGCCCGTCACACTCCGGTCCGGCTGGTACTACGAGGTCGGCTTCAATGAACCGCCCTTCACGAACTTCCGAAGCACGCTCGATGACGCCGCGGCTCCCCTTCGCATCCACTTCTGCACATCGGTCGACGAGAACGACCCGCGTCGGCTTCATCCTGAACAGAACAAGGCAGCCATCGAGCGTCTCCGCCTCGCGATCGACATGGCCTACAGCTATCGCGACCGCCTCGACCTCGACTGGGACGGATTGCTGGACGAGCATCGCGATTCGCTTGTCAATGCACCTATTGCCGAGGCGTTCGCCAAGCGCGTCGCCAACATGCTGACCTGTGCTGAAGACCCGCACATATCGCTCGCCACCCCCAACATGAGTTTCGGAACCGGGGGGCGCGAAGTGACCGGCAACTTCGACTTCAACGGTCTCCTCGCGGCCATGCCCATGCTCAAACGTGGGAACACGATCGCCGCGGGTCGGCTCACTGAAGACATCGGCTACATTCTCATCACCACATGGTCGATCAACGATCAGGTCATCGAGTCTCTCTACGATGTGCTCGAGGAACTGATCGATTCACCTGGCCTCATCATCGATGTCCGGCCCAACGGCGGCGGAGATGAACTCAAGGCCCAGGCATTTGCGTCCTGCTTCCTGGTTGAAGAGACGCCCTACGCCACGCACGTCTGGCGCAATCCGGAACTGGAGGAAGGCTGGAGCGGCGTCGTGACGCGCGTGCTCGTCCCGGATGACGATGCGCCCATCTACGACGGCAAGGTCGTTGTTCTCATGGGGCCGCACTGCATGTCCAGCAACGAAGCCTTCCTGATGATGATGCGTCAAGTCCCCGACAGTGTGCTCATCGGGACCAATTCCTACGGCTCGTCCGGCAACCCCAAGCCCTTCGACCTGCTCAACGGCGTCACCATCAACCTGCCGTCATGGAAGGCCATGACGCTTGAGGGCGAGGCCTTCGAGGGCATCGGCATCAAGCCCGACATCACCGTTGAAGCCACGCGCGAGGAGATCCGCTGGCAGGATCCGCTCCTCCAGAAAGCAAGAGAAGTCATCGAGGCCGCGATCACACCCTGACTTCCCCTCGCTCCCCGCTCCCCGCACCGCACTCCCTCCCGTACAATCCCCCCATGACCGACCCTGCTCCTGCCGGCGTGATCTACGGACTCGACGACAGGCCGCCCTTCATCCGATCAGTGGTGCTCGCCATCCAGCACACCCTGACCATGTTCGGCGCCACCGTCTCCATCCCGCTTCTCTTCGGGCCTTTCATCTGGGACAGCGGGGCGCCCATCGAAGGCGACCAGCAGGTCTTCATCGCTGGACTCATCTCCGCCGTCATGCTCTGCTCCGGAGTCGCCACCTTTCTCCAGGCCACGTTCGGATCACGCCTTCCCATCATCCAGGGGGTCTCGTTCTCTTTCATCGCCGCGTTCTTCTTCATCATCGGCCAGCGTGCCGGCGTCGAAGGCAACACGCATCTCATGACGCTCCAGTACATCGCCGGCGCCGTCATCGTCGGTGCGGTCCTTGAGATGATCGTGGGATTCACCGGACTCATCGGCTGGCTCCGCCGCGTGCTCAGCCCGGTTGTCATTGGTCCTGTCATCATGCTGATCGGCCTTTCGCTCTTTCAGCATGGTGCGCCGAAAGCGGGCACCGACTGGTCGATCTCCGGCCTGACGATCGCGCTTGTGATTCTCTTCTCGCTCGTCCTGTCCCGTGCCTCGCGCTTTTTCCGCCTCTTCCCCATCCTGCTGGCCATCGTCATCGTGGTCACGCTCTGCTGGATCCTGACCATCACCGGCATCTTCCCGGAGGGACACCCCTCGCGCGTCAACCTCTCCGCCGTCGAGAGCGCATCATGGGTCCGACTCAGCCCCGGTGAGATCTTCTTCCCCTGGGGACTGCCGCGCTTCGACATCACCTTCATCATCGCCGTGCTCGCCGGATACCTCGCCTCCATGGTCGAGTCCTTCGGCGACTACCACGCCTGTTCACACATGGCAGGTGGCGGTGACCCCACGCCAAAGCGGATCTCCCGAGGCATCGGTTTCGAAGGCGTCGGCTGTGCACTCACCGGGGTCTTCGGTGGATTCAGTTCCACTTCCTACTCGGAGAACATCGGCGTCGTCGGCATCACGCGCGTCGGTTCGCGATACGTCGTGCAGATCGCGGCGGTCATCCTCATACTGCTCGGCCTCTTCGGCAAGTTCGGCGCCTTCGGCGCCGCCATCCCCGGACCGGTGGTGGGGGGCCTCTACTGCGCACTCTTCGGGCTGATCGCAGCCGTCGGTGTGCAGCAGCTTGCCAAGGCCGACCTGCACTCCGACCGCAATCTCTTCATTGCCGGATTCAGTCTCTTCATGGGCCTGAGTGTGCCCGCGTACTTCAATTCCGTCACGGGCGATGCCATCGCCTCCGCCGACCCCGGCAGCATCCTTGCCACCTACACACCCACCGCCGAGCCATTGCTCGCGTGGATCGAAGCTGAAATGGGCAGTGGCGCCCGCGGCATCCTCTTCGCCATCGGCGCCAACGGCATGGCCGTCGCCGCCCTCCTTGGCCTCTTCCTCGACAACATCATCCCCGGCACGCACGCCGAACGCGGCATCCACAACCCCAGCACCATGGCCATCGCCGCCGGTGACGACACCGAAACGATCGAGAGCGCGAACTGAAGGAAGTGCCGCCCGATTCGCTACCGGGTGACCTCGACCAGATCCTTCAGGGCGTTGAGGTGCGTGTTGAAGCGATCTTCAATCGAGCCTCGGGCCAGGTGCATCCAGATGCCATGAACACCGTTGGGGTGGGCTGTGAATTCGCATCGAACGATGCAGGAATCGGGGGCAGTGGGCTCGAAGTAGAACGCAAAGTCAGTGTCGGCCCAACTGTGTTCGAAGGTGTAACGGAACTCCCGCTGCGGTTCGATGGAAGTGATGGTCTGGATGAGCTCCATCTCCTTGCCGTCCTCGCCAAGTCGAACGACCCGGGGGGCGCCGACGTGATCGGCATCGGCATCGGCCCAGTGCATCTTGTTTCGATCCCAGGTGGCATGCATCCAGTCGCCGAGGTGATCGGCGTCGGAGAAGACGCGCCAAGCGGACTCGACAGGGCGGTCGATGTCAATTGCAGTCGTCACATGAACCGGCGTGCAGGCCGATATTCCAAGGGTCAGGCCGATGAGACCGAAGAGTCCGGCACGTGTTGACATGAGCCCGTTCCTGAGCGCATGAACAAGTCATGCTCGTTCGCAAAACGCCAGAAGCCAGAAGCCCGATCAATCCACTGGAATGTTGTCGCCCGTCACCACGCTGCGGAAGTGATCGCGAAGCTTCTCAGTGATCGGGCCCTGGCCGTCGCTGATCTTCGTGTCGTCCACCTGCGTGACTGCAATGATCTCCGCGGCGGATCCCGTCAGGAAGACTTCGTCGGAACTCAGGACGTCATCGATCTTCAGGCGCTTCTCGGTGACCGTGATGCCGCAGGCCGGCGCCACTTCATTGATCACGAATGCTCGCGTGATGCCGTCAAGCATCCCGACCTCCAGCGGTGATGTATAGAGCACACCATCCTTCACGATGAAGAGGTTATCGCCAGTGCACTCGCCGACGTACCCGTCGGTCGAGAGCATGATGGCTTCGAGGCAGCCCGCATCGATGGCCTCGATCTTCGCGAGAATCGAGTTCAGGTAGTTCAGGCTCTTCAAGGCCGGATCGAGACACGCCGTGGGCGTTCGCGGCCGCTTGGCGACCACCACTCGCATGCCATCCTGATACATCTCTTCCGGGTACAGGCGAATCTGATCAGCAATCACGATCACGCCCGGCTTCGGGCACGCAAACGGATTCAGACCCAGAGTGCCGACGCCGCGTGAGAAGATCAGGCGGATGTAGCCGTCCACGAGTTCGTTGGCCGCGACGCACTCTTCCATGATGCGTGCGAGTTCCTGCTTGGAGTAAGGGATCTCCAGGCGGAGGGCCTCAGCATTGCGATAGATGCGATCGAGGTGGGACTGGCACTTGAAGATGACGCCGCGATACACCCGGATGCCCTCGAAGCAGCCGTCGCCGTAGAGGAACCCGTGGTCGAAGACCGAGACGGTTGCCTGGGACTTGGGCAGCAGTTCGCCGTCGATCCAGATGAAGGGACGGTCCTGGTCACTGCTCAACGACTTCGAAGCCTCCATGGCGGAGGCGGTCGGGGACGGGGTCATCTTTGGCTCCTTCCGGGATACCGTGCGGCCTGGGTTCATGCCCGGCTGCGCCGGTTCATCCTCATGAATCTGCAACCATTATACCGCTGCACAACGGGCTGATCGGCACCACCGGGCCAGTCCCGAACACAATCCAGCAAAGATCGCGGCCAACCCCTCAGAAATCGCCTCCCAGGCCGCACGAGCGGCATGTTCGGCACGCCAGACCGGACCCCGCCCCCCATCGGCTCATGGACCGGAACAGGTGGGTCGATGTCGCGGGCAAGTCCGCGATCCGGCAGTCCGCCGCGCTTGCGCGACCGCCGGAGAAGGCCCATGCCCCGACGCTGGTTCTGCAGTTCTGTTGTCGCTGCCACCGTTGCCCTGGTGTCACTGGTCGGATCGGGGTGCAGCAGTTCGCTGCACAATCAGATCCGCTTCTCGCCGCGGGCAGGCGTCTCCCTCCAGCAGTCGATCCGGACCGAGAGCACGCTCCTCATGCGGCAGAACATCCCGTTCGTCCATGTGCACATCAATGGGCACGGCCCGTACCTCTTTGCCGTCGACACCGGCGCCAACGTGACCGTGGTGTCCGATCACGTCGTCGAAGACCTGCGTGACGCGGGGGCCGGGGATGCACTTCGCTACCGCGCCACGGCCCGCGGAGCGGCGGGCGGTGAAGTGCGCCTCAGCGGCGTCTATCACGTTCGAGCGATCGATGTCGGCAGTCATCGGTTCGAGGACTTCCATGCCGCGATCATCGACCTCAGCCACGTGCGGGGTGCCCTCGGGGAGGATGTCGCAGGCGTGCTGGGTTTCTCACTCTTCGAGGATCAACTGGTGACCATCGACTATCCGGGTTCGCGGCTGGTCATCGAGTCCGGCGCCCTTCCCCACGCCGACGACGTTGAGATTCTCCCCATGACGCTTCAGGACGGCCTCCCTGTTCTTCCTGTGAACTTCGGCGGGCGCGATGTGCAACTCGTGATGGACACCGGAAGCGATCAGGCGTTTGCGCTGCCGCAGCGCGTCGCGGATGACATGCCCTTCTCGGCGGCTCCGACTCCGGGGCCGATGGCGGCGACCATTGGCGGCGTCTCGCGCCGTCTGGTGGGCCAGTTGGGTACGGATGCGGAGATGGGCATCTGGCGCGTGGTCCGCCCCGAGATCATGATCACCGACGGGCGTGCCCGCGTGGGCGGTGATGTGCTGAGCAACTTCGTGGTGACCTTCGACCAGCGCAACGGCTCGGTCCGTCTCGCCGAGTCGATGGCGGCGCCGATTCCGCTCGCGGCGACCGCGGAAGTTGTTGAGTAGGCATTGAGGCACGGCATTGAGGCATTGGGGCCCGACGGCCTGCTCAAGCAGAGAAGGCCCGGAACGCGTCACCGGGTTCCGGGCCTCCGTTCATGTCAGTCCTGGACATGCAGTCTTGGCTTGATGAGCGCGTCAGGGGCAGGTGGTTCCCCAGTTGCCCAGGACGAGGTTCAGATCGTCGAAGTCGACATCGCCGTCATCGTCCACGTCACCCTCCGGACCGATGGTACCCCACTGGCCGAGCACGACGTTGAGGTCATCGAAGTCGACCATGTCGTCACCGTTGGCATCACCCGGGCAGTTCATGGGGACACCCGGTGTACAGAAGACGACCATCGCACCGGCACCCTGCGCGCCCTCGTAGCCGCCGATGCGGACGAGGTAGTCGTTCCCACTGACCACGGTGGCCGTCGCCTGGGCAACATAGCCGTCGTCGGCAACATCACCGTTGTCGTTGCAGTCGAAGTCATCGTTGCAGCCGATGGCGGAGTCCGGAGAAGACGGGCAGGAGCCGTCATAGATTGCGATCTTGGAGTCGTAGGGCGTGCCGCAGGTCGACACGGTCAGGGTGCCGTCGCAGGAAGCGGTGTAGCGATACCAGATATCTGACTGGACCTGCGTGTCACCGCTGTTGGAGCAGAGGGATGGCTCATCAGGTCCGTCGGTTGTCGCGTCGATGTTGTCGAACGCGTGCAGGCCGTCTCCGATGGCAATCGCATCAGCGCAGTTGTCATTCAGCGGGCCCGTGAAGCAGGTCACCGTCATCTGACCGACACCCTCATCGCCGTTGTAGCCACCGACGCGAATGAGGTAGTCGAACCCGGCGGTCACGCTGAAGGCGACACGTGAGACGTAGCCGTCATCAGCAACATCGCCGTTCCCGTTGCAGTCGAAGTCGTCGTTGCATGCCAGCGCACCGTTGGGGCCGGTGGGGCATGCGAGGCTGGCGTACACCGCGACGCGGGTGTCAAAGGAGCTGCCGCAGAGATCGATCACGACATCGGCGCTGCACGTCGCTTCGTAGAGGTACCAGATATCACCCGTGATGGTCGCCGAACCGGCGCCGTCGCAGCGCATCTCACTCGGACCGTCCGTGGTGGCGCCGACGTTCGAGAACGTGTACATGCCGTCCGTGATCGGCGTCGCATTGGCGCAGTTGTCGTTGCCGGCACCGCCGCCGCCCACGACATCGACAGTCATCGAGTACTCGGCACGCGTGTCGGAAGCGAGGAAGACCCGGACGAAGAAGTCCGCTGCCGGTCCGATGTTGGTATAGCTGAGCGTTTCGTTGTTGGTACCCGAAGTGGCTGATCCGACAACGCTGCCGCCACAGCCGTCATAGAGCTCCACGTCGATGTCGCCGTAGGCGTCAATGAATGTGAGATCGAGATCAAGCGTATTCCCGAAGGGAATGTTCACGCGGTACCAGTCCTCGTCAACGCTCTTGACCACGAGGTTGTTGTACGTGCTCGAAGAGACGGTCACAGCGCTGGCGCAGGAGTCGTTCTGTTCCTGGTTGTCGTCACTTCCGCCCGCCAGGAACGAGGAGATGTTCGGATAGGTACGGAAGAAGTAGCCGTAGTCATCCCACGTCTCGCTTCCACACGCGGAAATGCCGCAGCACAACTGCCCGTACAACTGCTGCGTACTGTCGCGGAAGATGCCGGAGCCGGAAGATCCGGGTTCGGTCGGGCCGTCATACCAGTTGATGCGGACGTAATTGGTCGAGTTGGAACTCTTGGTACCGAAGCTGATGCGCTTGTAGTCGCCATCGGGGTGATGAACGCACGTCGTGTTGGTGCCGTTGCTGACTGTGCCCGAATACCAGCCGGCCCAGAAGAGACCGGTGGGGATCTCGCCGCGAATCATGAGAAGCGTGTAGTCGGAGGCGGATCCGGTGCCCATGACCTGGCAGACGGCGGATTGCGGCACGGAGGCGACGGAGGGGATGGAGCCGCCGCACCCGTTGCGCTGGTAGAGCCAGTAGATCTCGGCGGAGTTGGCATCGCCGGCGGAGGAGAGGCAGTGGTTGGCGGTGAGCCAGTAGGGGGTCTGGTCGTTGGCGGTGCAGTTGAGCATGGTGCCGGAACACCAGAGGCTGTTGGTGCCGACCCAGCCGACACCGGCGCTGGCGGAGACCACATCGGCCCACGCGGGATAGCAACTGGCATCGTTGTGGCAGGGCCCGGCCCCGCGATCCTCGCCATCCTGGAAAGCCTCCTGCACGGGGTCGCGGTACATGTGCTGAATGCGCCCGATGCGGAAGAACTCGTTACCGGCGGCGAACTGCATGTCCGCCTGCTGAGGCACGAAGAGCTCGATGCGGGTCTGGTCACCGTACAGCGTGGGGCCCCAGAATTCGCCATTCTCGAAGAGCCCGGTGCCGCCATAAGGGCCGGCGACCTTTCTGTTGTCGGCGACGGAGTAGGCGTGCAGTGTGGCGCCCTCCGGCAGGTTCATGTCAGAGAACTGGACGCGCATCGCAAGGGCTTCGGCGGCGATGACATCGACGACCCACAGGCGACCGATGCCGGGCAGATCATGCCAGCGTCCGTCCGTCATGTGGACCTGGATGTCCCGGCCCACGCCCCAGCGGAGGACCTTGTCCCACGGATCGCGTTCCGCATCCTCCTGCCGAAGGCGGTCGACATCCACCGGCGGCAGCATGACCTGTCCGACGAAGTCGCGCTCGGCATCGAGGTCCAGCCCGAGGCGCTCGGACCACGGACGACTCTCAATCTTCTCGGGCGCGGCGATGCGATGATCGGCAAGTCCGAACGTCTCAGCGACCTGGGCATGCGCGGCCCCGGTCACGAGTGTTCCGGCGGCCAGGACAACGGCGCCGACGGCGCTGCGACAAAAACCACGTTTCCTCACGATGACTTTCCTCTCTCTGGGTGTGGGACGCGGGGCGACTCGTCCGGTCGCTCCAGAAGGTCAGAGCCTTCGACCCATGCAGCAACCAGGCGACGACCCCACGAAGCGCGTCGCGTCGTTGTGGAACACAGGCCGAAGGGTCCTTCCTTGTCCCTGCCGGCATGAAAATGCCGGGCAGCTCTCTCCGGTTTCTGATCTCACACAATCGTCGATCCGGACACTGGATGACGATGTACGAATCTTAACACCGGGGCCGGGAAGGGGAAAGAGAAAAGTAGGGCGGCTGGGAAGCGGGCAGTTCCGATAGGTCCGGCGATCGGGCACGGGTCGCGATGGGAGGCCCCCTTCGCCGGTGGCTCGGAGCCGACCCCCTGCCCCATATCCCGCCTCCTTGTTCCCGGGCCTACATGCGACCCCGGTTGGCGCCCTCGACGAGCTGGTTCACGCGATCGGGGTCCGGCGGTTTCTTCCAGTCGCCCCGTTCCTTGTACCAGGAGCCGACGATGACGGCGTCGGTGTAGCTGAAGAGTTCGCGCATGGTGTCCGGCGTGGCGCCGGAGCCGACGATGACCGGCAGGGCCGTCGCGGTTCGAACCACCTGGAGATCCTGCATCGACACGGGGCGACCGGTGGCGGTTCCGGTGACGATCACGCCGTCAGCACCGAAGAACTCGGCAGCCCGCGCGGTCTCGGCAAGGTCGACGTCCGCTGTGATTGCGTGTGCGGAGTGCTTCTTCTTGATGTCGCAGAGGATCCGGATGTGCTCGGCGCCGATCGCGCGGCGATACCGCAGGAGTGGACCGGCGTCCGCCTTGTCGAGGAGTCCTTCGTCAGCAATGGTGGCAAAGACGAACCCCTCGGCGCGGATGAAATCCGCGCCCGTGGCGAGCGCGACCGCCAGCGCTGCGCGGTTGGCGCCGGCCAGGATCTGGACACCCATCGGGATGTCGATCGCATCGCGAACGGCTTGGCCCACGACCGTCATCCCGGCGACAATCTCCGGACCGACGTCGCGAGCGAGGTACGGCGTGTCGTGCATGTTTTCAATGATGATGGCGTCGAAGCCCGCCTCGGCGAGCAGCGATGCTTCACGCACGGCCTGTGCGACGATGTCACCGATCCCGCCGTCAGGGCCGCCCGACTGGTGCCGCGGCGTACCGGGGAGCGCATTGACGTGGATCATTCCGACAAGCGCCTTGGAGATTCCGAAGATATCGATGGAGAGTGGCATGCGTTGGTGTTCCCTGCTGTATCAGAGCATCAAGCGGATCACAGTACCTTGATACCCAGTTTGCATCTATTCGCGTCAGCATACCTTGATGTGGGCGATGTGCATGTCGGAATCCCGGGCAACCTGCATCTCTGAGGTTGGCGGATCGTGTCGGCTCTTTACAATGCAACTTCCACGGAAGGAGCCCGTGCCCATGAATCGACACAGTGGCTTGATGGGATCCGCGCCAGCCGGTGAGCCGGGCACAATTGAGGCGCCGGAATCCACCAGCGAACAACTTGAGCAGTTGCTGCAGGGCGCCGCCCGGGTGCAGGCGGCCCGCAGTGAACTCGAAGCGCTGGAGGCGGTGGCGCACGTTGTACAACGGGCAGGATGGAGTTCTGTGTCGGCCCATTCCTTCCGGGACTGGACAAAGGTGGCCGCCGCGTATGCCGGCATGACATCCGAGGAGATCGCGTTCTTTGAAGAGCGGCCGATCACGCGCGAACAGCGCGCCGCCCAGTATTCGGAGGCCCGCGCCCCGTATCGCATCAGTCGATCCTATTTCGTTCCGGAAGAAGCGGAGCCCGAAGTCACCAGTGGCTATCCGGTCATGGCGAGCATGGAGATCAACGCCGACGATCCCGGTGTCTGGCGGCCGCGGGATCTCGCGTATGTGCCGATGCACGCCCACGACGAGACGATCATCGGTGCCATTGCGCTGGACAATCCGACCAACGGCAAACGGCCGGACGAGGAGACGTTCCGTCGCTTGGAGTTTTTCGCTGATCTGGCGGGTCAGGTCATCGAGCGTCTGCGCATCGATGATGCCCATGATCGCGTTCAGGCGGAAATGCGCGAGCGCGAGGGACTCCTGCGCACCCTGCTTTCGAGCATGCCGGACCTTGTCTGCTTCAAGGACGGCGATGGTCGCTGGCTGGAGATCAACGACTACGGTGAACAGATGTTCCAACTCGAGGAGATCGAGTGGCGCGGTCTGACTGACCTCGAACTTGCCGACCTGAGTTTTTTCCATCGGGCTGCCTTCCTGGCATGTGTCGAGTCAGACCGGGCGACCTGGGAAGCGGGGGTGGCGCACCGTGGGGATGAGGCCATCCCGCAGCCGGATGGATCGGTCACGGTTCTTGATGTCATCAAGTGCCCGACTTTCCACGAAGATGGCCGACGCAAGTCGTTGATCGTGGTCGGACGCGATGTCACCGAGCAACGGCGGGCCGAGCGCCAGTTGCGCGAGAGTGAGCGGCAACTTCGCCTGCTGACGGATCACACGGACGACGTCGTGAGCCTGAACTCCATCGATGGCGAACGCATCTACATCAGCCCGTCCCTCCGGCGCATCACCGGATGGACCGAGGATGTGCTCCGGGCGGACGACTGGCGCGAACGGGTGCACCCGGAAGACCTGCCCGCGATCGAGGCGGCACACCAGGCGAATCGCGGCGGTGAGCGAACGTCCGTGGAGTTCCGCTTCCGCTGCAATGATGGGAGCACCATCTGGCTGGAAACCCAGGCCACTCCGGTCCGGGGTCAGGACGGCGAGGTCGAGCACATCGTCTGCACCTCGCGAAACATCACCGCGCGAAAGCACACGGAAGAGGCACTGCGCTTCGCCCGCGCGGACTGGCAGCGCTCGTTTGATGCCATCGATGACTTCGTCTGCACACTCGACACCAGCGGCTCCATCGTCCGCGCCAATCGCGCCATGCGCGAACAGTTTGAGCCTGTTCACGGTGACCTCACGGGTATGAGTTACCTGGAGGTGTACTGCGGGACGCCCAACCCCGATCCGACACCGCCCTGCGCCGGCGTGCTGTGTGGGAAACCGGCAGTCTCGGTCGAGACGGAGATTCCGGTGCTGCCCGGGTACTACCGAGTGTCGTCATATCCCCTCACAAGCGGTTCGGGTGAACTGCTCGGGGCGGTCTCCGTGGTGCGGGACATCACGCAGCGCCGTGAATCGGAGGATGCCCTGCGCATGGTCGCGGAGTCACGTCGCCTGCTCCTGAGTGAACTTGAGCATCGCGTGCGCAACAACCTCGGGTCGCTGCTGATGATCATCGATCTGAGTTGCGGCCGCGCGAGATCCGGCGAGGAACTCGCCTCGGCGCTGCGCTCCCGGGTGCTCGCAATCGCGTCAGTGCACGAGACCCTGTCGGGTAACAACTGGCACGGTGGCGACCTGGAATCCATGGTCCGGCTGCTGATCCGCCCGTCACGATCCGATCAGCTCCAACTCGCGGGGCCTCCTGCACTCATCCCGCTGAACCAGGCACAGGCCTTCGGCCTCGTGATCAATGAACTGGCCACAAACAGCAGCAAGTACGGTGCGCTGGGATCCTCCCACGGCAAAGTGCGGTTGACATGGACCACGCAAGTTGCTGCGAACGATCAGACCGCGCTCACCATCTCGTGGAAGGAGATGGGAGGGCCGCCCCTCGAAACAGCGCCCGAGCCGGGCGCTGGCCTGCGACTCATCGAGGGGCTGTGCCAGTGGGAACTTCGTGGCACAGTGACGTTCAGTTTCCCGAAGTCCGGCGCCTATCACGAACTCACGATGATGCTCGGTCCCGATGCGACCGCCCAGTTCACCCGCGTGGAAGGGTGAGTCAGGCGATCAGAGGACAGAGTCCTGTTCCTGATTGCTGTACTCGATCCCGCGCTTCCCGAGTTCCACCAGCACGTGATCGAGCAGGCCGTCGACGTCCGCGAGCTTCTCGGGTGGATGAACGCCCGGTCGCTTGAGGTCGCCGCGGGCAATCAGCCGGGCGATGATCGTCGCAGGAAACGCGGTGGTCCTCGACATGCTCGTCGCGCGCTGATCGGGGTCATAGTAGTCCAGCAGGTCCCAACGAAATGACTTCTCTGAGCCACCCTTCTCACCGGAGACCTCGACGCGCATCACGGTCAGGTCACGCTCGCCCTCGTCGTACGTCCATTTCGGAAACATCAGCGTACTGATCACATCAATCGGCTTGATCAGCGCGCTGGCGCCGTCCGCCGTCGGGATGGAGATGGCTTCCTCGTCGAAGAGGCCCGTGGCACGGAATGCCCGCATCAGATCGATGTGACCCGGGTAGCGCAGCGTCTTCTCCTTCATGAACGGGACATCGAGGGTGGCTGCCAGGCTGCGCAGTCCGTCCGTGTTGAATGCCTCCAGCGACCCGATCCCCTCGAAGTCAATGATCTCCGGCTCGCTCAGCGCTTCGCGCACAACCATCTCGCCATGCTCGACGATGCGCGAAGGACGCGTGTACTCCTGGATCACGTCGTACGGAGAGAAGCCCGCCTTGTACTGGTACGGCAGGCGACGCTCCACCGGCAGGCCGCCCACGTAGATCACGATCTCGCGGCACACATCAAGTGCGCGAGCACCGTATCCCGCCATGAGATTGCTCATCCCGGGTGCAACACCGCAGTCAACAACCGCAGTGACTCCCGCCGACTGCGCGCGATCATCGAGTGTCCAGGCATCCTCCGGCATGAACGAGATGTCGACGTAGTCCTTGCCGGCACCGATGATGGTCTCAAGTGTCTGGAAGCCGATACGGCTGGCAAGCGCACCGAGCACGATGTCGGCATCCGAAACCGCAGCTTTCACGGCGTCCGCGTCGGACAGATCGGCCTGCCGCGTGGTGACGCGTGAACCGAGACGCTTCCTGACCGCTTCCAGGGCGGCCGGGCGGGCATCGACGACGGTGATGGTGAAGTCGTCATCACGGGCAAGATCCGCGGCCATGATCGAACCGACCATGCCGCAACCGAGAATGGTGGCATTGGGCATGGCGGGAGTATAGGGGGCGCGTTCATGTCGTGTGGCGACGAGGTGGGCGCTGATCGGCGCATGAAAAACCCCTCGACCCGGAGGCCGAGGGGTTGGAATTCCGTACAGGTGTCGCGGCTGCGATCAGCGGCGGCGACGCATGACGCCGAGGCCGGCGATCCCGAAGAGGGAGGCCACGCCGGGCGTGGGAACGTACTTGTAGATGATGGTGACCGAACCCTCGACCATGAAGTCGGTGGTCTTGATGGTGGAATCGGTCGTGCCGGAGACGGAGAAGCCCGCTTCGGCGTGGATGGTGGCATCGATGGTGCCCATGCCGATGTACGGACCGAGCCCGACGAAGTACTGATCATCGCCACCCGAAGCGCTGTCGCTGAGGAGGCCGAAGTCGTGGAAGTCGGGGCCGGAGTCCGGCGTGCCGTCCGACGGGCCAACGCCCTGGGCGGCAGACGTGCTGATCGCGGCAGTATCCGACAGGCCGCCGAACGTGAAGTCAGCGAAGCCGGAGAGGTTGACCGCGAAGTCAGGGGCGGGGAGCACCGAGTCGTTCTCGGCCGTCACGCGTGCGGTGACGGTGAGGTCGTACTCAATGCAAACACCGATGAGGTCGACCAGCGGATCGGAATCGTCGAACTGGTCAAAGGTCAGGGTCGTGTCGAACGGGGACAGCGGGCCGGAGAAATTCATCGTCTGGGACGACTCATTGGTCCACGGGTTAACGCCAGCCATCGCCGTACCGGACGCCGCGAGCACAGCCGCGGCACCCAAAACAGCAGTCTTCATAATGTCAGGTCTCCTCCATTTGGATCGACGTTGACGTGACCAGCGTGGCTCCTAACCCACGAGACCTGGTTGTCGGTGTCGATTGACGTGTTTCCTTGTCCCGTCGCGCGGACGTTCCGCGGCCGAGAATGCCTATTGTCAGGGGGGGCGGCGGTCCGTCAAGACTGAAGTGGTCCAATGGTGTGATCTTTTTCGGACCGGGCCCCTTTCCCACCCTTTCCACCGGCGACTGGAGATGTGCTCCTTACCTCCGGTGGCCACAAGGGTTTACCCAAATTGAAACTTACCGGGACCACAAGATGCTTGCCTCCGGAGCCGCGTCCGGTATTGTGTTCGGAGTCCCGCCGGTCAATGGGCCGGATCGGCGGGCCCCCGGGGAGCTTTTTCCTCCGGCTGCGTGGGTTTTTTTGGGTTGAGAGAGACATCCCTGCGCTTTGGCGCTCTCATCGCATGGTTGCTGTGGATCGGTGGCGTTTCCGCCCAGACCGTCCTTCGGGTCGACCCCGACGCCCCGCCCGGTGGCGACGGTTCGACTTGGGCGCTGGCGTTCAACGACCTCCAGGACGCTCTCGACGCACTCCCGGTCGTCATGCTCGAGCCCGCGGAAATCTGGCTCACCGCAGGGACCTGTCGCCCCGACAAGGGGACCGGCAATCGCAACGCGTCTTTTCAACTCGTCGATGGCCTCACCATTCGGGGCGGATTCACCGGGACCGAAACCTCGCCCGATGATCGGGTCGAGCCATGGCCGGAGTCCATCCTTTCCGGTGAGATCGGTGACAGCCAGTCGACGCTCGACAACAGTTACCACGTCGTGACGCTCACGGAGTTCTTTGCGTCGGCGGCGCTCGAAGGTGTCGTGATCACGGGCGGGCGCGCCGATGGTGGTGGCGACGATGGCGAGGGCGGCGGACTGCGAACGCGCTTTGCCGCGATCGATGTATCGCGCTGCACCTTCCGCAACAACTGGGCCGAGACGGGCGGCGGCATGTATTCGGAGAATGGCACGGCGACCGTGACCGCGACCGTCTTCCGTGACAATTTCGCAGATCTTGAAGGAGGCGGCGCCTTCCTTCGCGATGATCTGCTGGTCTCGGAGTGCTCGTTCATCAATAACGTGGGTGGCTTCGGTGGGGGACTGACGGTCTGCTGCATCGACCTGGCCTTTGGATCAGGAGCGGTTGAGGACTGTGTGTTCGTCGACAACTTTGCGGACTTCGGCGGCGGCATGTTCGTGCCCAACGGCACCGGTCGTGCGCTGCGATGCCGGTTCCAGGGCAACTCGGCGTCGCGCGGCGGTGGGGTGTACAACTCGAGCGATGACGCAGTCTTTGCCAACTGCGTCTTTAACCGCAACGTGTCAGACCTGGGTGGTGGCATCTACAACTCGGGCGATCTCGAATTGACGAACGCCCAGTTGGTTCGCAACACCGCGTTTACATCCGGGGGAGGTATCTACACGCTGTCGCCGTTGACGCTGGCGAATTGCACCGTGTACAGCAACGCCTGCCTCTTTTCGACGAGTTCCGGCGGCGTACACAGTGTCGACGGTCCGCTCGCCGTGCGCAACACGATCCTGTGGAGCAATACCAACGGCGACGGCGCCAGTGAGACGGCCCAGGTGCGCATCGTCTCTGGTGGCTATGCCTTCGAGTGGAGCGTGATCGAAGCCTGGACCGGACAACTGGTGTCGCAGGGTTGCTTCAGCCTCTCGCCTCAATTCGTCTCTCCCTCCGGCCCGGACGGCATGCTGGGGACCGAGGATGACGACTTCCGTCTGGCCATGGGATCGCCGTGTATCGATGCCGGCTCCAACAGCCTGCTGAGTCTGGACGGCGCCGACATGGATGGTGACGGTGATGTGAACGAGGCGATTCCCGAGGACTGCTGCGGCATCGATCGGATTGTCGACGATCCGCTTACGGCAGGGAGCGGTGCGGGTCTGTCGGACCCTGTCGTCGATGTCGGTGCGCGTGAGTACGTCCCGCCCTGCCTTGGAGATGTTGACGGTGATGGCATGGTTTCCTTCGACGATCTCAACATGGTCCTGCTGGCGTGGGGGACGAACGTGACGCCCGGCACGGGAGCCGATGTGAACGGTGATGGACACGTCGACTTCGACGACGCCAACATCGTGTTCGTGATGTGGGCCGATGGCTGCACAGTAAATCCGTAGCCACAAGCTACAAGCTCCAAGCTGCTATGCTTCCCCGATGTACGACTACCGCAGCGATACGGTAACGCAGCCGACCGACGCCATGCGTGACGCGATGATGAGCGCGAAACTCGGCGATGATGTGCTCGGTGACGACCCGACAGTTCAGCAACTCGAAGTGCGGGTGGCGAAACTGCTCGGAAAGGAGGCCGCATGCTTTGTGCCGTCGGGAACCATGGCCAACCAGGTGGCCATCCGGGCCCAGACGGAACCGGGTGATGAGATCATCGCGCACGAGCAGAGTCACATCTATGAGTACGAAGGTGGTGCGCCCGCTGCGCTTTCGGGATGCAGCCTCAGGCTGATCCGATCGCCAGGCGGGTTGTTCGAGCCCGCTGATGTCAGCGGATCAATGCGCCCCATCGACGACCATGCTCCCCGCAGCCGTCTGCTTGTCATCGAAAACACGCACAATCGCGGCGGCGGTCGCATCTGGCCCCTTGATCGAATTGCAGACGTCATCGGACGAGCCCGTTCGCTGGGTCTGCGTTGTCACATGGATGGTGCGCGCCTGATGAATGCATGTGTCGCCGCGGGCGTGGAAGCGCGAGCGTACGCATCGCACTTCGACACGGTCTCCATGTGCTTTTCAAAGGGCCTCGGCGCACCGGTGGGTTCTGCGATGGCCGGACCGGAGGCGACGGTGGCACGGGCGCGCCGGTTCCGGAAGATGTATGGCGGAGGAATGAGGCAGTCAGGCCTGCTCGCCGCCGCGGCTGAGTTTGCCCTGGAGCATCACGTGGCGCGTCTGGCCGAGGACCACGGGCATGCGCAGGAACTTGCGTCGGGGATCGCAACGCTTCCGGGATATGAGATTGATGCATCGCTGGTGGAGACGAACATCGTGTACTTCGAGGTGCCGCACGGCGCCCCTGGAGGTGCATCGGGTGTGTGCGAACGGCTGGCCGGTGCGGGCGTGCTGATGCTGCCGTTGGGTCCTCGGACGGTCCGCGCGGTGACGCATCTGGACGTTGACCGCGCAGGCGTTTCCCGGACGCTGGAAGTCCTGTCGGCCGTCCCGAGGGCGTCGTCATAGGTGGGAGGAATCGGAGCAGGGCGGGGTCTGGCACGGCTGTACGGGCGGTGGAGCGGCGGTTTTGGACACGAGCGGCGGGCTGGCCTTGACCGGCGAGCGGGAATGGGTAGTCTATTCCTTCCCCCGAGGGCGACCTCGGGGCGACAATGGAATGCAAATGGGGCCGTAGCTCAGCTGGGAGAGCGCTTGCATGGCATGCAAGAGGTCGTCGGTTCGATCCCGATCGGCTCCACTTTACGAAAACGCCGAGTCCATAAGGACTTAGGCGTTTTTTGATGCGCTGAATGGAAGGGCGGCTGACCCGCTCTGACCCGTTTGGCTGACCCGCTTTTGAAGCTTCAGTAGCCAGGCTGTAACATGGGGAAATGTCGTTGATATCGATGCCAAGTGGCGTCGTGCTTCGGTGGCAACACTCGGAAAGGGGGGCTTCATGAGCGGATTCACATTGCTTCTCGCACCGAAGCCGAAGGGGATCGCGGCGTCATTTGTCTCGGTCGGGGTCGTCTGGCTGAGTCCACAGGTGACGGTGGCCGCTCCAGTTGGATGGTCGTTTTCTGAAGGCGGGAACGGGCACTACTACGAACTGGTTGACGCAAACGACATTCAGTGGACCGATGCTCGGGATGCCGCTGAGAGTATGAGTTGCTGTGGTGTCTTCGGTCACCTCGCAACGATTACGTCGGCTGACGAGCAAGCGTTCATCGTGGCCAACTTCGCGCCTGGAAATGAGGTGGGGTACCGTTGGCTCGGAGGATTTCAGGACACCGGAAGTTCGGACTATGCCGAACCAGATGGCGGATGGAGTTGGATCACAGGAGAGGCCTGGTCTTTCACGGCTTGGCACTCTGGCGAGCCGAACAACTCCAATCCGGATCACGACTTCCTCAGGACATGGGGGAGCGGCCCAGCAGAATGGGAAGACTTCGTAAACGAGGGCTATGACACCCGAGGCTTCGTTGTCGAGTATCCCGTCGGGTGTCTTGGCGATGTCGATGGAGATCTCACGGTTGGATTTGATGACCTCAACTTCATTCTCTCGGCGTGGGGCCGCGCTGACGGAGACCTTGGTTTTATTCCGGAAGCGGACCTTGATGGCAGCGGCTTGATTGACTTCACGGATCTGAACGAGGTCCTGTTGAATTGGGGTGAGTCATGTTCCTAGGGAGGGGTCAGAGCATGCTGATGCTGACGTACTCATTCCTGGCTCTTGCAGTCTCCAGTGCGATTGCAAGTCCCCAGCTTGCCACCAGTTTCGAATCCGTATGGCAGATTGATCCACAGACGGCGGCTTCGACTGTCATCGCTGACAGCTTCGAGCCAAATCTGCTCTCTGGACTCGCCTTCAACTGCGATGACGGATTGCTCTATGGCGGGAACAACGACAACCTCCATCAGGTTGATCCCGAGACGGGTGTGCTGACGACGTTGACCGGCGGAGGGGACTTCTTCTTTGACGGTCTTGCGTATCACCCAATCGATGGTCACTTGTATGCCGTTGGTGGAGAGACCCTCTGGCGCATCGACCCGACAACACTGACCTCGACGGTCGTTTCCTCGACGCTTGGAACATCCGCCTTGAAGGCGCTGGCCTTCAGTACGGCCGACGAACTGCTCTACGCCGGTGGTGCCAACAACCTGTACTCCATCGATCCGACCACTGGTGCCACTCTCCTCATCAATTCTGCTGTCGGATTCACCATCGAGGGTCTTGCCTACAACCCCGATGATGGATTTCTCTACGTGGGCAACAATGACAATCTGTATCGGATGGACCCGAGTGACGGCTCGTCAGAGGTGATCACTCTGAACGGCGACTTCTGGATACAAGGCCTGGCCGCCATGGCGATGGACTGCCAGGTTTGCCCCGGCGATGTCGATGGCGATATGACCGTCGACTTCACCGACCTCAACTTCATCCTCTCAGCCTGGGGCCGCGCAGAGAGCGGTATTGGGTTCATACCAGAGGCGGACCTTGATGGCAGCGGCCTGATCGACTTCAACGACCTGAACGAGGTGCTTCAGTATTGGGGGGAAGCCTGTGACTGATTGCAGACTCCGGAGAGCCGCGGCCTGGCTTGTATGGTGTTGACCAGGATGCCCAGCGCCTCCCATCGCGATCGCTTCTACGACATCATGGCCCTGCTCCGCCGGCGCTGTGGCGAGCGGCGGCTGGCGGACTGCCATGGGCGGATGGCGTGGCCGCGGCAGGGGGTGTATTTCTTCTTCGAGCCGGGCGAGGTGCGTGGGGATGGGGTGTCGCCGCGGTGTGTGCGGGTGGGGACGCATGCGGTCGCGGCGGGAGCGAAGACAACACTGTGGAATCGACTGTCGCAGCATCGGGGGACGTTGAAGGGTGGCGGGGGCAACCACCGCGGCTCGATCTTCCGGCTGCATGTCGGGTCGGCCCTGCTCGCGCGTCGGGATGATCTGGGGTGTGAGCTGCAGGCGTGGCTGCAGGGGAACAACGCGCCGTCTGGAGTCAAGGCGCGGGAGAGTGTGGCGGAGCAGGCGGTGTCGGCGCACATTCGAGCGATGCCGTTCCTGTGGGTCGCCGCGGCGGATGACGCCGGCAAGCACAGCATCCGCGCCGTCATCGAGCGCAATGCGATCGCACTGCTCAGTCAGTGTGGTCAGCATGATGGTGATGGGGTGGATGTGCCGTCCGCCGGGTGGCTCGGCCGTGTATGTGCGCATCCGGCTGTGCAGGCGAGCGGATTGTGGAACGTGAGGCACGTGTCGGATGGGTACGACCCGGCGTTCCTGGATGTACTGGAACAGTGTGCGGCGGGGACGGGGTCGGTGGGGGGTGGGTCGTGAGGACGGTGGCGCTGGTGAGTTGTGTGAAGCAGAAGCGGGGTGAGGCGTGCCGCGCGGAGGCGTTGTATACGTCGGCACTGTTCGCCAAGGCTTCGACGTATGCGCGGGCTGTTGCGGATGACTGGTGCATCCTGTCTGCGAAGTACGGTCTGGTGCGGCCGGATGCCGTGATCGAGCCATACGAGCAGACGCTGAATGATGCGTCGGCCGCGGAGCGTCGGGCGTGGGCCGATCGAGTTCATGGCCAGATGCGGGAAGCGCGGCTGCTCGAGGGAGAGGCGAAGCTCATCTGGCTGGCGGGGGCGAAGTACCGGGCGGATCTGGCGAAGCGGCTGAGGGGCGTGGTGCAGGTCATGCCGCTGGAGGGCAAGCGGATTGGAGAGCAGTTGCAGTGGTACACGGAGTTGCCGCGGCGGATTGACGGGCTGCTGGCGACAGTGGGGGAAGGCGAGGTTGACCTGCCGCGGTTTGTTGAGGCGGCGTACGCGCATGGGTGGGTGACACAGTTTGACTGGTCGGCGTGGCAGTCTGAGGCGGAGCGCTTCGTGGAGGATCCGGAGCTGGTCCGTGCGGCGGAAGTGAGTGAGATTGAGCGGCTGATCACGGTGCACGTGCGCAAGGAGCGGTTCTGTGACGGGCATCTGGGGGCGATGGTGGGATGTGGGCATTTGGGGGCGGTGTCAGGTCGCTTGGCCGTCATCCGGGCAGGGTGGTGACGGGAGCAATCGGCCATTCAATCTCAGCCGCGCACCGCATCGAAGACGTTGCCCCCACGGGTGCTGGCGGCGCACTTCGCCCATCTGATCCCTCCGCGCTCCATCGAATACCGGCGTCCGCCATGACCGGATGCTGGGCGACGAACTGCTCGAGCGCGATCGTTGCGAAACGCTGGAAGAGGCGGTGGTGTTGATCGATGCGTGGCACCCTCACATGTGCGGCCGCAGTCGAGCCATCCGGCCCGAATCGCACACTGCAGCCGAACTTCATGCCGCTCAGCCTCGTCCGAGCGCCAGCAAGATCGCACTCGGTACACTGCTGGAGATTTGGACCAGGAACCGGGGACAAGTTTGTGATCTGCGATCGTGAGGCTCGGGAGACACCAGTGGCATCGGTCGATGCATGCCTCGTCCTGAACTTCCTCAAGCGTGTCATTGGTTTCACCCGGGAACAGAGGAGTCATGATGCTCTGCCCAGACGCCCGCGCCACTGCCCAGGCACGTTCGCTCCGATCTCTGATTGCACTGGTCTTCGGTGATTGCTTCGGTGCATGCGGAGGACATGTATCCAAGAGCGGTCGACGGCGACTTCGGTCGAGGCCATGGCACTACACCGATGACAGCGTCCTAGCCTGTGGTCTTCTGACCGAATTGCTCAGCGCCGGAAGTCTCACCGTGGAGTCTGCCGCCCTGGCGCTGGCGACCGCATGGCGTGCCGACGCAGCGAGAGGATTCAGCCCGACGACGGCCGACTGCATGAGGTCAATCCTCCAAGGGGATCCACCCTCCGCAGCGGCTCAAGCTCGCTTCGATGGAGCTGGCTCGCGCGGCAATGGTGCGGCGATGCGTGTGGCACCGGTCGGAGCCTGGCTGCCCCCTGATCACGCCCTAGTACGCGAAGTCGCCCGAACGACGGCCCTTCCGACACATACGCACGATGAAGCAATCGACGGCGCAGTTGTGGTTGCCGTGCTTGCGAATCAGAATGCTCACCACGGCTCTTGCACGGCGGTGCTTCAAGACCTCCCGGAGATGGTGCGATCTCCGGCAATGGCTGCGAAGTTGGCGGAGGCGTTCGAGCTGTCAGGCGGGTCAGGCCTCGCGGAGGCCGTAGCCGCGCTTGGAAATGGTTCTCAGTGCACCGCCCTGGACACCATTCCAATCTGCGTGTGGATCGTGTCTCGTTGTCTGGATGACCTGGGCGTGGCGTACTGGATGGCTGTCGAAGCCGACGGAGATCGAGATACCTGCGCTGCCATTGTTGGTGGCATCATCGGAGCCGCCGGGCAATTCGATGTCCATGATCTTCCAGCGATTGTCGGGCTGCCTGCTTCCACCGGCATCCGGGAGTGCTTCGATCTTCCGGAATCCGCTTCGGGCTTTCTCGATGAGTTTCATGGTCGCGATTGATGTCGGGCAAGCGCAGCGGTCAGGACATGGAGTCACTTACCTCTCCGGCGGCCTGGGGGGTGTGAAATCAGCAGCTCGGGACCCGTTGAGATTGTCCAGGTGCTCCGCGTCCTGTGCGGCCCGTGCCGCAGCAATGCGCCGAGCCTCGCCAAGGTACTCAACCCTCTCTTCGACCGTGAGCTGTGCATGCAGCTGTTGCCACAGACGTTCGCGGAGATCTCTCCATGTCAGATGCCAGAGTTGTACATCACCATCCGACGATACGCGGAGTAATCGAGTGCCGTCACTGTTGAACTCCATTGAGCTGACGAGACCGTGCGAACCCTTGAGAACGAGCGGCTTGTCAGGCTCATCTCTGATCCAGACGATCGGGTCATCGACTTGCACTGCAATTCTTGAACTGTCATCGGACCAGACAACAAGGTCGGCGCTGCTGTCTTGTACCCACGGCCGCTGAAGAGCGATTGGCTCGACGTTGGCTTCACCATTCGAGAAGACCGTGTCAGTTGAGAACACGTCGAGATTCGAGAACGATGCAAGCACTGCCAGAAACAGGCCGTCGGGACTCAGTGCGATGTCCCTGATGTGACCTTCTTCACGCACCTGGTAGTCCTCCGCAGCCCACGGGTAGAGTTGAACTTCTCGGCCGCCTTGAGCGAGGTACACGTTCGGCGGATACGCGATTCGTGAGGCGGACACTTCGAGCAAATCATGAATCACATATTCTTGCGCGCGAATGGAAAGGAGGCGAGTCTCTTTGATCCAGACATTGATCTCATCGCGACTCGAGGTCACCAGATGATCGCCCTCGGTCGACCATTCCACATTGACAACGTGTTCAGGTCCTGGCGACTCATTGCGATGGAGCAAGACGCTGGATTTGGAGAAGTCGCTATTCCAGGTTTGAACCGCACTACCGTTGGTTGCGGAGGTGGTGGCCAGATTGTTCCCGTCCGGCTTGTACCGGATCGGGCCGGCTGAGTCGGCAAGCGTCCGGATGAGCTTCGGTGGCTCCGGGTCTGCGATTGACCAGATCTCCACTGCAGTCTCGTTGGCAATCGCGATCTCTGGATTCGTTGGATGCCAATCAATCCAATGCACCTGATCCAGAGCTGTATCGATCTGCAACACCGAGCCGTGCATGGGATCAGCGATAAGGACACTTGGTGTCTCGTTCACTGCGAGCAGGACGCGGTTGCCGTTGGGCTCAAATGTGGCCGCGACCGCGTCGGGATGAACACTGATCGGGAGCCTCGATGTGCTCGCCTCCTCGATCGTCTTGCGCGTACCAGACTCGGAGATCCACTGTCCTGAGGTCTCAATGGCCTCGGGAGCTCGTGACTCGAAGGTCGTGTCGGTGTGTGGACGCCATGAGCGGATCGGGTAGGTTGGAATGCGAAGCGTGACGGGATCCTTACTCTCCAGACCGACGGTTCCGCCGCCGAGCCAGCCGCCTGATTCGTGCCGGAACTGATCGCCGGTCAGGCTGTCGTAGTAGACGATCACTCCCAATCGGTCCCAGTCGGGTGGATTGAGCAGGTGTGGATCAAGCGTGACTGCAAAGCCGGGTGCCCGGCCAGAAAAGTCCAGGACATCACGAATCGGCATCTCGTGTTCGAGATCGGTGACATGCGTTCCGTCCTGAACGTCATGAAGTGCAACCGTCGTGGGCTCATCGATGTCTATGAATCCTATACACGTTCGCTCCATGTATGAGATGAGATATGGGCCGCGCTTGAAGTGTCGGGCTGGAAGTGACCACCGGCGCGTTCCAGTATGGGAATCGAAGACCTGGTACTCGAACAGCGATCCATGTGAACGGTCGATCGGATTGTGCGGGACGCCAACCCTGAGACCGAGATCACCTGTTGGCAGCCATGTGAGCCGAGCGCCACGTCTCGTGCTGTTGTCTGTCGCTGCGATATACGACAGCTCCGGCGTCTGCATTCTCAACGACAAGTCCGGATCTTCAGGGTCAACAACAAAGACACCCTCAGGCATGATGACCGCGAGCAGGTCCTGTTCAGGGTGCCAACTGATGGTCTCAAGGGTGGCTGTATCCCCCGTTGCAAACGTTCGTACGGTTCCCGAGACGGTGTCACACAGGTGGTGTTGTCCAGACCGCTCTCGTGACTTCGGGTCGCGGTGGCTCTCGTGGAACACGCAGTATCTTGAGGTCGGGCTCCACAGGACCTCATGCCCCCAGGTGTGCTCGTCAACGCTCCCACTCAGCGGGTCGAGGCGCACGAGAGGCTTCTCGGGCGTTTCCACGTTCCACACCAACGCGGAGCTCCCACGCCGGGTCGCGGCGAACATGGAGGAATCAGGGCTCCAGGCAAGTCCCATTCCACGGTCGTTCCCTTCCGGGAGCCCGCCAACCAGTGAGGCGGATCGGGTCTGGGCATTCCAGAGTATGACCTTTCCGTCACTCGTCTCGGCAATGAGCCAGCGGCCGTCGGGGCTCCAATCGGCGTAGCCGATGCCTTCCGTGAACGCATAGATTGGCATATCAACCTGTTCGAGCAGACGGAGGAGCCGGAACTCCGGGACGGTGGCCTGATCTGCCGGTAGTTCTCTGAGCAGCAACATGGCCAGGAGTGGATCTGTCTGAAGTAGCGCTGTCGCATTGCCGACGATCGCTCGATGCGATGACTCGGTGGCGCGCTGATCCGCAAGCTCACGTGCCGCGGTTGCCTGTACGAATCCGATCGTGCTTGTCACTGAACCTGCGATGATCACCGTCAGGAGGACGATTGCGGCAGCGATCGGGCCCTTGTTTCGCTTTGCAAACTTCCTGAATGCATAGGCTCGTGTTCTTGGGCCAGCTTCGACGGGCTCGTTACCCAGGTAGCGATCGATGTCATGTCCGAATTCAGAGGCAGTGCGGTACCGGTCCCCGGGCTCCTTCTCCAGAGCCCTGAGGCAGATCCAGTCGAGCTCGCCCTGCAGCAGTCGGCGATACGTCGGCTCATCCACCCTGCGAATTCGGGCCGACTGGATGGTCCTGCCGGCCGTTTCAAGTCGTCTCAGGAGAGAGGGTATCTCATTGTCGCAGATGATCTCCTGAGCGCGGGAGATGAGCATGTGACGCAGATCGAGCGGACGGAGGCTGGTCAGGAGCTCGTATAGGAGAACACCGAGCGCGTAGACATCGGTTCGAGCATCGGTATCGGCGTCTCCCACTGCCTGCTCGGGGCTGATGTACTCAAGGGTCCCGATGGGGCCGAGCGTGTCGTGACCCTGTCGGGCGAGCGCTCCGTCCGCCGTCTTGACGATGCCGAAGTCGATCACTTTGCACACGAGTCGCGGCGTGCCATCACCATCATCGACATAGCCGGCAAGGATGTTCTTCGGCTTGAGATCACGATGTATGATCCCCTTTGAGTGTGCATGCTGGACCGCATCGCAGATACGCCGGAACAGGCTCAGGCGATCAGGAATGGACAGCTGATGACGATCGCAGAACTGCACCACCGGCTCGCCTTCGATGTACTCCATGACCAGGTACGGGAGACCGTTTGCCGTCAGGCCGCTGTCGTAGACTCCAGCGATCCCGGGATGCGACATCCTCGCGAGTGATTGCCGTTCGACATTGAACTGTGCGATGAACTGGCTCGACGCCCTGTCAGGGAAGATGATCTTGATTGCCACCTGACGCTCAAGCCCTTCGATCTGCTCACCGAGGTAGACGACACCGAAGCCACCCGATCCGAGGATCCGCACCAGCCTGTACTTGTCAATGACATCCCCGGGCTGTTGGGGGAGCAGCCGCGGCGTGTCGTCCTTGAAGTCAGAGGCATCGACTCGAACGTAATCGGCGACCCCGGCTCTCCTCGGATCTTCCATGTCGGCGAGCAGTAGCAGGACCCGGTCCATGATCTTCGGATCACCGTCGGCTGCATCCCTGATGAAGTCATGTCGTTGAGCCTCGGGATACTCAAGTGCCTCCCGACACAGTCGGAGGATCAGCGCATTCTGTTCTGTGTCGAACTCTGACATCGGCTTACCTCGGGTCAGGCCCTCTGTGACTTCAGTGTGCGAACTGCTCGCCCCAATCAAGCCGGTGGCGGCCCACCGACGCTGCTGTGACGTTCCTGAGGTTCCTGAGTTCGGCCTCCGCAGAAGCGCGACTGTATCCCGCGTGTCGCAGGTATGCGTGCGTAATCATTCCGGTTCTGTGAAGCCCTGCCGCACAGTGAACATAGATCGCACCACCGCTGTCAAGTGCAACTTCCACTTGCCGGAGCAGCGCGCGAATCTCTGAGCTCCGCTCGGTCGGCGGGGGGTCGCCGGATTCCAGCGGAAGCCACAGCCACGTGATTCCAGTGTCCTCGAGTAGGGTTCGAATGGCCCGGGCTCCCTCAGACGCGCTCAGGAGCGTCAGGACGTGGGAGACTCCAAGAAGCGGAAGCAATTGCATTTGCTTGTGCTTGAGCCGGTGCCCGATTGCGAGGGAGCCCGACCCAAGCGGGTGGAGTTGGAGGGGTGGATTCGCCACAAATGCTGTCGCAGCCTTGAGTTGGCCCAGCACCACCCGGCCCAGTGTCTGACGCGCATACCTGGATTGCTGCATGAGGTTGACGCAGTCCTCAAGTCGCCGCTCAAGCTGTGACTGTGAGAGGCAACTGCGAAGTGCGATTCGCGTCTCGTCCTTGAACTGATCGATCCGGGCATTCGTGTGCTGGTCTGCGGCTCTCATCCTTCGCATCCACTTATGGGCCGGGGGCCGGCTTTCGACCGCGCCCCGGCCTGCACCTGGTGTGTTCTCAGGGACATCCAATCTCTGTCCAATCCATGCAGTCAATTGGATTGAGAATCGATCAGGTATCATCATCTGGCAGGAATTCTGCAAAAGTCTCTCTGAACACCAGCTGTGAGCGGAGTCTTTGTATGGATGAGCGAATTGGTGATGTGACCGCGATTCTTCATCAGGCAGGTGCCGGTGACAAAGAGGCGTGTGAGCGTCTCTTCGACTTGTTGTACGAGGAGATTCGATTGACGGCCCGCGGGATGCCGTTCGTTGGTCGGCCGGGTGACTCCATGCAGCCGACCGCTCTCGCGAACGAGGTGTACCTGGAGTTTCAGCGCAAGTATCCCAAGCTCCTCGAAGGCTCGCCCGATTCTCGGCGCAAGTTCTTCTATGCCGTCGGGCTCGCCATGCGGACCATCCTTCGGGATCACTCCAGGAAGGGTGGTGAGAAGGGGCGCCAGATGGTTCCACTCGGGGACTATGATCCTGAGGCTCGGGGTCGCGGCGAGCTGACCATCGAATTCACGGAATACGATGATGCCTACGAGAAGCTCAGGGAGGTCGATGAGCGACTCGCCGATGTCGTCCACTTCCGGTACTACGCCGGCAAGAGCGTTGAAGACACCGCAGCGTTGCTGGAGATCAGCACCGCTACGGTGAAGCGCGACTGGAAGCTTGCGAACGCCTGGATCGCTCGGCATCTTGGTCTCTGATGACGGAAACGGGCAGACACGCCACCCTTCGTCGGGATGACGTGTCGCCTCGCTCTTCATCTGGTGTAGGTCGACGCTCCTTCATCCTCGCAGGAGGACCCATTTGACCGGGTTGCCCCAGCAGTCCCACTGGACTGCACGCCAGAAGAAGGGGTAGCAGACAGCAGGGGGGCAGCAGCCGTACCAGACGTCGTACACGTAGCGACCCGTTTCGCCCAGATCGATGGTCTCGATGCCATCAACCGCCTCGGGTGCTTCGAGACCCGCCGCGACCGTCGTGTCCATCTGGCCGTCGTTCGCCATGCCCTGCGAAGCCAGGATCATTCCCGCGACCGCAACCGACGTGATCATCGTTTCAAACTTCATCTCAATCGTCCTTTCTGACGCTCAAACGCGTGACTGGGGTGGTTGAGCAGGCATCGTTGCCCGCCTCACACCTCCAGTTGGATCGAGACGAACCACGGGATCACGAACTCGCGATTTTTCTTCCAGCCGCGGCGGTGCCGTTGTCAGGGCCTTGGAGGCTCAGGCGGGGGCGCGCCCTCGGCCCGAGACCGATTGAGTGCTTCAAGGAACGCGATGTCCTCAGCGACGCGAGCTTCGGCGGTCTCGTAATCCTCGCCCAGGTATTCCATGCGCTCATCGAGCGTGAGGCGGCCGTGAATCTGCTGCCAGAGTCGGCGGCGGAGATCTGGCCAGGTGAGGTACCAGAGTTGCGCGGTACCGACGCCGCTCTCAGCGATCGTCAAGAGCCGGGTGCCGTCGTGGTTAAACGTGACGGATGCTCGGCTGCTCCCGCTCAGTACGAGCGGACGGGTTGGCTCATCGATGCGCCAGACGACAACTCGAGAGTCGATCGCACTTGATGTGAATAGCTGACCGTCATCGCTCCATGCAAGCCGAGTCCTCGGCACAAACTCGCCCCATCCGGTGTCGAAAGGGTACTCAAGTATCGTCCGATTGAGTTCGTCCACTGACTCAGCATCATCGTTCAGAGTGAACACTTCGATATAAGACCTGTCAGGGCCAGAGTCCGAGGCGGCAACGGCCAAGGACCGTCCAGTTGGATTCAGCAGGATCTCGCCGCCTTGGATCACTCCCGAGTCTGATTCAATTCGCGGAGTACGGATGATCCCACGACCATACTGAGCGGTTGCGATCAACGTACCGGTTCGGCTATCCCACGCAGCAGCCCATCCACGGCTGGAGTGCAGAAGCACTTGTGGATCAGGGCGCCAGATGTTGATGCTGTCATCACCGATTGTGACCACGTCCTCACCATCGTTTGACCATGAGAACGATCGTATCGCCACTGCATTGCCGGCTTCGTCTTGATGCTGCAGAAGTTGCATGTCTCCATCTGGGAGATCCCAGACACAGATGTGCTCCTTTCTCACGGTTGACCTTGCGAGCAATGCGTTCCCGCTCTTGCTGAATGACACTGGACCGGTTGCATGCTGAAGGGTCCTTCGGAGAATGGGCGAATCTCCCGCGATGTTCCAGATCTCGACCGAAGATGACCCAGCGAGCGCGACTTCGTCATGTTGAGGACTCCAATCGACTGACTCGATCTGATCGATGGCGCTCTCGATTGGGGTGCGCTGACCGCTGTCCGGGTCCAGAATGAGCGCATGTGGCGGCGGGTCAGCCTCGTGGAGCCAGCGGTACTCCCCAAGGAGCAGTCGGTCACCATCTGGTTCGAAGCAACCCGCCGTCACAAAGCCCAGCGGGAGTGGGAGTCTTGAAGTCGGTCGATCAGATATGGCTGTACGCTTCGATCCGATGTTGGCCTACCCCCATTTCCTGTACCACCCACTATGAGAGTCGTGTCTCCATCATAGTCGAACATGCTGGCGGGGCCGGAGGGAGGGGCGCAGCCCCGACCGGAGGGCCTGCCAGCTTCGCGCCGCGGG
>JAUIHS010000055.1 GCA_030432255.1 Phycisphaerae bacterium
CCGCCATCGACCTCGAAATTGCGCAGGACGATACCCTTGGCAGGGTCGATATCGCTGATTGTACCGTTGCCTGCATTGGACACGAAAAAGCGGCCTGTCGCCGGATCGGCCACTGCATATTCGGGCACAGGTCCAGTCGGCAGCGTTGCCGTCAATTCGCCGCTTTCGAGGTCGATGAGGGAGATCGCCTCGAGACCCGGATGTGTCACTGCCGCCCAACGCTCATCGGAACTGACCTCGACGTGGTGAACGCCCCCGGGGACCTCGATCCTGCGCAGAATTTCGTGCGACGAGGCGTCGACAACGGTCACGATGCTGACGCTGTCGGGCATAGACTTCGCCCCGCCATGGTGGGCGTTGTGATCCTCCTCGGAGACGCCCGCCGGTTTTGCGACCTCGCCGGGAATTACCTCGGAGAGACTTCCTGCTATCAGAATTCCGCGCATTGGTGCCGAGGCAAGCCCATGGACGTCGGTCAGGGATTCGATCCTTCCGACCGGCTCGAAAGACTCGTCGAGATGCAGGGCCGTTCCGGCGCCACCTTCGGGAACATAGACATCCGCGAGCCCGGCGAATGGCATGGCAACCGCAGCGGCAAGGGTAAGCGTGATCGTTTTCATGATGCCTCCTGTTCGTGTTGCAGCGGTTGTCCTGCCTTCCCGCACTGGAAGGTCAAACGATTGGTTTTCACATCATCGTGACCCCGGCACCGGAGGGCAGCGCTTGACCTTCCAGTGCGGGAAGGCGGCACGCACGGGCGACGGAAGGGGACCACATGATACCGGAAATTGGCGTTTTTGCGCTCGCACTGGCTCTGGGGCTTGCCCTGGTTCAAAGCATCCTCCCGATGCTGGGCGCTGCACGAAACAACCTGCTGTGGATGCGCTCGGCGCACGCGACAGCTATAGGCCAGACCGTTTTCATCGGCCTGGGCTTTGCCGCATTGATGCGCTCCTTCGTTGTGAGCGACTTCACCGTCCGCAACGTGGCGGAGAACTCACACTCCCTGAAACCCATGCTGTTCAAGATCGCGGGCACATGGGGCAGTCATGAAGGCTCGCTGCTTCTTTGGGTGCTCATCCTGGCAGCCTTCGGCGCGGGCGTTTCGGTCTTCGGCCGCAACATTCCGGATTCGCTGAAGGCACGTACGCTTGCCGTTCAGGCCTGGATCAGCGTCGGGTTTCTTTCCTTCCTGCTGCTCACATCCAACCCGTTCGAACGGCTCTACCCGCCGCCGATAGACGGAAACGACCTGAACCCGCTCCTGCAGGACGTCGGGCTCGCCATGCATCCGCCGCTGCTCTACGTCGGCTATGTCGGGTTTTCGATCGTGTTTTCCTTCGCGGTGGCGGCCCTGCTGGAAGGGCGTGTGGACGCTGCCTGGGCACGATGGGTGCGTCCATGGACACTTGCCGCATGGATCAGCCTGACAGCTGGAATCGCGCTCGGGTCCTGGTGGGCGTATTACGAACTCGGCTGGGGCGGTTGGTGGTTCTGGGATCCGGTCGAGAACGTGTCCTTCATGCCCTGGTTGCTCGGAACCGCCCTTCTGCATTCGGCAATCGTCACGGAAAAGCGGGGCGCGTTCAAAAGCTGGACGATCCTTCTCGCCATCCTGACATTCTCCTTGTCGCTTCTCGGCACGTTCATCGTGCGTTCCGGCCTGTTGACTTCAGTCCATGCCTTTGCCGTCGATCCCGAGCGTGGTGTCTACATTCTCGCCCTTCTCGCCGTATCCATCGGAGGATCGCTGGCACTCTTTGCCTGGCGCGCGCCAGAAATGGAGGGCGGTGGCGTATTTGCCCCGATCAGTCGTGAAGCGGCATTGCTGGTCAACAACCTGCTGATTGCCGTGGCGACAGGGACAGTGTTGTTCGGGACGCTCTACCCGCTTTTCCTGGAGGCGATCACCGGCGACAAGATCTCGGTGGGTCCACCCTTCTTCAACGCCAGCTTTGTGCCGATCATGCTTCCGCTGGTCTTTCTGATGGGACTTGGGCCTTTCCTGTCCTGGAAACGAGCCGATCTTCGCGGCGTGATCCACCGCCTCAGGAGCATTCTCGCGGTCTCGGCTCTCGCGGCGCTCGTCATCTGGTATCTCACAACCGGGGGACCGGCCCTCGCGGTTCTGGCTCTTGCCATGGCATTCTGGCTCTTTCTCGCGACGCTGCGGGAATGGGCTGGCCGTATCAAGCTCGGCGAGGCGCCCTTCAAGGAAAGCCTCCGTCGCGCACGTGGGCTGCCGCGTGCCTCCTGGGGCATGACCATCGCGCATCTCGGACTCGCCGTTGCCATGTTCGGGTTCATCGGTTCGAGCGCCTGGAAATCCGAGGAAGTCGTGTTCGTCACACCGGGCAGCAGTATCGGGATTGCCGGCTTTGACATCCGATTCGACGGTGTCGCTCGGCGCCAGGGACCGAACTACATCGCCGATGTCGGAACGCTTGCCGTCACTCGTGACGGCGACCCGGTCACCACACTTTACCCGGAGAAACGTTTCTACCCGGTGGCGGAGAGCAATACGACGGAATCGGCGATCCGCTCGACGCTGGCAGGCGACCTTTATGCGTCCTTGGCCGAACCTGCTGCGGACGACGCCCAGGAGGGAGCCTGGACCTTGAGGATTCTCTATGAGCCGCTGGTCAATTTCATCTGGCTCGGATCGGCACTTCTCGTTCTGGGCGGCTTTCTGTCGCTCTCGGACCGACGGCTGAGAGTCGGAGCGCCCCGACGGCGGGTCGCCCTGCCCGTTCAGGGAACACCTGCGGAGTAGATGATGAAAAGACTTCTTCTGACCCTGCCGTTCGTGATCGTTGTGGTCATTGGCGGATTCCTGTTCTGGGGACTTAATCCGGACAGGGATCCGAACGAGATCCCGTCTGTTCTGATCTCGCAGCCAGCACCCGAGTTCGACCTTCCGCCGCTGGAAGGCGTTGGCGTACCCGGACTCGCCCGCAGTGACCTTACCGCGACC
>JAUIHS010000056.1 GCA_030432255.1 Phycisphaerae bacterium
CCCATGAATCCCTTGTGGATGCCTTTCTCGTGATCGTCCGCGCACTTCTCGCACGGACCATCGCCATAGACGAGACCGTAGCACCATTGGCATTGGCGAGGGGCGTCAGTCATCCTTGCCTCCTGTAATTTCTGCAATGTATTCTTGGGCAATCAGGTTGCCTAAGCTGTTACCATAGCGATCCCCATTGCCAAGTCGGGCTAGATCCTCAAACCCCTCCACCGCCTTCGCCAGCTTGGCCTCCAGTTCCTCGATGCGGTCGGCCACAACCTGCACAGCATCGGCGCTGTCGCATTCGCAGCCAGGGTCGTGCAGTCCTCTGACCTTGTAGGCATCGCGACAACGGCACCGCACAAGGTCTTGCAGTTCTGCAATGGACTGCTTCACTAAGCCTTCAGTCATCTCATCCTCCTGAATAGTTACCCCCAGCGACGGGGTCCGACGCCGCCGGGGGACGGGCCATCATTGGCCTCGCTCTCTGTTCCTTACCCGCCACAGCTCCGAGACCCGCGCCTTGAGCGCCTCGCTGTGCCGGTGCCGCTCGATGTATTCCCTCCGAGCCTCAATGGTCGGAAGGCTGATGACGTGCCGCGCCGCGCTGTCGATCAGCGCCTCGTTGACGGCTCGCCAGTAGGCGTCCCGCGTCTTCTGATCGGGGAGGTAGACGATACCTCGCCCGACCGGATCACCGGGACGCCACGGCGTCACTTGCTGGCCCTCGCCGCCTGCGGCTTGCGAGCGATGTAGGCGAAGATGCCAACGTCGAGCCTGCGCTGGTAGAGCAGGCAGTGGCCCAACCTGTGAGCCACCAAGGCGTCGTCTTTGTGCGGGCCTGCCGCGTATTTGCCGACGTGGTAGACCACCTCAGAACCCGGCTCGACATTGTCTAGCGTGGTGAGGAACATGCCGCTGCTCAGTTTGCTGATGTCGATGCGTGCCATGTGCGATCCTCAGAACGGAATGTCTGAATCTATATCCTCACCCGGCGGCGGCGCGTCGTATCCACCACGGTCCTCGTCGCTGCGCTGCTGCGACCCGCCCATAAACGTGAGGTCGTTCACCGAAAGCGTCAGCGAGCCTTTGCCCTCATAGACGTCCACGCCGGGACGGCCAGTCAGGACGAGTTTCGTCCCTTTGGTGATGTAGGTCTCCAGGCTCTCAGCCCGCTTGCCCCAGATCGAGCATTTGACCCAGACGGCATCTCGCTTGTTGCCGTTCTTGTCCTTGCCCATATCCACGGCGACCGAGAACCCGAGAACCGGATCTCCTCCTTGCGTGCGGCGAAGTTGGGCATCTCGGCCAACATTTCCCGCGACTGTCATGCTGATCATTGCATCCTCCTTCTTGTCCGTTGACCCTATCTCACCGGCCCATGCCGGTCCACATATATTGCGCCTGCCGCAATTAGCCTGTCACTCTCAATCCCAGTCGTAGGCCGCGATCTGCTGGGGAAGCGGCATCGCCTGACGGCCAAGCCTCACCCGGCCAGCCTGCTCATTTCGGAGCGCGTCGAGGTCTTCCCGGTGCCGAGCCTTCACGTCATCGGCCCACTGCATGGCCCCGTCCTCGCCCCTGCTCTCGAAGACGGCAGCGTGCAGCGCCTTGCGGTATTCGTCGAGCGTCCGCTTCGGCACACCGGCATCCATCATCCGCTGCGCCCAGCGTCCCCACAGAAACCGTTCCGGCACCGGCTCGCCGCGCGACATCCGGTTCGCGTTGATCGCCACCAAGTCGAAGGTCGCTGGCGCTGCAAAGCCCTCGGGGACGTAGCGCACGCCCTTCAAGGCCTTCCTGACATCGGCCACGGTCGGCCAGGCTCGGGTCTGGCAAGCCTCGGACAGGGCATCGAGGGCGAGGCCTGTCCACTCTTGGAACCCCCTCTGCGGCGCAAAGCTCAGAACCGCTCGCATCAGAGCGTCGGCTTCGTCCTGCTGCGCCCGCTCGTTCTCGGCCATCGACCTAGGCGGGCTGTATCGCTCAAGCCAGCGATTAAACGCTTGGGAAACGTATCGGCTGCGGTCGTCGTTCACTGGTATTCCTCCGGAAGGCGGGCGCGAATCTTGAACTTTGGAGGTGCGCTATGTCCCCGACGATCCCGCTCATCCATCCACTTGCGCACCCAGTTTCGCCAGACAGCCTGCCAGTCCAGCTTCACCCCGCGCTGGCCCGGAGCGCTCACCCAGTAGTCCCTGAACCGATCCGCCTCCCTGCGAGATGAGAGTTCATCCATTCCCTGCGCCAGCGCCCAGTCTGACCACTCCTGCGGAAGGGACCAGTCACGCGGAAGCCGCGAGCCTTTTTTGGAAGAACCTTTAGGTTCTTCTTTTTTGTATGGTTCTGGTTCTGGTTCTGGTTGGCATTGCCGTGGCTGTGCCGTGGCATCGTGCCTTTCTTTGATTTCATTGGATTTTTCAGGATTTTTTGACCAGCGCGCGCGAGCAATCTCAGACTGTTTTTCGGAATTTTTTTGCGAAATTTCCGTCTCAGTCAGCGCTCGACGGTTGATGATCGACCCGCCATCGATGCCGATCTTGCCGAGATCGACCAGCGCTTCGATGATCTTCTTGGCTCTCCCAGGAGTGCATCCGAGCTGCCGAGACAGGCGTTGATAATCCGCCTTCGGAGGCTCTCCGGTGGATGCTGTCAGAGCCACAAGAGTGATGAGCGCGCCGCGCTCTTCAAGGCTCAAGGCGTTGGTGCCTGACAGCCAGTCGTCGGAAAAGAATCTGATATACGGGACGCCGCCCATTTCTTGCCCTCAGGTTAGGGCAGGGATTGTGCAGCACCTCCCACCGTGCTACCTCTTTCCCTGCGATGTCAACTCTCGCACCTTGCCATGACCGGCATCCTACTTCAACCCTCCGGCGTCTCCTCCCATCCTGCGCCAGAGGGTTTTTTCTTGCCCGGACAA
>JAUIHS010000057.1 GCA_030432255.1 Phycisphaerae bacterium
ATTCTTCGCCAGATCGAGCCCGACCGTGATAATCTCCGACATGACCGTCCTCCTTTGTGGATCATCGCAGACCCACCTTGGCACATAGATGCCGTCGGGGGGCGGTCACATCATCAGAGTCATCATGGGGTCTAACCGTGCCCACGGCCTTGCAGTCTCATTGTCGCTCCGTTATCGGTCATGCGCAATCGCCGAGCGGTTCTGAACAGGGTCCATCCGGGCACCATTATCTGCTGCTTTTTTGGTTTAGGGAGACATTGAATGAACGCGAGCGGTATTCGCTTGGCCGTTGTCGGATGTGGCGGTTGGGGCAGGAACATTGTCAAGAATGTCGCAGCGCTTGGTGTCCTGCGCGCCATCAGTGACGCCAATCCCGCAACTGCCGCCCAGTTCAGCGCGGACTATGGCGTTCCTGCCCTGTCGCCGGATGAAATCGCCGCCAGTTCCGAGATCGACGCAGTCTGCGTCGCAGTCCCCGCAGAACTGCATTTGCCGGTGGCCTCTCTGATGCTTCAAGCCGGAAAGCACGTGTTTGTCGAAAAGCCGCTGGCGCTGTCGGTCGCCGATGGCGAGAAGCTGGCGGCGATCGCGAAGAAGGCCGGTCGCGTGCTGATGGTCGGCCATCTTCTGCAGTATCACCCGGTGTTCAAGGCGCTGCTCGCCCTGGTCAAGGCTGGGGTCATCGGCACGCCGCGCTATGTCTATTCCAACCGCATGAGCTTGGGGAAGATCCGCCAGGAGGAAAACGTGCTGTGGAGCTTTGCTCCGCACGACATCTCCATGGTGCTGGCGCTGGCCGGCGAGGCGCCCAACCGGGTCCTGGCGACAGGTACTGCTGCCAATGTCACGCCGCATCTCGTCGATTTCGCCACCACCCATCTTGGCTTCCTGAGCGGGCTTGAAGCCCACATCCTGGTCTCCTGGCTGCACCCGTTCAAGGAGCAGCGTCTGGTTGTGGTCGGCGACGAGGGCATGGCGGTATTCGACGACGTGCGCCCCTGGAATGAGAAACTCGAGGTCTATGACAGCAAGGTCGAGTGGGTCGATGGCCGCCCGGTCGCGTCCAAGGGGGCGTCCCGCTTCGTCGAGGTTGAGCAGGCCGAGCCGCTGCGCGAGGAATGCCGGCATTTCATCGAGGCAGCTGCCGCGAACCTGCCGGCGCTCACAGACGCTGCCGAGGGACTGCGCGTGCTTTCCGTGCTCGAGCAGGCCGAGACCCAGCTCCGCGCCAAGCTCGGCACGGCTGTCAAGCCTGACTATTTCGTTCACGAGACCGCCATCGTCGATGACGGCGTGACCATAGGCGCCAATTCCAAGATCTGGCACTTCAGCCATATCCTGCCGGGCAGTGTCATCGGCGGCGACACGATCGTCGGCCAGAACGTCGTCATCGGACCGTCGGTGACCGTCGGGACCAATTGCAAGATCCAGAACAATGTCAGCCTCTACAACGGTGTCACACTCGAGGATGACGTGTTCTGCGGCCCCTCCTGCGTCTTCACCAACGTCATGACCCCGCGCGCCCATATCAGCCGCAAGCACGAGTTCCTCAAGACGTTGGTCAAGCGTGGCGCAACTATCGGCGCCAACGCCACAATCGTCTGCGGCAACACGCTGGGCGAATACTGCATGATCGGCTCCGGCTCGACGGTCACCAAGGACGTGCCGCCGCATGCGCTGTGGCTCGGTTCTCCCGCCAGGCCGTTCGGCTGGGTCTCGCGCCGCGGCGCCCGCCTCGGTGATGACCTGGTTTGCCCTGAATCGGGCGAACGCTACCAGTACGACCCCGCCACCGGTGGCTTGAAGCTGATTCCATGACCGAGATTTCGCTCATTATTCCAGTCTACAACGAAGCCGTGATCATCCAGAACACGTTCGGTGAGCTGGATGCGTTCATGAAGCGGGAAATGCGCGGACGGACATTCGAGATCAGCGTGGTTGATGACGGCTCCACCGATGGCACGGGCGACAAGCTCGACGCGCTCGACATGCCCAACCTGCGGGTTTAACGCCACCCGCGCAACCGCGGCCCTGGCGCCGGCGTGCGCACCGGTTTTGCGGCGGCCAATGGCGAATATTTGGTGACGCTTGATTCCGACCTGTCCCATTTGCCCGATTACATCCCGCGGACGCTGGTGCCGATCGAGCCGGACAAGGCCGACATCGTGCTCGCCTCGGCCCATCATCCCGATTTTGTGGTCAGGAACGTGCCCTGGATGCGCGCCAAGCTCTCCTACTACGGCGACAAGGTGCTGAGCGCCGGCGTGCGCGGCCAGCTGCACACGCTGACCTGCATCGTCTGCGCCTATCGCCGTGAAGTCGTTAAGAAGCTCGAACTTGTCAGCGATGGAAAGGACCTGCACATCGAGATCATCCAGAAGGCCAACTTGTTCGGCTACCGTCTCACGGAAATTCCGGCCACGCTCGACTGGCGCGACAAGTCCCGCGCCAAGCGGGTGGGCAAGGGCAGCGCCTTTCCGCTTTTTGCGCTGTCTGGAATCATTGCCTCGCATCTCGTCGATAATTCCGTGTTGCGCGCGCTTGAGGTGCCCCTAGATTTGTAGAGGCTTTGCCCCCTAACTTTGAGGCTAGGAGGCGGACATGGGGACGATCAATTGCAGCGACGAGTTCGAGCGGGACGCGGTGCATCAGATCAGTGTTCGGGGACATGCTGTTGGGGAGGTTTCCGGGCGCTTGGGAGCTATGCGTGAAACTGGGTGACGGTGTTTGAGAGGGCGGCGTATCGTGGCGGGTGTCCAAGCCTGCCAGAACTTCCAAGAGGAACGATACGCCATGGAGAAAACTACAGACATCATCCCCCTT
>JAUIHS010000018.1 GCA_030432255.1 Phycisphaerae bacterium
ACTCGACGTGTCGACCGCGGTGGGTGATGCCACCGGCAACCTGCTCGTCAACAACACGGACATTGGCGGAATCGCGTCCCTCCAGGGACCGGATCCCATCGATCCCGGCAACATCATGGCTGTCCGCTCGGACATCAACGCGGATGGCTTCGTGAACGGCGACGACCTCGATGTCGCACTTGCCAACCGGCGTACGGACCTTCGCTTTGCGCCACCCCCCTGCTTCTTCCGCGCCGAGCATGATGTCGTTGTGATCCGCCCCGGCCAGTTCAATACCGGCCGCACGCTTCCACCCACGCAGGGTGGCGATGTGACCGGCGGCACCAGCCGACCGCAGCTCATCAACATGGAAGGCATCACCACCGAGACCATCCGCAAGCTTGATGCGCCTGCGACACAGGCGGGCGCCACCGACGAGGGACGCCCCGATGCGTTCACGCTCAGCGATGCCGGGCTCGCCGTCCATACCGTCGATTCCACGCAGCGCACCGCGCATGTGCTCGCCGAGTACGGCGTCGATCCCACCGGGATCGCGGCGGTCGGCGACGGCTGGTGGACATTCAACGGTGACGGCACCGGTCACACCCGCGCAGCACTCGAGTCGCAGGGCTTCTACACGTCGCCCGTTCTGACGCACCCCGACGGCCATGTCGCGGTGGTCGCGCCGACGCTGCTCGTTCGACTCGAAGCGGGCATTCCCGACATGTGGATCGACCAGTTGGAGGCACGCGTGCTCGGAGGCGATGTGGTTCGCCGCGACGCCTTCGGCGTCGAGGGCCTGCTGGTGGTGGAGATGGCCACATCCCGCGGCGAGGACCTTCTTGCGATGGTCGCAGAGTTGTCGGACCGCAGCGACATTCGCGTGGTCGAGCCGGATCTGTTCCTGGCGGCGCAGGCGACCGGTTTCACGGCGCTGCTCGCATCACTTGAGGCGTCCGTGGTCAGTGCTGACGACTTCGCCCGCGCCACAGAGATCGCACAACTCACCGGCTCCGAGATCATCGCGGCCGCGCTGGGCAACGTCACCAGCATTGACTTCACGGGTGACGGCGCGGTGGATGCAGCGGACATCAACGTGTTCCTGAAGCGCATGACGGCGGAAGATCCGTCGGCGGACCTGAACGGTGATGGGCAGACGGACATGGATGACCTGATGCGGATGATGGAGGGGATTGGGCGATAGCTGGTGGCTGGTGGCTGGTAGCTGGTGGTTGGTAGCTGGCGGCTGGATTCAGTTGCGCCCCAGGTGCGGCGTATGATGGTGCGCCATGACTGACCAGTGGTTCATCACCAACGATCCGGATCATCATTATGCGCGGCGCCGCCGTCGGATCCGCTTCATTCTCCTGTTGGCGATTGCTGGCCTGGCCATTTCGTTCTACTGGGCTCTGATGCAACCCTTGTCGCTTCGCAAGAAAGAACGTGAGACGCGGAGCCCCGCGGCATGGATCGATACCACTTCGGGCACTCTTCGTCTGATACCGTTCAGTGAGGATGGCAACGGCAAGTGTTTCGCTCAGGTCAACGTCCGCATGGAACGGACATCTCTGATCAGGTGGCTCCCCTGTGCAGACATATACAGTCAGGAGACGGTCCTTGTCCTCAGTTGCAGGAGCAAGCGTTTCCGGGGCCCGTGCAACCACTATACGGAAGTTGAGCTCCACGACGAACTGGTCCGATTCAATCGCCCCTTCTTCGAATCACAAACGTCGGGATTTCCCCACTTCGACTTTGATCTCACACCCGGCACCACTCATCGAGTCCTCGGGAGTGGGGTTTCGCGCAACCTGCTCATCGCGCTGCTGTTCCTCGGCTTGGCCAGCACCATCATCGGAGCGTTCGTCGCAGAACGCCGGCTCAACCAACAACTCGCACGCCTCGACCAGGGACGATGCCCGAAGTGCGCTTACAAACTGCTGCCCGACCAGTTCACCTGCTCCGAGTGCGGCCACAAGCTCTGACACCCAACACCCAACACCCAACACCTGACACCTGACACCTGACACCTGACACCTGCCTCCTACCCGCAGTCAACCCCCCACCGCTCCAGCAGTTCGTTCAGGTCGTCGAAGTCGACCGTGCCGGAATCGTTGAGGTCCGCCGCGGCGTTGTCGGTTCCCCACGCATCGAGCAGTTCGGAGAGGTCTTCGAAGTCGACGCGCCGGTCTCCGGTGACGTCTCCGGGGCATGCAGGTGCGACGACGGAGAAGGGCTTGTCGCTGGTGTCGTAGTAGTCGATGGTCTCGTTGTCCTGTCGGACGCGCACCCAGACGGTTGCCGCGGCATCGAGCGGTGCGTTCCAGGCGAATTCGTGGTGACTTCCGGAGTTGAAGTCACCGACGGGGAGGTCGATGGCGATGTCGAGCCAGGGTCCTGATGAGGATTCCGTCGAGTACCAGAGGTCCCAATCTTCCTGATCGTGTCCGATGAGGGTGGTCCACTCGATGATGAGTGTTGAACCGGTGAGGACGACTTCGCCACCGTTGGGGCTGTCGAGTCCGACATGCCCGAGCGCGGGTACAGCGACGATGCAACAGGCGGCCACCGTTGCGAACGAATTCATGGTGTATCTCCCTTCCGGGTGGAGGGTTGAGAACGGCCCAGCCGCACGAGCGCCGCTCGCGCAACCTCCGCTGCCCACGAGCGCGAGTCTACTGCGCGAGATGTGTGATTCAAGGGAAAGGGTGGCGGGCGGCGTTTCTATGAAGGGGAAATCACGTGGGTTGGGGGGTTGGGAGTTGGGGTCTGGGGATGCCGGGGCGGGGCATTTGAGACACCAGCGTGGGTCCGGAGCGGGTGATGGAGCGCCTCAGTAAAACGATTCACCTCGATGCCTGAGGCTGTATTTCTCATTTACAGTCCAATTGGGCTGTGTAACGCTTCTGCTGTGTCGTATCAGTTTGCCCATTTTCTCGTTTTCATGTGTCTGGAGGAGGTAAAACGGTACACTCGGGGCCGTCAAGGTCCGAAAACCTGAATGAGGAGATCCCGCATGCGTCCAATCGCGCACTCGCAACCCTTTGCCCGCCGCACCCCCCTCCTCATCCTGGTCTACCTCCTCCTGCCCGCCTCGCTCGCCTCCGCATTCCCCTCGTGGATCGGTGTCTACGGCAGCTATGACCGGCACGACGGCGCCAACCCCGGCACCTACACCATCCTGATGAACCAGGACTACTACGGACTCCATGCCGAAGTCGGTGTCCGAATCGACTCCGGAGCCTGGAACACCTACGCCATGAGCTATGCCGGCAATACGTCCGGCAACTCCGTGTGGTCCTTCACGCCCTCCGCCGCGTATCCCCCCGGCTCCACCATCTCCTTCTACTTCCACGGCTGGGACAACTGGGGCGGGCACATCTACGACAACAACAGCGGCAGCAACTACAGCTTCACCGCCGGCCTCGTCGCCTCCGCCCGCTCGGGTATGGGCTCGGTGCCCTTCGATGACGGAAGCGTCGATGGCGTCATGTTCCGCGTGTGGGCGCCCAATGCTTCCACCGTCGCCGTCGCCGGTGACTTCAACTCGTGGAGCGGCACCGCCAACCCGCTCGTCTCCGAAGGCTCCAGCGGCACGTTCTCCGTCGATGTCGCCGGCGCCGACATCGGTGACGAATACAAGTACGTCATCGACGGCACTCTCTGGAAAGTCGACCCCTGGGCACTGGATGTCACCAACTCCGTCGGCAACTCCATCGTTGCCGATGACGCCGCCTACTCATGGTCCAGCTTCTCCACGCCGGGCTGGCACGATCTCGTCATCTACGAGATGCACATCGGTACCTACAACGATACCGCGGGCGGGACGCCCGGCACCTGGCAGTCCGCCATCAGCAAGCTCGACCATCTCGAAGACATGGGCATCAACGCCGTTGAAGTCATGCCCGTCGCCGAGTTCGCCGGTGACTTCTCATGGGGCTACAACCCCGCACATCCCTTCGCACCCGAGTCCGCCTACGGCGACCCCGAAGATTTCAAGGACTTCGTGGACGAATGCCACCAACGCGGCATCGCTGTCATCGTCGATGTCGTCTACAACCACCTCGGACCCTCCGACCTCGCCATGTGGCAGTTCGATGGCTGGTCCACCGGGGGCATGGGCGGCATCTACTTCTTCCAGGATTGGCGCGCTGTGACGCCGTGGGGGGATACACGACCCGATTACGGCCGCGGCGAAGTCCGCGCTTACCTGCGCGACAATGCGATGTACTGGCTGACCGAGTTCAACACGGATGGCCTGCGCTGGGACTCCACCGTCAACATCCGCACGCAGAACAACGGCGGCGGCGGCAACATTGCCGATGGCTGGTCGCTGATGCAGTGGGTCAACAACGAGATCGACACCTACGCCGGCTGGAAGATCTCAATCGCAGAGGATCTCCAGACCAACAACTACCTCACGAAGACCACCGGTGCCGGCGGGGCCGGCTTCGACTCCCAGTGGGACGCCGCCTTCGTGCATCCCATCCGCGAGAACATCATCGAATCCAGTGACAGCAATCGGGATATGAACGAAGTCGCCGCGGCGATCGGCCACTACTACAACGGCGATCACGTCGAGCGCGTGATCTACACCGAGAGCCACGATGAAGTCGCCAACGGCCACGCCCGCGTGCCCGAGGAGATCTGGCCGGGCAACGCGTCGAGCTGGTATTCGAAGAAGCGCTCGACGCTTGGTGCCGCGATCGTCTTCACCAGCCCCGGCATCCCCATGATGTTCCAGGGCCAGGAGTTCCTCGAGGACGGTTACTTCCAGGACACCGACCCCCTCGACTGGTCCAAGGCCAGCACCTACAGCGGCATCGTGGACCTGTACACGGACCTCATCGAACTTCGACGCAACTTCGGCGGCAAGACCGCCGGCCTTCGCGGCAACAACACCAACGTCCACCACATCAACAACACGAGCAAGCTGATTGCATGGCATCGTTGGGACAGCGGCGGCGCGGGTGACGACGTGATCGTGGTCGCCAACTTCTCCGGCACCGGCTACTCCAGCTACAACATCGGTTTCCCGAGCAGCGGCACGTGGAAGGTGCGCTTCAACAGCGACTGGAACGGCTACGACTCCGGCTTCGGCAACTGGAACGCATACAACACGACCGCGTCGTATGGTCCGAAGGATGGCATGAGCTACAACGCCAACGTCGGCATCGGCCCGTACACGGTGATCATCCTGTCGAAGGATTGATCTGGGGGTACGGGGTACCGGGGATGGTCCGTAAACTGACTCCCCCACTTCGGCTCTGGCCGGGGTGGGGGTTTTTTCTGGTGGTTGGTTGCGGGTGGCTGGTCGCTGGGTTGTCTCCTGCTCAACCAATTGACCCCCTTCGCCCCGAGACTCCTGCTCCCCGCAACCCTGTCCTCTCACTCCGCGAACCAATACCATGCCCGCGTCGCGGCGCAACCGCTCCTCCACCGCCACACACCCCCATCATCCACGTACGCGCTGTCCGGTCGGAAGATGCCATCGTGGAGTAGCAGCCGACGAACACGAGGTCCGGCGCATCGACCGGGCCCGCGCGCCTCACTCCCACTCGATCGTCGCGGGCGGCTTGCTCGAAATGTCGTACACCACCCGGTTCACGCCCCGAACCTCGTTGATGATGCGGTTCGAGATCGTCGCCAGCACGTCGAAGGGGATCCGGGCCCAGTCGGCAGTCATGAAGTCCTGCGTCTCAACAGCACGGATCGCAACCACGTTCTCGTAAGTACGACCGTCGCCCATCACGCCCACCGACTGCACCGGCAGCAGCACCGCGAAGACCTGGCTTGTCGAGCGGTAGAGGTTCGCGGCGATGATCTCCTCCAGCAGGATCTCATCGCACTCGCGCAGCACGGCCAGTTTCGGCTCCGTCACCTCACCCAGCACACGCACCGCCAGACCCGGGCCGGGGAAAGGGTGACGCCAGATGATCTGCTGCGGCAGGCCCAGCACTTCACCCAGTTGGCGCACCTCATCCTTGAAGAGGTCGCGCAGTGGTTCGACCAGTTCAAAGCCCAGTTCCGCGGGCAGGCCGCCGACATTGTGGTGCAGTTTGATGTTGGCACTGTTGCCGGCATGGCCGTGCCCGGACTCGATGACATCAGGGTACAGCGTGCCCTGTGCCAGGAAGTGCGCATCATCGAGGTGCGCGCTCTCCGTCTTGAAGATGTCGATGAAGCGGTGACCGATGCGCCGACGCTTCTCCTGCGGGTCGTCGATGCCCGCGAGATCGCCGAGGAACTGGGCGGCCGCGTCCACAACGTGCAGGTCGACGTCGAAGTGGTCACGGAAGGTCGACTCGACAAGTTGGCGCTCGTTCTTCCGCAGCAGGCCGTTGTCCACGAAGATGCAGGACAGACGATCGCCGATGGCGTTGGCAAGGAGGGCCGCCGCGACGGAGGAATCCACCCCGCCCGACAAGCCGCAGACCACCCGGCTCTTTCCGACGCGTTCGCGAATGCGTTCGATCTCCTCGGTCATGAAGTCCGCCATGCGCCACGTGCCGTGGCAGCCGCAGATCTCGTAGGCGAAGTTGCGGAAGATGTCGACGCCGTGCGGCGTGTGCGTCACCTCCGGATGGAACTGCACCGCATAGATCGGGCGCTCGCGATGGCGTACCGCGGCGTGCGTGCACGTGGCCGTCGAAGCCAGCGCTTCGAAGTTCGCATCGAGACCCTGCACATGGTCGCCGTGGCTCATCCAGACGGTCGTCCGACTGGGGATGGCATTGAGCAGTCCGGTGCTGTCGTTGATCTCGAGCAGGGCGCGCCCGAACTCGCGATGCTCGGAGCCGGCTACATCGCACCCGAACACGCGGCACGTCTCCTGCATGCCGTAGCAGATCCCCAGCACCGGGATGCCGAGGTCGAAGATCTTCGGGTCGCAATGCGGCGACTCCCCGACATAGACGCTCGCCGGCCCTCCTGAGAGCACGAGGCCCTTCGGGTTGTAGCGGCGAACTTCCTCGGCGCTGATGTCCGGCGCGACCATCCATGAGCAGACGCCCACTTCGCGGATGCGGCGAGCGATCAACTGGGTGGTCTGCGAACCGAAGTCGAGGACGAGGATGACCTCGTCGTACGGATGCGCGGCGGCGGCGTGGGGTTGGGCGTTCATACCCCGAGTATCCTACCGACCCCGAGGTGGAGCCGGGGCGTGTATCATCCGCTCATGGCAGGAACTGCAGGACGAATCCGCCGCGTGAGCGCGCCATTGACATGCATCGGGCTGTTGACGCTGGCACTGCTGGCGTCGTGTGCGGCGCCGGAGCCTCGCGCGGACTGGAATTCCGATGACCCCTCCGAGCGGATCATGGCACTGGAGCAGTCGATGCGGTCGCCCCGGCGCGCCGATGTGCCCCACGTGATCGCGATGCTGGACAGCGCCGACCCGGCGGCGCGGATGCTGGCGGCCCGTCACCTGGAGCGCCTGACGGGCGAGACGCGCGGGTATGACCACGCGGCGAATGTCTGGGAGCGAGAGGAAGCCATCGACCGCTGGGTGGCGTGGTGGAATGAAGGGGGAACGGGGCTCCGTCTGGAGGGATTGTCCGATCTGGACGAATCGTGACGGTTCTCCGACGGGCGCGTACAATCCCTGCGGGAGGGGCTGAATATCGGGGGCTGTCGGGCTGAAGGGCCCGGCGGCGAGAGTCGATGGATCATCGGGACAGGAGAGCCTCCCCGGCATGACGACCACGCCCCAGAACAACACATCACTCGGACCACCGCACGTGCGCATCGAGATGCTGAGCCAGCCCCGCTACCTCAGCGGCGCGCGTGAACTGGTCTCGGCGGTGGCGCGGCGTTTCGGCTTCGACGATGGAGCCTGTGGTCAGATCGCACTGGCAGTGGACGAGGCGCTGTGCAACGTCATCCGACATGCCTACGGGCAGGAGGCGGACCAGCCCATCTGGATCAGCATCTGGCCGTGGGATGGTGATGAGCAGGCGGCCTTCGAGAAGAATCCCCCGGCGTGTGACCCGCATGGCATCCGCATCGATATCGAAGACCAGGGCCCGCACGTGAACCCGGAAACGATTCGTGGCCGCGATCTCAGCGACATCCGTCCGGGCGGCCTGGGCGTGTACATCATTCGTCAGGTGATGGACAACGTCGTCTACGAGCAGCGCCCTGAGGGCGGCATGCGCCTGATCCTGACCAAGCTCAACGGAACCCCCTCCAACACATGAGTGCAGCATCCATGGAAGTGAGCATTGAACATCAGGGCGAAGCGACGATTGTGCTCCCGATCGGGGACGTCGATCTGAGCAACTCGCGCGACCTGCAGAACCACCTGCGCCAGGAGATGTCGCGGAAGCCGGGCCTCCTCGTCGTCGACCTCGAGAAGGTGTCCTACATGGACAGTTCCGGCGTCGCCACGCTTGTTGAGGCGATGCAGATTGCCCGCAAGCAGGCCACCCGCCTCGTGCTGTGCGAGTTGAACGACAAGGTCCGCGCGATCTTCGAAATCGCACGACTCGATCGCGTCTTCACCATCGTGGGAAGCCGTTCGGATGCACTGGCGGCGTAGCGGCGCCTACAACGCCTCGAACGTCGCGAATTCCTCCGCGCATTCCGGGAGCGTTTCCAGTTCCCGATAGCTGCTGCAGGCATCGAAGCGGGACCAGAGTTCGAGGACTTCCGGCGTCTCATGAGCGCGGCGGATGGCGTCCTCATCCACCCATTCCGAAATCGAAATGATCACCCCTGTGCGACTGCGCAGGGTCATTTCCGCCCTGTCCGTCGCCAGCCCAAGCCGACGCAAAAGCGGTAGCCGGTCGCGAATGACCTGGAGGAGTTCCGCTTCCCTGCCGTCGTGCGGCTCGAAGGCCGCGATGGTGATGCGTCCCATCGGCCGCTCCTATTTCTTCGACGCTGCGGCCCCCGCCCCGCCGGGCGCTTCATCACTCTCTTCACTCCTCTCGGCCACCATCTTCACTTCGACCGGCTTCCCGCCGCCGAGGACATGGATGTCACGCTGGGGGAACGCGATGACGATGCCGGCATCCTCGAAGAGGTTGTCGATGCGATGACGGATGTCACTCTCGATGCCGCGACGCTGCATGATCGTGCGCATACGGATCCAGAAGTGCACCTCGAAGACCAGCGCGCTGTCGCCGAAGTCAGCGAAGATCACGATGGGTTCCGGTGATTTCAGCACGCGGCCATGCTCTTCCACAGCGCGCTTCAGCAGCTTCGAGACATCGCGGGTCGGTGAGCCGTACGCCACACCCACGATCACCTTGGTACGCACCCGGTCCTCGGTCAACGTCCAGTTGATCACGTTCTGCTCAAGGAATGTGCTGTTGGGAATGATGACCTCGACATTGTCGCCCGTCCGCACACGCGTGCTTCTCGCCCCGATGTGCTCAACCGTGGCATGCAGATCATCGACCTCGATCAGATCGCCCACCCGAACTGGTCGCTCCGCCAACAGGATCAGGCCGCTGATGAAGTTGTTGATGATGTTCTGACTGCCGAAGCCGACACCGATCGCCAGCGCACCACCAAGCACCGTGAAGGCCGTCAACGGTATGTTCACCGCACGAAATGCGAAGAGCGTGAAGGTGATGATCAGGACGTAAAAGAGGATCGACTGCACGGCAGCCGCCGCCCCCTCGTTCAGCTTCAACCGGGGCAGCACGCGCTTACCCAGCATCCGGCTGAGGAATCTCGAAGAGAGCAGTCCGAAAAGCAGGATCATGAAGCCGATGACGATCTTGCCCACCGTGATCGGCTGCTCATCAATGGACGTCAGTTCGAAGCGCCAGATGGAGGTGACGTGCGACCACAGTTCACCGAGCCGCTCGCTGATGTCGACATGCGCCGTCTGCTGACCGATCTCGTCCAGCAGACGCTGCTGCGCCCGGATCGCTTCGTCAGCGCCCTGCACACGGGTGTCGAGCGTCGCGGCCGTCTCGCGCGACCCTTCCAGTTGTCGCTCGATCCAGCGCACCACTTCCCACGCCACATCCCCATCAGCAGGCGCCTCCATGGCCGCGATCTCGTTCGACAGCGCCGTGATCCGGCCTCGCACCTCGTCGAGCCGTGCAGCATCCAGCCGGCGCTCGGTTTCCAGTACCGCGATCCGCGCCCGGGCGTCCGCTTCCCATTCGCGCAGCGTTTCCAGTTCGGGCATCTCCGAGACAAGCTGGTAACGGCGTCGCCAGATGTCTTCCTGGTCACCCAGCCGCTCGATCGCCTTGGAGAGTGCGTCCTGTTCCTCCCGCGTGGCTTCATAGGCGATTCGCCGGGCCTCGACCTCCTCGGTGAGTTCAGGATCCTCGGTTGTGATCTCGGTGAGACGCGAACGCGTGTTGAACCACGTCGTCTCCGCGAACCGGGCGTTGTTCTCAACGAGTTCGAGTTGTCGCTGAAGTTGGGCGCGCTGATCCGTGATCTCCGACAGGCGACTCTTCAGATGCTCGGCTTCGAACCGGACATTGGCCTTCATCCAGCGCACCCGGGCACGCTGGATATCGAGTTTCAGCTTGAGCGCATCCCGGTTGAGTTCGGCGCGCCTGAGTTCCGCCTCGCGAACCGTGACCGTCCGAGCTGCGACGCCCGTCTCTTCGTCGATGATGCGCCGGGCGCGCGAACGCGCCACGCTGGATCCATCGCTCCCCGTGTCCTCCTGGAAACGCCGCCGGGCTGCTTCGCGGCTCTCCAGTTGCCGTCGCGCATCGGCGAGTCCGAGCGTCGCCGCCTCGACCGTTGCCTCGGACGTCTCCACCTGCGACTTCAGTGACGCAAGTTCGTCCGTGACCGCATCAAGTTGAAGAATCGTGTACGGCCCCGGCTGTTCCGGACCGTCCCGCTCCATCGCTTCCAGATCCGAGGCGAGTTTGCCGGCAGTTGCCTCCAGTTCCGCCAGCCCTTCCTGCACCGACTTGCCCTGGTCGCGCAGCAGGACGCGCCGTTCGAGCAGCGTCACGATGCGTGACAGGTCGGACCGCTGGCTCTCATCCGCATCAGCGCCAAGTCCCTCAAGCCGACGCCGCGCTTCCGCGAGCGCACCCTCGAGATCCTCGGTGAACGTGACAGCCTCGTTCTTCGGAACGGACGGATCGACATCATCCTGGGCAACAACTGCTGGCACGCACAGGAGCGCCAGGGTCAGCGCGATCAGTTGAGCGATCCTACGGACCATCCAATGCACCTCCATCCGCATCGAGGGATCTGAAGATGACATCGTAAGGGAAAGAGCGTGATGAGGAACGAGAGGCGAGGCAAGACCCGACCACCGAGCGCCTCAATGCCATACTTCCGAGTGCCTAACTCAGGAATCGCCTCAACTGGTCCACGGGGTTCTCCGACAACGCGCACATCTGGTAGCGGCCGTTGAGGGACATCACGCCCGTCGCGAGTTGGCGGCAGTGCGCATCCAGTCGTTCGCGATAGCCGCCCCCCACCGCATCGCTGTGCGTTCGCACCTGGATACCGGTCTCACTATCAACCAGCCGCGCACCGCCCAGGCCCGAGATATCGAGTTCGTCGTCCGTGAGCACATGCAGGAACGAGATCTCGCGCGCCCGACCGGATACGCCACGCGATGCCCCGTACCGCGCCCGTGACATCGCATCCATCAGGGGCTCCGGCTGCTCCAGCCCGTCACCAATCCCGATGATCAGCCCCGAGCCACGGATGAGATGGTCGGCGTGAAGAAAGCCGTCAGTCAACGCCGTGCCCGGGCCGGACTTCGGCATCCGCGGCCGCGAAGTGCCCAGCACAGTCAGCAATTCATGGAACGTATTCCAGCCCGCGCCCGGTGGCACGGCGACCGGGCGATCCGTTGCCGACTCCACGCCAGACAGCAGCAGTCCGACACGATCGCCCTGCCTCGCTCCGAGGTACGCCACGGTCGCCGCGAGTTCGCAGGCGCGTCTGAACTTGGTGGCATTGAGGTCCACATCATTCTGCGCCGCCCGCCGCGCCCACTCGAAGCCACCGAACTGCATGGATGCGGATCCATCAACGATCAGGAGGATGGTGAGCTGGCTCTCCTGGTGAAAGCGCCGGATGTACAGGCGATCGGTGCGGCCGTAGAGCTTCCAGTCGATCAACTGGGTGGGATCACCGGGGGTGTAGGCGCGGTAGTCGTAGAACTCGGTGGACGACCCCCGATCGCGCGTGCGGTGCCGACCCTGGTAGATCCCCTCGGCATAGGTCCGCGCCACGATGTGCAGGTCCGGCGACCGATCCAGCGCCTCAACGGTCTCACGGCGCAGCAGACCACCCCCCACTCGTCGCCCCCGACGCCGACGCCCGCGCTGCTCGTCCGGTTGAACCATCAGCAGAGTCTATCAGCGGCGGGCGAGCAGGTTGCAGCCAGCCTCGTTCGGTTTGCACTCAGGGGCAGGTATCGCCCCAGGCATCGAGAAGCTGATTCAGGTCCGCGAAGTCCACGAACCCACTTCCATCCACATCGCCATCCTGACCGTTGCAGGTCGACTCGCTCCAATGATCCAGCAGCAGATTCAGATCCTCGAAGTTGACGGCCGCATCACCATCGGCATCACCGGGGCAGGGAAACACGAGTTCGACCATGCCCTCGTCAAACTCGACCATGGTCTCACCGGGCGGGAAGAGACAGTTGATGTGAACCCAGTTGCCGCCGCGGGCACCATCCATCTGGTACGCATAGACCTGCACATGGGGATCCACCACGAGCGTGGAACCGGCCGCAATGGCCAGACCGTTTCCGACGTCCACCTTGAGATCGGGCGAGCAGCCCGCGGCCGTCTCGTTGTCTCCCCAGAGGTAGAGAGCCTCGGGTCCGTTGCCACGATGTCCATTATCGATGTGATCAACGACCTGGAGCGTTGTTGCCGGTCCGGCAGCCCCGACCTCGAGTCTTCTAATACCAAAGTTGCAGTCCGCCAGGAGAATGTCGGGGAGGATCCCGCCTCCCACATTCAGACCTGCGGCTTCCAGTGTCTGACTGGTGCCGTTTGCCGTGACGACGGCATCAGAGAGTGCGACGTTGACGACGTTGGTATGGGTGTGCGAGAAGTGCCCGCCGAACTGAAGCCTGCCTTCACCCATGACACTCAGCGTCGCCGGACTGGAGAGAGCGATGTCATCGATCACGGAGAGCAGCGAACCGGCCCCGGTCACTGATGTCTCCACTCGTCTGGCGGGCGCGAGTGTTCCAAAGGTCAACATGCCTGAGCCGTCAACAGAGATATCAAGCCGATCCTCGCCGCGGATCGGTCCGGAGATCGTATCGACATTCGGCATCCTGATTTCACCACCGCCTGTCGCACTGACCGTATGAACCTGAACAGCCACACTGCCATCATTGAACGAGGCATCAAGCTCTGAAAGCGCACTCAGATCCAGCAGCGCACCGGGATCGAAGCTTGCAAGAATGTCGGAGGATGTCGTCAGACCGAAGGTCCGCATGACCGCATCTCCGGGGCCCGCTGCGACGACCGAAGAACCGGCCCCCGCCCAGACTTCCGTATCATCGAGGAGCATGATCGACGGCAGTTCAAGGGCCCCGCCATTCGTCACATGGATCCGATTGCGGCCCGTGGCCTGCAGCGACTCCAGCGAACCCAGGTCCATCTCGGAATCGGCACCATCAACAAGAACGTCAAGACGATCCTCGTCACGGGTCGGACCGGTGATTGTCGTGACATTGGGCAGACGAAGATCTCCGCCGCCTGTCGCGCTGATCGTGTGAACCTGAACGGCCACGCTGCCATCGTTGAACGAGGCGTCGATCTCCGACAGAGCACTCAGATCCAGCAACGCACCGGGATCGAAGCTTGCAAGAATGCCTGAGGATGTCGTCAGACCGAAGGTCCGCATGACCGCGCCGCCCGAACCCGGCGCGACGACCGACGAGCCGGCCGCGGCCCAGACCTCCGTATCATCGAGCAGCATGATCGACGGCAGTTCGAGAGACCCGCCATTCGTCACATGGATCCGATTGCGGCCCGCGGCCTGCAGCGACTCCAATGAGCCCAGGTCAATCTCGGAATCGGCACCATCAACAAGAATGTCAAGGCGATCCTCATCACGGGGTGGTCCGGTGATCGTCGTAACATTGGGCAGACGAAGCTCTCCACCACCTGTTGTACTAATCGAATGAACCTGAACGACCACGCTGCCATCGTTGAACGAAGCGTCGATCTCCGACAGAGCACTCAGATCCAGCAACGCACCAGGATCAAAGCTCGCGATGATGCTCGAGGACGTCGTCAGACCGAAGGTCCGCATGAGCGCACCGCCCGGACCAGCAGCGACGACCGACGAACCGGCCGCTGCCCAGACTTCCGTGTCATCGAACAGCATGATCGACGGCAATTCGAGAGACCCGCCGTTTGTCACATGGATCCGGTTGCGGCCTGCGGCCTGCAGCGACTCCAGCGAACTCAGATCGATCTCAGAATCGGCACCGTCGACCAGGATCTCAAGTCGATCTTCATCACTGGTGGGTCCCGTCACCGACATGACATTGGGGAGACGCAGCTCACCACCGCCCGTCGCGCTGATCGTCTGCGTTCGAACCGCGACACTGCCATCGTTGAACGAGGCGTCAATCTCTGTCAGCGCATCAAGATCAAGCAACGATCCCGCACCACCGCACTTCAGAATCTCAGCGCTCGTCAGCCCCGTCGTGTTCATGGTCGTGCCACCGATCGAGGCCATGCCGGCATCCTTGACCGCGATCGAAGCCCGGTTCCCGTGAAAGACGGTGCCCGCGCCCTCAGCGGTCAGCGTTCCAGCGCAGACGTCAATGAAGCCATCAATCGAAGATGACCCCAGCACAGTGAGCATCCCGGTCGGGTCGATGCGCAGCGTCGGCCGCGTACCCGGCGATCCGAGCACCAGCGTGTCAATCTCGCCGCTCACATCACACAACACAGTCGATGATGCGGGAATCTCAACGCAGAACGTGAAGCCGGTGATGTTGAGCGGAGGAATGAGGATCTCCGGTGTCCAGTTCTCCGGAGCGGACCAGTTCCCACTGCCTCCCCCCCACACCGACATCTGATCACAACCACCGCCATACGCCGGAACGGCAGCGAGGGAACACACCAATCCCGCGGCAATCGTCACCATGCATGCATCGCGCATCACAACCGATTGATCCATCAGTCCACTCACGAATCACCTCCGAGTCTCTTGTCCACTGGGTCCCAGATCACCGAATGTCACCACCGGAATGGCACGGAGCCGAGTCACACCCACCTGCTCGGACCGCGCCACCACCGGATTGATGGTAACAGTGGACATGAACATCACAGCAACGATGTCGCAAGGACCCATCCGGAGATCGGGGATTACCCCTGCACAACGGGGAAATTCCCGGCGACTTTCTCGGGTCATCACCCGAGTACCACAATGCCGATTTGCCGACCGCCTCGGTCTACCCGTTCAACGGCGCGCAGAACCACGCCTCGCCCACCTGCGCCAGGACGTGGCAGCGGACGTCCGTATCCAGCAGGTCGCGGATCTCGATCGGGGTCGGGGTGAACGCATGGGCTCGTGGTGTTGCCGTGGCGTTGATTCCTGCTTCGGGGCACGCGCGGGCCAGCAGCGTGGCGTGCGCGGTTGCCCACGCGCGGACGGCCAGGAGGCGCCCCACATCCGATGCCCCTTCCAGGCGCAGCAGCACACACAGGATGCCGGCCTTGTCGACGGCAATCTCGATGCCTGGATCCATCGGACATGTCACATCCAGTCCGCGCGCATCGATGTGCGATGCGAGTGACGTCGATTCTCGTGCGCCGGTCTGCACGCGTTCTGCTTCCTGCACGGGCGGTGTCGCTTCAGTGACGCCGTCGCCGCCCTGCGCATCCCCCGCAAGCAGGATGTGGTCGATGACACGCTCGACACCACCGTCAATGGCGCCCTCGTGCAGGATCACGGAACCCGTGGCACCCATGCGCTGGACGTTCGCCGCGAACTCAAGGTGCTGCCCGAGATAGATCGCCGCCGCCCGTTCCAGCCGTTCATATGCCGCGCGTCCCGCGTCCGGTGCGCTGCCCATGGTGGCGACGCGAAGCTGCGGCGCGCCCAGTTCATCGCCCCAGCCGTCTGCACTCTCGGCCAGGCGCTTGATGGTGCCGTACGCGGCGACCACCGCCGCATCATCCGCACCGGTCAGAAGCGTCACGCCATCGATGGCGTGCCCGGTGGCGAGCATCGGTTCGTCGAGTTCTGTGACCTGGAGTATCCAACGCCGCGTCCGGTCTGCCAGCCAGGCCATGGCGCCGGGGATCGACTCGAAGGTCGGGACCTCGTCGGAGTCCATGCCGAAGAGTCGCAGGGTGACCTGCTCGCTGTCCACGCGAACCAGCGCAACCGGCTCGCCGAGGGTCGCGGCGAGCGAGCACACATACTGCCCGACCCAGGGCGTGGAGCGCACCGGCAGGTGCCCGAGCATGAGCACCTCAATCGTGACGCCCTCTTCCTCAAGATCGTCAGGCTCCGCAAGATCGACGGTCATGCGCGACGAACTCGCAACCGGTGCCGTACGCATCGGTTCCGGTTCATCAGTCTTCGTTGTGGTCACGGGTGCGGGCGGGGCCGTTGCTTCCGGGGCATCGTGCGCCTGTCCGCCGAGGAATAATTCGGCAAGGGCATCGAACTGCTCGGGCGACTCGGCGCTGCGCGTGAGGCGCAGGGCCTCTCCACCATTCCGGGCGTGCTCTGACATGGATCCTCCGCCATATCGGCCCGCTCATCCTTTCACGTGTCAGCTCACGTGTTTGGACGCAGACCGTTCCGGTCGTTCTCCGACGACCACAATACTGTTCACACTTCCGTACGGGTTCGGCTCCATCATCGGGTTGAAGGGGTCGCGAACCCACTTGCCGTTGATGACGATCCGATAGCTGAACTTGCCGGGTGGCAACTTGATGGCGCACACGTGTGCGCCGCGTTTCGAGTCATAATGCATCGGAGTACACGCCGGCTGCCAGTCATTGTGATCACCCGCCACGGCGAACTGCTCATCCGGCCCCCCGGGTTGAATGAAGAGCACATCCTCGTCTCGGATCACCACCCCGAACTCATCCGAAGACTTCGACGTCACACCACCGCCGACACGTCCGACTTCTTCATCGGGGGCGTAGACCTCCTCCTCGATCTCACGCATGACCTGCGCGACACGCGGGTCGCGCCGCAGGCGCTCTTCGAACTGCTCACTCTTGATCGTGATCTGACGGGCGCGGGCCGCGAGCTCAGCTGCGCGATTCATGGACGTCATGGCACCCCCCAGGCCGGAAGCCTGAGTTCCCGCCGTCGGCGGGGTCGATGCCTGTCCCTGAACACTCCGCCGGTTTTCGCTCAATGCAGCACGGACACTTGCCAGTGTCGTCGCCTGCGGCTGGACTCCCTCTTCCTGTTCTTCGGCCGCCTGCTCATGAGCCGCGAGGTCCTGCTCAGCCTCCTGCGACCACTCGAGTACCACGGGCCGGGGCAGCGGCGCCGGGTTCTCCTGCAGCCAGCTTGTCAATGCGCCGTAGTCCGCCGTCCCCAGAGAGCGCGGCGCGTATTCGATGATCGGCAGCCCGAAACTCGCCGCTTCGCGAAGCTGGGCATCAACGCGGATGACCACCGGGATGATCACGTCCTCGAAACGTTGCTGCAGGTCCGTGATGACGTCGTTGGCAAGTGAACTGTCCGGATCGTGAAGCGTGGGCAGAATGCGGTAGGACGTCTCGCGCCCGAAGCGACGGCCCAGCGCCTGGATCGTCATCACCTGCCGGCCCGCACCCTGCAACGCAAAGTAGCCCGTCTCGACGGGGATCAGAATCTCCGTCGCGGCCCGCAGCGCATTGAATGTCAGCAGACCGATGGAAGGCGAGCAGTCCACGATGCACCAGTCGTACTCGACCTGCCTCGACTCCAGCACGTGCAGCAGACGAAGGTCGCGATCCTCGCGCTCCGCAAGCCCGCCCCGCGCCGCCTCAAGCCCCGCCAGCGCCGGACCACTCGGTATCAGATCCAGGTTCCGACTGACGTGCCAGGTGAATCGGTCCGGATCAATCGGACGCGACCCGGTCGCGATCATCGCATCACCGATCTGAAGATCGATCTCCGACTCCGGAATCGCAAGCCCCAGCGCGCAGTGTCCCTGCGGATCAAGGTCCACCAGAAGAACACGCTCACCACGACGCGCCAGAACCGCGGCGAGATTGATCGCGGTCGTGGTCTTGCCACTTCCGCCCTTCTGATTGACTATCGCGATGGTTCGCACAGCTGACCCGTCTCGGTTTGGAGGAGGAGGACCGGTGGACTGGAACAACTTGACGTCCGCCGGGATTATCGGGCAACTCCTGCATCATCCTTGAAGATGACATGCCGGACCCCAAAACCGGGGTATTGACCCCATCCACGCATCCACTTGTTTGTGGGGGTGAAAAGCCCGCTGCGCCCTGCTCCAACCAACTGATCAGGTGCCCCTCACTCCCGCAGGCTGTCAATCGCCGCCGCAATCACGCCCGCATCGACATCGTCGAACGTTGCGCAGCGACGCCCTCCCACCGGCAGTACCAGCCGAAGACGACCGCCCGACACCTTCTTGTCGTGTTGCATCGCATCCAGCACCACCGAAGACTCCGGCAATCCGCCCAGCGGACGCAACTCCAGCGCCTCGCCCACGCCGTTGCGAATCTCCAGTTCCGCCTCGTCGTCGATCCGCCCCAGCAGCCGCGCCGCTCGCGCGGCCGCCATCATGCCGTAACCCACCGCCTCACCATGCAGCAGCGGCGCATGCTTCGCATCGCCGTCGGGTGACAGTGACTTCATCGGCTCAATGGCATGACCGAACGTGTGCCCCAGGTTCAGCAGGGCGCGACCGCCGGTCCCCGCCTCCTCGCGCTCATCCGCCACGACAACCGCCGCCTTGACGTGAACGTTGCGCGACACCAGTTCCGTGAGCACTTCCATGTTCAACGCATCGATGTCGCCGAGGTGCTCGATGGTCCAGTCAAAAAGTTCGCCGTCCGACTCGCCGCACAACAGTCCGTGCTTCAGGCACTCCGCCAGCCCGGCACGCCGCTCCCGCGCCGGAAGTGAACGCAGCGTGTTGATGTCAGCCAGCACAAGCCGAGGCTGCCAGAACGCGCCCACCATGTTCTTCTTGAGACCACCCTCGATCTCGAGGTTTACACCCGTCTTCCCGCCCACACTCGCATCCACCATCGACAACAGCGTCGTCGGACACTGAATGACCGGGATGCCACGCCGGTACGACGCCGCCACAAACCCGCCGACATCGCCCGTGATCCCCCCGCCCAGTGCAATCACCGGATCCCGCCGCTCCAGCCGCGCCCCGCCGACCGCACCCAACAGCCGCTTCACGGTCTCCAGTGACTTCTCGACTTCCAGCGCGGTCACGGTCGCACGCGTCACCGTGAAACCGGCCGCGTCCAGCGACGCCGCAGCCGCAAGCACCGTCTCCTCCGGCAACTTGTCATCAAGGATCAGGAACGCATGGCGCCCGGGGACCAGTGCCGCGGCACGAACACCCAGGTCCGCAAGCACACCGGCGCCGACGACCACGTCGTAACTCCGCTCACCAAGATTGATGTGGACATCCGGCATTGGCGCTCAGCACCCAGTCTACATGATGCGCCACCACCCCCGCACACCCCGCACCCCGCACCTCGCTCCCCCACCCTACTCCTCCCACACCACGATCTCATCAAGCGGCTTCCGTTCCATGTCCGGCACGACACAGTCGTCCGCCGGATAGCCGACGGGCAGCAGCAGGAACGGTCGCTCGTGGTCGGGCCTGTTGAGTACGCTCGACAGGAACTTCATCGGGCTGGGTGTGTGCGTGAGCGTGACCAGCCCCGCCTGGTGGATCGCCGCGATCAGCATCCCCGTCGCGATCCCGACGGACTCCTCGCGGTAGTACACCATGCCGCCGTCATCCGTCTTGACCATCTGGAAAACGATGATCAACCACGGGGCAATCTCAAGGAACGGCTTGTCCGAGTCGGTGCCCAGTGGTGAAAGATCCTCCAGCCAACGCCGTGACGCCCGCCGCGCGTAGAACTCCCGCTCTTCGGCTTCCGCTGCCTCGCGAATGCGTCGCTTCAATTCCGGGTTGCTCACGCAGACGAAGCGCCACGGCTGCTTGTGTGCCCCGCTCGGCGCTGTCCCCCCGGCGAGGCAGATCTGCTCGATCGTCTCGCGCGACACCGGCCGGTCCGAGAACATCCGGACGCTCCGACGCTGACGCATCACCTCGTAGTACCGACGCGAGGCCTCCTCGGGAGACAGGCCGGGGTCGTAGGGCTGCAGCGGGACGTGCGGCAGCAACGGCGGCAGGTCGGCAAAGCGACTCGATTCGGACTCGGACATGGACATGGATCCAGCGGCCCGGTTCGGAAATCCTCCGACTGCCTCACACCCGGGCCGGTGGGCGGCATCACCTTGCACGTATGGGCGTCAGATCCGCCCGATACCTAAAATGAAGCCTAGCACGCCCCGGAGAACCCGTCATGAATACCCGATCAGGACTCGCCGCCAGCCTGCTTGCCATCGCGGCGGCCACCCCCCTCGCCGCCGCAACGGCCCCGCAGGACAACGGTGCGCTCCTCTACTGGCAGGCGATCACGATCCTGGACCTCTCCGAGGATAACCCCCTCGAGGTGCACGGCTTCGGCGGCGACGCTCTCGGCGAGCCCGGGTGGTCCCTCCCCGACGACGTCGCCGAGGCGCTCCAGGACATCGAGTCGCCGCTCAACCTCCTCGAGGAAGCCGCCGCCAAGCCATTCTGCGACTTCGGCACCCAACTCGAAAAGGGCCCCGGCGCCCTGCTCCCGCACCTCGCCGGAATCCGCAAGGCCCAGCGCTTCGTGCTGATGTCCGCCCGCACTCACCTCGACGCCGGTGACACAGAGGAATTCACCCAGCGCATCGAGGCCGCCTGGGGCATGTCGGAAGACATCGCCAACGGTAACACCGTGATCGATGCGCTCGTCTCCACCGCGATGTTCGCCGCGTCAGAACCACTCGTCACCTACGCCCTCAAGTCGGACCTCATCTCCGATCGCGAACGCAGCCGACTCTTCGCCGCGCTCGAACAGTTCGAGGCCGACGACCCCTTCTTCATCCGCGGCTCGATCACGCGCGAGAGCGACGTCATGGGACAGTGGATGCGCGACGACCTCTTCGATCCCGCCACCATCGCGGAACTTGTCGCCGCATCCGCCTCGGAAAGCACGGATGACCTGAGCCCGCGGGCGAAGGAGACCTTCGAGATCCTGCAGATGATGTTCAACGAGGAGATTCCGACCCTCTTCGTCGAGATCGCAGACCTCGACATCCAGAAGGAGATCGAACTCTACGAACAGTTCATGCACGAGTCCGCGAAGGCATTCGACAATCGCGAAGGCGACCTTCGCCTCAATGAACTCGAAACGCAGCTTGAAGACGGGAAGTTCGGCCTCATCTCGCGCCTCATGGCGCCCGCCCTCTCGCGGCTGCACCAGAACTTCTGGAAGTCCTTCGACAACTTCAACCGGATGAAGGAACTGAGCCGCGGGTGAACTGCCACGACCGACCCGATCACGATCTCCTCCTGGCGTGCCGCTCCGGCGATGACGATGCGGCACGCCTCTTCTACGCGCGGATGGCGCCGATCCTGAACGGCTTCGCCCGGCGCGTGCTCCATGATCGGGCGCTGGCCGAAGACGCGGTGCAGGCAGCCATGATGAGTATCTACCGACTGCCAAAACGAAAGTTGCGCGAGGTGCGGGACGTCCGTGCCTGGCTGATCCGCATCGTGCGCAACGAGTCGCTCATGCTGCTGCGCACCGACCGGCGTGCCGCGGCCCGCGAAGAGCAGCACGCCCGCAACGCCCTGCAGCAGTTGCGTTATGACACGCCGGACTTCGAGACCTTGCGTCACGCGGTAGATGCCCTGCCCGTGAAGCTTCGCGAGATCATCGTGCTCAAGTGCGTCAGCGGCCTGACGTTCGAACAGATCGCCGACGCGCTGGAAGAGAACCGCAACACCATCGCATCCCGGTACCGCAACGCCCTCGTCAAGCTGCGTGAAGTGCTGGGAGAATCACCTGACCCCGACGACGACATCACCGCGCTCCGGGGCGCCCGAGAGAGAGGCCGTGTCCAATGAGCAGTCGAGACCTCGAAACCAGGCTGGGTGAATGGGGACGGCGCGAGTACGCGGACGCCGAGCGCCTCTACAACCCGACCACGGCCGACCCCTTCGCCCGCGCCGCCAGTCAGATCGCCCGCCGCAACCTCGTCGTGCGCACCGCGATCATCACGACCCTGATCGTCCTCCTCCTCGGCATCGCCGGCTGGCAACTCGCCGATGCCGTATCAACCGGGAGCAACCAGACGGAGAGCGCGGAGAGGTAGGGAGTGGGGTTGGAGGATGGTGCTTGAGGTTGTAGCTTCTTGCTTCTCGCTTCTGGCGCATGGTGGCTCTTCGATCAGGTGCCACTGCTCTGTGAGCAGTGCGAGAACAGCGCAAACACCAACAACACCACCCGACATCAGGCGCGGACATGCGGAGATGCCAGCTTTGAGCCTGAGAGCTTGCAGCTTGGCGCACAGCGATTCCGGTGCCACCGCGAGATGATCCCAACAGTCGATCGAAGTCACCGCCCGAGTATGGGTTGAGTGGCGCCAGGGCGATGCGCCATGTCCACCGAGTCTATCCGCCCCACCTCCGCAACGAGATGGGCGACCAACGCGCCGCGTGCAACAATTCTCCTTCCGCTCGGTACCCTCTGACATGGTCAAACCTGCGTATGCGCTCTGGCTTGCGATCATCGCGATGAATCTGGTGTTGTCAGGGTGTTCACAGCCTGCAGCCGCACCCGAAGGCGTCACGCCAACATCAGTACATGGGCAATTGGTCTTGCCGCCGGGCCCCGACATCGCGGGGATGCAGGTCATCGGGACAATCCGTCTCGACGGTGGCGAAACGATAGATGAGTGGCTGATCCTCAACAAGGACGGAGGGTTCGCACACGACTTCCAGGGCGAGTTGATCGGCCTCCGCGTTGCCACGGGGATTGAGGCTGTCATCATCAGCTATGGGCCTGATGACTTTCCCATGCCGGACCGGACCGGTCAGATCCTCCTTGGCGACATCGATACCCGCGACCATGTGGTTCAGCGCACACTTCAATTGAAGATGGATGAAGGCCTTGCTCCCAGCGCTGTCCGCATCGGCATGTGGTTCGGCGCGCCCGCCGAGGGAGTCTCGCTTGGCTCTCGACAGTTTCCTGTCGTTGAGACCGGGAGCACGATGCACTGGCTCCTCCCTCACGATGCGACCGACATCTACTTTCTGATCGAGCATCCCCAGAACTCCGGTGCTACAGCCGAGTCATGGCGAAGCGGGAGCCAGCAACGCTTCGGGCCTTACAACTCGACGACTTTCCCCGACGCGCTGACCATTCGCTCGAAGTGAGCGCGAAGGCGGCTGCGGCCACCGCGCGAGAGCAGCGTCGACCGGCTCAGGCGGCAGGCGTCGCTATGCCGGCCGAGACTCAAAACCGAGAAGCCAGAAGCCAGAAGCAAGAAGCAAGAAGCCAGAAGCCAGAAGCCAAAACCAAGCCCAATCAACAAACAGCCGCCCACTCCGCCAGCACCTCATTCAGATCATCGAAGTTCACAAGACCGTCGCCCGTCACGTCGCCGTCTGTGCCCGGTGCAACGCTCGATTCCCAGTGATCCAGCACTTCGTTGAGATCGTCGAAGTTGACAAGGCCGTCACCCGTCGCATCACCGGGGCAGGGCGCCGCGGCGGCCGGGACGACCGCGATGCCGTCGATCAGAGTCCAGTCTCCATCTCCGACAATGCGCACGGATTGAATGCCGTTGTTCTCATCAACCACGCCGACGAAGTCCAGGTAGTATCGGAAGCCGGCGTACTGAAATGAATTCGACGCCACCTGGCCGATGAGGTTGCCGATGCCGTCAGGACCGTCGAACGCCAGGATCACGCGGTCACCCTGCGCCATGCTGGAAGCCGTGAAGTGCTTGAACGTCGCACCGAATGCACGAACAGGTGCGCTCATGTTCAGGATGATGTCCTCACCGGGATCCGCGGTGTAGGCGCGGCCTTCGTAGTCCCCGGGGTCAACGGCAGGATCGGCAACAACCCCCCAACCCTGCGGATCCGGTGCAATGAACCCACCGAACGACCCAAGCGCATCAACCCCCGGCTCGTCAGGCCAGTCCGGGTCGCGCGTCACCGTGATGGTCTGATCGCCAAATGCAAACTCAAATGGCCCGTAGGGACCAATGGTGTCGGGATGAGGCACATGGTTGATGAACATCCCGCCCGTGAAATCCTCAAATGTCGATGTGGCTGTCCCGGCAAGCAGCGGTGACGCGGCGGCAAGAACAAGAACCAATACGGCCTTACAGTGACGCATACGCAAGCACTCCTTCCATGCTGATACCCGGCCCGGGGCAACCCAGTGTAAGCAAGGACCCGCCACCACCCAACCACCAATCACCAACGACCAACCACCAGCCACCAGCCACCACCCCTACCCCGAATACGCAACCCCCGTCCCCCGCTGCCCCACACGCGTCACCTTGCTCAGCCGGTTGTGCACGTACAGGAACTCCAGCACCATCTCACCCGACATCGCCAGCACCTGCGGATCATCGCCGTCAAGCTCAATCGAGGTCGACAGCGCCGCCGCCGCTTCCAGCAAGCCTTCCACATGCCCGAAGGTCGCCACCACCGACTCCGCATTCGCACCGTCATCCAGTTCCAGCCGCAGGCCCTTCGAGAACGGCTCCGCAATCGGCGCCACCGCATCGATGCGCACCCGGCGACCGACGATCGACTTCAAGGCCTCACCGAAGAACGCATCAATCAGACGGTCCTCCGTCGATGCGCCATCCGTCGTGTCTTCACTCAGCATCAACTCGATCTTGCCGCGGCACGCCGCCGCAAGATGCCCGACGTCGCTCACCCGCGCCATCACCTTCGATTCGCCGGAACGCAGTGCCCGCAGTTCCGCGGCTGACACCACGCTCTCCAGCATCGCGATCGCCGCACGGACCGACACGCCCGATGCCTGGTTCACATGCGGACTGCGACGCGCCTGACGAATCATCTCCTCGAGAATCTCGTGCAACAGATCCGGCACCACGACCTCCGGCGCCTCCACCGACTTGTGGACACCCCACACCGGCGCAGCCGAGTTTGCCGCCGCCGACCCCTTGCGACCGCCTATTCCATCGCGGCGATCCGTCGCAAAGGCATTCTCGCGCGTGATGCGCATCGCTTCGCGATTGTCGGCGGGGTAGTGCGTCCGCACCACGGTACCGATGCGATCCTTCAGAGGCGTCACGATACGCCCGCGATTCGTGTAGTCCTCCGGGTTCGCGGAGAACATCAACGCAAGATCCAGATCGAGGCGAATCGGGTAGCCGCGAATCTGAATGTCCCGCTCCTCCAGCACGTTGAACAAACCCACCTGGATTCGCGGCGACAGGTCGGGCAACTCGTTCATGACGAACAGGCCGCGGTTGGAGCGCGGCACGAGTCCGAAGTGCATGGTCGCTTCATCGGAGAGGTAGCGACCCTCGGCATGCTTGATGAGATCGATCTCGCCGATGAGGTCCGCGATGGTGACATCGGGCGTCGCGAGTTTCTCGTGGTAGCGCTGGGAACGATGCAGCCAGCGAATGGGCGTCTCGTCACCCTGCTCTTCGACAACCGCGCGGGCGACCTGCGTCACGGGGTGCATCGGATCGTCGGGGATATCGACCCCGGGCCCTTCGACGATCGGGATCCACTCGTCGAGTAGACCGGTGAGTCCTCGGAGCAGCCGCGTCTTGGCCTGGCCGCGCAGGCCGAGCAGCAGGATGTCGTGTCCGGAGAGGATGCCCTGGAAGAGTTCGGGAAGGACGGAGTCGTCGTAGCCGCGCACACCGGGAAAGATGGTCTCGTCATCGCGAAGTCGGCGGAGCGCATTGTCCCTCATTTCCTGCTTGACGGATCGGTAGCGGTATCCGGTCTGCTTCAGGGCACCGAGTGTGGCCGGGAACCCACCGGAATCGGCGGCACGAGGATCGATCGCGGGTGTCTGGGTCAAGTGTGGCTCGCTCGAATGGTGGCGTCCGGGCTCCAACTGCCCGATAGAGATGAGGCTAGGCGGGCCACGGGTCGAAATCAAAGCCTCGTCCCAAACCGCTGCCGGGCCCCTCGGGACCCGTTGATCGCTCTATGTACGGGTCTGAGAACCAATCCTCTGTCCACGCGCCGGCTGACCATCTATAATCAGGTCTTCACTCACACCCCGCTGCGAGGTGCCCCATGGGAATCGAATTTGCGATTGATGAGTTGTACAGCTCCGGGTGGTCCACGCTGGACACGACGGGCTGTCAGTTCGGTCCCGACGGCCGGGTGTACCCGGGCATGGCCCGCATCGAGCGCGAGTTCCGCGCCGACGGCCACGACATCGCCATCGCGGAGGTCCCGGAATTCGGCTGCTTCTGCGCCGAGTGGACGGCGGACGAGGAGAAGGTCGGCTCCGTGGTCAGCGAGACCGCGCACGAAGCCGCGATCTTCGCCCTGGCGCGCCATCGGCGGCAGCGACAGCTCGCCACAGTGTGACACCTGGCACCTGTTGACGTCCCCGGCGGGATGCGTACACTGTTCCGTTCCGCCTTTCCCGGCGGTAGACGGCCCCATCGTCTAGCCTGGTCCAGGACGCCAGGTTCTCATCCTGGAAACCGGGGTTCGAATCCCCGTGGGGTCATTTGGCAGAGCGGTCGCAAGCGGCCGCTCTTTCACTTTTTCCGGGACGCGGCGTCCGACTCGGTCGCATTCGAATGCCGCGATGCCATCGCGTCTTGCCACCCCCTCGATGCAGGGTGTTTGACCTGTTGAACCCCGCCGCAGCGGAAAAGTACCCCGCGAGTCCGCTGCCCCCCTGAATTCGCGCTCCGTTCCTCCCGATGCATGACCAGTGACGGTTCATATGCACTCTCACCATCGAGGTACGGAATGAGCAACGACCCGATTTACAGCGCCTTCGCCGAAGACGAGGAGATGGCGGAGCTTGTGGAGATGTTCGTCGAAGAGATGCCGGATCGGATCTCATCGTTGCAGGATGCCTGGGAGTCCAGCGCCCGCAACGACCTCCAGAACATCGCCCACCAGCTCAAGGGGTCCTCAGCCGGGTACGGGTTCGCAGCCGTCGGCCGCTCCGCAGCCGATCTCGAAGACGCCCTGAAGGACATGGAGCGCGAACTCGCCTCCGTGAAAGCCGAGTTTGATGCGCTCCTGAATCTCTGCAGTCGTGTCTCCGCCTGATCACCTCAACGGAGGCTGAAGCACCCGTGGTGCACGCCGATCGAAAGCCCGTACTGCTCCTCGTGGATGACCAGCCGGCCATCCACAGACTCCTCGCCGTTAAGCTGCGGAACGAGGAACTGGAGTTCCTGACGGCATTCACCGGCGAGGAAGCACTCGAACTCGCCAAGGAACAGCAACCCTCACTGATTCTCCTCGATCTCACGATGCCCGGCATGTCCGGCTTCGAAGTGCTCAAAGCACTCAAGGAGAACACGGACACCATGGAAATCCCCGTCATCATCGTGTCGGGGAGCACCGACTCGCGGCACAAAGTCCGCGCCTTCGAACTGGGTGCCATGGATTATGTCTGCAAGCCCTTCGATGTCCCGGAACTTCGCGCCCGCATTCAGTCAGCCATCAAGCTGCACCGACTGATGAAGATGCTCGAACAGCGCGCCCAGATCGACGGCCTGACCGGACTCTGGAACCGCGCCTACTTCGACAAGCGCCTCGAGATCGAACTCAACAGCCGGCGCCGAACCAACCGCCCGCTCGCGCTTGTCATCTGCGACCTCGATCATTTCAAGCTGCTCAACGACAACTACGGGCACCCCGCCGGCGACACTGTGCTTCAGGGTTTCGCATCCCTGCTCAACCACGAACTCCGCTCAAGTGATGTCGCCTGCCGCTACGGCGGCGAGGAGTTTGCCCTCATCCTGCCGGAAACGACCCCCGACGAGGCAATCCGCGCCTGTGACCGCATCCGCCTCGCCATCGATGCCAAGAGTTGGAAGAACTACGAGGGTCTCTCCGCAACGGCCTCCTTCGGCCTCGCCCACTCCGATGACCTCCCCGTCGAAACTGCTGAAGAGTGGATCGAAGCCGCCGACTCGGCGCTCTACGAGGCCAAACGAGGCGGACGCAACCAGGTCCACGCGTACGGGCACGGCCTCGCCGCAGGCGGAGCGCTGGAAATCGACGAGCCGCCGACGGAACAGGCGGCCTGACGACGAGCACTCTCCTCGTGCCTCGCCCCTGATCACGCCTCACTCCCCCCCCATTTCATGCCATCCCGCCGCATCATCCGATGATGCCGGATGATGATCACCGGTCACACGATTCGTCGCGCCCCCCTGCTCCTCGCGCTCCTCGCCGCCGCGATGGCGATTGCCGGTTGCGGCACGATCCGGCGGGCCACCTCCGGCGGCGCCAACTGGGCCGTCCCCACCATCTTCGCCTTCCGGGGCGTCGGCGAGGCGGACATCATCCTTATTGAAGACACCTTCAACCGATCGGGCTACCCCTGGGAGCGTCGCTCCGCACAGGCCTCCTACCTCGTCCGCGGCATCCCGACCACCGGCGCCCTCGGCCGCCTCCTCGACGACCTCGAGGACAGCCTTGATCGGCCCCGGCGCGATGACGACGGCACGACTCGCCCCGAAGTCTTCCTCGCACAGGCAGGTCTCGAGTACACGAGCCTCACCGCCAGCGCCGGAATCGACACGCGCGTCACGATCACCGTGACACCCGGCGCCGCCGCGTACATCGCGGACGGCGACACCATCCAACCATGGCGCGCTGTGCCTGTGAATGCACAGGGACAGTGGACGGGGCGTGTGGACACGACGCGGGCGGTGGCTGCGAACAACGGCTGGCTGTACATCGGCGCCCGCGCCTACGACCGGATCACGTGGTCACGGACGAACCTGCTGACGGGCGAACGTCAGGCGGCGGTGGCGTCCACACCCTTCCCCGAGCCACCTGAAGACGCCCCCGTGATGCACCGCCCTGACCCGGCCCCGCGCCCGACGGCACCACCACCGGCCCGGGAGTCCACGTGGCTCGAGCGACTGCTGGGATAAATGCAGACAAACCAAATAGACCGCCGATTGCCGGACGTATCACCCATGCGCAGCCGCCGTCAGCCACTCCGGCAAGGGTCGCGGCCTCCCATCCGAACCCACACAGGCGAGCGTGGTCGATGCGGTTGACAGCAGTTCGCTTCGCCCCGCACCAGGCTGATCCTCACGCCAAAGCTCATAGTCGTGATCGATGCGGGCGCGGCCACCGCCCGTCACCCGTGTGATGACGATCAGGTTGTCGTCGTAGCGCGCGGGGCGTCGGTACCGCACATCGAGGTGCGTGATGACGAGGAAGATGCCGGCTGATTCCAACGCCGCGTAACTCACCCCTGCGGCCCGGAGCAATTCGGTGCGTCCGATCTCGAACCAGGGGACGTATGCGGCGTGATGTGCGACCCCCATGGGGTCGCATTCGCAGTAGCGGACTCGGACGGCGGTTTCGCCTTGCCTTGGAATGGGCATTTCGGGTGTGATCATGGGATTGTCATTGTGACGTGGATCGGGGTGACCCGCGTGGGTCGCTCATCGGGCCCATTTGTCCACATCGGCACCCGACCAATTCTCTGACTTCAGATCAGAATTGTGACTCCATGCGTGTTCCGGCTCGGTTTCTGAGCGGCATTGCAGGCTGGAGGGCCCGGAAACGGCTGGATCAGGCGTGACAACCGGTACAGGTCGGCCAAAAACTTTTCGCTTTGGGCCTTGCGATTTGACTCTGACGGGCTACATTGGTCACAGCTTCTTCGGCTGCGGCCGTGGTTGCTAACGGAGGAGACAGTTGCTGAAACACGTCAAACAGCAACTTCTCGCACCATCGTTTTTCACTGCGAAGCTCCGATGTGGGGCTGAGAAGTTGGTCATTTAGGAAGGAAAGAATCGTCATGCTTAAGATCACCTGCGCTGCTGGTCTTCTCGTTGCTGCGTCCGGCGCCAACGCCGCGTTCAGCCTCAACTCCGTCGACCTCGGTGGCGACGCTGCCTCTTTCGGTAGCCCGATCACCACCTCCACGTCCTACTACCAGGACGCCTTCGGCAACAACTACGCCGCCACCCAGGTCTTCATCGGTGCGTTCCCGTCGCTCGCCAGCGACAGCTACATCTGCATGGATCCGGTCGGCCCCTCGACCGCGACCTACCAGGCTGCCGCTCCCGGCGGTTCCACCCCCGGCTTCAGCTCCACGGCTGGTCACTTTGACGCTGCCAACGCTGTGACCGGTGGTTACTTCACCGGCGGTGGCGTTGCTTCCGGTACCGACCCCTTCGGTGGCAACGGCGTCATGATCGCCCAGCTCACCACCGATGGTGCCCTCACCGGCGACAACATCCGCGTCAACACCTCCGGCGATCAGACCGGTACCTTCAGCCTTGAGCTCAACGGCGCTGGCGAAGGCGGCCTCTTCGCTCTCGCGTTCGCCGGTGCCGACAACGGCTTCGGCACCGAGTGGCAGATCTGGGTCACCGACGCCCCGACCCCCGGTGCGGCCGCCCTTCTCGGCCTCGCTGGCCTCGCTGGCGTCCGTCGCCGCCGCTAATTGCTCCTGAGCAATTACGACCACGACTGATCACCGCGGCGAGCTTCGGCTCGCCGCGGTTCTTTTTGCGCCAAACTCCTCCCTCCCCTTCCATCACCACATCAAACGCCACCTCCGAGGTCCTGCGCCTGCCACTCAACCTCGACGTGCTGCTTGCAGGCAGAGCTTCAGCACACCCGAGCACCGTCTGCCGCCCGCAATCGCATCGCCCCGCCTTCCACCATCCGCGCCGCTACATCGGGTCGTACCAGCGCCACCACCCAGCCGCCGAAGCCCGCGCCCGTCATCCGCGCCCCCAGAACGCCGGCCTCACACTGAAGTCGCTGGACAAGTGCGTCCGCTTCAGGACAGGACACCCGGTAGATACGCGAGAGCGAGTCGTGACTCTCATTCATCAGGCCACCCGCACTCACCACGTCACCCGCCCGCATCGCATCCGCAAAAGACAGGACCCGCGAGTTCTCCCCCACCACGTGCAGCGCCGCCGCCCGCGCCCCGGCGTCATCGCACAGAGCAGGTGAGTCCACCATCGCCGCATCAGCATCCCGCAGCGCGACAACGCCCAGGATCATCGCGGCCCGCCGACACGCCTCCCGCCGCGCGGCGTACGCGCCATCGTCATTGCGGTGTCGAACACCGGTATCAACCAGCACCAACTCCGCGTCGTCCGCCATCGGCAGACGGACCGGGTCAACGACAAGCGACCGGCAGTCGATGAGCATGGCGTGATCCGCCCGCCCCGTGCATGCGATGAGTTGATCCATGATCCCGCACGGCACACCCGCATACCGATGCTCCGCCCGCTGACAGAGCAGCGCACGTTCGACGGGCGCGGTGACGCATCCGTGCAATCCATCGAGCGCCGTCGCGATCGCAACTTCGAGTGCAGCGGAACTCGACAGCCCGGCGCCGAGCGGGACATCGCTCGCGACCGCAACGCGGTATCCCCGGTCGAGCGGTCGCTGGTGATGCGCATGCCACTCATGAATCACCCCGACGACGTACCGGGCCCATCGCTCGTCCCCTGTCAGCGACTCTGCATTGCCCCCTACGGGATAAGAGACGGGGCGACGATCAGCCGCGATGAACTCATGCCTCGCACCGTCACCATGCGCAATCGCGCCCACACACCCGAGCGCCAGCGCAGCGGGCAGAACGAACCCCTCCGCGTAGTCGGTGTGATCCCCGATGAGGTTCACGCGACCCGGCGCAGAGGCCGTCGCGGCGGGCAGACCATTGAAGTGATCGACAAAGAGCGTGTGCGCACGGGTACTGAGATCGGTCATGGCTGGGTTCCAACACCCGATCATATCGTGCTTCCGCCGACCTCGAATCGTTCTCGACGGATGGGGCGATGTGTGTGAGTGAAAGCTGCCGCGCCGTCCGCGCTTGATGACGGATCGCTCTGGAACTGCTCACACTGTTCTCGCACTGCTCGCAGAGCAGTGGCACCCTGCACTCATTCGCCCTTGGCGTCCCCACGCGCGAAGATGCTCGCGACGTAGTTCAGGACATCCGCGGCCGACCGGTCGTTGTAGCCGAAGTTCTCGATCATGCGCTTCTTGAGCAGGTCGATCTTCTGCTGCGTCTCGTCGTCCACCACCGAAGACACGAGGTTCTTCAGCTTGATCGAGTCGCGCTGGTCTTCGAACAGCTTCAGTTCCAGGGCCTTGTACAGCCGCGCGTTCGTGTTGTACTCGAACTTCTTGCCGTCCAGCGCCAGGGCACCGATGTAGTTCATGATCTCCTGGCGGAAGTCGTCCTTGCGGCTGTCGGGAATGTCGATCTTCTCTTCGATGGATCGCATCAGGCGCTCGTCCGGATCCTCGTCCTTGCCGGTGTACTTGTTCTTGACGCGTTCCTTCTGCGTGTACGCCCGGACATTCTCGATGTAGTTCGCACACAGGCGACGGATCGCATCCTCGTCCGCGCTGATCGCTCGCTGCACCTCGCCCTTGATGATGTCCTCGTACTCACCGAGCACGATGGCGAGCATCTCGCGGTATGCCTTCTTCGTTTCCTCATCGTTGATGAGGCTGTGATGCGTCAGGCCTTCTTCGAGCGTGTTCATGATCATGAAGGGATTGATCTGCCCCTCTTCGATCGCCTGGCTCGACACCAGCGCATTCGAGATCTTGTCCTGGATGTAGCGCGGGCTGATGCCTTCCATGCCTTCACGCCGCGCTTCCTCGCGCAGTTCCTTCACCGAGTCCTCGGTGAAGCCGGGGATGGACTTGCCGTTGTACAGCTTCAGCTTCTGGAGACGAGTCACGCCCGCCTTCTTTGGCTCTTCGAGACGGGTCAGGACGGCCCACATCGCCGCGACTTCGAGCGTGTGCGGCGCGATGTGGATCTGCTTGATGCGATCGCTGCCGAAGTCCTTCTGGTAGATACGGATCTCGTCGTCGAGACGAATGTTGTAAGGCACATCGATCTTGATGGTGCGGTCACGGAATGCCTCCATCAGTTCGTTGGACTGGAGCTTCTTGTACTCCGGTTCGTTGGTGTGCCCGATGATGACCTCGTCGATGTACGTCTGCGCGAACTTCTTGGGCTTGATCAGTCGCTCCTGCGACGCGCCCAGCAGGTCGTACAGGAACGCGACATCCAGCTTCAGCACCTCGATGAACTCGCACAGGCCGCGATTCGCGATGCAGAGTTCACCATCGAAGTTGAAGGCGCGCGGATCGGAGTCCGATCCGTACTGCGCGATCTTGCGGTAGTTGATGTCGCCGGTGAGTTCCGTGGAGTCCTGGTTCTTCTCGTCCTTGGGCTGGAACGTCCCCACACCCACGCGATCCTTCTCGCTCAGCACCAGGCGGCGCACCTTGACGTGCGACATCACCTGCGACCAGTCGCCACCGTAGTGACGCATCAGGTCATCCATCACCTTCCGACAGAATGGGTTCACCTCGCCGTACAGGCGAATCCGGCCGTGACTGCCCTCCATCGCGGCGTACTTCTCATTGATCCGCTCCAGAATGCGCTCGCGGGCTTCCTGAGGCACGAGCAGGAGCGGGTCCTCATGCATCGGGCAGGGAAACTCATGCGTCTGCGCGGTCGGCCCGCAATCCTCATCGAGCAGCCACGAGTAGCTGTACAGCGCACCGTCAGGCGTGGCGGAGTACTTCTCCATGCCCTTCTTGAGCAGACGCGCAATCGTCGACTTGGACGAACCCACCGGGCCGTGCAGCAACAGGATGCGACGGTCCGTGCCGTAGCCCTTCGCGGCGGACTTGAACACGTCCACCAACTGCATCAGTTGGGTATCGAGTCCGAAGATGCCGTCGGCGCCATTCTCCAGCGGATCGGAGAAGAAGTGGTAGCGGATGAGATCCTTCTTGAAGAGGCGGTAGCGCTCGAAGCCGAAGCCGAGGATCATGTCGTACACGCGCTGGAACGCGTTGCGGGCCACGCACGGGTTGTCCATCACGATGCCGAGGTAGTCGTTGAACGAACCTTCCCAGTGCTGCTCGTGGAAGCGTTCGCGATCGAGGGACGTCGTGATCAGCGACATCAGGTCCCCGCCCGCCGCGCTGCTGCCATGGCTGGAGTCGCCACTCATCATGCCGCGATCTGATGGCGTGAAATCTGTCATGTCGCTGTCTCCCTGCGGGCGACCGTCGATGTGGACGACAGGCGTGTGCGAGCCGATCCCTGGCCCGCAGACCCACGCGTCGCCGCTGTCATCGCGGCATCCCAACACCCGGCGTCGTCCTGCAACGACGTCGGCCAACCCGAGGCGCACACAAAGAATAGGCGCCCTGCTTCAGGTTCTATCGGCGAGCAGGCAGGCGGCGGTGAAGCCGGATCTTCGCACCGACATCAGACCCTAGGAGAGAGGGGATGCGTTAGCCAGCGGTAACCTTGCGGCGAGCGGGTTTTTATCGGAAGAAGGGTCGGTGGTTCGGTGTAGGCGGTTCGCGGCGTCCAGGCATTCAGACGACTCCTGAGTCACCGACGTACTCCCACCGTCGCAGTTCGACTGCTCTGTCCGAAAACCAGATGGCCGCGAACCCCCAACCCCTGAAACCCAACAGCTCTTTTAGAACCGCGGCAGATCCCCTTCGCCCAGCAACCTGAACTCCTTGCGTTTCAGAATCTGTCCCGCGAGTGTCAGGTCATCAACGGAGATTGCGATGGTGGGTGTCCCGTTGGGACGGTACATCAGCGGGTAGGCGAACTTGATGTTCAACTCCGCGCCCAGCAGGTAGAGGCACAACTGGCTCATGGTGTGGTTGTTGATGAGTTCAACAATCAGGATGCTCGTCTCAGCGTACGGCAGATTCTGACGCTTCAGGAGTTCCCGAGCAATCCGCGTGGAGTTGGGAATCAGCCGAACAACCGCGTAGTCCGACGCTTCCTGCACACTGATCGCGCAGATCGAGCACTGAGGATTGCCTTCGAACTGCTCCAGCAGCTCCAGGAGCTTCCCCACACGATTGTCAAGAAAGACGCTGAACTGCGTCACGGACGGCGGGCTGTACCCCTGGGCCGTCTCGGATGACGGTGTCGCCTGGCTCATGCAGCTCCTTCCACGGCCTGAACCTATGGCCAACGATCGGTCCTCGATCGCACCCCCGAGCGGGGGGCAAAAGCGCCAGACTACCACCATACCCAACAGAGGCAAGAAAAATCCCGGTGTCGCGGCGTCAGCCCCGGATGAAGTCGATCACACCCGGATCGGGACAGAGCCCCCGATCATGTCCGGCATGGAGCAACTTCTCGAACGCCTGAAGCCCACGCTCCCCGGCGTCGAGCGTCGACTCATTCACGTACAGGTCGATGAAGGCCCCGGTCTGCCGAGCGGGCAGCCCAGCCGCGTACGCCAGCGCCTCGCTCACACCCTCGGCGTGATGCTTCATGGCGTACTCGATCGAGTGCTTGAGGATCCGTGTGACTTCCTCACCCGAACCCGGACCGAATCGGTCGGCGAGGTCCCGCTTAATGACGTTCGCCCCGAGGGGAAGCGGCAGACCCGTCTCATCCCCCCACCACGCGCCGAGATCCACGATCAGTTCCAGACCCTCCTCGGCGTAAGTCAGTTGCCCCTGGTGGATGATGAGGCCGGCGTCGACGTCGCCGCGCTGCACCGCGGGCATGATCTCGTCGAAGCGCATGACGCTGTAGCGGAAGGGCTTCCCGAGCAGAATGTTGAAGGCGAGGAAGGTGCTCGTCTTCTCGCCGGGCACGGCGAACGTGATGTCGGGGTCCTGAAGCCAGTCGCGGCCGCGAACTTCCCGCGCGACGACCTTGGGTCCGTAGCCGTCACCGAAGCTGCACCCGCAGGCGGTGAGTTGATAGGTCTCGCGCACGAAGGGGTACGTGAAGACTGAGATGGCGGTGATATCGAGATCCCCGGTGTTGATGGCGCGGTGGTTGAGGACCTCGATGTCCTCGGGAACGGGTTCGAAGATGAAGCGTTCGGTGGGAATCGCGGGCGGGCGTGAAGGCGTACCGAGCGGCCACCACATGAAGGCGTCGTCGGGATCGGGCGAGTGCCCGATGGTCAGCGCGGGCGCAGCGTTGGTATCAGTGAGAGGATCCATTGGAGAAATATATAGGGAGGAGGGAGGAGGGAGGAGGGATCAGTGGGGAATTGGGAGGCGGGAATCGGGAATCGGAATCAGTGGGGAATCGGGAGGCGGGAATCGGGAATCGGAATCAGTGGGGAATCGGGAGGCGGGAGGCGGGAGACGGGAGTCGGGACCGATTGCCTGCGGCATCCACATTGAGGAGCTTCCGCTCCTGCTTCTCGATCGAACCCTGACACTGGAGCGGAAGCTCCTCCAGGCTGATGCCGCAGGCCATCAACCCCGATTCCCGATTCCCGATTCCCCACTGATCCCCAATCCCTGATCCCCAATCCCTTATATTGATCCCCCCATGTCCCGGAAGAAGAAACAACCCGGCAACGCCCCCGACTTCGTGAACCGCAAGGCGCGGCACAACTACGAGATCACGGAGACGTTGGAGTGCGGCATCGTGCTGGTGGGCACGGAGGTGAAGTCGGTGCGGGGTGGGCGGGTGAGCCTGGCGGAGGGGTACGTGCGGGTATCGGATCATCCACTGGGGCTGTGGCTGCACGGCGTGCACATCGGTGAATACGCCCCGGCGGGGCCGAGTCGTCAGCACCGGACGACGGCGGTGCGCTCGCTGCTGGCGCACAAGCGCGAGATCCGTAAGCTGCACACGAAGTCGATCATCAAGGGCGTGACCATCGTGCCATTGAAGATGTACTTCAACAGCGACGGCCGCGTGAAGGTGCTGATCGGCCTGGGCACTGGCAAGAAGCGTCACGACAAGCGTCAGGACCTGCGGAAGCGGGAGGCGCAGAGGGACATTGAGAGGGCGATGCGCCGAAACTGACGTTTCGGCACATCGCCGGCATTGGGGACCAGGCACCAGGCATCAGGGGTGGATTGCCTTCGGCATGAAGAGTGGTTGAGCTTCCGCTCTGATGGTGGTGACGGGCGCGTGCGATTTTGCGGATCCCGGATGCCGGGTGCCGGGTGCCCGATGCCGGCGACGCAAAGCGTCGCCCCACTCACCCTGCTTCGCGATGCACGGAACCGTCGTCGTCCGACGGTTCCTGCTGCTGCTTGAAGAAGCGGCTGGGCTTCTCGTCGGCGAGGCGCTGGTTGAGTTTGCGGAGGGCTTCGACTTCGATCTGGCGCACGCGCTCGCGGGTCAGGCCGATTTCGAGTCCGATCTGCTTCAGGGTCAGCGGCTCCTTGCCGTCCAGACCGAAGCGAAGACGCAGCACGCGCGCTTCGCGCTCGTCGATGGCGTCCAGCAGGTTGTAGATCGTCGACAACTCGTCCTGACGGAGCACAGGCTCCTCCGGCTTGCCGGCGTTCGGATCCTGCAGGATGTCGCCGAAGTTCACGGAGTCCCCGTCCGCATCCACCGGCGCCTGGGTGCCGGAGTTGAACACGCGGCCGGCGCTCTTGATGATCGAGATCTTCTTGGGCGGCAGGCCCATGATGCGGGCCAGTTCCTCGACGGTCGGCTGACGGCTGTGCTTCTCTTCGAAGCGCGCTGAGGCCTGCTTCCACTTCGCGATGAGTTCGACCATGTACGCGGGCACGTGGATGGGCTGACCGGCGTTGATGAGGGAACGCTTGATGGCCTGCTTGATCCACCATGATGCGTAGGTGGAGAAGCGGGCGCCCTGGGCCGGGTCGAAGCCTTCGACGGCGCGGATGAGACCGATGTTGCCCTCTTCGATGAGATCGGTGAGGGTGAGGCCGCGATGCGTGTAGTGTTTCGCGATGGAGACGACGAGTCGCAGGTTGGCGCGCACGAGTCGATCGCGGGACTCGGGGCAGCTGTCGTTGATGACGAGCCAGCCGAGGATCCGTTCCTCTTCGGGCGTGAGCAGATCGTGCGTGTTGATCTGTCTCAGGTAGACCTGGAGATCGGATTCCAGCTCCGACTTGGCCATGAACAGTCCATTCCTTGTTGGCTTCCGCCTGGTGTCGGTCGGAGCCCCGTGCAGGGTCAGGGAATACTATCGCTCCCGATTCCGGGGAGCAACGATCGCGACGGCGTCATCGACCATCCTCCCATCGGCTCGCCACAAAGCGCCCTTGAGCCGGAGTCGGTGATGCTAACAAAGAGGGTACAGCAGCAGGTACTGCCGACCCCCGCGGGAGAGAGAGGTTGCGGCATGCCTTCAGGCGCGGTGATTTCCAGGGCAGCCGGCATCGGGCACCGGGCATCCGGGGTTGACAGCCTTCGGCATGGAATCTGAGGAGCTTCCGCTCCAACTTATGAGACCTATAGCCAACGAATGGAGCGGCAGCTCCTCAGGATGCTGGCCGCAGGCCATCGATCCCGGTTGCCCGGTGCCGGATGCCGAATGCCCAGCGCCTTTCCCATTCCCGACCCAAACTCAAGTGAGTAACCGGCGCGTGCTTCGCCTATTGGACTGTGCCAAGCGCACCCGGCCGAACGCATCAGGGAAAGCGATGCAGGGACGGCCGCGACACAAGTGGAACACGAATCAACCAGGAGCATCGCCATGCTGCGTCTCATGCACACCGCTGTCCGTTCGCGCTGCCTTCACACGAGCGCCGTCTCACTCGCCCTGCTGGGAGGCCTCGTCGCCAGCGCCAACGCCACGCGCATCAGCGCCGGTGTCGCCGTTCGCCCCGAGCCGTTCTGGCACTCTTCCTATGTGCGCAATGGTGCCCAGAAGGCAATCGCATACAAGGACTTCGACTACGACGACGCCATTCACAAGTACATGGGAGGCGATCCCATGCAGGATCAGAAGTGGGACTCCGTCGATGTCGTCTTCCAGACCTGCTACGGCGGCGGATTCCTCAACGAGATCGCGGCACTCCCCGTCCCGCACACCTTCTCCTCCTCCGCAGGCTGGTGGGAGAGTTCGTACACCGATGTGCAGCCGCCCGCGGGCATGCTGCCCTTCGGCGTCGACAACTTCACACGCGCCATCCGCACCGCGGCGGAAGGCCCCATCCTCGCCATGATCCGGTACTTCCGCGAAGCCGCGCTGGGCGTGAACCCCGCGAACCTCAAGGACCCGTTTGCGCCGATGTCGGCCTTCGCATCCACGGAGCACCCGCAGTACAGTTCGCCGGACATTGCCATCGGCGGGCCGAATGATCGCCGCGGCCTCGGCGGCATCGACCAGTACGCGATTCTCGTTTCCTGGGACAAGACGGAAGGCCGTCACACGGTGAATATGGCGCGCATGCGTCAGGCGTTGCTGGCGCAGGGTGTGCTGCCGGGGAATATCATCGAACTGTGGGGCGTCACGCCACCGCTGGGAGCCCCCGACCTGACGGCGGGCCCGTGGGGAGGCGTCCTGCCGACCGACATCGCCGGGTTGCCGGGCATCACGGCCGAGGGCGGCGCGGACACGTTTGAATTCGACATTGCACTGTCGGGTGCGGCGTTCATGTTCCCGCCAACCGGCACCGAGAAACTGTTCATCTACAACACGGGCCACGGCGGCCAGGCCATTTCGATCCAGTTGCTCGGCATCTACATCCCGATCCCCTCACCCGGTGGAACGGGTGGCGCCGGTGGAAGCGGCAAGGGATACCGGGTGCCGATCGGTGGACACACGCAATCGCCCGGAGAGAACTGGCGCGACTCGGTGATGGACAGCAGTGGCAACAACCTGATGCAGTTCACGTTCGACGGCGTCCCCGGCCCGGGTATCACGCTGGAGATCAACGGCGTGAACTTCGGCAGCCTCGACCAGTACGCGGCGACCTCCGAAGACGTCTACCCGCTGGAGCCGTACGTGAGTGGATCTCAGGTGCACTTCCAGGTGCAGGTGCCGTACGACGTGCTGTCGTGCGAAGCGGCGATCAACCCGGTGTGCGACGGCGAGACGGCCGATGTGCGCTTCATGGGCATGATTCCGGAAGATGAGACCAACCCCCGCCTGCTGAGCGTGCTGACACGGGGAGGCGACCAGGAAACGATGGCCGTGATCGAAGGCCACGAACTGGTACCCACCCCCTGTTACGCCGATGCGGACGGTGATCGCGATGTGGACTTCGACGACCTGAACATCGTGATGCTGCACTGGGGAGAGTCGGTTGCAGAGGGTGACGTGACGTACGACGGATCCGTGGACTTCCTTGATCTCGACCTCGTGCTCCAGCACTGGGGCACAAACTGCGACTGACCCCTGCTCCCGCTCTCCCATCGCGACAACCCCGGCGTCCATGACGTCGGGGTTGTCTGTTTTCGTTGCACTCGAATTGGTCGGTCGAGCTTGTGGGGAAACGGGAGCCGGGAAACGGAAACCGGGATGGAGTGCCTCCGGCAGGGAATCGGCGGAGCTTCCGCTCCATCCTGCCGTTGGATACTCCACACCGCTCCCCACTCCCGCTCCCATCCCGACTCAAAGTTTCCCACGATTCATGGTGTGACGCCGATGGGGCTCTCGCGTTACCGGTTGAAGGGAGCAGCAACATGAGTGAACGCATGGCATGTCGGCAGACCGTGCCAGGCGCAGCGGCTGTGGTGCTCGCTGCGATGGCGGTCCAGAACCTCGAAGCAACCCGGATCAGTGTCGGAGTCCCGGTGACTCCCGAGCCCTGGTGGCATTCGTCGTATGTGACGGATGGCGGCGGGGCCGGCATCATTCTGACGGACTGGCAATATGCGGAGATCATCGATCGGTATACCGGAGGTGACCCGACATGGGACTCCCGTTACCTCTCGGTGGATGTGGTCACCAACGTCTGTTTCGGTGGTGGCTTCCTGAATGACATCGATGCGATCGCAGGGCTGGAGTATTCGTTCGCATCATCGGTTGACTGGTCGAAGGGCAGCTACAACCATGAGGACATTCTCCCAACGGGCGAGTTCGTCGTCGACAACTTCCCGCGCGCCTACCGGCAGGCCATTGAAGTGCCGGCAAATTCAATCATCGACTACTTCAACCAGTCCACAACCGGACCCGTCGGAGCGAGGGACCCCTTCTCTCCCATCACCGTGTATCCGCCCATCGTCCACAACGGCCAGTACAGCTCTGCGGACCCAGCGCCCAATGGATTCAACGACCTCCGCAAGATCGGAGGCGCGAACCAGTACGTGATCATGGTGGCATGGGGCGGCTTCGAAGCACGCCATGTCATCAACATCGCGCGCATGCGAAGGGCGCTGCTGGCGAGGGGGGTTCCCGCGGCGAACATCGTTCAACTCTGGGGCTGGCCACAGGGAGACAACCCACCGCTCGCCGCGGGTCCCTGGGCCTCGGTACTCCCCTCCGACCCCGCGCCCGTCGGCCTCCCCGGCATTGTGTCGACAGACGGCATCACGCCCTTCCACTTTGAGGGGGCGGTCTCAGGTGCGATGTTTGCCGGTGCATTCCCGCTTGCGGAGAATGGCGCACAACTCCTGATCTACAACACGGGACATGGTGGTCACGCCGTCTCCATTAGCATCTGGCAGTACTACAAGCCGATCTATGGCGGTGAGGGTGGCGGCGGTGCGGGTGGCACCGGTCAGGGTCGAGGACACGAGATCCCGATCGGTGGACAGGAGACGCCCGGTGACTCAGATGGCTGGCATAACTCGGCAGCCAGTCCGGACGGTTACCAGTCGATCCAGATCACGTTCGACGAGGCGCCGGAGCCTGACGTCACGCTCTGGATCAACGGGTTCGACTTCGGGTTGCTGGCCGATTACAGCGTGACGCCCGGTAGTGAACTGCCGCTCGATCCCTACGTGTCGGGTCCGCAGGTGCACTACAGGCTTGACGTTGACCGGGAAGTCCTCGGATGCACGGCGCCCGGTGTGCATCCCCTCTGTCATCCGGAGTCAATGGACATTCGCTTCTACGGGATGGATCCGGAGACCGCCATGGATTCACCCCGACTGCTCGGCGTGCGCCTGCTTCGTGGTGACGGTGACACTCTGGTTCACATGCACGAGCACGAGTTGATCCCGACGCCGTGCTACGGTGATGCCAACGGCGACCGGGTGGTCGACTTCTCAGATCTCAACGTGCTCCTGATCAACTGGGCGCAGACCACCGCGGAGGGTGATCTGAACTCGGATGGATACGTCAATTTCTCCGACCTGAACCTCGTGCTGCTGAACTGGGGAAACGCATGCCCCTGAAGGTCACGAACAGAAGGTGCCCCATGCCTCCAGCAGAATCTCGAGGTCCGTGAAGTTCACGACGCCGTCGCCGTTCAGGTCGCCGCGGCTGTTCACCTGCCCCCAGTAGTCGAGCAGGACGTTGAGGTCATCGAAGTCGACCGTGAGATCGCAGTTGGTGTCGCCGGGACATGCGAAGGCGGCATTGATGAAGGCCGTGCCCTGCCCACCGTCTTCCTGACCATCGCCGCCGCAGGCTGAGACGAGGCCGGTGAAGCTGGCCGCCGTGTTCTGAATCACGATGCGACCGCCACCGCCGCCGCCGGACCATGAGAGGTGTCCTCCGCCCCCCCGCGCGGTCACGGAACCGGTCCCGGTGAAGTCGTTGCACTCGATCCACAGGCTTCCGCCGGCACCACCGCCCGCATGACCGCTGGGGTAGGCCGCGCCGTCGAGGTTGATCTCACCATCGACATGCACGTCGCCACCGACGGTGAGACGCAGGGCGCCGCCACCGGCACCACCAGGCACGTTGTTGTCGGTGTCATTCCCGCCGCCCGAGCCGAGCGTCACCGGCATCTCGAAGGACCCGTATGCCGGTCCCGGGGTCGCACCCGGGTAGTTGGGATGTCCACTCCCGCCCGTGCCGCCGTGACCACCGCCGCCACCGACTGCATCCTCGCCGCCGGCGCCGGGACCCATGCCACCGGGCCAGCCCCGGCCGACCCCACCGATGATGCCACCCGCTTCGACGTCGACATCGCCGGTGAACGTGAGGTGCATCCCGGCTTCGTTGTGCGGATGCCCGAGGAGCCCCGCGTTGCGAACCAGCAGGTTCGAGTCGAAGGTGTGTGTCCCGGAGAACTCGGTTGCCTCGCCCACATTGTTGTCGCAGTTGTCGACGATCATGGTCTCTTCCATGGTCGTGTTGTTGATGAGATAGATGGTTCCGGCGCCGCCGTCATTCCGCGCGTTGCCGCCGCACGCCGTGATCGCTCCCGTGCCGACGCCGCGCTCCGGCGCGAGGGTGTTGAGGTCGTAGCTGATTGAGATGCGACCACCACCACCGCCGCCCGCCCAGGTGGCGTTACCCGCGCCGCCATGAGCGCGGATCGTGCCGGTGCCGCTGAGTTCGGAAGTCTCGATCCACAGGCTGCCGCCGGACCCGCCGCCGCACTGACCCGCCCCGGGATCACCGTCCGCGGAGACGACCCCGTTCACGATGAATCTCGACCCGCACGTGATGCGAAGCGCCGGACCACCAGCCCCGCCAAGTGAACTCTCGTCCGTGTCATCGCCCGCACCGGAGCCGAGCGTCACGGGCGATTCAACGCTGCCGTAGCAACCGCCGCCGCGCGCCGGATACGAGGGATTGGCGTTCCCGCCCGCTCCGCCATGCCCGGCACCCGCGGTCACGATGCCGGCTTCACCGGCGCCGGGACCGGACTCATGTGGCCATCCCCGACCGTTTCCGCCGATCACGCCCGTCTCTTCGACGAGGATGTCGCCCGCGAAGTCGATGTGTGTCCCCTCGGCCTCGTGCTTATGTGAAACGAGTCCCGCATCACGCACGATGAGTCCGGCGTTGTAAGCGTTGTAGCCTGAGAACTCCGTGGCCTCGCCCGCATTGTGATTGCAATTCGCCACGATGACGGTCCCGAGGGACGTCGCGTTGTCCTTGAGGTAGATCGTCCCGGCGCCGCCGTCGAAGCGACCGTTGCCGCCGCAGGCGGTGATCGGGAAGCCGTCACCCCGCGCTGTGGTGAACGCATCGGTGTCGTAGGTGATGGCGATGCGTCCACCGCCGCCGCCACCCGAGTACGTTGCGTTGGCCGCCCCGCCGTCAGCATTGATACTGCCGATGCCTGCGAGTGTGCCACAGTCGATCCAGATGCTCCCACCGGCGCCCGCACCGGGCTCATGGGAACCGCCAGCCAGACCGTTTGCAGAGATGACGCCATCAACGGTCAGCGTTTCCGTGACCGTCAGGTGAATCGCGCCGCCGCCGCTGCCGCCGACGTCCCCCTGGTCAGGATCGGTGCCACCGCCGGACCCGAAGGTGGTCGGCATCTCGACGGAACCGTAGCAGTCACCACCAATGGCGTTGGGGTAGGCGATATTGCCGTTCGCACCGGCACCGCCATGCCCCGCGCCACCGGAAACCTGTGAGCCCTGCTGACCGGGTTGCGGGCCGGCGTCCGCGGGGAAGCCGCGGCCATCAAGACTGATCGCCCCGGTCTCTTCGATGGTGCAATGGCCGTCGATGGTGACATCCAGTCCGTCATCTTCGTGCGCGTGTCCGAAGAATGCACTGTTTCGGATCGTGACGTCAGCGACGATGGTCGTCATACCTGTGAGTTCTGTCGCTTCACCCGCGTTGTGCGAGCAGTTGTCGAGGAGGAGCGTGGCGTCTCCGGAAGACGTATCGACCGCGTAAATCGTGCCCGCGCCACCGTCGTGGCGACCGCTGCCACCGCAGGCGCTCATGGTTCCGGTGAACGTATCGGTCCCCGTGTAGACCGCGATGCGGCCGCCACCACCCGCACCGGCATACGTCGCGTTGGCGCTTCCGCCGTTGGCCCGGATGGTGCCGGTGCCGGTGAGCACTCCCGCCTCAATCCAGAGGCTGCCACCGGCGCCACCACCCGCTTCGAGATTGCTGCCGAGAAAACCATCCGCGTCCGCGACGCCGTCGAGCGTGAAGGTTCCGCCAACCGTGCAATGGAACGCGCCACCGCCATCACCGCCCGGCGACAGGTTGTCGGGATCCGTGCCGCCACCCGAGCCATGGGTGGTCGGCATCTCGATGGAACCGTAGCAGCCGCCGCCGAAGGCATTGACGTAGGACGCATTCCCATTGCCACCGGCGCCGCCATGTCCGGCGCCACCCGCGACCTGGAGGTCCGGCAGGCCCGGCGCCGGGCCACCATCGGGACCGTAGCCACTGCCTGCGACATCGATGCCACTGGTGGCATCGCAGAACATGTCACCCGTCACGACAAACACCACCCCCTGCTCACCCTTCGGATGTCCGAGGAAGGCACCATTGGTGAGGGTGGCGTTGCCGTTGATCGTGGTCGTGCCGACGAAATCGGTGGGCGATGGGCGGTTGTGGCCCATGTTGTCAAGGAAGAGATCCTCGACCCCATTGATGCTCATGAGGATGGTGCCGGCGCCGCCGTCCCACGTGCCGCTGCCGCCGTATGCGCTGGTCCCGCCCGCAAACACCGATGTGTTGGCATAGATCGCAATGCGACCACCGCCGCCGCCACCCGACCACGCCGCGTGACCGATCCCGCCTCGCGCGTTGATGTCACCGTCTCCGGCAAGTTCGTTGCAGTCGATCCAGATGCTGCCGCCCGCGCCGCCGCCGGACTCATTGCCGTTGAAGTCACCGCCGTTGGCGGCGATCGTCCCGGACACGTCGCACTGACCACCAACGGTCAGACGGATGGCGCCGCCGCCCCGCCCGCCGTTGACTCCGGGAGAGTCGTCGTTGCCGCCACCGGATCCGAAGGTCGTCGGCGCATGCAGGTCGCCGTACCCCGCGCCGCCGATTGCGTCAGAGTAGGAACCGTTGCCGTCGCCACCCGCCCCGCCGTGTGCACCGCCTCCCGCGACGTCGTCCGTCCCACCGGCACCCGGACCGGACGCCGGTTCATGGCCGCGAAGGTTGGCGCGAATGAGGCACCCGCCCGTGATCGTGCAGTCGTTGGTGATCGTCAGGTGCAGCCCGACGGCGTCTGACTCGCCGGACGGGATCGCGCCTCCGACGGAATGCGTCACAACGCCATTGTTGATCAGCATCAGGCTGTTGAACGTGTGATCACAGTCGATGGTGAGAATCGCACCGTCGACGATGACATCCATGCCGTCCAGGGACATGTCTTCGCATCCGACTGTCGTATCAGTCGTGATCATGACGGTGCCGGCGTTGAGACCGGCAGTGAAGGCGACAGCAGTAGCCGCGGCGACGGACAGCCTGTGAACAAAGCGCATTGGACTCTCTCCGATGAGATGGCGATCGACTCGAATGACCCGGTCATTCCGCAGTGGGCCATCATAACGGGGGGCCCTGCGGTTCCCGAGCTGCACCGTGGCAAGAGACCTCAGATCGTGATTCCCGGACCTCTGCGAGCGGCCAGGTGTGGAGATAGGCAAGGGCAATCATCGGCTTCAGGACTTTCGTCGCCTGATGACGCACAGTGCCCCCGGGGAGAGCAGCGATGCGCAAGATAGACGCGACATCGTGCTGGCGATGCCGCGTCCGGGGCGATCGGGGCAAGGCTGGTTCATCCGCCTGGGAATGGCGTGTCGGCATTGGGACAGACGAGCCCCCAGTTGGCGAGCACCTTGTTGAGATCCTCGAAGTTGACGCGATCATCACAGTTGACGTCGCCGATGGGCCCGACGGTGTTCCAGTTGCCGAGGACATCATTGAGATCGTCGAAGTTGACGCGCCGATCGCCGGTGCTGTCGCCGGGACATGGCGTCGATGAGGCATCCGCGGGGTCGGAACAGTTCTCGATCTCATCACGATCGAGCCATGTGTCCTGGTCGCGATCGACGCCCATGCGGTGCGCCGACTTCCGGGGCGTCACCGTCCACGTCAGTTCGTTGCCGGCCGACGCCTTGCCCTTCATTTCCGTGATCGTATAGAACTCACCCGCGCGGTCGGACTGGAACAGACCCCCATTAGGCTGGCCCGGCGCGTTGGGGAGATACACGAAGCCGCGACGAAGCCCATCAAAGCGGCCCTTGATGATCAGGCCGGTATCAAGTTGGTTGGCTTCGGCGAGCATGTCATTGATGAGCAGTTCCTGTTGCAGCGGCAGGACGCTGCCATCGAGAACGGTGGTCTGCCAGCCGACCGCGGCATGCGTGTCCTGGCTGGTTCCGCCGGGCGGCTGTTCAACATCGGTCACGAGACTGTCATCCTCGGTGAGATCGGAACCGGAGAAGGCGAGCATCAGCGCCACGAGATCGGCGAGCTCCTGGTCACTGGCGATGGCGAAGATGTCGATGAACTCCTCGATGCCGGGGATGGTGCCGTCATGCAGTTGACCGAACCCGGCATTGGCCTCCGTCTTTGCGAATGTCATGCCGGTCTTGTCCTGCATGTTGCGCAGTTGGGAAACCTTGATCGTGCGGTTGCTGGATGCATCGACGCTGACGAGGTGCCGATGGCGTTCGCCCAGGGGACCGGCGGGGAAGAGGTTGTACTGGGAGCCGTCCCATTCGTAATCGCTGCCTGAACCATGAGGCAGCGCATGACACTGCTTGCACTTCACGCCGTCGGTGTTGATGTCCTTGTAGAGGTGAAGACCGTTCACGGCATCACCCGGCGGGAGCGGATCGCCGAGCGCCAGCGTGAAGCGCCCCGTGGCGTAGTGACCGTCGAGGTCGAGGCTGGTGGGCAGGGAGTTGTCGAAGTTGCGGAAGGGATTGGGCGGGAAGGTGATGGTGTCGAGGTAATTCTCGAACTGCTGCATCTCCGCCGGGGACGGCTCGGCGTCCTTGCCCTGAAGTCCCACGAAGGCGCCGGAGAACTCCTCGATGCCGAAGCGGTCGCCGCGCCAGTGGTGCGGCTCATGCCCGATGATGTCCTGGAGTGTCTGGGTGGTCATCGGCCCCTTCATGGGATGCCAGTCCTCGAACTGGAGTGCGGGGGGAACGGTGAAGGGATCGAATCCAGGCTGACCCGCGCCGAGATTCTGGTCGAGGATGCCGCCGATTTCGATCTCCTCAGCGGGGTTGCCGAGGTCCCACGCGAGTTTGTCCATGCGGCTGTTGACATGGCACGAGGCGCACGCGATGTGTCCGTTGCCGGAGTTCTTGTGCGTGTCGAAGAGGTGACGACGCCCGACACGGATGACGTTGGGCGTGGGATCGTAGAAAGAGGCCGTGGCCCGCTCGTGGCTGGTCGCGGTGTTGACGATCGAAATCGTGCCGTCGAAGCGATTCAGGCAGTAGAGCAGTTCGAGCGCTTCGTGCAGCACGAGACCCGTGGGTCCCTCCCCCACTTCGATCGTGAATTCATCGCCGGGCACACCGGAGTCCGGGATGCGCTGGCCATCCTGATCGATGCGCACGATGTTGTTGGAACCCATGCCCGCAATCCATGCGGTATCGCCCGCGCTGTTCCAGACGATGGCGCGGGGGTCGCCGATCGACCTGGCGCGATCTTCAGGAGTGGCCGTGGACTGCAGGTAGTTGAGATGCGGGTTGAGATCTGCGGTGTCCAGCTCCGGAGGACTCAGCGAAGTATTGAAGAGTCCGACCATCACGCGATGAAAGATGCCGTTGAGATTCGGCTCGAACCGCACCTCGTTGATGCCGTCCGTGCCAATGGTTGTCACCCGCCCGTCATCCGGATTCACCGCGAGCGCCATGACAATGTTCATCGCACCCGTGCCGTAACCGGTCACCGAGAGCGTGGATGTATCGATGATCGCAAGATCCCGATCGGGAAGATCCCACCCGATGGGCCGGTTCGACATCCCGGCGTTGGCGCCGGAAACCCACGGACTCCAGTCCGTTCCGTTGTCGTCGAACCACTGGTTGCCATCCTTCTTCACGATCAGGCCGACCCGCGGCGGCGGCGGGTTGTTGGGATGCATCGGTGGAACGAACGTGTTGCCGGGACCGTTGGGCGGAGGATTCACACCGCCGTACGGAGTCCCGGGATTGTTCACCACGCGCGTCAGTCCCGAGAGACCGTGCCCCCCGTTCAGGATCGTCGATGCATTCCCCGAGAAGAAGATGCCGGCGTACACGGTCTGACCATCGGGGCTCACCGCCAGGGCACGCGGGCTTTCACCGTTGATGTCAATGCTCACCGGCGGCTGATCCGTCGCGGCGGGGTTGAAGACCATGATCTCGTCCGTCATCGCACAGGAGACGAACGCCAGGCCAGCATCGCCAGCGAAGACGAGATCCGAGGGTTCGTCCTTGGTGCGCAGGGTCTCCACGACGTTGCCCTGTGAGAGCCGGACGATGCTGATGTCGTCCGAGATGTGATTGACGACCCAGACCTCGTCGTTGGTTCGGGCCCTGACGGTGACGGGATCCAGCCCGACAGGGATGGAGTCAAGATGCTCCAGACCGCCGTCGCCTCCGATGGAGAAGACCTCCAGGCGATTGTCCATGGTGTTGACGGCAAGCAGGCGGGTGCCGTCAGGGGTCATGTCCAGCGGGTGAATGTGGCCTGATTCCCAGTTGACGAAGGTGTCCGGGACCGGGAAGGGGATCGGAACCGGATGAATGGTCACCGGCGCCTGCACCTGGGCGATGGCCGAGGACGCCGCAGCAATGGTCAGCAGGGCCGTTCCGCAGCAACCGAGCACGTGATGGGTCATGATTTTTCTCCTGGGGGATCTGCCTCCATTCTGTCAGGTGAGGGTAAAAGACCGCGCCATGAAGAAAGAAAGGGGAACCAATCCGCGCGGTTGGCGAAAATTTCTGAAGCGTTTCCCAAAGAAAGTGCGCGTATTTGCCAATTCGGGAACGTTTTCCCGATGAGGCGCGTCCGAGTGAGATGGCTGGATGCAGCCGAGACGCCGGGGCTTGGGATCAGGGGAACTCGTGGGCTCATTTCCGGGTGAATGAGCCACGTCGTGCTGAGGGGCACGACGACTGGATTTTCGGCAGGTCGGCCGGCATCGCCACGAATGCGAGCCGCGGCGGCATCCGGAGATGTGTTGTTCCCCCCGTCCCTGTTCGGTTCGGACCGGGGGAATCCAATTTGAAACGTGGGCGGCCCTTCAGGCGATCAACTCGCCCGGGCTGTGCCTGCGTGCATGAGTTTCTGAGACGAACGCGCCTGAACGGCTGCGGTGCGGTCGTAGTCGGGAGGTTCGGCCGTGCTGACATCACAAGAGCCCACGACGTGTGGAGCGGATGCGCATGGCCTCATTCCAGAAGGACGCCGCGCCCGCGGCACGGTGTCGGAAAGGCAGGAGGTACCCATGGTCCGGAAGAACGTAGCTCGGCGAGGATTCACCCTCATCGAACTGCTGGTGGTCATCAGCATCATCACGCTGCTCATCAGTCTGCTGCTGCCGGCGGTCAGCGAAGCCCGCCGCCAGGCGCGCATCTCAAGTTGCACATCCAACATGAAGCAGCATGCCCAGGCGGCACAGAACTTCGTGCCCCAGAACAAGGACCGGCTGCCCAACGCACCGGAAGGCAACAACAACCCCGTGATCGGCAAGCGCGGCACACCTGCCGCCCGTGTCGCGATCCGGAATGCCTTCGAGACCAATGGCTGGGCCTTCTCTCCCTTCGGCATCCCGTCCGTCGGCGCCTTCCAGGCCGTGACGGGTGTCAACTCGGAGATCAGGAACTCCTGCCTCATCCAGGGCTACATCATGACACTCGGCCCGTACCTGGTCGATGGTGAAGGCATCGACATGCTGACGGACATCACCATCTGCCCCTCCAACAAGATCCGGTACGAGTCCACAAAGGCGTACAAGGAAGCCGTCCGGGCCAACGGTGGCCTCTTCCCGTCCCTGAGCTCGACGGCCAGCCAGAACGCGGCCTTCTCTTCCTACCGCATGTCGGCCGACATCCTGCTGACTCCGGCGCTCTTCGACGCCGATCGCGACCTGTACGCCGTGCCGATCACGGCTTCGGCCCCCCAGAGGTGGCAGCGCTTCAACAAGGCCTCTGACGTCTTCTTCCCCTCCAACAAGGTCGCCTTCTTCCTCTGGTTCGCCAGTCACGACAAGAATGTCGACTACTGGCTCGAGGCCGGCGCCACCTGCCCCGTCGCCCTGCATGACGGTTCCGCTCGCGTCACCAAGCCGACCATCGACGGTCTCGCCACCGACTTCGATGAGAACGCCGGGTCCGCCTACCTCTTCGCGCCCACCGGCCCGACCTACGACTCGCACTTCTTCGCGACCCTCGGCGGTCTTCACGGACGCGACCTCTGATTCAACCGCAACACTCGCTCTGTTCCTGCGAGTGAACTGATCCACACGTTCGACTGATGGGCTCAGTCAGGCCTCCTCGTTCGACCAGGACGAGGAGGTCTTTTTTGCTGGAATCGGGAGCCGGATGTCGGCAATCACGGGGGCGGACTGTATGCTGCCGCCGTGGCCCTCATCGTGCAGAAATTCGGCGGTTCCTCGGTCGCGGATGTCGGTCGCATCCGTCGCTGCGCCCGTCGGATCGTCGATGCGAAGGATGCGGGGCACAATGTGGTGGTCGTCGTCAGCGCGATGGGCAAGACCACCGACGGACTCGTCGAACTGGCGCGGGAAGCTTCCTCAGACCCCGAGACGGGTGAAGCCTCCGACGCCGGCCCATCCAAGCGCGAACTGGACATGCTCCTGTCCACCGGAGAGCGGATCACGATCGCCGCGATGGCCATGGTGCTGCACGCAATGGGTCACGAAGCGGTGAGCTTCACCGGTCGTCAGATCGGCATGGTGACGGATGACGCCCATACACGAGCGCGGATCGCCTCCGTCGATGCCGATCGGATGCGGGCGGAACTGGAGGCGGGGCGGATCGTCGTCGTCGCAGGTTTCCAGGGCGTCACGGATGCGGGGGAGATCACCACGCTGGGACGAGGCGGATCAGATACGACCGCCGTGGCGGTCGCCGCGGCGTTGAAAGCGGACGTCTGCGAGATCTTCACTGACGTCGACGGCGTCTACACGACGGATCCTCGGCTGGTACCTGAGGCCCGCAAGCTGGAGCGGATCAGTTACGACGAGATGCTGGAGATGGCGTCGCTGGGCGCCAAGGTGATGCACAGCCGGGCGGTGGAGTTCGGGGCGAAGTACGAGGTGCCCATTCACGTGCGGCACAGCCATCGTCCCGACGAGGGGACCCTGATCACGAAAGAGGTCGAGAAGATGGAAGAGCTGCAGGTCACGGGTGTGGTGCTGAAGCCGAACCTGGGCCGGATCACGCTGGACAACGTGCCGGACTCCCCGGGCGTCGCGGCGAAGGTCTTCGCCCACCTTGCGGAATCGGGCGTCGTGGTCGACGACATCATCCAGACAGTGGTCGGTGATGGCGTCGCAACGATCAGTTTCACGGTGGACCACGCGGACCTTCCGGACATCAAGCCGATGCTGGATGACATCATGGGCCAGATCGGCGGCGGTCACGCCTCGATCGATGTCGGCTTCGCGAAGATCTCCGCAGTGGGCGTCGGCATCCGCAGCCACACCTCGGTCGCTTCAATGATGTTCAAGGCTCTCGCCGAGGGCGGCGTCAACATCGCCAACATCACGACATCAGAGATCAAGATCTCGGTGATCGTGGACAAGGGGGATGGGGAGAAGGCGCTGCAGCTGGTGCATGGGGTGTTGTTTTAGGTGTTAGGTTGCAGGTTGTAGGTTGGCGCAAGCGACAAGCCTGCGCAGAACCTCGTTTCCGCGCGCGTTGTCACGCTTGCGCCAAGCTACAAGCTGAAAGCCAGAAGCCAGAAGCTCCTCCTGACGGCTTCGCCGTCAATAGGTCAACGGCAACTCGATGAGCAGCAGGAGTTCCGGGCGGTCGAGGGGGCCGGTCATGTTGGAGCGGTCGTAGACCGCGAGCCAGCGCGATTCGTACTCCGGCTTGAAGTCCTCGTGGTTCAGCGAGTCCAGCGGATCGCCGGAGACGGGGATGGACTCGATGGTGTCCGGGTCGTAGCCGCGAAGCAGGAACCACGCGATGTAGACATCACTTCGCGTTGAGGCAATGTTGCTGACGGCGCGGGCGATGGCGAGGCGTTCCTCGGGGTCGTCGACCGGGTTGTAAGTGCCCGCGGCGTAATCGACGTGGCGCTCGATGGGGTAGCCGGGGTCGTTGCCGCCATCGGCGAGTTCGAGGAAGCCGCGCATGCTGGCCTGGTTGGTGACGCGGCCGTCCACGTCCCACTGACCGAGGATGGCGAGTTCACCGAGGGATGCGAAGCCGTCGCGGCTGTCCGCACGGACACCCTGCATCGGTGCGCCGAGGTAGGCGGTGCGATTCCGCGGCAGGTCGCGGTACTCCAGCATGCGCAGGACGCGTGCCGGATCGGTCGCGGAAGGTGCGTACTGCGGGATCTGACCACCCATGCCGGTGTTGATGGTGAAGTCCGGCTCGACGAAGGGCAGCAGCGCGAGGACGTTCTCGGATGCGGTGTTGATGTTGATACGGCCCTCAGCGCGCTGTCCGAGGTAGTTGAGTCCCTCAAAGCAGTCGATCACACGGGTCGCGAGGGGCAGGTAGAGATTGGAGGGGCTGTCGGCGGGAATGTTCGCCATGCCGTTGTTGCCGTAAATGTACCGGGACGGATCGAGGACCCCGATATACGGGTTGGTCTGGCCCGCCTTGTTGACGAGGTCATACCAACGCTCATCGGCAAGCTTCTCACCGATGGTGGTCCACGCATCCAGGTTCGTGAGATCGTGGTTGAGGCAGGTGTGTGTGAATGCACACAGCATGTGCAGTTCGGTGGGCGCGATGAGATCGCGGTTGGGCACGAAGAACTGCCATGACGGAAGACTGGAGAGTTCCATCATGGAGAGGGTCTTGGTGTTGCCAAGATCGAAGCGGTTCCCCGGGAAATTCATGATCTCATCGGCCAGCAGCGAACCGTTGAAGGGTGTGGTGGGATCAGCGGCAAACGGGGGCGACGGGAAAGCGAGTGCGTAGATATCCGGATCCAGCCAGGCCTGGCCATCGATCACCGGTGTGGAGACACGATTGCCTTCGCGCGTACTCGCGTCCGGTTCGAGGATCCAGGACGGGAATCCCCCGGCAAAGGGCTGCACATCCGACCGCTGCATGGTCTGCGTGACCATCGCCCGCCCGGTGATCAGACCGTCGATGCGTCGCTGACCGGCACCCGACTCGACGAATCTGATGTGGTTCTCGTCGTATCCGAGATTGACAAAATAGGCGTAGTCGCCGAACAGGGGAGCCCCGATGTTGTTCCACTGGTCGAAGTTTGAGATATCGATCGTATCGGGAGTCTGCACGGAAGCAGCCTGCGCGGTCGTCGGCGTCATGCGATCCACAAGGTAGTGCTGATACGACGTCGTCGCCGACATGGGATCGGTGTAAACGTTCTCGTACATCACGAGCACCGGCGTGTTCGTCTTGAACAGGTCGTGCGGCGCCGGATTGACATTCGGGATGGCGCTGCCGTCGGGTGCTCGACGGGCATTGATGGGCGTCAGGATGCTGCTCGCGGGCATCAGCGTCTCCACGTGCGTGCGGATCTGGTCTCGCATCTCCGTACCCCACGCCGGAGAACTGCTCGAATCCCACGCGAAGTAGAAGACGTGGTTCCCGCCGGGAAGGATCGTTGCACTCGGAAGTACGAAGATCTGAGACCCGGCCCCGATGGCGCTCGGGCTGTCAGGCAGGACGATGACGTAGTTGTCCGTGTTGATCTGCACGCCCCACGGATTGGCAAGCTCGAATGCGATGATTGTGCCCAACGGCTCCGAGGCAAGCTCGATGATGTAATTCTCGTTGCCGCCCTCGGTGCCAGCATCACTGTACACACCGATCGTCGTCACTTCCTTCAGGAAGGGCTGACGATCAAGACCGACATGCGTGACGCCCTTGCGCAGCGTGTTGCCGTAGTTCACGGCGTCGGCATCGACGCGCGTCGCGAGTTCGACAGCCTCGGCAGTCGTCAACTGGTCGCCCGAGTGCTGGATCGGAAGGAGCGCGGGATCGATGTCGCCGTGTGTGAGCCGCGGCCCGAACTCGATCTCGGGGGTGAAACCGTTGTCGAAGACCGGCTGAGTGCCCGCAGCGATGTGATCGTAGTTGGTGAACGCTCGGAGAATCGTCGGGCCGTCGTTGAGATTGGAATCCTCAGGACCGTCAGTAGCGTCGAGCAGGTTCACAGTCAGCGCCACGGCGGTGTTGATGGCGAACGAGGCCTGCACCGGAATGCCGCTGATGCTGCTGAGGGCGAGGGAGGCGCCGTTGTTGCCGCCACCATAGTGATAGTTCGCATCACCCTGCGACATGTCAGCGGAACGCAGCGCCCCACCCAGTGAGAGATCCGTCGCAAAGGGAGCAAGAGCCCAGACGAAGGCGTTGTACGCGTCGTCGAGATCGTTGCGATCAAAACCGTGCAGGCGCACCTTGCGGTTGAACTGGATCGCCGCGGATGCGGGATCCTTGTAATTGATCGCCGGCACCGGGCTGAAGTCCGCGGCACCGCTCACGGGCGTGAGGTGATGGCGATTGTCTTCGAAGATGGCCTGTGGCGACGGCTCTGGGTTGGACTGCGAGAAGACGCGCTTGTCGAGCGCCTCTTCGCGTGAGCGGAGCGGGCCGACATCCGGATCACCGCCGGCGGGCGGGAGGAACCCCCCCGCCTCCGGACCGTCGATGATCTTCTCGAATTCGGAAAGGACCAGCGAGTTGTTGGTGCCCCAGAACCCCTGGAGATCGATGAGATCGCGCAGCGGGTAGCTGCCGCTCGTGTTGGAGACGGCGTCGTACGGAATGCCGCCCGCATAACGGTAGAAGAACTCACGCTGGTTCTGCGTCAGTCGCCGCCCGGGTGTGAAGGGATCCCACGGCAGGTAGGTATTCAGCGACTCACCCGTCTCGAGGCGCGGGAAGGTCGACGTGTCCCTGATGTCTTCGAAGAGCTCAGGGATGTTGAAGACGTCTTCAAGGTGACCCTGGAATGTCTGGGCCAGGCGGCCAATGTTGACATCACTGTGCTCGGGCGTCTGGCTGTTGCGCAGGAGACGATAAAGGTCCACGTCCGCCGGCGTCTGCCCGTCGCCGGGCGCCAGTTCGTCACCGAACTCGATGGATGTGTTGTAGTTCACGAGCGCCGACGCATCCATGATGCGCGTCGCCTGCACCCAGACCAGGCCGTACAGATTGCCGAGGCGATCGACGGTCTGCCAGCGGGCGTCCGGGCGCAGGTCACCGTCGGTGTCCGCAAACAGACGTTCGTCCCGCGGCGTGAGTTGGTCAAAGGGCGGCTCCAACGCCGCCATCTGCGTTCCGAAGGGGACACTCTCCAGCGCCATCACCGGGTCGATGATGTCGAGTTGAGCACCGGCGTTGCCGCGACCGTTGATGGCATCCTCGAAGAATTCCCCGAGGTCGAGATAGCGGCCATCAAGACGTTCCCAGCGCAGTGCGTCGTCATCGAAGCGATAGGTGGAGCGGAGGTTGGTGACCTGGGCCCACCGGTTCTGTGCATCGCTCCACAGCGGCTCCGTCGAGGCCAGCCACGGGTCATCACCGACACCGGTGGCGTACACCTCGCTGTCGGCCGGCCCGAGCACTTCACGATTGCGCATGCTGAGGAAGTCAGACGATGGCGCATCGTGGAACTCGCCATCTTCAAACATCCGCGGGTGCACCCGTGCATCACGCTGACCGTAGATGGGCGTGGTCCGTGTGACGACCTTGCCACCGAAGAGATCCGCACCGATGACAAGCCCCACCTCGGAAGCGAGGGCGTCCACCTGCTGCCGATAATTGACTTCACGCGCCACCGCGGCCGCACTGTTGCGCTCAACGCGCGCAATCGTGACGTACGACACCGCGGCGATCGAGATGATCGCCAGGACCCCCAGCGCAACAACGAGCATCGTGCCTCGTCGGGCATTCGTGAACTGGTGGGCATTGTGGGTCTGCGTGGTCACGGGGCACCTCCTGCGAACAGATCGTGCGGGGTGGTCAGGGATTTGCGTATCAATCAGGCGCCGCCGTTGTAGGCGAGCGAGAAGATGAACTCGAACGTCTTACCCTCAGGCAAACGGCCGAGTGAATCGTGGAGCGTGATGCGGAAGCGGACGAGCTGCGGCTTGGTCCAGGCAGGACCATAACTGCCGTCACCCGCCGGCTTGCGGAAGGGCCAGACGGCGAGGTACTCGTTGAAAGTATCCATATCGCCGGGATCCTGGCCGCCGGTGGTGTAGGGGTCGTAGCCGACGAACTGCTGGTTGATGCGACTGACATCGCCACCGAGGCGGCGGATCAACTGCCCCGCCTCATCCTCGGGGAACTCGGACTCGATGTGATCGGGGATGGCTCGATAGATGTTGCGGTTGAAGTCTTCGAGTTCGATGCGGGTGAGGTCCTGATCGAACCAGATGATGTCGCCGGTATTGAAGCTCTTGCCATTCAACGTGAAGTCGGCGACCGCGGTCGTGCCGTCGGACCACGAAATCTCGAGGTTCGAGCAGTGCGACGCAAGTGTGGCGTGCAGGTCCATGATCGCATCCTCGGGTTCGATGCCGGCATCAACCGGACCGCCGCGATCGATGGTGGGCGCGATGTCATCGCAAAGAGGACGCTGGATGATGCCGGCGACGGCGCTGAGCAGGCGACGGCGGTTCTCGCGGATGGTGCGATCGGGGTTGTTGGGAAGCGCGGTCCTGATGTAGAGAGGCGCATCCTGCACACCGGGGTCGACTTCGGGAAAGGCCATCGTGCTCACGTCGTAGCCACCCTCGGAGAAGGCCGTGGCATCGCTCCCACCCGGCGCCTGTCCCTCGAGCCAGCGTTTGGCTTCCTCATAGGACTGGCCGCAGACATCGGTGCGTCCGTGCCTGACGAGGCGCGGGTTGGGTCGATCCAGCGGCGACTGTCCGCCATTGGGGATGTCGTCACCGACGTTTTCACCGTTGCGATAGAAGCGCTGCTCCGTCTCGAAATCCCGGATGTAGGGCGCGACCTCGATGCGGGTGCCGACGCGTTGCACGGATGAGTCGTTGGTGTTGATGCCCAGCGCCGCGCCGCCGTAGAGCAGCAGCGGCTGGCGGGCCATGATCCAGTTGCCGGCAAACTCGTTGAGCCCCCACGCGCTGACGTCGCCGCCGTTGGCGTTGGCACCGATGTCGCGCGTGTTGCGATCGCCGGGTTCCTGGCCGAAGTAGCCATCGGGCACCATGTAGCGCTGCGGGATGCGGTCGGCGCGCGGGTCGTACTCGAGGTCAGGCGCGGGTCGCAGGCCGTGGCCATAGTACAACCGCACCCAGCCGGCCCGCACTTCATTGCCGCCCTCAGGCCCGTTGAACTGGTAGCTCAGCGCGCCCTCCGCACCCGTGGATGCGGTGATGATGGCGAGTTCGTCAATGCGACGGGAGAAGGCGCGGGAGTCCGCATCGTTGCGCGTGAGGCCCTCGCGCAGATCGAGATCGCGCTCCTCACGCGTGGTGTAGACGGGTTCCGTCTCCGCCTGGCGGATCACCACCACGTATTCCTCGGGACGCAGAGCGCCGACGGTCTCAAAATCGCCACGCAGCAGGTTCTCGATGAGCCGGGCACGCTGATCCACCTCGGCCACCGCGGCACCGGTGCCGACGAGGCGACTGATGTTCTGGAAGACCTGACCGATACCGACCGTCAGCAGTGCGACCAGTCCGACCGCGACCAGCATCTCTGAGAGCGTGAAGCCGCGTCCATTGCGTTTCATCGGGTTGTGGGTCGTCATTGTCATGGTGTTGCCTTGTCTCAAATCCGTTTCAGGCACCGGGAGGGAGCGCGTCATCAAACACAATCACTGAAGTTGGAAGACCCGAAATTCCAACGGCGTGAGGAACCAGTCACTGTTGTCTTCCAGACTCCGGACTGATTCGTTGACCAACCATGCGGATGCCGAAACGGTCGAGCCGTAGTCCTGGAGCATGGCCTGTCCCGCAGCGCGGGGAGCCGTTTCCAGGTAGCCTCGAACCTCCGGCCCCACCTTCTGCCGCCGCGCCACCCGCACGGCGAAGTCGGCACCGACGCGCTCGGTGAACGTATCTCCATCAATGTCGAGTTCAGCCTGCAGGAACAGGATCTGACCCGGTTTCAGGTAGCGTGCATCATCCTGGCTCATCATCGTGACGTAGTGCTGACTCACGTTGGGGTCGTAGTGCACTGTCACGTCACCGAAATTGAGTTCGATGAGCGGACCATCCTCATCATTGATGCGCTCCGGAGGCAGCCATTCGCCGGAGGGCGTCCGCGCCGAGAGGCCGTACGTGATGAGGGCCATCTGGTTTCCGCCATCGCTCGTTCGTCGATACAGCACCGAGTAACCGAGACTCGGCTGATCGGAACCGGCAGCAAACACCAGCCGGTCACGAAGCGAGATGAGCCGGTCGCTGCGCCAGCGGTAGTCGACGACCTCGATGGAATCGATGTAGTGATTACCGTCGATGCCGGCGATGCGGAACTGGCCGATGCTCGCGAAGGGCCCGGCGTTGCCCGAGTCGAGACGGCAGTTGAGTTCGATGAAGTCCTGGTTCTTCGCCGAGATCCGGCCGTCGATCACGAACTGCCAGCGGTTGCCCGTGGCATCCGGCCACACATTCGCCTCCGGCTCGCCGCGCTTCACGCGGGCGGGCAGACGATAGCTGTACAGCTGAGGCGTCCCCCCCGGTGTGGAACGCGCTGTCACCCGGATCTCCGAGACGGAGAAGGGATCGATGCGACGGTTGGGAAGATCCTGGAAGGCATTGATCCACGGGCGCATCGCGTTGTGCGTGTCACGGCCCCGAAGCGTGAGGTAGTCGGCGCCGGTGGATGTCGCGCTGTAGATCTCCGCGGGGAGTCCGACGGTCGGCGCCACGAGGAAGTAGATGTCCGGTCCGGGCGTTCCGGGATCGTCGACGCCGGGAAGTGTGAGGTGATGGAACGTGGGGTCCATGGGGATGCGAACCCAGACATCCGGCGGGAACTCGGTGGCGAGCACGGTGGGTTGGTTGGCGTTGATCTGTCCGAACGCGGAAGCGATGATCGCCTCGCCGTTCTTGGAAGCGATGACCGAGCGAGTGGTCTGAGAGGCAATCTGCTGCTGACGCGCAGCGCCCGCGAAGAGCGCAGTGATCCCAAGGACGCCGAGGGAGATGATGATCGCTGCCATCAACACCTCAAGGAGCGTGAAACCCCGGCGGCTTGTCGTTCTGCTGTCTCTGCTGGCAAGAGTCATGCTGGCCTCACACATCGCTGCGTTACTGTTGCTGCTTCTTGATTACGCTTCCGGTGTACCGGTTGAATGCCACGATCTCCGCGTTGTCGTCAATCCACGCGCTGATCGCATTGACATTGGCATTGCTGAGCACGGTCTGGTCCGACACCGGTGCCCTCGAGAGTTCGGGCCGCTGGAACCACGGCTGATTGAACCCGCTCTCGGTCTTGAGTCGGTTGATGTCCACCACCGCGAGCATGTTCGCGGCACGCAGACGAATCTCCGCATTGGCCGTGCCCCTCGGATCACTCGGATTGCGGGGCTTCTCGGGATCAAACGTCCGGTTGTTGTCGACACTCCTCAACTGTGCATTCGACAGGCCCGTCCGCTCATCCTCGTACTCGATGTAAAGATCGAGCGTCTCCTCGCCCCGAATCGGCGCACCGGTCACGACGGAGCCGTCAGGGCTGAAGAGGATGCAGAAGGAGTTGGCATGCCGCACCGCATCGCGGGCATCGTCAGGGCTGAGATCAGCAGTTCCGCCATCCAGCGCCGCCCACGGGTCCACGAACGCACCGTCGCGACCCTTGAGCCGCGGCGTGAAGTTGAGTGGGTCATTCCGTGGGAAGATCCACGGCAGGATGTCGGTATTGCGATGGAAGATGCGTTCACCGGCATACCAATGCCACAACTCTGAATCGAGGCGCTGCTCTGCGACGGTGGTGCCGACATGCGTGAAGGCGAGGGCATAGACCCCGGTGCCGGGCGGCAGTTCCTCGGGGACGGACCCCGGGATGGGCCGCATGACGGACGCATACGCGCCGCTCCCTGCGGTCGTCAGCGTGCCACCCTGGCTGTTGAGCTGTTCGAGCACCACGATGGTGGAGCGCTCCGTCTCGACATCAAAGAGGAACGCGACCGCGGTGTGCTGACCGGACTGGATGGCGTGAGCGCGTGCGTTGCCGAGCGTCGCAGTGACAAGGTTGACCGCCGAGGCATAGTTCGCGGACTCGATGAGGCGCCCGTACGAAGGCACCATGAGCCCGAGCGCGATCACGATGATCGCAACGACGACCAGCAGCTCCAGCAGCGTGAATGCCGGCTGAGCGAAGCGTCGAATTGTCGAACGGGTCATGGACATGTGTGTTCCGATCACGGGGTCGTTACCCCTCAGGAGACTGCGTCATGGCAGCAGGACCGAGGGCACCAGGAAGCCGGTGTCCACGGTGTACGAATAAATGTTGTCCTCGCGCGCCCGGCGCAGGATGTCCTGGATGTCGTCAGAGGCATCCAGGTCGTCGTAGAAGGCCACGATCTGCTCTTCCTCTTCCGGAAGGCCGTAGAAGGTGTCAGGACCGGATGAGACAAAGTAGGGACGATCGTTGACGCACTGGCCGTACAGCGCCTGCGCCAGACGGTTGTCGGGATGCACATAAAGGACGAGTTGCTGGAGCGTGACCTCCCAGTCGCTGGTCTGCACCCGCCAGTCTTCAATGGCCCAGGAGTCCACCACGGAGGGCTGCTGCTGAAGGAGGTTGTCGGCATCGTCCGTGGACTCCGGAGTCAGAGTCAGGAAGCGAGCGTTGATGCCGGAGATGATCTCGTCCGCAGCGCCGATGCCCCGCACCTGCGCGAAGAAGACCGAGACGTCCGGGTAGCGGGAATGATCGACGCCCATGAACGTCTCGAGACGGTTGCTCGAGCCGGGGACCTGGTCATAGTTGGCGGCGATGTACGTCGGCACGCGCCCCTGCTCGACGATGAACTCCTCGAGTACGCGGTCCAGGGATGTGAGCAGCCCCTTCGTCTGCTTCGCACGCTGGTTGCTGAAGACCGCTGAGCCGGCGCCCACGACGAGGGCGGCCAGCACGACGATGATCGCCACCGCGGTGAGGATCTCGACCATGGTCATGCCGCGACGTCTTGTATGCAGGCAGCGGATCATGGGATGTACCTCACGTTGCTGTCGAGGTCCCGCTTCAGCGCGACGAAGTCCTCGTCGGTGAGCGTGGAGGGATCGAGACCGGAACTGATGTTCCCGATGTCGCCGAAGCGCGGCACGGGGTTGCCGGCGCCGTCCGTTTCGCTGGGCTCACCCGCTGACAGCAGGGCGTAACCGGCGTTCAGCACCCCCACTTCCCGATCCCACACCGGGTCGCCACCATTCAGGCGCTGCGCCTCGACGGCCTCCGGGGAACGAATCTCGATGGGAATGTGACGCACGGACTGTTCCGTTTCACCGGCAACGCGCACCGTGGTCTGCCAGTTGCTGTAGTACCGGATCGTCTGACCCCATGGATCCGTGAAGCGATAGAGACCCGTGTCGTCGTCGCGCTCGATGAAGTCCTCGGCAACGCTCAGGCTGAGATAGGGACCGTAGGTCCGCCCGGTGGTGGTCACGTAACCGGCACGCCCGTCGTCCGGCGTCATGCCATCCGAGGCACCATCCTCGATGCCCCAGAACCGATCGGGACCGGGATCGCGGAAGCCGGGACCCTTGAGCCCGTCGTCTTCCTCTTCATCCGGCACCCCGTCACCGTTGGTATCGCCGAGACCGAGCAGGTAGATGCCGAGCGAATACTCGCTGCTGTAGCGGGCATCACGCAACTCATCGACGACCCGGCGGGCCGGGAACGATGTCTCCGGTCGCACGTACTGGTTGCTGTTGGTCGGCGTGAGCACCGGCGGGTAGTAGTTGAAGTCGTTGTTGAAGGCCTCCACCGCCTGCGCGATGGTCTGCAACTGACGACCCGCCATGGTCTTGCGGGTCGCGGAGAAGGCGCCGCTGAAGGCGGCCAGCAGCAGGGCCAGCAACAGCCCGACGATGACGATGACGACAAGCAGTTCGACCAGGGTGAACCCGCCGCGTCTCGAATTGTGAGCGTCGCGATGGTTCATCCGTTGAGCTTCTCGATCATGGCAATCATGGGGAGGAACATGGCAACCACGATGGTGCCGACGATGCCGCCCAGCACGATGACCAGGAGGGGTTCGATGAGGGAGACAAGGGCCGCGACCGCAACATCGACCTCTTCGTCGTAGTTGTCAGCGATCTTCATGAGCATGGAATCGAGATCACCCGTTTCCTCACCCACGTCGATCATGTTCACGACGATGGCGTCGCACGTCTTGGATGCACGCAGCGGCTCGGCGAAGGACTCACCCTCACGCACCGAGTCATGCACCTTGCCCAGTGCCTTCTCGAAGACGTAGTTGCCCGACGTCTCCTTGGTGATGGTCACCGCTTCAAGGATGGGAACACCGGCGGCCACGAGGGTGCCGAGCGTTCGCGTGAAGCGGGCGATCACCGTCTTGCGGATCAGCTTCCCCACCACCGGCATGTACAGCACGATGGTGTCCGTGGACGCACGCCCCGGATTGGTCATGCGGATCAGCTTGAAGAAGATGAAGATCGCGAAAGGCGCCACGATCACGTAGATCACGCCGGGCACCGCCATGGCGCCGGGCGTCGGATAGTTGCCCGCCACCCACGCACTCGCGTTGGTGAGCATGACCGTCAGCGCGGGGAGCTCCACACCGAAGTCGGCGAAGATCTCCTTGAACTTCGGAATGATGAAGTACATGATGCCCGCCACGATGAAGATCGCGACCACGATGACCGCGATCGGATAGATCATGGCACCGACGATCTTGCGCTTCAGACGCTGCGCCTTTTCCATGAACTCGGCCAGGCGCTGGAGAATGACGTCCAGCACACCACCGACTTCACCCGCCGCCACCATCTTGCAGTACAGCGTGTCAAACGCCTTGGGGTGACGCGACATCGCCTCGGACAGCGATGAACCACCCTCGACGTCCTCGACCACGCCCAGCAGCGTGTACTTGAGCTTCCCCGGCTTCTGCTGCGCCTCGAGAATCTGGAGCGAACGCAGCAGCGGCAGACCGGCATCCTGAAGCGTGGACAACTGGCGGGTGAAGACCGTCAGGTGCTTCTTCCGCACCTTGCCGATCGAGATCCCGCCGCCCTTCTTCTTTTTCTTCTGCGGCGCCGTCAGCGCATCGCCGTCACCACCACGTGATGCTTTCTTGACACGCTGCTCGCGTACCGACGTCGGGAAGTAACCCTGCAGCTTGATGCGCTGGATCGCCTCGTCACTCGACGCGGCCTCAACCACACCCTTCTGCTGCTTCCCCGCCTTGTCCAGTGCCTCGTATTGAAAGGTCGGCATGCCTCACTCCGTGTGATCCGCTCCGCGGATCAGAATCTCCAGGTCTCGTTCGACGCCCATCTGACGCGTACTGATCACTCTTCCGAAATCGTCTCGCGAACGACTTCGTCGATGGTCGTCAGACCTTCATAGATCGAAAGCAGGCCGGACTCTCGCAGCATCCGCATGCCACGCCGGCGGGCTTCCTCGCGAATCACGGCCACGCTCGCCTGGTTCATCACCAGGTCGCGAAGACCGTCATCCATCACCAGAATCTCGAACAGGGCCGAACGGCCCTTGTAGCCGGAACCATGGCAGGCATCGCACCCGCGGCCGCGCCAGAACGAACGCCCCACGACGTCATCCGGGAGCAGGTCCAGTTCCATGAGTTGCTCTTCAGTCGGTGAGAACTGCTCCTTGCAGGAGGAGCAGATGGTTCGCACCAGGCGCTGCGCCACGATGGCTTCAATCGTCGCCGTCAGAAGGAACGCCTCCATGCCCAGATCGAGCAGACGCACGATCGAACTCGGGGCGTCATTCGTATGCAGGGTCGAGAAGACCAGGTGGCCGGTCAACGATGCCTGCACCGCAATCTGGGCCGTCTCCAGGTCTCGAATCTCACCCACGAGGATGATGTCCGGGTCCTGACGAAGGAAGGAACGCAACGCAGCAGCGAAGGTGAGCCCCACATCCGGATTCACCTGCACCTGGCAGAGTCCGTCAATGTCGTACTCGACCGGATCCTCCGCCGTCAGAATCTTGGTTTCAATGTCATTCAACTCCGCAAGCGCGGCGTACAGCGTCGTCGTCTTACCCGAACCCGTCGGGCCCGTCACGACGCAGATGCCATTCGGCTTGCGGATGATCGTCCGGAACTTCTCCAGTTCCTCGGCACGCATGCCAATGCGGTCGAGGCTCAACTCCACGTTCGAACGGTCCAGAACACGCATCACGACCGACTCGCCGTGCATCGTGGGAAGAACCGCCACTCGAAGGTCGACCGGGTTGCCCCCCACCACGAGTTCCACGCGGCCGTCCTGCGGCAGACGCCGCTCGGCGATGTCGAGGTTCGACATGACCTTGATACGACTCGTGATCGCCGGGCCGAGGTGCTTGGGGGGCGGAACCATCTCGTAGAGGACACCGTCGATGCGGTACCGCATCTTGAACTCGTCCTCGAAGGGCTCGAAGTGGATGTCGGAGGCGCGGTCCTTGATGGCCTGGAGCAGCACCATGTTCAACAGCTTGATGACCTTGTTGTCCTCAGAGGCATCCAGCACCGCCTCGAGGTCGATCGACGCACCGGCGACGGACGGACGGTTCTCAAGCGACTTCAGATGCTCGTCCGAAGCCATCTCACCGACGACGTCCGACAGGCTCTGCTGCTGACCGGCATAGAACTCCTTCAGACAGGCATCCACCTGTTCCGGGGGTGCTACGCAGGCGTCAACCTTGAAGCCCATGAGCAGGCGAAGGTCATCCACAGCCCGGAAGTTGTCCGGTGACTTCAGCGCGATGCGAAGGTGGCGGGAGTTCGGGTTGAACTCGATGGGGATGACCTGGTAGGTCATGGCCGTTTCGGAGGGAAGCGCGCCACGGGTCGTCTCATCAATCGACTTGGGATCCAACTCGACGAAAGCCATGCCCGCCTGGCCGGCGAGCGCCTCCTGGACGTCCCGCTCAGTAATCAGACCCATCTCGACGAGGATCTCACCGATCTTGCGGCCGCGACGCTCCTTCTGCAGCGCAAGCCCCTGGTGGACCTGCTCACGAGACAACTTGCCGAGCTTGGTCAGCACCCGCCCGAACTTGCGTCTCTTCAGTTGTGCCGGGTCAACGGTTGTCGCCATCCGATTGCCTTCTTTCACACTCATTGCGCTGGGAGATCGCGCACAACTACCGATCTCTTCGATAGTTAGACCACCTCGGATCCGTTTCCGCAACCCGGATCCGAGCAAACTAGACGTTACGCCACCAGGTTTTCAGGACAAATTGAGCTTGATGAAGCCAATTTCCTGATTCGTCCGGTCGATGTCCGGTCCGACGCCTCAAGCCTCCTCAGTCACCCCTTCCTCGGGCAGATCCCACTCGGATCGACCGATCTGACGACCGAGTTTGTGCACCCGGTCGGTCAGCGAGGCGGGGTTCTTGGCCTTGTCCACCATCTCCTCGGCGGCGATCATGCCGCGGGTGTACAGGGACCACAGGTGCTCATCGAGGAGCTGCATACCGAACTTCTTCCCGGTCTGGATGGCCGAGTCGATGCGGAAACTCTTGTTGTCACGGATCAGGTTCGCAATGGCCGGCGTCACGACCAGGAACTCGTACGCGGCGACCATGCCCTTCACATCCACGCGTGTCAGGAGGACCTGCGAGAGGACGCAGATGAGGGCGGTCGAAAGCTGGACCCGGATCTGGTTCTGCTGCGTCACGGGGAAGGCGTCCACCACACGGTCAATCGTCTTGGCCGCACCCGTCGTGTGGAGGGTACCGAACACAAGGTGACCGGTTTCGGCGGCGCGGATGGCGGCCTCGATGGTCTCAAGGTCTCGCATTTCACCCACGAGGATGCAGTCGGGGTCCTGACGCAGGGCTCGCCTCAGGGCCTCGGCGAAGTCGGGAACGTCCGTACCCACTTCACGCTGATTGACGATGCTCTTCTTGTGGTAGTGGTAGTACTCGATGGGATCTTCCATCGTGATGAGGTGACGCTCGAAGTTTGTGTTGATGTAGTCGAGCATCGTGGCAAGCGACGTGGTCTTGCCGGAACCGGTCGGACCGGTCACAAGGAAGAGACCTCGGGGACGTCGGATCAGTTCCTTGCACATCTCCGGCAGACCGATCTGCTCGAAGGTGAGCAGGCGGTTGGGGATGAGACGACAGACGATCGCGAGGTCGCCGCGTTGCCGGAAGACGGACACTCGGAAGCGGGCCTCGGTGCCATAAGCGAAACCGAAGTCGCAGGTGCCGACCTCCTGGAGTTCCTGCTGGGAGCGTTCGGCGGTGATGGCCTTCATGAGGGTCACCATGTCATCTGAATCGAGGACCTTGGTATCGAGATTCTTGAGACCGCCGTGGAGGCGGAGGGTCGGCTTCCGACCGACGGTCAGGTGAAGGTCGCTCGCGCCGAGTTTGATGACCGTGTCCAGGAGTCGGTCGATCTGCATGGTGGACATGGTTGCTGCCTTTCAGGCGGCTGGGCCGCCGGGGTGTCATACGTCTCTGAATACCGTCACTCGCCGGGTTCGCCGAGCCCTTCGACCTGCGCGATTCGGGCGACTTCGGCGGGCGATGTGACGCCCTTGAGAATCTTGAGCTTGCCGTCTTCGAGTAGTGACCGCATGCCGCTGCTGATGGCAGCCTTGCGGATCTGTTCCACCGGGGCGGTGTTGAATGCGAGGTCGCGGATCTCGGAGTTCAGGGTCATCAGTTCGAAGATGGCCTTTCGACCCCGGTAGCCGGCGCCGTTGCACTGCTCGCACCCGATGGGCTTGTAGATGGTGTTGGTCGCCATCTCCTCGCGCGAGATGTCCGTCAGCCGCAGGAACTTCGGATCCGGATTGGGATCCGCCTCCCGGCAATTCTCACACAGCACACGAATGAGACGCTGACCCATGACGGCCTGAATGGACGACGCCACGAGGAATGGCTTCACACCCATGTCGATGAGTCGGGTGATGGCTGACGGTGCATCATTGGTGTGGAGGGTCGAGAAGACGAGGTGACCGGTGAGTGCCGCCTGGATCGCGACCTCCGCCACTTCCTTGTCTCGAATTTCACCCACGAGGATGATGTTCGGCGCCTGGCGAAGCATGGAGCGCAGCACGCGCGCGAATGACAGACCGATACTCTCGCGCACCTGGCACTGGTTGATGCCGGCGAACGCATACTCGATCGGGTCTTCAGCGGTGATGATCTTCTTGTCAGGACGGTTCAAAACGTCGAGCGCCGAGTAGAGCGTGGTCGTCTTGCCCGAACCCGTCGGCCCGGTCACGAGGAAGATGCCGTTGGGCCTTCTGATGATCTTGTTGAAGATCTCGAGGTTGTCCGCTTCAAAGCCCAGGTTCTCAAGACCGATACGCACCGAGTCGGGCCGAAGAATACGCAGCACGATCGACTCGCCGTGGTAGGCGGGGCATGCCGAAACACGGAAGTCGATGAAGTAGTCTTCGTACGGCAGCTTGATGCGGCCGTCCTGCGGCACACGCTTCTCGGAGATGTTCATGCCGGCCATCAGCTTGAAGCGGGCCAGCACGGCGTTCTGCATGCGCTTGGGCAGGTTGTCACGCTCGATGCAGACGCCATCGATGCGATAGCGCAGGCGGACGCGATCCATCATCGGTTCAACGTGAATATCTGATGCACGCATCTTGACGGCTTCAAGAATGATGCGCGTGCACAACTTGATGATCGGTGCCGACTCGGCCGCCTGGTCGATGGAAGCATCCATCGACTTGTCAACGGAACGGTCAACCGAGCGGTCGATGGAGTCGGTGACGAGCGACTCGCTCGTGTCGACCATGCGCGTGCCGCCCATCTTCTGATCAATGTAGACCTTGATGCGCCCCTTCGAAGCCAGGATCGGGTCGACTTCCGTGTTCAGGCGGAAGCGCAGCATGTCGAGCATCTCGAGATCCTTGGGATCATGCACGACCAGCTTGAGACGACCACGCTCCTTGCCGATGGGCAGCACCATGTGCTTGCGGATCAACTCTTCCGGGATCAGCTTGGTGTCGATCTTCGCCTGGACGGAATCGTCCATCGGATCCACGTAGGGCAGCCGGAACTGGGACGCCAGCGCCTGTACCACCTGCTCGTCCTTCGCCGAACCCTGCTCGATCAGCATCTCGCCGAGCTTGCGGCCCTCTGCACGTGCCGCCTTCAGACCTTCGAGCACCTGCTTCTCGGTGACCGCGCCGGTCTCAACCAGAATCTCTCCGAGTCGCTTGCGGGATTTCCCCATCCGTTCGTCCGTTCCATTCTCGCCCCGGGACTCCGGGGCGCTTCGTCAACTGCTTCAGTGCCGCCCGGCCACGGGGCCTGACGGTCCGGCAAGCACGCCGGGCCCGCCATTATGGAGGGTTCGCCGACGCGCCACAACGTTCCCGGAAGGCTCATCCGTGACCAGATGGGATACGCCTCATGCGAGTCCCTCAGACACCGACGCCATGTACCATACCTTACGCATGTCAGCCGACTCCACATCGACGCACATTCCCGGACCGGGATCAGACAGACCAGCACTCCTGGTCACCGCCGGACCAACGCACGAACCCCTCGATGCCGTCCGATACCTCGCCAATCGATCCTCAGGAAGACTCGGCATCGCACTCGCCGAGCACGCCGCGGCAGCCCTCCAGTGGCCCACCACCCTGCTCCTCGGACCGACCCCCCGCGAACCGACCCATACGGCCGTCAACTGCATCCGGTTCCAGACCACGGCTGATTTACAGGTTCTGTTGCAACAACATCTTCCAACCTGCGACCTGCTGGTGATGGCGGCGGCCGTTGCCGACTTCCGGCCGAAGCGCGCGGCGGCCCCGACCGAGAAGGTTCGACGAAGCGGTGCCGGACTGTCGCTCGAACTGGAGTCGACGCCGGACCTGCTGGCGATGTGCTCCCAGATGCGTCAACCGGGACAGACACTGGTCGGCTTCGCGCTGGAACCCCGGGAGCGCATGCTGGCGTCAGCGCGCGAGAAACTGGCGCGCAAGGGCGTCGATGCGATCGTGGCCAACCCGCTGGAGACGATGGATGCGGATTCGGTCGAGGCGACGATCGTGACCGCCGACGCCGAACGGCCAACGCCGGGTGTCATGAGCAAGGCGGACTTCGCGCCGTGGCTGCTGACGGAGTTGCTGCGAATCCACGCGGCGACCTGAGCTCAGCCCCGGCCTCGAAATGCTGACTACACCTCGGCGGGCTTGCCGAGCGAGGTCGTGTAGATGTACTGACCTTCCTTGGGCGTCCGCATGTTGAGGACGGGCTTCTTCTTGTTCGTCGACGCGAAGACCCAGTAGTCAGAGACCATCACCTCGAGCGCCTGCATCGCCTGCTGGAGTGCGTACTTGGTATCCACGCCCTGCGCCCCGTAAAGACGGGTCTTGAGGTGATTCATGATGCCCTCGATATCGGAGTTCGACTCCAGCGCATCGATGATCAGTTCGTACGCACCCGTCCGTGCGAGGATCTTGCCCTGACGCTCGTAGCCGTCCGCCTGTTCGATGCGGCCATCCTTGAGCACCGGGATCTTGACCTTTTTCGCATTGGCGACGTTGAGCTTGAAAGTGTTCTTGCCACTGATGAGATACTCGACCTCACTCTTGTCGTCGGTGAAGCGCCACTGAACCTGCTTGAGCCCCGCGACATCAAAGCCACCGATGATCGCCTGACCGATCTCGTCATCGAGACCGCCGTTGCTCAGCCAGCGGAACGCTTCCGTCGGGCTCAGCTTCAGACCGGCATCCTTCGCAATCTCACTGCAGAAGGCCTGGAGATCGCTGAAACACCCGTTCGCGGAGTACCAGTACTCGGCGAAGCGCATGTGCTGAATGACCTTCTTGGTCTGCAGGGTCTGGTACTCCTCCTTGAGCCAGGCTTCATCCAACTCGCCGCGGAAGATCTCCAGCAGAGTGTAGGCGCAGTGCCGGGCGCAGGCGTGGGTCAGCGTGAGACCGGCGGCGAGGACGGGATCGGCAAAGCCCATGGTCTCGCCGCAGAGGAACCAGTTTTCACCGTATGCGTTCTCCGAGAGGAATGACCAGTCGGTGGTGCCTTCGATCTCCTTCTCCGCGGTTGCCGTCTCGAGGAGTTGCGAGATCTGCGGCTCGAGGCTGATGGCCTCATCGTAGAGTTCCTGGGGCCGCTTGCCGCTCTCCTTGTAGTAGTCTGCGGGGCAGACCAGGCCGACGCTGGTGCGGTCGTTGGACAGCGGGATGTACCACAGCCACCCGAAGGGCACGCTGCGCACCTGAACGCGCGTCACGCCGTGCCCGAAGAGGTCGTCGTTCAGCTTGGCGCCCTGCCAATAGTTCCAGAAGGAGACGTTGCGCAGCTTGGTGGGTGCGTCGACCTTGACGCCCAGGGCGCGGCGGAGGATCGCGACGTTGCCACTGGCATCGACGTACCAGCGCGCGGTGATGTTGTCGCCCGCCTCGGTCTCGATGGATGTTACGCGCCCATCTTCATGATGGATCTTCCTGACCTTGGTGCCCTGGCGCACCTCGCAGCCGAGGGACTCAGCATGATCGAGCAGGATCTCATCGTAGATGGCACGGTCAACCTGGAGAGCCGTTTTGATCCGCCAGCCTTCGTACGCCTCGGGGCGACCGTTCTCCTGCGGCACCTCGGAGAGGGGCAGGAACTCGAACTCCCACGGATCCACGGTCTGACCCCACGTGTAGCTCGCACCGATCTTGATCGGGAACTTGGCGGCTTCGACCTTCTCCCACGCGCCCATCTCGTTCAGGATGCGGCCGATGGGGGGCAACTGGCTCTCGCCGACGTGATCGCGGGGGAAGTTCTCGCGCTCAAGAATCAGGACCTTGAGGTCCGGGTTGTACTTGAGCAGCATGGCGCCGGTTGTGGATCCGGCAGGACCACCACCGATGATGAGGACATCGTAGTCGTGCGCATCTGAGGCATTCATCGAGATCTAACCCTCTCTCTCTCTGGGTGTTGTCAGCCCATCATAGTCACGATAACAGGGCGCAGAACATCTCCCCGAGGGTGAGAATCGGCATCGTGTGGGGGAATCTGGAGCCGGACCGGGCTCAGCCTTCGAGATCGAGGCGTCGGCTCGTTGCAGAGGGCGGCCTGCGGCGGCTGGCGTGGGCGTCATACATGGGGTGGGAGATCCGATCCTCGTGGGACTGCTCCGACCCGTTGCCCTCGACACGCCGGTCACCGTCGACCGATTCGACATGAGCCACGGACAGATCCGCCTCGTCCAGCACCTCGCGGAACGACGCCTTGGCGTCCGCCGCGTCATCCTCACGGGACTTGCGGACCTTCTTCTCGTCACGATCCAGCGCGACGACCTTGGCCGGCAGAATGGATCCGATGAAAGGCATGGAAGGAGTATCGGCCGGATGAGGCGAGGACTTGAATTGTTCGTATGTTGATAGCCTACTCAAGAGCCCCAGCACAATGGAACGCGCTCACGGCTGGCCGCATCTCTGAGGTTACGATCCGCCGTGATCAACGGACGTCGCGTCCTCAATGCGAGGTCCAGGTACGCTGCGTCGTACGACGAAAGTTGGTGCTTTCGCGCCAGTTGATAGATGTCGGGAATGGAGGAACGGCCTGTCTCAATTGACACCCTGGTCCGGCCGAGGAGTACGATGATCTGGTCGGCGGTTTCCTGTGAGAGGCGTCTTTGCCTGAGTCTCTTGAGGACGGCATTCGTCACTTCAAGGCTCCAGATATCGGGGGCAGTCAACTGCGAGGCCTTCAACAATTGAGCGAGTTCGGCCTGGCATCCCCCTTCATTGAATAGCCAGGCGAGTGTCCCACTTGCATCCAGAACAACCTGCACGGCCTGCTCACTCTCGTCCATCATCGATCGCGGCCCTGATTTCGCCGGGCTCGACTTCGGGCAGGTCCCGGGTGAGTTCCATGAGTCGATCCAGCACGTCATGCCCAGACTCTTCGGACTCCCCACCTCGAAGAGGGCCCATTTCGAACAGATCAGTGCCTCGATAGGTCACAACGAACCTCCGACCACTGGCGGCGAGTCTCCCAAACTCAGAGAGTCTGGCCTTGGCATCATAAATGGGAATGCGTTCCATCAGTTTAGCCTCCAACCAGTTGACTGGTTTACCGGTTGATCTATAGGGAGAGTATCGCACCAGTCTACCCGAACGTCAAGTGAAAATCTGGATCAACTCCCCATCACCCGCTCAGCAATCTGCACCGCATTCAACGCAGCGCCCTTGCGGATCTGGTCGCCGCAGACGAAGAGGTCAAACGCACAGTGCTTCCCGCCCTCCGATGGCATCGACTCGTCCGGGCGCACGCGGCCCACGAGGATCGGGTCCCGGCCGCTCGCCTCCAGCGGTGTCGGGAAGTCGTTCGCTTCGCGATCGTCCACCAGCGTGATGCCCTCCGTCGCCTCCAACGCCGCACGGAATTCCGCTTCGCTCGCAGGCTGCCTCAGCGTCACGTTGATCGACTCGGCGTGCGCGCGCATCACGGGTACGCGGATGCACGTGGCCGTCACGCGAATGTGGTCATCACACCAGATCTTCCGCGTCTCGTCGATCATCTTCTGCTCCTCGACGTTCCGCCCCGTCTCCGAGTGCACCTTCGAGTCATGGCTGAAGACGTTGAATGCGCACTGACGCGCGAAAATCTCACGCGTCGGTTCACGCCCTTCCAGAACGTCACGCGTCTGAGCATCCAGTTCACGCATCGCCGCAGCGCCCGCACCCGACACCGCCTGGTACGTCGAAATGACCAGCCGCTCAATGCCGAACCGACGACGCACCTCGTGCAACGGCACCATCATGATGATCGTCGAACAGTTGGGGTTCGCGATGATGCCCGGTCGGCCGCGGCCATCCCCCGTTCGATACGACTCCGCGAGATCGCCGTTGATCTCGGGAATCACCAGCGGTACCTCTGATGCCATCCGGAACGCCGAGGAGTTGTCGATCACCGTCGCACCCGCAGCGGCCGCCGTCGGCCCATACGCCTTGCTGATGGAACCGCCGGCTGAGAAGAGCGCGATGTCAATACCCTCGAGCGCCTCCTCCGTGAGTTCGGTGATGGTGTGCTGCTCGCCGCGATACTCAGTGGTCGTTCCCGCGGAGCGTGCGCTGGCGAGGAGGTGGAGATCGCCGTGGATGAAGTTGCGTTCCTCGAAGAGCCTGAGGAATTCCTGGCCGACGGCGCCCGTGGCTCCGACAATGGCGACGGTGGGTGCGTTGCTGGACACGGACATGGCGGACCCTCTCTCCGGGCTCACAGGGGGCAATGGCGCGGCAGCCGATGTGCCGCGTGATCGAGCATGATAGGGACTCATCGGCGGTTCCCGCGCCGGATCATCGTCGGTCGCCCCGGCCGACGTAGAATGTCGGAGCATGGACCCATAACCCCCACGGGAGCCAGAACATGACCGTCACACCTGAATCGATCGATCGCCGCTCAGCCATCGCCGCCCTCGGACTCGGCGCCGTCGCCAGTGTCGCCGCGGCACAGATGGGCCAGCGCGGCATGAACGCCGCAGACACCCGCCGCGCCAGCCTGCTCGCCGCCGGCTGGAACGCCGACGCCGGTGAGTACGCCCTCCCCACCCTCCGCTACGGCTACGACGCCCTCGAGCCGCACATCGACGCCGAGACGATGAAACTGCATCACTCGAAGCATCACGCCGGTTACGTTCGTGGCCTGAACCGCGCCATCGACGCACTGGCGAAGATCCGCGCCGGTGACAACAGCGTCGGTTCCATCAAGCACTGGTCTCGCGAGCTCGCGTTCCATGGGAGCGGCCACGTCAATCACGTGCTCTTCTGGATGTGCATGGCCCCGCGCGAGCGCGGCGGCGGCGGCGAGCCGACCGGACCGCTCCAGGAGAAGATCGCATCGGACTTCGGGTCGTATGAGCACTTTGTGGATCACTTCAAGGCGGCCGCGAGTTCTGTCGAGGCCTCCGGCTGGGCCTGGCTGGCGTACGAACCCGTCGCGGATCGCCTGATCGTCACCCAGGCGGAGAAGCACCAGAACCTCTTCATGAATGGAATGCACCCGCTGCTGGGCATCGACGTGTGGGAACACGCGTACTACCTGAAGTACCAGAACCGCCGCGGCGAGTACGTCGACAACTTCATGAAGGTTGTGGACTGGGCGAACGTGCAGCGTTTCTTCGACCGCGCGCGAGCGTGAGTTCGGTTCCGCACTCCGGACACACGTCCAGTTCAGCGCAGTCGTAGTTGCAGTCGGGGCAATGGCCGCGACGCAGTCGTCGTGCGCGGCGGAGATCGTGGCGGAGATCCGCGATGAACCAGATGACGCCAGCATGCAGGAGCAGGTTGATGAGGAAGCCCGGCCACGCGGGGCGGAGAGGCAGATGGCGGTCGCCAAAGGGCCAGAAGCCGAGCACGACCCCTTCGCGCCATGCCTTCGCGAACGGATCGGGTTCTGCTGGCGCGGCGAAGGGCACCGCTGAGAAGTCGAACGTCGGAGGCGGCGCGGCCGTCGGATCTATGAAGCCAGGCATGACCACCGACCCTGGCTGAATTGGGAACAGGTCCGTGGGCAGCGCCGGAAAGCCGCTCAGGCGAAGCGCCGGCATGGGGAATCCACTCACAACCCTGCCGCCTTCTTCGCGCACCGCGAATGCGGAACGTGGGCGTTCATCCATGCCAACCCAGCGCGGTGCACGCATCGGCATCAGCCCCGTATCCAACGTACACAGCCATCCATTCAGCACCGTGGCAACACAGGCGGCCGCGGCGAGCATCGTCACACGCACCATCAGGCGGAACGGGTCCGGGCGTGATACGAAGTGTCGGTACAGGCGCATGACACGGCGCCCAAGCGAGAGAAGGGCCAGCCAGATCATCCCATGAACCATGATGTCCGCCACAGCCAGCGGGAGCGGCATGATCGGCCAGACGTCGGCGTAGCCATCCACATGGTGAGGCCGGACGTCGCGATTCGTATAGCGCTGCACCGACTGCAGCGCACCCCACGGCCACCCCGAGCGCGTGACGCTCAGGACATGGATGTCGTCGTTGTACATCGAATAGCCGGTTCGGGCACTCGCAGACTCCGCATCATGCTGCAGCGTCAGCGTCGACGCCGCGGTGCGCGTCCTGACGGTGTGGCACGCCTCGCCCCAGTCCTTCGGGACCGACAGCATCCACGCATCCACGGGCGGCTCCTGAAGGCCGGTCGTTGATTCCGGAGCCAAGCGTATCTGCCGCTCACCCAGCCGCGGCCCCAGCACCCCCACCACGACCGTCGAGACCACCCCGAGCAGGAGGCAGATGAGCAGCCGTCGGTATCTGCGAAGGTGCAACATGGGCCTCCTCAGGGACGAGCGATGGCGGCATGAGTTCCGGCACTTCCGCACTCGGGACACACCGCAACGCCGGTGCAGTCATAGTTGCATACCGGGCAACGCCCGCGGCGGACGCGGCGAAGGCGACGAACCGCCCCGATCCGATCCGTGACGAGCCAGAGAACGCCGGCGTAGAAGAGCGTGTTCAGGAGGAAGCCGGGCCATAGGGGCCGGATCGCCAGCGGCCGATCCCCGAAGGGCCAGATCTCGGCGATCATCCCGTGCTCCCAAGCTCGCGCATAAGGATCTTCCTGTGCGGGCACCCACTCTCGAGAGCCCCCGGAACTGCGCGTAAGTGCACGCAGTGGCCACCCCATGCGAAACTCATCATCGACCTCGCTGAGCCATGTCGTGCGCCGTTGCGTACTCACGTCCACCCAGTCACCGGTCCGGGGACCAAACCAAGGCTGCTGTGGTGCAGGGCACAGCCAGGTTGTGAGTACAGTGAGGAGCATGGCCGGAAGACCAAGCAGGACGGTCGAGCACATGCTTCGCCAAGGATCAGCGCGCCGGCGCGCCCGGTACGCTGCCCGTCGCACGAGTCCAACAACCAGGAAGGCAAGCACCCAGAGGGTGCCGTGGATCAAGACATCGAGTAGAAACGGAAGCGGGTGGACGGTGTCCGGGAACACCCGCGTGAACGCTTGAATCGTATAGGGCCGAACGTGACCTCCGGCCGACAGACGCGTCGATTCAAATGCGGGCCACGGCCAACCAGAGTTCAGGATCGACACGACATGCAGGTGATCCTGATGGACGGCATATCCATAGGACCGCGCAAGATCGGCATCGTGCTGGATCAGGAGCGAACCACAAGTGGTGCGAAACTGCATCGTGTGACATAACGCCTTCCAGTGATCGGGCACTGGCACCAGCCACATGTCAGAAGCAACAACAAACCCGCTTCGATTTGTGGATCGCTCAAAACGAAACTCAGCAGTTCCGAATCGCGGCCCCAGCACCCCCACCACGACCGTCGAGACCACCCCGAGCAGGAGACAGATGAGCAGGCGGGTTCTCAACGACCGTCTCATGAGGATCTCCCGTCACCACGCGGCACGCTTTCGAGCCTACAGTGCAACAGGTGGTAAGATCCACCATTTGACTCACAAATCCTCCGGGAGGTCTGCCATGCGACTGAATCGACTCACAGTTTCCGAAGCGCAACAGCAATTCGACACCATCATTGGCCAGGTCACGCAGGGTGGAGAACCTGTCACGATTGAGCGTGATGGCCGGGCCATCGCCCGAATTGTGCCCGTTGTCACTGATCGGGCCGCCGCGGTGAGAACGCTCATGGAGATTCGCAAGCGGATCGCCCGGGCCCCCAGTTCCGAGATCATCGACTCCATTCGTCACGGCCGACGCTGAGTCAAACCACCCGCACCAGCAGCAGCGACTGATCGTCTCCCTGCTTGCCGTGCGCGCCGACGACGTCGAGCAGGGTCGCCGCGACCTGCGCCAGCGGGCCATCTGCGTTGCGGGCCAGGTGGGAGCGGATGGTGTCGTGACCCAGTTGACGGCCGTTCGTGTCCATCGTCTCGTTGAGGCCGTCGGTGTACACCGCGATCAGGTCGCCCGATGTGATGTCGATGCGCCGCGATGCGAAGGGCGTCTCCTCCATGATGCCGAGAGGGAGATGGTCGTTCCCGATGAGCGTGGCGCTGCCGCCGCGAACGTGCACCACCTCGTGATGCCCGGCGGTGACGATCTCCATCGCGGCGTCTCCATCAAATCGCATCGCGACACCTGTCGCGAAGAGACCGGAGTCCGTCAGCCGCGTGAGAATCGCATTGAGATCGCGAATGACATCCACCAGCGGCGCGCTGTCCATCTGGCGGGTGCGGATCGTCGCCTTGATCATCGCCATCACCACGCCCGCGCGCACGCCGTGGCCGGACACGTCCGCGAGGATGACATCCGTCGCCTCGGCCGTGCGATGCAGATCGATCAGGTCGCCACCCATCTCGCTCGACGGGCGCGATACGCCGTACACCTGCACCCGTGGCCCATCATCATCAATCTCGGGCACGAGTGAATCGTGGATCTGCCGCGCCAGCCGCATCTCGTTGCGAAGTTCAACGGTCTGGCGACCCTGGCCGGCAATGAAGACGATGAACAGGATGTAGCCGAGGACCACGGATGCGACAATCACCAGCGCATCAAGCCCCGGGGCCCGCGTTTCCATGCCGATCGCTTCCTGCACAGCGGGCATGTGGATCGCCAGCATCACGAAGGTCATGGCGACGATGCCGGCGATGAACCAGCGCGAGATCATGAACGTTGCCGCCCAGCAGATCGCAATGCCGCCGGAAGCAGCCATCAACAGCATGATCGCCAGCGGCGAGCGCGAAGGCGAAATGGTCGACTCGAAAAGCATCGACATCGGCGCGAAGATGAAGAAGACGCCCACGAAGAAGATCACCATCGAGCGATGCGGGATCATCCGGAAGAGCGGATCGCGGATGCGCGACTCGCTGCTCATCCATCACCTCCCTTGTGCGGAATGCCGCCGAACTCCTCGTAGACGTCGATGATCTTCGACGCGATGATCGGCCACGTATACCGCTCGCGCACCATGCGGGCACCGTTCGCGGCACACGTCTTCGCGTGCTCCCGATCGGAGAGCATGCGTTGCAGGCCTCGGGCGACATCGGGGATCTCGAGCGAAGTCACGATGCCTGCTGTTTCCTCATCCACCTCGGGAAAGTGACACTCCTCCGTGATGACCACCGGGGCGCCGAAGCCCAGCGCCTCTGTCACGGCGACGCTGAAGCCCTCCTGACGCGATGGCAGCACGAAGCAGTCGCACTCGCGGAACGCGGCGGCCTTGCGATCACCGTAGACCTCCCCCACTTCGAAGACGGTCTCGCTGAGTCCGGCGCGTTCGAGTCGGCGCAGGCACTCCTCCATGGAGTCATCATCGCGCCGCCCGGCGATGACGAGTCGATGCTCCGGGAACTCACCGGCAATGCGGGCCCACGCTTCGGCGAGCAGGTCGAGTCCCTTCTTGTGATGAAGGCGGCTGAGAAAGAGAACGAATGGTCGGTCGTCGAGACCCTCCACCGATGCGCGGAAGAGCCCCGGCTGTACCGGCGCTTCGATGTCCGACAGGAAAACACCGTTGCCGATCACGGCAATCGGAACCTCCAGTTCCATCAACGCGATCCGCTGCTTCTCATGGGTGTTCAGGGCATGGATCGCGGCGGCATGACGCAGCATCGGCCCATGTATGAACCGCAATGCGAGTCGCTTCTTGAATGACTTCTGCGCGAGCGTCCACGCATCGAGCATACCGGCCGGACGAATCAGGTACGGCGTCCCGAGTTTGCGGCAGGCACCGGCAACCGCGACCAGCGGCGGATCCCACACCCCGTGCAGGTGCACCACGTCCGGTTCGACATCATGGAACACGCTCGTGAAGCGACGCGTCGAGACGCTCCCGAGCCGACCGGCCGGTCGATCGATTCGTCGGATGTCAACGGCGTCGATCCCGGGGACACGGGCGATGAAGTCGTCGACGAGTTCGGCACGCTCGGCGTGACGCTGTCCGGCAACGATGACGTCATGTCCGAGGGCGGCCTGCGCGGAGGCCAGCCGCTGGATGACTGACGACGGCCCGCCCTGGGCGGGGTCGATCGAGTCGATGACGTGGAGAATCCTCATTCCGGAAGATCGTAACGGCTGATCCAGTCGCGGTCAGGCTCATACCCCGCCCGCACCAGCGCTTCACCCGCAAACTGGTCGAAGACCTCGGCCGCTTCCCGGTTGAAATTGTTCAGCCAGTCACCGGCGATGCCCTTGCGGATGAAGGACTCGGCGTCCTCCTCGCCGCGCTTGCGGCCGGTCTGCTTCTCCATGGAGCAGTGATCGATGGCGGTGTGGAGTTTGTGCTCCACGACTTCTTCCTTGACGATGTGCTCAATGGCGGTCTTGAGTGCCTCGAAGGGCTTCTCAAGGAGGTCTTCGTAGCGGATGTACGCGATGTACGCCTTCTTCTCGAAGTCGACCCACGCATTGATGTGATCGCCCCAGTGCAGGCGTGATCCGGTGGGATTCTCGAATTCGTGCCTGAGGAACTTCGCCATGTTGCCGCGGGAGTCCTCGGGATCGAAATTGTCTCCGAGGATGCGCTTGTAGTTGGCGAGCATGGTGCCGTGCTGGTAGGTGTGCTTCTGCCGGATGGAGCGCATGCGGTAGAAGTAGTAGGACGTCATGACGTCCCGCCCGTCGCGCATCAGGTAGAAGACATTGCGCAGTTTCGGGTGGTACTTCCAGTGGTTGTGAATGACGGCCCGCATGCCGACGGGAAAGACCGAGACCCCCGGCTTGCAGATGCCGAAGTAGTCGGACAGCATCTTGGCGAGCCAGGTGCCGCCGGAGCGCGGATACTCGCAGACGAAGTACTCCGGCCAGATGTGTCCGTACCGCGCTCCGATGGTGCGCGTGAGCTGATTGCTGATGCGCTCCATCGTCAGGCGAAGACGGCTGCGCGTGATTCCGGGATGTCCGTGGTGGGCCATGGGAAGATTGAGTGGGGGAAGGGATCAGGGATCAGGAGTCAGGGATCAGGATCGGCTCGATCGCCGCAGGCGAACCACCCCGAATGCCAATGCCAAGTGCCAGGTGCCGAGTGCCAAATGCCGAATGTCGGCGAATGCCGACCCTGAACAAAGAAACCGCCGGGAAGTGTAGCGACTTCCCGGCGGTATGCGGTCGTTCTCAGTGGCAGGCGGCGGGCGTCAGTTGGCGCTCGTCGCCCACTTGATCAGGACGTCCGCGACCTCGGGGCGGCTGAACTCCGCCGGAGGACGCTCGCCCTTGCCAAGCATTTCCCGGACCTTCGTGCCCGACAGGAAGATCTGGTCGCCTTCCAGCTTCGGGAACGTCTTGCCGGACACCATGCCCTGGGCCTTGTTGGACCACGCGGCGTGCTCGAACTTCAACGGCTCAATCGCCAGATTGGCCTTGTCGAGGTCGTTGAAGATGTTCTGAGCATCGTACGTGCCGTAGTAGTCGCCCACACCGGCGTGGTCGCGGCCGACGATGAAGTGAGTCACACCGTAGTTCTTGCGAATCAGGGCGTGCAGCACGGCCTCGCGGGGACCGGCGTAACGCATCGCCGCCGGCATGACCGTCAGGCAGGTGCGATCGGGAACGAAGTAGTTCTCGATGAGCACGTTGTAGCAGTCCATGCGGACCGCCGCGGGAATGTCGCCCGGCTTCGTCTCACCGACGAGCGGGTGAATCAGCAGACCGTCGCAGATCTCCTGGGCACACTTGCAGAGATACTCGTGGGCGCGATGGATCGGGTTACGGGTCTGGAAAGCGGCGACCGTGGACCAGCCGCGGGAGCTGAAGATCTCACGGGTTTCCGCGGGGGTCTTGCGATGATCGAGGAAGGCCTCGGGGCCTTCGGGATCGACACAGACGGTGACGACCTGCACGGGACCGGCGAGGCAGGTGTCGCCTTCGTCCTGGACCTGCTTGACGCCCGGGTGTGCGCTGTCTTCGGTGCGGAAGACATTGGGGATCTCAAGCTTCTTGTCGTGGGCGTACACCTCTTCGACAGTCATGAGACCCTGGAGCACACCGTTCGGCGCGTAGAGCGCAACGCGGTCGCCAACGGCGGGAGCGTCGGCCTTGTCGACGGAGAGCAGGATCGGGATCGGCCAGATGTCGCCGGAAGCGAGCGTCATGCTCTTGCAGACAGACTCGAAGTCCGCCTTGCCCATGAAGCCGTTCAGCGGGCTGAAGGCACCGATGCCGATCATTTCGAGGTCACAGGACTGCTTGGCGGTCAGATCGATCCGCTTGAGACCTTCGGCTTCCTTGCGGAGCTTGTCCGCTTCGGCTCCGGTGACGACACAATTCACGAGGCTGCCGCCGTGCGGCGCTATGAGGCCCGACATGGCCATTCTCCTGTTCCAAAAAACTGGTTACTCGTCAACCCCTCCACCATCCATCGACCGGGAGACCCACCCCCTGAAGCCAGTCAGGCTCCTTTTCGGGTGCTCGCGGCGGACATTCTCAGGGGTCCCCGAATGGGGACGAACAGTGTAGCAGGTTTGGGAAGGCGCATGCGACTTCCAGGGGAGGACGCCCCCGGCGGCAGCCGTGGCCGGATTCTGCCCGGGATACCAGCGAATCCGGCCTCGCGCACCCGACCCGCTTCCCCACAATTCTCTCCCGTTTTCCAGCCCCCGCCCGTAGACTCATTCCACCGGGATCACCCCTCTGGAGGACCGAATATGTTGTTCCGCTACGCATGCATCGCGTTCGTGATGCTCATGACGCTGGGCGCGCTGCCCTGCCGCGCTGAGCCCTTTGTCTACCAGGGGCGCCTCGACGCCTCCGGCCAGGCCGCTACCGGGCGCTTCGATTTCCAGTTCGAGTACTACGGCACTCCGACCGGCGGCATTGTCGCCCTGACATTCGAGGCCCTCGATGTCCAGGTCACCGACGGACTCTTCGCGGTCGAACTGCCCGAGCCGCCCACGCTCCAGCGCCGCTGGCTCGAGATCAGTGTCCGCCCCCACGGCGCTCCCGTCGCGTACACGGCACTCACGCCCCGCTCCTTCATCGGCGCGGCACCCGTCGCGACCACCTCGCTCGATCAGCCGTGGATCTCGACTGCCTCCGGGCTGACCTACGGCGATGGCGACGAGATCGTCCTGCTCAATCGCACCAACCGCATCGGGAACGAGTTCTTCGGTGTCGGCGCGGACACCTCCGGCTTCGGCGGCATGTACATCTCGACGACCTCCGAGGACGGCGAGCCCTTCTACGGATACTCCGCAGGAGGCGGCATCAATGCCTTCCACTACTTCGACGGTGAAACGGGTCGCATGCGCCTCACGATCGCCGGCAGGGAAGCGGTGAACGTCGACAGTTCCGGCAACACCGTCATCCTCGGCACGATCCAGGCCGACAGCTTCGAGTTCTCCTCGCCCGAACCGGATGTCGTCTCCGTCCCGCCGGCCGCATTCCGCCCCGCGAACCAGGTGAGCTTCGTGCCGTACGTCGCGGGCGGAACCGCAGCCTCGGCATACGTCAACCAGCCCACGAGCCTCGCCGTGCTGGTCGCCCCCGTCTCACTGCCGGACGGCGCCACGGTCACCGAACTGACCTCGACCATGACTGACCTCGACAGTGGTCGCCAACTGGTCACCCAACTGGCGCGCATCTCCCGGACCGGCGGCGGACAGAACATGGCTCTGGTCTCGACCGGCACCGCGGAAGTGGGCACATACCTCACGAAGACGGACGACAGCATCCTCGTCGGCCGCGAGGTCGTGGACAACGTGAACTACTCCTACGAGATCTGGGTGAACCCGTCATTCGGCAGCAACGGCTGGCCGGGCAACTCCAACCTCGCGGTCAACCATGTGCAGGTGACCTACACACTGGAACGTGCGCGATAGGCCCCGCCAAAGGCGCTCATACCCGAGTGCCGAGTGCCAAGTACCGAATGCCGAGTACCGAATGCCGACCACTCACCACTCATACCCCAGCCGCTCCAGCGTCGGCTCGAGGATCGGGCGGATGTCGTCAAGTTCCCCGGCTTCCAGTTCCTTTTTCCACTTCTCCTGGCGCGTCGGGTCGACCTTGTCCACCACGAACTTCACCACCGAGTCGTCCTCCGGCAGCTCGGCGAAGCGCATGATGTCGCGGATGCGCTCCTCGGGGTGCGCCATGAAGTCCTCGTAACGCAGGTCCATCCAGCGACCATTCAGCCTGTCACGGTTCGCATCGCGGAAATCCAGCACCGGCTCGATCGTGTAACGCCACTGCTTGGCCAGGATCACCGGCTGTGCATCACCGTTGCGCACCCAGTCCTGCCATCCCTCCGGACACGGACCCCAGTACGTCATCTTCTTGCCCATCAGGTGACGGCCGAGGGTCCGCGCCGCTCGCGGCACAAACGCGGGCCATTCCCAGATCGGTGTTCCCAGCAGGCGACGCACGATCCAGATCGAATCGGGCCGGCCCGTGTTGATCTCGCCCGTCGAGCGCACCACCGCGCGACCATCGCGATAGATGTGCAGGTACCGCGCATCCGGGTACACCTCTTCGATGAAGGGCAGGCGCAGACAGTTGCTCGGCGTCTTCTCCGCCAGCCGGGACCGACCCGATGACTTCAGGAACTTCGCGAATGTCTTGCGGATGTGACGCTTGATTCGCGGCGTGGCATCCTGCTGACCGAGGACATCATCCTTGTTGAAGTTATGCCCCCATGCCCAGATATGACGTGGCTCCTGCGCCAGCGCGACATCCGGGTGCAGCCCGATGACGTGCGCGAGGAAGGTCGTACCGGAGCGATGCGTACCGATCACCAGGATCGGACGTGAGACTGGATCGCCGGAGGCGCTCATGACTTGATGATCCGCTTCTTCATGGCCTTGGCGGGGTTGCCGCAGTAGACAAATCCGCCCTCAACATCCTTGTAGACACTCGAACGCGCCCCGACGACGGCTTCCTTGCCGATGCACACACCCGGACCGATGAAGACGTCCGCCGCGAGCCAGACATCGTCTTCGAGCACGATGGGCAGCTTCACGAGGGGCATGTCGGGGCGGGTGTGATCATGGGTACCGGCACACAGATGCGCGAACTGGCTGATGGAACAGTTGTCCCGGATGGTGATGCGCCCGAGGCAGTAGAGGATTACGCGATCGCCGACGGACGAGTTGTTGCCGATCTCCAGGTTCCACGGCTGCTCGATGGACACACTGGGACGGATGCGCACGGACTTGCCGATCTTCGCACCGAAGAGACGCAGCAGCGTGTTGCGGAAGCCGTACCAGTCATGGAAGCTCAGGCGGAAGACCAACTGCCCGAAGTAGTTCCAGATGATGCGCTTGACCTTCTCCCAGAAGGTGTAGGGGCTGGAAGCGCGCATCTCGCGCGCGTCATCACGTGCCGTGTCGGAAGCGGCGGGTGCCTGCGCCTGGGCTTCAGCAACTGGGGCATCCTGCTCATTCATCACTTCAGCTCCCGCTTCTTGATGGGCTTGGCGGGATTGCCGACGTATACCATCGCAGGCTCAAGCGACCGGTAGGTGCTGGAACGCGCACCGAGAACTGACAGCTTGCCGACATGCACACCCGGTCCGACGAAGGTGTCCGCACCCACCCAGGCATCCTCACCAATGGTGATGGGCGGCCGCAGGAGCGGGAAGCGGCGGTCGGTGTAGTCATGCGTGCCGGCGCAGAGGTGCGCGTACTGACTGATGATGGTGCGGGCGCCGATGGTGATCGGACCGAGCGAATACAGGATCGCCTTGTCGCCGATGGTCGCGCCCGATGCGATCGTGATGTGCCACGGAATCTCGATGTGCACCGACGGCCGGATGCGCACATCCGCGCCGATCTTGGCGCCGAAGAGACGCAGCAGGGTGTTGCGGAAGCCATACCAGTTGTGGAACGAGAAACGGAACATCGGCTTGCCCGTCAGCATCCACAGTGCCCGCATGACCTTCTGCTTCAGGGTCCACGGACTGGCCTCGGGCGCCATCTGGCCGAGTTGTGCCGCGAGCAGGCTCTCGCGGATCTCGATCTGCGTCCGCTCGTTGGAAGTCGTCGAACCGATCGTCCCTTCGCTGACCGCGAGGCCGCGAGGCACCTCGGGCGTGAGCAGTTCCGCATTGCGGTGCGCCCCCATGTTCTTCAGTTCGTGCAGTTTGAGCGAGATGAAGAAGTCGTAGGTCGCGAGGAAGAGGCAGAAGCGGAAGCCCGTCACGCCGTCAAAGAGACCGAGACGGAAGAAGTACATGTAGAGGAAGCGCCACAGCCCCGGGAGCGGGATCTTGGGCTGCACGTGGTACTTGAGCCAGCGCCGGAAGGCGATGCCGCGCTCCAGGTGCTTGGCCTGGTTGGCACGCCCCAGGGCGCGGTCGCGGATCAGTTCACGCGCCTCCAGCGTCGAATACCGGTTGTGCTTGGCGATGAAGTGCTCGAGGCCGCGCCGGTCCTCGTGCAGCATCAGGTGCTTGAGTCGGCGCGTCTCGCCATCGACCAGCATGTGCTCGTGCACATCACGATCCTCGTAGCGCGCCTTGCCCGCCTTGAAGAAACGCAGGTTGTAACTGGGGAAGAAACCGCAGTGCTTGATGGGCTTGCCCATGAAGTACGTCAGGCGGTTGATGTAGAAGCCGCCCTCGTTGACCTCGTCCACCGGCTTCGCGGCGATCGCGAGGATCTCATCCCGCAGCGCCGGCGTGATGGACTCATCGGCATCCAGAATGAAGACCCAGTCGGATCTGATCGGCAGGTTCTGAAGCGCCCAGTTCTTCTGCTTGGCGTACCCCAGCCACGGCTGGACGACAACGCGGGCACCGAGACTCTTGGCGACTTCGCACGTCCGGTCCGACGACTGCGAGTCAACCACGAAGACGTCGTCCGCCCAACCCACCACGCTGCGCAGCGCATGCGGCAGGTTCAACTCTTCGTTGAACGCAGGGATGACAACGGTGACGTTGGACACGCGACTGCTGCCGCCGCTGCCACCTTCGATCACCGCCTTCGCTTCATCCGCCGGAATGGTCGTCGTCTCCTGCATACTTCAACACCTCGTCAAACGCGGCCCGCCTCCAACATCCTACGCACTTACAGACTTCGGCTCACACACCCCGGACCGCTCATGCAGTGCCGGAACACCCTGGTTGCGCAGCACCGCTTCGCAGGTGTCGAACTGCTTCGACTTCAGCAGGCTGCGAAGCTTGCCTTCCGTGGTCTTCATGCCCACGTAACACTTGAACTTCCGCTTCAGCGGCATCGGCACCCGCGGCGTATCCGGATCAAAGTCGCGCGGATGCAGGTAGATCACCACCGGCGTCTCCCGCTTCTCGAACTTCCGGAAGGCATCATGGATCATCATCTTCGGCAGGAAGCGCATGTAGCCACCGCCGGAGAAGGGGATCGGCACGGGCCCGAGATTCCGGATCGACATGGGCAGTTCCGGCAGGACCCGACCTGAAGGCGCCGTCACCTCGTGCGCCTCCTGCTGGCAGTCGTACCCACCGTGGCCCCGGGGTGCTGGGAAGAGCGATGCGTCATACGTGATGCCCAGGTCCAGCAGCACATCGAAGGCCCACTCCGTACCGGGCGTGATGGAGAAGGACGGCGCACGGAAGCCGCGAACCGGTTCCCCGGTCACATCGCTGATGACGTCCATCGACAACTGCATGTCTTCACGGAACTCATCCGGCGTCAGTTCGTACACCTTGCGATGCCAGTAACTGTGCGTCCCGATCTCGTGCCCCTGGGCCTGTATGTAGCGCGTGATCTCCGGATACCGGTGCGCCACCCAGCCGAGCAGGAAGAAGGTCGCCTTCGTTTCGTACTCACCGATCAGATCCACGATCCACTTCGTCCGGTCCACCACGATGGACGAGTACTCCGGCCACTTCGACGTGTCCGCGACCGCCTCGATGTCCACCATGTGGAACCAGTCTTCAATGTCGAATGAGAGTGCGTGAATCATGTGAACTCAGGGATCGGGGTTGGGTCAGAAAAAGCGATGACCGGCGGCCTGGAAACGCTTCACGTCCTCGCGTGTCGGCATGGAGAAGTGAGTCGATTCCTCCTCGGGGTTGGGCAACGTCTCGAAGTCGCCGGACTCCACCTTGTGTACACACTCGATGATCGCCTCGGCAGCGAGATCCTTCGAGCGGGACATGACGTCCTCCAGCGAATCGTGGGAATGAATGCGGTACGTCTTCTGCACCACGATGGGGCCGTTATCAAGCTTGGCATCCACGAAGTGCACGCTGACACCGCCTTCCTTCTCGTCATTGGCGAGCGTCCAGAAGGAGGGCATCAGGCCCCGGTACTTCGGCAGCAGGGCGCCGTGGCAGTTGACAATCCCCTTCGATGTCTGCTCGCGCAGCTTCTTGCGGTACAACTGGGTCCCCGAAATCGAAACGATGAAATCGACACCCTTGTCGCGCAGGTGAGACAGGAACTCCTCGCTGTTCACGTCCACCGCTTCCGTCACTTCCACGCCATACTTCTTCGCCACGGCGCGAACGGAATAGCAGCGCCGCGTGGAACCGAGGATGTCGTTGAAGAACTTGGCCTGCACCTTGCGCCAGATGTAGCCCCGCAGTTTCTTCTGGAAGTACATGAAGCCGTACAGCTTGTACAGCTCCATGGCCGTCTGGAATACGGTGCGCTTGCCCTGGGCGACGGACTGGATATTGATGCCCGCCGTGGAGTCGGAAAACTCACGCAGGTACTTGTCCAGCACCCGTGGCAGGAAGAAGGGGTCGTTCTGAATGAAGACGTATTTCGTCACCACGGCCTGGTCCCTCAGTTCGGCGAACCGATGTTCTGCTCCATGATGTCACAGAAACGTCCGCAGAGCGTGTCCTTGCTCATCTCGTTCTCAAGGAACGCCTTGCCCCGGCGTCCCATGGCTGCCAGTTCTTCGGGGGGCGTCGCCGCGATCTCACGCAGCACCCTGACCGCACCCTCGGGATCACCGTGCGGAATGTGCCAGCCGGCCTGTTGATCACGCACGATGTCGGATGCGTGACAGGGATCCGGCGCCACCAGCAGGATCGGTCGTGCCACCGCCATCGCACCGTAGATCTTGCACGGATGTACAACACCCACCACGTCCGGACCCACGGTCACGATGTGCACGTCCGCCGCCGACAGCGAAAACTTCAGATCCTTGAAGGGCTGGTAAGGCAGCGAGCGAATGTTGTTCGGCTCATGCTTCTCGATGGTGTCGTTGACTTCCTTCTTGCCCACGCCGCCACCGATGAACATGAACAGCTTGTCGGCGTCTTCCTTGCCCTGCATCTGCAGGGCCGCCTCCAGCACGGTCGTCACCGGCGTCGAGTAGCCGTGATTGCCGCTGTACATGAAGACGAAATGCCCGTTCATGCCATGCTTGTCACGGAACCAGTTGTCGCCGTGCTCAACGACTTCAACTTTCTCGTCATGCGGCCACGGTGGCATGATCGTCAGCTTGTCGCTGGCGTCGAACTTCCTGTTGAGACGCTCCACCATGAATCGGTCCAGCGCCACCACGTGATCCGAACGCTTCAGCACGAAACGCTGAAGAGCATTCAGCATCTTCGCCGCGAACGAATCCGCCTTCATCTTCCCCAGTTCGATCATCTGGTCCGGATTCAGATCCATGACCCAGTACTTGATCGGAACGCGACGCAGGGTGTGGCACACGCCCGCGGCGAACGCACACATGGGCGGCGACGTACTCGTCAGTATGCACGCCAGCCGACTCGTGATCAGCCCCGCATACAGGCAGAAGCACATGAAGACACCCATCGCCACGGCACGCAGCACAAGTGACTTCTTGCCGAAGCTCGAGAAGGGCACACGCCGAACCTCGACACCGTCCATGACCTCGAAGTTCTTGTACTTGATCGAGGCATCGTCGTAGCCGCGATTGGCGGCGATCACGCGCACGCGCCAGCCGCGCTGCACCATGGCCTTGGCCACGTCGTGCATGTGCTGCCCGACGCTGGCGGGATCCGGCGGGTAGACCTGGCTGAAGATCAGAAAGGTCCGGCGGCGGCCCTTCTTGTCCGTTGCTGCGTCACTCACGGCCCGGTGACTCCATCCTTCACGAGGGACAACGAGCCGAGCCCCGAGGAGCCCGGCTCGAATGCGTTCAGTTGATCCGGCCGGTGGCCCGCATCATGACGTGAAGACAGTGCTGTCCACGTCCGCGGTCATCTGCTCGTGGATCCAGTCGTACGTCTTCTCCATGCCCACGCGCAGCGGAATCGCGGGTGCCCAGTTCAGGTACTTCTTGATCAGGTCGTTGTCACTGTTGCGACCATTCACACCCTTCGGGGCATCGAGGTTGTGATGCTTGGTGACATCGATGCCGGCGATCTCCGCCATCATGTCCACCAGGCCGTTGATCGTGGTCAGCTCATCCGAACCGAGGTTGATCGGCTCCAGGACATCATCGCTGTCCGTGATCATGTTGATGCCCTTCACGCAGTCATCAATGTACATGAACGAACGGGTCTGCTTGCCGTCGCCCCACACCTCGATGTTGTGGTCGCCGGTCAGCTTGCAGTTGATGATCTTGCGGGTGATCGCCGCCGGAGCCTTCTCGCGGCCGCCGTCCCACGTGCCGAAGGGACCGTACACGTTGTGGAATCGCGCCACGCGCGTCGGGACATCGAAGTCCTCGCGGAAGTGGCGACACATGCGCTCGGAGAAGAGCTTCTCCCAGCCGTAGCCGTCTTCCGGCATCGCCGGATAGGCGTCAGCCTCGACCAGCGGAACCACGTCCTCGCTCTTCTGCTTGTCGGCGTTGTACACGCAGGCCGAAGAGGAATAGAAGAAGCGCTCAACGCCAACTTCCTTCGCAACCATCAGCGAGTGCGTGTTGATCAGCACCGAGAGCATGCACAGGCACTTGTTGTTCTCGATGAAACCCATGCCGCCCATGTCAGCCGCCAACTGATAGATACGGTCCGCACCCGCGTAGGCCTTGCGGCAGTTGTCCAGTTCCATCAGGTCGAGCTGCATGTTCTCAGCGTCGTCGTGCACCTGGTACCAGCGGTCAAACGGCTTGATATCCACGGAGCGGACCTTGTAACCCTGCTCCATCAGATTCCGGGCCAGATGGCCACCGATGAATCCGCCACCACCCGCTACGACCGCCAGTTTCTGAGACATCTCTGTTCCTCACTTCTCGATGCGTGAAAGGGACCGCACGTGTCAACACGCGGACCCGGGGTTCCATTGTCCGGACAACTCCATCTATCGGCCGCCGACAGGCCCGGAGCAAGGTTCCCTGCGGCATTTCCTCCCCCCGAAAAGCCTTTCTCTGACCTCTCGCTACCCCATTCAGGGGCTCGCACTCGAGGCCCGCAGGGCATACCACCTTATCGACCTTGCCAGCCGCGGCAACCGCGACCACAGGACCTCTCACCAAACACCAGACAGACCGACACCGACCCATCCGTCCCACCGGCTCCACCATTACGTCCCGGAATCACGCCCGGTTCGATTCATACCACGCGATCGTGCGGCGAAGGCCCTCGCGGAAGGAGACCTCCGCTTCCCACCCGAGCAGGTCACGAGCGCGGCTCACCTCCAGGCACCTCCGAGGCTGGCCGTCGGGCTTGGTCGGGTCCCACTCGATCCGACCCTCGTACCCCACCTCCTCGGCGATCAGGTGCACGAGGTCCTTGATCGTGATCTCGCTCCCCGTCCCCAGGTTGACCGGCTCCGGCACCTCCAGCGTCTCGGCGGCACGAACGATCCCTTCCGCAGCATCGTCTACGTACAGGAATTCCCGACTCGCAGACCCGGTACCCCAGCAGACGATCGCCTCGAGTTTCGCATCCCGCGCCTCGATGCAGCGACGCACCAGCGCCGGGATCACGTGGCTCGACGCCTCATCAAAATTGTCCGCCGGGCCGTACAGGTTCACCGGCAGCACGTATCCCCCACGGAGCCCGTACTCGCGGTGGTAGGCATCCAGCATCACGCCCGCCGCCTTCTTCGCCACCCCGTACGGACCGTTCGTCTCCTCCGGATAGCCGTTCCAGAGTTCATCCTCCTGAAACGGAACCGGTGTGTGCTTCGGATATGAGCAGATGGTGCCCGTCAGCAGGAACCTTCCGCCGCGCTCCGCCATGCCGCAGGCGCGTGCCGCCTCGATGAGATTCATGGCCATCGACATGTTGGCGAAGAAGAAGCGCCCGGGGTGTTCCCGGTTCGCCCCGATACCCCCCACCTCGGCCGCGAGATGAATGACGACGTCCGGGCAGCCGTCCTCTCCGCCGGCCATGGACATGGCCCGCGAGCACCCCTCCGGCGTCGTGAAGTCACACTCCGCCCGACGCGGCGCGACCAGTTGGGTGCAGCCGCGATCCCGAAGCTTCTCGCACACCACCCGGCCGAGAAACCCGTTCCCGCCGGTCACCAGGACCCGTGACGTCTTCCAGTTCTCCTGCGTAGCCATGCTGGCATCATGGCGGGTTGCCGCCGACGGGGCAACCGGTCGCATTCCTCGCCCGGCCGGTTCCACGAGAAAGCCCCGCATGACGCGGGGCTTTCGGTGGTGCATCAGTTGTCGATCGAATCTCGATCAGCGTCGCCGGCGTGCACATCCAAGTGCACCGAGGCCCAGCACGAGAGCCGCGCCGGGGGCGGGCACACGGGGCAGGTCCGCGGCACCCGGGGCGATCCCCGGGAAACGACCGTCGGGATTGACACGGGTCGGCTCGCCGAGGCCGAGGTCATGATCAAAGATGTTCGTCGAACCGGGCGCCTGCTCACCGTCGAAGGTGTCCTCGATCAGGTCAAGCAGGTTGTCGGGCGTGCGCCCGAATACCGACTGGGGCCGCTTGTCGGGCATGAACCAGCTCTGGCTCGCGCGCACCTTGACCGGCTCGGCGCGGATCGGGTGGTAGGTCGGTCGCACGGGCTGAGTCGTATGACCCACGCCGTCGAAGGTTTTCGGGGGCGCGAATCTGGACAGCCCCGCTTCAAGCGATCCCTTCACCGCCGCCGAACCGGCGGGAACTGCAACAGCGAGAACGCATGCAGTCGCGGCGATTGGGATGATCAATCTCTTTCGATCTCTCAGGATCATCTGCGTGCCTCCTGGCTCTTCCGCGCGACGCTGGCTGAGTTGAGAATCCGCCACCCCACGGGACGGAAGCCGGGGAACCGTCCCATCGTCTGCGCCACGAGATTGCGCGTCTCCTCCTCGACCACGAAGTCGAATCGAAGCCCTGTCGGCTCAACGAGCATGCGATGCAATTCGTACTGCAGCGTGATGGCCCGCTCACGAAGCGCCCAGTTGTCGAGCACATCCGCGATCTCAAGTGCCTTCTGAACGAAGAGGTCAACCGACCGCTGCAGTTCAGGGCCACGCAACGAACTCAATGCAATGTTACTGCCGAAGACGCACGACCAGCCGTAGCTCTCGAGCAGATCGCCACATGCGACTTCGGATGGATCAATGACAGCGTCAAGGGACTCGGCGAGCTCCGTGACGGCGTCTTCAGCGCTCAGGTCGCCCAGTTCCGAACGCACTTCAAGCAGCGCCGCTTCGCACGTTCGTGCGATGCCGGCATAACGGCTCGAACCCTTCATGGCCGCGAGATCCTCGTACGTGGACATCGCCCACGCCAGATCCTCGCGAGCCTGTGTCGCATGCGCAAGGCGATCGTCCATCTCCACGCGCATCAGCCGCCGAAGCGTATTGCCACGCAGGTAATGGAGGAACGCCGCGAACTCCCGCGCCTCCTCATCCGCCTCCGCTTCCGGGCGTCCGTGACGACGCACGAGAAGGTCGGCCAGTCCGAGTGCGCCGGGCAGGCGCCACAGCGTGTACAGGGCGTTGGCGAGATTGGCCTGGAGTCGGCAGCGCCAGCGGGCGTCGAGATTCGGAATCTCCAGGCCCTTCTGTGCCGCTTCGAGAGCGTTCAGGTACCGACCCAGTCCGTCCCACGCGCCGACTTCGAAGTTGTAAGCACAGGCGATCTGATCCGGTGTCCGCGCGCTCTCACGCGCCAGCCGCGCGATCCTGAGCAGTTCCTGGTGCCGACCCGCCTCGACCGCTTCCAGCGCCTGGTCAAACAACTGGTCGAATGAGTACGACACACCATTGGTCTTCGGACCGCCGCTGCCTTCCTGTTCCCAGATGACTTCCAGCACCTCGCCCGGAGTCCAGCCGAGGACCTCGGCCAGCTTCATGATGAAGTCGCTCTTCGGATTGCCGCTCGCAGGGCACAACCGCCCCGGAGATCGGCCCATGAAATCCGCCAGTTGAGACTGGCTCCAGCCCTTTGACAGACGAGCCAGTTCAATCAGATTCTCGATTCGCGCTCTTCGCGTGTCAGCACCCACACGCCTCTCCTTCCTGGAAAGGGTCCGTTACCCCGCCCCAATGTGGAAAACACCCGATCCCCGACCGGAAACAGTTGTAACCCGAGATCCCGCGCCGACCAAGGAACGCGGACTTAAATTGCGTTGAAAAGGTTAAGCTAGCGACCCTTTTGACGGTGTGCAAATCCGATAACACCCGAAAACCCGCCCAAAATGCGGACGAATCAGAGCAGGCCCACCAGCCCGGGACGAATCACCAGCATCACGGTCAAGCCCGCCTGAAACAACCCCAGCAACACCGCCGGCAGCAACACCAGACGGCCCTCACGCCCCGGCTCCTCCGTCTCCCCGGCACCCAGCGACATCGCCGCCAGCCACACCAGCATCACCAGCACCGCCGGCTCAAAGTAGCGCTGCCAAGCCATCGCATTCGCCGATTGCGCCAGCAACCATCCCGACATCGACAGCAGAAGCACCAGCGCAGGCAGCCGCGAACCACGCGCCGATGCGCTGCGCCACAGACAAAGCAACACCAACGCTCCACATGGCGCCAGCAGCGCCAGGAGCAACGAACGATCCGCGGCGTCCGGTGCCTTCTGCACCGAAGGTCGCCACAGCCAGCCGTAGTCGCGCACGTTGCGCATCCACCCCGTCGCCGGGAGCAACGCTGCCAGCGCCCCCACCACCACCGCACCAACCACCCAGAGATCGACCCGCTTGAGACCCGCCAGCCCACGCCACGCCGACGCCACGTAGAACACGCCCAGGACCGCGCACATCGAAAGTGCGAAGGCCGGTGCCGCCAGGTTCACGCCCGCCGCGTGCTGCGTCACCGCATCCGAGGACAACGGCACCAGGCCACCCCAGAGCCACAGAAACACACCAACTACCGCCACCGGCAGCGCGCCACCAACGCACCCCGCCCCAAGGCACGCCCACGAACCCGCAGGACGGGACGCCGCCGGCACCACGAATCCCGGCACCAGGCGCCCCAACGGTGAACCCAGCAGCCCCACGAATCCG
>JAUIHS010000019.1 GCA_030432255.1 Phycisphaerae bacterium
GACGGCTCGGAACACGGTACGAGAAACTCGCCGTCCACTACCTCGCGATCGTCAAACTCGCATTTATCAGCAGATACCTACGATTGCTGGAGCCGTCAGACACGACCTAGTCGAGGCGGCGCATTTGTCACGCATGATTCTGTACAGTAGCCATGTGATCCAGGTCGTCGATTCCAATCCGGAGTGGCCGTCGCAGTTTCGGCGCATTGCGCAATTCATACAGCCAGCGGTAGGTGATTCGGCTGCATCCATTGAACATGTTGGCAGCACATCCGTGCCGGGTCTCGCGGCGAAGCCGGTGATCGATATCAGCATCATCGTCCCGGATCCGCATGCATCCAGATGCGCGATTGAGGGGCTTGTCGGGATGGGTTACCGCCATTGTGGTGATCTCGGCATCTCGGGACGGGAGGCGCTGCGGGCGGAGCGCGGTGAGGTCGCGGCGCTGCCGCGGCATAATCTGTACGTCTGTCTCGCGGATGGCGTTGGCATCCGGAACCACCTCGCGGTGCGTGATCGTCTGCGTCGTGATCCGGCGGCGGTTGCGGCGTACGGTGCATTGAAGCGTGCGCTGGCTGTTGAGCATGCGGATGATGTCGATGGGTACACGCAGGCGAAGTCGGACTTCCTGTCCCGGATCCTGCTGGAGGAGGGATTGGGGGAAGACCTGGTTGAGCGGATCCGGGACGAGAACACGACTGGAGATACCGATGGCTGAGAGTGATCCGATTCGTATTCTGCTGACGACCAACACCTGGGCGACGCACCAGGTTCTGAAGGCATGTGCCGCGCTGAGCGATGCGCAGTTCCATCAGCGCTTCGAGATGGGGTGTGGCTCGCTTCACGACACGCTGACACACATCCTCGGTGCCATGAAGGGGTGGGGGGACTTGCTCGCGGGGCGCGAACAGGGGGAGCGACTCGAGGCGGGTCGGCGGTCGGTGGAGGCGATGTCGACACTGCTCGATGACATCGCGGCTGACCTGGAGGCATCGGCGAACGCGCATCCCCTTGACGAGGTCGTTTCGGGAGCGCGCGGTGGTCGTTCATACAGTTTCACGCGCGGCGGCGTGCTGGTTCACGTGACGACGCACGGCATGCATCATCGGGCGCAGTGCCTGAACATGCTTCGACAACTGGGGGTGGATCCGTTGCCACCGACCGCGGTGGTGGAGTGGATCCTGATGGAGGATGAGCCGGCGTGACAGCCTGTGTTGTCTGGGCCGCAGGCAGTTGGTTCATTGGCCAGGATTGTCGACGCCGGTGGCCTCACTGACGGGACTGAAGACATCGAGGAGAACGCTGGTTTCGAGAGCTTCTGCGCCGTGCCGCACGTTGGATGTGACATGAAGCACCTGGCCGCTTCCCAGTTCGTGAACCTCCGTTGCGCCTTCTTCGCCAAGCGTGAATCGGACGCGGCCGGAGAGGACGACGGCCATCTGTTCGTTGTCGTGGCGGTGTGGCTGGATCCTGAACCCCTTGTGCAGGGTGACATGCGAGAGCATGACGTCATCGCCGATGATGCGTCGTCTGTCGATGAGATCCATGGGGTGGTCAACGGTCAGGTCATTCCAACTGTAAATGTGCGCGCCCATCTCGGCTCCTTTCGATGCCGGAATTGTAGTGCGGGTGAGATTCACGCGATCTCCTGTTCCCTTGCGCATGAAGAACGCCGATTCGCAATGGGTGTTGCGAACCGGCGTCTCGGGAACATTGAACCGGATCTGCTCAGTCGATTACGGGGTGCAGATATTGCCCCAGTTCTCGAGGAGTTCGGTCAGGTCTGTGAAGTCCACTGCGGCGTCGCCGTTGACATCACCGGGGCAGGTCGGTCCGGAGCCGGTGGGCTGGAACTCGTAGGCGCCCATGTCGACGCAGGTGGTCCAGGCGACGACACCGGCGTTGGCGGTGGCGGGATCGTCCACGCAGCGGGAGGCACCGGCGAGGTCGACGAGCAGGTCAAGGGATGAAGGGGAATCGCCCTTGTCGATGCCGCCGGAGCCGTCGACGAGGCGGAGGTCGCCGTAGTCATCGTCTGCGGTTCCCCAGGTCATGTCCGCACCGGCATCGGGTGTGGAGACAAATGCGGGTTCCTCATTGACGTTGCCGGTGCCGGGATAGACATCGGTTGTCTCAAGTTGCTGGATGTTGCAGTAGCGGAAGGCGTGGCTGGTCCAGGCGAGGTCTGAAAGGAGTGAGGCGGGCATGCCGAAGGCCAGGCAGTTCCGCACGTCCGAACTACCGGAGGAGATGGAGCCTGCGATGAGCGGCTGGGGACCCTGGTTGGCGAACATGGTGCAGTGGCGAATCGAGTTGGTGGTGCTACCGGAGAGGTAGAGCGCTCCGCCGAATGCGGTGCAGGAATTCCCGACGAACTCGCAGTGGTCGAAGTTGTTGGTGCCGGTGGAACGCACACCGCCGCCGCGAGTTGATGCGTTGCCGTGGAAGCGTGTGCGGCTGACATTCAAGGCCCGGCTGCCGTCCTTGTAGATGGCTCCGCCATTGGCGCCGGAGGTGTTGCGGGTGAAGGTGGAGTCCTCGATGGTGAGCCCGACGCTGGCAGCGCGGATGGCGCCACCGTCGGAGTCGGTGGGGGTCGACATGTTTGTGTTGAAATCGCAGGACCGGACGATCAGGCTGGGGTTTGATGTCGCGTAGATGGCGCCGCCATCCGTACCCGAGTTGCCGGAGATCGTGCATCCCTCGAGCAGACCGTCGTAGTTGAGCAGTCGAAGGCCGCCGGCGACGCTGGTGCTCGAGTTGTCGGTGAACACCGTGTTGCGGATCTCGAAGGGGCAGTTGATGTAGACAGCGCCACCACCGCCGGAGGTGTTCAACTCAAAGACGCAGGCGTCCAGTTCGAGTGAACCGAGGTGGGCGTACAGGGCACCGCCGCCGCCGTCGGCGTGGTTGTTGCTGAACTCGCAGTTGCGGACGATGCCGGTGCTGTAGGCGAAGGAGAGAGCGCCGGCTTCATCGTTCGACATGCCGTCGACGAATTTGCAGTCCTCGATGGTGGCGACTGAACTGTTGACGGAGATGCCGCCGCCGTCCGCGGGGTATCCGATGCCGTTACCGCCGCCGGCGGGCGTGGTGCCGTTGCTGATGGTCAGTGACTTGATCGTCACGCCATCGCCGCTGACACCCGAGATGACAATGACGGTGTCACCGAGGAAGGCGCCCGAGATCTCGGTCTCGTCAACGCCCGCGCCCTCGATGGTGAGGGCCTTCGTGATCGTGACGGTGTCGTTGTACAGGCCCGGGCCGAGGACCAGGCGGTCGCCCTCGGCGGCCTGGTTGATCGCGGCCTGGAGGTTGTTCGCCGGCGTCAGAAAGAAGTCGGCGGCATTCGCGGCGGTCGTGCCAAGCCCGATGGCGAGGCAGGTCAGAGTCAGGTTCATCCTGTTCATGGCTGTTCCCTTGTTCAGAGGCTTCCGATGCCGGGGCGAGTGCCCCTGCCAGTGAACAGGGCGATTCCCGGGGTCGGCGCGCCCGGATAATCCCAGGATTTGTCGGGGTGATCGATCAGCCGCCGCGGCTGCGCCAGGCCTGTTCGGCAACTGCCGGGGCCTCGGAAGCGGTCGCGGCCATCCCATCGGCGCCAACGGTCTCCCACAGGCCATCGACCTGCTGGAAGGTCCTGCCACCGACGATGATGGGGAGTGCGGCCAGTTGCTCTGTGCCGCGGAGGCACTGGATCAGTTCGGCCACTGACCGCAGGCAGAGCGTGTTGGTCACCGAAAGAGCGAGCAGGTGGATCTCATGGTGCACGAGGTACTCCGCCAGATCAGAACCGGGGGTATTGCACCCGAGGCAGAGGACTTCCCAGCCGGCCATCTCGAGGAAGTCGCCGACCATCCTGATGCCCACCGAATGCAGGTCGCCGGTCAGGCCGGCGACCGCGGCCCGGCGGTTCAAGGTCGGTTCGCGATGGAAGTCGGTGCGCAGCAGTGCCATCAGGCCCTCCGTCACACCGGTGGCAAAGTGCTCATCCGCGACGGTGACCTCGTCGAGGTGCCACATGGACCCGATTTCGATGAGGCTCGGGCTGAAGACATGGGTGTAGATGTCATGGACCGGGATGCCATCCCTGCGAACGGCATCCAGGATCAACGATTCGGCGGCGCTCCGACGGCCTTCGAGAAGGGCTTCGACGTACCGCAGCGCGAGGAGGCCGTGCGGTTTCTTCGGATCGAGCGCGCCGGACCACGTAGCGGCGTCTGCCGTTGGCGGGTGCCGCAGCGCGACATCGATGGTGTTCAGTGCGGGCGTCGCCGACTCCGGGGGAAGTTCGCTACTGAGGATCTCCCGCATGCACTGGAGGCTGGAGACGAGGTCATCGCCACGAACCTCGCGTGCCTCGAAGGCTGCCATTGACCAGCCGAATGACCCGGCGAAGACCTCTGTCCTGCCGACGGCGACCGCCTGCGCGAGGACGGCGAGTCGATGCCTGGTATCGGCGACCCAGTTGGCGCGCCAGTTCTCGCCGTAGCGTTGGGGCAGGGTTGGATCAAGATTGGAGTGGCGCGTGACGATCCACTCCGAGAACGCCCTGGCCGACTCGTCAATGAGGTAGCTGAGACTTCGATTCTGTTCGTTCACGCCGACAGTATAGGCCGCTTCGGGGGGCCGGCTACATCGATCCGCCGCGAGCCTCGAGTTCCGCCCACCGCGCGTAGAGGTCCTGCACCTGCTGCTGCGCGGCGGTCAGTTTCTGACACACGGCGGCATGACGAACGTGATCGGAGATGACCTTCGGGTCGACGGACTCGGCTTCGAGATCAGCCGCGGCGGATTCTGCTTCGAGGATCCGCTCTTCCATCTGCTCGAACTCCAGTTTCTCCTTGTACGACAGTCGCGCCTGTTTCGAGGGTTCCCGCTTCCGCTCCCGCGGCTTCTTCGGCGCGGGTTCGGCGGGCTTCGTGACCGCGGCCTCGCGGGCGCGTCGTTCCCATTGTTCGTAGGACGCATGCACGGTGGCATTCCCGTTTCCGTCGAGAGCGAGGAAATCGGTCGAGATGCGTCGCAGCATGAAGCGATCGTGAGTCACGAGCACGATGGCGCCGGGGAAGTCGGTGAGCGACTGTTCGAGCACCTCGAGTGACGGGATGTCGAGGTCGTTGGTCGGTTCGTCCAGGAGGAGGATGTCCGCTGGTTGGAGCATCAGGCGGGCAATCAGGACGCGGGCCTGTTCACCGCCGGAGAGACTTCCGACGGGGGTGCGCAGTTGATCGGGCTGAAAGAGGAATCGCCGCGCCCAGCCGGAGATGTGGACGGCCTGGTCGCGGTAGTGAATGGTGTCGCCCACCGGGCACAGCGCCTGGTGCAGCGTCTCGGCGAGGTTGAGGGCTGCACGGTGCTGTGAGAAGAGAACCGTTGAGAGATCCTCTGCCGTTGTGCGGGCGCCTGAGTCCGGCGTGAGTTCGCCAGCGATCACGCGCAGGAGGGTGGTCTTGCCTGAACCGTTGGGGCCCAGTAGGCCGAGTCGGAGTCCCGGGCTCAGGGTGAGGTTGATATCCGTGAAGAGTGGGCGACCGCCCATTGCATGGCCCACCCCTTCCAGGACGAGGAGTTTGCGCGACTTGCGGGACGTGGCCTGGAAGTCGATTGAGGTCGCCTTTCCGATCGTCGCGCCCCGGGTGCGCAGGTCATCGAGTTCGCCGCGCCGGCGCTCGGCTGCCACCACCTGTGACGTGTTTCTTGTCTCGCGGGCCTTGATGCCTTGACGCATCCAGGCCTCGTCGCGGCGGACCTGGTTGGCGAGGGCGGACTGCGCGGCGGCCTGGGCATCGAGGAATTCTGCTTTGCGGCGGACAAACTGTGAGTAGTTGCCGCGAACTTCCAGCAGCCCGTCCGGGTAGGCCGGCGCGAGTTCGATGATTCGGGTGGCAGCTTCTTCGAGGAACTGGCGGTCATGGGTGACGAAGACGATGGCCATCCGGGCGCGGCGCACGAACTCCTGGAGCCAGATCACGCCTTCGACATCGAGGTGGTTCGTGGGTTCGTCGAGCAGGAGCACATCGGGTTCATTGACGAGTGCGCGGGCGAGTGAGAGGCGTTTGCGCCAGCCGCCGGAGAGCGTGTCCGCCATCACGTTGGGATCGTCAAAGCCGAGTTGTGAGAGCACGATGGTGGCGCGGGTCTCGATGTCCAGATGATGGGCGGCGGAGTCCTGCGCGGCCCGTACGACGGCAGCCAGGGCGGTGTCACCCGGGGCGAAGCGATCATCCTGCTCGAGGTACGCCGCGGTGAGTCCGCGTCGACGCGTGATCTCGCCGTCATCCTGGGTTTCGAGTCCCGCGAGGATGCGCATGAGCGTGGACTTGCCGGCACCGTTCGGTCCGATGAATCCGAGTCGGTCATCCTCGGAGATCTGGATGTCGACATCGTGGAAGAGCGTCCGTTCGACGTACGTCTTCGACAGCCCGCGCGCTGTGATCAGCGTTGCCATACTGACACCCTATCCGGAATCCCGTTCTCTCGGAACAGAGAGGGCTTATGGAGTGCAGTCATCCATCCAGTTGGAGAGGACAAGGTTGAGGTCGTCAAAGTCGTACAGCGTGCCGAAGCCGAGCAGAACGACGTTGAGGTCGTCGAAGTCGACCAACTGGTCATCGTTGTAGTCCCCGATGCACTCGATCGGTTCGACGCTGCCCGTCAGGAGCAGGGTCAGGCCCGCGCCTTCGAGGGAGGATGCGAATGACCGGTCGTCGAATGTCCGGAAGTAGTACGCCACACCGAAGGAGCCGACCGTTGAGTCGTCCAGAGTTGCGGTGAAGTTCTGGCTGCCGATGAGCGCGGTGACGGAACTCAGTGACGTGGTCAACGCCGCGGTGTCACCGGCTGCGCCGTCGGGATCGACGTCGAGGCCCACGGTGTAGCCGGGATTGGTCTCGAGATTGTGAAGCGCGAACATGACGACGGCGTCGCCGGAGCCCTGGGTGATGGTGCCCAGATCGATTGCGAGGAGGTCCTCGTCCGTTCCGCCGTCGAAAGAGGCGTTGGCGTGATCGAGCACATCCACCACCAGAGTGATGATGTCATCGGCGTCGTTCCCGCCGCGGCCGGCGCCGCCGGAGAGTGTGACATCGAGGTTGTCGATGAGGACATCGGCCATGACCGTACCCGAAGCGCTGGTGTCGGGGTTGTCGAAACCGACGTCGATCGTGCGCGAGTCGGTGCCGGTCGCGTTGAGGGGGAAGGCGTTGAAAGGGCCGGTGATCGTGGAGGTGGCTCCGGCTCCCGGAACGACCTCGAAGTAGGTGCCGTCGAAACCGATGCGGTTGATGGTCACGTTGACGGTACCGGAGACCGCATCGCCGACGAGTACGGGTGCGAAGGGATAGGAGTCGAAGGAAGAGCCGTCGCCCGCCGGTGAACCACCGACGTACAACTGCGAGTCGTTGGCCTGGTCGACGTACACCGACCACACCATCCACGGGTTGTCGATGTAGGCATTGCGGTTGTTGGTGTAGTACTGCGGGTTGTCAGCCTGGCTGGAGATGGTGTGGTTGCGGCGTCGCTCGAAGTCATCGGGAGCATCGAGGTAATTCCACGCGACCAGCGAATCGAGTCCGCCCATCTGGTTGCCGGAGGGGAAGGAGTTGACAAGGGCGATGCCTGTCGAACTCCAGCGTGTGTCGGAGTAGAAGAGGCAGCGGGCGATGTCTCCCTTGTCCGAGTCGCCCGGGAAGTAGTAGCTCCCCTGGCTGCCGTACGAACCGGTCGTTGACTCGAAGCCGAAGGGCTTGTTGCCTCGGCTGCTGTTGATCGAAGGGTTGCAGGGGCGCAGGGCATGCGGATCGCCGAGGTTGCCCCGGGAGGAGTTGGAAGCGCTTCCCGGCTGCAGCGACTGCGGCCACACGTGCTCGCGATTCCATGTGGCGCCGCTGTCCCAGCCGCCGCTGACAGATGCGCGGTTGTACGACAGCAGGATGTTACCGGGCTGGCTTGGATCGGCATCGTGGATCACGGCCGAGTATCTGAAGTCACCGTAACGGCGCTGGATGTGACCCGTGGTCATCGCCGTGGTGAGTTGCGACTTCAGGGTCGCGCCTGTGCCGGTGGCGCCGGCGTAGTAGCCGGGCGGCGGATCGTATGGGTCGGCGATCGCCGCACCCGCTACGAGGATCAGTGAGGCAAGACCGATTGTTCCGCGCAACTTCATGGGGACACCTCTTACTCGGCACGGCGCGCAGCGACGGGAGTCAGCCCGGGGTGCGCCGCGTGGGGTCACTACTTCCGTATCAGATTCCGTATCAGACAGACGCGTTGGTCCGGCCCTGAGCCGGACCGAGCGATGCTACCGCCGATTGGCCCGGGATGCGAACATGGAGGTGCGGTTTCACCCACTTTCGGTCCCGCAGCGGGGTTGAAAGGGGCGTTTCGGGGCCGAATCTCAGTCCGGTATTCTGAAGGCCACGTTCGAGGTCCCGGCGTTTCCGTGGCCGTCCCTGGCATAGACGAAGAGACGGTAGGCTCCCGGATTGGCGGGCGCGGTCACGGTGACCTTGCCGTCGGTGGTCGTCCGGGTCAGGGATTCGAGTTCGCGCGCGGCGGCCTCCGCATCGCCGCCCATCCGGTGATCTGTGGACTCCTCCCGGATGATCCAGGTGACTTCGAGCGCGTCACCATCCGGATCGGAGAGTTCGACGGTGGCGCCGAGTGGCTGGCCCGGTGCGACGTTGTCGACGGGTTGGCTCAGGCTGGGAATCGAGACAAGCGGAGCGCGGTTCGTTCGGTGCTTTCCGGTCCAGGTCTCGCAGAGCGCATCAACACTGGCAAGCGCTTCACCGCCGGGGAGCCACATGCCGTACCACGTTGCAGTGCGTTCCTGCTTCCAGCCCCAGAGGAATGCGAAGCCGCCGAGGCAGTTCGGGTCACCACTGATGGTCGTTGTCATGCAGTTGCGGAGAAAGTCGGCCTTGTCGGCACTGGTCGGTTCGTACGGCGCACCCCAGGGTGTGGCTCCGGTCTCCCAATGGCCCGGCAGCCCGAACTCGGTGACGAGGTAGGGGCCTTCGTATCCCTGTGCAGCCAGGCGCTCCGGGAGCGATGCAATGCCACCATATGAGTTGATGCCAAGCAGGTCGACATCAGGGCACAGTTCCTTGAAGAGCCGCGCCTTGTCGTCACCGATCTCCGCGATCACGATCATCGTGGGATGATGCGGGTCGATCGCACGGACGCGGCGGGCGGCTTCATTCAGGTGCGGGAACACGGTCTCGACATCCGCACCGAGTTCCACTTCGTTACCGATCCCCCAGATCATGACCGCCGGATGGTCCTTGTGTCGCCGGACAAAGGACTCCAGATCCGTCAACTGTTTCTCGACGAAGGCGGCGTCGCTGTAGTCGTATCCGTGGCGGGGATGCTCCAACCAGAAGCCGGCGCAGACGCGGATGCCGAGGCGGTGGGCGTGATCGAGGAAGGGGCGTTCGACGCCATCGGCGCCGATGCGAGTTTCATCGAGTTGGCCGGCGCCCCAGGTGCGGACAGCATTGCCACCGATGGCGGCGAGTTCCTCGAATCGGTTGGCGCCGCCGACGCCCCGGATGTCGAAGCGCTCCTTGCCCTGCTGGAGCATGACGCCCTCGTCGGTCTTGATGACGGTAACCGCGCTGTCGGGCGGGGCCGCGCACGCCTGGAGTCCGATCAGCGTTCCGAGCCACATCCAGTCTGTGCATCTCATTCCGGCGTCTCCCGTCCCCGGTCTGTAACTGATGCTGAAATGTTACACGATCAGCCTGACGCGATGTGCGGTGATCTGGCGGCTTCGAAGCGATGCCGGCCCATCCACCAGAGCATGAGGCGATCGGCCTCATCGACCGAGAGTCCGAAGGCCTCATTCATGGCCGCCGCCATCTCCTGCAAATGGTGCTCGCGCGTGGCTCGATCGGTGGCCGCCTGGGCCGCTTCGAGCGCCCGTGCCGCCTCGGCCCAGCCAGGGCCCGGTGGGGGAAGCGGGATGGTGAGCGTCTGACTCGCGCTGAGTTTGATGGCGTCGGCATGCAGAGCGGTTCCGGAGTAGCGTCGGCTGGCGAAGGCGGTCGCGACGGGCGACGCCATGGCCGCTCCGAGTCGCCAGAGGTCTTCCGGGTGCTCCGCCGTCATTGTGATGAGCGGGAGGCTCGGAATGAACCGCCCGTTGGGGTCGACGAACACCTCCAGACCTCGTGTCTGTGTCGCAATGATGACTTTCGGCACCCGCCGCATCTCGATCCACTCATCCAGTTCACCTTCGCAGCGCATCCTCGCCCGATCGACTCGCGGCCGTTGCCAGGTCTCCTTCAGGATCCGCGTCGACCGGTTGCCCCATTCGGCAGTCGCAAGGTCGACAAGGCCTGAGGTCAGAATGGGCGGGAACGCATCGTCGTCGAGTTCGTCATCCGGATCATCCACGAGGAAGCCACGCAGCCCGTAATACTGGTCGCGGAAGTCCGCGGTTGCGGCCGCTATGTCTCGGACTTCGGTTGTCGAATTGATCGTTATCTCGGGGATGCCGAGCGCGGCAGCGGCCAGCGGTGCCCAGGTGCCGTCGCTGCGGAGTGTGTCCATGTCCAGCGAGATCGGTGTCAATTCCTCGAAGTGCTTGCGGCGAAACCGTCGCGTGCGTTGCTGCCGTGCACCATCGCGCTCGAGGAGTGGTGCGCAGGTGTAGACACTGGCGTCCTCGAAGACGCGCTCGTTGGCGACCCACAGGGCGCGGAGCGTTGTTCGGTTGAGCAGCTCGTGCCGCACGGCATGGGCATCGCGCGCCCCGAGCAGGGACTGGGGCTGGATCAGCATGATGCTGCCTCCGGAGCGCACGAGTTCGGACGACAGGAGCAGGAAGATTGCGGCGACATCGGTGTACGCGGAGAGGTGCGGCGCATATCGAGAGCGGAGGAACGCGGCTTCCTGGCGGGACGACACGGTCGTCAGTTCGAGTTGGTTCAGGAAGGGAGGATTGCCGATGACGAGATCAAATCCACCGGCAGCCATGACATCGTCGAACTCGTGGTTCCAGTGGAACACATGCCGCGAGACGCGGATTCGTTCGATCTCGCTCTGAAGTCTCGGACCAATGTCCGAGCCGGAAATCAGGGCGAGCAGCGTGTCGTAGGTGATGACGGGTGCAGTGCTGTCCTCGATGGCCTGGAAGAACGCGGCACACCAGGCATCGCATACCGATCGACAACGATCCGTGTTCGCCTCAAGTGGTGGAAGCGGAGCCCGCGACTTGCGGTTGGTTGCGCGAACTCGATTCGCGACCGAGCGGAGTTCCCGTGTTGGGGCGTTGAACGCGGCATCCGGGATGCCCTGTCGTGCCTGCTCGTTGCCAACATTCAGAAGCGCATCGCCACAGCGGATGTGCTTCCTGAGCACGCCGTCTGCCAGACGGATGTCTCCGGCGAGGTGAGCGAGCGTGATGCGGCAGAGTTCGGCGGTCACCGGATTCAGATCGACGCCCCTGAGACAGCACGTCACGACATCACGCAGCGCGTGCTCATCTGTGCCGCGAGTGCGTGCGAGCGTCTCGGCGATGCGGCGTGCGGCGGCGGCGAGAAAGTGTCCCGCGCCGGCGGATGGATCGCAGATGCGCAGGTCAAGGAGTTGTCCCGCCGCGTTCTCGATCAGCGGGTCGAGGGCGAGGTCGAGCATGGACTCGATGACGACCTCCGGCGTGAAGTACGCGCCGGAACTCTTGCGGCGTGAGTCCTTGCCGGGGGTCAATGCAATCTGCCCTGAATCCTTGCGTGTCGGCGTCAACTGGAGCAGTCGCTCGTAGCAGGATGCGATGGCAAGTGATTGCTCAGCCGAAACGGCACGGCGCGCACGCTCGAGGATGATGTGCTGAACGGCCTCGTGGTAGGCGCCCTGGATCGAGGGGCGGTCGTGTTGCAGTTGATGCGTCTCGGCGAGGACGGTATCGCGGATGTCCGACATCAGGTCGAGGCTGTCGGGGATGGAACGGTTCTCGGCCATGACTCAGACGACTTCCCCCTCCACGCGCGTGAGTTGGCGAAATTGTGCGGCAATGCGCATCGTCATGGCGCCAGCCGCGGCTGCTCCGACGGGCTGTCCATCGAGTTCGATCACCGGGATGATCTCGCCCATCGTACCCGTGCAGAAGACTTCGGGAGCGGCACGAATCTCTTCGGGCGACACGTCACGTACCTCGTGCGGGATGTCGTGTGTGCGACAGATCTCGAGGACGGTATCGCGGGTGATGCCTTCCGGGCAGGCACAGGTTGTGGAGGTGGTGACAACGCCATCGAGGACGATGAAGACATGCGTGGCGTTGGTTTCTGCGAGGAAGCCGCGGGTGTCCAGCATGAGTGCATCATCCACACCGGCGGCGTTGGCCTCGATCTTGGCGAGGATGGACGTCAACTGGTTGCAGGAGTGGATGCGCTGGTCCAGCACGTTGGTGGGGGGTCTGCGCAGAGACGATGTGATGAGTCGAACGCCGCTGTTGTCGTAGACCGGTGGCTTGTGCTCGGCGAGGATGAAGAGCGAATGACCGGCGTTGTTGATACGCGGATCGAGGCCCGAGGTGTACTTGATGCCCCGGCTGAGCGTCAGCCTGATGTGCACGCCGTCGGTCATGGCATTGGCTTCGAGCGTGCGGCGGAGTTCGTGGCGGATCCCATCGTCAGTTGGGATCGATGCATATGAGAGTGCGGCTGCGGAGCGACGAAGCCGGTCGAGGTGCGCCTGGAGTCGGAAGACACGCCCGTTGTACAGGCGCAGTCCCTCCCAGACCGCATCGCCGTTCTGCACCGAGGAGTCGAAGGGACTGACGCCGGCCTCGTCGCGATGGACGAGTCGGCCGTTGATGTTGACGATGAGGTCGGCGTTCTCAGGTCTGTACGTCTGGAGCATCTCTCAGTCCACGGTGAGGCGGTGAGCGTGCAGGTGATCATAGAGCGGCAGGCAGGCGGCGAGCAGGTCTGACAGGTGATCGGGAACGGTCTGCGGCCGCGGCGTGAAGGGCGCAAAGCCGGTAGATGCCTCGACGTTGGCATACCAGTGTCGCGCCCACACGCCATCGGTCGTGCGTGGGCCCGGCTCCCAGGAGAGCATGGTGGGGTCCCACGGGATGTGCAGGAGGTCGCACAGACGCTCGAGCATGACGCCCGGATCAATGAGCACATCGCGGGCATCGAGCACGACCGGAACGCGCCCGGTTCGGTCTCGGAGTCGGTCGAAGAGTTCGACCTGCTGCGGGAGACCGGTCTCGTCGACGGTGATGTCGGGAAGGACCCGCGTCAGTGATGTGAGCATTTCGGCGGGAGAGCGGATGAGGAAGACGCTCGTGAGCGCATCGATCCAGTCCCGCGGCATGTCCGGCAGGAGGTGATGCGCCATGTGCTTCTGGTAGTAGATGCGGGTGCCGGCATCAACAGGGCCGGTCAGGTCTGCGATCACCCGGTCGAGGCTGGTCTCATGATGCGACAGGATGTCATCGCGGCCGGGGTGCTCATGGCCGGTGCGGTCCAGATAGACAGCGTAAAGGGGCTCATCACAGACGACCGTGTCGGGTCGCGCACCCCAGGAGCGCATCATCGCTGTTGAGATATTGCGTGGTCCCGACCACATCGCGATTCGAGAGATGTCGGACGTCGAGTTCATCTCAGGGGCGTGCGACCGGGGATGGCGACAGGTCTGACATCAAGAGAACCGAAGGCGTATGCGGACGGGGAGAGGTCGAGTTCCGAAGACATCGCCCGATTCCAGTCCACGACCTGCCCCGTGTATGTGGCCATCCGTCCCATGATGGCGGTGAGCGTGGACTCCGCGATCCGCTGGCCTTCATTGAGATAGGTCCCGCCGCGAATGGAGTCATGCAGATGCCGATGCTCTTCGACGTATGGGTTGGGATTCCGGTCCGACCATGTCCATGGGTTGCGTCCTTCGATGACGGCGTACCCGGGTCGGAGAGTGGCGCGTCCTTCGGTTCCGTGGATGACCTCCTCCACGCGCGATGGGCACCCATCCTGCTGTCGGCACATGGACATCAGGAAGGTCCCGTCTTCGTACTCGTACTCGATGGCGTGGTGATCGAAGATGTTGCCGTAGACGTCGGCGGTCCGGGCCTGGCGTCCGCCGAGACCGAGGGCGCGCACGGGGTGGTCCCCGATGACCCAGTTCACGACGTCGAGGTTGTGGACGTGCTGTTCGACGAGATGGTCGCCACTGAGCCAGGTGAAGTACAGCCAGTTGCGAAGCTGCCACTCCATGTCGGTCCACTCGGGCTGCGGATCCTTCTTCCAGAGTCCGCCCTGGTTCCAGTAGCAGCGGGCCGCGACAACTCGCCCGATGGCGCCGTCGTGCAGTCGCCTGATGGCCTCGCGATAGGAAGCCTCGTGCCGACGCTGCGTGCCGGCCACGACACTCAGCCGCTGGCTCCGGGCGCGCTTCGCGGCGTCGATCACCGTGCGAATACCGGCGGGATCAACGGCAACGGGCTTCTCCATGAAGACGTGCTTGCCGGCGTTGATTGCCGCATCGAAGTGCATGGGACGGAACTGAGGGGGCGTCGCGAGTATGACGACATCCACATCGGCATCGCGGAGCAGTTGCTTGTAGGCGTCGAACCCGACGTAGCAGTGCGCTTCGGAGACCCGGCAGCGATCGCCGACCGTCGCGAGATGGCCGCGTGATGATTCCACCCGGTCGGTGAAGACGTCCGCCAGTGCCACGACCCGGGCATCCTCCGAAGCTTCGACGGCATTGACCGCGGCACCTGTGCCCCGTCCGCCGCATCCGATCACGCCAATGTTGAGCGTGTCGCGGCGTCGAGTTGTCCGCGCGATGAGGGGCGCGGCGAGTGATGCCGCGGCGATGGACGCCGACGTATTCTGCACGAACGTGCGTCGGTTGATACCGGTCTGATGATGTTGATTGGTGTCAGTCATTGGGTGATCCATCAAGAGGCGAAGATTCGATCCATTCTCTCTGCGATGTTCTTGAGGCGCTGTTCGTCGCCACCGCCAACTTCAGCGGTGGCCCAACCCTTGAAGCCGATATCGCGCAGGGCGGTCATGACGCGATCCCATCCACAGTCGCCCTCGAGCAGCGGCACGCTGAATCCCTTCCAGAGCCCTTCATCGTTGCGCTTGCTCCGGGAGAATTCCTTGATGTCCAGTTTGCCGATGCGACTGCCGAGGATCCGGATCCACTGCTCGGGCCACCCGTAATTCACGATGTTGCCGACGTCGAAGTACCAGCCCATCGCGTCGCTGTCGAATTCGTCGATGTAGCGGGCTGCCTCCAGAGGGCTCAGCAGGAAGTTGTTCCAGACGTTTTCGATGAGGATGGAGATCTCGTGATCCTCGGCGAGCGGGAGCACCTTGCGGATCTCGGCCTGAGAACGCTCGTATGCCGCGTCGTATGGCGTATTCTGATCAACGATCGCCGGAACGAGCAGGACCGAGGTGGCGCCGTAGGCCGCGGCGTCGCGAATGGCGGTCTCAAGTCCGTTGACCCCTTCCGCCCTGACCGCGGGATCGGCGTGCGAAAGTGGGCGGTGCCAGTGCACCGAATTCACGACGCCGTGGATGGGGATACCTGAGTTATCGCGGGCGCGGAGGACCTCGTCCCGATCGAAGTTGTTGGGGCTGTCGAGTTCCACACCGTCGAAGCCGAGTCGCTTGATGAGTCGGAAGCGTTCGAGCATGGAGCCTGGCGCCTGGATCATCCCGTACTTGACGGCCTTGCGGATGGGGGGCGGCGATGTGTTCATGGCATTCAGGACACTTCCGGAGAGGAGAGTGGACGCGGCGACGCAGGTTGTTGTGGTGCGCACGAAGTCGCGGCGGCTCATGTCGTCGTTCGGCATGTGAGACTCACTTGAAGGGTGTGAAGCCGGGGCGGGGTGGGGTGATGGGTGGAAGGTCGCCGAACGCATAGGACTCGGGCGACAGGCTCTCCTGCGAATTGATCGCTTCCTCCCAGGAAATCGTCCGGCCGGTGTAGGCCGCCATGCGGCCGGCGATGGCGAGCATGGTCGAGTCGGCCATCCACTGCCCGTCGTTGATGGGCTTGCCGCTCCGGATCGATGCGAAGAGTTCATCGTGCTCGACCTGGTACATGTTGGTTCGCGCGCCGTCGTACGTCCAGGTCTCCCGCCCCGTGATGGTATGGGTGGGACCCCAGCCGTTGACATAGCAGACGCCGTCACTCCCCATGATGTAGTCCGTGTTGTCGTTGGATGAATTGGGTTGCTGGCGGCAGGTCAGGAAGCAGCGGGCGCCGTCGTCATACTCGTAGATGACACTGAAATGATCGAAGACGTCACCGGATGCTTCACCTTCGCGTACGCCGCGGCCACCGAGCGCCGTCACCTTCGACGGCATGGTTCCCTGCATGGCCCAGTTGATCTTGTCGATGCTGTGGCATGCCTGCTCGACGATGTGATCACCGCTGAGCCAGATCATGTGTTTCCAGTTGCGAAGTTGCCACTCCATGTCACTCCAGCCGGGCTGGCGCGGCACCTGTGCGAGCGGTGATGTGTGGTACGTCACGTGCATCGATCGGATGGTTCCGATGGCGCCCTCGTGGATGCGCCTGTACGTGGCGCGTTCCGGCGCGTTGTAGCGCCAGCAGAAGCCTGAGACGAGCGACGTACCGTTGTTCTTCGCGCGACGGGCGGACTCCAGCACGGAGCGGTAGCCCGGCGCATCAACGGCCATGGGCTTCTCGCAGAAGACGTGCTTCCCCGCGCGGGTGGCGGCCTCCAACTGCATGGGGCGGAAGTGCGGAGGTGTGGCGAGCAGGACGACGTCCACGTCGCTCTCGACCAGCGCCTTGTAGCCGTCTACGCCGGCGAACATGCGCGAGCGATCGACAGCGATGCGGTCACCGAAGCCGTCAGTCAACTGGTTGCAGGCGGTCGACATCCGTTCCGGGAAGGCGTCCGCAATCGCATGGAGGACGACGTTCTCGTCGGCAGTCAGAGCCTGGGCGGCAGCGCCGGTGCCCCGGCCGCCGCACCCGACAAGTCCGACATGCAGGGTGTCGTCTCGCTGCCCCCGCAGCCGTCCCAGTGCGGGTGCAGTCAGTGCACCGGCGGACATGATCGCGGCGGACGTTCGCACGAATCCGCGCCTGGACAACTGGTGCTCGTATTCGGTCATTCGAATTCATCCTCCTCCCGAACCGGTTCACTCTGGATCACACACCACCCGAAAGCCGACCCAGCCGGCATCGGCGAACCACCAGACGCTCTTGGGGAACTGCGGGTCACTTTCGTTCCACGACCGATCAGCGATCATCACGGCATCGCAGCCGATCTGCGCGATCTGATCCTTGTAGCAGCCTCCCAGGGCGACGAAGTCACCGGGGCCCCGAACGCACCACTCGGCGGCATTCCCCCAGAGGTCGTGCAATCCCAACTGGTCGGCGTCCTTCGTTCCAACAGGATGTGTCTTGCGGTCGGCGTTGTCGTCGAACCAGGCATGATCGGCTGCCGCGTCAGCGGCGATGCCGGCTTCAGCGCACAGGTAGCGCCACTCGGCTTCGGTGGGGAGTCGGTATGGGCGCCCGGTCTTGAGGCTCAGCCATTCGCAGAAGTGTGTGGCGCCCCGGGCGGACATCGAGATGGCGGGGTAGCCGGCGTGCCCGAAGCTCCGGTCCATTGCGATGTATGGCTTGCTCGGACGCGTCACGCCGTCCTCGTCGTCCGACATGTTCTCGGGCTCGTCGAGGCGGAGCAGGAAGACGTCGTAGAGGTCCCAGGTCACTTCGTGTCGGCCGACGAGGAAGGGCGCGACCTCGGCGGTCGCGCCGTCGGGCATCATGACCTGACCGCCGGCGACGCCGACCATGTCGAAGCTCAGCGCTGTTCCTGCGAGCGGTTCCTCGAAGTCGGCGGGGGCGTGCACGGCCGAGGGATTCGCCTGAGTATCGCGCTCATCGATCGGCGCGCATCCGGGAAGGGAGAGCGGAATCGCGATGCCGATTCCCAAACACACCGGCAACGACGCTATGCTCCCGAGAGGACCACGCCCGGAGGACCGGTCATCACATGAGGGACAGGACGCCATGCGCCGCTTCACACTGACTTGTGTCATCGCGATTCTCGCTGGCCAACTGCTCGCCGGATGCGCTGCACCCGAATCTATCCCGACCCGATTTGAGTTTAGTGAGATGACAATGGGCGTCAAGGCGCGCCTGGTGCTTTATGCCCCGAACGAGCAGGCGGCGCGAGAGGCGGCCCGCGCTGCCTTCGACCGGATGCACGATCTCGATGATGTGATGTCGGACTGGCGCGCCGATACCGAGGTGGCGCTGCTCCATGAAGCGCCCGCGGGCGTCCCCATACCCGTCAGCAGGGACCTGTGGGATGTCATCTCGCTCGCGCGCGACATCTCGGAAGCGACGGGCGGTGCGTTTGACATCACGGTCGGCCCGGTGGTGCGCCTGTGGCGCGAAGCGCATCGGACCGGCGAGTTCCCGCGCTGGGAACCTCTGCGTCAGGCGCTGGCATTGGTCGGGTGGCAGCGCATCGAAATGGAACAGAGCGGTCGCCTTGTTGCGCTGGCTGAGCCGGGCATGCGCCTGGACCTGGGCGGGATCGGGAAGGGGTTCGCCGCCGATCATGCCGTTGCCGTGCTGCGCGATCATGGTGTCCGGAATGCACTGATTGATCTCGGTGGCGACCTCCGCGTCACCGGTCATCCACCGGGCCGCTCGGCGTGGCTGGTTTCGGTGCTCACGGGAGACGCACGCGCCCCCCGCCTGAGCCTGGCGCTCACCGATGCTGCCGTTGCCACCTCAGGAGACACCGAACAGTTTGTTGAGATCGGCGGGAAACGCTACTCGCACATCGTCGACCCGCGCACCGGGATCGGACTGACTGATCGGGCGGCGGCAACCGTGGTTGCGCCCACCGCCGCGCTTGCCGATGCGCTGGCATCCGCGCTGTGCGTGGCCGGACCGGATCGCGCGGCGGACATCATCGGGGCCTTCGGTGTCGAGGGCAGGCTGACCTCAATCACGGCAGAGGGCCGGGTCCAGGTCGGTCAGATCAGCGCATCATCCGATCGCTGACGGGTTGTCGGCTGCGGCGCGTCGGAGTAGAGTGTCCGACCCAGTTGATCAGACGTATCCAGCAGGAGTGAGTCCATGAACGAGGCAGGTGGCCCCGTCCAGGCAGAAGCCCCCGCAGGAGCTTCCAGCCAACCGGACAGCCAACCACAGGAAATGATCGGCGCCCGGAATCTCACGAGGATGTACGGCGATTTCTACGCGGCACGCGATGTCAACTTCAGTATCGGTCGCGGCGAGGTTGTGGCATTCCTCGGTCCGAACGGTGCCGGTAAGTCGACGACCATGAAGATGCTGACCGGCGCGCTCGCGCCGACGAGTGGCGAAGCGCGTATCGCGGGGATCGGGGTGGCTGAAGATCGCCTCGGCGCGACTCGACAACTCGGCTACCTCCCGGAGAATGGCCCGCTGTATCCGGACATGACACCGAGGACGCTCCTCGCCTTCTTCGCCCGGGTACGAGGTCTTTCGCAGAAGCAGTTCCGTGACCGACTCGACTATGTCGTGAACCAGTGCCGGCTCAATGAAGTCATCGGCAAGCCCATCGGCAAGCTGTCCAAGGGCTACCGCCAGCGCGTCGGCATGGCCCAGGCGCTGATCCATGACCCGCCGGTGCTGATCATGGATGAACCGACGGCGGGGCTTGACCCCAACCAGGTTGAGCATGTTCGTGCGCTGCTCCGTGATCTAGCCGCGAGCAAGACCATTCTGCTCTCGACGCACATCCTCCGCGAGGTGAAGGCGGTGGCGGCGCGGGTGGTCTTCATCTCGCAGGGACGCCTGGCTTATGACGGCCCGGTCGAAACACTGGGCGATTCTGAGGACGCCATGGAGAGTCGATTCCACGAACTCTCGGCGGCCAGTTGATCCTGATTCCGGTTGACTCATTCAAGTTGAGAAAGATCCGATCATGTTCCAGAAGCACGTGATTTTCGCGATCCTGAGACGGGAACTCGGTTCCTACTTCTCAAGCCCGACCGGGTACGTCTTCATCACGATCTTCGTCTTCCTGTCGGCCTTCGCCGCCTTCTGGCTGCCGGGTTTCTTCACGCGCAACCTCGCCAATCTCGATCAGCTCAACCAGTGGGTCCCCGCGCTGCTCCTCTTCCTGATACCCGCCATCACGATGGGCACCTGGGCGCAGGAGCGCAATGACGGCACCGATGAACTCCTCCTCACCATTCCCGCCCGCGATCACGAGATTGTCATCGGCAAGTACCTCGCCTGCCTGACGATCTATACCGTCGCGCTCCTCTTCTCGATCAGTCATGCCGTCGTCCTCGCGTATCTCGGTAACCCGGACCCCGGTCTGCTGCTGACCACCTACGCCGGCTACTGGTTCGCGGGCGCGGGCCTCATCGCCGTGGCGATGATCGCAAGCACACTCACTGCGAATCTCACCGTTGCGTTCATCCTCGCGGCACTCATCTGTGCTGCGACTCTCGTCGTGCAGGCGCTGGGCGCGATCATCCCGGGGGCGTCGGCTGCGGACATCGCATCCGACCTCTCGCTCCCCGCGCGACTTGCCGACTTCGGCCGAGGTGTTGTTGATCTTGACAACGTGGCCTACTTCGTCCTGCTCATGCTGCTCGGACTGGCCGCCAATACGTTCCTGCTCGCGCGCCGGCACTGGTCCGGATCGCCCGGAAGCGCAGCGCGAACTGCACTCGCAGCCGTGCGGGGGGTCGCGTGGATTGTGGCGGCCTCCGCGCTTCTGACACTCCTCGGTCGTGCCAGCCTCCGTGCTGATGCGACGCAGGAGCAACTCTGGAGCCTGAGTCCCGCGACCAAGTCGCTGGTGCGCGACATCAATCCGGAGCGGCCGGTCCTTGTCACCGCCTGGGTGACGCCCGATCCACCCGCCGCGACCGCCTCGCTCCAGGAGACGCTCGTCGGCCTGCTCCAGGAACTGGATGATACGTCGGGCGGTAATCGCATCGCCGTGCGCATCATCGAGACGGAACCGCTGTCGGAAGAAGCCCGCGAAGCGCGGCGGAACTACAACATCCTGCCCAGAACGATCATGGCCGGCCCCTCGGAAGCGCGCCAGGGTGCGCGGGAGGTCTTCCTCGCGGCGGCATTCACGTGCGGTGCGGAGCAGTTTGTCATTCCCGTCTTCACCCCCGGTATTCCGATCGAGTACGAACTCGCACGCTCGATTCGCACGGTCTCCCAGGTCAATCGGCGCAAGATCGGCATCATGGAGACGGAAGCGGAGATCTTCGGCGGCTTCGACTTTCAGAGCATGAACAGTCGGCCCGACTGGCCGATCGTGACGGAGTTGCGGAAGCAGTACGACGTCGTTCCCGTGCCGCGACCTGAGACGGGCGCCCAGATTCCGGATGACCTCGACGTGCTGATCATCCCCCAGCCCAGTGCGCTGGTTGACGGTGACGTTCCACCGATCATCGAGTGGGTTCGTGCTGGTCGCCCGACACTGATCCTTGAGGACCCGATGCCGCTTGTGAATCCCGGCATTGCCACGGCTGAGCGACGCGACGCGAACCAGAATCCATTCAATCAGAATCGCGGGCCGCAACTGGGTCCAAAGGCCAATCTGACCTCGCTCTACAACCTCCTTGGCATTGTCGCCCCCCCGGCGGAGATCGTGTGGGATGCCTTCAATCCGCATCCGCAACTGGCGGAGGTGCCACGTGAGTTCGTCTTCGTCGGTGTCAACAGCGCAAGTTCCTCGCCCTTCAGCCAGACTGACCCGGTCACGAGCGGGTTGCAGGAAGTCCTGCTGCTGGCACCTGGGTCGGTTCGACCGTCGCCGATGGCAGCGGAGGGCCTGAGTTTCGAGGCACTGCTCACCTCCACGACGAACAGTGGCTTCGTGCGGTTTGACGACATGCTGGTCCGTGGCTTCTTCGGTCCGACGGGCATCAATCCCAATCGTCGGCTGACACGAACCGAAGACGAGCACGCTCTTGCAGCGCGCATCACGGGTGGCGGCGGCGATGGTGCGTCCGACCTCAACGTGGTGTGGATCGCCGACCTCGACATCGTGTCGTCCACCTTCTTCGATCTTCGCGCGCAGGGTGGGCAGGATCTCGTCTTCGACAACGTGACGTTCATCCTCAATGCCGTCGACGACCTGGCGGGTGACAGTTCACTGCTCGAACTGCGTAAGCGCCGTCGCGCGCACCGGACGCTCACGCGCCTCGATGCGGTGCGTGATCGGCAGGCGCAGGAGACGGTCGCGGCGGTGATGGAAGCAGGGGAGCGAGCGCGCGAACGCCTCGAGGAGGCGCGGCGCATCATGGACGACCGTGTCGCTGAGATCCGGAATCGGACGGATCTGGACGAGCGCACCAAGCAGATCCAGGCCCGCTCCGTGTCGGAGGCTGAGCAGCGCAAGTTTGATGTGCAGTCGGAACGGATTGAGGACGAGAAGGCCCGCGCCATCGAAGAGGCGCGGGATCGGGCGAGAGCCACGATCGATGAGACGCAGTTCCGCATCAGGCTCGCCGCGGTTGCGTTCCCGCCTGTGCCGGCTCTGTTGCTTGCCCTGGCGGTCTTCGTTCAGCGTCGCCTCCAGGAGCGTCAGGGTGTCGTACGCGATCGACTTCGTGGATAAGGACCTCGAAAGATGAGTGACATCGCAAAAACCATCCTCGCCATTGCCATAGCCGCCGCCCTTGCAGCCGGTGTCTGGCTGACGGGTTCCGCACCGGTGACGGACGAGCAGTTTTCGGATGAGGGAGAACTGTTCTTCCCGGAGTTCACCGATCCGCTTGAGGCGCGCCAACTCGAGGTCGTGGCGTACGACGAGGAGACTGCCTTTTACAGGGCGTTCAAGGTCGAATTCCGCGACAACCAGTGGGTCATTCCATCGCATCACAACTATCCCGCCGATGCGGAAGAGAACATGGCCTCGGCCGCTGCCGTTCTCATTGGCCTGACGAAGGCCCAGGTCATCACCGATCGCGCAGCGGAGCACGAGGAACTCGGCGTTCTTGCTCCGGATGATGACTCCGCTCCGGTCAGCGGCCGTGGCGTGCGCGTGACGTTTGCCGACGGCAACGGAAGTCAACTCGCATCGCTGATCATCGGCAGAACGGTCGGAAATGCGGCATCGTCAGAGTCAACGCGACGCTACGTGCGGCTGCCGGATCGGAACCGCGTGTACGCCGCGGACTTCGCGCACACCTTCTCGACCGACTTTGCGGACTGGGTTGAGACTGATCCGCTTCAACTCACTGGGACGAACATCGATCGATACGAGGTGGATCGCTACTCGGTGGATGAGGCTCGGATGAGCAAGTCTGCATCCCGGCGGCTGCTCCTGACTCGTTCGTATGACCCGGCGGTGCCCACTTCTGCGCGTGACTGGAGCGTCACCGAGACGCTGGGCGATCAGACACGGAGGCCGGATGCGGGGCAGGCCGTGGATGCGGATGCGGTGGCGGAAGCGATCAATGCGGCGAAGCAGATCCGCATTTCCGGCGTGCGTCCGAAGCCGGAGCGATTGGCGGAGTACTTCGCGGGTCGAATTGATTCCCTCGACGTGCAGCAGTTCCTCCCGGAGTTCCTGAATCTGCAGTCGCACGGTTTCTTCCTCGGTGAGTCGGGGCAGTTGCTCGCGAACGAGGGCCAGGTGCGTCTGACGACGCGCGAGGGGATCGTGTACGAACTGCTCTTCGGGGAGGTCCTGTACGGCTCCGGCCGGGCGGTTTCCGCCGGGATCCAGGATGTCGTGTCGGGGGCCGATGGGGGCGAGGCTTCTGAAGACACGGAGTTCAGGTACATGTTCGTGGATGTGGCCTTCGCGGAATCCATGTTCCCGGAGCCGATCCCGCCCGCATCTCCACCGGCGCCGAGCGGGGAGGAGGGGTCGGAGCAGTCGGAACTGGCGGAGTACGAGCGGCTCCGGGCGGAGCGGGACGAGGCGATCGCGTCGGGGCGGGCCCGGGTCGCCGAACTGCGTGCTCGCTTCGCGAAGTGGTACTACGTGATCGATGCGGCGGGCTTCGATGCTCTTCGTCCGGCGTGGGAGGATGTCGTGGGGGTTGAATCCTCCCCTGACACGCTCCAGCCCCAAAATTGAGCCCGATCAAAACATCAATTGGATCATGATGTACGGATCTGCTAGGCTTCTGTCGTGATATCGCAGACCTCAGAGTATGCGTTGCGCGCGGTGATCCACCTCGCGCACTACAGTGGATCCGCCCGCACGACCCAACAGATTGCGGACGCCACGCGCGTGCCGTCCGGCTACCTCTCCAAGGTGCTGCAGGCCCTCGCTCGAGCCGGTCTGGTGCGGTCTCAGCGCGGCCTCGGTGGTGGCTTCACCCTCGCCCGGAACGAGGCGGAGGTCACCATGCTGGATGTCATCCGGGCCGTGGATCAGCCGCTGGAGCGCATCAATGCGTGTCCGCTCGGTCTTGTCACGCACACCGAACTGTGCCCCCTCCACCGCAAGCTGGACGAGGCGGTCGAGTGGGTGGAGGCGTCCTTCGGATCCACCATGATCGCCGACTTGCTCGGCAAGGGTGAAGTCGAACCTCTTTGTGATGCGAGCACCGAGAAGGATGTCACACTCCGGGTCACGCGGAACAAATCTGAATGACCGCACCGTCGCTCGATCTGGAGTCTCGTGGTGTCGGTGAACTCCTCGACGCCATCGCGGCGAAGGTCCCGACCCCCGGGGGAGGCGCCGTAGCCTCCGTAACCGGTGCCTTGGCAACGGCTCTGGTCGGAATGGTTCTGGCATACACGGTGGGTAAGAAGAAGTACGCCGAGTTTGCCGCCGATCACGAGGACGCCATCAGGACCTGTGCCCGCACCCGTGAACTGCTGGCGCGCCTGGCACAGGAAGATGTTGACGCATATGCGGCGATGAATGAGCTGATGTCGCTTCCCGAGGACGACCCGCGACGCGTCGATGAGATGCCCGCGGTGGCACTCGCCGCGACACAGGTCCCGCTTGCCGTGGCGGCGACGGCATGCGATCTCCTGCGGCTCTGTGAACAACTGGCGACGCGCACGAATCGCATGCTTCGGAGCGATCTGGAGATCGCGGCGATTCTTGCGCGCGCAACGGCTGACGCCGCGCACTGCAATGTCGCGATCAATCTGCCGACGCTTGAGAGGCTGGGAATTGCGGGCGGGATTCGGGAAGAAGCGGATGCGCTGGTTGGCCGTGCCTCGGCCCTGGAATCATCGATTCGCGAGCAGTGTCACTGAAGCTGTTCGAGGGCTCAGGTCGATATCGCTTGCATGCTGGACCGTCACGATCGCATCGACATCCCCGGTGTCCCTTCGCCCGAGCCATCGAGCGAGGGGGAGACCCGGCCGGAGCGCCGTTGGCTCGGCATTCTGTTCAACTGCTGCCACGTCTACGGCCGGATCTATCGCAACCGGAAGGGCGACGCCTACTCCGGCCGGTGCCCCTCCTGCGGCCAATCCGTGAATGCCAGCGTCGGTCCCGGTGGGACCACGAGGCGCATGTTCGGAACCCGGTGAATGCCGCCGCAACCCTCCGGACGTGGTGCCAGCTTCCGCATACACTATGAGCCATGTCAAGGATGACCAGTAATCCATGGGAAATCGGTCGGCCCGCGGACCAGTGCGCTGCGACTGGCCGGGCGATCGAACCGGGCGATGAGTTCATGGCGGCGCTCGTTGAGCGCGAGGATGGTGCGTTCGAGCGCATCGACTTTGCCATGGACGCGTGGCCGGATGTGGAGCGACCGCCGCAACTCTTCGCCTTCTGGCGCGCCGTCCGGGCGGCCCCGAACGCGAAGAACCAGCCGCTGCTGGATGCGTCGACGATCGGCGATCTCTTTGATCAGCTTGCCGAGGCGACCGAGCCACGTCGTGTCGCGTTTCGCTACGTGCTGGCGCTGGTCCTTGTCCGGAAGCGCAAGCTTGAGCTTCTCAAGCAGCGGGCCGCGTCCGGCGAAGATCCGCCGCTGCTGCTCGTTCGGTTCCGCGGCACGGACAAGGAACTGCCGCCTATCGAGGTGATTGATCCGGAAATGGACGATGAGACGATCATCGCGATCAGTGAGCAGATCCAGCAGATCATGGCGCTGGATGACTGATGCGTCCTGGCGGACTGGCATTGCTTCCCGTATTCGGCGCTCTTGCGTTGCTTGTCGCCTGCGCGACTTCCCGTCCCGACGAGGGCGCTCCTGATGAGCGAGTACCGGCGGACTATGACGCACTGGTCGAAGCCTTCAATGAGCGGGCGGAGCAGATCGAGTCCATCTGGGCTCCTGCGATCGTTGACGTGGAGTTCACCGAGGAGGATGGGGGAACGAACTGGGAGCAGGGGAACGGTCGGTTCCAGTTCAGGCAACCCGACAGCCTGTCGTTGAATGTCGGCAAGCTCGGCACCAACTGGTTCTGGGTCGGTTGTAATGCGGACCTGTACTGGATCTTCGACTTGCGCGAAGATCAGCAGATTCTCTACTTCGGTCGCAATGCCGCCAACGGGCGCCTCGCCGCGACGCGCCTCGGCTGGCCTGTCGTCCCGCGCGAACTTGTTGTGCTGGCGGGCAACTCACCGATACCGGATGCCGCCACACTGCGCGAGCGCGGTATGACCGGGGTTGCGTGGAGCCGCCCTTTGAAGGAGCGTGTATTTCTTGAGTGGAGACGGAACAGCGTCCGGACGACACGCTTTGTGCTCGAGGACGACACCATGCTTCCGATTCGCGTGGTGCTCTTCAACGATGCGGGTGACCCGGTCGTCCGTGCCGAACTCAGCAATCATGACAATCTCCCCACGCGCGGTGCCGGCGGCGATCCACCCGACATCGCCCGGCGATACGTGATTCGGAATCTCGAGACGGGTGACGAGGTTCGCATACGGCTCGACACCGGACTCCGGGGTGACAAGAGAATCAGCGACAAGGTCTTCGACCTTGAGGCCCTGGCGGAGACGCTGGGCATCACGCGCGTCGTCGATCTCGATGCACCCGCAGAGGCGACGCCCTGATGTGCGGAGAGGTCCGCAACAGGTGTCCGATCTGGCGCGGGATCCTGGCCGCGCTGGTCTGCCTGCTGCACCTTGTGACGCCAGTTGGGGCGGCGACCGCCCACCTCACGCCCGCCATCCAGGTTTCGGGTACGACTGAACACGCCTGGGTCCTTTCGCGCCTTCCGGGGCCGGGCGGTGGGCCAGGTCGGCTGCACTACAACAATGCCACTGACGCCGAAGGCCGGCTGTATCCGATCCGCACCCTCGCAAGCATGCCGGTCGCGTTCGCCGCATGGGACGACACGGCATATTTCGTCGTTGCCCTCAGCGATGAGGGGTCGCCAACCGGTCGACTGGGGGTGCGCCGGGTTTCCGTCCTGACCAGCGATCCGGCGGGACCGCACCGCTTCTCGAGTCCACGACCGCTTCCACCCATCCCCGTTGGTGGTGATCTGCTCGACTTTGTCGCAACCGCATCGGGACCCGCCTTCACGATGCGGGTCGATGGCCAGGTGATGCTGATGCAGTTGGGTGGCACGACCTGGAATGCCACGGCCATCCTGACCCCGGAACTCGAGGCTGGAACGCTCTCCGTGCTCGCCGGCGAACCGGTCATCATCGTCCCCGGGGACGACCACGCGATGGTGTACTCGGGTGAATCACTCGATGAAGAACGCATCCCCTGGCTCGCGGGCGGTGTGCTGCGCTCGCCCGAGTCGAGCCGCGTCCTGGTGACGCGCGAGGGCGACGACGTCCGGGTGCGCCTGCTGTGGGGCGAGGAGGCGCCTGTCCGCACAACGATCTCGGATGCTCCGGTGGAGGCGGTGGCGATCGAGCAGGGCGAACGCATCGCGCTGTATTGGACTGATGCCGGCAGTGATCCCGAGATATCACTTCGCCGCCGGGTGGCCGATCTGAACGGACAGGTGCTGGCCGTCGAGGAGTTGCACGCTTCGGGCCCCATGTCGCCGCGGGAAGTCCAGGCCCTCATTCTCGTCATGGGGTCGGTCTTCCTGACGATCGTGGTCTTCATCCTGAAGCCGGAACGGGATGACACCTTCCCGATGCCGGAAGGGGCGGCGCTGGCCGATCCGGCGCGGCGGATGGTCGCGTTCCTGTTTGACCTGCTTCCGGCGGGCCTGATCGCGGCGTTCATCTGGGGGCGACCGGTGGGGGAGGTGCTCGATCTGCTCGGCATCCTCCAGGGCAAGGGGGACGTGCTGCCGCTGCTCACGGCGGCGGGGATCCTGATCGCTACGAGCGCGATCTGCGAAGCGATCTGGGGGCGGACGCCCGGCAAGTTGATTCTCGGCTGCCGGGTCGTCTCCCGAAGCGGCGGCCCGCCACCCGTGCACATTTCGGTGGCGCGGAATGCGGTCAAGGTGCTCTGCCCGCCGCTTGGCCTCTTCGTCCTCATGTCTCCGGGTGCCTCGCGGCCGGGTGACTTCCAGACGCGCGTGATCGTCGATCAGTCGGAAGATACCGATGATGAGGCCGACTGAGCGGTCTGCCGGGGGGCTCGCTCACATTCTCCTTCAGGTCTGATCCGGCCCCTGCCGATAACGAACCTCAGACGGCGCGATATCTGCGCACCGGTTTCACGTCACGAGGTGTCGCTACTTGTCAGACGACAACACCGACAATCCGAACACCGATGAAGCGAAGGTCAGCTTGCTGAAGCGTCTGGTGCCGACCGCGACTCCACTTCGGGGCCGGCGCGACATCTGGCAGATTCCGACCATTGTCGTCGCCCTCGGCCTGATGGCTCTCGGGTTGCGTTCGTGGGTGTCGGGTCGACCGGATCCGGACTTCGATGGTGCGATGGACCAGGTGGTGCAGCTCATCCATGCCGACCGGTATGACGAGGCTCGTGACCTGCTTGCTCAGGGTATCTTCCCGCAGTTGGGCAATCCCCTGATGACGGCAACGCAGCGCGGTCGGTATCACCTGCTCCAGGGTGACCGCATGTACCTGGAGCAGAAGAGTCTGAAGCTCGACCTCGACGAGAATCACCGGCGCATCGTGAATGAATATGAGCGTGGCGAGCGGATTGGCCTGGAGACGCTCTCCGGCGAACGACTTGTCCGGATAGCCGATGCGTTGATGTCTCTGGGCGAGGAGGATCGGGCCCACGAGCGGATCATGTCCATTCCGGAGAGCACCCGGCGACAGGAGATGCTTCGACAACTGGTGGGCATCAAGCTGGCCCGCGGGGAAGAGGGACTGCCTGATGCGCTCGCCTACCTGCGTGAGATTCTGAAGGATCCGGACCTGTCGGAGGGAATGCGCCTGTGGGCGGTGGCGCGGCAGGCCGAGGTTCGCATCGAGGCGGGATTCCCGGAAGATGCGATCGACCGCCTGCTCATGGAGGTTGCGCGTCTGGACGACTGGGAAGCGCCTGGTGTCGGCGAACTCTTCCTCATGCTCGGGCAGGGGTACTACGTCAACGGTGAACTGGATGAAGCCGCCGAACATGCGCAGCGGGCTGCCGACATCATCGAACCGGGTACGCCGCTGCACGGCGAGGTGGGGGTGCTGCTCGCCCGGCTGGATCAGGCGCGGGGGGACTACGAAGAAGCGCGCGACCGGTATGCCCTCGTTGTCGAGGGATACCGTGAGACGCCGGCGCTCCTCTCTGCGCTGCTCGGACTCGGTGAAGTCGAGGCAGCGCTCGGGAATGGCAGTGCGGCGCTCGATGCCTATGAAACGCTGGTCAAGCGGATGGGCTCAGGACTGACCGCCCCGGGTTTCACGCGCGAACTCGTGGCCAACAGCATCGAGCAGTTCTATCGGAGCCAGATGGATGCTCTGCGGTACGAGGATGCCCTCCTGTTCGCCGAACTCATCAGGGACCTCTGGCCCGACAATGCGACGCCGGCGGACGCTATCCGACGCATCGCTTGGACCAAGCGTAAGCATGGCCTGCACCTCATCAACGACGATCATGGCGATCAGCAGGACTTCATGCGCGTGGCGCCGGTCGACTTTGCGCGGCTGGATCCGGTGACCAGAGAGCAGGTGCGAGCACTCTTCTCGGAGTCTGCCCACGCGTACCTGGAGTACGCACGCATGGTCATCGCGCGGCCTGCCGACGCCGCCGAGGGCATGCTCCTCGCCGCCGACTGCTTTGACCGGTCGGGTGAGATCGCCAATGCCCTGGGGACGTTTCAGCAGTACGAAGCGAACCATCGCGATGCGCCGCACTACCTCGACGTGCGGTTCCGAATCGCACAGGCGTTCGAGGCGCTCGGCAATGATGCCGACGCCATCAAGGCGTACGAGGGCATCATCGAGTCCGACAGCACGACTCAGCACGCCTACCGGAGCTATGTGCCACTGGCCCGCTGCAACCTCAGGCAGTCGGGCGATGATGCCGCGCGCCGTGCCGAGGGCTGGCTGATGCGCGTCCTGGATGGCACGTACTTTGATCCGTCATCGCGCGAATATCAGGAGGCTCTCACCGAACTGGCCCGCATGTACCGGCGGATCGGCCGCTTCGATGAAGCGATCGAGAAACTCGAGGAAGTGCTGGAGCGCTACCCCGACACCGAACAACTCGCCGAACTCCGCAACGACCTCGCCGACTCGCTCCGCCTGTCAGCGACCGGAATCGCACGGACGCTCAAGGGCCAGATGCCACAGAATCGCAGACGCGATCTCGAGACACTCAGGCGGGATCGGCTGGCCCGGGCCCTCAAGATCTACCAGCAGGTCCGTGATCAGCTTGATGCTCCCGGCAGCCCAACCCGAACGCCCGTCGAGGAGGTCGTGCTGCGCAACGCCATCTTCTATCGAGGCGACTGCGCCTACGACCTCGGGAACTTCGACGAGGCAATTCAGCACTACGACGCGGCCGCCCAGAAGTACGCCGATGATCCATCCTCGCTGATCGCGATGGCCCAGATCGTCAGTTGCTACGAGAAACTCGGTCGCCTGGAGGAAGCTCGCACCGCCGAGGAGCGGGCCCGCAACCGTCTCCAGGATCTGCCCGACGAGGTCTGGCTCAACGGCCAGACCACCATGACCCGCGAGCATTGGGAGCGGTGGCTCTCCACCCGGGACAAGATCGCGGACGCCGGCTGACCGCAGACTCGCGCAAAAAATTCATGGCCATTCAGGGATGGGCCGATAATCCACCCCAAGCAGGCACGGCGGAGCCCGTGTCGTAAGCTCGAGTCCACGGATCGGAACCGAAGCGAGGTCACGGATGGCCGACAAACCGACGCCCGGTGGCAACACGGGCGCAGAATCACCATCGCCCCACGAACGCCCCGAAATCTGGGGCCCGCGACTGCTGCGCATCGTCGAACAGCAGGTCGAGCAGTTCAGGGAACTGGACCAGCTGAGTCGCGATCAGGCCGCACTGATCAAGGAAGGACGGTCGGACGAACTCCTGGCGCTGCTGGGATCGCGGCAGGTCATCGTCGATCGCATTACAAGTTCGAACGGTGAACTCGAGCCCTTCCTCGCGTCGTGGGACACGCTCTCCGAGCAGCTTCCGGCGGCACTGCGCGAGTCCGTACGGGCTCGTATGAGAGAACTCGAAGAACTCGTCGCGAGCATCGCCGCGCGGGACCAGGCCGACCAGAAGGCACTTGAAGAACGGCGCGGCGGGGTTCAGAACGAACTGGCCTCACTCTCCCGTAATCGAAGCGCCGTCAACGCCTACGCCTCAACGGGTGTCTCGCGCCAACAGCCTCACTATCAGGATCGACAGGGATGAGCACGGTCGCCGCGAGTGTGGAAGCCCGCGACCGAGCACCCGGTCCCCAGGGTCCGCTTCCCATGGCGGCGCTGGAGGCGTTGAGCGCTTCCGAACTTGCGGAAGTCATGGGCATGTTCAACGATGCCTGCGCGCGCCTCCAGGAGACGCATGAGTCCCTCCAGCATGAGGTGGTCAGGCTCCAGGACGAGTTGTCCGAGACACGAAGAGAACTTCGCCGGGCTCGCGAACTGGCGGCGCTGGGAGAGATGGCCGCGGGCATCTCTCACGAGATCCGCAATCCGCTGGGATCGATTCGACTCTACGCGGGCATGCTGCTGGACGATCTCGTGGATCGTCCGGAGCAGCGGGACGTCGTGTGTCGCATCGACCATGCCGTGGTGCGCATGAACGACATCGTGCATGACGTACTCGACTTTGCACGCGAGTTGCACGTCTCGGGGCATGCCGTGAGCGCTGCGGAGTTGCTTCGAGATGCGGAGGCATCATGCCGCGACCTCATTGACGAGGCATCGATTGCGGTGGAGCATCCCGATGGTGACGCCCTTGTGATCGCTGATCCATCGCTGATGCACCAGGCGCTCGTGAACGTGATACGCAACGCCGCCCAGGCGCTGCTGGAGTCGGAGTCTCCCGAGCCGCAGATTCGCTTCGAATTCGTGCGCCGGTCCATCCTCGATCACAACGGGCGGCGAAGCCCGATGGTCGGACTGGTGATCGTCGACAACGGACCGGGCTTGCCTCCTGATGTTGCTGATCGAGTCTTTCAGCCCTTCTTCACGACTCGGCACACCGGCACGGGGCTCGGACTGGCCATCGTGCATCGGATCATCGATGCCCACGGCGGACGTATCGCACTGACCACACCTGCGGATGACGTGCCTCGCCTCATTGCCCGAGGTGATGACCCGGCGTGTCCACTGCTTCCTGAAGACCAGATGCCCATCGATGCGGGGGCCGCGACGGCGATCGACGATCGTCGTGGTACGCGCGTCGAATTGATCCTCCCGACACCCCCGGATTCCCAAGCCTCGAGCGGAGACACCGAATGAGAAGCGTCCTCATCGTTGACGACAAGGAAATGCTGCGGGACAGCGTGGCTGTCACCCTGCAGCGTGCCGGGTTCACCGTCGTGACAGCCGCGGACGGTCACGCTGCTCTGGAACTCATCCCGCGCAAACGTCCGGACGCCGTGGTCACGGATCTTCGCATGCCAGGGATGACTGGCATCGATCTCATCGAGCAGATCCGGGCGGTCGATCAGGACCTGCCGGTCGTGCTCATGACCGCCTTCGGCACGATCAAGACAGCCGTTGAGGCGATGAAGATCGGTGCCTTCGACTACATCACGAAGCCATTTGAGGGTGACGAACTGATCATCGCGGTCAAACGTGCCATTGAGCACGCCAGGCTGAAGCGCGACAACGCCATTCTGCGACTGACGGTGAGTTCCGGCCCGGATGTCACGCCTCATGATGACAGCGAGTGCTCCGGTCTCAATCGCATTCTTGGAGAGTCGCAGGCTATCCGGGACATCAAGGAGAAGTTGCAGGATATCGCAGCTTCCCACGGGACGGTGCTGATCTCCGGGGAGTCCGGCACCGGCAAGGAAGTCATTGCCCATGCGATCCATGACCTCAGCCCACGCGGGGGAGAGCCCTTCCTCGCGATGAACTGTGCCGCGATGTCCGAGTCGCTCATGGAGTCCGAGTTGTTCGGTCATGAGCGTGGCGCCTTCACTGGCGCGGACCAGCTTCGCAAGGGACGCTTCGAACTGGCGCACGGCGGCACATTGCTGCTGGATGAGATCAGCGAGGTGAAGCCGCAGATCCAGGCCAAGCTGCTTCGTGTTCTGCAGGAGCGGACGTTCGAGCGGGTCGGGTCCAGCACGTCCATCGGTGTCGATGTTCGCGTGATTGCGACCACGAATCGAGACCTGAACCTTGAGGTCCGCCGCGGCGAGTTCCGCGAGGACCTCTACTTCCGACTGAATGTGCTCCCGATTCACCTGCCGCCATTGCGGGAACGTGTCAGTGACATTGAGATCCTCGCGCCGCACTTTGTGCGCCAGGCGTGCAGCAGGGACGGTCGGGCGGAGAAGGCGATCAGCAGCAGCGCGATGCACCTCCTGATGTCCTATCACTGGCCGGGGAATGTGCGTGAACTGCAGAACCTGTGCGAGCGTGCGGTGGTGCTGAGCCGTGGCGACGTGATCGAGTCCGACGTGATCCACCACTGGCTGTTTGACGGTCCGGTTCCGGATGCAGCGGTCGAGACCAACGGTTCGGCGGGCGTGCACTCGAATGGCAATGGTGTGACCCCTGAGCAGGCGGTCGCGATCACGCTTGGAGAACTGGGAAGTGGTGAGCCCCGTCTGCTTGCGGACATTGAGCGGGACGTCATCGTTGAGACGCTGAAGCGTTACAACGGTCACCGGCAGAAGACTGCGCGTGCTCTGGGCATCGGTGTCAGGACACTGGGGCTCAAACTCAAGAAGTGGAAGGAACTGCAGCTCGTTTCTCCCACGCTCTGATCGGGTGCTGCCCTCGCTGGCACGCTGATTGCGGAGTCTGTCGGCATGTTCATTGACGGACTGACGAATGCTGATGCCATCCCGGTGCTGGAGGCCGCCGCCCAGGTCGCTGCTCAGCGGCATCGATTCATCCAGAACAACATCGCCAACATCTCGACTCCCGAGTTCCAGCCCTCCGACATCTCCGTCCCCGACTTCCAGAAGAACCTCGCGCGGGCGGCCGAGCGACGGCGGGAGGACTACGGTGGGCATCGCGGCGAACTCAGGATCGAGAACACGCGCGAAGTCAGCCAGGGCGACCGGGGCCAGATTCACCTTCGTCCCTCGGCGAGTGGGCGGAACATCCTTTTCCACGATCGCAACAACCGCGACCTTGAGCGGCTCATGCAGGACCTCGCGGAGAACACGGCCGCCTTCCGGGTTGCCACCGAATTCCTCCGGGCCCAGACGGAAATCCTCACCTCAGCCATCACCGAGCGACCCTGATCGGTCCTCGCGGAGCCTGTGAGACATGCACGGATCACTTGACATCTCAGTCAGCGGTATGATCGCCCAGCGGACCCGGCTGAACACCATCGCTGCGAACATTGCGAACCAGGACGCGATTCTCGATGCGGATGGGAATCCGAATCCCTATCAACGCCGCATTCCGATCTTCCGTCCTGGGAATCCGGACGCGTTGTCGCCGGCCGGTCAGTCGATGGGGGTGCACATCGGCGAGATCGATTTCGATGAGTCGGAGTTCCGCAAGAAGTGGGACCCGACGAACCCGTACGCCCGCCCTGAGGGGACGGAAGATGCGGGATACGTGTACTATCCGAACATTGACCCGGTCACTGAGCAGGTCAACGCCATGGAGGCGGTTCGGGCGTACGAAGCCAACGTACGGGCCGCGGAGGCGACCAAGACCATGCTGGCGCAGGCGTTGCGCCTGATTGCGTGATCCTTCAAGCTCCCACGGCACATTGTGCCGATACATGACCAGGAAACGTCATGGCAGACCCACTCGGACTCATTGGATCGACAGGCGGCACGCACGGCATCCGGCCGGGCGGCGGGACCGGACCGTCTTCCCTTCCCGGGGGAGGCCAGCCTCTTGATCCCGGTCAGCCCACCTTCAAGGATGTGCTCATGGAGAACATCCAGGAGGTGAACAAGCTTCAGCAGGACGCCAACACCGCGATGGAAGACCTGCAGACCGGCGCTCGAGATGATGTCGAGACGGTCCTGATGGCGACGCAGAAGGCGGAGACGGCCTTCCGCATGCTCCTTGCGGTTCGCAACAAGGTCATGGGCGCGTACGACGAGATCAAGCAGATCCGCGTCTGACCCGCACCTCCGATAAGACGGCGACGCGATGAACCGGCATCGGCCTGCTACCATGCCCGCTCGCCATTCCCTTTCGCGGGACACCCCATGAGCCTCCGAACGCTGCTGCCGCTGCTGCTGCTTTCAGTTTTTCCCGGTGTTGCTCTCGGCTCCGAAGCCGAGCACCACGCGCTTGCGCAGACGGGAGACTGGCGCGCCATCCTGTGCGTCGTCATCTTCGTCGTGTCCTACATCGTGGTCATGACGGAGGAGTTTCACTACCTCAACAAGAGCAAGCCGGTCATTCTCGCTGCAGGCTGCATCTGGCTCGTCATCGGTTCCGCAGCGAAGGACTACGGCATTTCGGAGGAACTGCTGCACGAGGAGGTGGTGTACATCCTCAGCGAGTTTGCATCGCTGTTCCTCTTCCTCCTCGTCTCCATGACGTACATCAACACGCTGAACGAGCGCAATGTCTTCGGCTTCATCCGCACATCGCTCGTGCGTCTGGGCCTGGGCTACCGCACGCTCTTCTGGGTGACGGGCGGGATCACATTCTTCTTCTCGGCGATCGCGGACAACCTGGTCTCCGCCCTGCTGATGGGCACGGTGATCATGGCCGTGGACAAGCAGAATCTTCGCTTCGTGCAGGTCTCGTGCGTGAACATCGTGCTCTCCGCGAACTGTGGCGGGGCGTTTTCGCCCTTCGGCGACATCACGACGCTGATGGTCTGGCAGGCGGGCAAGATGGAGTTCTTCGAGTTCTTCCGCCTCTTCCTGCCCTCGCTGGCGACGTACCTGCTCCCGGCCATCATCATGACCTTCGCAGTGCCCAAGGGGCGCCCCGAGACCACGGATGAGCGCACCGAGATGAAGCGAGGCTCGATGTGCATCGGCTTCCTCTTCCTCTGCACAATCGCGCTGGCAGTGACATTCGAACAGGTCTTCCACCTGCCGCCCTACCTCGGCATGATGACCGGCCTGTCGCTGTTGATGATCTTCACCTATTACGTGCGGATGTCATCCATCAAGCCGATGGACCAGCGGCTGGATATCTACGGCGAGGTCAGCCGGGCCCAGTGGGATACGCTGCTGTTCTTCTTCGGGATCACGTTCGCAGTGGGGGGGCTGAGTTTCCTCGGCTATATGGCGCAGGCGTCCAGTGCCATGTACGGGGAACTGGGAGCGTCCAAGGCGAACATCATCATCGGGGCCCTGTCTGCGATCGTGGACAACATCCCCGTCATGTTCGCAATCCTCCAGATGGAACCGGAGATGGACCACTTCCAGTGGCTGCTGGTCACACTGACCGTCGGGGTCGGCGGAAGTCTGCTGTCCATCGGTTCGGCCGCGGGGGTCGGCCTGATGGGTGTGGCGCGTGAGAAGTACACCTTCTTCAGCCACCTGAAATGGTCCCCGGTGATCGCACTGGGGTATGCAGCGGGAATCGGCGTGCACTTCCTGCTTCGCGGCGTGCTGTAGTCACTCTGATTTTGCGTCTCTGTGTGCGCTTGCCGCGACTGGTCCCCGGCACTGATCTAGTAGTCCCACCCGTTGTCGCGGATCCTGACGAATGGCGTGGTCTCGCCGTGAAGGATCTGCGATGCGACGACTTCACCGATGAACAACTCGTGATCGCCATCGAAGTCGATGTGTCGGACGACGCGGCAGTCCATGACGGACATGGCTCTCTTGAGGAGCGGTGAGCCGGTTTCGAGGGTGGTGGTTTCCAGGGCGTCGAAGACGGCGTCGGTGAGTTCGGCGTTGGAGTTGAACTTCTTGATGAGGTAGGCGTTTTCCTGCGCGATCTGGCAGAGCCCGAAGGCATGGCTGTCGCGGATGTAGGGGGCGATGGGGTGTCCCCGCTGAATGGCGACGCTGATGAGGAGGGGCTCGAAGCCACATTGCTGGACCCACGTGGCACAGAGACCACTCCGCCGGCCTTCGAAGGCGGCGGTCATGACGAAGATGCCTGAGGGCACTCGAGCGATTACCGAGCCGGGATCCGAGCCACCGGAATCGGTCATCCATTCACCTCCCTGCCTCTGAACCAGAGGCGACGGTCATGAACGTCTCGGACGTTCCTGAGGTCCGCGGAAGCATACCCCGCGGTGGATAACGCCGCATCTGATGTGGATGTCCAGTGGATATGTCTGCCCGGAGCAGATCCGTGGGGCATCGTGTGGCAAAAGTATTTGCGTTGAACAGTCAGGTGGGGTATCGTGGGGCAGTCCTGTTACTTCGGGAGCTGATCCGTGAAGTTCTTCGGTCACCATGAACATCGGATCGATGCCAAGAATCGCGTCGCGATTCCTGCAGAGATTCGGAACCGATGGCGGACTGAGGAGGATGGCGCGGCGTTCTTCGCGATTCCCTGGCGTGAGGGCGTGATTCGGCTGTACGCGGAGCGGGACTTCTATGACCGGGCGCAGGCGATCCAGTCGGCGCCGACTTTGACACCCAACGAAGACGAGGCGGAGATGCAGACGACGCTCTTCGGCCTGTCGGCCCGCGTGGAGTGGGACTCGGTGGGGCGGATTCGCCTGACCGAGGACATGCTCGACCTGGTCGGTATCGAACAGGATGTTGTGCTTGTGGGGTGTGGGGATCGTCTCGAAATCCGCGACCAGGCGGCGTGGCGCGACAGCCGCAGAAACCGCCTGGCCGAACTCCCCGGGCAAATGGCCCGGATCGAATCGCGTCGCACAGAGGGAAGCGAGCGCCACGATTCGAATGGGGAGTAGGGAGCGATTTCCTCCGCCGCTTCAACCAGCGGCGAGAGGGTTTGGGATCCACGGATCGGATCCAAGCAGGACGTCGGGTTGTTCGGACGTCAGCGGCATGGACGCACCCGGGCGAAGTTAAGGGCCTCGGGAAGACCCTGTCGGACAGAACATTGCCGCCGGATTCATGGACGAATGCGGCGACGTATCAGAGTTGGCCTGGCGCACGGATGCTGCCGGGCCGGTCGGGCGAGTGGATCGCGTCAAGGATGGCGCTGGAGACCTTGCCCCGCCTCGCCGCGTGTCTGTTTCGCGTGCGGCATGAAAGGCTTGCGTCCGACCGGAGTGACGGCCGGCCGGACGCTTCACCACCTTGGCGTCGATCCCCCCGGGGCATCGACGCACCACCACCACAGCGGCGGGGTCTCACCACCACCCCGACACCCGCCGCGACAGCGACCACCCGCGTGCTCCCCGAGAGCGTGCGGGTGGTTTCTTGTTTCCATCGCGGCGACTGACCGCTCACGCCATGACGCCCGGTTGCTTCGTGCGTGTCGTGTCGGGCATGCGAGTCGTGCCAGCCAAGCCAGCCCTGCCACCATGGTGAGTCCGGATCGTCCGCATTGAGCAGGCCATCGCCGTCATCATCGCGGTCCGCGGGGGACAGGCCGGAGTCGTCCTCGCACAGGCAGGGCGGTCCGAAGAAGTCCGGCGACTCGCAATCGAATTCGTCCGCGATGCCATCGCAGTCGTGGTCATCCGGGCATCCCGTCGCTGCCCGCTGCACCTTCGATGGGCGCACATCAGTGGGCGGCGCGCAGGCGGTCATCACCAGCATCAGCATCGCGCAACAGCACAGGCACATCGGTACGACAGCCATGGGGTCCCCTGGAATGAACAACTGCGGAAGCAGTCATGAGAACAGGACAAGGACAAAAAGGAGTCCGCGTCGGCGCTGTCTCACCGTTCCGCACGTCGCCCCGGAAGCAGCAGCAGGGTTCGGAACAGTGTCGCGTCGTAGACGCGCCGATCGCGGACACGGAGCGACGTAGGTGTGTCAGGTGATCTCGTCCTCGTGTCGGGCACGACTGTACGCGGCGGACAGCAACGGCCACTGAACTCCCGCACAAATTCAGCGAGAATCTGTTGGATCCTCCTGGACAGCGCAGAGACAGGGGCGCCCATGTCGGACGCCCCTTGCATCGCGATCGAATCTCAGATGGTCACTTCGAGTAATCGAAGACCCCATGTCCCGTCTTGTTGCCCAGCCTGCCGGCGGCAACGAGTTGCTCAAGGAGCGGACACGGACGATAGCGCTCCGAGTGCAGTCCGTCTGCGAGCACATTCATGATGTGCGCGCAGGTGTCGAGGCCGATGAAGTCAGCGAGTCGCAGAGGCCCCATCGGGTGATTCATTCCGAGCGTCATGATGCCGTCAAGCGCTTCGGGTTCGGCAACGCCTTCCATCCATGCATAGAACGCTTCGTTGATCATCGGCATCAGGATCCGGTTGGAGACGAAACCCGGTCGATCGTTGGCCGCGAGCGGTGTCTTCCCCATGCGCTCTGAGAGCGCAATCGTTCGGTCCACAACCGACTGATCGGTCTGGAGTCCCTTGATCACCTCGACCAGTTTCATGACCGGGACCGGGTTGAAGAAGTGCATGCCGACGACCCGGTGGGCGGCATCGCCCGCCGCCGCTGCGATTTCCGTGATCGAGATGGACGACGTATTGCTGGCAAGCACCACATCCTGCCGATCGGCGAACATGGCGGCGAGCCTGCCGAACAGGTCCACCTTGACGTCCCGATCCTCGATGATCGCTTCGACGATCCAGTCCGCACCGCTCAGGGCGTCGAAAGACTCGTTGTAGTCGATCCGCTTCAGTGCGGCGTCCGCATCCGCCTGCTCCATCCTGCCCTTCTCAACGGCACGGGCCATCAACTTCTCGTGGAGTGCCTTCGCTTTGCCAAGTTGTGGAGTGTGGGCATCGAAGAGGATGGCATTGATACCGGCGGTCGCTGCAATCTGCGCGATACCTCCGCCCATCTGACCGGCGCCGATGACGCCGAGGGTGTTGACAGTCGACATGAGAGCCTCATTTCAGGGGGTGAAACAATCGGGAAATGGAGATTGTAGGGGACCCACGCGCGTCATCAACCTGAGGAGCGATCGGATCAGGTGACCACGGGCACCAGGCGTTCGAGAATCCGCAGGGCCGCCGCGAGATACAGCGGGTGCCCCTCCCGATGCAGGAAGGCGGGGACGCACGCGGCAAGGAGTACACGCCGGACATTTGCGATCCGGGCGTAGTCATCGACAGCGGTGTCCAGGCCACGGTCTCTTCTGGCGCGCGCGACGAGCGACACGGGCTTGATCCCCTTGATCACCTCTTCCCGGCCCCAGTACAGGCGTTCCAGGTACACACCATCCTCGACCCAGTGACCATGGTGAACCTCGGCGAGGTCGAGCAGCACGCATTCGTCGGGGCCCCACGGGGAGTCCGGACCACGACGCATCAGGTTGCCTGCATGCAGGTCGCCGTGGCACCAGTTCTCGCAGTCACGGGCGCGCCAGAAAGCCTGGAGCTGCGGCAGGTGACGCTGCACTTCGCGGACCATGGTGCTCCATCGCTGTTCATCCGGAATGCGGCTGTCACGGATCGCGGCGCGGGCGTGCTCCAGCAACTTGCCCCAGTCGGCCTGCGGAGCAGGGTCGGCAGCGCACACGGCCTTGTTGGCATGGACAGAGAACGAAGCGCATGCGGCAGCGAGTTCTCTGAACACGTCCTTGTGCAGTCGGGCGGCGAGCGGATCGCCGGGAAGCCGTTCCATCACGAGCCAGGCGAAGTCATGGCCCCCCAGTTCGCGGCCGAATGCTGCAAGTCTCGGTGTCGGCGCATCGGTCTCGGCGAGCGCGGTCGTGAAGCGGAACTCCGTGGGTCCGACCGGGAACTTGATGACGACATCGCGGTCCGTTCCATCGTCCCAGCGGTACTTCCCGTACGCGGTGGCGGCACCACCTCGTTGCCAGTCCACTCGGAACCAATGGACATCATGCAACTTGTCATTGCAGGATTCGATCAGCGCGGGTTCGAGTTGCGGTCCCAGATCGTGGGCGTCGAAGTGTGCCGTCTCAGCGAGCCCTTCGCCAGTCATCCGTTGCGCTTCTCCCTGCGAGGATCGGGTCAGGTTGCAGTCTATCAGAGGTGCTCTGCGAAGTCGAAGCATTCCCATGTCCGCGTGATGATGTCGAGAGCCTCATCCAGCAGAGAGGCGTTCATGGCCGGTGCCGGCATGAAAATGACAACGTTTCCCAGCGGGCGGATCATCAGACCGGCGGCTCTCATGGCGAGGCAAAGGCGGTGGGGAACCTGTGCTTCGGGTGAGAAGGGGCGTCCCTGCTGCCGATCGGCCGTGAGTTCTATGCCTGTCATCAGGCCGCGCTGACGCACGTCGAGGACATGCGGATGATCAAGCAGATTCGAGAGTGCCGCGGTGATGCGCCCGGCATTCGCCCTCGCGTTATCGAGGACCTCGTTTCGGTTGAAGAGGTCAAGTGACGCCAGTGCCGCGGCACACGCGAGCGGGTTCCCGGTGAACGTATGTCCGTGATAGAGCGTTCGATTCTGTGACAGGTCACCCTCGAACGCTTCCGCGATCGTGTTGCGACACAGTGTCGCTGCGAGCGGCAGGTAGCCGGCGGACAGTCCCTTGGCCACGCACAGGATGTCAGGCGTAACGTTTTCGACATCACAGGCGAACATCTCTCCGGTTCGACCGAAGCCGGTGGCGACCTCGTCGGCTATGAGCAGGACTCCATGCCGGCGGGCGAGTTCCGCGACGCCGCGGAGGTAGCCTTCGGGCTGTTCGATCATCCCGGCGGCTCCCTGCATGAGCGGCTCGATCACGATGGCGGCGCATCGATCGCCGGTCTGTTCGAGCAGCATCTCCAGTGCGTGCAAAGCAGCGGATACGCATGCTTCTCTACGCTCGGGTGATCGACTCGGCCAGTCGCGGGCGGGGTTGGCGAGGGGCCTGATGTTGAAGTGCGGGTCAGGGTGGCAGACGTCCGGTGCGGGCGCCCAGGCGCATTGGAATGTCATGCGCTGGAAGGGACGGTGGAAGTAGGCGCTGTACCCGACCGACATCGCGCCCGTTGTGTCGCCGTGATAGGCGCCGGAGATGCCGATGAGCGTGTTGCGCTGGGGCTGTCCGGTGTGGTGCCAGAATCCGATGGCCATCTTGAAGGCCAGCTCAGTCGCGGTGGCGCCGGCGTCGGAGTAGAAGACCTTGGTCTCTGCGCCGGGCACACGCATTTCCCCCGGAGCGATGCCCACCAGTCTTTCGGCGAGGTGAATGGCGGGGACGGAGGCCAGGCCGAGCATGGTGGAATGGGCGACGCGATCAAGTTGATCTCTGATGGCCTGATCGATCTCGGGGACCCGGTGTCCATGCACATTGCACCACAGGCTCGAGAAGCCGTCGATGTACCGGTGGCCATCTGTATCGATGAGATGGAATCCCTCGGCGGCCTCGATGATCGTCGGCTGCGAGTCGCGCCACTGGCGCATCGGTGTAAACGGGTGCCAGACGTGATCGAAATCAACCTGAGTCAGGGCCCGGGTATCTGGGAGAGTAGGGGGCATGAGCACAGTGTAGAGCGTCACCCCGGCGGGGACAGTGAATCCACCGGCTGATCCGCCGGGTGGCAATCACCAGTCGCCCCTCTAGAATGCCGACCATGAAATGCCGCTATGACCTCATTGCCCTCGATCTTGATGGGACGCTCCTGGGTCCTGACGGTCGGGTCTCGCCCGAGAATCGTCGGGCGGTCGATGACGCGAGAGCCGCGGGTGTCGAGGTGGTCATCTGCACGGGACGCGGCTTCGTCGAATCAACCGCAGCCATCGATGCCATCGATGCGCGCAGGCCGGCACGCGGCCGGAGTGTCGCCCCGATGGTGTGCGCCGGCGGCGCGATGGTCGTCGATGCCCTCTCGGGCAAGACCCTTCACCGCTGGGCGATGCGGCAGGACCTTGTCGATCGACTTTGCGCGCACTTTGCTGCTGCGAACCGCGCCCCACTGATCCTGAAGGATCGCGACGCGGCCGGGTTCGACTATCTGTTCGTACGTTCCGGACCGATGGAATACCCGACCAAGTGGTGGTTCAGTGTCATGGATGTCATCGTGCGGCAGGTGGACTCGATCGAAGAGGATGCGCATCCTGAGCACACGGTGCGTGTTGGTTTTGCGGCGGTGGCTGATGTGATGCATGCGCTGGCTGAGAGCGTGCATGCGGAGTTTGGTCCCGAGACGATGACTCAGCACTTTGCTGCGGTAGCCGGGAGCAAGGACTCCGGTGCGCACGGGGCGAAGGACGAGCGCGTTCATCTGCTGGAGGTCTTTGATCCCCAGGTGAGCAAATGGACCGCGATCCATCGCCTTGCGTTGGAGCAGGGCATTGATCGAGATCGCATCGCCGCCATCGGTGACGAGGTCAATGACGTCGCGATGATCGAGGGTGCCGGTCTCGGAATCGCGATGGGCAATGCGGTCGACGCGGTTCGTGAGGCTGCTGACATGCACACGAAGTCAAACGCGGAACACGGCGTCGCCCATGCGATCGACCGGGTACTGGTGGGCGAGTGGTGAACACGCATCGGCGAGGATGTTTGCGTGCAGACGCTGACTGAAATCAGGACGATGCTGGAATCCCGGGGATTGGCGCCCAAGAAGTCGCTGGGTCAGAACTTCCTTCACGATCACAACCTGATCCGGCGGCTTGTCGAGGTGGCCGGTGTGGGCGAAGGTGATCTCGTGCTGGAGGTCGGGCCGGGAACGGGAGCGCTGACCGTCTGCCTGATCGAATCGGGGTGTGAGGTCGTGGCATGCGAGATGGACGATGGCCTCGCAGACCTGTTGCGCGACACGCTCGGTGATGCGATTCGACTGATCCACGGTGACTGCCTGGAGTCGAAGCGGCGGATTCATTCCGGCATCGTCGATGCGCTCGCCGGTCGACCCTTTACACTCGTTGCAAACCTTCCCTACCAGGCGGCCGGGCCACTCATGATGCGGCTGTCGCTGGATCATCCGGAGTGCCGCGGCCAGTACGTCACGATCCAGCGTGAAGTGGGTCAACGTCTTCGGGCGGCGCCGGGGTCGAAGACGTACGGCGAGTTGACCGTCATCGTGCAGGCGTTCAATCGCGTGAGCCGCATCGCCACGCTGCCGCCCGGCTGCTTCTGGCCACAGCCGAAAGTCGTGAGTGAGATGGTGGCCCTTGAGCGGCGTGCTGAAGCGCTGGTCCGAGACGGGGCCGCGCTGGAGTCGCTCTGCGGTCGGCTCTTTGCCCAGCGTCGCAAGCAACTCGGGACGATCCTCGGTCGGGACATTTCGTGGCCGGACGGGGTGACGCCGCAGCTTCGCCCCGAAGCGCTGAGCGTTGAACAACTCGCAGAACTTGCGATGGGGTTCCGCGGCAAGGAGGAGTCATCATGAAGATCGGGATCATCGGTGGTACGGGGATTGGTGAGCGTCTCCTCGACGAACTTGGGCACGAGAATATTGAGCGTCACGACGTCGAGACGCCGTGGGGCGCACCGAGTGATGCGATCGTGACGGCCGAATGGGAGTGGGGCGAGGGTGAGCGCGTGGGAGTTGCCCTGCTCAACCGACATGGGCCGGGGCACAGATATCCGCCGCACCGCGTCCCGTACCGTGCGAATGTCTTTGCACTGAAGGCGCTGGGCGTCACGCACGTGTTGTCGACGGGCGCGGTCGGCTCACTGCGCGAGGGGATCCGTCCCGGCGAACTGGTGTTGTGCGATCAGTTCCTGGATCGGACGGTCTCGCGGGCGCGGACGTTCTACGACGAGGAGGCGGTGCACATCGAGTTTGCGGATCCCTGCTGTCCGGTGATGCGGGGCTGGTTGCTGCAGGCGTCACGAAGAGTTGCGGTGACGCTGCATGAGCGTGGTGTTCACGTGGTGATTGAGGGTCCATCGTTCTCGACGCGTGCCGAAGCGCACATGCATCGAGCGCTGGGCGCCGATGTTGTCGGGATGACAGCGATGCCCGAGGCGCGGCTGGTGCGGGAAGCGGAGATGGCGTATGCGCTGTTGACGCTGCCGACTGACGACGACTGCTGGCGCCCCCGACCGGTCGAGGATCCAGGATCACTTCTGTCCGAGATTCGTGCGAACCTGGATCGGGCATCGGAGAGCGCGTTCGCGCTGATCAGTTCTGCGCTGGCTGACGTCACGCTCCTGCGATCGACCCCATCACCCGCGCACACGGCGCTGGAGCATGCGATCTGGTCGGCCGGGTCGGAGATTTCTTCAGCGCGAAGGACAGCGCTGCATCCTCTGTGGGGGCGCGTGCTGCAAGCCTGAGCTGGAATGGACGACGGAGCCGAGGGACCGTTCAGCTGACGGTGACGCCGGCGGCAATCTTGGCGACGACCTCGGGTGTTTCGGAGAGGATCTGATCGGCGACTTCGCGCCGGTGAACCGCGATCTCACGTGGGAACTCAAGCGCCACGCGCACGCGATCACCCTTGATACCCGCAATCCGAATCACGCCGATCGGGTTGGAAGGGTCACCGATGACCACCTCTTCACCTTCTCGCCTTGTGATGACAAGCATGTGGACCTCCTGTCCGCAAGGCCACCCGGAGATCATGTACCCACCAACCCCAAGCGTACCAGATGGGGCATGGAAACCAATCACTTTTTGGACGTTCCGAAAGGTAAGCGTTCGATAACATCGACCGGACGTCACCCGCTGCGCGGTTTCTGCGCTACTCCACCGCCTCCACCGATGCGACCTCCGGCACGTGCTCCCGGAGGTTCCGCTCGATCCCCATCTTCAGAGTCAGGCTGCTGGACGGGCAGCCGACGCACGCACCATGCAGCCGGACCCGCACCTCGTTGCCCGGAGTCACCTCGACCAGTTCGATATCCCCACCGTCCATCTGGACCGCCGGGCGAATACGATCGATCACGTAGGCCACCCGGTCGAAGATCGAGGGGTCAGTTGCTTCGGGAGTGCTGTTCATACTTCGTGAGATGGTAGTCCAGCCGAGGGTTTCCGGCCAACCCGGTCCTGCGAAGTTGGCGTAGACTGACTTGTATGAGTCTCACCAAGCAGATGTGGCGTATCGGTGCCCTTGTCGTCGCCGGGATGGTGATCCTCGTCGGGTCCGGCTGCGCCAGCTCCGGCGGGGGAAGCAACGCCGAAGTGACGCTGGATTCCGTCATGAACCGGGACCTGCTCCCCAAGACCCGGAAGGCGCACCTGAGGCGCCTCTGGGAACTGGAGACGACAGGTGTGGCCTCTCACGACGAGGTCCGCGAGCGACTCAAGCGCGTCGCGTGGCTGCGAAGCGAGTGGTGGGAAGTTCGCATGGTCGCGATCGAGTCGCTGCTCCAGGACACGCCGAACCTGGATGACACCGCCAACATGCTTCGCCTCTTGCTCCCCACCGAGCCCAGCCCGCAACTCACCATGTTCATCGGGGATCTCGCCGCGGAGTACCAGTGGACGGAACTCGCTCCGAGTTTTGTGCGGCGATGGTCTCGATTCGATCCGCACGCGGTCGACGATGAACGCGTGGAGTATCGCTCGCTGCGGAAGCTCTTTCCGGATCGCCCCGTCGAGGATGTGGTCTTCGATGTTTTCATGGATACGGAGTTGGCTGAACCGTCGGTTTCCGATGACGAAGTCCGTCGTCGTCGCCAGCGGGATGATGCATGGGCCCTGCTTCGGCGCCTGGACACGGACGGGTCGCGTACGATCACTCTGCTGCAGGGAACCGCGGCCGACCCCGGAGACGAGGTGCTGAGGCAGTTGCGGGCGGCGGCGTCGACCCTCGGCATCGTGCCGGACACCCGTGCGGAGATGGAGTGGTTGCGTCGCCTGATGCGTCCGGAGTGGGCCGGCTATCGTGAGCAGGCGGCTTCGATCGTGGCCGGGTTGTCACCGGAGCAGCGGCGTGGCCTGCGTCTCCGTCACCTCCCGTCGCTCGTGCACGCCTCCCGTTACGCACCGGATCGACTCGCGATGAGCCGGGATGTGCTCGTTGAGCGTATCGATGACATGGTGACCTCACGGCGGCGGCATGCGCGCAGCCGGGGGGCGTCAGGCGAGATGATTTCCGACGAGGACATCGATCGATTTCGCGACAGGGTGGCCTGGGCTGACCTGATCGCCATTTTCGGAGCGGCGGTTCTGGTCGACGACCCGGCGCTGGCCGCCGGGATCTTTGCGCAGGCTGAGCGGGATCGCACGGATGAGTCGACGGAGCATGGCGGCATCATCAACTACGGCCCGGGCGGCTCTCTGGAGATCCAGTACTACGCGCCGCGCATCAGGCAGCGACTGGGTGATCGCCAGTTCACGGCGTCTCCCGAGATGATCCTCGCCAGTGACGAGTCCGCGTTCCACTATCACCTGCATGCGCAGGAGTATGACAACGGTGACTACGCCGGGCCGAGCCACCAGGATGAGTTGTATGCCACGGAGCAGGGGCGGTGCTGTCTCGTCTTCACCTTTGTCAAACGAGATGCCATGAACGTCGACTACTATCAGCCAGGCGGGGTCGTGGTTGATCTCGGCGAGGTGCACCGTCCGGAGAGCCGATGACCCACGCGCTGCTGATCGCACTCATCGTGATCACGCTTGCGTCGGATGGTCTTCCGTTCATTCCGCTTGCGGGAGAAATCGGAATCGTCGAAGTCATCGTCGGTACGCTCGCGCCGTTCGCCGTCATTGCGATCGTTGTGCACCTCCTGCTGCTCATGGCGGGACGCGCGCTGGATCGGACCGGGGAGAGACGTGTGCTCGGACTCGTCGAGGTAACGTTGATCGTCTCGCGGATCGCGGCGGTGGTCTGGCATGGCGTCGCAGTGCTTGTCCTCGGCTGGGGTGCCGTCATCGATCGCCTGATCCCGGTTCGAGTCCTGGTGGACGAGGTCATCATCATCCTTCCGGCGCTGCTGGTTCTCGTGCTGGGCTGGGTGTCCTACTATCCGGTGGAGCGACGACTGCGTGACGCCGCACTCATCCGGCGAATCGACCAGGGCGAACCGATTCACCCGACTCCATCGCGTGCCACCTATGTGCTCGACCAGATCCGCCACCAGTTGGGGATCATCCTGATTCCCGTGACGCTCATCCTGCTGTGGCAGGAGACAGCGGCATGGTGGATGGAACGTGAGTACGGCACGGAACTCGCACCACTCCAGGAGGGCATCCTCACGGTCGTCAATCTTGCGGGCGTGCTGTTGATCATCGGACTGATGCCATTCGTGCTCAGGCACCTGTGGGACACGGTCGCGCTGGGCGCGGGGGAGATGCGTGATCGGCTGCTGCAGTTGTGTCGGGATCAGGGTGTGGGCTGCCGCCAGGTGCTCCTGTGGCGAACGCACGGACTGATGCTCAATGGAGCCGTCATCGGCATCGTTGGTCGCTTCCGGTACATCCTGCTTACTGATGCACTGCTTGAGCGACTCTCGGATGAGCAGGTGGAAGCGGTGATGGCGCACGAAGTCGGGCACGCCCGATTCCATCATCTTCCGTGGCTCATGCTTGCCATGGCGGAGAGCGTGCTGCTGACGGCGATCGGGATGTTCTATGCGCTCGAATGGTCGCTGGGGAAGTTGAGCGTCTGGCCGGAGGAGATGGAGCAGGTCGATGTCGAAGGCATCATCACGCTGCTTTCATTGCCGCCAGCGCTGATTGTCGCGCTGATCGTGTTCGGCTGGATCAGCCGTCGTTTCGAGCGGCAGGCGGATGCTTTCGCCGTGCAGCATCTGAGCGGCCGCACACGGGCCCGCCGACGCGATCGTGGCCTGTCGCTGAGTGCGGATGCCGTGATGGCCATGTCGAGTGCGCTCGGAGCGGTGGGGCGGTTCAATCACATTCCCATGCGTCGCTTCACCTGGCGACACGGAAGTCTCCAGGGACGCCGCGATCAACTGCACGAACTCGTCGGCGTACCGGCGCACGCCGTGCCGGTTGATCGGACGGTACACCGGGTCAAGGTGTTGCTGGCGCTGGGCGGTGCCGTGCTGCTGTGGCAACTGATCTCGGCGCTGCTCCAGGGTGCCGCGATATGACATCCATCGAGTGGGCCACGCTGGACGCCTGCGGCAACGACTTCATCGTCATCAACGAGGTTGCCGGGCTGTCGCGCCCGATGGTTCGAGCCATGTGTGATCGGGAGTCCGGCATCGGTGCAGACGGGCTCCTGTGCGTCGGCGATGACACCGCGGAGGGCGTCGCCGTCAGGCTCTTCAACGCCGATGGAAGCGACGGTGGAATCAGCGGGAATGGAGCCCGGTGCGTCGCGGCGTGGCTCGCATCCCGGGGGCGGCCCCACGGGACGCTTATCTTCGACACGCGAGCGGTCTCCGTGGCAAGGAGAGGAACCGGGTGGGCCGTGGACATGGGGCCTGCCATGCTTGGGTCTGACCACACGGGTGCGCAGCCTGACCAGGTGCAGGAGATCTCGCGACGGACGAGCGAGGCTTCGGATGGAGCATGCGAAGTCCTCGGGTTCGGGTGGATCGGCAATCCACACATGATCATCCGTTCCTCGGCACCACCAGGTGCACACATCGATGTGCTGGGGCCACTCGTGACCCGCAGCAAGGTGTTCCCGGAGGGTATCAACGTGCACGTGATCGGCGCGATCCGGAGTGACGAGGTTGAACTGTCAACATGGGAGCGTGGGTGTGGCAGGACCCGTGCCTGTGGAAGCGGTGCGTGCATTGTTGTCGCAGTTCTGCTGGACCGTGGCGAGGCTGCATCGGACGAAGTAGTTGTCGTGCGCATGGAAGGGGGCGCATGTGCGGTTCGTCGCACAGCCGCAGGTCACATGGAACTGGAGGGCCCGGTTCACGAAGTGAGTACGGGTCAGTGGGTCAGTTCCTGAACTCAGGCGGGCTGGAATCCGACGCGGATCTGGTAGTCGCCGAATGCCACGGACGCGGCCGGGTTGTTCATGGTCTCGCTTCCGCTGCTGAACATCGTCGTGATGGAATCAATCGATGAGGCTGCAACGCCGATGGGAATGCCACCGTTGGACATGTCCGGCATGGTGATGGTGACATCGCCGAGTCCTAGTGCCGCGATGACCGAGTTGTCGAAGGACATCGACCCGCTGAGTCCGGTGATGCGAACGGAGTGGAGTGTGGCGAAGGTGTTGAAACCGCTGGCCGAGGAGGGCAGTGAGAAGAGACTTGCGGGGCCGCCGCTGGCGAGTACGGAGTCGAACATGCCACGCATCTCGACGTTGTCGATGTCGCCCGTGGTGCGGAAGTTGCTGCGGTCGAGCGAACCGCCGATGCGCAGTGTTTCGAGCGAGGTCGGGAAGAAGAAGTTGCCCGATGTGATGGACAGATCCGAATCGACGATATCGCCAGCGATATCGATGGTTTCGCCCGACACCATGGTTCCGGTTGCTTCGAGGTCGCCGCCTCGACTGGTCTTCAGCGTGACGAAACTGCCGAGGCTCAGGGTGGCGCGCAGGTCGCCGGGTACACCGTTGGCCCCCTTGGCCTCGATGCGGTTGTACTGGTCGCCGCGAATCTCTCCGCCGTCCCAACTGGTGAAGAGCAGTCTGCGTGCACCGTTGAGGGCCTCGATCACCGAGTTGCTCACCTCGCCGAGCTGGACCTTCCGGATCGTGTCCGCGAAGCGGAATTCGGCGTCGGTCACATCGCCCTTGACCTTGATCGACCTGGCTCCACCGAATGCGAAGATGGAGCCCCCGTCGAAGTCGCCTCCCACGGAGAAGTTGATGTTGGTGATGTCGTCCTGGGCGCTGTTGTTCACGATGATGTCGACGCTCGCATTTTCCTTGACGGATACGTTGCGAAGCAGATCGACGTCGAGGGTGCCGCCATTCCATGAGTTGACCTTGAGCTTGCTGCTCAGGTTGTTCTGAACGAACACGCTGACGTTGGTGGCATCGCCGAAGTCCAGCGAGCGCAGGTCGCCGTCGACGTCCAGCGACCAGTTCAGGACATCACCCTTGATCTTGATCGGGCCGCTGTCGCCATTCACAGTCCATTCGCCCATGAAGACATCGCCCTTGATGTTCACGCTGCCCAGGTCCATCTCCTGATCGTCGCCGGTGACATTGATGCCGACATCCAGATCGCCGTTCACCGAGGAACTGCCGGTGGTCGTGATGCCGCGGATGGATGGTGCCTCGATCTCATTGCGGATGACGCCGGTGTCGCGCCAGTCGGTCACCTTGATGGTGCCGATGGCCATCGTGGAGCGTACGGCGCTCTTGTTGACGCGATCCGCCGTGATGCTGACGGATCGATTGCCGTTGCCCGCATCCATGATGGTGAAGTCGCCGTCGATGACATCACCCTTGATGTTGATCTTGCCGGCGCCGTTCATGATCACGATGTCACCGGTCACGTTGCCGTCGATCTTGATGCTCTGCACAAAGCCGCCCTCGACGTAGAGGGCGAGGGGATCGTCGCGGCGAGAATCGTCGTCGATGTTGTCCGAGAAGATGATGCCCGGAGCGATGACGTTGTTCAGATCCATTCCGGTGATGCCGGACTTCAGGTTGATGTTGTTGATCTTCGCTGAAGAAATCAGGTAGGCGAGGTCGGGGGCGCCGCCGGTGCGGCTGTCCTTGATCGATCCGACTTCATCCGTGCCGGAGATGACGATGCCGATGGGCACATTCGGAGTGTCCTTCGAAAGCGTGATGCTCTTGATGCGATCGTTGTTGTTGAACTTCACCTCGAAGAAGTCGCTACCGGTCAGGATGCCCGACCCGGTGACATCGACGAAGGTGACGGTGGCGTCCCCCTCGGGGTTTGTCATCGTGGCGGCACCGGTCAGGTCGAGCTGCTGGAAGGGCTCGTTGCTGAACTCGACGAGCAGCGAGATGCGTTCAAAGCTGATCAGGTTGTCAGGCTCGACCGAGTTGCCGGCGTCCTCGAACGCCGCTTCGTCCAGCACCGGTATCTCACCGAAGGGGCTGCCCTGGCTGGTCGCATTGACGGTCGTGAGCTCGTGCAAGTCATCGAGGACCTGGAGACCGGCGGCATCCGTGATCTGGCCGAAGACGGTGAAGCCGCCATTCTGGTTGTCGAGATTCGCGCTGTTGTTGCCGAAGTTGAAGAACCACTCGCTGGTGGCCGAGTCAGGATTGCCGGCCATCTTGGCCATCGCGATCGTGCCTCGGAGGTTCGAGATCCCCGGTTCATTCTGAACGGTTCCGAACTTGGGAATCTCTTCGAGTTCCTCGTTGGCGAAGAAGCCGCCGCCCTGGATCACGAAGTCCTCCACCAGGCGGTGGAAGAAGGACTGGTCGTACAGCCCGTCGTTCGAATAGCGCAGGAAGTTGGCGACCGTCAGGGGAGTTTCATCCTCGAAGAGTTCGATGTCGATGTTGCCGAAATCGGTCACGAGTCGTGCCACCGGGGTCACTGTGCTCGCGGAATAGATGTCGAGGATCCCACCCGCTTCGCCATCGCCGGTGTCCTCGCCGAATCCGTTGAACTCGGCATCCAGCGCCACGCCTTCCGTGGAGACGATCTGGCTGCCGTCGACGATGACTCGGTAGCGCTGGTCGGCGTCCACGTTGCCGTCGATCCGGATCTGGCGGGTGTCGGTGTCATAGGAGATGTCGGCACTGATCTGGACATCGTCGTCCGTGCCGATCAAACCGTCGCTGCCAGCCGCGAGGACCCGGATGGACTGGCCGTTGATCGTTCCGGCGCGCAGCTCGAGGCTGCTCGTGAGCGTCACGAGGCCGCGGTTGTCACCCTCGATCAGTTCGATCACGGGGCAGTCTGCACTGAGCAGGATCCGCTCCTCGAGGGGTTCGTAGACGATGGGACGCGCGGTCTGGGGGCGAACGGATGTGCGGGGCATCAGGACGGGTCTCCTCGGGTGTCTTGTGCCTATCGGTCGGCTCATGTTACCGACTCCATCGGAAGAAGATTCAATACCGGGCTCGGTTCGTTGTTCCCTGTCTGCCGGTGACTTACACTCCCCCGGGCGGACGCTGTCCGCCATCTGTACGTATGGACGCCCGCGGCGGTTCTCCGGAGCCTGCCAATGCACTTCGGACCCCCTCAGTGCCTCAGGACAAGCCGGTCATTCGCATCATCCATCATCTGGCCCGGTCCGGCGGGACGCTCATGTCGCGCTGTCTCGGATGCATGCAGGGCGTCACGCTGCTGAGCGAGATTCACCCCCGCATCGCCCTCAACGATCGGGCCACGGCGCTGGCACAGGCTCGCGACTGGTTCCGGCTCGTGCGACCTGATGAGGTTGCTCGCCTCCGGAAATCGCGCGACGGGTTCCAGGCGTCCATCGAGTTGATTGCCGAGCGTGCAGCCGCGAAGCGGGCGCCGCTCGTCATCCGGGACTGGAGTCACATCGACTATCACGGTGTCCCTTACGTCCGGACGCCTGCGCAGGAGCCGGCGCTGATCCGGAGTCTTGAGAGTGCGTTCGAGGTGCGCTCGGTCTCGACCGTGCGTCATCCGATCGATCAATGGCTGAGCCTGCGGCGGCTCACCGTGATGCAGGGCGCGATCACGCTGGGGCAGTACCTCACGGGCTGTCGTCGCTTCGCCGAGTTCGCGGCTGAGACCGGGTTCGTTCGCTACGAGGACTTCACGAAGGATCCCGACCAGGCGCTGGCCACCCTGACTCGTCAGATCGACGTCGAGATGGACCCGGACTGGGCGGAGAAGTGGGGGAGTTACACGAAGATCACCGGTGCTGTATCGGGATCGCGCGGGAAGGAGCAGATCCGGCCGCTTCCCCGGCAGTCGCACGAGGCTGACCTCGAAGGGCGGTTCGCGGCGTCTGATGACTACCAGCGCACGATCGAACTGCTGGGGTACGATCACCCGGTCTGATCGGCGCACCAGCGACGCCACAGTTCCCGGAGTGCTGCCTCGAAGTCGCCCGCGAATGCAGGCCCGTTGCAGAGTGGTGATCCGAGCAGACGATCGCGCAGTGTGTCTCGGAGTGCACTGAGTTGTTGTACGTCACCGGCCAGTCGACAGGCGGCTTCGAGGTACGCGCTGTCAGAGTCCACGGCGAGTTCAGGCATACCCACGCTCCTGAGCAGGCTGCCGCCGACCCGGTGATTGTGAGTGCGACCCATGAGGCAGACGACCGGGACGCCCATGTAGAGCGCCTCGCAGGTTGTCGTCGTGCCGTGATACGGGAACGTATCGAGCGCGATATCAACCTGGTTGTACGTCTCCAGGTGCTCGCGGGTGTCTTTTGTCCAGCCGACGTTTTCAATGCGCTCACCTGCGACGCCCCGTTCTTCGAACATGCCGCGGAAGCGGTCGCGCGTGCCTTCATCCGTCAGAGATCGGTTCTTGAGGAGCAGGCGGGAGTCGGGGACCCTCTTCAGCAGGTGTGCCCACAGGTCGATGACGCGCTCGGTCATCTTCGGGAGGTTGTTGAAGGAGCCGAAGGTCACACGTCCGCTCTGCTGCATGGGGAGCGATCCGACTTCGGCGCCGACCTGTGGTGGTGCATAGCAGATGAACGTGCGGGGCAGGCGGATGCGCTCTTCGACGTACGTTGCTTCGATATCCTCGAACTCGGGCGGATCCGTGATGTCATCGACGATCCGGTAGCCGATCGCGGCGAGTCCCGTTGTGTTCGGATAGCCGAGCCACGTCACCTGAACAGGCGCGGGACGATGCGCGAAGACACCGAGGCGATTTCCGCCGGTGTGACCGGCGCAGTCGACGAGGATGTCGATCGCATCGTCGGCCACCATCTGAGCAACGTTGGCGTCCGACACGCCGGTCGTGATCCGCCAATGGGCCGCGGCTTCCCGCAGTCGGTCGGTGTATGCATCCGCGGAGTGCACCTCTGCGTACGCGAACACCTCGTAGTGCGCCTGATCGTGGTTGTGGAAGAGCGGGTCGAGGAAGTACGCGCAGGAGTGGGTGCGGAAGTCCGGTGAGACGTAGCCGATGCGGAGGCGCCGGTCGGGGTCGATCGCATTGGCATGGGAGCTGTGCGGCGTGATCGCGGCCCCCATCCGGCTTCCCCACGAGCGGGCCGGCTCGACGACTTGATCCGGCTCCAGGTCCGCAGCGTAGTTCAGGGACATGATCAGATTGCTGCGCGCGGTGTCGTAGTCCGAACGGATGGAGAGCGCCCGCCGGTAGGCTTCCAGTGCGTCGTGGAGGCGTCCCTGGCTGAGCAGCGCGTTGCCGAGGCTGTTGGCGGCGACTTCATTCCCGGGTGCGAGTCGAAGGGCGCGCTGGCAGATGTCTACGGCTTCGGCAAGCCGACCGGAACTTCGCAGAGCATTGCCAAGGTTGGTGCACGCGTCGATGTCAGCGGGGCTGGCCGCGAGTACTTCCTTGAAGCGTGCGATGGCGTCATCCATCCGCCCGAGTTGCATCAGCGCATTGCCGAGGCTGTTCCGCGGCGCGGTCATGGAGGGGTTGCTCTCGATGGCTTCGAGGTAGAGCGGGATCGCCTCCTGCGTGCGCCCGGTGTCGGTGAGCATGTTTGCGAGGTTGCAGAGCGCCGCTGCGTATCCCGATCGGGCGCGCATGGCGGCCCGATACGAGTCCTCAGCCTCCTCGACATCTCCAAGTTCGCGCAGCGCGTTGGCCCGGTTGTAGTGGGCGGCGGCCAGGTCGGGCTTGAGCGCGATGGCGCGATCGAAGGCCGAGACGGCTGCGCGACCCTGGCCCTTCCGGAGCAGTGCAATGCCGAGGTTCACATGAAATGTCGGTTCTGACGGCCGAAGCGTTGCCGCACTCTGCAGGTGCTTGATGGCGCCGTCATGGTCACCCTGCTGAAGGTGAGACAGGCCGACGAGGCTGGCAGCATCGGCGTTACGTGGCTGGCGACGAAGCACCTGCCGCGCGAGCTCTGCAGCATCGGCGAAACGTCCGGCCCGAAACGCATCACGGGCAGATTGGAGTGACTGGCGCGGGTCCATGGGACCCGAGAGCATACCGTCGATCGCCTCACGGCTGGGCGTCAGTTGCTGGCGGTCTGCTCCGAGGGGAGGACTCGGGCGAAGAGGTCCAGGCCGTTGGTCTCGCCATTCATGGTGACACGGATGATCGAGTGCTGGAAGCCTTCCGAGCCGGGATGCGGCGTCACCTTCAGCCGGTAGACCAGGGAGCCGCTCCTGGGTGCATCATCACGATCCACGAACTCGAGATCGAGGCCATCACCTTCCGCCTTGAAGGACACCGAGTCCGCCGTGCCGCGACCAACGCCCTTGACGGTGATGCTGATCTCCTCGGACTCTCCGATTCGGAGTTCGGGGATGAGGATGCGGTCCTCAATGGGGCGGAACTTGAGTGTCGGATCCATGAGCGAGTTGTGCTGCACGACGTCGTGGATGATGACGCGCAGGTCCATCATGCGCGCATCGGCGTGGTCGGTCTCAATGATCATCCAGCGCGGCAGGTCCGTGACTTTCTTCTTCGACCAGTCATACTGGAGGACGTAGGAGTTCCTCGGCTTGTCATTGTCCGGGTCGAACCCGAGGAAGCTGGGGTGTTCGCCATTGGTGGCGAGAACGCTGAAGGGCTCACCGTTGATGGAGTCCAGCGTGATGAGTCCGAGTTTCTGATTGATGCCGCGAAGCCCGTTCTTGTTGATCTTGACGGCGTAGGTGACTTCCCCGGTGACGTACGCGGTGAAGGGCTTGGAGTAGCCTTGACAGAAGACGCGGACTTCTCTTCGGAAGGGCGCGATGTTCTGGTTGGCCTGGTAGGTCACCGTGAAGGGGATGCACTCCCCGGGCGGAATCACCTTGGTTTCGAGTTCCATGACGGTGCAGGAGCACTCGGTCGTGGTGCGCAGGATCGTGATGGGCTTGAGACTGCGATTGCAGAGTTCAACGGTGCGGACATGATCCGACGATGGTGCGATGTCGCCGAGAAAGAGGCCGTTGTCCTTGATCTCAAGCGGTGGAACGGGTCCCTGGAAGCGACCGAAGTCACGCTTCCGGTCAATGAGCCGCGTGGGCTGATCCTGGGCGCCCTGGGTCAGTTCCTGGGCATGGAGGGTGGGCGTGGTGAGCAGCAGGCTGACAAGCGCTGCGACACAGAGACCAGACACACGTTGCAAGCGATGGATCACGATTCTCTCCTCACGTCGGAATCCGGTAGCGGACTGCGATCTTTCATCGGACATTCCGGTCGGCTTCGGGACCGACAGCGGCTGCCTCGCCCAGAGTCTACCGGTGCATCGCGGCCGCGTTGCTGTGAACAGGATACGAACGGCGAGAGCCCGGGCCGAAGGCTCAGGAGCCGCTGAAGAACTTGCGGATGTTGTGGAAGGTGACGGCACGGCCGACCTTGCCGATGGACTCCGTCAGGGGGATTTCCTTGGGGCAGACCTGCACACAGTTCTGGGCGTTGCCGCAGTCGGAGACGCCACCCGGCTTCGACATCTCGTCGAGGCGCTTCTTCTTGAGCGTAGCGCCGGTGCGATGGTCGTTGAAGTACTGCACCTGGCTGATGACGGCGGCCCCTGCAAAGGAGGTTGCCCACTTTGCCTCGTCGTCCTCCAGCGTGTACTGGGGGCACGCCTCCAGGCAGCAGCCGCAGGACATGCAGGTGCTGAGCCGGTATCGGTCCTGCTGGTCGTCGGGAGTCTCGTTGGGGCCGGCGCCGAGGTCGTAGGTGCCGTCGATGGGAACCCACGCCTTCACGCGCTTCAGGGTGTCGAAGAGTCGACGCCGGTCGACGAAGAGGTCGCGCACCACCGGGAACTTGCTCATGGGCTCAAGCATGACCTCGTCGCCGTCATTCGGAGCGTAATCATCCATCAGGCAGGAGCACGCCTGCCGGACCTTCCCGTTGATCACCATCGTGCACGCGCCGCAGACTTCCTCAAGGCAGCCGCAGTCGAAGACGACCGGTGTGCTGTCCTTCCCCTCGGTGGTCTTCGGGTTGGCTGCGATCCACTGAAGGCATGAGATCACGTTGGCGGAGCCGCTTCCCGCGCTGCTGGCCTGCACGGGGACGTTGAACGTCTCCCACCGTACCGGCTTGCCCGGACCATCCTGTCGTTTGATCCGAAAGCGCACCGTGCGGGTGCCGGCTGACTCCGCCGGGGTTGCTGTGGTTCCGTTGCTCTGTTGCTGTGCCGTCATATCAATCTGCTTCCTTGAAACTCAGACGGTCTGCTCTTGCTTCTCTTCGCTCTCTTCCGACTCGACGCGCCCGTAGGTGCGCGCCCGCGGCTCGACGAGACCGATCTCGACCGGTTCATACTCAATGCGTGCCTGACCCGACCCGGAGTCGTAGGTGGCGACCGTGGTGCGGAGGAAGTCCGCATCGTTGCGCTCCGGATGGTCGGTGCGGAAGTGAGAGCCGCGCGACTCGCGCCGCTCCAGCCCGCCTCGGAGGATCACGTCGGCCAGGGCAATCATGTCGCCCACCGCCCGCGTCCACGAGAGGTTCTGGTTGGTCCAGACCGCGCCGTCAGAGAGGCTGATGCGGCCGAACCGGTCGCGCAGTTCGCCGAGTGTTCCCAGTGCCTGTTCCAGCCGCGGTCCGCTCTTCACGACCGTCGATGCCGCCGTCATCTCCTCGCCGAGTTCCTTCGCGATGACATAGGGGTTTTCACCGCCGGAACGATTCGTGAGATCGGCGATCTTGTCCTCTTCCGCCTTGACCGCGCTGTCGAAGACGCTCTGTGACATGCCGGAGGCGGGCTGCCCGGAGTGGTTGCGCACGTGATTCACCACGCCCACACCGCTGAAGAGTCCATCGAAGATGCACGAGAGCAATGCGTTGGCGCCGAGGCGATTGGCGCCGTGGAACTGGTAGTTCACTTCACCGAAGGCGTACAGCCCCGGGATGTTCGTCATCATGTTGATCGGTGAATCCGGCTCCATGCCGCGAAGGTCATCCTTCGGCTGGTACTGCGTCCAGAGTCCGCCCATCGAGTAATGCACGCCGGGGAAGATCTTCATCGGCACTTCGCAGGGATCTTCACCTGCGAACTTGCGATAGATCTCCATGATGCCGCCGAGTTTGCGCTCGAGTTCCTCGGAGTCCTTGAAGGACAGGTCGAGATACACCATGTTGCCGCCACCGACCCCGAGGCCGTCCATGCACACCTGGAAGATCTCGCGCGTCGCGATGTCTCGCGGCACGATGTTGCCGTATGCCGGGTACTTCTCTTCGAGGAAGTAGTAGCGCTCGTCATCCGGCACCTGTCGAGGGTCGCGAGCTGAATCCGGGTGCGGACCCCATGAGCCATCCTCGTTTCGCATGCCGGGAACCCAGACGCGTCCGCCCTCGCCGCGTGCCGACTCGGACATCAGGCGCAGCTTGTCGGCGCCGGGAATGGCGGTCGGGTGCACCTGGATGAACTCGCCGTTGCCGTAGCGTGCCCCGAGCTGGTAGCAACGCGACGCCGCAGCGCCGTTGCACATCACCGAGTTGGTGGACTTGCCGAAGACGATGCCGCAACCGCCGGTGGCCATGACGACCGCGTCCGCACGGAATGCACGGGTCTGCATGGTGCGCATGTCCTGGGCGACGATACCGACGCAGCGTCCGTCGTCTCCGATGATGGGTCGCAGGAATTCCCAGAACTCCCACTTGGTCACACGTTCCTCGGACTCGAAGCGTCGCACCTGTTCGTCGAGGGCGTAGATGAGCTGCTGGCCTGTCGTGGCGCCCGCGAAGTGCGTTCGCTTGTAGAGGGAACCACCGAAGAGGCGCAGATCGCGCTGACCTTCCGCAGTCCGGTTGAAAGGAACACCCATGCGATCGAGCAGATCAATGATGCGCGGCGCCATGTGCGCCATCTCATAGACGGGCGGCTGATGCTGCAGGAAGTCGCCGCCGTAGACAGTCTCGTCAAAGTGCTCGTACTCGCTGTACCCCTGCTGACGGGCGATCTCGTTGCACGCGTTGATGCCGCCCTGGGCACACACGGAATGGGATCGCTTGACCGGAACAAGTGAGAAGAGGTCGACCGGCAAGCCGGATTCGCAGATGCGAATGGTCGCCGCGAGACCTGCCAGCCCGCCGCCCACCACGATCACACGTTGCTGTTGGGAAGGCATCGACACGTCAATGATCCTCCTTGGAAGTGGCGGTTGAGAGGGTGTCGGCCTGCTCGGGGGTCGCTGCGTGCGACTCGATCATCTGCATCTCCGTCTCGCGGGCCTTGTCCACATCGAGTGCCGCGAAACCGATGATCGCTGCCCAGCCGGCGAACATGAGTCCGACTCCGAGGCCGGCACACACGTAGCCCCAGCGTTTCTGAGCGGCTTCGGAAATGGTCAGGCCCCATGTGATCGCGGCGGTCCACAGTCCGTTCGCGAAGTGGTAGACGAGGAGCGTGACACCGAGGAAGTAGAAGCATGCAATGGCGAAGCCCATGGCGGTGAAACCGTCGGGACTGCCTTGCATGATGGCGCCCATGGTGGAGCCGGCGAATTCGGCCGACCACTCCGTTCCTCCGGGAACGAGGAACGTCCATCCCCAGCGCAGTGTCGCGACGTGATACAGGATGAAGATCAACCCGATGTAGCCGCTGATGCGCTGGAGCGAGTAGCGGAGGTTGCCACCGTAGCCGTAGCTCGCCAGGTTGGACTTGCCGGAGCGGGCGTAGTAGATGCCGAGCAGCGCATGGAATGCGATGGGGATCCACAGGCCGAAGATCTCGATCAGCAGCAGGAAGGGAATGCTGTGAATGAAGCTGACTTCGTGCTGGAATTCGGCAGCGCCGCCATGCATGCCATCCCACTTGCCATTGGCGTGTCCCCAGAGGATCGCCGAGTTGGTCGTGAGATGGCTGATCAGGAAGGCGCCTGCCGGCATGATGCCGGAGAGGCTGTGCAGTCTGCGAAGCAGATAGTGGTGACGGTCAAGCAGGGATTCAGACACGGCTGGTCCTCAACAATGCCATGGTGAGTTCATGCGATCCGACGTGGTGAGTCCTTCAACTCACGATCGGACCGGACGCCCCGTCACCCTGCCCCTTGGCGGCCTGCTCGGCGACCATTTTCGAAATCTCCACCCAGCGCATCCGCAGTTCATTCAGCGCGCCGGAGAGTTCGCTGGCTTCCTCCTCCGAGAGGTTGCCCTTGGTCTTCTCTTCCAGCACACCGAGCAGGTCGATGCTGTGCTTCGAGTACTCAAGATCAACGACCGCGCCACCCGTTTCCGGGTGCACCATGCCGCCGAGATACATGACCGCCTGTGTCGCCAGCATGCCGACCATCGTGCGGAAATCCGCCGGCGGCAACTGCCCCTGGCCCGACTGAGCGCCCTTGGCCTCCGCTTCCGCCTCAGCCTCCGCGAGCTTCGCCTTCTCAGCCTGCGCCTGTGACTTCCAGTCGGAGTCCACGATGATCTTTGGAGCGTCCTCTTCGGAGGCCATGACGGCACGTCCTTTCGTTTCAGTCGACTCGCTTCCGAAACCGATATGATTATCGGCGGTACGGGTTTCTTGCGGGTCCTCGTGTGGATCTGTACGCTATTCAGGCATCATAGAGCCATCCGCTGGATCGGACCGTGTGCCGGGGTGCCTTCTCAAGGAAATTCGGACGGGAACAATACATGCATACCCGACTTCGGAATCTGTTCTTCGGCGCGGTGACCGTGTCCACCATCGGCCTGATCGGTTGCGGCTCAGGAGGATCAACCGCCGTATCGGCCAAGGACATTGTCGCGTCCGTCGAAGCAGACGCCGCATCGCAGCGCGGTACCGGGGTTTCCCGGCGTCAGGTCAGCACACCCGCAACGGGGGATGATGGCATCATCGTCATCGGGGGTGACCCGACAGCGCAGCCGACACCCACCGGCCAGGTCTATGTCGTCGATCAGCTGGTCGGCCAGATCAATGGCAAACCCGTCTACGCGAGTGAGTTCTTCCGCCACTCTGAAGCCCGCTACCGTCAGAAGGCTGTGGAGATGGGCGGAACGCGCGAGGGCCAGGAACGCTGGCTCAGGGAAACCCGGCGGGATATCCAGGAAGCGCTCCTCGAACGCGTGCGGGATGAGATCCTGCTCGCCGAGTTCCGCTCGACTCTGAATGAGGAACAGCGCCGGGGCGTGCTCGCGTTCATCGACTCGATCCGTGACGATCTGATCAGCGGCAATCTGGGCAGTGCAGCGCTGGCCAACGAGCGACTGCAGGAGCAGGAGGGCCTCACCATCGACGAGAAGGTCGACGACATGGCCCAGCAGGAACTCATCTACGCGCACATCAGCAGAGAGATCAACCGCCACGTCCGCGTGACGGACCGGGACGTGCGCCAGTACTACCAGCAGCACATCGACAAATACCAGCCGCCACCCGTCGCCCGCCTCTATCTCATCAGCGTTCCGACGAAGGAAGCCGCGGCGATCGACGCGGTGGTCACGGGTCTCGCCTCGGGAACCTCACCCCGCGATCTCGCACGCGATCCCGGCCGGTTTTTGCCTGAGGTCGGCGGCCTGCTTGAATCCGAGCTGAAGAACCGCAACTACCGAGAAGCGCAGCTCATTACCAACGAGCAGCTCAACGAGGCCGCGCGCCAACTACGACCGGGAGAAACCTCCGAGCGCATCGATCTCGGCTCGACCGCGTACTGGGTCCACCTCTCCGAGATCCATCAGCCGCCCGGACGCGAACTCTACGACGTGCAACTCGAAATCCGGAACGAACTCCGCCAGCAGCGGTTCGCCGAAGAGCATGAACGCTACTTCAAGACGTTGCTCAACCGCGCCAACTTCAGTGACTTCGATGAGATGGGCAACCGGCTCTTCGAGTACGCGGCCGATCGATTCCTGATCCGGCCTGTCGAGGCCGGCGTCATTCGGGAAGCATCGGAGTAGCACCAGCGGGGGGAACGATGTGGCCATTCCGGGGGATCGATGACCTGTCAACGGGTGCGCTCGGAGCGCGGGGTGAACGCGCGGCCGCGTGGTACCTGCGTCGTCGCCGGTATCGAATCCTTGCGCGGAACGTTGACCTGGGGTTCGGCGAGATCGATCTGATCGCGCTCACGCCGGCCAGGGACGTGGTGGTCTTCGTCGAGGTGAAGGCCTTGAGATTGCGACTTCGCGCCGGCACGCGCTTTCGCCCTGAGGATCACGTCACGGCCGCGAAGCGTCGGAGACTGGAACGGCTGTCCCGGGCGTGGATGGCAGGGCGGGGCCGGCAGATCGCGTCCAGATGGCGGGTTGACGTGATTGGCATCGAGTACCCCGACGGGCGACGGCGTCCCATGATCCGCCACCACCCGGGAGTCTCCGGGGTTCACACCGGCTGATCCGATTCGAAGTCCGGCCGCAGTCGGGCCTTCTCGCTCTTCGCGGCCTCCTTGCGCTGTTCGAAGAGTTCGCGGTCAAAGGCAAGCGGGACGATAACGCTGAACATGGAGCCTCGTCCCTCGTCACTTTCCAACTGGATCTCGCACTGGAGCATCTCGGCGTACTGCTTGGCGATTGCCAGCCCGAGGCCGGTGCCCTGGTGCTTGCGGGTATGGCTGGCATCAACCTGGCGAAACTTCTCGAAGATGGCGGTCTGCTCTTCGGGCGGGATGCCGGGTCCGGTGTCCAGCACGCTGACCCGCAGGCGTTCGGTCCCATCGTTGCCTCGAATGTGTTCGGCCCGAAGCGTGACATCTCCCTCGTCGGGCGTGAACTTCACGGCATTGGAAAGGAAGTTGAACATGACCTGCTGGAGCTTCTGCGGATCGGATTCGATGAGTGGGAGATTGGAGTCGGAGGGCGAAGACACGAAGCTTCGTTCCCCCGGGGATGCCTGCAGTTGAAGGATGAGGTTGATGCGCTTGCGGTCCGCCAGTGGCTTGATGAGTGCGATGAGTGCGTCGCAGGTCTCGGCGACATTCATGGGCTCGATGTGCAGTTCGATGTTCTCCGCCTCGATCCGCGCCATGGCGAGCAGTTCGTTGATCATCTCGAGGAGGGTTCGCCCGGCGCTGACGATGTTGTCGAGGTAGCGTCGCCGGCGGGTGAGGGATGCGAGATCGATCTCCGGGGCGCGCCCGTGCTCCTCGGTATACCCGGTCTCGTCGTGCACGATCTCCTGCAGGATTTCAGCAAATCCGATGATCGAATTGAGGGGCGTTCGCAGTTCGTGGCTCACATTGGCGAGGAACTCACCCTTGAGACGAGCGGCCTCGAAGAGGGCGACGTTCCGCTCCGCAAGTTCGCTGAGGCGCACATCGAGACTCGCGTTGATGGCACGAAGCTGCTGCTGCTGCTGACCGATGTTGGCGAGCATGGCATTGAAGGCATCGGACAGTTCTTCAAATTCGTCGCCGGTCCGAATCTCCGATCGAATGTGGAGATTGCCCTCCTTCACCAGTTCGGCCGTATCGCGAAGGGCACGGACCGGTGACAGGATGATCCGCGTGGTGATGAAGAAGAAGACCAGGAAGGCGAGGATGCCCGCGCCGATACCTGCCGCGAGCAGGTACACGCGGTTGACGAAGAGTTCGCGGGCTGCCCGGGCGGACCGCCTCTCGACGACGATGTACCCCTTCACCTGCTCTTTCTCGTCAATATCAGCACGCGTGTAGCGATACACGCGATCCTGGCCATCCCATTCGGCTTCTGAGAACTCGATGGCGTCATCGCTCGCTCGGACATCGTCGAGTTTCCGGCGTGCCCGGCGCATGAAGCGCGAATCGAACTCCTGCTCCTGCCATCGCTTCTCGGGCCAGTACCCGATGATGAGGTCGCTGTCCGGTTCGCGATCAGGGTCGGCATCTGATGGCTCGATGAACCAGCCGATCTTCTGATCAACCCACTTGGCGCGAAGCCACTCCCGAGCGAGTTGCCTGGATGTCTCGAGTTGACCCTCATCGATGATGGAGCCGGCGCGGAACCAGGGCACCACGAGCGCCAGACCGATGATCAGGACGATCGCGGCGCCGAAGAGCAACTGACACTTGTTGGCCAGAGAGATGCCGGGGACCATCCCGAGACTCCCTTACTCCGACGTCAGGACATCATCGTCGGTCAGTCCGGCACGGTTACGCGACGCTCGCGCATCGGGGCGGCCGCCTTCCTGGTCTGGCCGACGCCACTCGATCCGCGGGGCATCGCCCCAGAGCATCTCGAGGTCATAGTGCATCCGCTGCTCCGGGTGGAACAGGTGCGCCACGACGTCTACGAAGTCGAGGACGATCCAGGTGGCGTCCCGCTCGCGCATGTTGTGGCTGAGCAGTTCGAAGCCCATGCCAGATCCGATGTCCGAGACGCCATGGGCGGCACCGCGCATCTGGCGTTCAGACGTACCCGATGCAATCAGGAAGAAGTCCGTGACCTGGCTCCGCTGACGAAGGTCGAGGAGAACCACGTTCTCGCACTTGTCGTCCGTCAGTGAGCGGGCCGCCTCGATCGCGAACGCCTCCGCCTCGCGCTCACGTTCCGAGCGGCTCTTGGCGGCCTCGCGCGAGACCTTCAGCGACTGGTCTCGATCCGGATTGGCCTGGTCTTCCTTCGACAAATGTCTGCTCCTTCGTCGGTGAATCGCTTCGAACCGGGTATTAGAACACGCCGTTCGCCACGCGTCGAACCGGCGCTTCAGGCACCATCGAGCCATCGCGACATGTCCAGATCCTCCGGACGCAGATCAGGCCACTCGCGCAGCGCCTCCTCGATCAGCGGATCGGGTCGAGGCGGTGGCTCCACCGCTTCTCCCGCGTCCGGAGTCGCGGCCTTCGGCTTCGGAGGCGGTCCGACGACCGGCGGCCGAGGAGGCGTATCCGGGGCACTTCGCAACGACTTCAGGTCGTCGCTCAACTCGAACTGCTCGAGCCAGGCATCGACTTCCGGGTCACTCAAGGGAATGAGGGCGCCGATGTCCGGCCGCCGCCGCTCCCGGTACCGGGACGCATCACGGAGCAGAAGGTGAAGGAAGTCGGGGCTTGACATGTGTTTCGCCCGTCTTCGGCGTGCAGCGCGCTGGAGTCGGCGATCCGAACTGACCACGGTGAGACGCCCCGGGGCGGTATGAGCCGCGATCATCTCCTCGATCACGGCATCCGCCTCGCGCCCGGCTCCGGAGTAGATCACCTCGATCTCCTCGCGCCCGCCGGCGGCGAGGAGTCCGTTGGGGGTGGGGGCCCCATCGCAGACCAGGTCCACCTGCTCATTTCGGAATCGGCTGCGGCCGATCAGGTCGGCCAGACCCCGAATATCCAGCCATGCGGCGGCGTCGGGTGCACCGTCGGTGACATGCAGGACATTCCAGGTGTCGATGATCACGCCCATGTCAGACAACTCTATAGGCTGTCGCAGAGCAGGGGTTCCCCGGCTCTCGATCTGCGGCATTGAGAGGTCACTCCCGGATTTCGGCCCGCCCCACCTTGCGTCAGGGGTGGAAATGCTCGATACTCTTCGCCCCGATTGTTGCGAACTATACCCGTACATGTCGTTCGGGGCTCGTGTGGCCCCGACCAGAGAGGAAATCAGCCGATGGCGATCCGTATCAAGGCCCGCGGTGGCGAGTCCGTCGACCAGATGCTCAAGCGGTTCAAGAAGCTCTGTGAGAAGGAAGGCCTGACCAAGGACATCAAGCGGAAGGCCTTCTTCGAGAAGCCCTCCGAGCGCCGCCGCCGCGCCATGCGCAAGAGCGTCAAGCGCAGCGATTCGCGTCGCTGAGTCAGCGCTGAGGACGGCGGGGAATCTGTTTGCAACCGGGAAGTCTCGGGGTTGTGGGACCAGTGATGAATGGCGTTGGACGGCTGTAGGTGCCGGAGAGTCGCGGCACAGGCCGGGTGTCCACGCTGTTGAAACCGAAACTGTGACACGTTGACGGCACGTGCCGAGGAGATCGCTCGTGAACAGCTTGACCATGCTGGCAGACATGCCGCATCCCGCGTACTGGCTTGCACCAGCCGGCGCCATCGCCGCGCTGATGATGGCCTTCGTCTTCCGTAAGAGTGTGATGCAGCGCTCGGAGGGTGACGACGAAATGGTTCGCATTGCCGAGGCCGTCCGTCGGGGCGCCATGGCATACCTGAAGAGGCAGTACAAGGTTGTAGCCGGCGTCTTCGTCGTGCTGCTGGGCGTTCTGGCCATCCTCAGCCTGGTGCTGGGCCTTCAGCCGGTGCTCTCGCTTGTCGGTGTTCCGATCGCCGGGTTCCTCTCCGGTCTCTGCGGTTGGTTCGGCATGAAGATGGCGACCGACGCCTCCGCCCGAACCGCCAACGCCGCCAAGCAGTCGCTGAATGACGGCCTCACCGTTGCCTTCCGGTCCGGCGCCGTGATGGGCCTGAACGTCGTCGGCTTCGCGCTGCTCGACGCATCCTTCTGGTTCTTCGTCCTCAACATGTTCGGCGAGTCCATCGGTGTCACGAACCCGGACGCTCCCGTCGCGGAACTCACGACCGTCATGCTCTCATTCGGCATGGGTGCCTCCACACAGGCCCTCTTCGCTCGTGTGGGTGGCGGTATCTACACCAAGGCCGCTGACGTCGGTGCCGACCTCGTCGGTAAGGTCGAAGCCGGTATCCCCGAGGATGACGCCCGCAACCCCGCTACCATCGCCGACAACGTCGGTGACAACGTCGGTGACGTGGCCGGCATGGGCGCCGACCTGTACGAGTCCTACTACGGCTCGATGCTCGCAACCATGGCACTCGGTGCCGCCGCCGCTGGCACCATGAGCCTCGCCGGTGCGGATTACGCCAAGACGGCCATGGCCCTCGCCGTGGCACCCCTCGGCCTCGCCGGCCTCGGCATCTTCTGCTCGATCATCGGCATCTTCACCGTGAAGGCCAGGGAGGGCGCGAACTTCGCCCAGCTCCTGAAGGGCCTGCACAAGGGCGTCTACATCGCGTCCTTCCTCATCGCGGTCGCCGCGTTCGGCCTGCTCTACTTCGTGATGAATGGTCTTCCGGACGGGCTGCCCTTCTCATGGCTTGGCCTGGGCGGATCGATTGTCTCCGGTCTCGCGGCGGGTCTGATCATTGCGTACGCCACGGAGTACTACACCTCGTACGAGCACGCACCGACGAGGCGCATCGCCGCCCAGGCGCTGACGGGCCCGGCGACGGTGATCATCTCCGGTATTGCCGAAGGCATGAAGTCCACGTGGGCCTCGCTCCTGACGGTTGTGGTTGCGATCATCGCCGCGTTCACCTTCGCCGGCGGTGCGGACAACTTCCTCATGGGTCTGTACGGCGTTGGTATTGCGGCCGTCGGCATGCTTGCGACGCTGGGTATCACGCTCGCGACCGATGCCTACGGCCCGATCGCCGACAACGCCGGCGGCAATGCCGAGATGACCGGGCAGCCGCCCGTCGTCCGCGAACGCACCGACATGCTCGACTCCCTCGGCAACACCACCGCGGCGACCGGCAAGGGCTTCGCCATCGGCTCCGCGGCCCTGACCGCCCTCGCCCTCTTCGCGGCGTACGTTCAGGTCGTTCAGTTGCAGATCTCCAGCCAGGCTGCGGCTTACGTTGATGCGAACAAGTCCAGCATCACTGCACCCGCTGGTTCTGCGGATGGCTTCGCGGTCTACCAGGGTCACGGCAAGTTCGCCATCGTCCTGGATGTGGACGACAAGAAGAAGAATTCCGGGGCCATGCTGATCGATCACACGACCATGTCGTCTGATGACTTCCACCACATGGAAGCTGGTCAGACCTTCGCGGCGTCGGTTGCAAGCGGCGACATGGCGAGGGCCCGGCGCATCACCCTGACGGGCGAGACGCAGCACGGCGACCACTCGCATGCGTACGACTTTGAGGTCATTTCGGCGAAGAACGGTCGGCTCCAGGACGTGCTTGCGTTCTACGACGTCACGCTCACCAACCCGCGGGTGCTGGGCGGCCTGTTCATCGGTGTGCTCCTCGCCTTCCTCTTCTGTGCTCTGACGATGGATGCGGTGGGTCGCGCTGCCTACGCCATGATGAACGAGGCGCGTCGTCAGTTCGGCAAGATGCGTGAAGCGTTCCGTGCCCAGGGCATGAGCGAAGAGGACATCCAGAACCCCGAGTCCTGGCCCAAGCTCGTGACGCATGAGGGCAAGGAGTACCCGGACTACGCCGAGTGCGTGTCGATCTCGACTGCGGGGGCCCAGAAGGAGATGGTGATGCCGGCGCTGCTGGCGATCATCATCCCGATCGTCGTGGGTCTCGTGCTGAGCGTTCCCGGTGTGATCGGCATGCTGGCCGGTGGCCTGACGTCCGGCTTCGCGGTTGCCATCTTCATGGCGAACGCGGGTGGTGCGTGGGACAACGCGAAGAAGCTGCTCGAGTCCTACGGCCGGATCACCGCGGATGACATGGTCAACAAGGCCGAGGTGGCCAACAAGGTGCCCGCCGAGGTCCGCGACGCGATCCGTGCTCGTGCCCAGGAGATGGTCCAGACTGGTAACGGCTCGGAATACGTCTACGGCAAGGGCTCGGACGACCACAAGGCGACCGTGGTCGGCGATACGGTGGGTGACCCCTTCAAGGACACCTCGGGCCCGTCGCTGAACATCCTGATCAAGCTGATTTCGATCGTTTCAGTGGTCTTTGCGGGTCTGGTGGTGCAGTTCGGCTCCATGCTCGGCACGATCATCGGCCTCGAGTAGGCCGGAGAAGATTGTCACAGAGTCACGCGACCCCGCTTCGGCGGGGTCGTTTCATTTTTGGGCGGTCTTACGGTGGAAAGCTCCGCTCCGATGGGCTGCTGCCGGGCATTGGAGGCTCCTGTGGTGAGCCATGCCGCGCACCATTTGCGGATATTCGGTCCTTTTTTCTGTTGACATCCGGAGGGGGTGTTACCAGACTGTGAAATAGGAAGGTCCTGAGAAACACGTCCTGTGAAAGTGCGCTGCTAGGAACAGCCCTTTCACGCAATCTCTTCAGGAGAGAGACATGTCGAGACTTGGAATTGTCGTGGGTGCTGCCGCTGCCGTTCTGGCGAGCGGGACTGCCCTTGGTGTGAGCCTGAACCCCGGTACCGATGCCACCAAGGCTGGTCTGACCGCTGGTCTGACCCCGCTTGATCTGTCGGCGCACGTCACGAACGCTGCCGCCCTGACGACCCCCAGCACGTTTGAGGCCAACTTCTCCGATACGTTCGGCGGCTTCGTCCTCAACGGCACCATCAAGACTGAAGTGTTCGCGAATCAGGCGACGCCCGGCCCCGGCATCAACGATGTCCTGCTGGTCGTGACCATGACCGCCAACACCTCGGGTGCCGGCATCACCCCGATCCAGTTCATGGAATTCGGCGTCAACTCCGGCGTCAGCCTCGACTACGCCGACATCCTCGGCGCCACGCACGGCAAGCTCACCGACGAGGTGTCCGCCGGTCAGACCGATCCCGCGGTCGACCTGTTCGACAACGTCGGCAACAACGATACTCTGAAGTACGACTACGCCAGCGATCCGCTCGGCGAGGTCGGTGCTGTGGAACAGTTCACCTGGTACATGCGCCTCTCCGGTGCGATCACCATCGACTTCGTCGATGTGACCGTCCAGAACGGCCAGGCCCTCACCACGCAGGCTCTGCTGCCCGTGACCGGTACCGGCCAGGATGACCTGAACGTCCCGGCGCCGGGTGTGCTCAGCGCCTTCGCCGGTGCTGGCCTTCTCGGCCTGCGTCGTCGCCGCTGATTCACTGTTCCGCATTGTCTGAAACGATTCAGGCCCGGGCGTGGCTCGCCACGCCCGGGAACCTGATGTCCCTCCAGGGAGGAGAGCTTACTTATGAGACTTCACGGAACATGCGGCGTCTCCACGATCCTGCTTCTGAGCAGCGGAGCGCTGGGTGTCTACCAGAATGCGATGTTCCAGAGCACCAACCCCGCGACCTACGGGACGCTGGTGGCTTCGCTCAACATCGCGGACACTGCGTACGACTTCCCGTATGACAACAACTTCTTCACCCATTCGGGCTACATCAACGAGAACGCGGGATTCGAGTTTGACCGCACTGAGTTGGTTTCCGAGGTGTATCGCGTCAACCAGGCCCAGTCCTTTACGGTCGGGGCGGACACGATCAACCTCTCCCCGAATGACATGGTCTTCTCGTACCGCATTCGGCTCGTGGAAGCTTCGACGAACACGATCAATGCGCTGCGTGAGTTCCAGGCTCAGGGCCTGTCCGCGATCCCCGGCTCTGATGCCATGGATGCGAACCTGCTCAAGGGTCGAGGCTTCTACCTGAGTGGTGGTGCCGTCAATACCCCGACGCCCCAGGCCAACGACCTCCTGAATGCCGGCCCGTTCGGCAGCAAGGTGGACTTCAACTGGGCTGGTGCGGATATTGACCAGCTTGACAACGACCAGGAGATCACGCTCCTGCTCTTCGCTGATCCGTCAGGCTGGGGCAATGGGACGGCCACGTTCGCAGCTCAACCCGGTCAGTCCGCAGGGACCGACCCGAATGCGAACAACGCTCCGATCCTGATCCCGGTGCTTCCGTCTCCCGGTAGTGTCATGATCCTGTCACTCGCAGGATTTGGTCTTTCGTCGCGACGAATCCGTCGCTAAAATCAGCTTGTTCCCGGACTCTGGATGTTTCGGTGCAATGGGCCGCCCGACAGACCTGGGACAAGTGACGACCTGCTCGTAAGACCTGATAACCATGAAAACGTTCGTAGCATCAGCATGTTTTGCGGTGTTGGCCATGGCCGCACCGCTTTCTTATTCCTTCACCCTTCTTGATCATCCTGCGTTCGCCCAGGTCCTCGACGGCAACGTCCTGAGCTGGCCGAACGATGATGGCACCGGCTATCGTCTGCTCACCTACGCCATCGACGATGATCTGCTCCCGAATGAGGATGAAGCCACGCGGCAGGCTGCCGTTCAGGCGATCCTCCAGAGCCTTCAGTCCTGGTCCGACGCATCGGCCGGGATCATCACCTTCGAAGAGGCGATCTTCGCACCAGTCGAGAACCATGACTCGACGCCCAAGGTGCAGTTCGAAGGTCCCTCGATCGAAGAGTGGATTGCCATGGGCCAGCCGGGAGACATGCCATTCGGATGGGGCGCCAACATCGACTTCTTCTCGGAGTCACCGGGCTTCACGATGTACTCGAACAACATCGAGTACCGGATGCGCAATGGCATCCTTGGGTTCACCGCGATCCACCGGAATGGCAATCGCATCGAATCCGTTGATATCTATCTCAACAACAACTTCGACTGGACCACGGTCATCCCGGATGATCCGGGTGATGACAGCGATCCGGTCGGTCCCCAGTTCCCGGTCTACAGCCCCGGCGGTCGTCCCATCGGAACAATCGGCAGTTCAGGGCCGTCCACGGCGGCGGATGCACCCTCCGATCCCGGCATGGTCGACTCGTTGAATTACAAGGTCGGCTCCAAGAAGAAGAGCCGCGGCATCGCCCGGTTCTCCTGCTCCGGCGGCTTCTGCATCGCCGAAGGCCATGCTCACGGCGAGGCCGGCAATGGCGAGGGTGCTGCGACTTCAAGTGAAGACCCGGAGTACGACGTCGAGACATTCATCGTTCACGAACTTGGCCACGCCCTCGGCCTCGACCATCCTGATGAGGCCGGCTCTCTCGGCGGCGCGGTCATGGATCCCTACACAAGTGCTGAACTCCCGCAGTCTGCGGGCGACAATGACGAATTCGTCATGTTCAGCTACTACACGGGCATCAAGCGTGCTCCTTCAACGGACGAGGAAGGCGGGCTTGCACATCTCTATCCCAATCCCGTCCCAGGTGACCTGAACGTGGATGGTCAGGTGACCACCGAAGACGCCATCATCGCAATCCAGCTGTGGCTGGATGGCGGCGCCACGCCCCGGCAGGTGCGAGCCATCGACATCGTGACGCAGAATGGTCAGATTGACTTCGACGAAGTCGCCTGGCTCATGCAGGAGTCGCTCAACTGACGCCTCTGTCAATACTCTGATGCACATCGCGGCGGACCATGTGTCCGCCGCTTTTCATTGAGCGTCGGTACGCTCCACAACCCCGCTCAAGAACGGCTAAGATCCGCGAATGGATCATCTCTTGAACGTCCTGATCATCGGTGGTGGTGGCCGGGAACACGCGCTCGCATGGAAACTCAGCCGGTCGGCAAGCCTTGGCAATCTCTGGGCGACCCATCGCATGAACCCGGGGATCGCCGCGCTCACGAAGGACCTCGGCTTCGACTACGAGACGGCGAAGAGCTACCGCCTCGGGCAGTTCTGCAAGGACAACGAGATCGACCTCGTCGTCGTGGGGCCGGAAGGGCCCCTGGCAGCCGGACTGGCGGATGAACTCGGTTCAGACGAGACGTTCGTCTTTGGTCCCTGCCGTGCCGGTGCGCAGCTTGAGGCGGACAAGTCGTGGGCGAAGCAGATCATGCGGGCGGCCAACGTGCCGACGGCTGAGGCTCGGACCTTTGACAACGCGGAAGAAGCTCGGCGCTATGTCATGGCACGAGATGAAGCGTGTGTGGTCAAGGCGTCGGGACTCGCTGCGGGCAAGGGTGTCTATGTCGCCTGTTCCGCCGCTGAAGCTGCGGAGGCCATTGACGAGATCATGGTTCGGGGGGCCCACGGCGACGCAGGTCGGACGATCGTGATCGAGGAGCGACTGCAGGGTCCCGAGGTCTCCGTCTTCGCGCTCGTGGATGGGCGGGATGTGCTCGTCCTCGACACCTGCCAGGATCACAAGCGTGTGGGAGAGGGTGACACCGGCCCGAATACCGGCGGCATGGGTGCGTACAGCCCGACACCCTTCATGGATGCGGACCTCATGAGTCTCGTGCAGCGCGAGATCCTGATTCCCACGGTCGATGCTCTCCGGCGCGAAGGCATCGAATACCGCGGCGTCCTCTACGCAGGACTCATGCTCACGCCGGGGGGGCCGAAGGTGCTCGAGTACAACGTGCGCTTCGGTGACCCCGAGTGCCAGGTTCTCATGCCGCGCATGGATGGCGACCTCGCCCGCATTCTCCATGCCACCGCGGCGGGCCAACTCGACCAGATTGTTGACGAGGTTGAGTTCTCACCTCAGCACACGGTGTGCGTCGTACTCGCCTCTGAGGGCTACCCCGGCCGCTGCCAGACCGGGGTCCCCATCACCGGGTTGGAGGAGGCCAATGCGATCGATGAGGTGCAGATATTCCACGCGGGAACCCGTGCCGGGAAACGTCCGGATGAGGTCGTGACTGCGGGCGGCCGCGTCCTGAACGTGGTGGCGTCGGGCGCGACACTGTTTGAAGCGCGGGATCATGCGCAGCGCGCCATCGATCTGATTCACTTCGACGGGATGATGTATCGGCGCGACATCGGCCATCGCGCGCTGGGGGCGCGTCAGTAGGCACCGCGAATATCAGATACCGGGCTCATCGGGTGGCAGTGGGGCGTTGGGACTGGAGCGTCGTACGCGAATCCCTTCGCGCGTCCCTTCGCCCGTGAGTCGGCCCGCGGCACCGGACACGGTTGGAATGGACTCGGCCATATGTGAGCGGCCGGCGATGAAGTCTTCGACGACCTCGATGCACTCATCGACATCATCGGTGACGCGCACAAGGTCGAGGTCATGCTCACCGATCGTTGCGTACTTGTTGAGAAGCGTGTCCCGGACCCAGTCAATGAGTCCGCCCCAATAGCTGCTGTCGTAGCAGATCACGGGGAATGGGTCGATCTTCAGCGTCTGGATGAGCGTGAGCGATTCGAAGAACTCGTCCATGGTTCCGAAGCCGCCGGGGAAGATGATGAAGGCCCTGGCGTACTTCACGAACATGACCTTGCGGCAGAAGAAGTAGTTGAAGTCGAGCTTCACGGTCTGGTAGGGGTTGGGCTCCTGCTCATGAGGGAGCGCGATGTTCAGTCCCACCGAGACACCGCCGGCATCACAGGCGCCCTTGTTGCCCGCTTCCATGATTCCCGGACCTCCTCCCGTGATCACGGCATAGTTTCGCTGCGCGAGCTTGGCCCCGACCTCGACCGCGGCCTTGTAGCTGGGCTCATGTGGTGGGGTCCGGGCGGAGCCGAAGATGGAGACAGCGTGCGGGAGGCTGTCGAGCGTTTCGAATCCCTCGACGAACTCGCTCATGATCTTGAGCACGCGCCATGCTTCGGCATGGAGTGGGACATCGTTCGGTTTGTGTGCAGCCATGGCTCGACCTCCGGCACGTGGAAACGGATGAGAATCGCCCAGCCTACCACCTCGGGCGGGTGGTGTCCGGAAACACCGGCTCGGGGATGGGAGTCGTTTGGGCATGAATCAGCGACGTCGGTGTGGTCCTATCCCAACAGAATTGATACAGTATTCCTCCTATGGCCAGAATCAGCGAAAAAAAGGCCGGTACCGCTTCGCGCGGGCGTTCGAAGAAGAATCGCAAGAAGGCGACTGTGGACTTTGCAAACTACAGCGCCGCGACGCGGTGGCTCTATGACCACATCGACATCGAGCGCGCCCGCGCGAATCGCGTGGACCCGGATGTCTTCAAGCTGGATCGCCTTCGCGCGATCATGGAGATCCTGGGCAACCCGGAGCGGACGCTGAAGTGCGTGCACGTGGCGGGTACGAATGGCAAGGGCTCGGTCAGTGCGATGCTCGCCGCCTGTCTCCAGAACTGCGGCTGCGCTGTCGGCGTCTATACGAGCCCACACCTCGTGGACCTGCGTGAGCGCATCCAGATCAACGGCGACATGATCTCGCACGCCCATTTCACAGAGGCGATGATCCGGGTCGCGAAGGTGGTCGAGTCCCTCGATCCCGATCTGGGCGCACCGACGTTCTTTGAGTTGATGACCGCCACGGCGTTCCTGTACTTCGCGGAACAGGCCGTGGATGTCGCGATCATCGAGACCGGTCTCGGAGGACGTCTCGACTCCACCAATATCATCACGCCCCTCGTCTCAGTGATCACGGGGATCGGGCTGGATCACACCCAGTTCCTCGGTCAGACCGTTGAGGAGATCGCGCGCGAAAAGGCCGGCATCATGAAGCCGGGCGTTCCCGCGATCACCTTTGAGCAGGACGAGCCGATCCTCGACGCGATGTCCGAAGTTGCCAATGACGTCGGAGCGCCCTTCATGGTGCTTGGACGCGATGTCGAGTTCAGCTATCGCTTCGAGGCGACCCCTCAACTGGGGCCGCACACCCGCGTCGGGCTCTCGACGCAGCGCAACGTCTTCGAGCATGTTCCCGTGCCGCTGGCCGGTGAGCATCAGGCGTCCAACTGCGGGCTGGTCCTGGCAGTCATCGATCGACTCACGGATTGCGGATTCAACCTGCCGAACGCACGCGTCATTCAGGGCCTTGAGACGACGGTGACACCAGGGCGCATGGAGATGCTTCCCCAGCAGCCGCGCATCCTCCTGGACGGTGCTCACAATCCGATGGCAATGCGGGCCCTGGTTCGTTCGATCGGTGCCCATGTGCCGTACGACTCGATGGTCATGATCGTCGGGTGTGCCGCGGACAAGGATGTCGATGAACTGCTCCGGCAGGTCGCGCTGGGTGCCGACAAGATCATCTTCACCCGGGCCAAGGGCAACCCGCGGGCATGTGAACCGTCGACCCTGGCATCGCGCTTCGTCGAGATCAGCCCGAAGATGTACCAGACCGCGGACAATCTCAAGGAGGCGCTCAGCATCGCTGCGCGTGCTGCCAGCCGCGATGACCTGATCTGCATCACGGGCAGTTTCTACCTCGTGGGTGAAGCGAAGAAGCTTCTTGCCGAGAAGGGTGGTCGGAGCGGACGGAGCTGACCTCCTCGAACTGGACTTGTTGACAGGCGGGCCGTCCTCACCGGGACGGTCCTTTTTTTGAACTCGAACTCGCTAGACTGACGCCATGACTGATACGACCAAGGCCCCCGACACCCCGAAGCACCGGTATGACGCCCGATTCGCGGCGGAGATCGAGTCGCGTTGGCAGACGCGATGGGAAGAGCTCGAGACGTTCCGGGTCCCCAACCCCGGTGACCCCGGCTTCGACGCCTCGCGTCCCAAGTTCTACTGCCTGGACATGTTTCCGTATCCGTCCGGTGCCGGTCTGCACGTGGGTCACCCCGAGGGGTACACGGCGAGCGACATCCTGTGCCGCTACAAGCGGATGAAGGGATTCAACGTCCTGCATCCGATGGGGTGGGACGCGTTCGGTCTTCCGGCTGAGCAGTACGCGGTGCAGACGAATGTGCATCCTGCCAGGACGACCCGGGGATCGATCGAGATCTTCCGGCGACAACTCAAGCGCTTCGGGTTCTGCTACGACTGGTCGCGCGAACTGGCCACCATCGATCCGGGCTACTACCGGTGGACGCAGTGGATCTGGTTGCAGGCATACGACGCCTGGTACGACGAGCGGGAAGGTGAGTTCGGCGTGGCCCGGCGCATCCCGGAACTGGAACGCGAACTGGAAGCGGGAACACTCCGGGTTGGTGCATCAGGACGCCCTGTCACGACGGGCGGCCGCGGCTGGACGGAACTGACCGAGACGGAGCAGCGCACCTTCATCGACGAACAGCGGCTGGCATACATCGGTGAGCAGACCGTGAACTGGTGCCCGAAGCTGGGGACCGTGCTCGCGAATGAGGAAGTGATCGACGGGCGGAGTGAACGGGGCGGTCACCCGGTGAACCGGAAACTGCTGCGCCAGTGGATGTTCCGCATCACCGCCTATGCGGAGCGCCTGCTCGCGAACCTGGACCGCATGGACTGGCCCGAGTCGACACGCACGATGCAGAAGGAATGGATCGGTCGGAGCGAAGGCGCCGAGATTGATTTTGAGGTCCCCGAGCGCGACGTGACGCTGCGCGTCTACTCCACGCGTCCCGACACGATTTTTGGTGCGACGTTCATGACCGTGGCGCCCGAGCACCCGCTGGTTGAGGCGGTCCTTTCTGAGCCGGCGTCGAGGACGGATGTGGCCGCGGTGCGTCGTTACGTCGACGAGGCGGGCAGTCGCTCCGATGTGGATCGCATGGCGGAAGCGAAGGTGAAGACCGGTGTGGACCTTGGCGTGGATGCGGTCAATCCGGCAACGGGCGAGCGTATTCCGGTCTGGGTCTCTGACTACGTGCTCATGGGCTATGGCCACGGCGCGATCATGGGTGTGCCCGGCCACGACCAGCGCGACTTCGACTTTGCGAAGGCGTTCGGTCTCGACATCATCGAAGTGGTGCGGGATCCGAAGTCGACGTCTGACGGGCCCCTGGAAGAGGCGACACCGGGTGACGGTGTGGGCGTCAACTCCGCGAACGACGAAGTCTCGCTCGATGGCCTGCCGACGGCGAAGGCCAAGCGGACGATCATCGACTGGCTGGAGCGGAAGGGCATCGGCGCGGGCGCCGTGAAGTACCGCCTGCGCGACTGGCTGTTCAGTCGGCAGCGTTACTGGGGCGAACCCTTCCCGGTGGTGTATGACGAGGCGGGGAATCATTATCCCGTGAGCATGTCGGCGCTGCCCGTGGAACTGCCGCCGCTGGATGACTTCCAGCCGCCGGAGTCCGAGGAACCGACGCCGCTGCTGGCGAAGGCGGAGGACTGGGTACACACCACGGCTGGTGAAGCGGGTGTTGATCCCGACCTGCTTTCGCCGGAGACGCCGGTGCGGCGTGAGACGAACACGATGCCGAACTGGGCGGGATCCTGCTGGTATTACCTGCGCTACTGTGATCCGACGAACGAGGATCGGCTGGTCAGCGCGGAGGCCGAGCGGTATTGGATGCTCTCAGCGCGCTCCGGGAAGCAGGGGGGCGAAACGTGGTCCTCTGATCAGCACCACATCGGTGGTGTCGACATGTACATCGGCGGCGCGGAGCATGCGGTCCTTCACCTGCTGTATGCGCGCTTCTGGCACATGATCCTGTTCGATCTCGGCGAGGTCTCCACGCCTGAGCCCTTCGGTCGCCTGTTTCACCAGGGGATGATCACCAGTTTCGCGTATCAGCGTGATGACAAGTCGCTCGTCCCCATCGACGAGGTGAAGGAGGTTGGTGAGGGGCAGTACATCGAGGAAGCAACGGGCGGTGCTCTGAAGCAGGTCACGGCCAAGATGAGCAAGTCGCTCAAGAATGTGATCAACCCGGATGACGTGATCGCGGAGTACGGAGCTGACACCTTCCGCATCTACGAGATGTACATGGGTCCGCTCGAAGCCTCCAAGCCGTGGAACACGCGCGACATCGTCGGCCTGTTCCGATTCCTGCAGCGGGCCTGGCGACTGCTGGTCGATGAGGAGACGGGCGAGATGCACTTCGTATCCGATGCAGATCCGGAGGTCGAGCGCCAACTGCATCGAACGATCGCCAAGGTGGGCGAGGACATCGAGAAACTCTCGTTCAATACGGCGATCGCGGCGATGATCGAATTCGTCAATCTTGCGACGTCGGAGAAGCACGGCGGTGGCCTCACCAGTGACCAGGCGAAGCGGTTTGCGCAGACACTCTGCCCGTTCGCGCCTCACATGGGCGAGGAACTGTGGTCGCGGCTGGGCGAAGAGGGATGCATCTCAGACGCGACGTGGCCGGAGGTCGATGAAGCCATGCTGGTCGACGATGAGGTGGAGATCCCGGTGCAGGTGATGGGCAAGGTGCGGGCGCGCATCACGGTGCCGGCGGCGGCGGACGCAAAGGCGCTGGAAGAACTGGCGTTGAATCACGAACGAGTGAAGTCGTTCATCGAGGGCAAGACGGTCCGCAAGGTGATCGTGGTGCCGGGTCGGATGATCAACATCGTTGCGAACTGAGGATCGGATGGACGAACAGCGAACGCCGGATGACACAGCCGCCGAGGTGCCGGCAACGCAGCAGGATGGCGAGCCCACTGAAGCGACGAAGGTTGACTTCGATCTTGGCGCTACTGTGCGTGAACTCGGTCCCGTGGTCACGAGTCTTTTCGCGGCGACACTGATCTTCCCGATCCTTGGGCAGATCCTGCTCTACATGAATATTGGCAGGATCGGGGCCTGGTTCGAGGCACGTGGCGCGGCGGCGGCGTGGATCTTTGCCGGGGCCTTCGCACTGACGACCGGCACGGCCCTGATGCCGACGTATGCATTGAGCGGCGTGGCCGGATACCTCTTCGGCTTCCAGGTGGGGGGGCTGGTGGCAATGGCGGGTGTGACGGGTGGTGCGGTGATCGGCTACATCTGGGCGCTCGTGCTGGCCCAGGGCCGGGTGATGCAGGTGATCGAGCGGCATCCGAAGGCGTGTGTGATCCGGAAGGCGCTGGTGGATCGCGGGTTCCTGCCAGAGACGGGCGTTGTGACGCTCATCCGCTTTCCCCCGAACTCACCCTTTGCCCTGACGAACTTCACAATGGGATCGGCCCGCGTGAATCCGGTGGTCTACTTCATCGGGACCGTGGTCGGGATTGCGCCGCGAACGCTGCTTGCGGTCTTCGTGGGCAACGGGATCCGGACTGCGGGTGAGCAACTGGGCGAGGGCTCGATGAAGATCGACACGGACCTCAGGATCGCCGGCATTGTCGCGACGCTGGTGGTCCTGATCATCATCTACCAGCTCTTCTCGAGATGGTCGAGGGCCGCATTGCGCCGCCTGAGCGAGTCCGGGGAGTCCGGTGAATGTCAGGGTTCCGGCGAATGATGGTCACGTTCCGGGGGCGATTGGGGTCCGGTATCTGACCCATTTGGGGGTACAATGGGGGCTTGTATCGTCTCGAGCTTGGTGAGGGGAGCTCGAACGCAACTGAAATCACGGCTTGAAGGACGAACAAATATGAGAAAGCTCATTGCAGGTCTGGCGGCGTCCCTGGTGTGCATCGGTACCGCCGTTGCCCAGGATGACAAGGAAGCGAACAAGCTCATGATCGGTGACGAGGCGCCACGCCTGCAGCACGTTGACTGGCTGCAGGGCGGCCCGGTTTCGAGCTGGGAGTCCGGTCACGTGTATGTGCTGGACTTCTGGGCAACCTGGTGCGGTCCGTGCGTGGCCGCGATCCCGCACATGAATGAGCTCTACAAGGAGCACACGAAGGACAACGTGCATGTCGTGGGCGTGGCCGTCTGGCCGAACGACCGCATGACGCCCACTGACGAATTCGTCTCCGAGAAGGGCGGCAAGATGGCGTACACCATCGGTGACGACATCGGAGGCAAGACCGCCGAGGCCTTCATGGCTGCGACCGGTTCGCGCGGCATCCCCACGGTGATGATTGTGAACCAGCAGGGCCGCCTGGCCTGGATCGGCCACCCGATGGACGGCATGGATGATGCGCTCGAAGCCATCCTCGCCGGCACCTATGACCTCGACGCCGAAGCGCGCAAGTTCCGCAAGCGCGCCATGATGGAATCGCAGGTCGAGGAACTCACGATGAAGATGCGCAAGGGCATGATGAACGAGGACTGGGATCAGGCCCTCGCCGCAATCGATGAACTCGTCGCGCTCGACGAGGAGCAGTTCGTCGGCTACTCCGTCCAGAAGTACATGATCCTCGTCACCGGCAAGCAGGCCCATGACAAGGCTCACCGTTATGGCCGCGATGTCGTTCGCAACAAGATGTGGGACAACTCCAACATGCTGAACGCGATCGCCTGGAACATCGTTGATCCCGAGGGTGAGGTCGACGAGGACGATCAGGACCTCGAACTCGCCATGATGGCCGCCAAGCGCGCCAACGATCTGGACGAAGGTGAGAACGCCTACGTCCTCGACACGCTCGCTCGCGTGTACTTCCGCATGGGCAAGGTCGAGAAGGCCATCGACCTGCAGCGCGAAGCTGTGAAGTATTCCGAGGGTCAGATGAAGGAAGCCCTTCAGGACGTCCTCGACGAGTACGAGAAGGAAATGAGCACCTTCTGATTCGATTCCGAATGTCGAAACGGCGCCCGTCCCATCATGGGGCGGGCGTTTCTCATTCAGGCACCGAGTTGGACCGTCTCCAGGGTTTCGTAGCGGGCGCCCTCCGGAAGCAGCGTTGAGCGCATCAGTTCAATGCGCTCCAGTTGGAATGGACTGCCGTCGATCGGAACATCGATCTCATCGCACCGCTCACCCGAACGGAAGCGACAGATGGTCAGGTGAGGCAGGAATCGACTGTCAGCGCGCGGCCGTCGTGCAAGGCGCTGTACCAGACGGCGGTGCACTTCGAGGAGTGGTGGCGACTCGCTCAGGACAGCCGCGACCAGCCGAGGCGCCCGTTTCGGCAGCGTGCGAAGCGCCTCCGCACATGTTTGTGCAACGGCAACGCCCGCAGCGGATCGCCTGACAGACTCACGGATGTCGTCCAGTTCGCGAACCGGGACCGGACCGAGGAAGTGGAGTGTCACATGGATCTGGCAGGCCGGCACAAGGCGATGCGCCGGCAAGTTCAGCTCTGTCACCCGCTCTCTGAGTCCCTCCGCAACGGCGAGCGGTGGGCGAGCCGCCACGAAGAGTCGGATCCTGTTCTCACGTCGTGTCACGACGACATTGTATGATCAGGGTGAGACCATCCAGGAGACTGATCCGTATGCGTACACGATCCGCCACAGTTCAAGCGATCGCCTTCTTCCTGCTCCTGACCGTGCCGCCTTTCGGACAGGCGAACGCGGAGCGGGATCCGGTCTTCGATTACTTCGGAGGCCTTGAGTTCGAGCGATCGATACCGCGGCCGGCCGACATCATCGGACACGAAATCGGTGAGCGATTCACCCGCCAGGACCGCGTTCTCGCGTACCTGGAGACGCTCGCCAAGGTCTCTGACCGGGTGACGTACGACGAGTATGGTCGGACGCATCAGCAGCGGGTCCTGAGCTACGTGGTGATCTCGTCACCGGACAATCTCAATCGGCTTGACGAGATCCTCGCCGCGAACGCGGAACTCGCTGATCCGAGGAACACGTCCGCATCGCGGGCAGATGAGATTGCGCGGGACAATCCGGCGATCGTCTGGTTCAGCTACAACGTGCACGGCAATGAGCCATCGCCCAGTGAGGCGGCCATGCAGGTGGCCTACACGCTCGCGGCGGGTGTGAACGCTGAGATCCGCGACATTCTGAACGACGTTGTGCTGGTGATAGACCCGATGCTCAATCCGGACGGGCACGAGCGCTACGTCAGTTTCATTGACAATGCGACGGGGGCGAAGCCGAACGCGGATCCCGTGGCGGCCGAGCATGATGAGCCGTGGCCGGGCGGGCGATCGAACCACTACATGTTCGACCTCAACCGGGACTGGGTCTGGCTGGTGCAGCCCGAGTCACAGGCCCGACTTCCCGTCTACCGGCGCTTCCGGCCTCAACTGCACATCGACTACCACGAGCAGGGCTACCGATCTCCCTACTTCTTCGGCGCCGGTGATACGCCCTACAACAGGAACATTCCCGGCGAGACGATCGAGTGGCTTGATGTCTACGGTGAGGACAACGCCGAAGTGTTTGATGCGCGCGGCCTGCTGTATTCGACGCGGGAGCGATTTGATTACCTGTACCCCGGGTACGGCAAGGTGCTTCCGGTGTACCACGGTGCCGTCGGTCTGCTGTGCGAGCAGGCGGGGCACTCGCGCGCGGGATTGGCCATCAAGGTGGATGACTCGTACACACTCACGCTGCGCGAGCGGGCCCATCACCACTTTCTCACCGGCATGAGCTATCTCGAGACGACCGCCCGCCTGAAACAGGAACAGATCAAGCGGTTCGCCGACTTCTTCCGCTCGTCCATGGAACTGCGCGACGGGGTGCCCGCGGCCTTTGTCGTGAGTGCTGCCAACGACCCGGGCCTGCTCAGCAAGTTGTGGGACCTGTGCGACGGACAGGGCATCGAGGTCGAGCGCCTGAGGGATTCGTTGCCACTCGACGGTCTGCACGAGTATCGCCACGGGGAGGTTGTCGAGGAAGGTCAGGCCCCCGCCGGATCATGGGTCATCCGGTCGACGCAGCCGATGGGGCGACTGGCCGCGGCACTGATGGAGCGTTCGACGTTCGTGGAAGACCCGGACACATACGACATGACGTCCTGGTCGCTTCCCGTGATGTTCGGTCTGGATGCGTGGTACTCCGATTCGCCACTGGGCGTGCGGACGGAGCGGATCACGGAATGGACTCAGCCGCGAGGCCGCGTGCTGGGTGGCGGGAACGTTGCGGTGCTGGTGGACTCGCGTCAGTCGCGCTTCGGTGTCGCGATGGGCATTGCCGCCGAACTGGAACTCTCGTGTCGTGTCGCGGGTGAGCCCTTCACGATCGAGGGGCGTTCGTTCGGGATATCAAGCCTGATCGTTCACACGGGTCGCAACAACTCGGCGGCCATCGAGTCGTTCATTGAGCGGGTCTGCGACGCGGGGACGGACGTGGTGCGTGTCGGCACGGGCCTGACTGAAGCGGGGCCGGTCCTGGGTGCGAATGCGAATGCCAAGGCGGAGTTGCCCAATGTGCTGCTCCTGCGCGGAGACAGTTTCAGTTCGCTGAGTTACGGTCACCACTGGCACCTTCTGGATATCGAGTCGCCGTTGCCGTACACGGCCGTCAACGCGGGATCGGTGGGGAGCATCGATCTGGATGACTTCAGCGTGGTCGTGGCGCCGAGCGGCGGTATGAGCAGTGGGTTGGGCGGCCGCGGCGTCGATGCGCTGCGCACGTGGATCCGCGACGGGGGTACGCTGGTGGCGAGCGGATCCAGCGCCTACTGGGCTTCGAGCGCCTTGCTGGAGATCGAGGAAGAGGAGGAAGAATCGGAGGATGAGCGTCCGCCGTTGAATGAGTTGAGTTGGGAGGAGCGCCAGGATCGTTCGGTCGAGGATCGCGTGCCCGGCGCGATTCTGCGGGCGTCGGTCGATGGATCTCACCCGCTGTCTGCCGGCGTGCGCGAGTGGATCGGCGTGTTGAAATTCGGCGCCCGGGCGCTGCCGGTGGGTGAATCGGGACAGGTCGTCGTCCGGTTTGACGAGGACATGCTGATCGGCGGCGTGATTGCGGACCGCTACATCGAGTCACTCACGGGAGAACCGTGGATGACGGTGCATCGGATGGGACGAGGCCGCGTGATCTGCCTGTCGGACGACCCCACCAATCGCGGCTTCCACCATGCGTCGATGCGTCTGCTGCTGAACGCGATCGTCATCGGTCCGAGCCTGTGATCTCGTGGTGAAGCGCTCGGACCACGGTCAATGTGAGCCCTTTCGTCGACGGGCGCACGTGGTTGGCCCGGTGTAACGCATCGACGGGTGATGTGTGCCCGACACCGATGACGCACAGTCCCGCGCCGCTCGCGGCGGCGATGCCCGGCACCGAATCTTCAATGGCAACCGCATCGGCGGGTGCGACACCGAGTTGCCGGCATGCCAGCAGGTAGCACTCGGGGGCCGGCTTGGGCGCTGACACATCATCCGAGGTCACGAGCGCATTCAGATGTTCGATCAGGCCGAGGCGTGTCAGGATGGCGCGGACTTCTCTCGAGCGCCCGGCGGTGCATACCGCGACAGGCATTGCTTCGCGGGCTTCATGGAAGAGCCTGATCGTGTGTTCGTAGGGTGTCACGTCGGTGGTCGAGAAGACGTCCGCGGCCTGAGTGGTCTTGGCCTCCAGCAGTTCCATGACGACATCTTCAGATGGTTCAGAGCCCGCCAGTTCGAAGGCGCGGCGAATCGCATCTGCGTCCGCGCGTCCGACATAGTCGTGGAGAGGAAGCGTGACGTTGTGGGGTGACAGGATGTCCTGGAGAACCTCGTGATGGAGGTCCTCAGAATCGACGAGCACACCGTCCATATCGAAGATGATCGCCTTCATGCGAACACTCTACGGAACTTCGAATCATGAGGTGGGATGTGGGGGGTGGGAATCAGCAAACGACGCGGATCGCCCCCGACAGGTCGATTGAACCGGACTGCCCCAACCGGTACGGGACCCGAATGGAGTCGGGTGGGGTACACTGCACCGATGAAGCGTGTTGCGGTCTTTGACGACGGGCCTGGGGATCTCGGATCGATGGTGGATCTCCGGGCGTCCTTCGAGGTGAGAACGGGCGCCTTGACCACGCTCGAACGACTGTCGGGTGCACTTCGGAAGGTCGGGCCGATCAGCGCGCTGATCGTGGATGAGCAACGTGTGAGGCTCGTCGAGGAGCGGTGGGGCGGTCAGGATGGACTTGACGTCATGACGCCGACGGCACTCGGTCGTCTCGACGGGGCATGGCTGCTGATCAACGGGCGATGCGTGTTGCCACCTGAGAACCTCGACGGGTTGGCGGCGGGCCAGGTGCTTCGGGATCGCAAGAGTGGCCGCATTGTCGCAGCCAGCATCGATGGGGCGGGCGCGGACCGGATCTGCCGCGGCGATGTGCCTGATGACCTGGAGTGTATTGATGATGACTCGGCCGGGATGCTGCAGTATCCGTGGGACGTGATCCGAATGCGGGATCGCGCATTGGAGCGGGACCTGGCTGCGCGCAAGCGGAAGATCCCGGAAGCGAACCCGACGGGGGTGACGGTGATCGGTGAAGCGGGGCTGCATACCGCCGCGGATGCGACCATCCTGCCCGGTGTGGTGCTTGACGCGGGCAAGGGGGCCATCGTCATCGAGTCGGGCGCCGTGGTGCGTCCGGGCGCGATCATCTGTGGTCCGTGCTGGGTGGGCCGCAACGCGACCGTCCTGGATCAGACGCTGCTCAAGGGCGGGAGCGCGATCGGACCATGGTGCAAGGTTGCCGGCGAGGTCGGCGGAACGATCTTTCAGGGGTACAGCAACAAGGCGCATGCGGGCCACCTCGGGGATGCGTGGGTCGGTGAGTGGTCCAACCTCGGGGCCGGGACGACCAATTCCAACCTCCTCAATACGTACGGGGAGGTCGTCATGCAGACCGAGAGGGATGGACGAAGGCATCGCACCGGATTGCAGTTCCTGGGCTGCATCATCGCGGATCATGTCAAGTTCGCGATCAACACGAGAATCATGACGGGTTCGGTCTTCGGCACGGGCGCCATGGTGGCGACGACGGCTGCGCCACCGGCGTTGGTTGAGCCGTTCGCATGGCTGACGGATGCCGGTGCATCACGCTTTCGCCTGAGCAAGTTCATCGATGTGGCTCGCACCGTCATGGCGCGCCGCCGTGTTGAGTTCTCTGCGGCTTACGAGGCGCGCCTGACCGAGGTCTTCGGCGGGATCGATTCCTGATGAAGACGCTGTACCTCATCGATGGCTATGCGCAGTTCTTTCGCGCGTTCCACGCGATCCGGACGCCCATGACCTCTCCGGTGACCAGCGAGCCGACCAACGCCACCTTCGGATTCGTCGGGATGCTTCTGAAACTGCTCCGGGAATGCAAGCCGGACTTCGTGGCCGTCGCCCTTGATGTCTCGGGAGATCGCGGCACCTTCCGTTCAGAGATTTATCCGGAGTACAAGGCCAACCGCGATGAACCGCCTGAGACGTTCCGGCCACAGGTGCGCCGTTGCGTCAGTCTGCTCGAAGCGCTGCACATCCCGGTGCTGGGGTCACCCGGTTTCGAGGCTGATGATGTGCTGGCGACACTGGCGACCCGTCTGGGTAATGAGTCCGATCTGCGGATCCGCATCATTTCCAAGGACAAGGACCTGCAGCAACTACTTGTGGATGGTCGGGTCGAACTGTACGACGTGCATCGTGATGAGGTGATCGACGAGGCCCAGCTTCGCGCGGACAAGGGCATCGCGCCCGATCAGGTCGTCGACATGCTGGCACTGATGGGTGACAATGTCGACAACGTCCCGGGTGTTCCCGGTGTGGGGCCCAAGACCGCAGCCCAGTTGATCGCGAAGTGGGGGAGTCTCGACGAACTGCTGGCGCATGCCGATGAGATCAAGGGGAAGCGGGGAGAAAACATCAGGGCGTCCGCCGCGCTGCTGGAGATGTCGCGTCGACTCGTCACGCTTGAGCGCGAAGTCCCGGTTGATTTCGACCTGGACGCCGCGGCGGTCGAACGCATTCGTCTTCCGGATCTTCCGCCGATCCTCCGCGAACTCGGCTTCAACAGGTTCGAGCAGGAAGTGCGTGACCTGATGGAAGCGCCTTCCGCCAGGGCCGCTTCCTCAGCGGACTCGTCCGGTGCGATCTTCGGGGAGGGCCTTTTCGACCAGATTGCGCCGCCACCGGATGCGGCCGCGGGCGACTACACATGTGTGCGCACGCCCGATCAGCTCGATGAGATGATCGGTGCCCTGCGAGGTGCGGATCTCATTGCGGTGGACACCGAGACCACAGGTCTGTCGCCTCGACGCTGCGACCTGTGCGGACTGAGCTTCTCAGTCAGTTCCGGTGCCGGGTGGTATGTTCCGGTGCGATCCAGCGAACCGGAGACGCACATGGATTGGGGCGTGGTGCGCGATCGACTGCGTGATGTTCTCGAAGACGCCGGCGTTGCGAAGTGTGGGCACAACCTGAAGTACGACCTGCTCGTGCTGCGCAGCCACGGTGTTGAGTTGCGCGGGCTGGTGTTTGACACCATGGTGGCGAGCTACCTGATCGATGCATCCCGATCTGCACATGGGCTGGATCACCTGGCGCTTGCCATGCTCGGACACACGTGCATGCCGATCTCGGATCTCATTCGTCGTGATCGGCAGGAGTTCACGTTCGACCGAGTGCCATTGGAACAGGCGACGCCGTACGCCGCGGAGGATGCGGATGTTGCTCTGCGCCTGGTGGAGGTCATGCGCCCACAGTTGTCGGCCATGAACCTGAAGGATCTCTTTGAAGGTGTCGAGATGCCGCTGGTGCGTGTCCTGGCGGAGTTGGAGTGGAATGGAATCCTCGTTGATCCCGATGAACTCGACCGACAGGCGGATCGGCTCCGGGGCCGGCTTGAGACGCTTCGCCGGGAGATCATGGATGCTTCGCCGCGACCCTTCAACCCGGACTCCCCGAAGCAGTTGGCATCGGTCATGTTCAACAAGCCGGAGGATGCGGAGGAGGGGCTTGGTCTCAAGCCCATCAAGAAGTTGAAGACAGGGTATTCCACGGACAGTGAGGTCCTTGAGAAACTCTCGCTGGATCCGGATGTTGAGACGTCGGTCCCTGCTCTGATCCTTGAGTATCGCAAGCTCACCAAGCTCGTCGGCACCTACCTCGTCGCGCTGAAAGAAGAGATCAACCCGGAGACGGGGCGCATCCACGCGTCGTTCAATCAAACGGTCGCGGCGACCGGACGCTTGTCATCTTCTGATCCCAACCTCCAGAACATCCCGATTCGGACGGAAGATGGGCGCGAGATCCGCAAGGCGTTCATCGCGCCACCCGGGCACGTCCTCGTCAGCGCTGATTACTCACAGATTGAGTTGCGCATCCTGGCGCATCTCTCGAGAGACGAGGCTCTGATTCGCGCGTTCCTTGAGGGTGCTGACATCCACCGCGCAGTCGCGGCCCAGATCCACGAAGTATCCCCGGAGGATGTGACGACCGAGCAGCGAAGTGGGGCGAAGATGGTCAACTTCGGGATCATCTACGGGGTGACCCCGTTCGGCCTCGCTCGGCGCCTGCGCATTTCGAAAGACGAAGCGGCAACGATCATCAGCGACTACAAGCGGCGCTTTCCCGGGATCACCACATTCCTCGAGGAATGCGTCGACCAGGCGCGCCGGTACGGTTACGTCGAGACCATGCTGGGACGGCGGCGCCCCATCACGGAGGTCGACGCGCGCAACCCGGCCCGTCGGGCGCTGGCCGAGCGGATCGCGATCAACTCTGTGGTCCAGGGCTCCGCGGCAGACCTGATCAAGCTCGCCATGACTGATCTTCACGATCGGTTGAGCGAGCACAGTCGGCGCGTTCTCAATGGCGGTACCCCGGAGATCCCTGGGGTCCGGATGCTGCTCCAGATCCATGACGAGTTGCTCTTCGAATGTCCTGAAGACGCCGGGCAAGCATGCCGGGAACTGGTGACGACACGGATGTCGAGTGCGATGAAACTTGAGGTGCCGCTGATCGTCGACTCAGCACTCGCCCGGACCTGGTTCGAAGGCAAATAGGCGGCCCGGGGGGGGCATCCAGACGAGGGGTTCACCGGGGGTACGCAAGCCCCTCTGGCAGTCCCCGAAGCCGCGGTTCCGGAGCCGCAGAGAGGAAATGTTCAGGTGAAGTGTGGTGGCGGCACTGGAGGCCTTGACAGTGGTGGAGATGGGGCTAAAGTGTCCAATCCCGCCGCGACCCTCGCGTCGGGCCCCCGTATGGGGCGGTAGCTCAATTGGTTAGAGTCCCGGACTGTCGATCCGGTGGTTGCGGGTTCGAGTCCCGTCCGCCTCGTTTGAAAACGGCCCTTGGCGCTTCGCCAGGGGCTTTTCTTGTTTTGGGGTGTCGCATCGGGTCGTCATGTTGTGCCCCCGTTCGCACTGCTACTGCGGGCTCTGCTGCGGGCCGCTGCGGTGTGTCGTCAGTCCCAGTCAGGCTGAGGCGGACCGGCTCGATGTTGGGCATCCGGCTGACGGTCTCGGCGGCCTCATCCGGGAGGAGGTGGCCGTACGTGTCGAGGGTCATGGTGATCTTGGCGTGCCGCATGAGCGACTGGATGGCCTTGGGGCTGGCCCCGCTGATGGCCGCCCAGGCACCGCAGGTGTGACGCAGGGCGTGGAAATCGATCACGCGGCCGTCGTGGTCCGTGGCGAGCAGGAAGTCGGAGCCCTCTCGTTGGATCCGTTCCTGGGCATCGTCACCAGCCTGATTGAGCCACGCGGCCCTCGCCGCGGCGAGGTCGGCTCTGAGCATCGTGGCCACGTGCTCACGGCGAGGCGTCTCAAAGACGGGCGCGCCGGGCATGAGGTGTCGAACGAACTCCTCAAGGTCCGCGGCCAACTCGGGCTTGATGAACTGCCGCGCTGCCTTCCGGTTCTTCGTCTTTCCGGCTTCCAGCAGGACATACGGTCTTTCGATCCCGAGCCGGAGACTGGTGCGGCGAAGTGAACTCAGTTCGCCGGATCGCAGCCCGGTCTGGATCGCAACCTCGTAAAGCAGGCGACGAGCGTGGCCGGACATGCCCATGCGTTCGGGCCCATGCTCGGTTACCGCCCGAACCCAACTCCATTCCTCGACTTGGAGCATGCGTCGAGTTCGCTGGCGGGTCGGGGCAGGCTTCTTGACGCGGGCCAATGGATCGGCGGCGAGTCGCCCGTCTTCGACGCACCAGCGCGTAAACGTCCGCACTGCAGTGATGCACTTGTGGGCGGTGCGGGGTGTCCACGCCCTTGGCACTTTCCCATCAGAGTCCTGAGTAGGCGCCCGCTTGCGCGAGACATAGCGTTCGAGGCCCTCGGCTTCGACTTGTCCGAGCGTCTTCCAATCGCAACTCTCGCCGACTTCACGGATGATCCGGATGGTCTCTGAGAGGTGCCGATCTGAGACACCCGACGCACGCTTGGCAGTCTCGAAGGCGTTGATGTGGGACTTGAGGGACGCCGCGGCGTGCCGATCGAGGGCGGTACCGCCCTCGGGCTTCTCGAGGCCAGCGCGAACCAGCTCTTCCCGCTCGACCCACTTGGTCATGATGCGCTCGGCGTCGGACTTGCTGCTGGTCCTCGTGGACCGCTCCTTACGCTTGCCGTCCGGGTCGAACCAACTGGCGGTCCAGTGGTCGTTGCCGGCACGCTTGAACAGGGAGCCGCGTCCATTCCCTCGTCTCGTGCTCGCCATGTCACACTTCCTTTCCGTTGGTGGGAGTATACGAGTCGTCCGGATCGGGTCCAAGGATCTCCTCGAGGATGATCTCTTCCGCCTCGTATGGAGTCACTTCACCGGCGGCGCTGAGTTCGAACATGCGACGGTGCCACATGCGCACGATGTCGGCAGCCCTGTGGATGTCGGTTTCTCCAGTGACCAGGGAATGCAATTTCGGGTGGATTAGTTTGAGTGCATTCGGGTGCTTGGCGTCCGTGTCGTCCGTGCCGTCCAGAATGGGCTTGATGATGTCTTCCGGATTGGACGACGGCTGGACCGCACTCTGGTGCTTCTGACAATGTCGTCCAGTCATTGACGGTGGGTCAGTGCCGCCGCTCGCGATCTCGGACGGCTGGACGCCATGGACGGCAGGTCGACGCGCATCGGTTAATCGGATGATCTTGCTCCGGCCAGCGTCACGTGTTCGATCCCGCTCAAGATTGACTCCGATGCGCTTGAGTGCCGGTTCCAGGCGGCTCAGTTGCCGGCTCAGATGTGACGGCGACTTTGGAAAGCGTGTTTGAGGGCTGACCTCCTTCAGGCGTTCAAGAAGGTCAGTAGGGGAGCCTTCCCAACTCCCGCCCGCTGACCTGGCCAGCAGGACCAGCAGAGCGTCGCCAACTTGGTCTCCTGTCACGACCTCCTCTGCGATTCGATCTCGCTGTCCAAGGTATGAATCCAGTGCACTCCCGCCGGTGGGGAGCACGACATCGAGCGCAGCGAGGATGTCGGCGAAGTCCGCCATTCGAGGACGATGTGTGAGTTGGACATTCGGTAACTGAGCCATGACGGCTGCGACAAGGTCCAGAAGAGCGCCATAGATGCTCGGGAGAGCTTCTTCAAAGCCGCCTATGACCTCGCCCTCAGACCGCCGTTGATCATCCGGGATCTCCTTCAGATCGACGATGAGGAGACGATCCCCAAGGTCGCCACGCAGTGCGCCGGCATCAATGCTCGTGATGATCACGGTGCGGCGGAATGCGAAGACCTGAAGATCAGAGTTGGTGTAGAGCCGCCGTTTGATTGAGCCCTCACCTGTCACAGTCTTGCAGAGCAAGTCTGAGAACCATGGCGGGATATACGACACATTGTCGAGGCATATGACGGCTTTGCCGGCGCAGAGGACTGACCAACTCTCATGGTCCCCGGGCATGCTCAGGAGGTCGGCGCCCATCGCCGCGGGGTCCAGAAGGCGGGAGATGATTCGTCCTGCAGTAGACTTCCCTGTCCCTTGCGGCCCGCCAATGAACAGGATGGGACGCGGGAACTCAACGAAGAAGCTGGCGATGAGGAATCCAAGAAGGGGTTCCCACGAGTCGGCTTCGATATTGAGGAAGCACTTCAGGAGATCCATTGAACCACCTCGCCTTGGAAGCGGCATCTGGCCAGTCGCCGCGGATCGACGAAAGAGCGGCCAGCGTCTCGGGGCCACTTCCCAGGTCCCCGGTGCGATCGCTGCGAACCCTCCATCTGATCTGCCAAGATCGATGACAATCTTCTCGGCCGCATGGGCGAAGCGAATGTGGACGGATTCGGACCGCTGGGCAAGGGCCTTGCCCTCAATCACCTGAAGAGCTGCTGCGAGAGACGTCGCGGACGGTGTGCGGCCGTGTGCGTCATAGAACGCTTTCGCGAGCTCAGGTTTGAGGGCGCCTCCGCTGCGAATGGTGCGGATGATGGGGGCGCCGTCGTGCGGAAGCGCAAAGGGCTCACCGTCCTGTGTCTGGCCGAACTGATAGTGGGCCTGTGCTAGCTCGACAAGCAGATCGGCCTGGGAGGTCTTGGACGGCTGCTCATCCTCTGAGGTCTGTTCGCCAATGTGGGCGAGGACGTCATCAAGTGGATTTGTGCTCATGAGCCAGACTCCTCGTCTGACGCGGCAGCCGCGAGGCGCATCAATGTCTTGAGCGCTGCTTGAGGGGAGATCTTGCGTCTGATGAGAAGGTTGAGCAGCTGATAGAGCACCACGACCAGCCAGATGCTGGCACGGGCTCTGACGACACGCCGGAGGGTGGCCATGGCATGAGGGGCATCGACGAAGGTCGCGTGTTCCACCGCCTGCCAGAGACCCCACGTCTTCTCGGCTTCGTCCTCGGTCGGCGAGTAGGGCCGGCCGTTGATGACATGTAGTATCCAACACGCTGCTGGAGCTCGGAAAACGAGATCGACGGTGAGACCAGAGCTGGTGAGGAGTTCGGTGGCTTCCCTCGGGAACTCGAGGTAGGCCGCGACGGCCATTGCTTCCTCCTCGGGGCCAACTACAATATCGCTGAACACCAGCTCTTCGAGCTTGCCCACCTGTTCCCGCAGGTGGGTTTTTTGATGTCTCATTGGGTGCCCCCTTCCACCTGTTCGGCGAGCCAGGTCTCGAGCTGGGCCACCGGGTAGCGGACGGATCGGCCTAGGCGTACATGGGGGATCCTGTTCTGCTTGGTGAGCGACCAGAGTTTGCGGGGGGAGATGGCGAGGAAGGCTGCGGCCTTGATTGGTGGCAGCAGGGCAGGAGCGATGGTCGGTTCGGGAGTGGTGCTCATTCCGCCACCCCCTTCCGATCACGAATCCAGGAGAGGAGCTTCTCTCGATCCCATCGGATGATGGCGCCAAGGCGAATGGGCGCGGGCAGTTCGCCGGCGTTGCTCAATCGCCGAACATGTCGAGGTGAACAACCAAGCAGTTGGGCGACTTGACGGACATTCAGAAGAGCCGGGTCATTGAGTCCAGGTCGCATGGTCTGATGCTCCCGTGTGGGGGCCAGCCACGCCTGCGGTGGTCCACCGCGAACTAGGTCGTGTCTGACGGCTCCAGCAATCGTAGGTATCTGCTGATAAATGCGAGTTTGACGATCGCGAGGTAGTGGACGGCGAGTTTCTCGTACCGTGTTCCGAGCCGTCGGTTGTGTTTCAGCCAG
>JAUIHS010000058.1 GCA_030432255.1 Phycisphaerae bacterium
AAGAACTCAGCACCCCGAGGTGAAATGCATCAGACGAAGCTACAACGACTACTTCACTCTCGGGAATCGTATCCTGGAGCGCACCCCATTTTGACCGGACAGTCGGCATAGCCGATAAGGCATAGGCATGCGCCTATGAGTACGACTATGTCCAAGAGTCCCGATGAGCCGTTCCGACGGGTGGAAGTCATCACCTCCGTGCAGCGCCGCCGGCGCTGGTCAGTGGCCGAGAAGGTTCGGTTGGTGGAGGAAGCCATGCAGCCGGGCATGAGCGTTTCCTACGTGGCACGCCGCGCCGGCATTTCCCCCTCCCAACTCTTTGCCTGGAAGCGCCGCATGCTCGAAGGTGGCCACGCGGCCGTTCAGGCTGATGAAGATGTTGTTGGCGCTTCCCAGGTCCGCGAGCTGGAGAAGCGCGTGCGCGATCTCGAGCGCATGCTGGGCAAGAAGACGATGGAGGCCGAGATCCTCAGAGAGGCCCTGGATCTCTCGCGCCCAAAAAAACGGACCTCGCCCTTGCTGTCGTGGAGCAATCCGGAGGACGATACCCAATGAGCGCCATTGCCCGCACTCTGGGCGTCTCCAGGTCTAACCTGATCGAGCGCGCCAGCAAGCCGTCCAAGCCGCGCGGACCTTATCGGAAGGCCGATGATGTGGCTCTTCTTGCCGAACTGCGCCCGATCATCGACCAGCGACCCACCTATGGCTATCGCCGCTTGGCGGCTTTGCTCAACCGGCAGCGGCGCAAGGAGGGCAAGCCCATCGTCAACACCAAGCGGGTCCTCAGGGTCATGCAGCAGAACGGACTCACCCTTCAAAAGCATACGGCTCTGCGGCCCACCCGCACCCACGACGGCCTCGTCGTTGCCCTGCGCTCCAATATCCGCTGGTGCTCCGACCATCTGGAGATCCATGCCCGCAATGGCGAGGTGGTGCGCATCGTCTTCGTCATCGACGCCTGTGACCGGGAGATCATCGCATGGTCGGCCGTAGCCAATGCCGGGATCTCTGGCGAGATGGTCTGTGATCTGATGATCGCGGCTGTCGAACGCCGCTTCCGGACCCTCAAGGTCCCGCATCGACTGGAGTGGCTCTCGGACAATGGCAGCGCCTATATCGCCAGGCAGACCGCCCAGGTTGCCGCCGCATTGGGCATCGACCTGCTCTTCACCCCGGTCCGAAGCCCGCAGAGCAATGGCATGTCCGAGGCCTTCGTCAAAACCCTGAAAAGGGACTACGCCTCCACTGTTATCCTCCCTGACGCCGAAACCATCCTGGCCTTGCTGCCCGAATGGATCGACGATTACTGTGAGGTCCACCCGCACTCGGGGCTCAAGTATCGCTCACCACGCGAGTTCCTGCGCCTCAGTGCCTAAACCCAACCGCCGCCTGTCCGGCGAAACGGGGTCCACTCCAGTGCCCAGCTATTTCGGGGCTTTGGCAAAGCCTCGCGTTTCTAGTAGGCCGAACAACACGCCGATCGGTACGAGCCCTTCTTGCTCTGGGCCTCGCTGTATTGCCCCGTCGAACAACACCAGGGTGTGATCCTTCCGTCGGTCAGAGGAACCCCTCTGGCGCCTTGCTCACTGGAATGCCGTTTCGGCAAAGCTCCGGAGCTTGCGGGAATGCAGCCGTTCCGGTGGCTGGCCGCGGAGGATCTCCATGGCGCGCAGGCCGATGAGGAAATGGCGGTTGACCTGGGTGCGATAGAAGTCGGAGGCCATGCCGGGAAGCTTCAGCTCGCCATGCAGTGGCTTGTCGGAGACACAGAGCAGGGTGCCGTATGGCACGCGGAAGCGGAAGCCATTGGCGGCGATGGTCGCCGACTCCATGTCGAGCGCGACGGCGCGAGACTGGCTGAGCTGGCGGGTGATTTCGCGCTGGTCGCGTAGCTCCCAGTTTCGATTGTCGAAGGTCGCGACGGTGCCCGTGCGCATGATGCGCTTGGTTTCCATGCCCTCCGTGCCGGTGACCTCGGCGACGGCCTGTTCGAGCGCGACCTGCACTTCGGCGAGGGCCGGGATCGGCACGGTGACGGGCACGTCGGCGTCCAGCACATGGTCTTCGCGCAGATAGGCATGGGCGAGCACATAGTCGCCCAGTTCCTGCGAATTGCGCAGGCCGGCGCAATGGCCCAGCATGATCCAGGCATGCGGGCGCAGCACAGCGATATGATCAGTTGCTGTCTTGGCGTTGGACGGGCCGACGCCGATGTTCACGATGGTGATGCCGCGATTGCGCGGCATGGTCAGGTGCAGGGCAGGCATTTGTGGTGTGCGGGTGGCGCGTTCACCGGTGGTGCCGCCGCCCAGGCGCGCATTGCGAGTAATCAGGCCGCCTGGCTCGACGAAGCTCTCATAGTCGGGATGGCCTTCCTCCATGAACTTCTGCGCCATGCGGGCGAATTCGTCCATGTAGAAGGCGTAGTTGGTGAAGATCACAAAGTTCTGGAAGTGGTTGGCTTCTGTTCCAGTGTAGTGGCTCAGCCGCTGCAGAGAGTAGTCGACGCGCGGCGCGGTGAAGTGGGCGAGCGGATAGGGGCCACCCGGCGGGGGGACAAAGGTGCCGTTGGCGATCTCGTCGTCGGTGTCCTCCAGGTCGGGTACATCGAAGAGGTCGCGCAGCGGAATGGGCAGCGCATTGATCGCCTCGCCATCAATGCGTTGGCCGGGCGGAATGGCAAAGTGCAGGGGGATGCGCGTGCTTGACTCACCCACTTCGATCGCCCCGCCATGATTGGCGAGGATGACCTCGAAGTTCTCCACGAGGTAACGCT
>JAUIHS010000059.1 GCA_030432255.1 Phycisphaerae bacterium
CTCCCGGGCATCCTTGACGTACAGGTGCGCCATGCTCAGGCTGATGTCCAAGGCCTCAGCGATGTCCTTGGTCCTCGCGCCCTCCTGCTTCATCTTGGTGACCTGCTGCAGGCGTATCGCGCGGGGCTTCTTCCACGGGGCTATTCCTCCGGGCATTCTTCTATCTCCGTGACAATGACGTTTGCTTCGTTGAACTGCTCCCAAGTCAGGAGCAGATCGTGTCTCCAGCGCTCTTCGAACTCCGGCGTCGGTTTCGGCCACATGACGTAACGCACACCGGCTTGGATGATCAGCGCAGCGCACTGAGCGCAGCAAGGATGCGTGACGATGAGGGTGCAGTCATGGGTACTCCCGGTGGCGAACAGGATCGCGTTCTTCTCGGCGTGGAGGATCATCTTGTACTTGGTCTCCCGGTGGGTCAGCCGAGCCTCGGTGTCGTAGACACCACGGGCGAGGCCGTTATACCCGGCCGAGACAATCCGCCTCTTGGGATCGAATATCACAGCGCCCACTTGGGTGCTTGGGTCCTTGCTCAGCTTGGCCACGTGCCGGGCCATGCCCAGCGCCCATTCCTGCAGGCGTGGGGTGTCGAGGGCGTTGGTCATTGCTCGCCCTCCTGCCGCAGCTTGTTCAACGCCCGCCACCCGAGGATCTCGCTGTGCGCCTCCCAGATCAGGTCGGCCACGCCCGCGGCAGGCATGAGCCGCTCGGTGTCCGTCCAGATGTCAGAGCGCTCCGCCATGCGGGCCGCGCGTTCGAGCCGCTCCGGGAGGGAGGCGTCGAGCGCCTCCATCTCGGCTTCCCAGTCGATGTCAGTCATTCTGCTTCCTCCTGCCGCCGAGCGAAGTCGGCCTCGAGCGCATCGCAGAAGCGGGCCAGCTGCGCCGCGCCCGTCTCGCCCTGCCGCCACTCCGCCTCGGCCTTGGCCACATCTCCGACGCCATCCAAGCGGACGCCGCCATCGTACTCGGCCATGAAGAAGCAATGGCCGCGATCCCCATTGGGGATCCGTACCTCCCCGATCATCCCATACCGAGGGATGATCTTTCGGAACTCATCCATCACACGGGCGAAGCGGTCGGCGATGGACAGCTCTGCCGCCACGGCCCGATCCTCCTCGATGGCAGACAAGACCCTGTCGATGTTCTTGGCCGCGTCCTCGCGCGTGAACGGTGCCCCGTCAGCGCGCGTGGTGTAGCCGGTCAGCTGACGATAACTGTCGAGCCAGTACACCCGGTCGTGCCCCGGGCGGCGGCGCGCCTTGCTCAGGTGTATCCGAACGCCCAGCGCCTCGGCGCGCTCGACGAACTCGGGGAAATCCTGCCGAAAGCTGCGGCAGATGCGGTTCTTTTCCTTGGTCATTGGTCTTCCTCTTCCTCTTCTTCCTCATCCAACTGTCTGATGGCGTCCATGATCCGCTGGTCGAGAAAACAACTCGCCAGCAATGCTGAAAACACGGTCAGGGATCAGCGCGGCATAGTCTGGATTCAATTCACACAGGATTGCATCGCGTCCGTTTTTGACTGCGACCCCGGCAGTCGTGCCAGATCCGCCGAAGATATCCAGAACGACACCACCGACAGGTGCGCCCGCGAGGATACACGGCTCAATCAGATCAGGCGGGAAGGTGGCGAAGTGCGCTCCCTTGTAAGGCTTGGTCGTGACGGTCCAAACACTGCGCTTGTTCCGCATGTCACCGCCTACCGCCTTCATGTTGCCGTTGGTCTTGCCAGGAACGCGCGTAGACCCCGCCTGTTCGGCAAGCGTTGGTTGGGCCAGACGCGCGATGGTGCTTTCGGCAGAAGGCTCCTTGATCGCGTCGGCGTCGAAGTAATACCTCGGCCCCTTGGACAGCAAAAACACATACTCATGCGCCTTGGTGCAGCGGTCCCGCACGCTCTCTGGCATGGGGTTTGGCTTGTGCCAAATAATGTCCTGACGCAGATACCAGCCATCAGCTTGCAGGGCGAAGGCGACACGCCACGGAATGCCGATTAGGTCTTTGGACTTAAGACCTTGCGGGGCAGGCTTCCACTTCCCGCCACGAGGGCCGCAGGTGTCCGCGCCCGCCGTCTCCCACCGCTTACCCTGAGCGCCGCCTCCGCTCTTCCCAGTTCCCGCATAACTATCCCCGATGTTCAGCCACAGTGTTCCGTCATCGCGCAGGACGCGGCGCACTTCGCGGAACACTTCCACCAGTTTTGCAACGAAGGCGTCCGGCGTGTCCTCAAGGCCGATCTGTCCTTCGTGTCCATAGTCGCGTAGACCGAAGTAAGGCGGGCTGGTGACGCAGGTATGGACCGACTGGTCTGGGAGGGTGCGCATCTGGTCGATGCAGTCGCCTATCAAAACACGGTACATCATTGGTCTTCCTCTTCGTCATTCAGCTTGTTGATGACGTCCATGATCCGCTGATCAATCTTGTGTGCGGCCACGCCATCGTAGAGGTCTGCTGCCACGTCCATGATCAACGTTTCGAGGACCTCGGACCGTGCTTCGGACTCCGCCAGCTTGGTCTCCAGCTCATCAATGCGGTCCATCATCTCGGCTGCCGTGCCGTAATAAACGCTGCCGCGCATGTACATCTTGGTCATTGGTCCTCCCCTTCCCGGATCTTCTCATGCAGCGTTTCCAGCCCTGACTCGACCCTCGCCAGCTCTGCGTCGAGTTCCCGTTCGAGCATGTCCAGCAAGGACAGCAACTCGTTCATGTCGTGAT
>JAUIHS010000060.1 GCA_030432255.1 Phycisphaerae bacterium
TGCAAGGACGCGAACGACGTTCTGTGCCTGCTGGGCGAAGGCGCGCTGTCTGACTGCCTGAACCGGGCGCAGCGGATTGACCCGCCTGGCGGAGTCATCACGGGCTTCTCCGATTTGCCTCCGATGTCGGCGCGGCGTGTCCTGCGTGGTGGAACCGATCTGCTCGACGCGCGGGTTGCGATGGAGCTTGGCGCAATGTCGGTCATCACCGGCACGCCAGGCGCAGGCAAATCGACGTTCACGACGTTTCTGGCTCATCACATCACGGTCACTGAGGGCGTGCGCTGCGGCCTGCTGTCGTTTGAAACGCATCCCCATCGGACGCGAGATCACCTTGCCCGTCTCTGCACCGGGCGAGGATGGGCCGACCTGTCGTCAGATCGGCAGGAAGCGCTGGCGCTCGAACTGGACGAGCGGTTCAGGCTGGTGCATCGGACCTACGACGACACGACGCACAATCTCGGATGGCTTGAACGGATGATCTACACCCTAGCCGTTCGGGATCAGTGCAAGCTGATCGTGGTGGACCCGTGGAACGAGCTTGAGCACCTGCCAGAGCCGGGCGAAAGCCTGACGAACTACATCAACTTCGCCTTGCAGCAGATCAGGCAATGGGCCGAAAAGTTGGAGGTTCACATCTGCCTCGTGGCTCACCCGAAGAAAATGGACACCGGGCGCGAGCCGAGGGCACCGCTTGGATACGACATCGCAGACAGCGCGGCATTCTTCAACAAGCCATCTCTCGGTCTGACGGTTCACGGAGCGACGACCGACAGCGGCATCCGTTACGTCGAGCTTGTGACTTGGAAGGTGCGGGACACTCAGCTTTACGGCATGAACAAGGGGCGCTCGTCGGCTCATTTCGATGAAGAAACAATGAGATACGTTGAAATACAGGTTCACGAAGACGACTGAGCATGAAAATATAATTGCGGCAGACGCAATATATGTGGACCGGCATAGGCCGGTGAGATAGGGTCAACGGACAATCAGGAGGATGCAATGATCAGCATGACAGTTGCGGGGAATGTGGGCCGAGATGCCCAGCTTCGCCGCACGCAAGGAGGCGATCCGGTTCTCGGGTTCTCGGTCGCCGTGGACATGGGCAAGGACAAGAACGGCAGCAAGCGAGATGCCGTCTGGGTCAACTGCTCGATCTGGGGCAAGCGGGCTGAGAACCTGGCGACCTACATCACGAAGGGGACGAAACTCGTCCTGACTGGCCGCCCAGGCGTGAACGTTTACGAGGGCAAAGGCTCGCTGACGCTGTCGGTGATTGACCTTACGTTCATGGGCGGATCGCAACAGCGGCGCAGCGACGACGACCGTGGCGGATACGACGAGCCGCCGCCGCGTGACGATCTCGACTCAGACATTCCGTTCTGAGGCTCGCACATGGCAATCGACATCAGTAAACTTAGCAGCGGCATGTTCCTGACCACGCTCGACAAGGTCGAGCCGGGTTCTGAGGTGGTCTACCACGTCGGAAAATATGCGGCAGGCCCGCACAAGAAGGACGCTTTGACCGCTCAGCAGTTGGGCCACTGCCTGCTCTACCAGCGCAGGCTCGACGTGGGCATTTTCGCCTATATCGCCCGCAAGCCGCAGGCGGCGAGGGCCAGCAAGTGAAGCCGTGGCGTCCCGGTGATCCTGTCGGAAGAGGTGTCGTCCACCTCCCCGATCAGACGACGCGGGACGCCTACTGGCGAGCCGTCAACGAGGCGCTGATCGACAGCGCGGCGCGGCACGTCATCAGCCTTCCGAGCATAGAGGCTCGCAGGGAATGCATCGAGCGGCACCGGCACAGCGAGGCGCTCAAGGCGCGGGTCTCGGAGCTGTGGCGAGGCAGGAACAGAGAACGAGGCCAATGATGGCCCGTCCCCCGGCGGCGTCGGACCCCGTCGCTGGGGGTAACTATTCAGGAGGATGAGATGACCAAGATGTACATGCGCGGCGGCGTCTACTACGGCGCGGCAGAAGATATGATCGACCGCATCGAGGAACTGGAGGCCAAGCTAGAGAAGGCTGAGCAGCGAGGTTACGCGAACGCAATGGAAGCGGAGCGCAAGATGCACGATGATTGCATCGGAGAGCTGAAAACAAAGCTGGCGAAGGCGGTGGGGCTACTTGAGGCTTGGGTCAATGTGGCCGTGTTTTGCACCATCGAAGATGGCGTATGCTGCTGCGGCCTCGACATAACATCTCATGGCAACCCGTTGGACCATGGCCATGTGCCCGTTGACCACGGTGCTTACGTTGCTAGGGGTTTGGTAGAGAAAACAGACTCCACCCTCGCAGAACTGACAGGAGGCAAGGATGAGTGAGCCAGACTGGAAGAACTTCGCCAAGTCTATTCTGACAGACTGGCCGACTGGTGATCTGGACGGCTCTGTGCTGTTCGACCTGTCGCTGCAATATGGCATGATCCAAGAGGTGCCGGGTGGGTATAATTCTGACCATCACATCGACGCAGAGGGGATTTGCCCGGAGGAGGGCAGCCCTTGGTATGAATACACGTTCAGAGGCGAGGCTGGGCCGGGGCTGTATTCGATCAACGACATGACTGCCCGCATCGAGGAACTGGAGGCCAGTCTGCAAGACGCTCGTCGGGTTGGTGCAGAATGGTTTGAGCAGTCCAAGCAAAACCACAAGCGAGCAACGACCGCTGAGGCCAAACTGTCGAAAGCGATGGAGGCTTTGGACGAGGCTTGGTTCATG
>JAUIHS010000061.1 GCA_030432255.1 Phycisphaerae bacterium
CGAAGATCCATGTGTCGTCGAAGAAGCCGTTGCCTGCGCCGATGTCGCCGCCGAAGACGATGAGTTCTTCTCTCACGGAGTCAAAGACCATTGCGGAAGCGAGGCGTGCTTCGGGTGCATCGCCGAGCCCGTCGTGAACGAGCGTCCACGTCGAGCCAGAGAGTTGCCATGTCTGCGCGGTGCGGTAGTAGGACTCATCCATGCCGCTGTAGCTGACGATGCTGCCGAGATCTTCGTCGTAGGCGAGGGTGTGGGCGTAACGGCCGGGGCCGGTGGCGGTGATGAGCGACCATGACGCGCCATCCCATTCCCATGTTTCCTTGCTTGGGCCGGGGGTCCATCCGCCGTGAAGGACGAGTTTTTCTCGCGACGGGTCGTAGACCATTTGCGGGCCGCTTCGGTCGCTTGGTCCGGTGGTGGCCATCTGCGTCCAGTTGGTTCCGTTCCATTCCCACGTGTCGTTGTCACTTCCGCTGACGCGCTGGCCGCCGAAGAGGACGGTTGTGTCGCGGCTGCGGTCGTAGGCCATCGCAAAGTCGAATCGGGGCGCGGGGCCGGTGGTGGCGACCTGTGTCCAGGTGTTACCGTCCCATTCCCATGTGTCCTGCAGGAATGCGGCTGAGTCGTCGCGGCCGCCGAAGAGGATGCAGACCTGGCGGTCAGGGTCGTAGACGAATCCGGCTCCCTGTCTTGGGCTGGGGGCGGGATCTGAGAACCGCTGGTTCCACTTCTGCCCGTTCCATTCCCATGTGCCGCCGACTGCGGAGGCTTGCGCTCCTCCGAAGAGCACGGCGACGCCTCGCGCTTCATCGAAGACCATTGCGTGGTTTGCGCGGGCAGAGGGTATCGGTTGGAGCCAGCCATCGCAGTTCTGCGCGACTGCGGGTGCAGCGATCAGGCACGCGAGTGTGAGAGCGTGTCGCATCAACGGTCCCTTTCCGGCTTGCCACGAGACGGGGTTGTCAGGAACGAAGGTACCACGAAGCAGGCGAGATGCCGCCCTCGATTGGGCGGGCTTATCTCATTTCTTCCATGGCACCTGCTTTCCCTTCGCGCAACTTGTGATTGAACAACGGACTATGAGTTCGGTTCAGTCGCATCCGGTAGAGAACAAATTGAGGTACGCAACGAAGTCCGCGGTGTTGAGGACGCCGATCGGAGCTCCGATGTCGGGATCCTGATACGTGAACGAGCCGCCGCCCATGACGGCATTGAAGTCATTGAGGTAGGCGACGAAGTCGGAGGTGTTGAAGACTGAGTCCTGATTCCAGTCTGCGTCGCAGCCTGACTTGACGATGGTGACGACGATGCTGACGGCTCCGACATCAACGCTTGCGCCCAGACCGACGGGGAAGTTGGTTTCGACGATGTTGCTGAAGTCGCCGGTGATGCTCGAAGCGTTCATGATGGTGAACTGCTGGCCGAGTTCAGGTGTGAAACCGGCATCCGCGCGGATCTCGAGCGTGCCTTGGATGGAAGACGTTCCGCCGACGAAGAGACCAGTGTTGATGTCCTCGGCGAGCAGGCGGGCAGTGAACTCGCCCTGATCGCTTTGGGTGTAGTTGCCGGTGATGGTGAGGTCGTCGATGAATCGTGAGCCGGTCGATTCTCCGGGGACGACGTCGCCTGAGGTATTGGTGACGCTTCCGAACACGAGGCCTGCACCGCCGAATTCGCCTCCGGTGATGGTGACGCCGCCGGACGGCGTGAGCACGCCTGCGACGTCGGTTTGGCCGCCACTTTGCACGAAGGCTCCTGCGTCGATGGCGAGCGTGCCCATGATGCTTGTCAGGCCGCCAGCTTGCTCGACCGGGCCTGAGGTCTTGCGGAGCGTGGATCCGGCGTCGATGCGTATTTCGCCGCCGGCCATGTTGGAGAAGACGCCAGCGAGGACGCGGAGGTCGGCGGTTCCGCTCGCGTGGAGGAGTCCTTCGTTCTGGAACCCGGGGGCTGAGCCGAAGGGATCGATTTCGAGAGAAAAGGCACCGTTGGCGAGGACCTGGCCCTGATTGATGACGTGGGTGGAGTTCAGGCCGAGGCGGCCGGAGCCACGGAGTGTGCTTTGAAGTGTGATGACGGTTCCGCTGGTGCCGTACATGCGGTTCTGGAGTGAGCTGTTGTCGTGAAGAACGATTTCGCCGGTTCCTGAGATGACGGTGTCGCCTTCGCAGATGAGGTCGGTGGTGTTGCCGATGGTGCGGAGGTTGACGGTTGCGTCGTTGTGGAATGTGCTTTGGATGCGGGCTGACCGGTTGTTCGGGATTTCGATGACGCCGAGATTGGCGACATCGATGAAGCGTGTGCTGGAGCCTTCGATGTAGTGCTGGCCGGTGCCGCTGCTTGTGAGTGAGCCGCCGATGATGGTTTCGTTTTCGTGGCGCACCGTGGAGTCGTTCTGGGCGTCGAGAATGCCTCCGTCGGACTGGTCGATAGTGCTTTGCTGCATGCGGAGAATGCCGCCGTTGCTTGCACGCATGACGCCGGCGTTGCGGGATGTGGCTCCGGAGAGATCGATGCGGAGTTCGCGGCCGTTGATGTCGGCGTCGATGACACCTTCGTTGTCGAGCATGAGGGAGTTGATGCCGACAGCTCCGTCGCCATGGATCAGGTTGTCAATGTTGGTGAGGGTGAATGCTCCGCCATCGTGAAAGATGCGGTTGTTGGCAGAACCGTGGTTGTCCATGAGGATGTCGCCGCCGCCAGTG
>JAUIHS010000020.1 GCA_030432255.1 Phycisphaerae bacterium
GGCGACGGTGGGTGGTCATCAGAACGGCACGGCACCGGAGGCGGGGTGGCTGCATGAGTTCCACATCGTCACAGTGCGTCCGCAGCAGGTGGCATTGAGTGCGGTACCGGTGGGTGAGGTGATGGATGTGCGCGAGTTGACGGGGGCACTTGCGGACGATGTCGGCCGGTTGGCGCGCATGCGACCGAAGATCGAGCCGATGCTGGACATGAGTCCGGATGGAAGCGTGTACGGCGGCATCTCGGTGCGCATCGCGAATCCGGTCGGACATGCGGTTGATGTGACGTTGGCGTCGGCGTCGGCGGACAGCCGGTGGATCGTGGTTCCGGACCACACGCACCTGCACCTGAAGCCGCACGAGACACGCGATCTGCACTTCGATGTGCATCGCCAGGGTGGGGAACTGGATCGGACGTGGCGCCCGCTTCGTTTGACGATGGACGCGGACCTGCTGGCGCCGGGGGCGCGGTATGCGATTCCGACAGTGCAGGTGGAGCCACCGGTGCGGCCGCGCCTGGCGGCGCCGGCGCGTGCGGATGCGCCTTCGTTTCTGGACGTGAATGGCACGACTGGCGTGGCGCGTGTGGCGAGCGACCTGTTCGAGTTGCATGATGGTCCGATGACACTCGAGTGCCGGTTCAATGCGCGCCGGTACAGTGAGCGGATGGGACTGCTGTGCAAGACCGAGGGGAGCGAGTACGGCTTCTTCGTGGGGAATGCGCGGCCGGCGTTCTACCTGCACCTGAACGGGCGGTACGTGGAACTGGTGGGTGAGGATCCTCTGGAGACGGATCGCTGGTATCACATCGCGGGCGTCTATGACGGTGAGTGGGTGACGTTGTATGTTGATGGACGCGAAGTGGCGTCCGTGGCGCGTTCGGGGCATCGACTGCCGAACGGTCTGCCGCTGCTGATCGGCGCCGATGTGAATGGTTCAGGCCAGGCGGTGAGTCACTTTGATGGCCTGATCGACGGCGTGCGGCTGTCGAGTACAGCGCGGTATGACGGGGCCTTCGAACCGGCGGATCGATTTGAGCCGGATGCATCGACGATGTTGCTCTTTGAGATGGATGCGGAGATTGCGGTGTGGCTGTTTGATGAATCGATGCATCGGGCGCATGCGGTGATGGAGGGAGGGGTCGGCGTCAAGCGTTGAGGGGAGTGGAGAGCGAGGAGCGAGAGGGGTGCGGACGCTTGCGTGATGGTCATTCCGTGGGTGGGACGCGTCTTGCTATATGATGCGGAATCATCAATCAGGAGGGACTGTGATGCGGTATGGCGTGATGCAGAGTGTGTGCGTGTCGGTTGTGCTGGGTGCGGCGGGGCTGGCGTCCGGCGAGGCTCCGGAGGGGTACTACCGCGATCCGGCGATTCGAGGGGATGTGATTGTGTTCGCCGCCGAAGGCGACCTCTGGCGGGTCGGGATTGACGGCGGCATTGCTCGGCGACTGACGACGCACCCGGAGGGCGAGACGCTCCCGGCCATCTCGATGGATGGTGAGACGGTTGCGTTCATGGCGAGTTACGAAGGACCGCGGGACGTCTACACGATGCCGCTGGAGGGTGGCTTGCCGGAGCGATGGACGTTCACCGGTGAGTCGCGGGCGCGGGTGTCGAACTGGACCGATGACGGTCGGTTGCTGTACACGACACGAGCGCACTCGCTGCTTCCGAACTATCAGTTGGTGACGCTGGATGTTGAGTCGGGGGTGTCGGAGCGGCTGCCACTGGAGCAGGCCGCGGATGGCTGTTACGACGATCGCGGCCGGCTGTATTTCTCACGACTTGCGAACCAGGGGAGTCGGACGAAGCGCTATGCCGGCGGGAGCGTCGAGGACCTGTGGCGTTGGGATGGGGCGGGCGAGGCTGTACCGCTGGCGAGTGACTTCGACGGGACGAGTCGTGATCCGATGTGGTGGAAGGGTCGACTGTACTTCTCGTCGGATCGCGATGGCACGATGAACATCTGGTCCATGGCGCCGGATGGTTCCGACCTGCGTCAACACACGGAGCATGAAGGCTTTGACGTGCTGGGCCCGAACCTGTCGGAGGGGCGGATCGTGTACCAGTTGGGGGCGGATCTGTACGTGTATGACATTGCGCGCGATCGCTCGCAGCGGGTCCCGATCGACCTGGACTCGGACTTCGACGATCTGCGTGAGCGTTGGATTGATGAGCCGGCCACGTATGTGACTTCGGCGCACGTGGCGCATGATGGATCGAAGGTGGCATTGACGGCGCGGGGCGATGTGTTTGTCGTGCCGCGAAAGCAGGGTCGCCTCGTGGAGGTGACTCGCGATGCGGACGTGCGTCATCGCGAGGGTCGTTTCCTTCCGGACGGTCGGGTGTTGACGTTGAGTGATGCGGACGGCGAGGTGGAGTTATGGACGTACGCGTCGAATGGTGTGGGTGAGGGGACACAACTGACGGATGGTGGTGACGTTCTGCGTTGGGAGGCGATGCCGTCTCCCGATGGGCGGTGGATCGCGCATCATGACAAGGGTCGCCGGCTGTATCTGTATGACACGGAGGGTGGAACGGACCTGGAGATTGCGTCGACGCGCCATGGCTGGTCGGAGTATTCCGGGCTGACGTGGTCGCCGGACAGTCGTTGGCTGGCCTTCGTCGAGCCGTCGCTTCCGGACTACGGTCGGATCACGGTGTATGACACGGAGTCAGGTGCGACGCACGTGCTGACGTCCGACCGCTCGCACGCATACAGTCCGGCGTGGTCGGCGGATGGCGAGTGGCTGTGGTTCATTGCAGAGCGCAACCTGGAGTCTGCGGTGTGGGGGCCGTGGGGCCTGTATCAGCCGGAGCCCTTCATTCATCGCCGGGCGAAGATCTACGGTGTGTCGCTGGTCGAGGATGCGGCGTGGCCCTTCCGTGAGGCGACGGAACTGGATGGCGATGGGGAAGAGAATGAAGATGGTGAGGAAGTCGAGGGGGCCACGGAGGATGAGGACGAAGAGGCAGGTGAAGAGGCTGATGACGGCGTGCAGGTCGAGATTGACCTTGACGGGTTGCTGTGGCGTCAGCACGAGGTGCCGGTGCCGGCGGGGAATTACAGATCGTTGATGGCGACGGGCAAACGTCTGCTGTGGATGTCGGAACCGCCGATCGAGCCGGGAGCGTCGTTGCAGGCACTGGCATTGTCGAACGAGGATCCGAAGGTGGAGACACTGGTTGAGCGGCTGGATTCCGTTGAGATGTCGGGTGATGGATCGTCACTGCTCATCGCCTCCGGCAACCAATGGTACGTGCTGGAAGCAGATGCGGGCGGGATGAAGCTCGATGACGCTTCGCGCGTGGACCTCTCAGGCTGGAAGTTCTCGGTGGATCCGCGGACGGAATGGCGCCAGATCTTTGATGAGGCGTGGCGGCTGGAGCGTGATTACTTCTACGACCCGGATATGCACGGCGTGGACTGGGAGGCGATGCGTGAGAAGTATCGTCCGCTGGTGGACCGGGTTTCGACGCGTGATGAACTGGCGGACGTGATCGCGCAGATGGTGGCGGAATTGTCGGCGCTGCACACGTTCGTGTATGGCGGCGATCATCCGGAGGGCAATGATGACATTGCGATCGGCTTCCTTGGTGCGGAGCTGGAGCGTGATCCGGTGGCGGGCGGGTACCGGGTGACGCATATCTATCGCAATGAACCGGACGATCCGGCAGCGCGCTCGCCGCTGGCACGCGCCGGGGTCAATGTGCAGGAAGGGGATGTGATTCAGCAGGTCAACGGACGCGATGTGCTGGATTCCCGCGGCATGGGAGCGCTGCTCCGCAACCAGGTGGGTCGACAGGTGCTGCTGCGGGTCGCTCGGGGCGGCGAGGCGCATGATGTGATCGTCCGACCGATCAGCAGCGGGGCATGCACGGATCTGCGGTATGACGAGTGGGAATACACGCGGCGTCAACTGGTGGATGATTGGGGTGAGGATGAGATCGGCTACGTGCACCTGCGTGCGATGGGACGCGAGAACTACGAGGAGTGGGCCCGCAACTTCTACCCGGTCTTCAACCGGAAGGGTCTGATCCTCGATGTACGTCACAACCGGGGCGGAAACATTGACTCGTGGATCCTCGAGAAGCTGATGCGGAAGGCATGGTTCTACTGGCAGAACAGGACGGGGGATCCGTCCTGGAATATGCAGTACGCCTTCCGAGGCCACCTGGTGGTGCTGTGCAACGAGTTGACCGCATCGGATGGTGAGGCAGTCACGGAGGGTGTGCGTCGACTCGAACTGGGAACCATCATGGGGACCCGGACCTGGGGCGGCGAGATCTGGTTGTCTTCATCCAACTTCCTGGTGGATCGCGGCATCGCCACGGCTGCGGAGTTCGGCGTTTTCGGTCCGGAGGGTGACTGGCTGATCGAGGGCCGGGGCGTGGAGCCGGACATCGTGATCGACAACCTGCCCCACGCAACGTTCAACGGCGAGGACGCGCAACTGAAAGCGGCGGTGGAGTTCCTGCAGCAGAAACTGATCGACGAGCCGGTACCGGATCCGGTGGAGCCGCCGCTGCCGGACAAGTCGTCGCGGGACAATCGAAGAAGGTAGGGAGTCGTGAAGTGGGACGAGGGAAGAGTGATGAGATCACTCGTCCCTCAGCACTGATCCCTCAGTTGCAATCCAACCCCCAGTTGTCGAGCAACAGGTTGAGGTCGGCGAAGTCGACGAAGCCGGAGCCATTGACGTCTCCTTCGGGCCCGGTGGTGGACCAGTTGTCGAGGAGAGCGTTGAGGTCAGTGAAATTGACGAGGCCGTCGCCGTTGGTGTCGCCGGTGCAGCCGGAGCCGAAGACAACGCTGATGCTGGTTGGGGTGGGGACGACGCTGTAGGTGACGGAAGCAGGCAGATTGGTGAAGGATGTCGAGGTGAAGGCACCGTTGATTGCGGCGGCGGAGAGCACGGTGAAGGACTGGGTCGGCATGGGGACGAAGCCGTCGATGAGCGAGATGACGAGTTCGCCGTCGAGGTTGGCGCTGCCGTTGACCTGGAGTGTGTCGTGGGCGCCGTCGCCAATCTCGACGGAGACGCGGCCGCCGGTCATCTGCGTGAAGTTGCCGGTGACGGTGAGCGTCCCGGTGCTGTTGCCCGGGGTGACGTTGCCGGCGGTGTTGACTACGGAGGTCTGGATGGTGCCGGTGCCGCCGAGGTCGCCCCCGTTGAGAACGACATTGTTGGTGTTCAGGGATCCGTCGACCATCGTAAAGCCACCCGTCTGCGTGTAGGGCAGGCTGGTGCGCGAGAGCGTGGCGCCGGGGTTGATGGTCACGTTGCCATCCGTGGAGAAGGGGTCGGGGCCGATGACCATGTTGGAGGTGGCAATGAGTTCGCCATGATTCTGGAAGCCGGTTCCAGCAGCGTCGATGGTGAGCGTGGTGCCTTCCGAGATGATCGTGCCATTGTTGACAACCACTGACTGATTGGCGCCGATGAAGCCGCTGCCCCGGATGGTGGTGTTGTTGGTCAGCAGAGCGCCTGTGCTGGAGGCCCAGATGCCGTTGTTGATGTTGGGTCTCATGAAGATCTCACCGGGCCCGTCGATGATCGCCCCGTCCGTGTGCCGGATGCCGGTGGTGTTGCCGACCGAATTCAGTTCAATGCGGCCGAGATGCGTCAGGGTGCCGCGGACCTGGATGCCCTGGATGTTGTTGGGGATCACGACGCGGCCGGAGAGTGTGACATCTTCGAGGATGGCGGTCTGAGTGGTGGCGTTGATCACGCTGGACGCGTCGGCGGAGAGGTCGCCGCCGATGATGTGCGGACCGTCAAGGTCGATGCGGCTGTTGTTGATCGCATCGATGATGCCCATTTCGTTGTGGAACACGCCGGTGCGCAGGCGGAGGTAGCCGTCATCGGCGCGGACAGTGGCTTCGTTTCGGAATCCACTGAGGTTGCCGGGCCAGATGCTGAGCGCACTTGAGACATTGGCGGTGATCATGCTGCGGCTGACGATGTTGAGGTTGCCCTGTCCGATCGATCCGCCGCCGCGGATTTCAGGCCCTTCGAGCGTCAGCGTGGGCTGCCCGTTCCACGCATAGATGTAGTTCTGGATGTTGTTGGACATGAGAATCTCGCCCAGCCCGAACATGGTGACGTCGCCTTCAATGCGCAGTGCCGTGGTGTTGCCGGCGGACTGGAGATTGATGGTGCCATAGAAGTCGAAGTCGCCGCGGATTCGATTGATTGCGTAGTTGTTGGGGATGTCCCACTGTCCGACGAGGAAGACGTCCTCCATTTCGACACTGGCCTGCGTACGGAAGTAACCGGAGCCGTAGGTGGCGAGTTCACCCCGGTGCATGATGCAGTTGATGAGGTCGGCACGGGAGCCATCCCACACTTCGATGAGACCGTTGGTGCTGTCATACAAGCCATTGGTGAACCGGAGCACACCGCCGTCAGCCCTGAGACATCCGTTGTTGATGAAGCCTCCGGAACTGGAAACGAGTGTGAGGGTTGACGGTTGGTCGGCGACAATCTCGCCCCAGTGCTCGATCGTCATGTTGCCCTGTCCGATGTGCCCGCTTCCCCGGATGGTGTTGTCGAGGTTGGTGAAGACGGGGCTTCCGGACCATGCATAGATGTAGTTCTGGGTGTTGTTGGACAGGTTGACAGTGCCGCCGCCGCCGAGCGTGACATCACCGTCGATGCGCAGGCTGGTCTCGTTGCCGACGCTGTTCATGTCGATCTGGCGGAGGTTGTCGATGTCGCCGCGAAGCCGCAGGTCCGGTCGGCCATTGGGCAGGTTCACGGGTGTGTCGAGCGTGATGTTGTCGAGGGTGGTGGGTCCGATGGGTCTGAGGAAGCCGGTGCCGGTGGCCTCGATCGATCCACCGAGGAACGTGGCGCCGTTGGAATCGATCCGGGCGTCATCCTCGACGAGGAGCATGCCCCCGGCATCTTCGTACACGGCGGGGCTGAGGAGGAGGGTGCTGCCAGTGCCGGCGCGCAGGATGCCCTCGTTGAGGAAGCCGGGGGTATCGACAGGGTTGATCTCCAACTGGACGGCCTGATCGGAACGGATCTCGCCGCGATTGATGATGCGGAGATCGTTGTCACCGACGTGTCCACTGCCTCGGATGAGGTTGTCTTCGTTGGTGAAGACAAGAGGTGTTGCCCAGGCGTAGATCCAGTTCGAGTTGTTGTTGGACATGTTGACGGTGCCACCACCACTGAGCGTGAAGTCTCCGTCGAGGCGCATGTAGGTCGCATTCCCGACGGAGTTCATGTCCACCTGTCCTTTGTTGACGAGGGAGCCGATGAACCGGGTGGTGGAGGTGTTGTTGGGGATGAGGAACCGACCGGTGATGGTGACGTCTTCGAGTGTGGATCCGGACCTGGAAGCGACGACACCGGTGCCCTGGGTATTGATGAGGCCGCGATAGATGCTGGCGCTGAAGAGGTTGACGGTGGATCCATCCTCGGCCCGGATCTCGCCGGACTCATTGTCGTAGGTGGCGGCATTGAGGCGCATGGTTGCGCCTGCGGTGGCGCGGAGGAGTCCCTCGTTCACGAAGGAGTTCTGGGGCGTGACGAGGAGTTCGACGCCCTGGTCCGCCCGGATCTCGGCCTGGTTGACGAAGTCGAGATCGCCGGAGCCGAGGTTGCCGCCGCCGCGGATGAGATTATCGGTATTGGTGAGTGTCGCGGGCGTGACGGTTCCGGCCCAGATCCAGTTGGCGGAGTTGCCGGAGAGGAAGACCTCGCCGCCGCCGGTGAGGGTCACATCGCCGTTGAGGCGCAGGTAGGTGGAGTTGCCGACGGACAGGAGGTTGACGCTTCCGAGGTTGGTCAGTTGTCCACTGACGAAGTTCCCGGTGGTGCCGTTGTTGATGATGAGCGTGGCGTCATTGGTGACGTCATTGAACGTGGCGGCGCCGGTGACACGGATCTCGCCGCTGGCGGAGGTCATGAGCATGCCGCCGTTGATGACCGCGGTTGCCAGCTCAATGCGTGAGGTGTCTTCCGCGAGCAGCACTCCGGTCATGTTGTCGAGGACCGGTGTCTGGATGTTCAGCACGCCGTTGGAGGTGGCTCTCAGAAGATTGGTGTTGGTGATACCGGAAGCGTTGGCGTTGAGTGACATCGTGGTGTTGGAGGCCTGGATGACACCGTGATTCTCGATGCCGATGGAGCCGAGACCGAACTGTCCCCCTCCCGTGATGGTGTGCGCATCGAGGTTGCGCAGAGTCTCGGTTCCGATGGCTCCGAAGATGCGGTTGTTACTGTTCTGCCCGATGATCATGGTTCCGGGAGCGCCCATGCCATCGCCGAGGGTCACCGTGCCGGTGCTGAGTCGGAAGTCCGTGGTGTTGCCGACGGAGTCCATCCTGAACGTGCCCAGGTTGCGAAGCAGGCCAACGCTGTCGTCGCCATCCATCACGTCAGGGTCACCGATGATGGTCAGTCGTTGGGCATTCTCCAGGCTCAGCAGGCCGCCGGCACCGATCTCGATGCGATCGACGGAGATGACCCCGTCAATCGAAACCGTGGAAGCGCCGAGCATCGCGGCATACGTCATGCCTCCACCATTGTTGGGCACCACGGAAGGTGTCCAGTTGCCGGCGGTGTTCCAGTCGTCGCTCAGCAGTCCGGTCCAGTCGACGATGGACTGCCCGCCGCCGCCAGCATGCGCGCTGCCGGCGAGAGCGAAAACAGCGAGGGCAGACAGGGAACGTCGAGCCGGGATCCGGCACGCCCGCAAGAACTCAGATCGCATATCTCAATCTCCGTATGACTCCCGACCACGATTCTTCGCGGCCGCTGAAACCAGTGTAATGAGGTTCCGGACCTACCCAAAGTGGAATCGAAAGTGCTGCGATATGGCGTTTCCGTGGCGTGTGGACGCTTCTGAAGCCCCCTTCGCGATCGTGGATCGATCTATAATCGGACTCTGCCCGGGCGGGGGCTCCATTGTCCTGCAGGAAACGGCTCATGAGCGACTCCGAGATCGATACATCACAGGACGCATCGGCGGTGGGATCGCTCCCGATCGAGATCGAACTCGAGTACATGGATCGAGTCAATTTCTCGATGCAGCAGAGCGGCGTCCGTGCGGTGGAGGCGGTACGCCTGACCAGTACGGCGGATGCACCGATCGAGGGGCTGCGGCTGTCGCTGGAGATCACGGCGGAGGCGTGCCCGACTTGGGAGCGTCCGATTGACCGCATCGATCCCGGTACGACAGTCGCCATCGTGCCCGAGGATCTCAGGCTGGATCCACGCGCCATGGCACAGCGCACCGAGGCGGAGCGCGCATCGGTGATCGTGCGCGTGACGACGGAGGATGCCGCGGCGGAGCGCCGCTTTGACATTGACCTGCTTGCATTTGATCAGTGGCCCGGTGTGGGGCACTTCCCTGAACTCACGGCGGCCTTCGTCACGCCCAATCATCCGCACATCGCCGAACTGCTCGGCTACGCACGGAGCGCGCTGGGAGCGCTCGCGGAACATGATGCGCTGGATGGATATCAGAGCGGGAGTCGCCGCCGGGCCGCGATGATTGCAGAAGCGGGTTTCAATGCGCTGGCGTCATGGGGGGTCGGTTACGCCAATCCACCGGCGAGTTTCGAGCGCACGGGTCAGCGGGTACGGCTCGTGGACAGGGTGCAGCGCGAGAAACTGGGGACGTGCCTCGACCTGTCGCTGCTGCTCGCGTCCATCTGGGAGCAATGCGGCCTCCATCCCATGATCCTGCTCCCGGAAGGGCATGCACTGCCTGCGGTGTGGACGCACGATGCACACCTTCCGGAACCGGCGATCGACGAGGCAGCGCGCATTCGCAACCTGGTCGAACTCGGCGAGATCGTGCCCGTCGAGGTGACCTTGCTGACGCAGAAGGGCGCGACCTTCGGCGTGGCGGTGGAAGCGGCGCGCCAGCGCCTGGAATCTCCCGGCGCGGACTTCTGCGCAGTTGATGTCCGCTCTGCACGGAAGCGCGGCGTGCGCCCGTTGCCGCTGCGCAGTGACTCAAGCGAGACGGAAGTGGATCTTGACGCGGCGAATGCACCGATCGCACCCTCGATGACGCAACTGGATGCGGTGGATCTCGCGGATCGCGTTGGTGGTGGTCGTGGGCAATTGCCGGTCTTCGAGGAGTCGGCTCCAGACCGCATTCGTCGTTGGCAGACCCGCCTGCTCGACCTGTCGCTGCGCAACCGCCTGATCAACTTCCGCGAGACGGGTCGGACGATACGCCTGATGGTGCCTGATGTGGCGATGGCGGAAGACATCCTGGCCTCGGAGCAGCGCCTGGGCCTGCTCCCGAAGACGGATGGGGATGAGGCGTACCGGAGCGAGCAACTGGAGGCGCGTCAGGTTCACACGGCGGAGACTCCCGCCGAGACGGCCAGGCGACTCCTTCAGTTGTACCGCCTGTCGCGCTCCGGCATTGAGGAGACGGGCGCCAACCTGCTGCACGTCGCCATCGGGATGCTGAAGTGGTACGAATCCGCATCGAGTGACGTACCAAGGCGTGCGCCGCTGATCCTGCTGCCGGCGCGCCTGATCCGCCACGCGACAGGTGGAGGGTATCGGTACGAAGTCGAGTTGAGTGATGAACCGCTGCGCCCGAACGTGACGTTGCTGGAGAAGATCCGCTCCGAGTTCGGCATCGACACCGGAGGACTCGAAGACTTTCCTGAGGACGATACGGGCCTGGATGTTCCGCTGATCCTGCGCAACTTCAGAGAAGCGATCCGCGACACAGCGCGCTGGGAGGTCGAGGAGTCGCTGTACTTGGGGCTTTTCTCATTCAACAAGTTCCTCATGTGGCGGGACCTGCAGGAGAACCTGGAACGCCTGCGTGAGAACCGACTGGTCGAGCACCTCGTCGAGGGTGCGGTGGACGTCTTTGATCCGGAACCGTTTCCGGATCCGGCACGGCTCGATGACGAAGTGCCGCCGGGCGACCTGCTGTGCACACGAAATGCAGATTCGACGCAGCTTGCCGCGATCCGTGCTGCCTCCGAGGGGCGCACGTTCGTGCTGGAGGGCCCGCCGGGGACGGGCAAGAGTCAGACGATCGCCAACATGATCGCCGATGCGTTGGCGAGCGGAAAGCGTGTGCTGTTCGTCGCTGAGAAAATGGCGGCGTTGTCGGTCGTGCGACGTCGGCTTGAGCAGGACGGTCTGGGGCCGTACTGCCTCGAACTGCACTCGGCCAAGGCATCCAAGAAGGAAGTGCTGCGGCAGCTTGACGAAGGCCTGCATGCGGCTGCGGCGGGTGAACCGGCGACATGGTCGAACCACTGCGAGGAACTGGCGGCGCGGCGAACCCACTTGAACGCGTATGTGCGCGCCCTGCATCGCCCCCGCCCGAGCGGTGAGACGCTGTACCGGGTGCTGGGTCGGCTGACGCACCTGGGTGATGGGCCCCGGGTCAACCTGCCGATGGACGACCCGCTGGGGGTCGAGCAGGCACGACTGGCGGAGTGGCGCGGGCGCGTCCGGGACGTCGTGGAAGCGGCCGCGCCGGTCGACCCCGTGGCAGCGCATCCACTTCGCGGCGTGGAGCGTTCAAGATGGGACTTCACACTGCCCCAGCAGGCGGAGGGTGTGCTGACGGAAGCGACCCGCCAACTCGATGACCTGGAGGCGCGGTGTGATGTGATGCTGGGTGAGGTCGAGGGCATCGGCTCGGCCGGATTGCCTGCCGAAGTGGTTCCATCGCTGGTGAAGGTCTTCGAGCTTCTACTGAGTTGTCCGGAGCCTTCGCCTCCGGATGGCCGCATGATCCGCGGCGGCGATGCGGCGGGGCTGCGACGTGACCTCATGGCGTCGATTGAGCTTGGGCGTCAGCGTGATGCGGCACGTGATGCGTTGATGCAGGTGTATCGCGAGGAGTTCCTCGAACTGGAGCACATCACGCACATCGATGTGCTCGCGCGGACGGCCGGGCTGCCGGGTCCGATCCGGAGTGTGCTGGGCTTCTTCAGGACGCGCAAGTACCGGGCGTACTGTCGGGGGCGTCTCCCGTCTCTGGTCACGCTTCGAGATGACATGGAGCGGGCCCGGACTGTGAAGCAGCAGACGGAGCAGCTTCGCAGCGCGGGGGAGGCATCGGCGTGTTTTGGTCGGCACTGGTCGAATGGTGAAGCGGACTGGAGTGCGCTCGCAGAGTGCGTGGAGTGGTGCGCAGCCCTGGAGGCGGCGCTGGAGCCGATGCAGCGTCGGCCCGAGCTGAATGCGCTGGTGGACGGGCTGGTCCGGATAGCGTGTGATGCGTCACAGCGGGCAGGTATGGAGGGCGCATGTCGGGATGCAGTTGACGCCTGGCGGGCGTGGTGCGGGGCATGGGCAGAGGTCTCGTCGGTCCTGAATGCGTCGGATGAGGAGGCGCGGCGTGAAGATGTGGGGTGGATTGAAACGCTGAGCGAATTGCTGGAACGGTGGCGATCGGCAACGCCGGAACTGGATAACTGGTGCACCTGGCGGCGTGCGCGTGAGGCGGCCGCGGGTGCGGGACTGGAGCATCTCCTGCAGCAGTACGAGTGCGGCGATGCGCAGCGCGGCGAGTTGACGGATGTCTTCGAGCGGAGTTTCGGCGAGGCATGGTTCAATGCGGTTGCCAATGCATCGGAGCCGATTCGCGAGTTCAATGCGGCGAGCCATGCGCGGACCATCGAGCGATTCCGTGACCTGGACCGCGAGCACCTGGACCTGACGCGGCGACTGGTGGCGGCCCGTCTTCGCGCATCGGCGCCGACGGGTACGGCGCAGGCGTCGGCACAGTCGGAGATGGGGATCCTCCGGCGCGAACTGGAGAAGAAGCGCCGCCACATGCCGACGCGCCGACTGATCGAGGCGATGCCGAACCTGCTGCCGCGACTGAAGCCGTGTTTCCTGATGAGCCCGCTGTCCGTGGCTCAGTATCTTGATGCGGCGCTGCCTCCCTTCGACATGGTCATCTTTGACGAGGCATCACAGATACCGGTGTGGGACGCGATCGGCGCGATTGCCCGGGGGGCGGAGGTGATCGTGGTGGGTGATTCGAAGCAGTTGCCGCCGACGACATTCTTCGCCACGCTCGATGGTGAGGATGAACTGGATCCGGAAGACACCGCGGTCGAGGACATGGAGTCCATCCTCAAGGAATGCAACGCCTCGGGAATCCCGCCGATGCGGCTGAGCTGGCACTATCGCAGTCGTCACGAGAGCCTGATCACGTTCTCGAATCACCACTACTACAACAACGAACTGCATACATTCCCCTCTCCCGAAGAGCGTTCGGATCGGCTGGGTGTGACGTTCCGGTATGTCGAGGATGGCATCTATGATCGGGGTGGATCGCGCACCAATCGAATCGAGGCGCAGCGGGTTGTTGAGATGGTGGTCGAGATGCTGCTGTCGCCGGAACACGACAAGTCGATCGGCATCGTCACCTTCAACCAGGCGCAGCAGGGTCTGATCGAGGACCTGCTGGATGAGCGGCGACGGGCGGAGCCGGGCATCGAGCCGTACTTCACCGAAGAGGTCGAAGAGCCGGTCTTCGTCAAGAACCTCGAGAACGTGCAGGGCGACGAGCGCGATACCATCATCTTCAGCGTGGGGTACGGCCCCGATGAGACGGGGCGGCCGTCCATGAACTTCGGTCCGCTGAACAAGGAGGGGGGCGAGCGACGACTCAATGTCGCCGTCACACGCGCGCGCCGGAGACTCATCGTCTTCTCGTCGCTGCGCAGTGATCAGATTGATCTGCGGCGAACGCGATCCATCGGGGTGCGCCACTTCAAGACGTTCCTCGACTACGCGGATCGGGGCCCCCGCGCCATCGCCGAGGCCGTGGATCAGCGGAGCACGCATGAGTTCGAATCAGGCTTCGAACGAGCCGTGTGGAAGGCGCTGACGGATCGCGGCTGGGACGTGGACACTCAGATCGGTTGTGCCGGCTATCGCGTGGACCTCGGTGTCCGGGATCCGGATCGCCCGGGAAGGTATCTCATCGGGATCGAGTGTGATGGTGCGGCGTACCACAGTGCACGCACAGCGCGCGATCGGGACAGGATCCGCCAGAGTGTGCTGGAAGGCCTGGGCTGGCGGCTGGAGCGGATCTGGTCGACGGAGTGGCGTGTGAATCCGGGGCGTTGTATTGCCGCGATCGAGGAAGCGATCGAAGCGTCACGGACCGGTGCTGTACCGGAGCCCGAGCCGGAAACCGAGGCCAGGGAACCGACACCCGGCGCGGTCGAGCCACCCGAGATTCCCGAGACGCCTTTCCATGGCGCCTCGCCCGTCACCCCGACTGCTGACACTGATGAGGCCACTGCCGCACCGGCCGAGGCGGAGGGCCTGCCCATGTATTGTCGGGCGGAGCCATCCAGTGACCGCTTTGCGCGTCTGGACTTCTTCGAGCGTGTCGCGATGCAGTCGGCGATGGAGGCCCTGACGAAGATCATCACCGGGGAGGGTCCGATCGTCGAGGAACTGGCGCTGCGGCGCGTGGCGCAGTGGTTCGGTGTGCAGCGTGTGACCGATCGATTCCGCGAGCGATTCATCGAGGTGCGGGACATCGTGCTCTCGACACAACCTGTGCGGCTGGAGGCGGATGTCTTCTGGCCCGGAGGGATGCTCTCGGGGACGTATCGGGATTGCCGTGTGCCCGGCACGCATCCCGACGACCAGCGCGACCTGGACGATATTCCGCTGGCGGAGCGTGCCAACGGCGTGGTGCACGTGTTGAAGACGCAGTTTGGCCTGCCTCGGGATGAACTGGTCCGCGAGGTCGCGCGTCTCTTCGGTGTGCAGCGTGTGACGCCCCGTGTGCGGGAGTCGGTTGACGCCGCGATTGACCTTGCGATTCAGCGCAGCGAAGCGCGGGTGGATGGTGATCGCGTGGTCATCGGCTGATCGGAGACCATGTGCCGCCTGTACTTTCAGTCATTCTGCTGACACTCCTCGCCGGCCTGGCGATGCCGATTGGGGCGTTGATTGCAACCGTCGAGCGACTTCGTCCCCACTGGCTGGAGGCCGAACTGCGCCACTCGATCATTGCGTTCGGTGGAGGTGTGCTGCTCTCGGCGGTGGCGCTGGTGCTGGTTCCGGAAGGTGCCCGGGCGTTGCCGACGGCAGCAGTCATCGGGTGCTTTCTTGCGGGCGGCATCATCTTCTTCGCGCTGGATCGCATCCTCGCACAGTTCCAGGGTTCCGCATCGCAACTTGTCGCCATGCTCTCCGACTTCGTTCCGGAAGCGCTGGCGCTGGGAGCGGCCTTCGCAGCAGGCGAACGCGCCGGACTGCTGCTGGCACTGATCATTGCACTGCAGAATCTGCCGGAAGGCTTCAACGCTTATCGCGAGATCGTCTCTTCCGGGCGGCTCCGACCCCGGACCGTGATCGTCGCATTCTTCTGTCTCTCACCTGTCGGTGTGATCGCCGGACTCGTCGGCTTCTACTGGCTCGCGGGCGCTGATGCGCTGGTGGGGGTAATCATGCTGGGAGCGGGAGGCGGCATCCTGTACCTGACATTCCAGGACATTGCGCCGCAGGCACAGTTGAAGAACCATCACGCTCCGGCACTCGGCGCTGTTCTCGGGTTTGTCTGCGGCATGGCGGGTCAGTTGATGCTCGAAAGTCCGTGACCCCTCACCCGCCGCCTATGAACTGGGCGAACTGGGGGACAGCCGCGGAGAGGGCCGGCGCGACCACGGTCAGGAGTCGGAGGATCTGGGCCTGTGGTGAGTTGTGCAGGCCGCTGGTGGTCATCCACGCTTCAGCGGATTCCGCTTCACCCCGGGACACCGCGACTTCCGCAAGCCGGGCGCCGAGGCGGTTCATGACGATGGCCGCCGGGACGTAGCCCGCAGCGAGCACGAGCGTATAGAAAGCAGCGGCGAGCCGCGTACCGCCTTCGACGATGGGCTTGAGCGCTTCCGGTTCAACGCACATGCTCGCGGCCCACGCATAGGACGTCTGCGCGACGAGTACGCCCACGGTCAGCATGGCGGCGCTCACGTACAGCACCAGCCGCAACCGGCGCACGCGCTCGGCAAGCCCATCGGAATCCAGCGTGCCCGGCAGCAGGAGTGTCGCAGCCATGGCGATGCCTACGACACCTGCGATGACTTCACCGAAGCGCTTCGGTACAAGCAGCAGTGGGGCGATGGCGGCCGAGTCCTGACGCTGCGCGTCAATGTGGCGGACGAGTTCGACGAGGTAGGAGGTCGGCCCCAGCATCTGGATGAGGAAGACGAGCGCGGCGACCACGAGGCCCACCCCCAGCAGCACGCGGCATGCCCGACGCTCTTCCCGCCAGGCGAGGCGGAGCGTGTACGCGGCAACGCCGAGTCCTCCGAGCGCCGTCCCGATGAGAAGCATCGCCGCTCCGCGCCAGTCGAGGCTCTCCGCGGCGGCCTGGATCCCGAGGTTCCCGGTGGTGACAGCGACCGCATGAAGTCCGTTGGTTCGCAGCGGCATGCGTCCACTGACGATCGCCTCGAAGAGGAGCGCTGCGAGGAAAACCGCGGCAGCAAAGGCATAGACGCGCACGCCGAAGAAGGCGGCGCGGTGACCGAGGTTGATGGATGCGGGTACTGGTGGCGATTCGCTGGTGTGCGCGGGCTGGTTCACATCAGGGATGATATCGGAAGAGCGGGCAGGCAACCTGCTGCGGATCAGAAGGGGGCGATTGCGGCGTGAATGGAGCGTTGGTTGATGAGGAGTACGTGCAGGGCGCGCCTTTGTCATTGACACGGGATCGCCATCAATTAGGGTGCATGTCATTGCAGGAAGTGTTGGCCGCGAAGGGGGTCCGGGCGGACCCATGTCATACGGATGGAGCTCATCACGTCATGCGAAGCGCATTGTTCATGATCTGCCTGCTTGCGTCCGGTGTGTCGGCTCAGCAGCGGCCGGTGACCGGTTGTGAGCGCACTGAGCTCACCTCGATCGACCAGGTCATGGTTGCGTTCATGGATGAGCACGATGTGACCGGCGCGACGCTCGCGATCGCACTTGATGGCGAGGTGCTGTATGAGCGCGGCTTCGGTTGGAAGGATGAGGCGCGGTCGGTTCCGATGCCGCCGGATGCCCTGATGCGACTGGCAAGTGTGTCGAAACCCCTCACGGTCTCTGCGGTTCGTCATCAGATCGCACAGGGGCTCTATACGCTGGATTCATTCGCCTTCGACCTGGGTCAGTCGGGCGGCGGACTGCTGGATCTCGAACCGTTCCCGACACTCGGTGACCCGAGGCTCGCCGACATCACCGTGGCTCACCTGATACAGCATCGCGGCGGATGGGACCGGGACATCGCCGGCGACCTCACGTATCGGGAAACGCTCGTGGCGTCTGACATGAGCGTGCCGAGCCCGCCAGGTCGTGAACTCACACTCCGCTGGATCCTGGGCCGGCCGCTCGAGTACACGCCGGGACAGACTTACGCCTACTCCAACATCGGAGGCCTGGCACTTGGCCTGATCGTCGAACAGTTCGCCGGCATGCCGCTCGCGGCATATCTCGATGAGGTGAAGCTGGGACCGCTCGGAATCGCGAGCGAAGACCACCAGCAGGGACGAACATTCGTCACCGACCAGGATCCCCGTGAACCCTGGTATGAATCGACCGGCCTGAGTGTGAACGTCTTCGATCCCGCCGGCCCATTCGTCGAGCGTCCCTACGGCTCATGGGATCACGAGGCGAGAATCGGACAGGGAGGACAGATCGCAACCGCAAGGGCGCTCGCAGTCTTCGCTGCGAACCACTGGGTCAACGGAACCAGCATCGGCCTGCCGAAGTCTCCAACCCTGCACGGCACCTGGCGCTGGAATCACACCGGCAACCTCGACGGTTCGAGCAGCCTGATCAGGCAGCGCGGCGACGGCATCACCTACGGCGTCATCATGAACAAGCGATCACTGGGATCGACCATTCGCGGCGAACTCGACCCGGTCCTCGACCAGATCCAGGCATGGCCCCCCGATGAGCCCAACTGCTGCCCGGGCGACGCGGACGGCGACGACCTCGTGAACTTCAACGACCTGAATCTCCTGCTCGATTCCTGGGGCCAGACCGTTCCGGCGGGGAGCAACGGCGACGTCAGCGGCGACAGCACAGTGAACTTCGCCGACCTGAACCTGGTGCTCGACGAGTGGGGCGCGGGGTGTTGAATGTGGATGGGTCGCAGATGAAGATGTCGACTTCCTCACGCACTGGTGCCGCGACTGAGCGCGTTCAGGATTGCCGTTGGCGGATTGATTCTCCCTGCTGAGTGATCGCGTGCCCCAGGTGTTCATTGGATGCAGACAGGGGCCTCCGCGCGCAGCGATGGAGGCCAGCCTCGGACGTCCGGTGGGGTCTCGGAACAGATGAGGAAGGCTGCTCTCGATTTTGCGCAGGATTGTCCAATGCACGCAAGAGTCGGATGAGACGAGAGTCTCGCTTGATGGGGGTGGAGGCTCGCCGTGGGGGACAAGCTGTCAGAAATTCAGACGCAGCGCTACTGACGCCCCCTGAGTTGCTCACATCGTCCCAAAGAACTACCTCCGTTCTCTCACGCCCATTTCATTCGATAGTCCGCTTGTCCTGCCGCTTCCGAGATCATCGAGATGGCAAGGTGCACATACAGTCTGCGCGGAAGGAGGTGCGTGAAGCTACGACTCGGTCAACAGGTCGAGGTAGGCGTGGTAAGCGTAGACCCGATCGCGCTGCTTGCCGGTTGTCTCGCGAAGTACACCCGCCTCTTCGAGCAACTCGATCGCCTTCCGCGATGGGGGCGCGGTCATGCCGAGAAGAACCACGGCGCGCGACACCGTCAGCACCGGATTGGAAGGCAGGAGGTCGAGCAACTGGATTGCCGCGACCGTCGCTCGCTCGTGGCCGATCACATGTTGACGATCATGCCCGATCAGGGCGTGGATGGCCTGCGCGATACGCACCCCGCCGTCCGCGGCACTGGTGACGCAGTCCAGGAAGAAGGATGTCCACCCTTCCCAGTCGCCATCGGTGCGGACCGCAGCAAGCCGGGCGTAGTACTCCTGCTGGCGCCGCTTGAAGGCGACGCTCAGGTACAGCAGGGGCTGTTCAAGCAGGCCCCAGTGCTCGACCAGCAACGTGATGAGCATGCGGCCGATGCGCCCATTGCCGTCGAGAAATGGATGGATGGTTTCAAACTGTACATGAGCGAGCCCCGCCTTGATCAGGGGCGGCAGCGGGTCGTCGGAGTGGATCCACTTCTCCAGTGCGGCCAGCTCACGCGCAACTTCCTCATGGGGGGGCGGAACGAAGCGGGCATTGCCAGGCCGGGTGCCTCCAATCCAGTTCTGGCTGCGACGGATCTCGCCGGGGAGCTTGTCGTCGCCGCGAACGCCACGCATCAGGATGCGGTGAACGTCGCACAGCAGGCGCGTGCTCAGCGGCAGCCCGGCTGCGTCGGCAATGACGGTCCTGGCATGGTTGAGCCCATCGATGTAGTTGCAGACTTCTTCAACGTCAGCGGGACGGTCGGCGCTGCTGGTCGCCTCAAAGGTCGCAACATCCCGCAAGGTCGCCTGAGTCCCTTCAATCTGCGAAGACAGCACCGCCTCCTTGCGAACGAAGCCGTAGAGGAACCAGCTTTCGTCGGGAACCATCGAACCCGCCACCCGGAGTCGGCCGAGTGCGGCAAGCGCCTCGGCGTGTCGCTCGGCGAGCTCGTCGGCGACCGCGAGTGGCGGGTCAGCCGGGGGCAGGGGGAACGGAACGAACGCCCGAACGCTCTCGCCGTGGGCGTTGCTGACACGATATGTACCGGCCTGGCGGGTCATCGCTGGGAAGCGCCCCTTTCTGAGAGCGGTATGCTACGAATCGATCGTTTCCGAGTCAAGCCCAACAGAAAACGATCGTTTCCTAGTCGTCCCGGGCTATCGCGGTCTCGGCCGTTGTGCCTAGGGTGGGGACTTTTTGTGGCGTTGATGTGGATCACGCAGTATATATACTGCGTGATCCGCCTGTGCTCATCAAACCTGCTTCTGAGTTCGCTGAAAGACCGATTTCTTCCAATCAAAATCCAATCTGACGCCATCTCATCAGTACCCGCAGTATATATACTGCGGGTACTATCAACGAGACAGATCAAGTTGTCCCACCCACCTCCCAATTTTTGCCGATAAATTCTTCACTCAGAAGATCATGCAGTATATATACTGCATGACGAGGTCAATCCTATCTCCCGCTGAATTTTTGTAGGAGAAAAGAAGATCAGATGAAGACGTTTGCTGTGTTACGCAGTATATATACTGCGTAACACGACGAATCCGAAAGGCGGTTCCTGTGGCAAGATCCCGGATCTCCATCGCAAAATCAGACATCGTCGGAACACTCGACGCTGAGCGACGGCCGGTCTTCAAGCACACGGAGCTTGGCCGGATCTTCGATGCCAACCGCGATGACTGGCGGCTGCCGATGTCGATGAGACTCGACGAGTTCATCGAGTACCTACGAAAGAACTCGAAACTACGCCGGCTTCGTCTACAGCTTCCGCACCGACCCGAGACTCTGTTCATCTGGGGGGAGGTCTCAGACATTTGCATTGGATGCGCTGTGAAGCCACGAGCGTATCTCTCGCACTACAGCGCGATGCAGTTCCATGAGCTGACAGGTCAAGTTCCCGAGATGATCTACGTCAACCACGAGCAGAGGCCACAACCGAAGCCAGCGGTAGAGCCTACCCAGGAGACAATCAACAGGGCCTTTCGGGGCAAACAGCGCATGAGCAAGAACATTGCGCCTCTCGGTCGAAAGAAGCTCTGTTTGCTGAATGGAAAGCACACCGGCGATCTTGATGTCACAGAGGCCGAAGACTTCGACGGCAACCCAATCCGCGTTACTGGATTGGAGCGAACGCTCATCGACATCACGGTGAGGCCGGCATACTCCGGCGGCGTAAGAGAAGTCCTAGAGGCATTTCGACGAGCGGCTGACAGAGTGCAAGTAAACCGACTCATTGCAACGCTGCGAAAAATGGACTTCGTGTACCCATACGAACAGGCGATCGGTTTCTACATGGATCGATCGGGTGCGTACGAGGATCGCCGCCTAGAGCTGCTCAGAAAGAAGGGCTTCAAGCTCGACTTCTACATGACGTACGGGTTGAAGTCGAAGGATTATTCAGACAGGTGGAGGGTCTTCTACCCATCTGGCCTCTAGCTGCGTCAACTGTTCAACGAGAAAATCGACATACTCGTCGAATGACAAGAGAGTCACTTCTGAAGAGACAGTGCTTTCGACGGATGCGAAGTCATCTCGGTGGAACTCTCGATTCTCATCGATTTTACCGAGCAATCGGAGCGGCACTTTCTTCGCACTGAACACTTGTCGCAGGATCCCCCAGAACTCTTCGTTGTCCATCTCAACTTCGAGAGTTGTTACCACGTGGTGGACATCGAAGAAGTCCCTTGCGCGCGGACTGGCTGAGGAACTCATTACAGCCTCGCGGTACTCGGGCATCTGCTGGCAGATCGCTCGAATCTTCTCACAGACAAACATACGATCGGAATACACATAGACGTTGTAGCCATCGATTTCCGTGAGCTGCTTGTCATCGCAGAACTCATGTTTGCTGAGGTCGACAGTGAACTTACGGCGACCAGACGGGCCAACTTCGATCGCCTGCCGTCTGCGATTCTCGTCGTCGCCCAGACGGTCGTACGTCTCTTGATCCAGGACCTTGAACGCAAGCTGATAGCCGCCCCAGAAATCCCCCAGCAAATCCTCTCGTAAATTGAGAGGCCGCCTTTCGAGCGCCACATCGAAAACTCGAAGTCCCTCAGCTCGAAAAGCGCCAGTGAGCAACTGCTCAAACAGGCCCCGGAGTTCATCGATCGATCCCAACTCCTCTAGAGAACCATCGATGGAGAAGTCGACATCCAGAGAGCTGCGAACGGCAGCAGCCCCGGTGTGGGCGACTGCATTGCCCCCTTTGAGCACGAGTCGGTCGAGCAACTCATCACGAGATACAAGCGCCGTGATCGTGAGGCGTTTAACCTGCTCGATCCGCTGCTTCTCGTCACGAATTCTGTTCGGGCGCTTCGCCATCAACCGGAGAGTATCTCCCGCTACCGGCTGCAAAGTACCGGGGATCGCGCCTAGGCTCCCCCTCGTGCACAACCATTCAGAAAGTGCCCCCCGAAGGACTCGAACCTTCAACCCGCTGATTAAGAGTCAGCGGGCAAACCCGCCTATTGGGGCGTCAGGGGGGATTTTCGGGGGGTACGCACCAAATACGCACCACGGGCTCGGTACGCACCACGAAGATCCCGATTTAGGCCGCATTGTGGCGGCTTGGTCGCAAATCCCTTCCACGCTTCGGGCAGCGATCATTGCAATTGTCGAGAGCCACGATGCCACGAAGGGGGTGGCATCATGACGCCTCCGGCCTCACGAGATGTGGTTGCGCATTCCTTGTCCGCGTTGTCCGCGTTGTCCGCACCCTCGATTTTGAGGCGTGAGGGGCGTTCTTGCGGTCGTGATGCGGACAAGGGTGACCAGCCGCGGACAAGCACTTCAATCGAAATTGATCGAGCAAGCCGCTCCGGCTGGTCGCCGTGGCGACTGTCATCTCTCCTCCTCCAAGCAAGGACGCACACACCATGAAGGTCTCACTTCGCGCCATCACTGACATCACCCCGTACGAATCCAACCCGCGCCAGAACGACGCCGCTGTTGCTGCTGTGGCCAACAGCATTCGCGAGTACGGCTGGCGGCAGCCGATCGTCGTGGACGCCGATGGCGTCGTCGTCGCGGGCCACACGCGGCTCAAGGCCGCCGAGCAGTTGGGCCTCGAGAAGGTGCCCGTGCACGTCGCCGAAGACCTGACACCTGAGCAGGCTCGCGCGTATCGCATCGCTGACAACCAGTCCGCCTCTATCGCTGAGTGGGACTTCGAGTTGCTGGCCTTCGAGATCGGCGAACTCAAGGACCTCGAATACGATCTCGACATGCTCGGCTTCGACGCCGACGAACTGGCCCGTCTGCTCTCTGGCGATGCCGGTGTCTCCGAGGGCGAGACGGATGCCGACGCCGTACCTGAGCCGCCTGACGAACCCGTCACGCAACGCGGTGACCTGTGGATTCTCGATGGCCACCGCTTGCTGTGCGGTGACAGCGGCAGCGTGACGGACCTCGACCGCCTGCTCGACGGCACGGCCATCGACCTCATCAACATGGACCCGCCCTACAACGTTCGCGTCGAGCCTCGGTCGAACAACGCCATCGCTGCGGGCCTATCCTCGTTCGCTGGGTCAAAAGCGCAAACGTCCGGGGGCGGGGGGCACCATCAGAAGTTCGACGTGGAACGCCACCCTGAGAAGTCACAGCCCACGACGAGGAAGATGCGGCCCAAGGATCGGCCGCTCGAGAACGACTTCGTCACCGACGAAGCCTTCGACGAGATGCTGCTGGCGTGGTTCGGCAATGCCGCGCGCGTCCTGAAGCCTGGCGGGTCGTTCTACATCTGGGGCGGGTACGCCAACCTCGGCAACTACCCGGGTCCGCTGGAAGCCTGCGGCCTGTACTTCAGCCAAGCGGTCGTCTGGGACAAGCAGCACCCCGTGCTCACCCGCAAGGATTTCATGGGCGCGTTCGAGATCTGCTTCTACGGCTGGAAGCAGGTTCCCGGCAGCCCCCACCACTTCTTCGGCCCGAACAACGCGACGGACCTGTGGCATGTGAAGAAGGTCAATCCCACGGCGATGATCCATTTAACCCAAAAACCCGTAGAGCTCGCCACGCGGGCCATCCAGTACTCGTCGCGGCCCGGAGAGGCGGTTCTCGACCTCTTCGGCGGCTCGGGGTCCACGCTGATCGGGTGCGAACAGACGGGACGCACGGCGTTCCTGATGGAGATTGATCCGGCGTACTGCGACGTGATCGTTCAGCGATGGGAGGCGTTCACGGGGAAGAAGGCCGAGCGGGTGCCTGCGAACGCTGACGCCGCAGAAACCGCCCCGGCGCTCGCCGAGGCGGAAGGGGGTGCGTGATGCCGATGCACATCGACTGGGTCTATGACCACGGCGAGTGCGATGTCCGCGCCGAGTGGCTGGGGATTGACTCAGCCGTTGAAGGCGAAGCGCCCGCGCTCGACCTTGACGAAGCGTGCGTCGTCGCCCTTGGTGGCGATCTCGCGGGTCATGGCGGCGTAGAGCGTCGCGTGGGGCGTCTTGCCGTTCGTCGTCCAGCCGAGCGCCATGGCGCCGACGACGATCTCCTTGGACGCCATCGGTTCAGTTGCCTTGGCCAGCACCTGCGCCGCCGCGTCGAGCAGGCTGATGCGCGTGGGCGTGTCCGGCGTGGGCTTCGTCGGCTTCGGCTTCTTCGGCTCGGCGTCCGTCTTGTCGGGCACGTCGCCGTGGGCGCGCTCCGTGGCCCGTGTCGCGCCCTTGCCTCGCTTGGACGCCGTGCCCGCACCCTTCTTTCCCGTCGCGGCACGCGGCGTTGTACGGCCTCCTGTGGCCTCCTGTCCGCCCTCGTTCTCGTCACCCTCGTAGACGCCCCGCAGGCGCTGGGCGCTCTTGATGCGGATCGTCTTGCCGGTGGCCAGGTTCGTGGCGTTCCAGCCACCGCTGGCGTGTTCGGCGTCGATGCGCACAGGGACGACCTTGTCGCTGACCTTCGCGGTGTACGTCGTTCCGATGGCGATGTCTGCCTTCTTCATGGTGTGTCCTTTCGGGTGATGGGGTTACGGGTTGGATTCGCGGCCGAGGTCGTACGCACGCTCCAGCGCTTCGCGGACGCACCAGACGGCCACGTCGTGGAAGTCGAGGCCGTCGCTGTAGCGCGTCTCCAGCGTGGGGATGCTCAGGACGCGCCGTGCGATCTCGACAAGTTCGGGCCGCGGGGGCGGCTCGGTGGGATGCATGCGTGGGTGGCTCGGGGGAATACTTCCGGGGGATCCGGGGGTGGGCATGGTGGTGTCTCCTTTCTTGGACACACTGAGCCATGGGTTCCCGCCGTCAGCAAGGCATTCCTGCGAGGATTCGAAGGACATCTCGCACATTCCGGAAAGGGTGAGGCATGAGTGCCGAGGAGTACGAGGTCGGGTACGGGAAACCGCCGCGGCATGCGCAGTTCCGCCGTGGGAATCCAGGTGGGCCGGGGCGGCCGAGGAGGTCGTCGCTGTCGCGCCACCTGCGGGCCATCCTGGAAGAGGAGCGCGCAGGTGTGACGGTTGGTGAAGCGCTGGTGCGTATCGCGACGCAGCGGACACTTGAAGAAATCACCGACGATGAACTGAAGGACATGCGCGAGCGGTTGTGGGCGGCGCTCGAAGTGGGCGCGGGAGACGGGGACACCAACGACTGACACCGGAAGGGGGTCGGGGATGGCCGACGAAGAGCGAACACCGCGTGACGATCCGAGCGACGTCATCGAAGAGGACATGGATCTGCTGACGGACCTGTCGCCGAAGCAGCAGTTGGCATTGCAGGCGCTGTTGCGCGAACACAGCGTGGTCAAGGTGGCCGAGTCGGTCGGGGTCACGGACCGGACGATCTACAACTGGCTGAACCTGCCCGCGTTCGCGCGGGCGTACCGACGGTTCCGGCGTGACGCCTTCGTCCAGGCGGTCGGGCTCACGCAGCGGTACGCGCCGCTGGCGGTGAACACGCTGGCCAAGATCCTCACGGACACCAATGCGCCCACGCATGCCCAGGTCACGGCGGCGAACTCGCTGCTCCGGTTCGCACGCGAGGGCATCGAACTGGACGACCTGGTGGCGCGCGTCGAGGTACTCGAGGGTGACGCCAGTGAGGAGGTGCTGTGATGGGCGTCAAACAGCGGGTGGCGGCCCTGGAGAAGCGGAAGCGGAAGGGGGAGCTGGCGTCCTGCCCTTCATGCTCAGGGTACGGGGTGCCGGTGATCACGTACGACGGGGTAGCCGATCGGGAGGGGTGTGCGGCGTGTGGACGGTCGTATGTGCTGATGGCGTTTGTGGGGTGGGAGGCCAACGACGATGGCCAGGGCGATTGAGTGGCTGAAGTGATCTGGCAGTGGCCCCGTCAACAACTCCTTCCTTTTGGCAAGGCGAACCGGCACATTCAATGGGAACGAGCCATCCTGCCCACGCCAGAGACAGGGGGCTCGAATGTCCCGTTGTGGTTGGTCGGCACCTGCCCGCTGGTATTCACCTGACACCGTACCGGGCACATCATCACGTCCGGGAGTGTCGGCACTGCGGCCGACGACTACTGGTCGAACGAAGCCTGGAAGGGACAATAATCGCCCACAGGTCGCCGATTTCGTGATTTGCGAAAGATTGCAGTAGCCAGCGGCCGATTTGAGACGTATGCTTTCGAGATTCACGAAGGAGCAGGCCATTTGATCAACGAACGTCTCAAGTTGGCAAGGGCTGACCGGGGCTGGACCTTGGAAGCGCTCTCTGCACACACCCACATCACCGCCTCATCGCTGAGCGACTTTGAGAACGGCAAGCGGGAGCCGCGATTGACGCATCTTGAGTCGTTGGCCAAGGCTTACGGAGTCTCTGTTGCCTGGTTCTTCGAGGAGCAGCCAGCAGGGGGCGACGTGGTTCTATGGCGTGAGCGCCCAAGTGCTGATGACGCAGCTGCGATTGAGGGTGAGTTCCTCAAGCGGTGTCGCTGGTATCGGAATCTCGAAGACTGGTGCGACGAACGAGTTCCGTGCCACCTCCCTGATGTAAAGCGCGATCCAACGCGAGTTGGCTGGTCGGACGTGCACAGCCTTGCGAGTTCTGTTCGTAGCATGCTTGACCTTGGCCAGCAGCCGGCGGCATCGCTCCTGAACGTGCTCGAGAACTCGTGCGGGATTCGTATCTTCCATCTCTCGTTCGAGCCAAGCGGTACCGCTGCCTGCACGCGTAGCGATGAATTCGGCATGGCGATACTGCTCAATGCCAGCAATGTGCGATGGCGTCGCAACTTCGACCTGGCGCATGAGCTCTTTCACTTGCTGACATGGAATGTGTTCCGAAGCACCGAGCACTCTCGCGAAGCAAGCGAGCAAGAAGAAAAGTTCGCAAACGCGTTCGCGTCTAGTCTCCTGATTCCAGAAGAGCCCTTGCGACGTGCTGTCAGCAGCGCAGTTGAATCAGACGGAAGCCTCAGGCACATTGAGATCTTCGACATTGCCAGGCAGTTCGACGTTTCGTTCGAAGCCCTGCTTTGGCGAATGCACTCTGTCTTCAATCGAAAGCGCGAGGACACAGAGCACGACATCGAGGTGTGCCGGACCTTCCGTGAAACGGTCGATGTTCGCGAGGACACGACACCACCACAATTGCCGGCGAGGTTCCGCGCCCTCGCGACCCGTGCGCTCCGAGACGGAGAGTTGTCCATCGGCCGTGCCGCGGAATATCTCGGAATCAGCCGACAGCAGGCCATGGCACTAGACGATCTCGAGGACGTCACGGATGACGCGATCGCGCTTAGTCCTGCTTGATGCGAATGTCGTGATCGAGCTATTCCGTCTCGGGATCTGGCAGCAGATCGTCGATCGCTGTGAGGTTGTGCTGGCCGAGACGGTCGTCGAAGAGTGTCAGTTCTACGACACCGACGACGGTCGCCAGTACATCGATTGGGACGAGGTCAGGGCTGCTGGTTCAGTCTGCATTGAGTCACTGCCCGCAAGCGACATCAAGACGTACTGTGACCAATTTGGACCAGGGTATTACGAGAAGCTCGACCCTGGCGAGGCAGAAGCGCTCGCCCTTCTCGGGCGGGACGCAGAGTCATCCATCTGCTCGGCGGACAAGATCGTGTGGCGCGTGCTGGGCAATACCAATGCAACGGAGCGTGGCATCTCTCTTGAGGAGATCCTCCAATCATCCGGCTTGACCAAGCCGCTGCAACGGCGATTCACTAAGGCGTTTCGCGAAGTGTGGAACAAGAAGGGCAGCATCGATCGATTGATGGGGCTGGGCGACAAGTCTGACTTCTGATCGCTCACTGCAGCTTTTGAGTGATCTCCTGCACACGACCATCTTCAAGCAGCTTCCCTCGAAGGTGAAGGACGTGCCCATTCGGATGGGACTTGTAGGTTGCGAACTCGGCGATCATCGAGTGCGGCATGACGTACGCTGACAGAACCGAGAAGTCGGAGTCGAAGAGGATTGCGATGAGCCTGTCAAAGTGACCCCCCTCCAGCTTCCGGATGACGCCCATCTGCCTAGACCCGTTGTCTGACGTGACACGACGCGCCTTGATCTGAAACCGCACGCCCGCGGCATCGATCGCGTCGTAGCCCACGTTCGACTTGCCTTCAAGCGACATCCCCAATCGGCTCGCGACTAGCCACTCCGCGTAGTCGCCGACGGGATTGTTCTTGCTTCGAAGCACATCGCGCCGTCTCAGTTCTTCAATGACACGAGCGTGCAATCGCAGCAGATCGAGATTCGATTGCCCAGTGAACTCTTCGGCATTCATGTTCTCCATTCTACAGCCACCTCCGTGCGTCCTCGGCCGTTACGAACTTGATTCAATCCCCTTCTCTGCTCGCGTCGCTGCTGGTTGTGTGGGCAACGGATTCCAAAGTCCAGGCGATGCGGTTGTGTGTGTTGATGGCGTTTGTCGGGTGGCGTGCGACCAACGACGGACCTACCACACCCGCCCCCGCATCGCCTCCGTCACCGCAACCGGCGCGATGTGATCGAGGTACGTCGCCGTGGTCGCGATGGACCGGTGGCCCAACTGCCGCGAGATGATGCCGATGTCCACGCCCTCGGTGCGAAGCTCGGCGGCGTGCGTGTGGCGCAGGCCATGAGCGTGCACGCGCTTGGCGATCCCGGCCGCGCGCCCCAGCCTGGGGATGAGCACACGCACGTAGCTGGACCTGATCGGCGACCCGTCGGCCAGGCACAACAGGGGCGACCGTGGCCCCACTTCCCATGTGGCCCGCACGGACAGCCACGCGGCGACCAGGTCGAATGCCGCCCCATCCATCCCCACGGTGCGTGATCGGCCACCCTTGCCCCTGAGGACGCGAACGGCCCCGTGTGTGGCGTCGAGGTCCTTGGGGTGGAGGCTGAGGGCCTCGGTGATGCGGAGGCCCGCACGCCAGAGGACGGCGATCAGGGCGCGGTTGCGGACGCCGGTGGGGGTGTCGGCGCAGGCGTCGAGCAGAGCGCGGACCTCGTCGGGGTCGAGCGGCTCGGGCGGGAGGCGTCGTGGCATGGCGGGCTCCGTGAGGGGGCAGTGTCGAATCGACAACTACCTCACGGGCCGCAGCGATGGCAAGGGAAACGTGGATCGAAGGAACGCGGGTGTCACCCGTATCCGGGTGCTGCGTCGGAAACGTACATCTCCGACGTCCTGGGTGCCGACAATGCCCCGCGCTGGTCCGCACCGTCCCGAAACCCCGCGAAGCCGGGAATGGGCCAAATGGCGGTCAGATTTCCCGTTTATTCCCGTTTATTGGTGCGGTTGGGCTTGTGGTCAGTGTCGTTTTTCGGGGAAAGCGCAACTGGCTTTTGACCGGACGCCGCACCTGTTCGAAGTCGTGTTGTGCACGGAGCAACCTGCCTCGCACTGCCCGGCCTCGCTCGTTCAGTCGAACGTAGTACGCTGGCTCAGAGAAACCGCTCTTCACCGTTGCTGTCGGTCGGGGGACATGCGGTGGCTTGTTCCGGATCGTGTCCCAGTCGCCCCCAACTTTGGGCGCGGCGAGGGGGGAGAACCACCGCAGCACCGCCGCTACGGGCGGGGTGGGATCACCGGGGAACTTCTGTTGGTTCTGCATGATCACGAGCCCCACATCGATGAGTTCCTCGAGGTCGAGGCCCCGAAGTACGTCGGTGGAGATGTCATCAGGTAAGTCGGGCGTTCCCCACTGGTCCTGCTCACCCAACCTGATGAGAGCGTCATTCTCCGATGCATCCATGCTGTAGGCCCCTTACCCAATCTGATTCCGTTCAGAGCACGGAACTGACGAGTAAAGTGTACGGTGTGCAGTCGGATTTTGCTACCGGTTTGCGAGCGCTCGCGAGCGCTCGCGGAGCAAAAAACGCCGCTGAAAGCCTCCAGAAGGCGTAGCGGAATTGCTGCGAACACTGAGCTGCACTTTCAGAGGGGCACCACTTTGCCCCAGAAAGGAAGTGCCGTGATGAAGACTCAGGACAAGCTGAGCACGCCAGGCGGACTGGCGCATGAGCTTCGGGTTCCTATCCACCGCGTTCTCTACATTCTCCGGACGCGCCCACACATCGCTCCGGCCGCTCGGGCAGGGAGGCTGCGTCTCTACGACCGGAAGGTGGCCGCCATGGTACGTCACGAACTCAACGCCATGGATGCGCGGCGGGGGGCACGGTCATGACCATGCAAGACGATCGCCTCCTTAAAGTCAAAGAGGTCGCCGAGACCCTCCAAGTCTGCACCCGGTTGGTATGGAAGCTCCGTGCCCGCGGCATCCTCCCCGCCGTCAAATTCGGTCGGGCCACTTGCTTCCGGATGTCCGATGTCCAGAAGCTCGTTCGGGAGGGGGTGCCGAAGCCATGATCTGCGAACACGACAACGGGGGGTGGCAGCGCGTCAGCTCCTCACACCCCTGTCGGATCTGCGGCAAACCTGATTGGTGCGGCGTCCTGGGCGACTCCGCCTCCCCGAGCCTCGTGATCTGTATGCGGGTGTCGGATGGCGCAGCAGGGTCGTCCACCAACCACGGGTACATCCACGTCCTCAAGCCCCCGCTTGAGACGCCTCGGCGCGATGGTCATACGGCAACGATCCGACTCCGGAACCGTCGCCGCGATCTGGATGACCTTGTGCGGCGATGGGCCGATGGGACCTCCCGCGACGACTTGGAAGAGATGGGGTCCCTGCTCGGGATCAACCCCGATGGACTGCTGGCCATCGGCGCGTGCCGCGTTACCCGGGAGGAGGTTCGTGCGTCTGGGACCGATTGCTACCCCCGATCGGTTTCGGCGTTCCCGATGTTCTCCGCGAGCGGCGAGATCGTCGGTGTGCGACTTCGCACAGATCATCGGAGGAAGTGGACGATCAAGGGCTCTCGTGAGGGCCTCTTTCTCCCCGACGCTCTAAACCCCGATGACACACTGATCATCGTCGAGGGGCCGACAGACACCGCTGCCCTGCTCGGAATCAACATCGAAGCAATCGGGCGACCGAGCTGCCTCGGCGGTGTGACTGAGATTGTCAAGATCGCGAAGTCCCGCAGTGGGCCCATTGTCATCCTCTCTGATTGTGACGCGCCGGGCCGTCGAGGCGCAAACACCCTGGCTATGAAGCTCCGGGCGTACGGGACAGATGTCCGTGTGGCCGAGCCTCCGGAGGGGCTTGAGGACGCCCGGGCGTGGGTGCAGACCGGGGTCGATCGGTCTGCTGTGCTCGACTGGATCGATGCGAACGCCAAGTCGTTTGCCCTGCGGGTCTCTACCGAAGGTGGGGGGGCCACATGACGAGCGACTCCTCGGCACATGCTTCAGAAGCCAGCCTCGCAATCGCCTGGAAATCGAACGGAGGAAATCGCGCGACCGGTGTCGCGACAGCCAAGCTAGGCGAGCATGTCTTCACGGACACCCTCACAATCACCAGCGACCAGAGCCGACGGGCGTTCGTGGAGAAGCTTGTGGACCGGTGGCCCGGGCTCGGCGAAGACCGCGAGCAGATCCGTGCGGAACTCGACCGGATCGCCGCCAGCGAGGCGGATGTAGACCGTTCCTCCCATGGCGACGACAAGCTCGCCAAGCGCGTCATCACCGCTCTCCGTGCGGAAGGGGTCGAACTCTTCCACGACCTTACTGAGGGCTCGGGAAGCCGTACATTCCTGTCCGCGGTCAACGAGGCCGGGAGGCTGGAGACCATTCCGTTGGGGACGGGGGCGTCAGAGGAATGGATCGGTCGATTCGCGTTCACGAAGCTCGACACCGTGCTCTCGAGCCAGGTGATGCAAGAGGTCACCGCGACGCTCCGAGGCATCGCCATGTACGAAGGGGCCGCGAGGAAGGTCGGTCTTCGAATCACCAGTCATGATGATGTTGTCTGGCTCGACCTCTGTGACGACGAGTGCCGCGCCGTGAGAGTCGATGCCGAGGGCTGGAGGGTGGTGGATTCATCGGAATCGCCAGTCCGTTTCTATCGCCGTTCGGGCATGCTGCCCCTGCCCCAACCGAGGAAGGGTGGGGGAATCGCGATGCTCCGCGAGTTCGTCAATGTCCAGAGTGAACAGGACTGGACGCTCCTGCTCGGTTTCATCGTCGGCATGTTCGCGCCGTCGGGTCCATACCCCATCCTCGAACTGAACGGCGAGCCCGGGTCGGCCAAGAGTTCGACGGCCAGGCTGATCCGATCACTCATCGATCCCAATCGCGCTCCGCTGCGGAGTCAGCCCCGCGATGAACGCGATGTATTCATCGCTGCAGCCAACGGCCATGTCTTCACGCTCGACAACCTCTCCCGCATGCCGCGATGGCTCTCAGATGCGCTCTGCCGTATCTCCACCGGAGGGGGCTTCAGCACCCGGAAGCTCTACAGCGACGACGCGGAGCAGATCTTCCAGGTCTGCCGCCCGATCATCATGACTGGGATCGGGAACATCGCCTCCGAGTCAGATCTCCTCGACAGGTCCATCCGGTTGACGCTCGATCCGATCCCGGTGGAGACGCGGAGGACAGAGGCGGCATTGGAGGAGAGGTTTGCCGCCGCCCATTCGCGGATCCTCGGGGCCGTCCTCGACGCGGTGTCGATCGCCCTGAAGAGGCGGGCGTCCATCACGCTCAACCGCCTCCCTCGGTTAGCCGACTGGGCGACCTGGGCCACGGCCGCGGAATCCGGTTTCGGACTGGTAGGCGGTGTGACCATGGCGGCCTTCGACGCCGACCGCGCCACCGCCAACATCGACGCCATCGAGTCGTCGCCCATCGGCCCGGCCCTGCTGGCACACTTGGATCAATGCGACGGCGAGTGGTCGGGTACGGCGACTGAACTCCTTGACCACCTCAATGCGTTGTGCTTGCCCGAGCCCCGTCGGTGGCCGACGTCACCGAAGACCCTCGGAAGTCAGCTCAGTGCCATTTCGGGGAACCTGCGTGCCATCGGCTTCGACATTCGGAAGGCCCCGGTCGGCCACGCAAGGACCAGGCTCATCACCATTTCTCGCGGACAAGCAGTGGGGAGGGAGTCGTTTCCCTTGTCCGCGTTCTTGTCCGCAGGAATCGGCCCTTGCGGGCTGGAAACAGCGACTGCGGACAACGCGGACAACGCGGACAAGCAATGCGCACCTCCTTCAGTTGATGGGCAGAAGCAATATTGGGAGGAGGGGGCGTGAAGCGGTCAATCCTCGAACATGATCCCCGATTCGCCTTGATTCGCCCGTCGAGTCTTCGCCTCATGGACGACGCGAAAGGAGGCCAATGATGGCTAAGCCGTACAAGCGAAAGAAGGACAGGAATCGGCGGGACGCGAAGTGGATCTTCAAGTACGTCGATGAGCACGGCGTCCGGAGAACCTGCACCGGCTACACCGACAAGCAGGCCACTCAGGAACTGGCAGACAAATTGCAGTTGGAGGCGAACAAGCGTCGTGACGGCCTGATCGACGACAATGAGATCCGTCTCGCCGAGCACCGGAGGCGGCCCATCGCTGAACACATCGCGGACTACGATGCGGCGTTGCGGGCGAAGGGCTCGTCCGATCGTCACATCAAGCAGACGATCAGCTACATCGAAGAGGCAGTGGGGGCGCTCTCGTGGGAAACGCTCGGGCATATCCGAGCGGATGCCTTCGTCGGCCTTCTCGGTGACCTCCGTCGAGGCAAGAACCTGTCGCACCGTTCCCTTAACGCCAGGATCATCGCCGTGAAGGCATTCGCGACATGGTGCATCAATCATCATCGAATGACAATCAATCCCATGAGCACGGTCCAGAAGTTCAACGAGGCCGCCGACCGGCGAAAGCTCAGGCGCCCCGTTGACATCTCCGTGCTCAATCACCTGCTCGCCGCCACGGAATCCGGCCCCGACCGTCGGGGCGTCTCTGGCTCCGACCGTGCGATGCTCTACCGTGTTCTTGCCGCCACCGGATTCCGCATCGGAGAGGCCCGCTCGCTGACGCCCCGCAGTCTCCAGCTCGACGGGAGTGAGCCCGCGATCGTGGTCGAGGCCGCGTACTCCAAGAGACGACGCGAAGACTGCCAGCCGATCCCCGTTGCCCTCGCGGCGGAACTCGGTCTGTGGGCGAATGGACGCGAACGCGACCGGCCGCTCTGGAAGATCCCCGACAAGGTGAATCTCCGCTGGCTCAAGCCGGACCTTCGTCGAGCTAGGGCTCATTGGATTCGAGAGGTTGGTGATCCCGGAGAGCGTCGCGACCGTCGCGAGTCCGTCTACCTCAAGTCCGAGGCTGACGATCGGCGGGTCATCGACTTCCACGCGTTCCGCCACGGCTACATCACCCAGTTGACATCAAACTGCTCCAACGTGCCCGCTGCCCAGCGTCTCGCCCGGCACTCATCCCCCGACCTGACCCTGAAGACCTACTCCCACGTCAGCCTCGCCGACGAGCGGGCCGTCTTGGACCAAGCCTTTCCGGAGGCGCCCCCGTCACAGGACGAGCCCGTTCGGCAGCCCCTCGCCCTCACGGGCACCGACGGCCCCGTCGGGCGTGCACCAAATACGCACCACACGGGACGCTCTTCCACGCAATCCGGTGCGCCGAGATGCACGAACACCGGGGCGTCAGACGACGTCTCGTCAGGGCCGTTTGGGTCTAGGAATTACGGGGTTTCTGCGCCGTCGTGCCCCCTCGTGCACGACCATTCGCAAAGTGCCCCCCGAAGGACTCGAACCTTCAACCCGCTGATTAAGAGTCAGCTGCTCTGCCAATTGAGCTAGGGGGGCGGTGAGCCCCACAGTATAACGGGGTTGACAGGGGTGTCCAGTGTTCAGACGCACCACGCCAGCCGCGCACGCGGCGGCGGGGCGGGACCGGTTCGGCACGTTCCGTGCGCTCACCCGGGGACTACGCGGCGGGCGACCAGGCCTCTGCAGAGACACGCTCCACAGCGCGGGTCGTCACCACGTCCATGTGGCCGACGCAGACGCCGCGGAGGGCCTGGAGCATCTCGTCGCGGCCCATCGCCGGCCGGTACGGCCGGCTGACGCGCATGGCGCACATCGCGTCGGCGAGCGAGAGCACGCGGGCGGCCTGGACCACCGGCGAGATGTCCGCGATCCGCGCCAGGCCCGATGAGGCACTCAACTCCTGGTGACGCTCGATCACGTCCACCACGTCGTCACTCGCCCCGAGCATCGCGGCCAGGTGCGCACCGAACTCGCCGTGTCGGCGCAGCACTTCCCACTCCATGCCGGACAGGGTCGTCGGCTTCGAGAGGATGCTCTCCGGGATCACGCACTTGCCGATGTCGTGGAAGAGGCCGGCCATCCGGATGGTCTCGATCCAGTGTTCCGAAAGACCCAGAGCCTCCGCCAGGCGGACGCCCATCGACGACACCTCAATGCAGTGACGGTGAACGTGAGAACGCTGCGCATCGCCGAGCAGATTGCCCATGCGCTTCAGCAGCATCTCGCGGCGTGTCTCCAGCGACAGGTCGCCGCGCATCTGCAGTTCGCCCGCCATGCTCTCGACCTGGACCATGGGCCACGTGCAGACGCGTCCGCCGCCAGCGGCGCGTGCGAGGGACAGGGCGTGGTCCGCCCACTCGGGTGTCCGAAGGGTGAGTTGCTGTGTCTCGACACACACCATGCCGGCGCTGGCCATGACGGCACCGGCAACGATGGCGCTGACCTCGCGGCGGATGCTCTCGGTCCACAGCCATGCCTCGAGTTCGTCGGCACAGGAGCGGACCACGAGGAAGGCGTCCTCGTCCCAGCTGGCGGCGAAGCCGGCAGACTCCGAGCGATCGTCGAGGTGGCGTCCGATGGCGCGGATGATCTCGTCAGCGGCGCAGTGGCCGCACTCCTTGCGGATGTTCACGAGGTCGTCGATGCCGATCATGCTGACGAAGCTGCGTCGGCGGCGGTCGCGTCGGTGACGATTGCCGCTGAGGATCCGGATGACGTACTTCTGGTTCCGCAGTCCGGTCAGCGAGTCGGTCTCGGTGTGTCGGCGCAGGTCGCGTTCGCGTCTCTGGCGCTGGCGTCGGTCGGTCCCGCCATCATCGGCAGCCTGCGTATCACCCTGCTCGGTCTTGTCTATGTTGCGCATGTCTTCATTCCAGAGGAGGTCTGTGCATCGCCCGGGGCCTCCCCCGGCCCGACACCCCGATCCAATATTGATTCGGCGTGGGGGGGCGCGGACTGAATCCAAGTTCCCTGAGAGAGCCGGGACAGGATCAATGTTTGGGTTATGAAAGCACCGAATTCGGGGGCATGGCGACGAAAGGGGGCGTTGGGTGGGGTGTCGCTTCGTTGACATCCGAGGGTCTGCTTCCTACATTGCTCGATCCGTCAGCGGGGACCAGCCGGTCCGCCGCCGTTGTCGGTGTATCTCCAACGACCTCAGAAGGGCACCTTGCCATGCATCCCACTCACAGAACCAGTCCGGGTCGCACCCGGCGGCGTCGCAACCACCTGGCTCAGACGCCCGAGCAGCCGACGATGTGCCCGATCAGCGGGCGTCCCAAGCTCTCCCACCGCGTCTGCAAGGAGTCCGGTTACGTCCGGCCCGGCCTCGTCATTCGCGTCCCGAAGCTCGGTATCGGCACAGACGAGGGCTGATCGCGCATGCGCCTCGCCATTGACGTCATGGGCGGGGACAACGCTCCCGTCGCCATCGTCAAGGGTTGCCTCGATGCCTTGTCGATCATCGACTCTGATGATCAGCTCATCCTCGTCGGCGACGCGGATGTCGTGCGCGCCACGATGAAGGCCGAGGGTGTCTCGGATGAACGCATCATCGTGCATCCGACCACCGAGATCATCGGCATGGACGAGTCGCCTGTCGACGCCGTCCGGGCCAAGGGCGATTCATCACTCGTCCAGATGGTCACGCTCGGGTCCGCACGCAAGACCAGAGAGCCCGTCGATGTCATCATCTCCGCAGGGAACACCGGCGCGTGTGTCTCCGCGGCAACCATGTACATGAAGCGCCTGCCCGGCGTGCACCGCCCCGGAATTGCATGTGCCCTGCCGACGCTGCACGGACCGGTCGTCGTCTGCGATGTCGGCGCCAATCCGGAACCGCGCCCGCTGCACCTGGCGCAGTACGCCGAGATGGCGGACATCTATGCACGGCGCGTGCTCAACATCAAGACGCCCCGGGTGGCGCAGATGAACATCGGCGCCGAGGAGGCGAAGGGCACGGAGATGACGCGCAACGTGCGCGACCTGCTCCGGGCCACGCCCGAACTCAACTACATCGGCTACGTCGAGGGACGCGATGTCTTTGAAGGCGCCGCCGACGTGATTGTCTGCGACGGCTTTGTCGGCAACACCATGCTCAAACTCGCCGAGGGGCTCGCCCGCAGCCTGATCAAGGGCCTGGTTGAAGCGGTGATGTCCGCAGACCCCGCACTGGCCGGCCAGTTGAAGCCCATCATGGCCGATGTCTTCAGGCGCAACGACTACCACGAGTACGGTGGGGCGCCCCTCATGGGCGTCAATGGAACGTGCTTCATCTGCCACGGCTCCAGCGAAGCACGCACCATTCGCAATGCCATCCGTGCAGCACGTGACTATGTCGCCGCCGGCGTTAACGACGCCATCGTCGAACGCATCGAGAAACTCGAGTCCGGCTCGCAGGAACCCTCCACACCCGGAGAAGCCGCATGACGACGCCACCCGCCGGAGCCAGCCTCCCGCGTTCCGGAGGTCCGGCGCATCGGGGCGTGCGGATCGCCGGGACAGGCAGCGCGCTGCCCGACAACGTCGTGACCAATGAGGACCTCACTCGACGCATGGATACCAGCGACGAGTGGATCCGTCAGCGCACCGGGATCCGCGAACGCCGACTCTGTAACGCCGACAACGGCGAAGGCAGCATCTCGCTCTGCACCCGGGCGCTCGAAGGCGCGCTGAAGAACGCGCACCTCACCGGTGCCGATCTCGATCTCCTCATCGTCGCCACGGTGACCGGTGACATGACATGTCCCTCCGTGGCATGCCGGGTCGCTGCCAACGTCGGTGCGGGGTCCGCCGGGGCGTTTGATCTCGCCGCGGCATGTTCCGGTTGGGTCTTCGGCGCCAACATGGCACACGATCTGATTCGCCTGGGCACCTACAACACGATTGGTGTTGTGGGGTGCGACATCATGAGCAGTGTGCTGGACTTCACCGACCGCGACCGCGCGGTCTCGGTGCTCTTCGGGGACGCTGCCGGCGCCGCCATCATCAAGGCCACCGATGACACGTCGAAGGGCATCCGGGCCTCCGCGATGCACGCCGATGGTGAACGCTGGACCAGCCTTTACATTCCGAACAAGGTTGCCGACATTCCCGGTGACGACGATCGGGATGTGCCCATGCGCAGACTCGTCATGCGCGGCCGCGAGGTGTACAAGTTTGCCGTGACGACATTCGGCAACCTGATTGCGCAGACGCTTGAGCAGGCGGGTGTTGAGGCGTCTGACGTGGACATGTTCGTCTGTCACCAGTCCAACCTTCGCATCATCGAGTCGGCGCGGAATCGCTTCGGCATTCCTGAAGAGAAGGTGTACGTGAACATCGATCGGGTGGGCAACAGTTCCGCGGGCTCGGTGCCTCTCTGTCTTGACGAGTTGCGTCAGGCGGGGAAGTGCAGCGAGGGTGACCTTGTGATGTTTGTAGCCTTCGGCGGCGGCCTCACCTGGGGCTCCGCGCTCTGGCAGCTCTGATCTACGGGAGTTGAGTCATGATCATTCTGTGCCCCGGGCAGGGTGCGCAAAGCGTTGGCATGGGCAAGGCGTGGTTCGAGCGCTCGCCGGATGCGGCAAGGACATTCGGGGCTGCGGACGAGCTTCTCGGCGACCGCTTCGGTCGGCGCCTGAGTGAGATCTGTTTCGACGGTCCTCAGGATGTCCTCGATCGCACCGACGTCGCGCAGCCCGCGATTTACACGGTGACAGTCGCATCCTTCCAGGCGCTGTACAGCGATACCGACCGCAACGCCTTCACCGCGTTCGCCGGCCTCAGTCTCGGTGAGTACTCCGCGCTCTATCTTGCCGGCGCATTCTCATTTGCCGATGGACTCGAACTGGTGGCACTGCGGGGCCAGGCCATGCAGGAGGCTGCCGAAGCCGCGGACACCTCGATGGTGGCGGTCATCGGCGCCGAGGAGGCGGATGTGCGTGCTCTGTGCGAGGAAGCGGCGGGTGATGAGCATCTCGTCCCTGCGAACTTCAACGCACCCGGCCAGATCGTCATCAGCGGAGGCCGGGAGGCGTGTGAACGCGCCGTCCAGATAGGCGGGGAGCGGGGCATGCGGCTGACGCCCCTGTCCGTCGCGGGTGCCTTCCACAGTCCGTACATGGCGCCGGCCGCGACTCGTCTGGAGGAAGCGCTCGGCAAGGTCGAGATCAAGGCTCCCCAGAGCCTCGTCATGTCGAATGTGACCGCAATGCCGTATTTCGAGGCCGGAGCGACGCCCTCAGACCCGGCGGCGACAATCCGGCAGCGCCTCGTCGAGCAGCTCACCCACCCCGTTTTGTGGGCTCAGAGCTGTCAATGGCTCGTCTCAAACGTCTCTGGCGAGTACCATGAACTGGCTCCCGGCAAGGTCCTGGCCGGGCTGATGCGTCGTATCGATCGCGGCACCAAGGTGCAGCGCCACGACGAGCCGTGATGCTTCCGAGTCCCGAGCCGGCATATCACATGCCAAGGGGAAGTCATGAGCAGATCCCGCATTCTCACTGTCGCGCTGGTCACCGTGATCGGTCTGGCCGCCGCCTCTCCGCTCGTCGGGTGCAAGAAGAAGAAGGCGGCGCCCCCGCCTCCGCCTCCACCCCCGCCCCCCGCGGATCCTTTTGACGGCCTGTCACTCGATCCCCGCGTGCAGTTCCCCGAGGAACGCAACCCCGCGTCGCCCGAGATGGCACAGGCGGTTGCGGATGTCGCCAATGCGCTGGCCTCCGGTAACGGCGGCGAGATGCGCGGCCTCCTGGGCGAGGGTTCCAGCGGCATGCTGACCTACCTGCTCGACAACGGGCAGTGGAAGGACGCGACCGCCAGCATCGAGATCGTCCGGGTCTGCGTTCTTGAGAAGGTCAACGATTCGAGCATCCGCGTCGGTTACGGCATTCAGGATGCTTCCGGCGCGTACCTCATCGCCCTGAGCGGATCGAACACATCCGGCGACTGGGTCTTTGAGGGTTCGCCTGTCGAATGGCTGACCGGGTCAGTGGCTTCGGAATTCGATGGATCGAGCCTGCCCATGCCGATGCTGGCCCAGGCAGCCGAGGAATATGTTCCGCCGGCGCCCGAGAAGGAAGAAGATGACAGCCGCAACCGCGACGACGATCGCACGCGTCCCGGCGGCTTCACGAAGCCCGGTATCTTCTAGGCCGATTCCGTTCATTCGTCGCGTTGTTCCGGCGGGCGCTTCCGCGTTGCGGCGCTCGGCGCTCCCGCTCCGCATCAACTCCCGTATCAGTCGCGCCCCAAGGACCTGACCATTGACCGATTCGAATCCCCAGCGCGTCGCCCTTGTCACCGGTGCGAGCCGAGGCATCGGCCGTGCCATCGCGCTCCGCCTCGCCGCTGATGGCCGACACGTCGTCCTCATGAGCCGCTCCGAAGGGCCGCTCACCGAGGTGCGCAGCCTCATCGAGGAAGCGGGGGGACACGCATCCGTCTGCGCCTGCGATGTCGGTGATGCGTCAGCCCTCGCTGCCGCCGTCGAAGGCGTCATCAGCGAACACGGTCGACTCGATGTTGTCGTGAACAACGCCGGGATCACGAGGGATGGCCTCGCACTGCGCATGAGCGATGAGGACTTCCTCGATGTCCTCAATGTCAACCTCATGTCCTGCTTCGTCACCTGTCGCACCGCGGCGAGGGCCATGATGAAGCAGAAGTTCGGACGCATGGTGAACATCGGGTCGACGTCCGGCGTCGTGGGCAACGCGGGACAGGCGAACTACGCCGCCGCGAAGTCCGGCCTGATCGGCATGTCCAAGGCCCTGGCACGTGAATTGGGTGGCAAGGGGATCACGGTGAACGTGATTGCGCCCGGCTTCATCGAGACGGACATGACGGCCAATCTCGGGGATGCGGTCAAGAACAAGGTGCTCGAGGGCATGGCACTGCGGCGTCTGGGGACGCCTGAGGACATTGCAGCCGCGGTGGCGTACGTCTCTTCTGATGAAGCGGGCTTCCTGACCGGGCAGACGATCTGCGTGGACGGGGGGCTGACAATGTGCTAACCTGCCGGGTCGCCAACGAGGCGGATCGTTGCGAAACCGGCAGGGGAATCGCTATAGTCCCGCGATACGACCCCGCGTTTGAACCAGTTGGCCCCGTTCGGGGTCAGCCGCGAACAGTCCATCCAGCGGTCACCCCCGCCGACTTGCCATCGCGAGCCCGGCACGTGGCCCTTTCGGAGATTCACAACGTGACCAAAGAAGAAATCGAAGCCAAGGTGATCGACATCGTCGCTGAGCAGATGGGCGCCGAGAAGAGCGAGATCACGACCGAGACGAGCTTCGTCAACGATCTCAACGCCGACAGTCTCGACACCGTCGAACTCGTCATGGAGTTCGAGGATGTCTTCGACACCTCCATCCCGGACGACAAGGCGGAGAACATCAAGACCGTCGGCCAGGCCATCGACTTCATCTACGAAGCGAAGAACGCCGCCAACGCCTGAGACCAAACTGGAATACCGCGTCCGAACACGCCGCGCAAGCGGTCTGTCCCGGCCGGACCTGAGTCACCATGACCAAGACCACGAGGCGAAAAGTCGTCATCACCGGCATGGGCGCCGTCACCAATATCGGTGCGGACACCCCGAGCACCTGGGATGCCATGGTCCGCGGGGCCAGCGGAATCGGGCCGGTTGACAACCCGGACTTCGAGCAGTGGGGCGAGGATCAGTGGGCCGTGCGCATCTGCGGCCAGATCCGTGACTTCGACGGCTCAGGACGCGTCGATCCCCGCGCCGCCCGAAAACTCGATCGCGCTGCAGTCCTCGGAGCCAATGCGGCCATCGAGGCCGTCGAGAGCTGCGGTCTCGACTTCACCACCGGAGACCACACCCGGCGGGGCGTGATCATCGGCACCGGTATCGGCGGCATCGGAACGATCATCGATGCCTACAACGTGCTGCTCCAGAAGGGGCCGCGCCGGATCAACCCCTTCACCGTGCCGAAGCTGATGGCCAATGCCACTTCCGGCGAGGTCTCGATCCGCTTCAACCTGCAGGGGCCATCAACTTCACACGCCACCGCGTGCGCCTCATCGGGTCACTCGATGGGCGATGCCTTCCGTATCATCGCTCGCGGCGAAGCGGATGTCATGCTCGCCGGTGGTACCGAAGCCGCCATCAACCCACTCTGCCTCGGCGCATTCATGACCATGAAGGCACTGTCAACCCGCAACGAGGAGCCAGAGAAGGCCTCGCGCCCGTTCGACAAGGACCGTGACGGATTCGTGCTCGCAGAGGGTGCCGCGGTCTTCGTCCTGGAGTCCGAGGAGCACGCTCGTGAACGCGGCGCCGAGATCCTCGCGGAGATTGTCGGCTACGCGGCATCAAGTGATGCAGCGCACATCACGGCCCCGGATCCGGAGGGTGCGGGTGCCGCGCGTTCCATGCGTGGAGCGCTCGCCGATGCGGAACTGAAACCGGATGCCATCGGCTACATCAATGCACACGGCACCTCGACACCACTCGGTGATTCTGCGGAGGTCGCCGCGGTGACCAGCGTCTTCAGCGACCACGCCCGCTCCTCGAAGGGCGGCAAGTTGCTGATGTCGTCGACGAAGTCGATGACGGGTCATTGCCTGGGTGCATCCGGTGGCGTGGAGACGATCGCGTGCATCAATGCGCTGCGCCATGGTGTCGTGCCCCCGACGATCAATCTCGACAACCCGGATGAGGGATTTGACGTCGACCTCGTGGCGAATGTCGCCCGCGACGCCAAGGTCGAGTACGCCATGAACAACACCTTCGGATTCGGCGGTCACAACGTGACGCTGATTTTCGGAAAGTATTCAGGGTAGGTCATCGCTCGTCGCCCCTCCCGGCAGCCGGATTCGGGAAGCCACAAGCCAGAACCCCGATCCAGCCGATAGCAACGGTATGGATACCGAAATCCAGCGCATTCTCGCCCTCGAAGTCCCGGTGATCGTCCAGATCGGTGAGCGATCGCTCTCCGTCGGTGAGGTCATGAGTCTCACGCCGGGGTCGATCATCGAGATGCCCAAGTCATGCGATGATGAACTGGACCTGTGCATCAACAACAAGGTCCTCGGTGCGGGCGTCGCAGTGAAGGTGGGCGAGAACTTCGGTATCCGGCTCACATACCTCGGCAACCTCGAAGAACGTGTTGAAGGTCTTGGAGAGAGTCTCGATTCCTCGGAAGCGGGACTGACGGATCTGGCTCAGGGACTGCTGGGAGACGACGACTAGGTGGGCATCCGGCATCCCGCAATCAGTTGAGCGCCTTCGGCACAGAACCTGAAGAACCTCCGCGCCGCGTGCCCGGGTTCCCCGCCCTCGTTGCACTCCCCCTCGCAATCCGTCACCATACGCGTTGATCCCCCTGTCGAGTTGCCGAGGTTGCTTCATGACCGAATCCAACGATCCGCCGATTCCCCCGTCATCCGTTCCATCGCCCGGGAGTGGGGGACCGGATCCGGCGAGCCAGGGGTGGAAACTGACGGACGAGATGATCGAGGAACGCGCCGGGCTGTTGCAGACCGCCTATCGCGAAATCACCTTCTCAGCCGTGCTGCTCGGCATCTGCCTCGGCGTCGTCATGAACGCCGCGATCACCTACTCGGGCCTGAAGATCGGGTTCACGATCGGCGGATCCGCGATCGCTGCGGTGCTCGGCTTCGCCGTGCTGAAGGGTGTGCTGCGCAAGGGCTCGATTGTCGAGACGAACATCGTGCAGACGATCGCCTCCGCCGTCGGGAACTCCAACGCCGGCGTCATCTTCACACTCCCAGCCCTGCTCATGATGGGCGTCAAGTTCAACGTCTGGCTCATGATCTGTGCCTGCATGGCAGGCGGCGTCCTCGGTGTCGCCTTCATCGTGCCCGCACGCAAGCAGATGATCGATCTCGAACGCCTGCGCTTCCCATCAGCGACGGCTGTCGCGGCGATCCTTCGCGCCCCCGGCGCCGGCCCCGCCAAAGCGCTCGTACTGCTCATGGGCGTCATCATCTCGGCGCTCGTCTACCTGCCGACGCAATTGCCCCTGGTGCAGTCGCGCCTCGAAGCGAGTCAACTCGGCGGTGATCGGGTCGTCGAGGCTGATCAGGAAACTCAGGCACGCTGGCGGGGCGAAGACCCGCTCTTCGCGGCCAGCCACGTCTTCACGCTTCCGCAGGAGGAGTTCGACAGCCTCGCCGACTTCCCGGTGCCGGAACCGGAGGCCGAGGATGCAACCGAGAGCGATCCGGTCGACGGTGACGCCGGAGCGACCGAGGGGGCCGAGGCTGCGGATGAGCCCGCGGTCGAAGATCCTGACGGGGACGGCCTTCCGGAGACGTACTTCACACGCTATGCCAGTGATGAAGTGCGACGGACGCAGATGCTCGCCGAGTGGCACGAGTCGAAGACCGTACCCGAGGAGTGGGTGAATCGCGGGCGTGATCAGATCAAGCGCATCGAAACCACCAAGGCGGGCAAGGCCAGGGCCGCGGAACTCGGCGTCGAGTGGATCGCGGCGGACGACAGCATCGAACTGGGAGAAGAGGACAAACTCGCCGTCCTCGCCGCCCGCATTCAGAATGCGGTGGACGAGGGCAGAGCGGCGCCCTGGAACAAGTTGCGCTCCGTGAATCACTGGGCCGCCGTTCCCATGCCGGGGTATGCAGCGGTGGCGCGTGATGCGGGGCTTCGCGGCCTGGTTCCTCGCGAGACGGAGGAACGTGATGCGCAGCCCGGAGTTGAGCCTCCGGAAGAAGGCTTGGTTCTGGAAGCACACGATCGGGTCGTGACATCGGGTGAGATGGTCGACCTCGGTGCGTTCCTGGGTGTGCCCGTGATCTTCGGCCTGCTCTTTGCAATCACGCCGCTGTCGTTCGGTGCGGGCTTCCTGACCGGGCGGGCCGGCCTGGTGGTGCTGGGCGGTGGTCTGCTGGCCTTCGTCTTCATTGCTCCGCTCGCCTTTTCACCATACGAGTGGATTCCACCGAGTACCGGATTCTCAGACGTCTCGGAAGTCGGGCGCGCCCTGATCACGAGGCCGCTCGGCATCGGCATGCTCATGGGCGGCGCTTTCCTCGGCATTGTGTCAGCACTCCCTGCGATGAAGGCGGCCTTTGGTGGTCTGCTTGCGAGCAAGGGCGGTAGTGGCGGACACGAGCGCGATGAACTCTCGCTGAAGTTCCTTGGATTCTCAGTCGTCGCATCGTTCGGCGTGCTCTTCGCGGCGGCCCACTTCTCGGAAAGCCCTGATGCGGGCGGTCTGCTCTCCGCGCTCGATCCATGGATTCGGCATGCGATCGTTGCCGCGATCGGAACGGGCTGGATCTGGTTCGCCGGCATCATCATCGCGCAGTGCACGGGCATGACAGACTGGTCACCGATCTCGGGTCTGGCGTTGCTGACCGTGCTGGTGATCATGGTGTTGACGAATGAGGTCGTCGCGGCGGTGATGGTCGGAGCGGCATTGTGCGTTGCGATCTCGGAAGCGGCGGACATGATGGGCGACCTGAAGACGGGTTACCTCGTCGGCGCGCAGCCTCGTCGTCAGCAGTTCATGGAGATCCTTGCGGTATCGATCGGGCCGGCGGTTGCGATTGCGGTGACGATCTGGCTGCACAAGGCATTCGTGCTGGGCGGCGACGACTTCCCGGCGCCGCAGGGTCAGGCGCTGGAGGCGGCGATCCGGGGTATCCAGGGTGAGGGCCTTCCGTACATGCTCTACGGCACCGGCATCCTGCTGGGCGTGCTGCTCGGCCTGGGCTCGTTCGCAGGGCTGGGTGTGCTCGTGGGCCTGTCGATGTACCTGCCGGTCTTCTACATCTACACCTACGGACTCGGCTGCGTCGCGAACCTCGTGACCGAGAAGATCAAGGGCAAGGAATGGACCAGTGAATGGTGCACGCCGTTCTTCGGAGGTGTGATCATTGGTGAATCGGTTCTCGGGCTCATCTTCGCGGCCATCGTCGTCTACCAGACCAGCTAAGGGAGCGCCACATGAAGCTGTTCATCAAACTCCTGCTCATTGCCTCCCTCGGCGTCGCATCACTCGCAGCGTCCAACACCTACATGACGCCCGTGGACAAACTCGCGGTTGGTCATGTGCTGGCAACGGATGTCGTGCTGGGTGAATTCGTGATTCGCGGGAACGAGCCTCACATCCGCAAGACCACGTTGGAGGCGGGCACGGCACTCGGCCCGACCCACATCGCGCTCCTCCAAAGTGAGCATCTCGTGGATCCGGAGGCGGACGTGTCCGCGCTGGAGGGCAACGAGACACCACCGGCGCAGCGGGTTGCCTCCGTGACGTGCTACAGCGAACCGGGCGCCAATGCCGGCGCCACGACCGACGTCAACGTGAGCGAACTCCAGCCGGGCCAGGTGCTGGGCATGGACGCGGAAGTCCTCTGGCGAACCGAGGACAATGGTGACACGTTCCGGCACACGCGCGTCGTGGTGCCCTCGGGAACGGTCGCATCCGATGAAGTGAAGGCCCGACTCGCATCAGGACTGAGCGAGGATCTTGAAGAACAACTGACCGAAACTGAAGTGGACGCCGGCGTGATCGACGATATCCGTACGGGCGGCATCTCCGAGGCGCTCGTGCCGGTGCTTGAGGAAGCGGGCGTCACCGAGAAGGTGATCGATCAACTGAAGCGCGGCGGCGTGGATCATGTTCGCGTGAACGACTTCCGCTTCGAGCAGTGGCAATGGAAGTGGTGGTTCCTCGTGGGTTGTGCCGGCATGCTGGTGGCTGCGATGCTGGCCCGAAAGACGGCCCCCAAGGGCGGCGCTTCCGAGGAGGCCGGTTACACGTACGAGAGTTCGTCGGAGCACATGCGCGAGATGCTCGCGATGCTTGAGACGGCCTGGAACGAAGCTCAACTTGCTCCTGACAGCGAGCAGCGCTGCCTGGTGGTGGTACGTCATCTTGATCTGGTGAAGGCGGGTCCGCAGTTCGAAGTCAACGAAGGACTCGGCGCCTTCAAGACTCGTGCGGGGTACGCCCACTATGCGAAGATCGTTGACAGCTTCGCGTATGGCGAGCGGCAGGTGCATCGCGCGTGGGCGGCGGCGGTTGATGGTGTCGAAGATGAAGCGATGCTCTCGCTGAGCCGCGCCATCGACACGATGCGCGAGACCGTGCAGCACCTCTGATTCGACCGCAGTGACCGATATGGACCCGCGCTTCGCACAGTTACCGCAGGCACTCGCCCGACAGACCCGACACGCAACGCTTGGTGGAGCTGTTCCCGCGCTGCTGGCGCATCCCGGTGATCACTGGGTGGAGGACATGTCGCCTGAGCCGATGCCCACCGTCATCTGGATGCACGGGCGCACCGTCAACAAGGAACTGGATCCCGGGCGCTACCTGCGCTGGCAGCGGGCCGGGATCGCAACGTGTGCGCTCGACCTTCCGGGGCATGGTGAACGCCTCGATCCTGAGTGGCAGTCGCCGGATCACACCCTGCGCATCGTGGAGCAGATGGCCTCGGAACTGGATGATGTGCTGGATGACCTGGCGTCGCCGCGATTCCGCGGGGCCTTCGACATGGATCGCCTCGCGATCGGTGGCATGTCCGCAGGCGGCATGGTCACGCTGCATCGCCTGTGTCGATCGCACCCGTTCCTCTGTGCGGCGGTGGAGTCCACGGCGGGTGATTTCGAGGCGATGAAGAGCACGCAGGAGGCCGCGGACAACCCCGCGCACGGCTTCTACGTGCCGGACCTCGTCGCGCGTCTGAACCCGATGGCCCACCTGGGTGCATGGCGCCCGATTCCGTTGTTGGCGCTGCATTCGGAGAAGGATGAGTGGGTGCCGGTCGACGCGATGCGTCGCTTCATCGGAGCCCTGCAGACGCACTACGCCGAACAGCACGCCGACCCCGCCGACATCACGCTCGTCACCTGGCCGGAGACCGGTGCCCCGGCCGAGCACGCGGGCTTCGGCCGGGTGAACAATGATGCGAAGAACGAGCAGGTGGGGTTTTTGCAACTGCATCTACAGGGATGAGGGAGCAGGGAAGAGGGACTGGTGCGGGACCCTGTCACTCGTCCCTCCTCCCTTGTCCCTGTTCCCTCTCTGCTACCATGACACACATGAACCTCAACCTCGCCAATCGTCACGCGATCGTCTGTGGCAGTACGCAGGGGATCGGTCGCGCATGTGCCGAAGCGCTGGCGCAGCTTGGCTGTGCCGTCACGCTGCTGGCTCGCAATGAGCAGGCGCTGCACGAGGTTGTCGGGATGCTGCCGACTCCCGAAGGACAGAACCATGCTGTGCTCGTCGCCGACTTCCAGCAGCCCGATGCTGTGCAAGCGGCCGTCTCGGCGCACGTCGAGGAGCGACCGACGCACATCCTCATCAACAACACCGGTGGCCCTCCCGGCGGGCCCGCATCCGAGGCGGGGCTTGACGAGTACCGCAGGGCCTTCGAAGCGCACGTGATCTGCAACCAGATCCTGGCGCAGGCCGTGATCCCCGCCATGCGCGATGCGAGCTACGGACGCATCATCAACATCATCTCGACGTCCGTGAAGGCGCCCATTCCGAATCTTGGCGTCTCGAACACCATCCGCGGCGCTGTCGCGAACTGGGCCAAGACGCTCGCCACTGAACTCGGGCCCCACGGCATCACCGTCAACAACGTGCTGCCCGGATTCACGACCACGGCCCGACTCGAGTCCATCATCGGGAAACGCGCGGCGGCCGGGAATGTCGATCCGGATGTCATCGCAGATCGCATGCGCAACTCCGTGCCCGCGCGACGCTTCGGTGAGGCCGCCGAAGTCGCCGCCGCCGTCGCGTTCCTTGCGTCCCCCGCGGCGGCCTACATCTCCGGCATCAACCTGCCGGTCGATGGTGGTCGAACACCCACGCTCTGATCTGAGGGGAGGTCGTCATGCGGCTTGCGAATCTCATCGATGGCGCACTGCATCCGCCGGCAAGTGATGCATATTTCCCATCGATCAACCCCGCGACCGGCGAGGCATGTGCCGAAGTACCCGACTCCGGTGCCGAGGACATCAATCGTGCCGTTGAAGCCGCACGCTGCGCATTCCCGGGCTGGAGCAGCACCTCGGCATACGAGCGGGCCATGCTCCTCTTCCGGATCGCGGATCTGCTCACCGCCAACCTCAACGAACTGGCGCAACTCGAATCGCAGGACAACGGCAAGCCCGTCAGCCTTGCCCGTCGCATCGACATCCCGCGCGCCATCGCCAACTTCCGTTTCTTCGCGGGTGCCGTGATGCACGACCACACCGAGGCGCACCCCATGGACGGCCGCGCCCTCAACGTGACACTGCGTCAGCCACTCGGACCCGTCGCGCTGATCTCGCCGTGGAACCTGCCGCTGTACCTGCTGTCGTGGAAGATCGCGCCGGCGCTGGCGACGGGCAACACCGCGGTCGCCAAGCCGTCCGAGGTGACGCCGATGACGGCCCACCGCCTCGCCGTACTGTGTGTAGAAGCCGGACTGCCGCCGGGCGTGCTCAATATCGTGCATGGACGCGGCGCTGCCGCCGGGGCGCCGCTCGTGGAGCACGAGGGCATCAAGGCAGTCAGTTTCACGGGTGGGACCGTGACCGGCGCCACCATCGCGCGGGCCGCGGCACCGCAGTTCAAGAAACTCTCACTGGAACTGGGCGGAAAGAATCCGACGATCATCTGCGCGGATGCCGATCTGGACGAGGCCGTGCCCGGTGCGTGCCGGGCCGCGTTCACGAACCAGGGTGAAATCTGCCTTTGCGGCAGCCGCATCTTCGTGCATGCATCCATCTACGACACGTTCCTCGACCGTTTCGTCACGGAAGTCGATCGCATCCGGGTGGGCGATCCGGCCGATCCGGAGACGCAGTTCGGCGCCGTCGTTTCGAGGGATCATCACGACAAGGTGGTGTCATACATCGCGCTGGCGAAGGAGGAGGGGGGCACGATCCTTCGAGGCGGCGGGCGCCCCCAGGGCCTGCCCGATACGTGCACGGACGGCTTCTTCATTGAACCGACCGTGATCACAGGGCTTGGGCCGACGTGTCGCGTGCAGCGCGAGGAGATCTTCGGACCGGTCGTGACGGTGTCACCCTTCGATGATGATGACCACGTGATCGGAATGGCGAATGACACGCCGTACGGATTGTCGGCAAGCGTGTGGACCACGAATCTCAATCGCGCGCATCGAATCGCAGCCCGACTGGACGTCGGGACGGTGTGGGTGAACTGCTGGTTGCTGCGTGACCTGCGCGTCCCCTTCGGCGGAACGAAAGCGAGCGGTGTGGGTCGTGAGGGCGGCCGCGAGGCCCTGCGCTTCTTCACGGAACCGAAGAACGTGTGCATTCAACTGGAGGAGCCGAACGGGTGAGCAACGAAAGCGAACGCATTGACAGCGCATCGGCGCCGGAACCGGTGGGGGCGTACCCGCACGCTCGCAGGGTGGGCAACCTGTTGTTCCTGTCGGGCGTCGGGCCGCGGCGGCGCGGCACGAAAGAGATCCCGGGCGTGACGCTGGATGAAGCGGGGCGCGTGGTGTCCTACGACATCGAGGCGCAGTGTCGAAGCGTCTTTGACAACGTCCGCACGATTCTCGAGGAGTCGGGTTCATCGTGGATGAACATCGTTGATGTGCTGGTCTTCCTGACGAACATGCGCGAGGACTTCGAGACGTACAACAGGCTGTACGCCGAATACTTCGCCGACAACCAGCCCACGCGCACGACGATCGAAATCAACTGCCTGCCCACCCCGATCGCGATCGAGTTGAAGGTGGTTGCGGTGGTGGAGTAGGCATTTGGCACTACGGCACTATGGCATTCGGCTTTTGGGGTGGGCATCGGGCAGCCGGCAGCCGGCAGCCGGCATCCGGGTATGAGCGCCTTCGGCGTTGAATCTGAGGAGCTTCCGCTCCATCAGAGAAGCGGTCCATGCCACGGTGAAGCCAAGCGCAACATCTTGAATGCCGAAGGCAATCCACCCCGAATGCCCGATGCCGATTGCCTGATGCCCAACCCAACACCCAACACCCAACACCCAACACCCAACACCCAACTCCCCTCACCCCGCCTGCCCTCTCCCATGCCGACGTTCCTCTTCGTCAGCCGCCTGTACACCGTGGCGTTCGTTCACGGTCAACAGGATGCAGAAGCCGATGATGAAGAAGGATGCGAGGAGGACAAGGGAAGCGACTTCGCCCATGACGCTGCGCACCACGCCGAAGAAGAGCACGCCGAGGGCGCCCGCGAGTTTGTACGTCAGACCCCACAGACCGAAGAACTCCGCAGTCCGGTGCGCGGGTGTGAACGCGCCGACCAGGGCGCGCGATGAGGTGCCGATGCCGCCAAGGCCCAGGCCGAGTCCGGCGCCGACGATCCATACCGGCCACTCCGGAAGCACGGTCCCGTTCGCTGTCGCCCGGGCCTTGAACCACGCCATGATCGCAAGCCCCACCGCATTCACCGTCCATACCCCCAGGAAGACGAAGACCGTCCGGCGATGACCGAGGCGGTCCTGGACGAAAGTCGTCATCACGGCCGCGACCCCCGCCACCACGGTCAGGATCAGCACGAAGAAGACGAGGCGGGTGCCCGTGAAGCCGAATGCTTCGGCAATGGGTGATGCGAAGAAGATGATCACCTGCACGCCGAAGCCGTACACCAGAAAGGCGATGAGGAAGCGGAGCAGGTGGCTGAACTGCGTCGCTGCCCGCGCGGTCTGGGCAAGGCGCTCGAACCCGACGCGCAACAGCGTGTGGCCCTCCGGCGTCTGCTGACGTTGGGCCCGCTCGCCGAGGAAGAGCAGCGTGGGAATCGCCATGGCAACGAACCAGATACCGGCGAATACGAGGAAGGGACGCCATTGTTCAGCATCGGTGCGCCCGGTGATGCCCATGGCCACGGCACAGATCGCCAGCAGCAGCAGGGCACCGATGTAGCCCATCGACCAGCCGAAGCCGGATACGCGGCCGATCGTCCGGCGTTCCGAGATCTCCGGCAGGAAGGCTGCGAGGAAATTCTCCCCAAGTGCGTAGAGCACGTTCGCCGGAATGTAAAGAGCCATGGCAATGAGGATCGGGGTGGTGAGACCGGTCTGCCCGTTGCCGAGTGGGATGAGTGCCAGGGCGCACGTCATGACGGCGCATGCAGCACCCAGACCGATGAGCATCTCCTTCTTGATGGCACGAAAGTCGGCGATGGCGCCCATCAGCGGCGAGAGGATGATCACGATGATGAAGCTGATGGAAACGGCGATGCTCCACAGCAGGTCGCCGCGGGATTCATCCTGCACCACGGCATTGCGGAAGAAGAGCGGAAAGAGGAGCGTGTTGATGAGGAGGGTAAAGGACTGGTTCGCAAGATCGAACATCCCCCACGCCCACACCTCGCGCTTGTTGGGCAGCCCGGCGAGTGGGTTGAGTTTGGAGAGGATCGTAGGCACTTGGCACTCGCCACTGGGCACTGAGGCATTGGTTCGGGCAACTGGCATCAGGCACTGGCACTCGGGGTACCCGACCCAAATGCCTCAAGGCCGAATGCCAAGTGCCTACTTCCTGACAAACGGATTCGACGACATCTCGCGGCCGATCGTTGTTTCTTCCATGTGCCCCGGGAGGACACGCGTTTCCGGCGGGAGGGTGTACAGGATCTCGAGGATCGAGTTGATCAACTGACGCTGGTCGCTGGTGGGGAAGTCGAAGCGGCCGATCGAATCGCGGAACAGGGTGTCGCCGACGATCGCGGTCTGAGCATTCTCGCTGAAGAGCGTCACGCCGCCCGGCGAGTGCCCGGGGGTGTGGAGCACCTTCCACGGCCCTCCCGGCAGGTCCAGTTCCTGCCCGTCACGAAGCGGCTCATCGGCGGGGGTGGTGGTGTAGGGCTGCCCGAAGGCCGCGGAGAGATTGAGTTGAGGGTCATCGAGCCACGGGGCCTCGGCGTCATGCAGCAGCACGCGGATGCCGGGGAAGGCCCGGCGGACGTCGTCAAGGCCGAAGATGTGATCGATATGCGCATGGGTCAGCACGCAGTGCGTCGGCGTGACGCCCAGCGCCCGAACATGGTCGATCATCGCGGCGGGGTCGAATCCGGCGTCCGCGATCCAGCAGCCAGTGTCATCGTGGATGACGTAGCAGTTGGTCGCGAATGGCCCTAACACGAAGCGTTCAATCTGCACCTGCATGCGAGCATGGTAGACTGAAATGACCCAGGAGACCCGATCACCATGCTCATTCGCAATATCGCCCAGGTCGACAGGCAGCCCGTGGATATGGAGGGCGTCAAAGGGATCACCATGTCTGTCATGGTGGGCCGCGATGACGGCGCCCCCAACTTCGCCCTGCGGCACTTCAATGTCGAACCGGGCGGCCACTCGCCCCGCCACAGTCACGACTACGAACACGAAGTTTTCATCGTCGATGGCGGGGGTGAGGTGCTCCTTGAGGGTGAGTTCAGACCCATCCGCAAGGGCGATGTGATCTACGTGCCGGCGGACGAGGAACACCAGTTCCGCGCTGCCGACAACGGCCTCCAGTTCCTGTGCCTCGTCCCGGTGACCCGCAATTGCGGCGACCCGGTGCCCGGCAGTTGATGTCTCGACCCCGCCTACCCCATCGGAGCCCTGATCGATGAGTGAGGACAGACCTCGATCACCACGGCGCGCATCCGCCAGACCCACGTTCACACTCTTCGCCGGTATCTGGATGGCAGTCGTACTGGTGGCCATTGTCGCGCTCGTCGTCTTCGTCGAGCCCTATCGCGGACCGCTCATCGCGGCAGGCCTGCTGCTGCTCGCGATATCTCCGCTGGTCATCGCCGTCACATCCACCACCGACATCAATCGCTCCGCCGAACGCCGCACGCTTCGCATCTCGCATCAGCTTGAAGAAGTGATCGCGGACCTGCGCCTGTCAGATACGGCACGCGCCGTCCTTTCGCGCCGTCAGGAACACGAACTGCTCCGCCGTGCCATCGAACAGGACCTCACCGAGGGACAGTGGGACTCCGCACACGCACTCATCCAGAAACTCGATGTCGACTACGGTTGGAAAGAAGAGGCCGCGGGACTCCAGGAGCGCCTCGATCGTGAGCGTGCGGCGACATTCGACCGCAGTGTGCACGAGGCCGTTGAGGGATTCGAGCGACTGCTGCGTGACCACCGCTGGACCGAGGCGTATACCGAAGCGGCCCGGCTGGAACGCCAGTATCCGGACTCGCCGCGCATCGCTGGTCTGCGGGAGCGCGTTGATACCGGGCGACTCGTCTATCGGCGCGATCTGGAGCGGCGCTTCCATATCGCCGCGAGCGGCGATGACCCGGACGAAGCGCTGGCGATCTTCCGTGAACTGGATCTCTACCTGACACCCGCCGATGCGCCCCGTTTCCAGGAAGAAGCGAAGCGAGTCTTCGCCGCGGCTCGCGAGAAGCTTGCGGTGAACTTCAAGGCGGCGGTTCATGATCATCGGTGGAATGAGGCCCTGACCCTGGGGCGGCGTCTCATCGAGGAGTTCCCCAACTCCAAGATGGCGAACGAGGTGCGCGGGTTGCTCCCCTCGATCGAAGAGAGGCTCAGTGCGTAGGTGGGGCGAGGGGCGACTTCTCCCGCTCCGTGCTCGCCGCATCCCGCTCCCCATTCAGGTACATCGCAACCACGTCGCGGATGGCTTCGAGATCCGGGTCTTCCATGGCATATTCGAAGTCTGTCCACCCGGCGTTGACAGCGGTGGACCACGCATCAATGGCCATTTCGATCTCATCGGCGCGAGACAGGTAGCAGGCGAGGTTATAGAACAGGTTCGGTGAGAAGCGGCCGCGCCCGGATTGCATGGTGGTCTGGAGGTCTTCGGCTGCCCGTGCCCAGTCGCTCCTGGCGCCTTCCTGATCACCCAGGCGCAGGCGGAGCGAGGCCATCGCCGCGAGATCACCGCTCTGCGAGAGCACCTTCGACATCGCCGGAATCAGGCCCCTCGCACGCTTGCGCGTCTCGTCGTCGCCAAGCCACGTGTCGAGTGCCGCGATCTGGTCGGACCAGTCGCGCCGGTAATCTGAACCCGCGGCCTCGGCCAGTTCGAGCCAGAGTTCGTAGGTATCCATCATGCCGTCGGCGCCTTCGATCTGGTACCGCCAACTGACGAGGCTCTCGCAGTACTGGGCGAGGGTTTCAGGCGCGACCATGCCCTGCTTCCGACGGATGAAGTCCTCCGCCGTCTGGAACGTCGACTGAGCGGCCTCATTGTTTCCGGTCTGGACATGGCAGACGCCGAGGCGGAACCAGGTATAGAAGCGGACCCGGCCCGGACCGATCAGGTCGACGTGCTCCTCGAACGCATCACGCCCGAGCCGCCACGCCTCCTTGGCATCATCGTCGAGGCCGAGATCGACCCGCCCCCAGCCGAGCCAGTACCAGGCGTATGCCTCGACGGGGACGACTGAACGAATTTCCTGCGATGACTCGCGGATCCACTTGCGCGTGCGGCGATCGGGGTGATCATGCCGCGCGAGCAGACCTCCGAGCGCCCGCCACGCGGTTCGGCTCTCCGGTTCCCGGTTGACTCGATTGGTGGCATGGTTGAGTCGTCGTTCGGTCGTCCGTTCCCAGCGTCCTTCGCCGGGCCCCGGACCGGGATCCTCGTACGTCACCAGCATCCAGATCGATACCGCCACACCGATGACCGCAGCAATCTTCAGGATCGTGCTGTTCGACACGAGTCGACTCCCTTCAACACCCACAACGTCCGCATGGGGTCATTCTACGGCACGATCGGCCGGGAGCGAACAACCAATTGTCAGCCAGATCCACCGCCCGCCGGTGGCATCTTGCCACCGAGCGGTGCCCGCTTCGGCTCCCCGTCGCGGCGGGGATACAGCCGGGGTGTTCGGCTCTGCTTGGTCAGGACGACGATCCGGCCGGTGGGCGTCTCGATGGTCCCCGCGTGAACCGCGTGCAGCTCCCGCAGGGCCTCGGTGGCATGCGCCAGTTCCTCGTCCGCCCGCGCTCCCTTGGTGAGCAGCACACTGCCTCCGGGCCGCATCAACGGGACGGTCAGCTCCGCCGCGACGTTCATCGCGCCCAGCGCCCGGGCACACACCGCATCGAACGACTCCCGATACACCTTGTGCTGCTGCCCCAGCGTCTCCGCACGTCCCTGCACAACCTCGACATTCGGCAGGCCCAGCGCGGCGGTCGCGGCGTTCAGGAACTGCACCTTCTTGCCCGTCGCTTCGAGGAGTGTGAAGCGGTGATTCGGCAGCGCAATGGCGAGAGGAATGCCGGGCATCCCGCCGCCGGTCCCGACGTCTGCGATGTGCGACCCTTCCGGTAATTCCACCAGCAGGGGAATGAGTGTGAGCGAGTCGAAGATGTGGCGGGTCCACGCCTCCTCGAGATCCGTGATCGAGGTCAGGTTGACGACGGAGTTGGCGGCGTACAGCAGCGCCAGGTAACGACCCAGCCGTTCGATGTCTCCGTCATCAAACGCCAGGCCAAAACCCTCGCACAGTTCAAGGAAGGAGGGGGGGGCCGTCAGGGCGACGACATCCGTAACAAAGTCCAGTTCAACCTGCCGAGGGGAACGCTCATCCATAGCAGAGCGTTCTACGGCATCGGCGGTCATGACACAAGCGGAGGCTGTCCGGTGGTCTGCTACACTGTGGAGCGGGATTCCGGATCCCCGGTGTCGATTACAAGCCGTTGTGTCTCTCTCTGTCAGCCGGGTGAGGCCCCATCTGGGTGCCCGCGGCTACCTGCCTGATGCCGAGGCCGCCTGATGGGCAATATCACGACCCACAAGAACATCGCGCTCCAGATCATGCGTGAATTGCGCGACGCCAGCCAGGGGCATGTCGGCGCCTATCGGCCGGAAGACGAGTGGTTCTTCGAGTTCGGCAACTGGCTGACGGACATGTCCCAGATGCGCGACCCCGCCGCGTTCATCTCCGCCAAGCTCACTGTCTGGAACAAGAAGACCGGGATCAGTCTGACCAACGCCGCCGTGTACCTCGACCGCATGATGGGGCAGCCCAAGCCCAACGGGCAGGCGGATCGTGACTACACCGGTGAACTGAACGGCAGACCGCCAAAGCGGAACGAGACCACCGACGACGGCGCCCTGACGCGATGGCTCCGTGAACTCGTCTTCGCATGGGGGTACGAGACGTTTGTCCATCGCGGCAAGCATCTCAAGGAAGACGAATACAAGGCCATCTTCGATATCTTCTACACGCAGTACTATCCGCACGAGCACCTCGACTGTCCGACCTTCCCGGGTGGTCCGTCGGATGAGATGCGTGTGATCGGCGAACGGGTCGGCTCGCTCGTGGCACGCCACGCCTGCGATGTGCCTCCCATGGAGCCGAAGCCGAAACAGCGGGGCGGCGGTGGTCCCTCCGCCGCGGACGCATGGGTGCGCATCCGTATCGAAGACGAGCATGGTCATCCCCTGTCCAACGTGAAGCTGCGCTTCCATCCCGATGGTGGCACCTCGCGCGATCTCACGACGGACCGCAACGGCATGGCCGAGGTCACCGGGCTCGCAGCCGGCACGCGCTTCGACCTGTCCTGCCCCATCAGCGGGCAGGGTGAGGATGAGGCTCGACTGGAGCGGAGTTGGAGCACGCAGGCCATCAGCGCAGCGGGCCATCCGATCGACGCCACCCCGACCGGCCCTCCCGGCGGCGGTCGCAAGTTCATCCTGCGGGCGGAGGCGGTCAAGCCCACCTCAAGCGATTCCCTCAAGACGCTGGCCGGCCGGGCGAACGTCAGTTGGGAGGAACTCGCACGTTTCAACTTCGGCACGGACAACCCGAAGAGGGTCAACGATGCGTTGCGTGACCGGGTTGGCTGTCACAAGTTCGTGAACAACAACTACCGCTTCGCGGGCGACGAGAAGGGTGTCATGTACCTGCCGCACCTGTGGGAGCAGTCGGCGCTCGGTGTCAACCAGACGCATCGCTTCCGCGTCACGCGCGCCGATGGTCGTCCGGTCCGCGCGGCGCAGCCGAAGGGTGGCGCGAAGAAGGGCACGACACAGGGCGGCGGCGGGACGGGCGGCGGATCGTCGTCCGGCTCCACGCGCGCACTGCTTGCGTACCTCGACGAGCAGATCCAGTACCTCGCCGATCTGCTCACCTTCATCGAGTTCCACTGGAAGGCGCTCGCCCGCGAAACCCTGTCCGCGACTGACCGGGCGAAGCGCCAGCGGCTGCTCGTGCTCTTCGGTCATGCGTGCCACGCCATCGAGGACTTCTACTTCCACTCCAACTTCGTCGAGATCACATGGAAGAAGCTCAACCGGGAACTTCCGAAGGGTCGGGCGCGCAACAAGGCGGAAGAGGAACGGCATCGCCGCATCTTCCATCGTCGGCTGCGGGCGCCGCGAGTCCGGGGCAACGCACTCGATCCCGATGCTTCAGATGACGGCACCCGTCACCTGTTCACCGGCTTCTTCGGAGGCACGGACGTCTTTCACACCGTGATCGATGCGCTGGATGGGCTGAATGAGAAGCTGCAACTGGACGACCCGAAGGGCTTCGCGCGGAGGTTCCCGGCCGCTGGCCCCCTGATGCAGGGCAAGAGCACCGCGGACATCTCGAAGCAGTTGGAGGATGATGCGAAGAACCTGGACGACGCCAAGGTCAAGGCGCGCATGCAGGTGCGCGAGTACGAGGCGATCGTGGTGCTGTGGGACACGCTCGGCTGGGTCGCCAGCGAGAACCGCCGGGAGCGGCTTCGAGAGAAAGACCCCACCAACAAGATCGGCGCCCGCCATCAGGCTCGTCTGCTCAACGGCACCTACGATCGTGTCTTCGGAACACTCCAGAAGCACAACCTGCTGCATGCGACATCCGTCGACGCGATCAAGCGGGCCTTCAAGATCGACCGCGACCTGATCTTCACCCCGGCGGGCCAGAAGCGATCGGAGTGGGAGAAGGGTGTGAACCTCCCGGACGGCATCCTCGGGACGTTCGCCTTCCTGCTCACGCTGGCGCAGACGGCGGAGCAGGAGCACCACGACTCCGAGGAGCAGTCGCTGGAGTACGATCGCGATGGTCTCGATGGCGACGATGTCACCGAGGCGTGGAACGCGACGAACAACGAAGCCAGCGCGGAGGTCATCGGATCGCACTCGCTGCTCGCCAAGGACAGCCCCCACAAGGAACCACTGCGGGCGCCGGCGGTCAACATCGCCACGCGGGTATCGTGCTTCGTGGCCCGCACGATGGCGAACCAGATCGTCGCCCACCACGTCAACGTGGCCCGCTTCGACCAGCAGGCGTCGGGGCAGAGTCAGACCGGGACCTTCAACACGCTCAACCGTGGTCGGTGCATCGACTGGCTCCACCTCCTGCAGCACTTCCTCTGCCATCCGGGCGAGTGCGAGCACAACTGGCATGTCGAATCCATGGACATGAAACCCCCCTCCGGAACCTACAAGGACCACAACACCCACTACATCATCCGACGCATCGACCTGGCGACACGCGACAAGCGGATGAAGCAGGACAACCGCAATCGCCTCGACAAGGAGTACCACGCCTTCGAGGATGTCAACGAGCGGGCGTGGCAGAACAGGTGAGCCATGAGTGAATCGTCCTCATCATCATCGTCGTCGGCCCCGGGCACGCGCTACACCGTGCAGAAGCACGACTGCGTGCTCTCCATCGCCGACCGGCACGGTCTCTTCTGGGAGACCATCTGGAATCACCCGGAGAACAAGGGCCTTCGCGAAGAGCGGCAGGACCCCAACATTCTCTATCCCGGCGATGAACTCTTCATCCCCGACCCGCGCATCAAGGAAATGGACTGCGGCTGCGAGGCGAAACACACCTTCAAGCGAAAGGGAACGCCAGTCATCTTCCGGCTTCGATTGCTGGAACATGACGAGCCGCAGCAGGACGTGCCGTATGTCCTGCGCCTCGACGGGAAGGACTACTCCGGCAGGAGCGACGACGACGGCATGATCGAGGTGCACGTGCCCCCGGGCTCACGCGAAGGCGAACTGCAACTCGGCGAAGGTGAGGACGTGGAACTCATCCCCGTCATGCTCGGAGGCGTGGATCCGCTCGGCGGCACGGAAGGAATCCGGAAACGACTCGCCAACCTCGGCTACGACTGTGATGACGACGCCGACGACGAAACCATCGCCGATGCCCTCACCGCCTTCCAGATCGATCACGACCTCGACGCCACCGGCGAAGCCGACGACGCCACCAGAAACAAGCTGCGCGATGCGCACGGGTGTTGATCCGGGTCAAAGTGAGTCCGCCAGCCCGAATACCGAATGCCGAATGCCTCAATGCCCAATGCCCAATGCCCAATGCCTCAATGCCTACTCAAACTCAAACGACTCACGCCAGAGTCGAGGCGGTCGGCGCATCGCCACACTCATCACCAGCCCGACCATCATGTAACCCACAACCAGGCTTGAACCGCCGTAGGAGACGTACGGCAATGTCATCCCCGTGATCGGAAGCAGGCCCACCGTCATGCCGATGTTGATCACCATCTGTGTCCCGACGATGGTCGCCAGACCCACAACGATCAGGCGGCCGAAGGGGTCGCGGCAACGGATCGATACCACGAACGCACCACCGATCCACACGCAGTAGAGGCCCACCACACCCATCGCGCCCAGCAGTCCGAACCGATTACCGATGACGGCAAAGATCATGTCGTTGTGCCGCTCCGGCAACGCCGAGAAGGTGATGAGCGCCCGAGCATGATCGTCGGGATGTCCGATCGCACCACCCGCGCCGAAGAGGGTCGTCGCCTGCTTCCCCTGGAAGCCGCGATCAGAGAGGTGCCGCTCGTCTCCCTCCAACTGGTCCACCACCGCCTGGATCCGTTCGACCTGGTGCGGACGCAGCAGCGGGTATTGACCGTGCTGCGCAAACAGCAGGCTCAGCGCGATGACCGTGCCGCCGAAGAGTGCGCCGGCCGTCCCGATGAGTATGAGATGGCGGATGCGGGCGCCGGCCGCGATCAGCATCGCCACCAGGACCGGCATGAAGACCATCGCCGTCCCCAGGTCCGGCTCCACGAGGATCAACGCCATGGGGACGAACGCGATCGCCGCCGGCAGGATCAACCCCCGATACGTCCTGTAGTTGCTCCGGTACTGCAGGTACCGCGCCATCACCAGCACGAACACCACCTTGGCAACTTCCGATGGCTGGAAGTCGGTCACGAAAAGGTTGATCCAGCGCCGCGCGCCCTTGCGGGGCGAGACGATGATGTCCGGCACGAACGGGATCAGAAGGAAGATGAGCAGACCGATGCATGCCCACGCCGCCGGCCACGCGAAGTAGTTGATCCAGCGGTAGTGGGGGAACGCAACGCAGGCACCGGCTGCCAGCGCGACCATCGTGAGCACGATCTGCTTGAGGGCGTATCCCGAGAGACCGCCACCCTCGAGGCCGGACGTCAGGTTGATCGCGTAGACGCCGACCAGCGTCAGAGCCAGCGAAGCGCCCAGTACGATCCAACCGGGATGCTTCCATGTGATCGGAGGCAGGCCGGGGGCGGCCGAGGTCCGAAGCTGTCGCGGCGTCAGCGGCTTGTTCTTCGGCACCTGCTCCGTCTCGACTGCGGGCGTCCGGGTCACAGGTACCCCTCGGTCTGCAGCGCGCGGATGATCTGGTTGGCGATGGGTCCGGAAACGCGCCCGCCGGATCCGGCGTACTCCATCAGTACCGCGACGGCGTACAGCAGTTCGCCGTCATCAGGACCCACAAGGATCACGAACCACGAATGGTCGCCGGTGCGCGCCACGACGGGTGACAACGGTCCGTCTTCGCCATCCGGATCCACCAGGATGGCCGGAGCATCCGCAGTGCCCGTCTTGCCGATCACGCGAACGCCGGGCGCGTTGAAGATCGGCTCCCGTCCCGTTTCCAGTGACAGGACGGACCCGGTGCCGTAAACGGTGGGGGAGATGTCGTCGATCGTCGAGACCGATTGACGCAGACCCTCAAGTGCCGCGGCACACGCGGCGGGATCCAGTTTCAGGTCATGCGGCGCCGTGGTGCGCGGTGCGCGAATGAGTTGAGGTGTGATGTCACGCCCGCCCAGCGCGAGCGTGGCGTAGGCATGCGCAGCGTGGAGCGGCGTCCACGTCACGGGTCCCTGACCGATGCCCATCATCACGGCATCGTTGAGGTCGGTCTCCCGCTCCTGGTATGGCTTGAGTCGTCCCTCGTGCTCCAGTTCGAGTCCGAGGTCGAGGGGTCGCTCGACACCGAAGTCGTGGTAGCAGGCTTCGATACCCTTGAGACCCATGATCTGCGCCAGGGTGTGGAAGAAGACGTTGCAGGAGACGCCGATGGCCTCGTCAGGATGCAGCGGGCCCTGGAACTGGTCCGTGTGGGTGACGTGGTACTGCTTCCAGATCCAGCACCGGTTGCGCTTCGGATGCATCGGGTCGAACGCACCTGTGCACGCGATCGGGGTCATGTCGTACACGCCGGACGTCACCGCGGAGGCGAGGATCAACGGCTTCACGATCGAACCGGGCGGGTACGGCTTGCTCACGCAGCGATTGACGCCCGGGGTGTTCACTTCGTCTCCCCAGACGGACATGGGATCATCGCGCAACTGACGATGCGTGTAAGTCGGGGTGGAGACCATCGCTAGGATCTCGCCGCGCTGGATGTCCAGCACCACCGCCGCACCATTCAGCGGCGTCCCCAGCGGAACTGCTTCGTCGCGCTGATGTGCGGCGTTGTGCCATTCCTGTGACACGGCCAGTCCGAGGTCCGGGTGCATCAGGGCCTGGATGCGCGCCTGGAGCTGGATATCGAGAGACAGCACGACATCCTCGCCCCGCTGGTCTTCGATGACCTCTTCTTCACCGGTGTCGCGATGCAGCAGGCGGATGCCGCGAAGTCCGCGCAGGCGATCTTCGAGGGATCGTTCGAGGCCGAACATGCCGACCGTATCGCCCGATCGGTAGTAGCCCCGATCCAGCACGCGCTCACCCGTCTCGGATTCGGAGTACTTCGGTCGTCGATCGACATCCTCGCGCCACACCGTGCGCATCGCACCGAGCAGATGACTCCCGACACCCTCGACATACACCTCCGCCATGGCAGGCTCGCTGCCCGAGGGTTTCAGCGGCGTCGGGAACGTCGAACGGTCAATGTTGCGGACGACGATCGACTCGTACGGATACTCGCGGATACTGCCCGGCGAGACTTCAACGCCCTCGTACCGCTCGGCAACCCGACGGACGGGTCCGATCTCGTACTCACGCAGGCCTGTCAGCATGGCGTACGACTGCACCTGGATGCCCAGCGGATCAACAACTTCACCGATCGGCACATACACGTCCGCATCGCGATCGCGATTGAGCTCCGCCTCGCGGATCTGACGCTGACGCTCCCACACCGCGCCGGACTGCGCCTGCACAGTGCCGATGATGTCCATGCGCCGCTGTTCAATCTCCGAGACCTGTACGTCCGCGGCCTCGGCGAGATCGTGCCAGAGACGCTCAAGCTTCGCATCGAACATCGGCTTGACGGCCAGAATCAGCGTTTCACGCCCCGTCGTGTCAATCTCCGCCCACGCTTCGCGGTGATCAGTGTACGCCTGCTTCGCGGCCGCGGAATAGGCCCACGATCCGTTGATGATCGGATACGCGACGAGTACATCGAAGCTCGGTGCATCGCGCGCCAGCACTTCGCCGTTCCTGTCGAGGATGCGGCCCCGGACGGTCGGCGTCCAGCGCTCGCGCACCATGCGCCGTTCCGCTTCCTCAAGCAGGTCATCGCCCTGCATGACCGTGAGACGGAAGGACTGGCCAAGCAGGACCGCCGCGGCGAGGAGGAACGTCACGAAGATCAGGATGAGTCGACGGATGAACATGGCTGGCGGGATGAGGCGCGGGCGCTGGGATCGATGGGCGCTGCTGCGCCCTGTCCGGATCTTAATCGGTTCGATGGCGCGCGGCTCGCCGCGATTCAGTTGCCCGGAGAGCAGATTCCGTACAGAACTTCCCCTCGGTCACTGGGGGATGTCAACCCATGGCATCGGACAGTGCTTCTTCGAGGGCATTGCTGTCGACGGGTTTCGAGATCCGTCGGCATGAGCGAAGGTCTTCGGGCAGCAGGTGCGACGGGCTCTGGAACCCGCTGACGAAGATGAAGGGTCGCGCCACCCTCAGCAGTTCCTCGGCGATCGGGACGCTGGTACCGTCCTTGATGTGGATGTCGAGGACCGCGGCATCAGGGACTTCTCGTGCAATGGCCTGGGCGGCTCGCTTTGCGGAGGGTACCGGCCCGATGACCTTGCACCCCAGGCCTTCGAGCAGGTTCCGCATCTTGAGTCCGACGAGATAGTCGTCCTCGACCAGCAGGACATGCAGTCCCGCAAGCGACCTGAGGTGTTGTGCGCCTCCGTCGGTCAGGTTCATCCAGATCACGTTATGCTCCTCCCGGGAAAGGGGGTGAGTGCTCAGGATCTGTCTCGGGATCAGCAGGTGGAATGCAGGCTTGCGGGATGCGCATCGTGCACTTCAGACCATCGGGAGCGAAGTCGAGTACCACTTCGCCCTCAAGGTCGAACTCGATCATGCCCCGAAGCAACTGGGATCCGAATCCCTCGCGCTCCGGCGGTGCTACGGGTGGGCCGTTGCGATCTGTCCAGCGGATTTCAAGAATCTCATCGCCGAGATCCCAGCGGACGTCCACTGTGCCGGTGGGGATGGAGAGCGCGCCGTACTTGACTGAATTGGTCGCGAGTTCGTGGACGGCCATGCAGAGAGACGATGCCGCTCTCGCATCGAGCGTGACGGCAGGGCCTTCAATGGTCAGCGGCTGTTGACGATTCGACTGGTAAGGCTTGAGCGTGAGGTTGATGATGTTGTGAACGTCAGCCCCGGTCCACTGCGCCGCACTGAGCGCATCGTGGGTGTGTGCGAGTGCCGACAGGCGCCCGATGAAGGCTTCCTGGAACTGATCAAGGTCGTCGGTGGATGCGATGGTCTGTTCGGCGAGCGAGATGATGGCGGTGATGTTGTTCTTGACGCGATGGTCGAGTTCACCACGCATGGCACGCTGCCTCGCTTCGCTCTCACGCAGACTCTGTGTGCGGCGAGACACTTCCATCTCGAGTTGCTGCGGGCTGCGCAGGCTGAGTGCTGAGGGAATCACCGGTATCAGCGCGAAGACGGTGGCGATGGAGATGGCAGCGGTCGCGAACTTGACGAGTCCGGCGAGGCGATACACCGGTTCCCAGAAGATGATCGCCTCGATCAGGTGACTGGTGCCGCAGAAGAAGATGAAGGCGATGAAGAGCCACGCGATGCGCGGGAAGGGCACGTTGCGTCGTCGGATCACGACGATGGCGAGGAGGATGGGGATGGCGGTGTAGGAGGCCCAGATCAGGGCATCGGAGATGATGTGGGTCCATCCGAGGGCGGGGGTCCAACCCGTGCCGCAATGCCAGCGAGCCGGGAATCCCTCGGTGTCGAAGAGTCTGAGAAGCTGGTCCATGGCCTCCTCTGACTGGGCAGATACCTCAGCGATTGAGATGCAATCGCATCGCAGGAACGCTTCAGCCTACCAGTTCACCCAGCCGGGAGCGCGGCCCCACTCGAATGTGGATTCCCCGTTCCCTCGGGACAGCGACTGGGGTACCATGGGCCCAGTAGACAGGTAAAACGTTACACCGAATAGAGTCCGAAAGTCTATGAGCACCTTCCTCGACGCCCATCAGCCCGCCGCCAACCCCGAGAACGTTTTTGTCTCCCCCTGCGGCCGCGCACGCTTCACCCTTCTCACCTCCGCACTCATCCGACTCGAATACCAGGCCGACGCCGTCTTCGAAGATCGGGCCTCACTCGCCTTCATCAACCGCAACACGCCCACCGTCGACGCCACCACCGAGATGATCGACGGACGCTTCACCATCCGAACCGAACACATCACCCTCTCCTGGACACCCGACACCGGACCCTTCTCCGAAGACAATCTCCGCGTCGCTTTCCACATCGACGACAACACCACCGGACACTGGACGCCCGCCACACCCGACACCGGCAACCTCGGCGGCACCTGCCGCACGCTCGACGGCGTCTCCGGCGCCTGCCCCCTCGAACCCGGACTCCTCTCCCGCCAGGGCTGGGCACTCGTCGATGACTCCGATCGACTCCTCTTCGACTCACACCCCGAGACCAACCTCCCCTGGCCCGTGCCGCGCCCCGAGGGCGACCATCGCGACTGGTACCTCTTCGCCCACGGACGCGACTACCGACGCGCACTCGCCGATTTCACCGCCGTCGCCGGCCCCGTCCCCACGCCACCCCTCTACGCCCTCGGCCTCTGGTGGTCGCGATACTGGCCGTACAGCGATACCGAACTCAAAGACCTCGTCGCTGAATTCCGCGCCAACGATGTGCCCCTCGATGTGCTCGTCATCGATATGGACTGGCACCTCGACGGCTGGACCGGATACACGTGGAACAACGCCTTCTTCCCCGATCCCCAGGCCTTCCTGAAGTGGTGCCACGACGACGAACAACTCCGAGTCACGCTCAACCTCCATCCCGCCGATGGCGTCGGCAAGCACGAACACTGCTTCCACGAAATGGCCCACCACCTCGGCCATGACACCAGCTACGTCTATCGAATCCCCTTCGACTGTACCGACCCCACATTCATGGACGCCTACTTCTCATACCTCCACCATCCACTCGAAGCCGACGGCATCGACTTCTGGTGGATGGACTGGCAACAGGGCGCCGACACCAATATCCCCGGACTCGATCCGCTCTTCTGGCTCAATCACCTGCACTGGGTCGACATGGAACACAACAGCGACCGAGGCAACCAGCGCCCGCTCGTCTTCTCACGCTGGGGCGGACTCGGCAACCATCGCTACCAGATCGGCTTCTCCGGCGATACCTACAACAACTGGGAATCACTCGCCTTCCAGCCGTACTTCACCGCCAACGCCGCCAACGTCGGCTACACGTGGTGGTCGCACGACATCGGAGGTCATCAGCCCGGACCCGTCGACGATGAACTCTACGTCCGCTGGATCCAGTACGGCGCCTTCAGCCCCATCCTCCGCACACATTGCGGCCGACACCCCGAAGCTGAGCGGCGCATCTGGGCCTTCCCCGCCCCCTTTGCCGATGCCATGAAGGGTGCCATCCACCTCCGCTATGAACTGACGCCACACATCTACAGCCACGTCAGGGCCGAAGGCGCCCGAGGCGTCCCGCTCTGCGCACCGATGTACCACGCGCACCCGGACCTCGAAGACGCCTACGACTGCCCCGACCAGTACCTCTTCACTCACAACCTTCTCGTCGCCCCGGTCATCCAGGCCGCCGACGCCACCAGCGACATGGCGCCCGTCCGCACTTGGCTGCCGCCCGGCACATGGGTCAACTGGTACACCGGCGAAACCGTCGACGGCCCGCGCACCATTCATCGCCTGACACCTCTCGATGAAATCCCGCTCTGGGTGCTCGCCAATGACGGCCCCGTGCACACCGCGCCCGGACTTCGCCGCGCCGCCGACGCCTTCGACGGTGACATCGAACTGCGCATCACGCATCGTCCCGATGAGCAGGAGCACACCTCGACGACCTACCTCACCGAGGATGACGGCGTCGCCGTACTCGATGATGCGCACGTGGCACGCACGCCCGTCACCGTGCTCCATGCACCCCACGCCGTCGGTATCGACATCCAACCCACCCAGGGCGACATGGCACACGCCACGCGCACCTACCAAGTGCGCATCCCAGATACCTACCCGCCGGCCGCCGTCGCCGCGGAAACCAACGCCGGACCCGTCGATGCCGACTGGACCTGGGATGCCGACACCTTCACGACTCGCGTCACGCTCACCGATGTCGACACCACGCAGGGCGCACGACTCACCGTACGCTTCCACCCGGCTCAGAACCACCAACCACTCCGCGCGGGCATCCGCGGCCGCCTCACCCAACTCCGTCGCCTCCACGACATGCTCGCCGATGCGCCCGTTCCGGCACTCACCGAGATGCGCGACATCGTGGCGTCGCTCAGCCAACTGCCGCACGACAAGGTCGAAGCGGAGGCGGTGACGCTGCACGAGACGTGGCCGCGGCTGATCCCGGAGATCGCCGAGTCCGACATCGAGCCTGACCTGCGTCAGCGGGCGATCGCCCAGTTGCTGCATCTGTGCTGCGAGATCAAGGTGGACGCCGTCGCCGACGACCGCATCGGCGCGCACGCCGCCGTGCACTTCAACGCCCACGGCGCCGAGGTGGACGCCCGTGTCGCCCTGCATGCGGATGCCGGCGCCGAGCATCACGCGGATGCCGAAGCGCACGCCAGGACCAGTGACGGTCTCGATACCGAACTCGACATCGATCTTCCCGAGTACCCGGACCGTGTGGAGGTGAACGCCGATGTGCGCCTCCGCTTCGGCGCCGTGGACGCCACCGTGACCTACCAGCGCGATGCGCTGCGGTCCATCAACGCCTGGCGCATCCTCGGCCCCTTCCCCGAAGAACGCGGCCGGATGCACGAGGTCGTCTTCGCGCCCGAACGTGACGCCGGCCAGATGAACCCGGAGCGCAGCTACACCACGCCGGACGGCGAACTCCGCGAGTGGATCACCACCCGCCGACGCATCGCCAGGGGCGATGAACTCGCCAACGACTTCCTCGTCGACTTCATCGACGTCTTCGGGCAGCAGCACGACGACGCCACCGCGTACGCCCTCGCCTTCATCGACGCTCCGGCGGACATGGCGGCGGTGATGGCGGTGGGAAGCGACGACGGCAACGTGGTGTGGGTGAACGGAGAGGAAGTGCACCGCCGCAAGGTCGAACGCGCGTACAGCGCGGGGCAGGACAAGTTCCCGATCCACCTCAAGCGCGGCCGCAACGAGATCCTCCTCCGCATCGGCCAGGTCGCCGGCGGCTGGTGCTTCAGCGCACGCATCCAGGACGAACACGGACGGCCCCTTCCGCTGCGCACCAGCCTGTCAGGTTCAGGTGTGACCGACTCAGTTCATTCGTGACGGTTGCCGCGGGAGTCGGGACGCGGGACGCGGGACACGGGACACGGGACACGGGACTCGGGAATCGGGTTTGATTGCCTTCGGCAGCGCCTTTGAGGAGCTTCCGCTCCATTCCGACTCCCCACTCCCGCGTCCCGCTTCCCACTTTTCTGCATTTCCCCGGGCGCGCCCTCGCCCAACATCGCCCTGCTCTCCAGAGGGGCTCGAAGCCCCGCCCTCGAACCGCAAGACTCGGAGAGCAACCTATGTTCACGCGCATCACCCGCTACGTCCCCGCCATCCTCGCACTCGCGCCGGCACTCGCTTCCGCCGCGACCCTCAATGTCCCCTCCGCCGACTACCCAACCCTTCCGATCGCCATCAATGCCGCCGCTTCCGGCGACGAGATCGTCCTCGAAGCAGGGACCTACCTCGCCGTCCCCGGCTTCGTGGTGACCAACAAGCAGCTCACATTCCGCGGCGTCACCGGCGACCCCGCCGACGTCGTCCTCGACGGCTTCGGCGTCAACAACACCACCGTCCTCACCATCAACGGCAGCGCCTCCAACGGCACCGTGCTCGATTCGCTCACGATCATGGGCGGTCTCAACCCCGCTTCCGAAGAGGGCGCGGGCGTTCGCGTCTCCGGCGCCGACCTCTTCGTCAACAACTGCGTCGTCCGCGACAACCGGGTGTCCGGCAGCGAGGATGACGCCGCCGGTATCTACGTCGAATCCGCCGACTGCTTCGTCACCAACTCGACCTTCATGCGCAACGCAACCGGTCCCGCAGGCGACGCCGCCGCGATCTTCGTGCTCAATGGCAACCTCGACGTCTCCGATTCCCACTTCGAGGACAACGGCCAGGATGCAGGCACCTTCGACACCGGCGCCTACGCGGGCGCGATCCGTGTCGATGGCGGCGCGATGTACGTGAAACGCTCGACTTTCCTCAACAACCGGTGCGGCCGCGGCGGCGCCATCTACCTCGGCGCCAACGTTTCCCTCCGCATGGACGCCTGCGTCCTTCAGGGCAACTCCGGCATCCAGGGCGGCGCCATCTACTGTCAGACCGGCACCACCGCGATGATCCGCAACTGCCTCTTCCGCGGCCAGGAGACGTCCAGCAACGACGCCGCCATCTTCACCAACGGCGCCAGCATGCACATTCTCAACTGCACGCTGGTCGAGAACATCGCGGGCGGGAGCTACATCGTCGGCGGCAGCCCGGCCGCGGGATCGGTTGTGATTGACAACTCGATCCTCTGGGACAACACCGAGAACATCAACCTCACGCCCTCGGGCATGGCGGCGGTCGTGCGTCACTGCATCATCGAGTCCGCCACGGGCGGCTCCGGTTCCGGCAACAACCTGCTCGTCGACCCCGAGTTCCGCAACCATCCCGACAACTTCCACCTCAAGCCCAGTTCACCCGGCATCGACGCCGGCAACTCCGACCTGTACGTCGGCCCGTTCGCTGATCTCGACGGCAACCTCCGCGGCATGGACATCGACACGGTGGCCGACGTCGGCACATCGATTGACGGCCCGGTCATGGACATCGGCTGCTACGAGTTCCAGCCCGAGATCACCATCGGCGGCACCGAATGCCCCGGCGACGTGAACGGCGACCTCGTCGTCAACTTCACCGACCTCAACGAACTGCTCGAGCACTGGGACGACGACTGCAACTGAGTCCCCGACAACAACATCAACATCAACGCTCCCGGTCACACCCCGCCCGTCAACCGACGCGCGGGGTGTTCTCGTTTCAACGGTCGGTTCCGCTGCCGTCCCGGCAGTGGAGAACAGCCATCACACCTGCAACACCGATCCGTCATCACGCGCGGACGAACTGACGCATCAATTGACCCGCGAGCCTTCAACATCCCCCTTTCACACCTGAGACCCAACCCGCTCACAACTGCCAGCGCCGCAGAGCAGCCGCACCGCTCCGACTACTTCTTCTTCCCGGTCTTCTTCTTCGAAGTCGCCTTCTTCTTCCCACCAGCCACCCGCGACCCGCCACCAGTCACCTTCTTCCCCCGCGCCCCGCTCCTCGCTCCCCTCACCCCCTTCTCATACACCTCGATGTACCGCTCCGCCGGCATCCGCGCCACCGCCTCGCCGATCACCTCCAGCGGTACATCCTCCAATTTCCTGAAACGCACGCAGCACTTCCCCATGTCCAGACGCTTGCCCGTCGCCTTCCACGCCTTCTCAAAACGCGCCGCTTCCTTCGGGTCACCGTACAGACCCATCAGGTACACCGACATGTGATTCTTCTGCGACGCCAGACCCGCAAACGGCAACGGCTGCTTCGGATCACAGTGGTACCCATCCGGATACAACTTGTGCGGCACAAAATACCCGATCATCCCGTACTGCATCCCCTCCTTGTACCCCGCCCCCATATTCGCCTTGATCACCTTCCGCACAGCATTCAACGCCTTGCGCCGGTCAGCAGGAAGAGACTTCAGGTACTCGGTGACGGTAGTGGCTTGGGATTGCATGAGGCAGGGGTTCGCTTTCAGGAGTAAGGGGTTCGCGGCATGGCTTCATCCGGAGTCGCTACGTCAATCCTGAGTCTGTGATGAGAGCCTACCCGAACTTCAGGCCGCCGCGAATACCTGACCCCGAAAAACCAACCCCTCGCTGAGCTTCGCTCAGCGCCCCAACTGCAACTCCGCCGCCCGACGGTAATGACCATCCACTTCCATCAACGCCTCATGCGTGCCCGTCGCAGCGATCCTGCCGCTCTCCAGCACGATCACGCGGTCGGCGCGCCGGAGTGTCGACAGGCGATGCGCCACGATGAAGGTCGTGCGCGGTGAGCCCTTCGCGCTGCCGCGCTGACGGTAGTCGTCCAACGCAGCCTGGATCTGGGACTCCGTGACCGCATCCACCGAACCCGTCGGGTCATCCAGCAGCAGCACAGGTGGGTCGACCAGCAACGCACGGGCAATCGTCAGACGCTGACGCTCGCCGCCCGAGAGAGACACACCACGCTCGCCGATGATCGTGTCGTACGCCTGGTCCTGCTCCGCAATGAAACCGTCAGCCGCTGCCGCCGCGGCGACATCCCGGACCGCATCCTCACCGGCATCCGGTCGACCGAAGGCGACGTTGGCGCCGATCGTGTTGCTGAACAGGAACGGATCCTGGAAGACGACGCCGATCCCGGCCCGCAGGGTTTCGACGTCATACGTCCGCAGGTCCTCGCCATCCAGCAGCACGCGCCCCTCGGTCGGATCGTGAAAGCGTGCGATGAGTTGCAGCAGCGTCGTCTTGCCGGAACCCGTCGGCCCCACGATCGCCACCGTCTCGCCCGCTTTCGCCTCGAACGAAATGTCCTCAAGCACAACCGGTTGATCGGGCGCGTACCTGAAGCTCACATGCTCGAAGACGATGCCGCCGTGCACGCCATCCACCGCCCGCGCATTCTCCGGCGAGTCGATCTGCACGGGTTCGTCGAGCAGGTTGAAGACACGCTGCGCGCCCGCCAGCGCCTCCGGCGCCGAAGCGACCACCTGCACGATCGCTTCCGCCTGTGAACCGAGACGACCCAGCAGGCCGCGGAAGATCCACAGCGTTCCCAGCGCCAGACCGCCCTCGGCCGGACCCAGCATCACGAGGTAGCCGCCCACACCGATGAGCACCGCCAGCGACAGGATGTTGCCCGCCTGGATCACCGGAATGTGCACGCCCTGCGAGACGCCGATGCTGATGCGGTGCTCCATCGCCGCCGTCGCCGCTTCACCAAACCACGCCGCCTGCGCCTTCTCCCGGCCGAAAGCACGAATCACACGCACGCCCGCAATCGACTCGGCAAGACGCTTGACGAGGCGGTCAACCAGCCGGGCCTGCGTCAGGAAGCGCGGCCGCGTCTTCCGTCCGTAGCGCACCATCACCGCCACCTGCACGGGAATCACCGTCAGGCACGCCAGCGTCAGCCACACGTGCTCACGCAGCATGTACGTGAGGAAGACCGAGAGCGTCGCTGCGGCGATCACCAGCCGGATCATCACGCCCTGGATGAAACTCCGCACGGACTGCGCATCCGACGTGACGTAATTGATGATCTGTCCGGTGTCATGCGTATCGAAGTAGCGGAAGCCGAGGCGCTGGAGTTTGTCATACAGCCGCACCCGCAGGTCCACGATGCAGGACTGCACGAAGAGTTCATCGCAGACACGTGTGCCGAATCTCGCGGCTCCGGAGAGGAGACTGAGCAGGAGAACGACCACGCCGAGGATCACGATCGTCTGAAGGAACGACCACTCCTCCGGCGGCGTGATCCCGAAGGGCCATTCCGGCGGCGGGGCATCCGGGTCCGCCTGGCGCCGGATCAGGTCGATGGCGAGCCCCTGCCCGGCGAGTTCCGCCAGCGTCAGGAGTTGCAGCGCAATGGTGGTGAGGAGCGCAGGCAACGCCGCGACCTTGTGCTCCCACGCGATCCCGAGCAGCCGCCGGATGAGGCGAAAGTCACCGATGGACCGGGTCTCGTTCTCGTCGGCGGTCGGGTTGTAGTGGGGGGCATGCATGGTGTACGAAGGTGGTCCGCATGATAGGGGGTGCGAAGGACTCCCGTCTCCCGTGTCCCGCCTCCCGATTCTGCGATAGACTCTCCACCATGATCAAGAGTCGACGAGTTCGCACGTTCATGGCCGTCGCCCCCGCGCTCGCGGCGGCCGGCATGCTGGTCGGTTGCAGCAGCACCAGGCCACCGAGTTTCGCGATTGTGGATGCTCAACTCGGCGAGCGGTCGGACAAGGGCTTCGTCGTGCATTTCACCGTCGAAGGCACCAACGACAACGCCAAGCCGCTGCCCCTGCACGACATCAGCTACACGCTCCGCCTGAATGGGACGGACTTCCAGGCCCACCGCTTCGCGGGCTGCACGCTCCCGCGTTACGGGACCGCCTCCATCGACCTGCCCGTGTCATTCGACGCTGCGGATGCTTCCGCCCCGAATCCGGCGGGGTCGCACGACTACCGATTCAGCGGAACCATCACGTACGAGCCGCCCGGGGCTTTCTCCGAGGTGCTCTTCGATGCGCACATCCGGAGGCCGGATGTCTCCTTCTCAGAGGACGGGGTTCTGAACTTCGAGCCGTGACGGGCCGGGTCGGAATCACTCGATGACGTGCTCGGCTGTCGGCAGGCGCTGACCGCCGGCGGTGGTGAAGGTCGCGTGCAGGATGATGCGTCCCGGTGGAAGCTCCTCGGGCAGGCCGCGGAGCTTGAAAAGGTACGTGCGCGTGACGGGGTCATAGGGGCGCGAATTGACTTCGGGGTCACGAATGTCGATGACAGGCCAGCGCATTTCCTGGGTTGAACCGGTGACACCGCCGCCCATGGTGCGATCCCGGTACAACTCGAAGAGCACCGTGCCCACCCCCTTCACGGCATGATTCCAGTAGTCGTACAACTCGAGGTGCACCTCGACCACGCGCTCCCCATCTTCACCGGAGACGATGCGCGTCAGTGGATGGATCCGGGTGCGGACCGGCACGAAGGGACCGTCCGTCCGCATGGTCGACTTCGTGGGGCGAGTCGGGGTCGACTCCACGCAGCCGACAAGCGGCAGCATCACGCCGCAACTCGTCAGCATCCCTGTCACCAGCAGAAACCCGGCTCGGTTCCTCATCCGTTCGACCTCCACAATCCGGACCGGCGGACCATCGATGCAAGTGTACATGATCCCCTGCGGCGTCATGTGACCCGCTCCTCCCGGGCTCCACCGGCGAGGAAAGTGCCCGCCTTTTTGCATCGCATCGCGACGGACCCTCCGAACGCGGTACAGTTTGCAGGCTCTGGGACTCGCTTCTCCTGGGAATCACGATGTCGTCATTTCAGTCACGAACCACGATTGCGCCCGCTCTGCCACCCGGTGTATCGCCCGCCGAAAAGCGGATGATCGGCCGATTTGAAGTCCTCGGTGAACTCGGCCGGGGCGGCATGGGCATCGTCTACCTGGCCCGCGACTCGCGCCTCCAGCGACTCGTCGCCATCAAGGTGATCACCGACGAACTCAAGTGCGATCCCATCCGTGAGAGCTTCTTCGAGGACGAAGCCAGACTCGCCAGCAGGCTCATCCACCAGAACCTCTGCATCGTCTTCGATGCCGGACGACACGAGAACGATCCCTTCATCGTGATGGAGTATGTTCGAGGCACGCCGCTTCACCTTCAGATCCCCAACGGCCGGGGCCTCGGGATCCCCGAGTCTCTCGACATCGGTCGTCAGATGGCCGAAGCCCTGCACTTCATGCACACGCGCCAGGTGATCCATCGCGATCTCAAGCCCGGCAACGTCATGGTCACGGATGAGGACCTCGTCAAGATTCTCGACTTCGGCCTCGCGCGCAAGACGATCGAGACCGATGCGGACGGCACCCGCACCGGCGTCGCCATCGGAACGCCCGGCTACATGGCCCCCGAACAGTGCACCGGCGAGCACATCGATGCGCGGGCCGATGTCTTCGCCTTCGGCTGCATTCTCTTTGAATGCCTGACCGGACGACCCGCATTCGAGTGCACCGGCCTCGCCGACTACCTCCGCCGGCTCAACGGCACCGGTCCCGATTTCAGCAGCCTGCCGCCCGGCACCCCCAGGGAAGTCGTCGATCTGCTGCGGGCGTGCATGATGCACGATCGTGAGCATCGACCCACCGGGTTCGAGCGCGCCCTTGAAGTGCTCAAGGACATCGGCAAGGCCACCGCGATCACAAGTGCGACCCCCCGAAGCAACGTCCCCCATGAGATCTCGCGCTTCATCGGACGGGATGCGGAACTGGAACGGCTTCGCGCAGACATCGGACAGCATCGCCTCGTCACGCTCAAAGGCATGGGGGGAGTCGGTAAGACCCGCATGGCACTCGAACTCGCACAGAGCATGCGCAGCGACTTTCCCGATGGCACGTGGTTCGTCGATCTCTCGCCACTCCGCGAGGACGAACGCGTCGCCGAGGCAGTCGCTTCCGTGCTGCCGCATGCCTGTACCCCCAGCGACTGGTCGGCGCTCGCCGACACCGGCATGCTCCTGATCCTCGACAACTGCGAACATCTTCCCGAGGCCGCCGCCCGCTGCGCCCGTGCACTGCTCCAGGCAGGACCCGAGGTGCGCGTGCTGGCAACCAGCCGCGTACCGCTGGGGCTTCGCGGCGAGCGCATCTTCGAGGTCCCGCTCCTGCCATGTCCGGCGCAGGAAGCCACCTGCCTCGACATCGGCACCAGCGAGGCCGTGCGCCTCTTCAACGACCGCGCCTCACTCGTCATGGACGACTTCGATCCGGACGACACCGAACTGACGCTCATCGCACACATTTGCCGACAACTGGAGGGCGTGCCGCTGGCCATCGAACTGGCCGCCGCCGGTCTCGCCACCATGCCGCCGGCAAAACTCGTCCGTCACATCGACGAGAGCCTCTGCTTCGGTGAACAGGTGGGTGCATACGATCGACCCGATCGACATCGCACTCTCGAAGCCGCCATCGGCTGGAGCGAGACTCAACTCAACGACGCCGAACGTACGCTCTTCAGACGTCTCTCGGTCTTCCGCGGCGGATGGACGCTCGAAGCCGCCCGACATGTCTGCACGGATCAGAAGGATGATTCGGAAGATGTAATCGACGACGCCCGCATCGGTGCGTTACTGAAGCAACTGCTCCGCCGATCGCTGGTGGTCTTCGAACGCGAGCGGCGCGGCGGAAGCTATCGCTTCCTCGAGAGCGTGCGCACCTATGCGCGGCAGGTGCTGCTGCGCGACGAGGGCGAGGAAGGGACACAGCGCCTACGCGAGCGACACCTGCATCACTACCTGGGCGTCGCGGAAGAAGCCGCCGAGGGACTGCGCAGTTCCGAACAGCCGGCATGGCTGGCGCTGCTCGATACCGAGAGCGACAACATCCTCGCGGCACTCCGCACGGCGGGCCGCCGCGACGACCTGACATCCGAGCGCCTTCGCCTTGCGACGGCCCTGCACCGCTACTGGTATCTTCGCGGGCGCGCTTCAGAGGGCCTGGAGCAACTGGGCGCGGCGATCGACGCGGCATCCGGTGCGACGCTGGAGGAGCGTGCGGCATCGCACAACGGCATGGGCATCCTCGCCTGGGAGACGGCGCGCGACGATGATGCATCACGCCATTGCGAATTGGCGCTGGAACTCTGGCGTGAGGTGGGCGTGCAGGACCGTATCGCCGGGGTGCTCACCAACCTCGGCATGGTCCGGCAGGAGCAGGAACGCTTCGACGATGCACGTGCATGCCAGGAGGAAGCCATCCGCCTGTATGAGTCTGAGAAGAACGAATACGGCGCCGCGTGCGCCAGACTCAACCTCGGCGCCCTCTTCCTGAGGCTGGACATGTTCACCGAGGCACGCGAGATCTTCGAACAGTGCCAGTCCGTCTTCGAGAGCCAGCGCGATGGCCTGCGCCTCGGCATGACACATCACAACATCGGCGCGACCTGGTATGAGACCGGTGAGGCAGCCGCCGCGATCCCGCACTTTGCACGTGCGCTGCGGGAGTTCTACGTGATCCGCTACGAATACGGCATGGCTCTGACGCTGAGTTGCATCGGCAAGGCGCAGGCGCGCCTCGGCCATCCGAAGCGCGCGGCCAGGATCATGGCGTGGGCCGACGGACTCTGGAATCTCCTCGGCACAAGCGTGCCCGCAGACGGCAAGGAAGACTACGCGCAGATTTTGCGCACTCTCGAGGAAACGCTCGGCGCAGACCAGTTCAAGGCCATCTCGAACAGCGCCGGCGGCCCCGAAACCATCCGGGCGGCGGTTGAGAAGTTCGTCCTCAACATCGGATCAATGAGTGAGTGATCCCCCATCGCCGTATAGAATGGCTGCGACTGGGTGCAACTCGCATCTCGGCGAAGGCGCTCAGCGCCGGGAGGCATGACGAATGAGCAAGCTGATTCCTCGCGCAACGCTGGTCGCAGCGGCATTCTGTTTGACACTCATCACGGGGTGCGGCTGCCTGACCATCGACCCCGATCGAACCGGCCGGGGTGTGCCAGTATCCGCCGTGATCACGGACGGGCCGCAGGTGTCTCCATACAAGTTCCACGTGCACCTCGATCCCGGTCTGTCGACCAAGATCGAGTTGCACGTCCGCCGCGTCGAGTCGCAGGGCGTCACCCGTCCGCGCTGGTGGGTGAAGGCATCGGCCCCGACTCCGGCGGGGGAGAACGAGGAGAAGGTCGAGATGCAGCTTTCCATGTCGCCGGAGGCGCCTCCGGGGACGTACCGCATCACGTTCCGCTGCTGCAATGGTGACTCGGTGACAGCGATGAAGTGGCACGTGCAGGAATTGACCGTCGTCGGCAAGCAGGAGGACAAGCCGACGGTGATTGATCCACCGCCACTCCAGTAGGAGATGTTCATGATTGATTCCGGAAGGGTATTGCTGATTGCCGTGTTTGCGGGTGCGCTGGCGGCATTGACCGGTTGCGCCGCAACTTCCGCGAACCAGGCTGGTCCCTGGCGGACCCATACCGGCCGGGGCGTGCCCGTATCCGCGGTGACGACCAACTACCCGCGCCTCGCGCCCGCGCCGATCTCAGTCAGGGTCGGTGGGACGCAGGCATCGACGATTTCGACGGAAGTGACCCGGGTCGAGTTCAAGGGCGTTGAGGTCGAGGGTGCGCTCGAACCCGTCGACGACGTCCGGTGGGCGCCGGGGAGGTTGTACGTCAGGATTGCACTGGACGTGCGTGATGACCAGGAAGAAGGGGTCTACAACGTGTGGTTCCGGTGTGAGAACGGCGACGGAGAAGGCATGAAGCGCGCGGCTCGCCAGCGCATTCGCCACAGGCGAGACTGAACAGCAATCAGGAGCACTGGGCATGAAGTATTTCGGGTGCAGGACTTTCATTGGATGCATGATCGCCGTGATGGCGGTCGCTCTCAGCGGTTGCGGCGGCGCGGGGAGCGGTGGTGACAAGGGCACCCCGATCACCGGGCGGGGCGTACCGGTTTCGGCCGCAACGACCGGTTATGCGGCGCCATCGCCCGTATCGATCAAGATCAACATGCGGGCAGGGACCGCGACACGCGTGATCCCGCGTGTGAACTCCGTCTATCGCGATGGTCAGCCGGTCAGCAAGTCGCTGGTCCGCGCGCGATCCGGGACCTACCGGCCTAACGGTCCGGCTCCGAGGATTGAACTCGCGATCAAGTCCGGGGCGCCGGCAGGGATCTATGTCGTGCGGTTTACCTGCGAGAATGAGGATCGCCAGCGGATGCCGGAGCACGTGCAGCGGATTCGCCATGGTATGGATGCGGCCGCGGCGCAGGCCGGCGTGCCGGTCACCGGCCGCGGCGTGCCGGTCTCCGCCTGGAACCCGGACGGGAAGCCGTCGAAGACCGAGTTCGGTCCCGGGCAGGTGTCTGTACCCGTGCATCTCGCGGCGGGCAGCCACAAGGGCACCCAGTGGCTGCACACCATCATCACCCGAGTGGAATTCACTGAGCCGGGTCATGATCCGGTGGAAGTGCCCTGGACGAGTGTCCTCCTGCGACGTCCCACGTCCATCGAGCATGACAGTGGCTCAATGCGTGCCGCGATTGCGTTCTACGTGAAGCACCCTGAGCAGAGCAAGGTGGCGAAGGGGGATTACACGATCCACTTCCACTGCGTGAACGAAGATGGCGAGAAGCGTGACTTCAAGGGTGGAACGCTGCAGGTGAAGATCGAGTGACCAGGAGGTGCATCGTGGGACATCATGTGTTTCGATTGGCGCTGAGCATTCCGGTGCTTGCGGTCATGCTGCTGACATTCTCGGGATGCGGCAGCTATCCGAAGATGAAGCACTTCGATCCGGACAAGACCGTTGTATTGGATGCCGAAACTCCGGCGAAGGGGCAAGCAGCGCCGGTGTCATGTGAGTTGGGGGCTGACGAAGTCGTTTGGATGGCGATTGACCCGTTTGGGGAGAAGATCGTTGCATCTCGAGCGGTCAAGCACGGTCGGCTTGTTGTCAAAGTCGATGGTGAGCGGCGAGCTCCCGTATTTCCTGTTGTTCAGGCGGTGTGGCATAACGGTCAGGAGGTTGCCACGGACACAGTGGTCTGGAAGGCGGCATGGAGTCGGGAAGACAATCGATCGACGATTCTCCAGGTTGGTGTCGCGCGCGGCAGCCCCGAAGGCACGTACCGCATCCTCTTCAGATGCGTCAACGAGCGAAACGAGACCAGGATGCCGTGGTATGAACTTGTCCTCGACGGGAACGAGGCGTCGCTGACCACACGCATGTCCGGCCGAGGTGTCCCCGTCTCCATCGAACTCGATGCCGATGCACTCACGACCCCATTCGCAGGTACATCGCCCGGTACGCCACGCTGAAGACACGCCCCCTTCGGATCGGTTCCTCCAGCGCGACGTCCATCAACGTCATGTCCGGCCAGGGTGTGCCGTCATGGTCCACCAGCAGGCCGGTGGTCGAACGCTCGGCGTGATATCGCAGCGTCTCGATCAGCGCATTCAGGTTCTCCACCTTGTCCGCGATCAGGCGGCCACGCTGCGCGATCTCGAGTTCGCGCATCGCAAAGTCCTCCGTGAAGTTGCCCGTGTTGAGTTGCTGACGCGGCCGCGCAAATGCACGTCCGAATCGAGTCACCGTGAAGTGGTGGGGGCCCGAGCTGAAGAGATCGAGACCGGCAAAGGTGGTCATGGCGGTTCCTCCCGCGGCCTTCAGCCGCTGATCTCCACGGGGTCCGTGGTGGGTGTCGATGCGATGGCAATCGCCTGGATCGTCTGCGTCGATGCCTGACGTGTCGCCCGTTCGGTCAGGAGCGCGCTGATGACCATGCGGATGCGTACATCCCGGCCGCGCGCGTCCGAGTTGCTGGGCGCCGAGCGAAAGCGAAGCACGACTTCGTCACCCGGCAGCACGTCGACATCGGAAGTCGCCGGAACGCGCCGGCGGATGCGGACATGCACCGTCTGGCGGACGACATCAGCAAAGATGACCTGCGGCCCCGTCTCGGCGTGCTCGATGATCAGTTCATCGGCCTTGCGATCGACAGAGATGGCATCCACGCCCGTCAGTTCGGCATCGTCGATGAAGACATCGGATGGTGTCAGCCACAGCATGTTCAACCCCTCTCCAGGCAGCGGGTGTTGGTGTGACGCGTCTCGGTGGGAAGGCCCTCACCAGCGAGGTCGATCCCGATACTGACCCGCGACATCTCGATGCGGAACCGCGCACACCAGGTGTGCGCCTTGTTCTGCCACGTCTCGGCATCGGGGGCGTCAGGGGCCGCGGCGAGGAAGATCAGCCCCAGCGCACCGAAGACTTCGGCGCGTCGAAGTGATGCGGGATTGGTGATCGCATTCTCATCGGCTTCGCCCGGACCGGCGTCGGCGGAGTAGGCAAGGTCGAGCAGTCGAAGGATGGCGCGGGCGGCTTCGTGGCGTTGATGCCGGAAGGTGTGCAGGCGCACACGGAGTCCGCTTCCGGCATCCGCCCTGATGAGTGGTTCGGTCTGGACCAGTCGCGGGCGAGAGACACGGAGTTGCGTATCGCTGAGTCGTTCGATGACTTCGAGCGGTGTGTCCCCGACGATGACCACCCAGCCCGGCTCAACCTGCCAGTCCGCGAAAGATGCGCCATTGACCGTCAGGCGATCACCGGCCGCATTGATCGTCCCAGCGGACTCGGCATCGAGCAGACGCTGGCCTGCCCAGGCGATGTTGTGAAAGAGGCGCGGCTCATAAACGAGGAGGTCGACGTCGCGTGCGAACATGGCGTTCCTTTCCGAAATGAACAGGTGCAATGCCCGACGCCGCTGTTGGGCGACGCCGGGCCGGGTTGAGGAGGTCAGACGGTCGCGAGGCCGCGGACGAGTCCGTGCGCGTTTTCGTTGCGCAGTTCAAGCGTGTATTCGCCGATGAGTTGGCCCACCGTGCTGTCACCGCCGGATTCCTGCGGCTTGTAGTGGAAGGTGCGCCCGGCGAGTGGGAGGACATCGATGCGCGAGGAGTCGAGGAGGAGCACCGAGTCCGCAGGTGCCCAGCGGCTGAGGACGACGCGGCACATCCCGAAGTCGCTCTCGTAGGTGCTCACCATGTCTCGGTAGCTGTCATCCGTACCGGAGTATCGCCGCGACGAAGCGATGAACTGATTGATGCGTCGCTTCTGGAAGCCGTTGACGACGATGGTGTCGACATTCGCACCCGACTCCTCCCAGATGGCCCGCATGGCGCCGTTGAGGACCGCCTCATTCAGCATGTCATTGCCAGCCCCGTCGCCGTCAGGAACGATGCCGTCGCCCGGGATGTAGCGGTGCGTCTGAAGCATGGGAAGGATGCCGCGCATGGTGCGGCGGACGCCCTGAGATCCCTGCGGGTCCGATGCCGATGCGACGCCGTTGATGACGCTGTTCTCCAGATCGCGCAGCAGTTCGCGGAGGCGCTCCTGCTTCTGGTAGTCGAGTTCATCAGCGGTTCCGAGCGTGTTGACCGCCAGTTGCGATCCACTGACTTCGACGCTCGCCGTGAAGATCTGCGTGTAGTTCTGCTTGCGAACACGATTCGTGAAGCGGGCCTGCGGCCGGATGTCGCCTTCGAGGGCGGCATTGCCGAGGATGAGCAGGCGCTGGCCGTTGGCGATCGGTTCCGGTGTGGTGCCGCCGTAGCCGCGAACGACAACGATGACCGGCGCGGCGACAGCGACGACCATCATCACTTCGCTCGAGCCATCGGGTCGGACCTGGTCACCGACGCGGAAACGATCGGCGTTGGCGACGGTGACATTGATCTCGGAAGTGGCATCCGGGTTGAACGCCTTCTGATTGATGGTGTCTTCGTTGGGAAGCAGCGCATCTTCGAGCCACTCGTGGATGGTGCTCTGGGCTCCGCGTCGCGCTTCGCCGAGGTGATCGAGCAGGGGTGTCTCCCACGGGCTGACGATCGAGATGATGTCACTGACATCCTCGGCGATCTCGGGAAGCTGCGGGCCGGCGGTATACGTGGCTTTTCCGGTGAAGGTCATGGGTACCTCGGGATTGGGGGATGGAATGGATGCGGTGACGGACGGGACGGGTGCGTCTGATCAGTTGCGGGAATCGCGGCGCAGCCGCAGGTAGCGCAGGAGTGCCCCGCGATCGCCGGTGCGCGCGGCGGTGGCGGCGTGGTTGAGCTGCTCGGAGGGTGATGGATCGTGATGCGGCGTCGCCGTGGACCGGGGCGCGGACTTCGGACGGGTGAAGAGCCACGGCTTGTCCTGGCGAAGCTGTTCAATGACGTGGGCCGGATCAAGGCCGGCATCGCTCTCGTCGCTCTCGAGTTCGACTTCCACCAGCAGGCGTGCGGTGTTGATGTCGATCGCGTTGGCGCTGTGCAGCAGGGCATCGATGTCGTGACGGCGCTCGGAGGCGGCGAGTTCGCCCTGTGCCTCCAGGAGAGCCTGTCGGGTGGCTTCGAGTTCGTCATTGAGTGCATCGAGCACATCGGTGGTGGGGGGATCATGGTTCTCGTGAGACATGGCGTTCCTTTCGTGCGAGGGATTGAGGTGCAGGTCGGAGATGTGAGTTACTGCACGCCGGGGTCGGTGCTGGCGTAGCCGATCTCGGCGAGAACGGTCTCAGGCGCGATGCCGAGGTCAAGCTTGAGACGAGCGGCAGCGAGTTGCTCGCGCTCTTCGGTGGGGAGCGGGTCCTGCCACGCCAGACGTACACCCCGATCGCGCGGGTCGGTGGGCAGTGCGCCGGCCACATGCAGTGCCTTGAGGATGAGCCGGCTCATGTCCACGATGGCGCGTCCATAGGAGACGCGCTTGCGGGCGGCCTTGGACAGCACGCCCATGAGCGTCACGCGCAGCGCATTCTCACTCGAGAGGTGACCGATGCGCTCACGGAGCACGCCCGCGGCGAGAGGCGAGACGGAGGACAACTTGTCCATCGCTTCGCGAATCTCGGTGATGTGTGACTCTTCGCTGGGTGAGTGACCATCGCCCCCGAACGCCTCCACCGACGCATCGGGGTTGTCGGTGAGCCACACCTGCCCCGGGCGGACGGGCACATTGCCGAAGCCGTCGATGCCCTTGGCGAGATACATGTTGAAGGACTGGAGCGTGACTCGATGCGCGCGGTCGCTGAGGCGTGTGTTGAGTTCATCCTGGAGGGGAATGAGTGGCTCGACGTCGCTGAGTCCTTCGAAGTGGAAAGGCTGACTGGCGTTCTGCACGTGCACGACCGGGAGTTCGCCGAGCAGGTTTGGCGCCTCGTCTTCGAGCACGCCGTTGATGTACACCTGGCGATGGCGGTCGCTGTGAATCTCCAGGATGTGATCGTGCCCCGACGGGTGTGCCTGGGGAGAGCCGATCCCGAGCCGCGAGGCCACGGTGCGCAGCCGGTCCCAGGCACTGCCCGCGCCCGCATTCGCGCGATAGGCGCTGATCAGGCAGGCGTCGAGTGTCCGGTAGTCGGTCGAGTTGAGGAGCGGGATCATCCGCCGCGGCTCAATGACCTCGACAGTCAGCCGCCGCGCCGCTTCGAGGAGTCGATCCGGCGCATTGACAGGATCGTTGCCGACCGATGCGGCGAAGAAGTCATCGGGGCGCAGGATGAGATCGACAAATCCGAAGACACCACCGAGCAGTGCCATGTCCTGGAAGAGGGTGATGCCGCCCGACGCTTCGAAGACGGCATCGAGTATGCGTTCGATGAGTTCACGAAGTTCCGGATCGCGGGCTGTGCTGCGAATGACGAGCGGCTTGCCGAAGACGAAGTCCACCATGCTGTCGACGCGCCAGCCGATGTCGTTCTCGATGACAGGCGCGATTGAACGGGATGCATCGCTGGTCCGGAAGCGACCGGGCAGGCCCGCTTCCTGACCGACGCTGTAACGCCGAGGAGCATCGGCATCGCCCGAGGTGGAGACGACAGGGTTGCGGTAGTAGCTCCAGAGTCGATCGAGTCGTGGTCGTCGTTGTCCTTCGTGCTCGCTGAGGAGTCGGTCGACGGTACTGTCGGTGAGCCCGATGCTGGAGAAGGGTTCAAGTTTCATGGCGGGCCTCGCGCTGGTTCGGGGCGTGGGACGTTGATGTGCGTCCGCTGTCGAACTCGTCTGCGAGGTGCGCTTCGGTGCGCGCCAGAGCGCACCTTGTGTGCGGCCCCGGCGCGCAGGAACAGCCGTGATTCCTTCTCAGGGGCGAAAGTTTTTCTTCAGTTCAGGCGCCCACAAGGTGCGATCGCGCCCCGCGCCGCGCGCGCCAACCCGCACATCGGTGTGCGGAGTCGGGGTGGATCGTTCTTCGGGGAGCCGGTGATCAGGAGACAGCGGGCGGCGTCACTGAAATCACCTGTTCGGTTCTTCTGCTCTGTCTCATCTTGACGAACTACGCCCACCCGGAAGCAGGTCCCTCATCCGACTCGTAATGCGTCCAGCGTTCGATCCAGTAGGAGCGGAACTTCTGATCGCCGAAGCGTTCGTAGTGCGCGTGCAACTGCTTCTCGATCTGACGGGGCGTGCCGGTCATGCCAAGAGCCTCACGCCCGTGCGCGATCATCTCAGTGTCAATGGCCAGCCGCGAGAAACGGCCGAGCAGTTGCAGGATGTTGGCCGCTGCGTATGGCCCGACCCCCGGCAGGCCGAGCAGTTCCCTGTGAATGTCATCGTCGCTCCGGGACTCATCTTCGAGGCGTGCTGTGAGCGCCGGTTCTCGGAAGAGTCGCGCGAGTTCGACGAGGCGGATGTCCCGGTAGCCGACGCCGCACCGCGCCCGGAGTGTCGCCGGTCGCCGCCGCGCCAGTTGCGCCGGGCGTGGGAAGGCGGGGTCGATGACTTCGCAGAGGCGCCGGTTCATGTTGATCGTCCCCTTCCACGTCACGTTGCAACTCGTGATCGTCTTGATGACGTCCTCGAAGAGGGTGGGACTGCGGAAGATGCGGCCGCGTCCGGAATCCTTCCAGCGCGGGTCGACGGCATGGAATTCGGCGAGGTCTTCGTGAAGCCGGAGCATGCGTTCGATCTGTCGGCGTGCGTCCGCTGACTCTGCCCGCGAAATGCGCCGATCGGCGCGCACCTTGAGGGGTGCACCGGCACCATCGGGTTGCGCGATGGTGAAGGTGGCCGGACCGTCAACGAGGTGGAGGGGGCGCGTCAGCGTTTCGCGGCCGGGGTCCCAGTCATTTGGCGCGAGTCGAAAGTAGCCATAGGAGCAGACATCCCGGGCGAGGTCGTAGTCGTCTGGACCGGTGAGCGTCAGGCGTGACACGGCGCGTCAGACGCGTCCGGCGGTGGCAACGCGCGGGATCAGGAACGTAGCGATGTTGATGCAGAGCCGATCGGCAAGCCGCGCGAACATCTCGTACTTCTCTTCGCACTGCTTCTCGAACTCCTCGGTGGTCAGTCCGGCGGTATGGAGTTCGCCGACGGAGTCCTTCGTGAAGGCGCGGATCATGTCCATGTCCGCTTCGAAGTGGTACTGGAAGCCATAACTTCGCATCCCCGCACGAAACGCCTGCACCTTGCAGCGTTCGCTGGAGGCGAGGTTGGCAGCGCCCTCGGGCAGTTGCTTGACTTCGTACTTGTGCTTGTGGAACTGGGGCGTGCGCCACGCGATGCCGGCAAGGAGCGTATCGGTGTGAGCGCTGGGAAGGATGTTGACATCAACGAACCCGATCTCGCCCGCGCCTTCCATGGGGCCGACCTCGCCTCCGAGTGCATGGGCCAGCAGTTGCGCACCGAGGCAGACGCCGACGACGGGAAGTTGGCGATCATGCGCCTCGCGCAGGAACTCCGTCTCACGCTTGATCCACGCGTGCGCTTCATCGACGTTCTGGGGGCCGCCCATCGAGATGACGGCTTCGACGTCGTCGAAGTCCGTCGGGACGGGGTCGCCCTCATCCAGCTTCCGGATGTCGAGGGTGAAGCCGTGGTCCCGCAGTGTCGTTCCGACCCGGCCGGGACGGCAATGCGCCGCATGCTGAAAGACAATGATCGTCATGGGGAAAAGGTACCGGGTCGGGGCCCGGAAGGGCAACCGGGTCAGCGCACCAGGCGTTCGACCTGGCCCGTTCCGTCCTCCTCCACCAGGACCTCGTCCGCCTCCGACAGGAACAGGCCGTGGTCCACGACCCCCGGGGTCTCGTTGAGGAGGCGGTTGACCGCCGCGATGTCATGCTCGGCCCGGAGTTGGACGTCCAGCACCAGGTTATCGTTGTCCGTGCGGTAGATTCCGCCATCGGCGTGGCGGATTTCGCCTGACAGGTCCATGCCCGCCAGCACCTCGCGCACCGAGGCGAGCCCGAAGGGCATCACCTCCACCGGGAGCGGGCATCGCTCGCCCAGCCGGCTCACCAGTTTCTCACGCTGGACCAGGTACACGCACTTCGCGGAGGCGTGCGCCACGATCTTCTCGCGCGTCATGGCTCCGCCTCGCCCTTTCAGCATCGCCAGGTCCGGGGAGACCTCGTCGGCACCGTCGAAGAGGTAGTCGACCCTCGGTGTGCGTTCCATCTCAAGGACGGCGAGCCCGTTCTGAGCCGCGAGCTCGGCACTGGCCCTGCTGGTGGAGACGACATGAATGGAGAGCTGTTCCTCACGGGCGCGTTGGGCGAGTGCGAGAATCCCCCGTGACGCGGCCCTCCCCGTCCCAAGTCCGACGATCATGCCGTCTCGGACGGGCTGAACAGCAAGTTGGGCCATGGCGTCGATGGTCATGGGGGGATCTTATAGGCATTCGGCATTTGGCACTGAGGCATTTGGGAGGCGGCCGGCATTGGCATCCGGCAACCGGGTGCATTGATGATCGCCGCAGGCGAACCACCTCGATTGCCGAATGCCAAATGCCGAATGCCAAAACAAACAACGAGGCGGCCCGGTGTGGGAGGCCGCCCCGTTGTCCCCGCGACAGATTCGAGTGTGTTCGTGTCGCAGCGCTCGCCTGTCAGGATCCAGTGGCGTTCTCGAGTGCATCCACCAGGTCGCAGAGGAGTTGATCGGGAGATTCCTGACCGATCGTGAGACGAATCACAAGAGGAGTGGCGGAAGCTTCACGATCGATCTCGGGAAAGCCTCGACTCCCATGTGTCGCAGGGATGGAAACGGCGGAGCGGGTGCCGTCGAAGATGCCGGCGCGGAACACGTTCAGGGCATCGACGACACGACGCGTCGCCAGCGGATTGAGCGTCTCGAAGACGAGTTCGATGCCGTCCGGCCGACTGGCCTGGACCGGTGCACCGGGGTTGTTGCGGCTGCGGAGGCCGGGGTACTCCACGCGGGCGATGGCGGGATCGACGCTGAGGAACCGGGCGAGCCGCAGGGCGCACCTCTGCTGCTTGCGGAGCCGCTCGGCGAGGGATTCGATGCCGGACAGGATGAGTTGGAGGTTCGCCTCCGGGGGATACGTCCCGCTCCGCTCCCGGAACCGCTTGAGGCTGGCCAGCAGGGCGGTGCTGTCCGAGGAGATGAACGCGGGCGGATCGTCGACCAGGGTGCCGGCGACGAGCGTGGAACTGGTGTGGACAACGAGGTCGGCGCCCGCCATCAGGGGCTGAACCCCCAGCGGACTCGCCGCCGTGGCGTCCACCATCAGCAACGCACCGTTGGACGAGCATGCATCGGCGATTCGCGGCACATCGGCTGCGACCGCTCTCGCACCGCCGTGGGTCTGGACGTAGACCAGCCGGGTGCGGGCGGTGACGGCCTCGGCGAGTTCTGCGGGGTCGACGCACCAGACCGTCACGCCCCGCTGCCAGAGGAGGCGTGAGAAGACGCGGCAGGTGGCGGCGTCGAGATTCGTCCCCACCACGATCTCCTCGCCGGGCTGGACGAGGTTCACGATGGCGGCGAGCGCGGCGGAGGCGTCGAAGAAGGCCACGGTTTCCTTGGCGCACTCCATGCCGGCGATGAGCTTCTCAAGCGTGTCGCACTGGATTGATCGATGGGGCTGCGCCACGACGTCACCGGCAGGCATCGTGGGCAGCCCGACTGTGGATGGTTCAGGTGTTCCGGGTTCGCAGGACGTCAACAGGGCCGAGGCATTCATCGCAAACTCCTTCGTTGTTTGCTGTGCGGATTGTCGTGAAGCGCACGAGTGGCGCGCGCACTGATATCTCTCGCCTCCCGGCGAATGAAAGAACTCTGGATGTCGTGCGAAATGAGCGGGGACGCAGCGAGAAGCGGGGGAGGTGGAAGGCTCAGAAGGCCAAAAGAAAAACCGTCGCCTTGCTCAGGCGACGGTCAGGGGTGCTTCTCGTTGTGTCCGCGTTCAGTTTCGCGAACAGTGTGTGCACCACGGCAGACCGCCGCCCGAGCCCTTCTCGGCTCGGCGAATGACGACATGCTGCATGGTGCAAAGGCAATTCAACATGGCAGAAAGCATATGAAAGGGGAGAGGGAAGTCAAGGGGGTTCTGGAAGAAGAACGCGAAAGTGCAGATGAAGATTCCGTGTATCGGTCGGAATGGGGTGAGACTTTCGGGGTGGGGGCCGATTTGCTCAGGCTATTGCTTCACGAATCTCATCGTCTGTCCATCCCCTTGCTCGAAGTCCGCGTTCCAAGTAGTCATCCGGTGGGACAAACTCACGAGATCCAGGAGGGGTCATTCGTGGGGGAATCATCTTGGTGAGTTGATCGAGGCCAGCATCCAAGCGCTGGTGCCGAAGTCGGGCTACCAGACGTTGGTTCACGGCTGTTCGTCCGCCCGGCAAGAGGCCGAGCAATCCAACATCATACGCTCGGTGAAGAAGGGGATTGAGCGCGATCCCATTCTGTGGTTCATCAGTGCTTCGTGGATCTGATACGGGCACGATGTGGGCAGCATCCACTAGGTCGTGTCTGACGGCTCTCAATTTTCGGCGCATGAACGGGTTGCGCCCCCCCGACTCTTCGGCGATGGTGTCCATTCTATGGAGGCCACGGACTTGGCCTCCGGAATGGAGGCCGGATGCCGC
>JAUIHS010000062.1 GCA_030432255.1 Phycisphaerae bacterium
TCTGGCGCCCCTGCTCGAAGACATCCCGGTCATCACCAGTGCGCATCCGAGCCCGATGTCGGCCGATCGCGGATTCTTCGGCAGCCGGCCGTTCAGCCGCGCCAACGAACTCCTCGAGGAACTAGGCGGTGACCCGGTCGACTGGTCGCTGCCCTAGCGACGACTCGCGAGAGCGTCATCCACCGCGGCGACGAAACCTTCGATGTCCGCGTCGGTGATCTCCAGGCTCAGCGCGATGAATCCCCGCGGCGCCATGTAGTAGCCGCGCTCCAGCAGGTCCAGGTACAGCAGCTCACGCAGCCGCTCGTCGGCTTCGGCGATATCGGCGTACGTATTGACCGGTCCGGCGACCGGATGGATCCCCACCATCGACCCCCGACCGGTAACCGACCAGCCGTGGGGCACCATGACGCCTTCGAGCTCTGCTCGAAGGAGCGCACCCCGGCGGTTGAGATCGCGCAGCCGCTCGTCCTCGAGGATCTTGGTTAATCCGGCGATACCGGCCGCCATCGACAGCACGTTGTTGTTGAAGGTGCCCGCATGCGGCAGCGCTCCCGGCAGCGATGGATCGAACCGGGCCATGAGATCCGCCCGCCCGCCGAACGCGCCGAAGGACATACCGCCGCCGAGGTACTTGCCCACGGTCATGAGATCGGGAGTCACGCCGAAGAGTTCACCCGCGCCCTGCGGTGATAGCCGCGAGGTCATCACTTCGTCGAGGATGAGCAGGACATCGTTCGCGGCCGTCTCATCTCGCAGGGCGGAGAGGAACTCCTCGTCGCCGGGAATGACTCCACCGGATCCCAGCACGGGCTCGACGATCACGGCCGCCAGGCGATCAGCGTTGTCCCGAATCGCCTTTCGGGCGCCGTCAATGTCGTTGAACTCCATGACCACAGTCTCGAACGGCACATTCACCGGAGATGAACCGTCGCCACCGAAATAGAGCACCCCGCCGTGGTACGCCCCGCGCATCACACCGATCGCCGGACGCCCCGTCGCCACTCGCGCCAGGGAGATGGCCATGAGATTGGCTTCCGTGCCGGAATTGGTAAAGCGCACGAGTTCCATCGCGGGGAAGCGATCGACCAACAGGCGAGCGAGTTGCGCCTCGTAGCGATTGTGCGCACCCAGGCTGATGCCCTCCGCCATCGCCTCGCGCACCGCGTCGAGGATCGGCTCGGGACTATGCCCGTAGAGACCGGCGGTGTACTCGCCGAGGAAGTCCACGTACTCATGGCCGTCGACGTCGACGATGCGTTGGTTCCGTCCACTCGCCACACGCAAGGGGAAGGGCGGGTGGTAGAGCACCGTGCGCGTGTTGCCCCCCGGCATCACCCGCTTGGCCTCCGCGTGAAGCCGAGCACCCTCGGGGCGACTGGCGATGTAGTGCTCGCGCGCCTGTGCGAGCACTTCGCTGAGGTCAATACCGGGACCTTCGGTCATGACGGCAGCCTACGCAGCGGGACTTTGGTCCCCGTCGCAGACCGTACGAACGCAGCATTGACCGGCCCGTACACATGCGTATCGCTTCCTTCACAGAACCTTCACACACGGGTGAGAGAAATGAACTGTCCGCACAACAAGGAGGGGTCATGAACATCAAGAAGAACATCCGCGCCGCCGCCGTCGCGACGACTGCCGCAGCCGCCCTGGGAGCGGGACTCCTCGCAGCGGCACCGGCCAATGCCACGGAGTTCACGGACACCGAAGACATGCTCACCTTCATGGTTCAAGAAGAGAAGATGGCGCGCGATCTCTACCTCGAGTTCGCTGATGAGTACGGCGTCCGCCAGTTCACCAACATCGCGAAGTCCGAGCAGAAGCACATGGACGCGGTCCGGGTCCTACTCGACCTGTACGGCTACGACGATCCGACCGTCGGCGATGCCGTGGGCGAGTTCGACAACCCCGAAATCCAGGCACTGTACGACGAATTGCTCGCCAAGGGCATGACGTCGCTGTACAAGGCATCCAAGGTCGGCATCACGGTGGAGAAGGTCGACATTGCCGACCTGAAGGACGCACTCGCTGACAATCCGGCAGCCGATGTCGCCCGTGTGCTCGAGAACCTCAAGTCTGGTTCCTACAACCACCTGGCGGCGTTCCGCAATCTGCGCAATCAGGTGAGTTAGTGCTCTAAAGCCCCTCGGGCGTCGCCGGCACGTCGACCGCGTGTTCGCGTAGCGCCTCGATCGGGACCAGTCGCAACGCCGCGGCGTTCGTGGATTCCAAGACCACGGGCGCCGCGGCGCCGTCGTCGTAGGCGTGCTTCCACCGAGAGGCACACACGCACCAACGGTCTCCCGGCTTCAAGCCGGGGAAGCGAAACTCCGGTCGAGGCGTGATGAGGTCGTTCCCGGAAGCCCGCTGGTGCTCGAGGAACTCCGCCGTCACCACCGCGCATACGGTGTGCGACCCCAAGTCATCGGGGCCGGTGGAGCAGCAGCCATCACGGTAGAAGCCGGTGAGCGGATCGCGACCGCATTCGCCGAGTGGACCACCGAGGACATTGCGCGCTTCCGACATGACCACAGTCTGCCGCCTGGCACGGTTCTGGCAACCGCCGCACGCCTCGGGAACAATGACCCGATGCAGTCGCGCAGCGTGCAGGTGCCGGCCGAGCGCCTGGGCCGGTGGATCTCCGGATTCGC
>JAUIHS010000021.1 GCA_030432255.1 Phycisphaerae bacterium
CGACGGAGCAGGGCATTCAGCCTTACTTCGCGATGGAACTGGTGGAAGGTCGCAATCTGCGCGCCTGGTGCCAGCGGCATGAAGCGACGACGATACAGCGGCTGCAACTTGTGGCGCAGATCTGTGATGCTGTCGATCATGCGCATCAGAAGGGCGTGATTCACCGCGATCTCAAGCCGGGCAACATCCTGGTCACGAACGATGGAATGCCCAAGGTGCTCGACTTCGGTGTCGCACGTGCAACAGACAGCGATCAGCACGCAACGATCCAGACCAACATCGGTCAACTCGTCGGAACGATCCCGTACATGTCGCCGGAGCAGGTCAGCGGAGACCCACGCGATCTCGATGTCCGCTCGGATGTCTATGCGCTCGGCGTCATCCTCTTCGAACTGCTCACCGGCAGGCTGCCATACAACCTCACCGATCTCAGCGTCTACGAGGCCGTGCGCGTCATTCGGGATGAGACGCCCACCCGAATGACGACGCTCGATGCCGCACTTCGCGGCGACATCGAGACCATCGTGAGCAAGGCGCTGGAGAAGGAACGCGATCGCCGCTACCAGTCCGCGGCGGCACTCGCCGATGACATCCGACGTCATCTCGATGATGTGCCCATCCTTGCCCGCCCGGCGACGACGCTCTACAAGTTCACCAAGTTCGCGCGACGCAACAGGATCCCTGTTGCGCTCGCCGCCACACTCGTCGTCGCGTTGATCGCCGGGTCGATCACGTCCATCAAGTTCGGTATCGATGCCGTGGAGGAACGTGAAGTCGCCAGGGCCGAGCGGGAGGTGTCGCAGGATGCCCTTGCCTTCCAGTCCCGCATGCTCAAAGGCGTTGAGCCGCATGCCATGGGCAAAGGCATCATCAGAGACCTGCGCGAACAGGTCGCACGGCAGCATCGCCGCGGCAGCGAGCGGTCACAGGCCATGGTAGAGCTCGACCGCCTGCTCATCGATGTCAATGCGGCAGACCTCGCCCGTGGTGTTGTTGACCGGAGCATTCTGACACCCGCTGTCAAGGCACTCGAGAGTGAGTACGCCGATCAGCCGCTTGTTGAAGCACCTCTGCGCGAGTCGATCGCCGAGGTCTACTACAACCTCGGAATCAACGGTCGGGCCGTGACAGAGATCCGCAGCGCCGCTGACATCTACGCAGCGCAACTGGGACCGGAGGATCCGAAGACGATCGAAGCTCTTACGTTCACAGCCTTCGCACTCCAGCTCGACAATCGCGATGCGGAAGCGCGGGAGATCATTAATGCCATTGTTCCATCAATCGACGCCGCCATCGCGTCGGGAAAGCCGCACCTCATCGCAGCGGCTCTCGTGGATGCCGCTGGCCAGCTTACGGGGAATGACGATCACGCGGCAAACATCCGGCATGTCGAGACGATCCGCTCCATGATCGCCGATGGCCTTGAGGTGACCCCCGAAGTTCACCTCTTCTGCCTCACGAGACTCGCCCTTGCGTACTTTCTGGCCGGTGAACTCGACAGGGCGGCGGACGTTGGGAATGAAGCAGCAGCACTCGCTATTGCGACTTACGGCCGCAGCCACTGGAAGACCCAGCTCGTGCGCACGATTCAGGGCGAGACCCTCAAGCTGTCGGATCGCAATGAGGAAGCCCTTGAGGTCACGACCGAAGTGCTGGCGCTGCGGCGTAAACTGCTCGGGAATCGCCACCCGGATACCCTCATCGCGATCACGAACCACGCCAGTGTCCTGTCGCGCCTCGGGCGCTACGAAGAGGCGATCGATCTGTATGAGGAAGATATATCTACTACGACGGAACTCCTCGGTGCGAACCACGGAACGCTCGCGCCGACGTATGCCAACCTTGGGCGCGTACACATCGATCGTGGCGAGTATCAACTGGCGCTGGAGACATTGAACAAGGCGCTCGGTCTCGCCACAAGGTCATTGGATCTTCGTGGCATCGGTGTCATACTTCAGGCTCGCGGCGAAACGTACCTCAACCTCGACCGCCCGGTAGACGCGATTCCCGATCTCGAACGCTCGCGCAGCATCATGCTTCAGGTCTACGCGCCGGAGCATCCCCACCACAAGGCGACCGCTGAGCGACTGGTGCGCGCGTGTGAGGCGATCGGCGACAGTGAGAACGCCGCGAAGTGGCGCGCATTGTCCAAGTGATTGGCGCCCGATCGACCTCTGCCGGTCCCCCCAGTCAACCTTCACAAGGCAATCCCCATCGCTCCAGCAGGATGTTCAGGTCGTGGAAGTTCACAAGTCCGTCGCCGGTGAAGTCTGCCGCGCCTCCGGCGCCGCCCCATGACACCAGCAGCAGGTTGAGGTCATCGATGTTGACCGAGCCGTCCGGGCCGCCTTCCGGTGCGATGTCACCAAGGCACTGACAGGCATCAGGAATCCCATCCCCGTTCTCGTCCGATGCCACACCTGTTGCAATCTCGCACAGGTCAGTCACACCGTCGTCGTTGCAGTCCGGACCCTTGCAGGTGCACGGGGAGCAGCGGCCGAAGAGCACGTACGCCGCGCCCGTCGGCGAGCTCGACAAGTTTCTCGCTCGCGGCGCCCCGATGATCACATCCGGAGCCCCGTCCGCATTGAAGTCCCCGATGCTCGATGCACCATGACCCGTCTCGTCGAGCGGTCCCGCCCCGACGAACGTCAGGCCGGTCGTCGTGTTCAACGAACCCAGATCGATCACCCCGCCCGGGACCTCGTCCGGACGGCCAAAGACAATGTACGCCAATCCCCCCGTGTCGGGCCCGGGGTCGCACACCACCACGTCGTCATACCCATCACGATTGATGTCCCCAGCCCACGACACGGCCGCTCCGCAGAAGCCGCGATCAAAGTCCGTGCCCTCCATCCGGAATGCCATGCCCGGACCCAGCGCATCCAGGCCAAGTACCCCCGGCCCTCCGATCGCCGCATCCCCGTACAGAAGGTGCGCATACCCCACGCCCTCTACCCCATCCACGGTCCCTTCCACACTCCCGATGAGCATGTCACCCACTCCGTCCCCGTTGAAGTCTCCCGCGCCGGACAAGGACTCATTCTGCCCGTCCCGGCCCACCACATCCAGGATCACGAGGCCATTGGTGCCATCGAGCGAATTCAACGGAAGCACGCCCGACGGATCACCCACACCCGCACCACCGAAGACCGCATACGCGCGATCGCGCGCCGCAATCAGGATGTCCGCGATGCCGTCGCCATTGATATCCGACGCCGATACCGCAAGACCTGTAAGCGAAAACGACGACTCACCCCCCATTACGAAACCGTTGCTCCCGTCCAGCAGGCCCGCGTTCAGAAGACCCGTTGATCCAATCCCCGCGGCTCCGAAGACCACCCGCGCATCGCCCACGAAATTCCCCGCATGACGAGCGCCGATGATCAGGTCGTCAATCCCATCATCATTCACATCCCCCGCGGCGACCGCATCCGCGAACGGATTGACACCCGACGGTCCATTGAACCTGAAGCCGTTCATCCCATTCATGTCATCAAGTTCAATCACCCCGCTCGCGCCGACGCCCGGCCCTCCGAAGACCACGAAGCCCCGCGCCGGCGTCCCGATCACCAGGTCAACGATTCCATCCCCGTTGATGTCACCCGACGCCAGGGCGTATCCGCTGAACGTGCTGTTTGAAATGCCCCGCACCACGAAGCCGTTGGAGCCATTCAGGTCCGCTACCTGCATCGACCCCGAAGATCCCACGCCCGGCCCGCCGAACACCACGTACGTCTCCCCCGGACCAGAGAACAACCCGCCCGCCTCCGTCGCACCAACGGCAAGGTCCGGATACCCGTCCGCATTGATGTCGCCAATACCCGCCACCGAATCGCCGCACAGATCTCCGCCCCCTGCACCGAAGAACGCGAACCCATTCACACCATCGAGATCGTCCGGACCCACCGTGGGCGGCAACGTCCCCGCATCCACCATCCCGGTGAGACAAAATACGAGCACGCCCATCAGGACATACGGCGCTCCGAGACCCTGCAACATCAAATCACATCTGCCCATGATGACCTCCCGCCTCGACCAAACCTTGCATCTCCAACAGATGCCGCAATCGACCGTACATTGTGACCGCCCGCATCGCAATGCCCTTCCCACCCCTCGCTTCACGAGTGGAACGGCAAGGGACTTCATGCGGCCGCATCGCTGTCGTGCTACCCTTCGGCCCCCCATTATCGAACGTCACAGAGAGTTGCAGTATCGCAACTCCAATCAGAGAAGGACCACCATGACACTCAGCACCCTCGACATCAGCCTGGAACAGGCCCACGCCGCCATTGACGCAGCGATCAAAAAGGCCGGGGCCATCGACACCCTCATGGACATCGCCATTGTCGATGCTGGCGGCAATCTCAAGGCCTTCGCACGCATGGACAACGCGTGGCTCGGTTCCATCGACATCGCGATCAAAAAGGCCCGCACGGCCCGCTCCTTCGACATGCCCACCGGCGACATCGGCGCCCTTTCGCAACCGGGCAAGCCGCTCTTCAACATCGAGCACTCCAACAACGGCCTGATCACGTTCCCCGGTGGCGTACCGATCAGCGTAAACGGGACCATCATCGGCGCGATCGGCGTCTCCGGTTCCACGGTCGAGAACGACCACGCGGTTGCGGAAGCCGGAGCCGCTGCGGTCAGGTAGCCTGCTCTCAATCTCGCTTCTCATGCCAGCCACCCACGGTAATGTGGATGGCTTTTGTCATGGCGACACGGCTTCGCGCACGCACTCAGACGCAGTCCATCTCCCACGCCGACAGCACGAGATTCAGATCGTCAAAGTCAACAAGGCCGCTCCCGTTCAGATCACCCTCGGGCCCCGGTTCGCCCCAGTTCGACAGAACGGTGTTCAGATCATCGAAGTCGATCACGCCATCACCGGTCGCATCGCCGAAGCAGGCGCCGATCACGACATCGTTGCCGTCACCACCCGCGTACGTCACCGCGAAGTTGTACGTCGTGCCGCCGAATGTCGCGGCGATCGATGAGCTTTCCGGCTGATCTGTGAACGTGCCGAACACCGGGCTTGCTCCCAGATTGTCGATGACCGTGAACATCTCGGTTCCCAGTGGGGCAAAGCCGAGATCAAGGGTCAGGTCGCCATCGAGGATGACATTGTCCTCAACCTCCACGAGATCTGACGATGTCGAACTGTCGAGATCAATGCGAATCGCGGACCCCGCCTGCTGGTCGAGTGAACCGTCAATCGTGGATGTCCCGATCGCCGGTCCCGCCGGTGTGAACGTGCCGCCCTCAATCTTCAGATCCATCGGCAGCGCAACCTGTCCGAATTGTCTCACGTTGAACTCACCGCCGAGCATGCGGAACTCAGTCGCCGTGGAACTCGATGAGCGGATCACGCGATCGACGTTGAGTTCGCCATCAATCAGTCGGAACGTCCCGTCTCCGCTTGCGATCGGGATGCGCAGATCCTCCGTGATATTCAGGACGCCGCCGTACTGAAAGAAACTGCCGGTGCCATCAACACCGACAAAGACATCCACCGTGTTGATCTCACCACCAAAGAGCGAGTACTGGCCGTTGGAACCACTGAAGAAGGCGAGGTTGATCTCGCCCGTGTTGACCGTCCCCGCATCCTGGAAGTACGCCCCCTCACCACCGAAAGCCACACTCATCTCACCGGTGATGTTCACGACGCCGTCGAAGTGATTGAAGCAGGTGGCGCCCACAATGCTCTCGCCGACTCTCATGTCATCACAGTTGATCACCGTCGAGGCGCCGCTGATCTCGCCGAACGCCGTACCCGACTGCCCGAATTGAATACTGTTCGATTGAAAGACCCCGCCGGAGATCGCAAGGCCAGCCTCGCGGCACAGCACGATGCTGTACACCGGTGATGTCCCTCCAGTGACGGTCGCGGTGCCGCCATTCTCCATCCACAGGACTTCACCCGCCGCGGGAAAACCGCAGTCCCAGTTCGCAGGGTCATACCAGTCGCCGACCCCCGGATTGTCCCACGAAATCAGCACACCCGAAGCCGTCGAACCGATTGCAAGTGTCGCAAGCAGCGCAATGAATGAACGTGCCGGAAGCGCCGACGAACTGGTGATCCGCATGGGAGTCCCTCTCGAAGTAGACATGGCCGCGGCGAGCGGCACCCATCAATCATGCCACAATCTGGATCCTGATCTTGCATCAAGGTGGCGAATTGGCGGCGATTGGCGGTCGGAGGACAGTCAATCCGCCTCCGGCAACTGCCCCATCTTCACAACTGGCCCAGGAGCAGTCAGCGCAGGTCGTGACGGCTGCACGTGCCCTCAGCGCTCAGCAGTCTGTACCCCAGTAGTCCAGCACAAGATTGAGGTCGGCAAAGTTGACCGTGCCATCGGAGTTCGCATCGCCCGATGTGCCTGGCTCAACCGTCTCGCCCCAGTGGTCGAGCACAATGTTCAGGTCGGTGAAGTCAACGCTGCCCTGTCCATCAACGTCGCCGGGGCAGGCGGCCGCGGCGTCAACGATGAACTCAACCTGGTCGATGTGGGATCCGGAATCGCCGTCACTCTCTTGCTACAGGAAAGAGATCGTGATTGTCTCTCCGGCGTTCACTGACAGCGTGTGCACATTGGCCGTCCACTCATCCTGGTTGCTGAGAATGGAAGTCGTATCGACGAGTACGCCCGAGACTGAACCCTCAACCCGATACTCGCTGAGTCCCGGCGTCCGCAACCAGGCATCGAATGAGAAGGTCGCCTCATTGGAGTTCAGAGCCGGCACCACGAAGGATTGCGAATACGTCGGCATGAAGTTCGCATCCATTTCCAGGTGCTGACCCGTCGGGGCGCCGTCACTCCCCAATGCCGGCGACCCCAGAATCCCCCCATCCCAGATCTCGAAACTCCCCTTCGACGACGACCAGCCCGGCACCTCCCCCGGAAACTGAAACCCACTGACACTCGGACTCTCGAACTCTCCATTGACCACCAGATCCGTGAGCGCCGCGGCTGCGGGCGCCGTCACCGCCGCGATCACGAGCACAACGAAGCCCCCTACCAATCGACATCCCGAACAGGTATACACCGGTCACTCCTCCCACACCCCATCCTACCTGCGCAGGCGATGAGATTGAACGACAGGTTTGGCAATCTCACCCCTGCACGCCACTCGGCACGATGAGCAAAACACCTGCCTCAAGCGCACACATCGCCGCCAGCGACGCGCACAAACTGGGGACTCAGAGTGTCCCGCCCTGTCACCCACCGGCACGGATGGAGTGGTGGGGGAGGCGCTCGTAAGTCCTTTGGCGCAAAGAAAAAGGGCGTGCCGTGACACGCCCTGTCTCAGCCAGTCGGGGACTGGCAATCAAGTGGAGCCGGGGGGAATTGAACCCCCGTCCCGCGACAGTCAGTATGACGCCTCTACGCGTGTGTCCTCAGGTTTGATCTTGACGAAATGGACGACCTGAGGCCGCCTGCCATTCGCCCAGTCTCAGAAAACTCTCGTCCCGCCGGGCTGAGACGCCCCTTTGGGACCAGCCTGATAATCATTGATCCAGACCACATCAGGCGTCAGGTCTGAATCACGCAGCGATTTTACGCCGCGAGAGCAAACTGCGGATTGGCAGTTATAAGTGGTGCACGCTTGATAACGCGGTCCACGTGCGCCGCGACGCGCCACGCCATACGTTCCCTGTCCGGTCGATTCCGATCGGCCCCATGTTGTCAAAGAAGTTCCCACCTGACACACAACACGCCAGGCAGTCGCGGCCACCGACCCATCGGTCAACTCGCCGCACCAATCCAAAGAATAGGCTCCATCCGGAGATGGAGCCAGTCGAATCCTGTCAGTTGTGCTGCTCGCGAATCAGTACGCGAAGTGGCTGAAGGCCTTGTTCGCCTCGGCCATGCGGTGCGTCTGCTCACGCGTCGCCATCGCCTTGCCGTCACCCTTGCTCGCGGCGTACAGCTCATCCGCAATGCGGTGATGCATCTGACGGCCACGCTCCTTGCGGCAGGCCTGGATGATCCAGCGGAAGGCCAGCGACTGCTGACGACGGTTCTTCACCGGCATCGGCACCTGGTAGTTGGCACCGCCGATGCGCTTCGAACGCACCTCAAGACGCGGCTTCACGTTGGCAATCGCCTTGTCGAAGACCTCGATGGCGCTCTCAAAGCCCTCCGGATGGCTGTCCTTCTTCAGACGCTTCTCAATCTCGTCCATCGCGTCGTAGACAACTCGCTCAGCGACGGACTTCTTGCCGTCAAGCATGATGCAGTTGATGAACTTCGCCAGCACCTTGTTGCCGTAGCGCGGGTCAGGGCGAAGCTGGTCTTCTGATGAAGTGATGCGTCCGGCCATTGAAAGCTCCTTGGGCTCATCCATCCCGACTCGCGGGACCATCTGTTCACCCCATCACGCGGCCGGCGCGACGGGATTACTTGCCGTTGTCGAACCGACGACTGCCGCCGGTGAGTTGATTACTTGCGCTTCACGCCGTACTTCGAGCGACCGTTCTTACGGCCGTCCACACCCAGCGTGTCCAGCGAACCACGGACGATGTGGTAGCGAACACCAGGAAGGTCACGCACGCGGCCGCCGCGAACCAGCACGATCGAGTGCTCCTGCAGGTTGTGCCCTTCGCCACCGATGTATGCGGTGACTTCCTTGCCGTTGCTCAGGCGGACACGGGCCACCTTGCGAAGTGCCGAGTTCGGCTTCTTCGGGGTAACGGTACGCACCTGGAGGCAGACGCCGCGACGCTGCGGACAGGCGTCAAGGTCGCGGACCTTGGACTTCTTGACCTGCGGGCGGCGCGGATTGCGAACAAGCTGGTTGATCGTGGGCATGCTGAGAATCCAATCGAGACAACGTGACCTGAAGTCGAGCCGCGTAGTGTAGCGACTGGTCGGGGGGATGCAAATGAGGGCGGATCGCACACACCCCGTCCCCACACCTTCAGTAAATATGTTCGGAAAACGGAAGGGCTGCTCCGGCTACTCCTTCACGCGAGACATGTAGGAGCCGTCCGCGGTATTGATCCGCACCGTCTCACCGATCTCGATGAAGGGCGGCACCCGCGTCTTGAGCCCCGTTTCGCACACGGCTTCCTTCAACTGGTTGGTGGCCGTGGCCCCCTTGATCCCCGGCTGGGTGTCCGTGATGGTCAGGTCCACCGCCGAGGGCAGGTTCACCAGGACCGGGTTCCCCTCATGGAAGAGGATCTCCGTGCTGGTATTGGGCCGCAGGTACTGCATCGCATCGCCCACCATGTCCTCGAAGAGCGTGAACTGGTCGAAGGACTCCGAGTCCATGAAGACCCAGCCCTCACCATCCTCGTACAGGTACTCGGCCGTCCGGCGATCCAGGTACGTCTCCTCCACTTCATCCGTGGAGCTGAAACGCTTCTCGATGTACCCGCCCGAGATGATGTCCTTCATCTTCACCTGCATGAAGGCCCGCAGATTGCCCGGCGTCCGATGCTCCGCCTTGGTGACGATGTACAGCTTGCCATCCATCTTGACGGCGGTTCCGTTGCGAATGTCCACAGCCTTCACGGGTGCAGTCCTTCCTCAAGAGCGCAGAACGTGCGAGTCCTTCCCGGAGTGCTCAGCAGTGTAGCCGGAATCCCGGGAAACGACACCCCTCACACCGCCCCCGGAGGGCTCACCGTACGAGGCCCACGCCCACGCGCTGCGACCCCCGAGCCCGCTATCATCAGGAGAGACAACCGAAGGGAGAAGCCCCATGCAACTCGAACGCCGTGCATTCATCCGGACCGCCGCCGCCCTCTCATCAGTGGCAACCCTCGGCCTCTGGCCGCGGGAACTCTTCGCTGGATTGACAGAGAAGAACCACTTCACATGGGAAGAGATCCGTTCGGGGCTGTGGGTGGCGTCCGGCGGGGAACCCGGAGGTGGCGGAAACACACTGCTCGCTTCCGGCAAGGAAAATGCCACCCTCATCGATGCCAAGGTCTCGGGCATCGGCCACACGTTGCGGCGGGAAGCCGAAGCGCACCTCGGCGACAAAGTCAAGCTGACGCACCTCATCAATACGCATCACCACGGTGATCACATCGGTGGCAACCCCGCCTTCAATGACATCACGCGCATCGGTCATGTGGCCCTGAATCCGCGCGTGGCGCCCCAACTGGAACGACTCCGCAACGCGGCCGGCGCTCTGTACCGGCAGATATCGACCCTACGTGATGCCGACCTCGCACCCGTGGTGCGTGACGTCGAGAAGACCATCGAGAGTCTCGAGGGCCTCGATGCATCGGACTTCGAGGTGTCGAGAGTTCTGACGGACGAACTCGACCTCGAGGTCGGCGGCATCCGCATGCACCTGCGGCATGTCGGCGCCGGACACACCGACAACGACGTCTTCATCCACTTGCCCGATCACAACGTCATCCACACCGGCGACCTCCTCTTCCACGAACTGCATCCCTACATGGACCCGGACGCCGGTGCGAACAGCCGAGGCTGGCAGCAGTCACTCCTGAATTGCCTTCAGGTCTGCGACGGCGAGACGATCGTCATCCCCGGACATGGCGCCGTGACGGACCGCGACGGCATCAAGGCTCAGATCAAGTACTTCGACGACATGCGACGAGTCATCCGATACGCCAAGGATGTCGAGAGCATGGGCCGCGACGAGATCGTGAAACTCGAACCCGGCCCGGCAAGTGACTACGGGTACGAGCAGTTGAGGCCTCGTGTCCTCGGCGCCCTGTATGATGAAATGGAACGCGAGTGACCGGGTGACGGTCGCCGCAGCTCACCCCGAACACCGAGACCAAGGACTGACACCCCATGGCCACGCCCCTCATGTCGATTCTCATGGGCTCCATCTCCGACTGGCCCGTGATGGAACATGCCTCGAAGACACTCGAAGAACTGAACGTGCCGCACGATGTGCGCATCCTCTCCGCCCATCGCACACCCGATGCGCTCTTCCAGTACATGGCCGAGATGGAGAAGCAAGGCGTCGAGGTCTTCATCGCGGCGGCCGGCGGTGCCGCTCACCTCGCGGGCGTGGTGGCATCCAAGACCACGCGTCCGGTGCTTGCCGTTCCGATGGAAACGAAACTCTCAGGCGGTCTCGACTCGTTGCTGTCGATGGTCCAGATGCCGGCAGGCATCCCGGTCGCGACCTTCGCCGTCGGCAAGGCGGGCGCGATCAACGCCGCACTCTTCGGCATCTCCCTGCTCGCGCTGCACCATGACCAGTACACAAGCACGATTGCGGATTACCGCCGCAAGCGCGCCGACAAGGTGCTGGAAGTGGGGGACCCGCGGAAGGGGTAAGTTGGTCGAAAGCCGGTGCAACCACTCACCAGCCACCAGCCACCAGCCACCAACGTCCAGCCACCAGCCCCTACGACTTCCCCGTCGTCAGTTCCACCGATGCCGGCTCCTCCGACTCCACGTGCAGCCGCTTGGCGCGATGCTCCGCCCAGTTGGTGACGTTGAGGTCCGGGCTGTCGGCCGACTCGTGGATGCGCAGGATGTCGTAGACGTTGTCGCGCTGCGCCGGGATGAAACCCGCATCGCGGATCAGGCGACAGATGGTCGCTTCGTTCAGGCAGAAGGTCGTGCCCGCCGATGAGACGACGTTCTCCTCCATCATCACGCTGCCCATGTCGTTGGCGCCGAAGAGCAGGCCCATCTGGCCGATGTGCGGCCCCATCGTGACCCAGCTCGCACCGATGGAGTAGATGTTGTCGAGGAAGAGGCGACTCAATGCCTGCGTGCGCAGGTACGCCGTGGCACCCGCCATGCGCAGGCGGCGGCCGAACTCCGGATGCAACGACTTCTCTCCGCCGCCGTCAAGCCGCGCCACGACGTCACCGGGGAAAGGCTGACCCCGTTCATCCTCTGCGACGCCCCATTCCTTCAGGCGCCCCAGCGGAGTGTGCTCGCGCTGGAAGGGCCAGGAGATAAACGCCTTGGAGTGGCCCCATGCCGGCTGCTCAGCCGTCGCGCCATCCTGCTCCGCACCCTTCGCCAGCACCTTGTCCTGCCACTGACGCACCAGGTGCATGTGGTGGACCCGGTCAGCCACCCCCTCTATGTGACCGAACATCATCGTCGCCGATGTGAACATCCCGAGACTGTGCGCCACGTACATGCATGTCAGCCACGCTTCCGCATCGCACTTGCCCAGGCCGATCTTGCGGCGGACAGCCGGCGCGAAGATCTCGCCACCGCCGCCGGGGAGGCTGTCGAGGCCCGCATCGCGTAGACGCACCATCACCCAACGCAGCTTGGCTTCCAGTGTGTCGCCAGGAGGGTCGAAGAAGTCGACGAACTCAATGAACTCCGGGGGACTGAATGCGTGCACATGGATGTGCGGAAAGCGATCCTTGATGCCGCGAAGCAACTTCTCATACCACTCCAGAGGCAGGTGCGGATTCATGCCGCCCTGCATCAGGATCTGGGTGCCCCCGATGGCGGAGAGTTCGGCGATCTTGTCATAGATCGCTTCGTACTCCAGCGTGTACGCATCATGGTCCGTGTCGTCGCGGCGGAACGCGCAGAAGGTGCACTTGGCTGTGCAGACGTTCGTGTAGTTGATATTGCGGTCAATGATGTAGGTGCGGAGTTGATCGCCATGCACGGCCCGGCAACGTTCGTTCGCGAAGCGACCGAGGTCGTAGATGGGCATCGACTCACCGATGGCCAGCGCCTGCTCCGGTGTGAGCCGGGCCTCGCCGCGAACCACCGCCTCCAGAAGCCCGGGATCGAGGGCGTTCAGGTCGGGATGCTCGGTTGGGACACGCCATGAAGTCATCGATTTGCTCCTGAAGGTGGCTGCCAATCTATCCTAATCCCCACTGACAGAGTCTGCCGGGTGGTTTTCAAAGATTATTGAAAACAATGGATTGTGCTTTCGGACTCCAGATGCCCCACGCCGAGACCGATAGTTCCGGTGGCGGTCAACATGCACCGCGCCGGAGGCCCCACGTGACGTTCGAAGCCAAGCCCCATATCTCGGCCGCCCTCCAGCACATGAGGTTCGGGATCACGACCCTCAGCGTCGTGGCCATCACATGCCTCCTGCTCCAGGTCCTCGTCTGGGCCTTCGTCCACTATACGGATGTGCAGTGGGCCGAAACCGAAGTGCGCAACGCGCATCAGCAGGAAGTCGTCGTTGGCGCCGAAGACGCCGAGCGGCCGGCACCGGACACCAAAGCCGGAGCCGTCGACATCAACCGGGTCGAGAGCCGCAACGGAAGGATCCTCCGCGCCACCTCGGCAATCGTCCAGACCTGCGGCATCATCTCGGTCACGTCGCTCGCGATCCTCATGCTCCTCGCCGTCGTCATCGCCGGAGGACAGGGCATCCCGGGAGTCGAGATCATCGTGACAGCGACCACCTGGTCGCTCATCATCGCCGGGTTCTCCCTGCCTCTCGGATCACTCTTCCCGGACGCCTTGTATCCCGGTGTCTTCCTCTCAGTCGATCAGCTCACGATCGTTGCCGAGCAGGTCCACGCCGAAGCGCCCGGGGCTCCCAGCGGCGCGGTGTACTACTTCACCCGGCTCATCCTGCCTGCGGCTCTGATGGTTGGTCTGCTGCTCATTGTCATTCGATTCCGGTCCGGGGTCGAAGCGGGCATCATCGTGACCAATGTGAGCCAGCTCGACGAGAAACTTGAGAAGGAGATCCGCAGCCGGAGGCTCGGTGAACTCTCGACGCCCCGCGCTGTCGGCGCCCTCCACTCAGCGATCGGCGAAAGTGGTGCCCCCCAGGCCCCCGCGACACCCGCTCCCGCGGAGCCAGCCAAGCCGTCAGGACTCAAGCCCACCGGCACCGATGGCTCGCCGGGAATGCACCGCCCGATCTGAGACTCAGGCCCGGGGATGGAATTGCCGGTGAACCGCCTTCAGGCGGGCCTCATCCACATGTGTGTAGATCTGCGTCGTTGACACGTTCGCGTGTCCCAGCATGTCCTGCAGGACGCGCAGGTCCGCACCGCCGGAAAGGACGTGGGTCGCGAACGTGTGCCGGATGAGGTGCGGATACACGTCGGAAAGACCGGCCGTCGCAGCGTGACGCTTGACGATCTGCCAGATCGCTACCCGTTCCAGTGGGCGTCCCGTACGGGAGAGGAACAGCCTCGACCGATCGCGCCCATCCGACCGAACCAGTTCAGGTCGGCATCGCTCCAGGAACAGATCCAGCGCCTCCTGCGCCGGCTGCCCATAGGGGACGAGTCGTTGCTTATCCCCTTTTCCGGTGATCCTGATGACACCCAGTGATGGCAGGACATCGTCAAGGTGCAGCATCCCGACCTCAGACGCACGGAGACCGCACGCGTACATCAGTTCCAGGATCGATCGATCTCGGATCCACAGGGGCGGACCCGACGCAGGCGGGTCTGACGGTGCCGGAGCCTCGATCAACTGACGGATTCGCCCCTCGGACAGGTACCGCGGCAGTCGCTGCCACTGTGTTGGTCGCTCCAGCCACTCACCCGGATCCTCCGCAACCCGACCATTGGCGGTCAGCCACCGGCAGAACATGCGGATCGCCGCGAGATGGCGAGCGATGGAACTGCTGGCGAGGCCACGCTCATTCTTGAGCCCCATCAGGTGTTCCACGAGGGGCCTCGGCGCCATGCGATCGGACTCCGTGATGCCCCGCTCCACAAGATCCTCGATCAGATCGCGAAGGTCGCGTTCGTAGGCGAGCAGGGTGTTCTCAGCGAGACCGCACTCCACGCGCAGGAATCCGAGGAAAGCAGAGAGATCGGCAACGAGCAGAGTGGGCATACGGGTACCGCGTGGCTGGCGCAACATGAACGGGCGCTTCTGGTTCATCGGCACACCGCCTTCCGGGGTGTGAGCATTGGCCGGACGGCGCACGCCTTGCGCGTGACGACGCGGCATGAGCGCGGCAATGGCCGTCTGACGTCCGAAACGGCCATGCAATCAGAGTGGCACGTCCTTTGTGATGGTCTGGACCAAGGCAAGGAGTGCCACTGATGCATGACAGGAAGTTCAACATGAATGATGCAACAACGGCGGATGCGGACATGGATGTCCGTGACCTCCTCGGGACCGGACTGCTCGGGTCCCGGATCGTGGGCGCGGCGAAGGCCGCGACGGCGATGCACATGTGTCTGCTGGCCGAGGCCGAGGAGCAAGGATGCTCCTCGACTGAGGATTCTGACGTTCCGGGCGGTCACGTCGAGGTGCGATCATGAATTACGGGCTTTACCTCTCCGCATCGGGGGCGGCCGTGAACATGGCACGGCTGGACGTGTACTCCAACAATCTCTCCAACGTCGAGACGGTCGGGTTCAAGCCCGACTTTCTCGCCGTCCGGCAGCGCGAGGTCGTGAGGGAAGAGGACGACCTCCCGTTTGCCGACTCCAATGCGCTCCTCGAGCGACTTGGTGCCGGGGTCCAGCCCATGCCGACGCGCATCACCCTGTCACAGGGAACGCTTGAAATCACGGACAACCCGCTTGATGTCGCGCTCGAAGGCAGCGGCTTCTTTCAGGTCCAGCGCGGCAGTGGCGCAGATGGCATCCACCTGACTCGTGACGGTCGCTTCACGCTCAACTCCGACGGCAGGCTGGTCACCGTCAACGAGGGTGCTGCGGTGCTCGACAGTTCCGGCAAGGCCATCGAACTGGATCCCGCTCTGCCCGTGAGCATCACCTCGGCTGGTGACATCAACCAGGGTGGCGGTGTCATCGCTCAACTGGGTGTCTTCGATGTCGAGGAGCCTGAGAAGATGATCAAGAAGGGCGCCAACGCCTTTCAGGCTGAGGCAGACGTGATGGCTCGGCGACGCCCGTCCACGGCTCGCGTCATCCAGGGTTCGATCGAGAGTTCCGGCGCCGATTCCGTGGGGTCGCTGATGGGCGCCACCAGCGCGTCACGCGCTGCGCAGGGCGCCTTCGGCATGATCGGCATTTTCAACGAAGTCATGGACCGCGCGATCAATACGCTCGGCCGGGTCTCCTGATGAGGATTGATTGAATGGCTGTTGTTGCACTTCATTCCGCCGCGACAGGGCTCAACGCCCTCAACACGCGCCTCGATGTCATCGCCAACAACCTGGCGAACGTCAACACCACGGGCTTCAAGGCATCGCGGGCCAACTTCCAGGACCTGATCTACCAGGAGAAGGCCATGCCCGGCGTCGAAAACGCCAACAGCGATCAACGCCCCACGGGTCTGTACGTCGGCCTGGGCGTCAAGACTTCCGGGACGCAGGTCAGGTTCGACGAGGGCGCACCCCTGACCACCGGCAACGACCTTGATCTCATGATTACCGGCCGCGGCTTCTTCCAGGTTCAGGTCGAGAACACGGTCGGCATCGGCGGCGCCGCCTACACGCGCGCCGGCAACTTCGCGGTGAATTCCGACGGTGAGATCGTCCTTGCGAATGACAATGGACGCCGGCTTGAACCGGGAATCACCGTGTCCTCGGATGCGGATCATGTCCAGATCACGTCGACCGGTGAGGTCTGGGAGAGCATCCCCGGGCAGGCCGCGACACAGATCGGCACCATCGAACTCGCGAGTTTCATCAACCCTGCGGGACTGAAGCAGGTCGGTGAGAACCTCTTCGTCGAAACCGATGCCTCCGGACCACCCATCACCGGGCAGCCCAATCAGGACGGCATCGGCGGATTGCTCCAAGGGTACCTCGAAGGATCGAACGTCGACCCGACCTTCGAACTGATTCACCTGATCCGGACCCAGCGGGCCTTTGAAATGAACAGCAACGTGATCCGAGCCGCGGATGAAACACTTCGTTCCGTGGCCCAGTTGAGGCGATGACGAAGGGTGAGTGACCGGATGATGCAACGCGTATTGCAAAGCCTGATCTGCCTGACACTGCTGGTCGCTCTGCGCACGGCGTTCGGCGGAGACATCGTACTCCGCTCATCCATCCGCATCGCGGAGGATGCGACGGTTTCCCTCGGTGATGTCGCAGCACTCTTCGGTGAAGACGCACAGAAATACGCGGAGTTGCCGCTTGATGTGGGCATTGCGAAGCAAGGGAGTCGCGTGCGAGAGGTGTCACTCGACGATGTACGCATCGCTCTGCGCGAGGCGGGTGCGAGTTTCGGACGACTGACCCTCTCCGGTTCGACGTGCCGCATCCTCGCGGGAGGGACTGAGCCCGCACCTGAGTCTGAGGAACCGATCCGCACCGACAATGTTGCGGAGATCGTATCGCTGGAGGGTCCGCCGACTGTGCGTCGAACGATCGCCGCACACCTCGCCGGACTCTACGAGGTGGACCCCGAGGACCTGCGACTCCGCTTTCAACGCGATGACCATGCATTCGTCGATGCGTCGCAGTGGGGGCGCCAGGTCGTACTGCAGCCGACGACTACGGCATCCTCCAAGCGGATGCTCATCGAAGTTCGTACGTACGCGGATCGAACGCTGCTCGAAGCGCGAACCGTTGCAGTCGAAGCCGAGGTGATGCGCGACATCTTTGTAGTGCGCCATGATGTACAGCGAGGCGACTCCCTCACCGAGACCGCCGTGATGGCGACGCGCCTCTGGTTGAGCCCGGCCGGTTCACCGCCGCTGACCGACATCGAAGAGATCAACGGAGCCACGGCACGAAGCCGCCTTCTGGCGGGTACCGTCCTGCGGGCCTCCAGTGTGAAGGCGCCCATTCTCGTGCGTCGCAACGAACTCGTGGATGTGTACTGCGTGGTCGGCGGTGTCGAGATCGTGACTCGGGCACGGGCGATGGATCAGGGGCGTCGTGACGATGTGATTGAATTACGGCTGGAACGGGGAAGCCGCTCATTCACGGCGCGCGTCGTGGGCCGGGGTGTGGTCGCCATGGACATGGCCGGTGTCGAGACGCGGGCGGAAGGAGATGGACAATGATGAATCGACTGTGGAACGTTGCCGCGATCGGCCTGCTGGTCGGTCAGGCGGATGCGCAGAGCCTCTTTGAGGCGGACGCCCCGGTCGCGATCGAAGGTCGTCCGACGACGGGGCCCGCGCCGGAACTGAAGGCGGTCGGGCTGTACGTGATCGAACCGCCGGAGCCGCGGGTCTTCCAGGAAAACGACCAGATCACGATCATCGTGAGCGAACGCAACAAGCTGGAGCGTTCACAGACGCTCGAGACTGAGAAGGACTACCAGATCAATGCTGCCGTCGAGCAGTTCATCGATCTGACCAAGTTGCTTGAAGCCCGGCTCAACGTACAGGAAGAGAGCGACGAACTTCCGATGATCGGTGCCGGCTTCTCCACCGAGACCGAGAACGAAGGAACCTACGAGCGCGAAGATACCCTGACCGCTCGCGTGACCGCACGCGTCGTCGAGGTGAAGCCCAACGGCATCCTGCTCATCGAGGCACGCACCACCACGATCACGGATGAAGAGATGCAGACCATCACCCTCGCCGGTTTCTGCCGCCAGGAGGATGTGACCATCGCGAATACCGTGCAGTCCAACCAGCTCTATGACATGACGCTCAACATCCAGCATGACGGCCAGGTCCGCAGCGCAGCGAAGAAGGGCCTGATCCCCAGTTTCCTCGACGCGATCTTCGGCTTCTGAGGTGAGTGAGAGATGACTTCCATGAAATCCATCATCGCCGGTACGCTCCTGATCATCGCGGCCCTTTTCCCCCGGCCGACGCTGGGCGTCAGCATCCAGGAACTCTCGCACCTCGAAGGTGAGGGAGAGTCAGAGTTGTGGGGGTACGGACTCGTGACCGGACTGCCGGGAACCGGCGACTCGTCGGAGTTCCTGCCCATGGCGCGGCAACTGGCGCAGCTCATGGAGAACGGCGGCAATCCCGTGCCGGACCTGTCCGAACTCGCCGGCGGACGCAGCGTGGCCATGGTCATGGTGACCTGCCGGACGCCCGCCAAGGGCATGCGCCGCGGGGACGCCTTCGACTGCTACGTCACCTCCATGCATAATGCCAAGAGTCTTCGCGGCGGGCGCCTCTTCCTGACACCCCTGCTGGGTCCGACCCGCGGCGCGGGCGTGTACGCCTTCGCGCGGGGCGATATCACGATCGAAGGCACGGCGGAGACCACCGGCCGGGTCCGCGACGGCGCGAGTGTCGTGACCGATCATCGTCCGATGACCGTGCAGGCGGATGGGAGCGTGCGCCTCATCGTCAAACCCGAATACGCCAACTGGACGACCACGCGCCTCATCGCCAACACGATCAACGACGATCAATCCGGAATCGACGATTCGCTGACCAACATCGCAAAGGCGGTGGATGAGCGGACCGTGGTCGTCTCGGTGCCCCGCGCCAACCTCGCGAACCCGGCACAGTTCATCGCACACATCCTCGCGATCAATATCGATCAGTCCCTGCTGGAACTGCCTGCACGCGTGATCATCAACGAGCGGACCGGCACCATCGCGATGTCCGCTGATGTCGAGATCAGCCCGGTTGCCGTAACGACCAGCGGGCTCCAGGTGACGATCCTGCGTCCGGAGATCCCGCCCACTCCCGAGGCGCCCCAGCGCATCGGTCGGCAGTGGACGGGCCTCGACACGATCGGGGATGAGCGAGGTGCCGCACGGCTGGAGGACCTGCTGCGCGCCATGGAGGCGCTTGACGTTCCCATCGAGGATCGCATCGCGGTTCTTCAGCAGATTCACGACATCGGTCACCTGCACGCGGAGCTCATCTTCGAATGATCGAGGGCACACACCACATCACGGCCGAACCGACGTGGAAGCAGAAGCCGCTCACCAGCCAGTCAGCCGTCGAGCAACGTCAACCGGAGCGATTCCTGAGCGCGCTCCATCGCCAGGCCGAAGCGACTGACGATGGGGCAGAGGCCGCCCTCGATGCAGCTCGGGACTTCGTGGCCAACACGCTCGTCAAGCCCATCCTCAAGCAGATGCGCGAGATGAACCAGGCGGCGCCGCCATTCGCGCCGGGACCGTACGAGAAGGCCTTCGCAGGCATGGTGGATGAGCAGGTCGCGGACCGGATCGTCCGCGCGCAGCGCTTCGCCATCGTCGACAGGATCGCGGCAACCATGACGCCGCAGGATTCAACCCATGGACCAGCATTGTCTTCTGGTGGAGTGGTGGCATGACGGCAAGGAACACTGACGGCAGGTCCGCCCCGGCGGATCCGATGATCATCGAACTCGAAGGGATCCTCGAGAGCCTCGGCGCACGGATGGCCGAGCTGGTGGAACTTGCAGGTTCCAGGCTCGATGCGATCCGGGCCGCGGCTCCGGCAGAACTTGCGCAGACCATCGGGCGCGAGAACGCGGTGGTGCAGGACATTGCCGAGATCGAGAAGCGTCGGGTTCGTGTGGTGGGGGAGTTGGCCCGGCGCTACGGATCGAAGGCAGGAGTCAACACCACATTCACGTGGTTCGCCGATCGCATCGGCGGCAGTTCCGGCGAGCGGCTGCGAAGACTGGCACGAGGCTTGCGAGAGCGGATGGAGATGCTCACTCAGCTGAACGACACCGCTGCCCTGGCCACGAACGCACTCATCTCGCACATGCAGGGGCTGATGTCCCAGGTCGGCGCTCGACTGAGCCATGCCCGCACCTATGCACGAACCGGCGCCGTCCCTCCGGGGCCGGCGATTCTCTCATCCGTCGATGTGACGAGTTGAAGCGCTCGACGCGGAGTCTCACATGGGTCTGACCAGCTCACTCCTCATCGGACAGTCTGCTCTCACCGCGAGCCAGGTGGCGCTGCAGGTGACGGGCAACAACCTCGCCAACGTGGCGACGGTTGGTTACCACCGCCAGACGGTGGGCCTCTCCGCACTGTCCGGTCAGCAGGTTTCTGCGGGAATCTTCGTTGGCGGCGGAGTTGGTATCGGGGACGTCCGGCGGCAGATCGATCCTGCGCTGCAGGCCCGGGTTCGCGACAGCCTCGCGACGGAACAGGCCGCTCTCGTGGACCTCGAGATCGTCGGGCACCTTGAAAACGTGATGAATGAACTGACCGGCATCGACCTGTCCTCGGAGCTGATCGGTTTCTTCAACACGTTCTCAGAGATGGCGAACAACCCCGGTGCGGGCGTCACCGGCGCGACGGTCGTCGAACAGGGGGTTTCACTTGCCAACCAGATCCGGGGAATGCGTCGCGAGTTCCATGCGCTGCGCGGGCAGGTCGACAACCAGTTGCGCACATCCGTGCTGCGAGCGGACGAACTCCTCTCCGAGATCGCGATGGTCAACCAGGCGATCACCGACTCCGAGATCGGTGACGGTGAGAATGGGGCGCTTCGTGACCAGCGGGATGCGCTGATCGATGAACTGTCGACGTACGTGGATGTCACCGTGCTGGAACATGATTCCGGATCCGTCGACATCCTCGTCGACTCGGCCCCTGTCGTTCTGGGCAGCAGCGCCCGAGGCCTGAAGCTCGAATTCAAGACGATCAACAACGAACTCACCGCGCGTATCGTGACGCGCACGGACCAGGAGTCCATCAACATCACCTCCGGGCGCATCGGCGGCCTGCTCGCGCAGCGGGAGGGTTCGATCAACCGGACGATCGATGAACTGGACGATCTGGCATCCAACCTGATCTTCGAGGTCAACCGGCGACACGCGATCGGCAAGTCAGCACTCGCGGTGACCTCCACAACTTCCCTGCGCAGTGTGCCGCTGGCGGATCAGTCGCTGGCATTCAACGATCCTGCCAATGAGACATTTGCCGGCCTTCCGTTCCATGCCGTGGACGGCGTACTGAGCGTCGTGCTGCGGGACCAGAACGGCTTCGAGGCCACCACGGAGATCTCGATAGACCTCGATGGTCGTGATTCCACCGGTGCCGCTTCCTTTGCTGAGGACACGACCCTCGAGGATCTCCGTGATGCGCTTGACGCCATCGACAACCTGAATGCCGAGATACTCCCGTCCGGTCAGTTGAAACTGACGACTGATGCCGGGTACAGCGTCTCCTTCGGTGAGGACACATCCGGCGTGCTCGCTGTCCTCGGTGTGCGTTCGTACTTCTCCGGCGAGAACGCTGAAGACATCGATGTGAACGAATCACTGAGGTCCCAGCCCGGACTGCTGGGACTCGGACACACCGCGGGTGGGAACGAAACAGTCCTGTCCATCGCCGCGCTGCGCGAAGACACGCTCGGTGCCCTCGACGGGCAGACCCTGTCCCAGTCGTGGCTGGGCACTGTCGAACGTGTCGCAGTGCAGGGCGCATCCGCGGCATCACGCGCCGAGGCACTCGGAACCGTCCGACTGAGTCTCCAGGCGCAGGAGTCGGCCATCGGCGGTGTCAGCGCTGACGAGGAAGCCGTCAACCTCATCAACTACCAGCAGCAGTACCAGGGTGCCGCACGGTTCATCGGTGTCATCGATGAACTCACGCAGGTCCTCTTCTCATTGGTGTAACCATGACCTCGATTCCTCCCACCATCGCTCGTGTTCCCAACCAGCTTTCGGCTGCGTTCGTGCGCGCCAATGTGGGGCGAACGAATCTCGGGCTTCTGACGCTGCAGAATCAGCTCTCGTCCGGGCTGCGAATCCAGCGCCCCAGCGAGGATCCCGTGGGTGCGTCGCTGGTCTCCGTCATCGACGATCGACTCGATGTCGCCGGGCAGCGATTCCGCAATCTCCAGCACGGCACCAGCGTCCTCAACGCACTCGATGACCGCCTCGGCCAGGCCAATGACATGATCCTTGAAGCCAAGGCCATCGCCTCGTCCCAGATCGGTGCCACGTCCGATGCGGAAACCCGACTCGCCGAGTCATACGTCATTGACTCCATGGTCAACGAACTCTTCAGCATGGCCAACGGTTCCATGGCCGGTGTGCACTACTTTGGCGGGGGCCGGACGGTCAACCCGCCATTCGAGACCTTCAACGGCGGAATCCGATATGTCGGTTCCGGCAACGGCCTCTACACCGACCTCGGTGCCGACATCGACTTCCCCATCACGCTCGGCGGCGAACAGGCCTTCGGCGCACTTTCTGCGCGGGTCGAAGGGGACAAGGACCTCGATGCCGCGCTTCGACTCGAGACCCGCATCGAAGATCTTCGCGGCCCCGCCGACTTCTACTCCTCCGATGGCTCACTGACCGTCGTGATCGACAACGGTGCGCCGGACCCGCTGCGCGTGACCGTGGACCTGCGGGATGCCACGACGGTCGAGGATGTCACGCTGGCCCTGGAAGCCGCGATCCGCGAGGCCGACCCGGCAGCCTTGGGCGGGACCTACCCCAACGCCATCGGCGTCACCACAGATCGCATCGAGGTGACATCCATCTCCGGCGGCTACACCATTCGCTTCGAGGACGGTCCTGCTGGAGCAACGGCGAAGGCCCTCGGTATCGACAACTTCGACTTCAATTCCGGTTCACCCATCGCCACCGGCGGGGATCGTGACCTGAACCCCCGACTCTCGGAATTCACCACCTTCGGAAGCCTGCCGCCGTCGGTCGGCTTCGTTCCCGGCACGATCCAGTTCACCAACGGCGATCGCACCGGGACGGTTGATCTCGACGTCAACATGACCGTCGGCGAGTTCCGCGATGCCGTCGCACGGCTGAACCTCGGCGTGCGGGTCGAACTCGATGACTCCGGTGACTCGATCAATGTCATCAACGAGGTCTCCGGCTTCCGCATGACCGTCGAGGAACTCGGTGGACTGACCGCGACCTCGCTCGGCATCCGGTCCCTCCAGGGAACCACCCCGATCTCGGTGTTCAACGACGGCCGTGGCGTCGAGATCGTCGAGGACTATGTCGATCACACCGGTGCCACCGTGACCGGCTTCGACTTCCGGATCACCCTGACAGACGGCCAGTTCTTCGATGTCGACCTCCGGCAGGAGGACATCGTCAATGTGCAGACCGTGCTCGATCGAATCAATGATGCCGCCGCGACCAACGTGCCCCCGGTCGCAGGCTTCAACGCCGTGCTGACTCAGAACGAGAATGGAATCCAGCTGCGCGATACCACCGGTGGCGGCGGGACGCTGACCGTGGAGCAGTTGAACGGCTCATTCGCGGCTGACGACCTCGGCCTGATGAGCGGGACCTACACGGGCGGCGTGCCCACGACGATCCTCGCTGAGGACCGCGCCACCGTTCGAGTGGACAGTGTCTTCTCCGATCTGATCGATCTTCGTGACGCCCTGGCCAGCGACGATCAGTCTGGCATCACGTTTGCGGGGGAACGTCTGGAAGACGATGTGGATCTGCTGGCCTCGGCGCGTGCCGCGGCCGGGTCCCGTGCATCCAGGCTTGACGCTGCGACGCGGCGGCTGGAGGACTCGGTGTTGCTTGACGAGACGGTTCGAAGCCGGATTCGCGACACCGACTACGTCAGCGCCGCAAGCGAGTTCAGCCTCCTGCAGGTCCAGTTGCAGGCGGGTCTTCAATCAGCGGCTCAGATTCAGTCTCTGAGCCTGCTCGACTTCCTCGGATGACGAGGGAGATCGGGATTCAGGGTGTTCCACCCAGTCGGCCAGGGTGGAGCCATGACAGGAAGTCGGCCGCGACGTCCGCGGCGTTCCAGGATGGTTGGCCGGTGACAAAGAGCGGGAGTGTTCCCGATGGATGTACAGACGACGAGATTCGGAACGGTTGAGATACCGGACGATCGCGTAATCACATTTCCCAAGGGCCTGTTGGGCTTCGGGCGGTTCACGAAGTACTGCCTGTTTCAGCCCAACGATGATGCCTGCTTCTTCTGGCTCCAGTGCGTTGAGGAGCCGAGCCTGGCGTTCGTGATCACGGACCCCGGCATGTTCATTCAGGATTACTCGGTCCCGATCCGCTCTGAGCAGATGGGTGACCTGGGCCTGGAGAAGCTGGAAGACGCGCAGGTCTTCGTGATCGTCAACAAGGTTGATGAGACGTTGACGGCGAATCTCCAGGGGCCGCTGGTCATCAACACGCTCTCACGTGTTGGCGAGCAGTTCGTGCTCGCCGAGAAGAAGTGGACCACGCGTCATGAGCTCCTGAACCTCAAGGAGCAGGCTCGGGCCGCCTCGGCCTGACGGTTGCGTCGGTCACCGGAGCGTGATCGACGGGACGCACAACCAAGTGTGTCGTGCCCGCCCTGTCTGCGGAGCACGGCCGGACCCCGGACGCGGAAACACGGTTCCACGGAAGGAGCTGACCGCATGCTCGTGCTCTCACGTCAACGAGACGAGACCATCATGATCGGCGATGACGTTGAAATCACCGTCGTCGACATTCGAGGCGACAAGGTCAGATTGGGCATCACCGCCCCGACCCGTATCGCAGTACATCGCAAGGAAGTCTACGAGGCCATCAAGGCCGAGAACGAACGGGCTGCCATGATCAACAGCCCGGACATCGATTCACTCAATCGTTCCGTCGGTTCAGACCGCGCGGACAGGAAGCGGGCGCCGCTTGGAAAGGCGGCATCACTGAAGCAGCGTGAAGAGGCCAGGAATTCCGGCGCCAGCGACAGCAGGCGACGTCGGGCCTGACAATCAAGGCACTCACACGATGACGAAGCATTCTCATTTCGAGTCTGACCACAGCAATCACGGAGGATTGCCATGACACGTATCAATTCCAACGTCTCCAGCCTCATCGCTCAGGTGAACCTGAGTCGATCGAACGCAGACCTGGACACCAGGCTTGAGCGGCTGTCGACGGGACTCCAGATCAACCGCGGTGCGGACAATCCCGCCGGTCTGATCATCTCCGAACGACTGAGATCGGAGATCAGGGGCACCGAGCAGGGCATTCTGAATGCGGAGCGCGCCTCAAGCGTGATCTCCACGACAGAAGCGTCGCTCAACGAGGTGTCAGACCTGCTCAATTCGATCAAGGCGCTCATCGTCGAGTCGAACAACACCGGTGCCCTCTCCATCGAGGAACGCGAGGCCAACCAGCTCCAGGTGGACTCGGCCATCGATGCCATCACGCGCATCGCCAACACCGCGAGCTTCGGCGGGCTCAAACTGCTCAACGGTGAACTGGAGTACATCACCAGCGGTATCGATGACTCCAATATCATCCAGACCCAGATCAACAGCGTCTTCTTCGGGAATCGTGACAACGTCCCCGTCGATGTCGAAGTGATCGGGTCAGCTCAGCAGGCCGGCGTCTACCTCCAGGGTACATCCGCCACACTCGGCGGCGGCGCCGATGGCGACCTGCCCACCTCAACCGTCTCGCTGCGCATCGCAGGACCGGACGGCGTCGAGGAACTGACGTTCGTCTCCGGACAGAGCCTCGATGACGTCGTCAATGCAGTCAACCTGTACACCGCCGCGACCGGCGTCGTCGCCTCACGGGCCAGCGCCGGCGATATCTCCTCGGGAATCATCTTCCGATCCTCCGACTACGGCTCCGAAGCCTTCGTGTCTGTCGAAGCCATCGCCGGTGGTCCCAACTTCAACTTCGGACGCATCCCCGGCGACAACCCGCCGCCGCTCGTCTGGGCCACCGCGGAAGCGGCCAATCGCGACGCCGGTAAGGACGTCGATGTCATCATCAACGGTGCCGTCGCGCGGGGGCGCGGCCTCGAAGTGGATCTGCGCTCACCCCTGCTCGACATGAGCATGCTTCTCGACGAGACGTTTGCGACGACCGTCAGCGGTACACCGGAGTCATTCCATGTCATCGGCGGCGGATCGAAGTTCCAGCTCGGACCGCAGGTCAACGTGCAGCAGCAGGTCGATGTGGGTATCCAGTCCATGCACGCCGCGAGACTCGGTGGCAGCTACGTGGACACGCCGACCGGCAAGGTCCTCCAGTTCCTGACCAGTCTCAAGACGGGCAACGCGAACAACCTGGTGACGGGTGATCTCGAGAATGCCTCGGAGATTCTCGAGAGTGCGATCGACGATGTGACTCTGACTCGGGGCCGCCTGGGCGCCTTTGAGCGCAACGTGTTGCAGCCCAATGTCCGATCACTGCAGACGGCGCTGCAGTCGTTGACGTCGTCCGAATCCGTGATTCGTGATGCTGACTTCGCGAAGGAGACCAGCGCGCTGACGCGTGCCCAGATCCTCTCTCAGTCCGGCACGACGATCCTCGCGACGGCGAATGCCAACGCCCAGAATGTGCTGCAGCTGCTCGGCTGATCGGCGCAATCCCTACAACGTGATCCTCCCCGGCGGCCGCCCCTCGATGGGCGGCCGCTGTCGTTCTCGGTCGGGGGCATTCGTGTTTCAGGACGCTCTGTCGTTATCGCGCCGGATCTCACACGCGCAGACGGCAGAGACGTACCGGCACCGGCGGCTGCGCAACGCCTCCCGTTGATTCGGCGGGTCTCGATTCCGATCGTTCTCGCGTGAGTCGGAGGACTTGCATCGGGTGATCGTGTTATCGCCCGGGAGTCGGGGAACCCGGAGACCCGCCGGGACGCAACAGCGCACGCCGAAGGAGGGCGTGCGGTTCCGAACGTTCCGTCACACGGATGGGAACAGTTCAAGGAGGAATCACATGACTCGCATTAACACCAACGTCAACTCTCTCATTGCCAAGCGCGTGCTCGGCCTCAACAACCAGGCCCTCAACCAGTCACTGGAACGCCTCAGCACCGGTCTCCGCATCAATCGCGGCAAGGATGACCCGGCCGGTCTGATCGCTTCCGAGAACCTTCGTGCCGAGAAGACCGCCCTGACTTCAGCGATCTCCAATGCGGAGCGTGCTGACCAGGTCGTGAACATCGCCGAGGGCGGTCTGGGCGAGATCTCCGGGCTGTTGAACGAGCTCCAGGGCCTGGTCACTTCGACCGCCAACTCCGCCGGTCTGTCCGACGAAGAGCGTGAGGCGAACCAGCTTCAGATCGACTCGATCCTGCAGACCGTCGATCGGATTGCCTCTTCCACCAGCTTCCAGGGCACCAAGCTGCTCAACGGCAACTTCGACTACACCGCCAGCGGTGTGAACGCTGAAGTCGCGTCCTACAAGGTGAATGCCGCCAAGCTCGAGTTCGGCTCCAACCGTGACGTCGACGTGGTCGTGACCGGTTCCGCGCAGCGGGCCGGCTACTTCCTGTCCCTCGGTGGTGCGAACCTCGACCTCGGTGCAGCCACCGACGAGTTCGTCCTCGAGGTCGCCGGCGTCGACGGCTCACGCGAACTCAGCTTCGCATCCGGTACCGCCATCACCGATATCGCGGCTGCCATCAACAGCTTCACCGACGTCACCGGTGTGTCCGCCGCCGTCTCCGGCACCGGTATCCGAATCGACTCCACCGAGTTCGGCTCCGACGAGTTCGTCTCCGTGAAGGTCGTGGACGACGGCAGCATCGCCGCCGGCGACGGTATCCACGCTCTGGATGGCGCTGATACCGCCACCGCCCTGACCGCCACCACGGCATACAACGCCTCGGCGGCGTCCAACGGCCTGACCGACTTCGGCCAGGACGTGAGCGCGACCATCAACGGTATCGTGGCCACATCCAAGGGCACCACGATCAGCATCAACACCGACTTCCTCGATGTTGAGATCGACCTCACCTACAACACCGGTGCGACCAGTGCGGCCAGCCTCGGTTCCATCGACGCCCTGACCATTACGGGCGGCGGTGCCGACTTCCAGCTGGGCGGCAACGTCAACATCGCCAGCAAGGTCGCCCTGGGCATCTCCAATGTCGCCTCCCGTGAACTGGGGGCTGTGAGCGAGGGTGGCGTCAGTTACAACCTCTCTGACCTCGTGGCCGGCAAGTCGCTGAACGTCGAGGATGGCGATCTCGATATCGCTCAGAAGGTGGTCTCCGAGGCCATCAAGGAAGTCAGCGCGCAGCGCGGACGCCTGGGTGCCTTCCAGGCCAACACGGTCGGTGCGACCATCCGGAGCCTGGGCATCGCCCTGGAGAACTCCGCGGCGGCCGAGTCCGTGATCCGCGATGCCGACTTTGCGTCAGAGACGGCCGATCTGACCCGGGCCCAGATCCTGGCGTCCTCGGCTCAGAACACGCTGTCGCTGTCCAACTTCCAGCCTCAGAACGTGCTGCAGCTCCTGGGCTGAGTTCTCGGACTCAAGTACGCTCTCTGAGCATCCGGTAATAAGCCGCCGCCCGGTTCAGTTCGACCGGGCGGCGTTTCTTTTTGGGGAGGACCGGACGTTATCGGAGCGCGGTGTTGCGTCCGATCAAAACTCACCGATATCGCATCCCGGGACCCGATTCCCGGACCCGAATTGGTGAGACCTGAACTATGAGCAGAATCAATACGAATGTCGCCTCCCTCATTGGTCAGCATGTGCTGGGCCAGAACAACGCCTCTCTGAACATCTCGCTCGAGAGGCTGTCGACTGGCTTGCGCATCAACCGTGGTAAGGACGATCCGGCCGGACTCATCGCATCGGAGAACCTCCGAGCGGAGAAGACGGCCCTCGATACCGCCATTGGGAACGCGGAGAGAGCAGACCAGGTCGCCAACATCGCGGAAGGAGGCCTGGACGAAGTCGCACGTCTCCTCAATGAGCTGCAGGGGCTCATTACGCAGACGGCAAATGACGGCGGCTTGTCCGGAGAGGAGCGCGAAGCCAACCAGCTTCAGATCGACTCCATCCTCCAGACCATCGACCGCGTTGCCGAAGCAACAAGCTTCCAGGGCACCAAGCTCCTGAACGGCAACTTCGATTACACCACCACGAACATCAACAGCCAGGTCGCTGACTTCCAGGTCAACGGCGCCAAGCTCAGCTTCGGCGAAACACGCGATGTCGAAGTGCTGGTCTACGGTTCGGCACAGGTCGCCGGTTACCTGCTGTCCTTCGGTGGCGACATCGACCTCGGATCCGCGGGCGAGCAGTTTGTCGTCGAGATCGCGGGTTCCCTCGGTTCACGTGAACTCAGCTTCGCATCCGGTACCGCGCTCGCAGATGTCGTCGCTGCCATCAACAGCTTCACAGACGTCACGGGCGTGCTGGCCACCGAGTCCGGCACCGGTATCCGACTCGAGAGCATCGAGTTCGGCTCCAACGAGTTCGTGTCAGTCACGATCGTGGACGACGGGGCCATCGCTGCCGGTGACGGTATCCACGCATTCGATGCGGCTGACACCGCCACCGCTGATACCGCCATCCTGGCGACCTACACGTCAACCGCCGCCGAGAACGGTGTGCGCGACTTCGGTGAAGACGTGCGTGCAACCATCAACGGCATCGTGGCCACCACCAATGGCACGACCGTGCGCATCAACACCGACTTCCTCGATGTCGAAGTCGAACTCGGTTACGACACCTCCGGTCCCGCCGGACCCAATGCGGCCAAGCTCGGTGCCCTCACCGGCTTCACCATCGAGGGTGGAGGCGCTGACTTCCAGTTGGCCGGGCGAGTCGATATCGCGGGACGTGTCAGCGTCGGTATCCAGTCAGTTGCCGCTCGCTACATCGGACGAAGCGTCGTCGATATCGGTGGTACCGATACCACCTATCACCTCAAGGACCTCTCCACCGGTGCCGCGCTCAACGTCGTCGATGGCAACACCGATGCGGCGCAGATCGTGCTCGAGAAGTCCATCAAGGAAATCAGCACCCTACGAGGCCGACTTGGTGCCTTCCAGAAGAACACGGTCGGTGCCACCATTCGCAGCCTCGGCATCGCGCTTGAGAATACCACCGCGGCGGAGTCCATCATTCGTGACGCCGACTTCGCCGACGAAACGGCGGAACTGACGCGCAGTCAGATCCTCGTGTCTTCGGCAACACAGATTCTCTCCATCGCCAACTCCCAGCCGCAGAACGCACTCCAGCTTCTCGGCTGATCCGAAGCACCTGATTCGTCAGCACACCAGCGGCACGAGGTCTTACGACTTCGTGCCGCTGTTCATTTGAATCCGGTCTCGGGCAACGGGCACCCGGCATCAGCGATTGCACCGAATCAGTGCACCGCGCAGCGAATTCATGCGCCCAGGCGCTCGTCCACCTTCTGCTTCCACTCCTCATACCCGGCGCGGCCCATCAGGCCGAAGGTGGCGACCTTGCCCGTCTCGACCGCCGGCTGGTCATAGGCATCGATGCCCAGCATCAGCCCGACATATGCCGTCGTGATCTCCCACAGGGCAATGAACTGGCCGATGTGGGCAGCGTCCACCTGCGGGAAGCGAATCGTGAGGTTGGGTCGCTGCGACTCGACAAAGGCAAACTCAGTCGCACGCTTTTCCGCGTTGAGAAGTCTCGAGAACGAGGCGCCTTCCAGGTACGCGAGCGGCTCGACGCCGAGTCCCGTGGGGATCGTCAGGTCCTGCGCTCCGAAGGTCCCGACTTCGAGGAAACAGAAGACCTTGTCATTCGGCCCTTCTCGATACAACTGCACCTGTGAGTGCTGGTCCGTGGTGCCCAGGGCCTTGACAGGTGTGTACCCTGCGAAGACCTCCCTGCCCGCCTTGTCATGCCGCTTGCCGAGCGACTCCGCCCACAACTGACGATACCAGTCAGCCATCAGGTACAGGCTGTTCGCGTACGGCATCATCACATGCACATCCTTGTCCCGCTCATTCCCCAGGCGGTGCAGCAGCGTCGCGAGCATCGCGGCCGGATTGTCCGCAAGGTCCGCCTTCGAACAGCGGGCGTCCATTGCCGCTGCTCCCTCCAGCAGCATATGAATATCGATCCCCGCCATTGCGGCGCTGAAGAGTCCGACTGGTGAGAGCACGCTGAACCGGCCACCGACACCTTCCGGTACCGGCAGCGTGGTGTAGCCGTTCTCGTCACAGATGCGGCGCATCGTGCCCTTCTCCGGATCCGTGATGATCACGAAGTGGTCGGCATGCTGGTCGCGCCCCACCGCATCGATCATCATCTGGCGGACGGTCATGAACTGTGAAGCCGTCTCGCACGTCTCGCCGGACTTGCTGATGACGTTGAACAGCGTGCGCTTCAGGCCGGGGTCAGACGACCGGCAGTAATCCAGGACGCTGCCGAAGTACGCCGGATCCACGTTGTCCACCACGAAGACACGCGGGCAGCCGCGGCGTTCCGAAGCGGGAAGGAGGTTGTATGTCGAGGGATTCAGCGCCGACTGCAACGCAATGTTGCCCAGTGCGGAGCCGCCGATGCCCAGGACCACCATGTTGTCGAAGCGTCCCTGGCAGCGCTCAGCGATCGCGAGGACATCATTGATGTGCTGAGACTTCACGGGATCGAAAGGAAGGCCGCGCCACCGTTCCCACCCGGTATTCCGGGTGGATTCGAGAGAGGCGGTCAGATCCGCCACACGCTTCGCCCACTCCGATCCGGCTGCCACGGACGCCGGGTCAAGGCCGTGATCGCCGACAGCGGTGGACAGACAGTTGCGATAGTCAAGGTCAAGCATGGGAGCCTTCCGTCTTCCTGCGGTTCGGAAGGACGGGAACAGTTCCCGCCTCGCTTGCGGTAGGATACCCGCCATGGAACACCACGTCGGACGCGTGCTGATCTCCCGGGACAGAATCAATGACCGGGTGGCGGAACTGGGGCAAAAACTCTCAGAGGATCTCGCGGCTGCGCTGCGGGCCGAGGGCGACGATACCCTCGACCACCCCGATCGCGTGGTGATGGTCCCGGTCCTGACCGGCGCCATCGTCTTCGTCGCCGACCTCGTCCGTCACATGCCGCTGAAGATGTCGCTCCGCCTTGTCAGCGTCTCCAGCTATCCCGGTCAGTCGAAGAAGTCGAAGGGCGCATCACTCCGCGGCGCGCTGCCGAATGATCTTGAAGGCCGGCATGTGGTCGTCGTCGACGACATCCTCGACTCCGGCCAGACGCTCGCGCTGGTGCAGGAGGCCATCATGGAGCAGAACCCCGCCTCGCTCCGCTTCTGCGTACTGCTCGACAAACAGGTCGAGAAGACCGTCGATATGAAGGCCGAGTACACCGGGTTCGAGATTCCGGATGAATTCGTCGTCGGCTATGGACTGGATTACGACGGCTTCTACCGGAACCTTCCGGACATCATGGTCCTCGCGGAAGATCATCGATGAGAACCCGCAGCGGCGACGACATCGTGGTGGATCGCCGCGAAGTAGCCGACGAGCGACCCGGAGCAGTGGTCGCCGCGGCAGCGTCCGAATCCGATCTCGTCGCACGCTGCCAGGTCCTGACCCTCGACATCCTTCAGGACGGCGAGATCATCCTGCTCGACCTGCGGCCGCATGGCGCGAGCGCTCTTCTCAGCCCGGTGACGCTGATCTGGTTCGCGATCGCAGTCCCCCTGCTCCTCCTCGCGCCTTTCGCCTTCACCCGCGGCGGCTCAGCAGCCTCCCTCGAGAACGTCGTCCTCATCCTCAGCCTCGGAACCCTGGCGCTCATCTTCGCGCAGGTGCTGGAATTGCGACATCGCCGGTACATCCTGACAGACCGGCGCGTGATTGCTTTCAGCAGATTCATGCACGTTGCCATGCCCCTGTCCGCGGTGCGAACGGTGAAGTTGACCCGTTCCCGCCGCGAGCGCCTCGTGGACCTCGGCACGCTGCACTTCAACGACCACGGCAACCGCCCCGCGGTGCGCTGGGACATGCTCGGTCGACCGGAGGACGTGATGCGTGCGGTGGAAGACTGTGTTGAACGCTACGCGAGAGGTGACTTCGAGCGCGACGCCGGGTGAGGGCGTCGCTCTCCGCACCTCACTCAGTCGTCGTCCCGTGTCTCGACAACGTTGCAGCGCGACTTGTCATAGACGTAGCACTTGCCGCCTTCTTCCTTGCGGGCCGCTGAGTGAGAGCCGTCGCAGTGGGGGAGGTTCTGGCTCAGGCCGCAGGCGCATATAAAGACGGGCTTGTCCTGCGGATCAATCTTGATGGGTCCGTCGGCTTCATGTCGAATCAGGCGTGCCATGAGTGCTCCTTTCGGTCAGCTTGAAACAGAGTCTAGAGCACTCGGAGCCCATGCGCAGCGATCTGTCGTGAATCGGGAGTTGAGAATGCTCGGCACTCAGCACTTGGCATTCGGCGTTCGGGAGGGATCGCCTGCGGCGTCAACTTGAATGAGGCTCGGCGGCAAGGCGTGTGCATCGATTGAGACTGGAGCGGAGACTCCTCAGACTTCTCCGACGCAGGCGCTCAATCCCCGCTCCCCGCTCCCCGTCCCTGTTCCCTGTTCCCTGTTCCCTGCTTTCACTCTCTTCACGCCGGACTCGGCACCGATTGCATCACCTGGTCAATGATCTGGCGCGATGCTCGCATCTCGCCCGTCTGCAGGTACGCACGACTCACCACGCGATGCGCGCACACCGGGATGATGTTGTCGACGATGTCCTCTGGGATGCAGTAGTCACGACCAGCCAGCAGCGCCGTCGAACGAGCCACGTGAGCCAGGGCCAGCGTGCCTCGCGGCGACAGCCCGACCTGCAGGTCCTCGTGCTCACGCGTCTTGCCAGCGATCGCGATGATGTAGTCCACCAGCGACCGGTCCAGGCGCACCGCATCGACCGAGTCCTGCAAACCGATGACCATCTCAGGACTCAGGACCGCCCTCAACTCGCCCAGCAGGGTCTCCGCCGGTCGGAGTTGAAGCACACGCGCCTCATCCTCAGGTTCCGGGTACCCCACCTCAATCTGCATGAGAAAGCGATCAAGCTGGTTCTCAGGAAGCAGGTAGGTGCCTTCGAACTCATACGGGTTCTGTGTCGCGATCACCATGAAGGGACGATCGAGTTGCACTATGCGACCGTCGATGGAAACCGAGGCCTCGTTCATTGACTCAAGGAGCGCCGACTGCGTTCGCGGCGGCGTCCGGTTGATCTCATCGGCAAGCACGATGTTCGCGAAGATCGGGCCGCGCCGGAACTCGAATTCAGCGCGGTTCCGGTCGTACACGCTGACGCCGAGGATGTCACTCGGGAGCATGTCCGGTGTGAGTTGGATGCGGCTGAAAGTGCAGTCCAGCGAGCGCGCCAGTGCAGTGGCGAGCAGCGTCTTGCCGACGCCCGGAACGTCCTCGATCAGAGTGTGCCCGCGCGCCAGCAGGCAGCAGATGACCTGGTCCACGGCCGCGGGGTTGCCGATGAACACGCTTCGGATGTTGTCGCGAAGGGCCTGGATGGATTCAGCGGGGGTCATGGGGCCGCGAGTATACTCACCGATCCCATTCTCCGACGCGAGCCGATTCGAGGGCATGCGTGGTGTCATCGGTTATCATTACGCACCAGAGGGCCTCCGGTTGTGCCCGATTTGTGGATCCGGGGCGAGTTTGTGCGTCCGATGCGTGCGGTTGAACGCTTCAGTGGTTCCGAATGAGGTCCATTTCAGGTGCATGCATCCGCGCACGAGACCGGTGAAACGTCACTCGAGGCGATCACCCAGAATCTCGATGCCACCCTCATGGGCGCCCTCCCCTGCATCGGCTGCGGCTACGACCTCCAGGGTATCTCCATCCGCGATGTCTGCCCGGAGTGCGGCACCGCCGTCCGGGCAACCATTCTCAACAAGGTCGACCCGCAGGCAGATGAGTTCAAACCCCTCGCCACGCCGCGCTTCACAGCGTGGATGCTCATCGTGTGGGCCGTCGCCGCCTTCGTCGCCGCAATGGGAATCTGGGCCGTTCGATGCGCCGAGTTCCTGAACAGTATTTCACGTTGGCACATCCGACCGGGGTGGGCACTGACGATGACCGCGATCGCCGCGGGAGTCTCCGGTATCGCACTCGTCGGACTCATCCGCCCGGTGCGCGGGAAGCCCAGTTGGCGCGTGGGTGCGGCGATCTGCTCGATGGCCCTGTACGTACCCCTGCTGTGGATCCTCCATCGCATCCACCGCGTGATTGACCCCCTCAGTCCGGCGCCCTACTTCTCCAACGAGGCACTGCCGGAGCGGTCGCTCATGCGAATCGCGGGTGCGATATGTCTCATCGGCATCCTGCTGCTGATCCGCCCGAACGCCCGCGACCTCGTCCGCCGCTGCATGGCGATGCGCACCGGCCGGGTCGGCCGGCAGACCCTGCTCGCCATGGTCGCGGTCCTCGGTCTCATGATCATCGGCGACCTGCTCCGCATCTGGGCGGGGTCGCTCCCGAGCACATCTGTCGCCATGCGGGACGTCCTGCTCTACCTCGGGAAGACGATCATCCTGATCGGGTCGCTGCTCCTGACGCTCGGCCTCTACCACGTGGTCCTGGACGCCCGCCGCATCGCCGGCGTCCTGCTCAGGCCACCGCCATCCCTGCGGGACGTGCTTGGCAAGGAGGTCGTCCCGGAATCCCCATCGACCTCCCGCTGACTGTCAACGTGGCAGGTTTTTCGGGTGCGGCGCCGGGGGCTGTCAGGTTGGCGGAAGCTTGCTGGCCTGTAAGTGCTGATATGCAACGGATTTGCGAGGCTGATCGACTGGCATCCCCTTTGCCACTCTTCCAGCCACCGCGAAGGGTGCGGTATCAGTTCCGACACCCCGACCTGCAACAGCAGATCCACAGTTCCGATTCGGAGAAGACCACAGATGGCAGTCAAGGAACTCACCTTTGAACACGACGCACGCGTCGCCCTCCAGTCCGGCGTCGAGAAACTCGCCCGGGCCGTCAAGAGCACCCTCGGACCCCGAGGACGCAACGGCGTGATCGACAAGTCCTGGGGTGGCCCGACCGTCACCAAGGACGGCGTGTCGGTCGCCGAGGAAATCGAACTCCGCGACAAGGCGGAAAACATGGGCGTCATGCTCGTGAAAGAAGCCGCTTCCAAGACCTCCGATGACGCCGGCGATGGCACCACCACCGCCACCGTCCTCGCCGAGGCTCTCTTCACCGAAGGCCTCCGCTTCATCGCCGCCGGTGTCGATGCCAATGCGCTCGTTCGAGGCATGAAGAAGGGCGTCGAGATCATCACCACCGACATCGCGAAGCAGGCCCGCCCCATCAAGGGCAAGGCCGACATCCAGGCCGTCGCGACCATCTCCGGCAATAACGACGTCGAAATCGGCAAGATCATGGCCGAAGCCTTCGAAAAGGTCGGCAAGGATGGCGTCATCACCGTCGAGGAAGGCAAGAGCCTCGATACCGTCGTCGATGTCGTCGAAGGCATGCAGTTCGATCGCGGCTACCTCTCGCCCAACTTCGTCACCAACGTCGAAGACATGAAGGTCGAATTCGAGAAGTGCCTCGTCCTCGTCCACGAGGACAAGATCGAGAACATCAGCAAGCTGGTCCCGCTCCTCGAGAAGGCGATGCAGGCCAAGAAACCCCTGCTCATCATCGCCGAGGACATCACCGGCGAGGCGCTCTCCACCCTCGTCATCAACAAGCTTCGCGGCACCCTTCAGGTCGCCGCTGTCAAGGCTCCCGGCTACGGCGATCGTCGCAAGGCGATGCTCGAAGACATTGCGATCCTCACCGGTGGCAAGGCCATCATGAAGGATCTCGGCATCGAACTCGACCAGGTCGCCCTCGCTGACCTCGGCCTCGCCAAGAAGATCGAGATCAGCAACGACGAGACCCTGATCCTCGAAGGCGCCGGCGCTACGAAGGACATCAAGGCCCGCGTCGAGCAGATTCGTGCCGAGGTCGAGCGTTCGACCAGCGACTACGATCGCGAGAAGCTCCAGGAGCGCCTCGCAAAGCTCTCCGGTGGCGTCGCCCAGGTCAACGTGGGTGCTGCGTCCGAAGCGGAACTCAAGGAGCGCAAGGCTCGCGTCGAGGATGCCCTGCACGCGACTCGCGCTGCGATCGCCGAAGGCATCGTCCCCGGCGGTGGTGTGAGCTTCGTTCGAGCCCGTGCCGCGATCGAGAAGAACCGCGACTGGAAGGGCGTCTTCGGACGCAAGAACGATGTCTCTGCTGACGAGGTCGGACACTTCACGTACGACTTCGCCGCGGGCCTCGAGATCGTTCGCCGCGCGATCACCGTTCCGATGGCGACGATCGCCGACAACGCCGGCGCCAAGGGCACCGTCGTGGTCGCACGGGTTGCTGAGAATGAGGACACCGCCTTCGGCTACAACGCCCTCACCGACAAGTACGGCGACATGATCAAGATGGGCGTGCTCACGCCCGCCAAGGTCGACCGCAGCGCACTTCAGAATGCCTCCAGCGTCGCGACTGTCCTGCTCACCGCCGACTGCCTCGTCACCGAAGTCCCCCAGGAAGAAGATGACCACGCCGGTCACGACCATGGCGGCGGCATGGGCGGCATGGGCGGCATGGGTGGCATGGGTGGCATGGGCGGCATGGGTGGCATGGGTGGCATGGGTGGTATGGGTATGGGCGGCATGGGTTTCTGATCCAACGCCGACCCGTTCCTCGCACACGACCCGCGAAAGGAGTGATCCATGCCCTTCTATGAATGCACGATCCAGACCGCAGACGGCGCACACATCGAATGCGATGTCACGCTCAAGCGCGAAGGACGACCCGCTGACGGCGGCTTGGAATACCAGGCTCGCGTCATCCACGGAACCTCCGTGGGAGGAGAGGCACAGATCATTCCCGCCCTCGTCGATGCACGATTCTTTGTGACCGCAACCGAGTCGGTGGACGTCGAATCCATCGAATTCGAAGACCTCGTGAAAGCCAAGTTCGCCGAGTTGCTCCCCGCAGGCGCCGATGTGCGCCGCTGGTTCAAGCGACCCGGACTCATCTGAACACATCTCCGCCGCGGAAGCGTCGCGGCGACAACGACAGGAATGAGACCCATGGCAGTCAAGCCCCTCGATGACCGTATTCTCGTCAAGCCGATTGAGAAGGAATCCCGGACCGAGTCCGGCCTTTACCTCCCCGAGTCCTCCAAGGAACGCCCCGTCCAGGGCAAGGTCGTGGCCGTCGGCCCCGGCAAGCTCCTTGAGAACGGCAAGCGTGCCGCCCCCGCCATCAAGAAGGGCGACACCGTCGTCTATGGCAAGTACGCCGGTTCAGAAGTCGAGATCAAGGGCGCGGAGCACCTCATCCTCCGTGAGTCCGAGATCCTCGGCATCCTCGACTGAGTCCCTGACCCCTTCTACCTGATCACTTGATCCCCAATGCGAGACCAGCCATGTCCAGCAAGCAACTGATGTTCCACGACGGCGCCCTCATCGAGATGAAGAAGGGTGTCGAGCGCCTCGCGAAGACCGTCAAGGTCACCATGGGCCCCACCGGCCGGAACGTTGTCATCCAGAAGTCATACGGCGGACCCTCCGTCACCAAGGACGGTGTCTCCGTCGCCAAGGAAGTCGATCTCCCCGAGCGCTTCGAGAACATGGGAGCCAAGATGGTGCGCGAGGTCGCCAAGAAGACCAATGACGAGGCCGGCGATGGCACCACCGCCGCGACCGTCCTCGCCGAAGCCATCTTCAACGAAGGCCTCCGCCACGTTGCCGTCGGGACCAACCCCGTCGCCGTGCAGCGCGGCATCTCCGCCGCTGCCCAGACCGTTTCCGATGCCATCGACAAGATGGCCATCCCCTGCAAGGGCAAGGCCGACTACAAGAAGATCGCGACCGTCTCCGCCAACCACGATGCCGAGATCGGTGAACTCATCGCCGAGGCCATCGCCAAGGTCGGACCCGACGGCGTCGTCGAGGTCGAGGAAGGCAAGGCCGCCGAGACCACGCTCGATTACGTCGAAGGCATGCAGTTCGACAAGGGCTATCTCTCTCCCTACTTCATGACCGATCCGAAGACCGCCGAGGCCGTCCTCGAAGATGTCATCATCCTCATCCACGAGAAGAAGATCTCCAACCTCAACGATCTCCTTCCCCTCCTCAACAAGGTCGCCAGCGCCGGCAAGCCCCTCCTCATCATCGCCGAGGACGTCGAGTCCGAAGCGCTCGCCGCGCTTGTCGTCAACCGACTTCGCGGCGTCCTCAAGGTCGCTGCCGTCAAGGCCCCCGGCTTCGGCGATCGCCGCAAGGCCATGCTCGGTGACATTGCCACCCTCACCGGCGGCACCTTCTTCGCCGAGGACCTCGGCCGCACGCTTGAGTCCATCGAACTCAAGGAACTCGGCAAGGCCCGCAAGGTCGTCATCAACAAGGACAACACGACGATCATCCAGGGCGCTGGCAAGAAGGCCGATATCAACGCCCGTGCCGATCAGATCAAGGCACAGTTCGACCGCTCCACCAGCGACTACGACAAGGAGAAGCTGCAGGAGCGCCTCGCCAAGCTCACCGGTGGCGTCGCCATCATCAACGTGGGTGCCGCGACCGAAGTCGAGATGAAGGAGCGCAAGGACCGCGTGGACGATGCACTGAACGCCACACGTGCGGCCGCCCAGGAGGGCTACGTCCCCGGCGGCGGCATCGCGCTGCTCCGCACGCAGCCGGCACTCGAAGCCGGCCGCAAGAAGGCCACCGGCGACGAGAAGATCGGTTACGACATCCTCCACAAGGCCGTGGAGTCCTGCCTCAACCAGATCTGCGCCAATGCCGGCATCGACGGCGACCTCATCGTCGAGAAGATCAAGGAACTCGATGACAGCATGGGCTACGACGTCACGACCGAGAAGTTCGTCGACATGGTCAAGTCCGGACTGATCGATCCTGCCAAGGTCGCGAAGTGTGCCCTCGTGAACGCCGCCTCCGTCGCGGGTCTCATGCTGACCACCGACGTGCTCATCACCGAACTCAAGGATGACACCGAGCCCGTCGTCGGCGCCAGCGCCTGATCGACTGACATCCCACGGGCGCGCGGCTCACCGTAAGTGAGCAGCCCGATCCCGATCAATACTGGGCCCGCTCGTCGAAGGACGGGCGGGCTCCTTTCAGGACACGGACTCACCACGGAAGGACCCCATGCCCACCACGCGCGACTACTACGAAGTCCTCGGCATCGACAAGTCCGCCGATGCCGAAGAAATCAAGCGCGCTTACCGACGCATGGCCATGAAGTACCACCCGGATCGCAACCCCGGGGATGAAGAGGCCGAGGCGAAGTTCAAGGAAGCCGCCGAAGCCTACGAAGTCCTCTCCGACGATCAGAAAAAACAGGTCTACGACCAGTACGGACACGAAGGGCTCCGAGGTCGCGGCGGTCCCGCCGGACACGACTTCAGCCGCATGAACGTCGAAGATATCTTCTCGATGTTCAACGACATCTTCGGAGGCGGCGGTGGCGGTTTCGGCGGACAGGGCCGGGGGCGTCGCGGCGGTGTGCCGCGGGGCTACGACCTCGAGACCGAAGTGTCGCTCACGCTCAAGGAAGTCCTCACCGGATGCGATCGCGATGTCGAGTTCACGCGACTCGATGTCTGCGGCACCTGCAGCGGCAGCGGCGGCAAGCCCGGCTCCGACCCGATCACCTGCACCACCTGTGGTGGCCAGGGCGTCGTCATCCAGACGGGTCTCGGCGGCATGTTCCGCATGCAGACCACCTGTCCCGCGTGCCAGGGCAAGCGGCAGATCATCAAGGAGAAGTGCGTCGACTGCAAAGGCAAGGGACGCGTCCCCAAGGAGCGCAAGCTTACTGTCAAGATCCCCGCGGGCATCCGTGAGGGGCAGGCGGTTCGAGTGCAGCGCGAAGGGGAACCGCCCGCACCCGAAATGTCGCCGGACGGCTCCGGCATCTACGGCGATCTTCACGTCGTGGTCCGCGTGAAGGAACACGATCTGTTCCGACGCGATGGCGATCACCTGGTCGTCGAACTTCCCATCACCTTCACGCAGGCAGCGCTCGGGGCGCACCTCGAAGTACCGACGCTCGATGAGCCGGCGTCGGTCATCATTCCCAAGGGATCGCAGCACGGTGATGTCTTCCGCATCCAGAGCGCCGGTCTTCCCAACCTGCGTTCGCAGCGTCGCGGCGACATCATTCTCGTAGCCAGTATCGAAGTTCCGAAGAAGCTCAATGAGAAGCAGGAGAAACTGCTGCGCGACTTCGCGGAGACGGAAGACGAACACAGCATCCTCCCTGAGACCCACGGATTCTGGAAAAAGATCCGATCCATGCTCGGCGCCTGAAGAACAGGCAGGTTGTTATGAAGATGAAGAAGAAGGACAAGAAACAGGACGCCCCCGTCGAGAACGACCCCGAGATCGTTGATCCCGGTGAAGTCGATCCGGAGGCCATCCTTGAACACGAAGATGCGCTCGCCGAACTCGAACAGCAGGTCGGGGAGTGGCAGGCGAAGTACCAGCGCGCCCTCGCCGACTACCAGAACTACCAGCGTCGCGCCATCGCCAATGAAGCGGAGGCGCGCCGACAGGGAAGCGTCGCTGTCATCAATGGCCTCCTCGGTCTTGCTGACAACGTCGATCGAGCGCTGCAGGTCGATCCCGAGCAGGCGACCGTTGATCAGATTCGCCAAGGCGTCTCCGTGATCCGGGATGAACTGATGCAGATCATGGCCGCCCATGCCGTCACCCGCGTCGAACCCGCCGAAGGCGACGAGTTTGATCCCGAGCGTCACGAGGCACTCCTCCAGACGCCGCACCCCGACGTCGAACCCGGCCGCGTCGTGATGACCCTCCAGATCGGCTATGCCATGGGCGATCGCACGCTCCGCCCCGCCAAGGTCTCGCTCGCACGCGAGCCCGAAGGAGATTGACGCCATGCCCACCTACGACTACCGCTGCAACGCCTGCGACCATGAGTTCGAAGCCTTCCAGTCCATGAAGGACAAGGCGCTGCGCAAGTGCCCCGAATGCGGCAAACTCAAGCTCGAACGGTTGATCGGTACCGGCGCCGGCGTGATCTTCAAGGGCTCCGGCTTCTACGAAACAGACTACCGCTCCTCGTCCTACAAGAAGGACGCCGAGGCGGACAAGAAAGCTGCCGAGCCCAAGAAGGACAAGAAGACCGATGGCAACGCCGGAGGCTGCGGTTCCGGTTGCGGCTGCGCCGCGGCATCAAGCCCCAAGTCAACCAGCACGGACTGACGGCATCCACTCCGAGTGCCGAATGGCAGATGCCGGATGCCAACGCCGTCACTTCCCGCCCGCGTTGGCGCATGTCGTGGTAGAACACCTCCTGGTACCACAGCATGACACAGGCATCCGTCCAATTTGCAGAGAGCCCTTTCCCGGAACGCACGAGCTATCCACGCATCCCCTTCTTCGCGAAACTCCTGATTCCGGAGTTGGATCGATTCCCGACTGAAGATGATGCCCGCCGCTGTTTCCACGAAGCGTGGCTGACGCTCCGCCGCGTGCGCTTCCTCGAGCGCTTCCACGTGCTCGACATCGCATCACTGACTCTCGCCGTTCTCTTCCTGAGCGGCTTCCTCGCGTATGCCTGGATTCGAGGATCATCCGGTGGCTACATCCTGAGCCTGATCCTCGCTGTCACCCTCGCACAGACCGTGGTCCGGACCTGGCGCCTGCATCGTGGCTTCCGCCAGGTCCTTCGCGACGATCTCATCCGACTGGGAGCGGTCGTGTGCCGACGCTGCGGCAAACCCGTGGATCAGGATTACCCGACCTGTCCGCACTGCTCGCGCGAATGGAACGAGGCGCCTGTCACCGAACTCCTGCGCGTCTACTTTACGAAGAAGGAACGCAAACGCCTGGCGGGCCTCGTGCACTTCCCGACACTCGCCGGCGCGCTGCGAGCCAACTATGGTGCGAAGCGCGCCTTTCGACGTTCATCGCGCCTGCCCTGGCGCTCCCTGTACTGGACAACGATCGCGCTGATGACCGCAGCTCTGGTGGTCTCCATATTGAACCCCTCCATCGTCGTGGTTGCGGTCATTCCACTCATCCTGCTTTCACTGCTCATCTCGACGCTCGAAGCCCTGGAGCAGGTCCCGTTCACCAGACGCTACATCACGGCCCGTCTCGCCGACGAAGGCGTCCTGGTCTGCGCCAAGTGCAACTACGACATGGCAGTCCTGCGCGACAACTGCTGCCCCGAGTGCGGTGAACAGGTCGACGACCGGCAGAAGCAGGCGTGGGAGCGATACGTCCAGCGTGCGGAGCAGGGGGAATGACGCCCGAGCGTTCTCCCGCCCTCCGAAGACTCCCCATCCTCGCGCCGCTGCTCGTCCCGGAACTCCAGCGATTCGCGTCACGCGATGAGGCGACCGCCGCGTTCCACGAAGCATGGATCCTGCTCCGCGGCTCCGCCTGGGCGGATCGACTCACACTCCTCGACCTCACCGGACGCATCCTGCCGGGACTCATCGCCATCGCCGCCGCGACGGCAATGCTCATCGGCGGCGACCCGGGCGTCTTCCTGATGACGTGCATCATCACGGCCATCGTGCAGGTCGCCTTCGCACGGAGGCTGCACAGCCTCGTTCGCAGCTACCGCATCGTGCTGAGATACGTGCTGCACAACAGCGGACAGCGCGTCTGTCTCAATTGCGGCAGGGTGGTCGCACAACCGGAGTTCGAGACCTGCCCACGCTGCCGAAATCCCTGGAGCGACGTCCAGACCGCCCGACTGCTCCAGCAACTGGGCGTCGCGGCCGACCCGACTGTCAAAGCACGGCTGCTCCAGTTCCCAACATTCCTCGCCGCCCTCGAAGCACTGCGCGACAGCCGGAAGGCGCACCGCGAATCAGGAAAGGTGTACCAGCCCGCAATCGCATGGCTCTGTCTTCCGCTCGTTCCACTCGGTATCTGGCTCGTAATGGACGATCCGATCCTTGGGATCATCACCGCCGGTCTCCCGATGGCATGCGTGATCACACTGGTCATCCTCCAGGATCGTGAACGCAACCGCTTTCTTGGCCGCGACCTCTGCTTCCGGCTCGCCGGACACGGCCGACTCATCTGCGCCGACTGCGACTACGATATGGCCGTTCTCCGCGACAACGTCTGTCCCGAATGCGGGCACGACGTCCCCGTCATGCAACGCGACGCCTGGAAGCGCTACACTGGACGCGCCCCCGGCGACTCGCACACATGAATTTCAGACGGCAACAGGACAAACGCTACCCCGAACTCCGTCGCATCGACGACGAAACCGCCCGCGCGCGCGTCGAAGCCGCCATGGCCTTCAGCCCGGCCTTCGAGCAACGCCCCGGTCTGCGCCTGTTTCAGTCTATGGCTCCAATCGTGGCCATCGTGATGGCCTACATACTCCTGTTGCTGTACTTGCGCACGATGACGCCGATCTGGAGGCTGGTCTTCCTCCTGCTGCTCACGAGTTTGGGCACGATGTTCGTGATCCTCCGGGTCCGTGCACCACAACGCCGGCGCCAACGCCGACTCTGGACCGCCATGAGCCGCGAGGGCTACCCCACCTGCGCCCGATGCGGCTACGACCTCTACGGCATCGACCTGATCCATCCACCCGAGATCTGTCCCGAGTGCGGCGGCGAGACCGATGCCGCCCCGGAAGATGACATCAGCGGATCGAAGCTCACCTCACTGCCGGGTATCGACTTCAAACTCACCCGGCGACAGGTCGCCACGCTCAGTGCCCTGATCAGGAATCAGCCATCGGTCTATCCCTCCCTGACCGCCCGAGGCCCGCTGATCATCCTCACCGGAATCGTTGTGATCAGTCTCGGTGTCGGATGGACCTTCCGTGCTGCCGGCGCCGCCGACTGGATCGCCGGTCTCGCCTTTCTCATTGCATTCTTGCTGGCCGTCCTGTGCTGGTGCATGTCCTACGAACGAACCATGTTCCGAGACCGACGCCGCGCCCTCCTCCAACTCGACATCCCCGTCTGCTTCGAATGCGGCCACGACCTCCGCCAGCAACCGCAGTCACAGCGAACCTGCAACAACTGCGGCTGGCCCTACGAAGAAGAACTGCTCGCCTGGAAGGCAACGCGATCAGAGTGAATCAAGAAAGACGTCTCAACAACACAACGGAGCGGAAACTCCTCCCAACCACCAGCCACCCAAAACCAGCCACCAGATCACCTCTTCCGCTCCCACACCAGATGCCCCAACTCCGGCACGATCAGGTTCACCATCGCCGTCTCCACCGCGTTCACCGACCCCGGCATCGCAAAGACGAATGTGTCACCACCCTCCGCATGCTCCGCCAACCCCGCCGTCGCGCGGCTCAGCATCGCCGCGGCACCCACCTGCTCCCAACTCAGCATCCGGAAGATCTCACCAAACCCCGACAACTCGGCCACGAAACGCCGGCGCACCACCTCAATCGTCGTGTCCCGCTTGGCAATCCCAGTGCCCCCCGTCAGCAGCACGGTCAGAACCCGCGCCTCGCCGAGGTAACGATCAAGCGCCGCATCGATCGCACCCGGATCATCCGGCACAATGCATCGGTCCACGATGTCGTGGCCGCCCTCAGTCAGCAACCGGACGATCAGGTCGCCCCCCTTGTCCGTCTCCGGCGTGCGCGTATCCGACACCGTGATGACGGCGCACGCCACGGCGCCCACCGTCTTCTCCGCCGCAACCCGATGTCCCTTGGTCGATTCGCTCATCACGTCCCTTTCAACCGCGCCTCATGACCTCAGGTAGGATACGGACCATGCGCATCCGAGGCCACGGCATCGATCTCATGGACGTCGAACGCATCCGCGCCATGGTCAATGACCACGGCGAACGCTTCCTCACGCGCATCTTCACCGACAACGAACGCCAGTACGCCGCACAGTCCGCGCGACGCGAAGCCGAACACCTCGCCGCCCGCTTCGCCGCCAAGGAAGCCGCACTCAAGGCCCTCGGCACCGGCTGGACCCGCGGCATCGCCTGGACCGACATCGAAGTCACACGAGGCCCCACCGGTCGCCCCGAACTCAACATCACCGGCCAGGCCGCCGCGATCGCCGCGGAAGCCGGCATCACCGAGTGGCACCTCTCAATCTCCCACACGGAGACCCACGCCGTCGCATCAGTCATCGCGTCGGGGTGATGGGGTGTATAGGTCGGGAAACGGGAAACGGGACATGGGAATCGGGTTGGATTGTCTACGGCAAGGAGCTGAGGAGCTTCCGCTCCGCATCGCAATGGAGCGGAAGCTCATCCGATTGTCCGCCGCAGGCGCTCCGACACGATTCCCATGTCCCGTTTCCCGACTCCCGACCACTCACCCCAGCAACCCAAGCACCCGCGCCGCATCCGGCGTCCCTGCGAAGCCGGCGCCCGTCAGCCCGCCTTCGGTCCGCACCTGCTCAGCCACAGCACGTTGATGTCGATACGGCGACAGCCCAACCGAATCCCCCGCGGCACCACGAACCACCGCCGCATCACTCAACCGCGACTTGCCGACCAGTCGAAGCAGTCGCCCCTCGATGGGCGGTGTTGTCACGTCCCAGCCGAAGGACTCAAGGTCCGCGTCCAGGCGCAGCTTCAACGTCGATCCATCGCGCATTGCGATCGACAGCGAGTTCGTCGCCAGATCCGCCGTCGCATCAAGTCCGCTGATGCGGTACCCCAGGTCCCGGCCGCGATCAGTGATGGAGTTGTATGCTTCGGTCGAGGTGTACAGGAAGGATGGACTTCGGGCAGCGGTGAAGTTCTGAGAGCGCAACTCGTGGATGCCATCACCTCGCACGATGTTCCCATCGTCGACGATGGCTATTGAAACGAACTCGCTGCGTCCAGGCCGAAGAGACCGGATGACGATGCCGGTTCCGGACGTAGTCGCAGTGACTCCAGTAGTTTCAGTGAAGTAGTTGATGGCAGCCGCAACATCAGCTGTCGCCGTCCCAGACGCGAACGTCAGTTCGCGTTGGCCAGCGGTCCCTTCTATCCGGAACGCAAACTCGTCATTCGCCGAACCCAGATCCAGGTACGGCACACCAAACGACAGATACAGCCCCCCCGGCTGCGCCGAGTGCACGAACTCGCCGACCGCCTCAAACACCTCATTCGGTCCCAGCACCCGGTCAAGCCGATATCCGTCAACCGCCTCGTGCCGGAACTGCACGTCATACGCGCCGCCCCGATCGAAGGCCGCCGCGGCGAACGAGTTCAGCGCCCGCAGATCGCCGACGTACGACCCCGCTTCCGCGATCGACCGCTGCACATCGGCAAGCTGAGCCGTCGAGCGGTCCACGTCATCCCGGACCCGACCGAGCGTTTCCTCGACGGCCGCGAGAGCAACGCCGGTGCCTGTCTGTCCGTGGGTGTCCGCTCGTGCGGAGGATGCGAGGCGCTGGAGCAGCGTCGAGGAACCCGGAAATCGCACGTCAGTCATGAGAACTCCCTTTCTGAAGCGATGGAGATTTCATCGACGGGCGTCCCGCCGCGACTTCGAGAATCCGCGGCGTCTCGATCCCCCCCTCGCCCGGGGGACCGGGTCTCTGCCGACTTCTGCTTGCCTCCCGGCCATTTGCACGATGTAATCTGGTGGGGCACACACCAGCAGGGGATCCATGCGCAAGAAGGGACCAGCTCTGTACGAACTCATCCGCGACCGCCATCGCGCGGAGTCGTACACTGCGCCGGCCCCCGGACCGGGTCCCGAGCCTGACAGCGACTCTGATGTCCGCGTCGCGCACTGGCTGAGCCCCGGACGCACGGTCCGCGTCCCGATGGGCTACTTCTTCTTCGGCGTCGGCCTGCTTCTGATCGTGGCCTGGGGTGCGTACGCGATCGGATTCCATCGGGCCGAGACGATCGGCGAGCAGCGCCTCCAGGAACAGGCGTCAGACCAGTTCAATGACCAGTTCAACAATGTCCGAGACCCGCTCAGTGACCTGCCCCGGAATCCGGATCTCCTCAACAACGACCGCGGCCAGACCGAACAGAATGCAAGCAAAACGAACGAGACCCGCGAGCAGACGCCGCCGCCTCGGACAAACAACCGGGAGTTGAGGACCGGTCTGCACCTCGTTGAAGACCCCGGACTGGCGGGCGATCCCCGCGAGGAGGGGATGAATTACTACCAGCTCATGACCTCATCCAACCACGATGAGGTTGTTCGGGCCGCCGAGTTCCTGAATGACAACGGTCTGACAGTTGCAGTCGCCCGCGTTCGCAGTAACAATAGTCGGCCCAACTACGTGCTCCAGGTCATCAAGCCCTTCCCGGGTACCCCCGAGCGGTCGGCTGAGGGTCGGCAGTTCAAGGAGCAGCTTCAGCAGTTGGGGCGGACGTACAGGCGCGACCACAGCGGTGTGGACTTCGACAGCCTGTACCCTGTGAAGTTCCAATGACCTCGATGCACCGGGGTTTCAGACAGACAAGGGGTAGGCGATGAGCCTCGACAGCAGTTTGAAGACAGCCGGCAACCTCGTGCAGCATCGCAACGTCCTGACCCGGGCGGAGCGCCTCGAGAAGCTCAAGGAAACCAAGGGCTACGACCCCAAGAAGCAGCCGGTCATCGGTCTGCCCAAGACGGCCAATCGCAAGGCCGGCGTCGGTCGCTGATCCCGGTTTCAACTTCAGACATCCTCCGGCAGTAGCAGGGCACCCCCAGGGGCAACGGGGCGGGCGGGAGTTGTCGTATGGACATGTCACGCCTCATTGCAGACCGTTGCAGCGCGATCGATGCGTCCGGCATTCGACGCGTCTTCGAACTCGGTGCACGCCTCACCGACCCCATCAACCTGTCCATCGGTCAGCCGGACTTCCCGGTTCCCGATCCGATCAAGGATGCCGCCGTCAAGGCCATCCAGTCCAACCACAACGGCTACTCGATGACGCAGGGCATCACGCCCCTCATCAGACGCATTCGCGAACACCTCACCGCCACACTCCAGTGGCCCGATGCGCCGGATGACATCGGTGTCTTCGTGACCTCGGGAACCTCCGGCGGCCTCCTCCTCGCCGTGCTCGCAACCCTCAATCCCGGGGATGAGATCATCATCCCCGATCCCTACTTCGTCGCCTACCCGCACATGGCGACGCTCGCCGGCGCCCGCGCCGTCATCTGCGATACCTACCCCGACTTTCGCATGACCGCCGAACGCATCGAACCACTCATCACCGAGCGCACGAAGATCGTGCTTCTCAACACACCCTCCAATCCCTGCGGCGTCGTCCTGCCACAGGCCGAATGCGAGAAGGTGCGGGATCTCTGCCGCGAACGCGGTCTCCTGCTCATCGCCGATGAGATCTATGACGAGTTCTGCTACAGCGATGCACGCGACAGCGGCCACTGCCCCTCGGCCGCTCGTGGCGAGTCCGGCTGGCAGGGCACGCTGCTCATTCGGGGCTTCGGCAAGACCTATGGCTGCACCGGTTGGCGGATGGGGTACGCCGCGGGCCCGAAGGCGCTGATCGAAGAGATGGCGAAGCTTCAGCAGTACACGTTCGTGTGCGCGCCGATGCCGTTGCAGCACGGTTGCATGGCGACATTCGATGTTGACATGGAGCCGACGGTGGCGCGTTACCAGCAGCGTCGGGACAAGGTGGTTGCGACCCTGGGCGAGGTGACGGATGTGACGACGCCGGGCGGCGCCTTCTACGCATTCGCGCGGGTGCCGGAGCATCTTGGATTGACAGGCATGCAGTTCTGTGAGCGGGCCCTGGAACGAAACGTGATGATCATTCCCGGCGGCGTCTTCTCCGAGCGCGACACCCATGTGCGCCTGAGTTTCGCGACGGCGGAAGCCAAGTTGGAACAGGGCGTCGAGATTCTGCGCGAACTGATGGCGAGCTAGCCGCGGCGACGTTTCTGCCCTGGGAATCGGCGCCACACGATCAAGAAACGCAGTTTCGTTCGCGGGGTCTTGGTTGCGTGGGCACCCACAATATCTCGTAGACCTGCCGGGATATTTTGCGACGGTCATACATGACCCATTTACATCTGGGCAATCAAACTGTGAATTTGGGTTCCATTTGATCTTGCATTTTCGCAATGAATCCCCGATTGTCGACCGAGATCAGTTATGCGTTCCGCGTATTTGATCGTGGGTCTTGAGGGCGGGCGAGAAGGAGCTAAGTGAGCTTGAATCGCCAGTGCCAGAAGCTTGAGCAGATGTTCGAACTGGCCCGCATTGCGCGGGGCTGGAATCGTACGCAGCTCGCTCAGGCGCTGGGGCGTGACCCATCGAGAATGGTCCCGCCGTCGGGCAATCCGAAACTTGACGTCGTCGTGAAACTCGCCCGCGTGCTGGAATGGCCCGTGGGCGATGTTGTTGAGGCACTGTACGACGGCGACTCGGACGACCTCGATCTGATCATCGGTCAGCAGGTTGATACCACCATCGAGGACCGCATGGCGGGGCTGGATGGTGATGGGTTGTATGAGTTGGCGTTGGAGTTGCGATCAACCGGGCGGAATCACGATGTCATCGCTGTGGCTCGGCGAATGAGAGAGGTCGGTTCCGTTCAGAATATCGGCGAGGGTTGGTCCTTCGAAGCCGTGAGTTGGAACTTTCTTGGCCGCTTTGTCCAGTGTATGGAAGCAGCAAGTCATGGATTGGCTGTTACGGGTCTCCCTGTCTGGCTCAGACAGAACCTCACATTCAATCTCGCTGAGGCCCTTTATGCGTTGTGGCGACTTCCTCTGTCGCTCGCGCTCTGTGATAGACTGCTGCGTGACATACCGGATCCGGGCGAGAGCGGGTCGAGAGCCGATCTGCACCATGTCATATTGACGACGGTCCTGCGCGGTAAAGTGCTGCGTGTGCTCGGGCCGCAGGCCAATGATTCTACGATGCTTGAGACTGCTCGTGCCGACTTCGAGCGCGCCGTTCTGATGTGCGATGAACACCAAGGGATCTCGGGCACACAACTACACGCGAGGCTCCTTGAGAGTGAAGTTGGGCTTCAGTCTGTTCTTGTTGATCTCGGCTCGCTCGGAGTCGAGGACTTCATTGACGATCTGATGAAGCGACTCGATCGTCACCTGGACCTTGACGCTATCGACGTCGCGCTCGCGGAAGCTGTCGGTTGGGCGTGTGTATTCGGATGTGAAGTTGCAAATCGACATCTTGTTGGCGAGCGGAAGAGTCGAGTCCTTGGAGTTCTCTCCAACAAGGTCGTAGAAGTCGCTGAGGCTATCGATCATTGGCTTCTTCGCGAGCGGGCGCTCTCGTTGCAATTCTCGACGTGTGAATCGGGAACTTCCCCCACGTTGGCGATCGACGATGCGGATCGGGCAACGATTGTTGCAACGATGGGACGGTTCCCGCATTTCCGCTCCGTTGCATGGAGCCTCCTTGAGCCCCGGGATGAGGGGTGGGCTTGACATGCGGTGCCACGTGCCAATGTTCAGCGCCGCACTCGTGGCATTTGGCGCTCAGGTTGTCAACGCGGCCGCTGTCGGCAATGGACTGTCTGAGTTCCTGCCGGGCGGACTGATTGCTGGTGGAGGAGACCCCATCCGCCCGCTCCAAACCCCCAAGCACCACTTCTCATCGATGCACATCGAGTTGCTGCCCGTCAAGCCGGCCAGTGATCTTCGCGATCTCGTCCTGTTCGGCGACCACGCGCCCAGCAAGTCACCCGTCGCGCCCGAGTTCGAGTTTGATCTTCCGACCGAACGCCCCGGTGCGAATCCATGGACGCCCGCGTCCGACACCCCGGAGCGCAGCCATGCGGGGTCCTTCAACTCGGTCCCCACGCCAGGGCCCACCGCCCTCGTCGTGATCGCCGCGGCTGCTGTTGCCACGCCGCGTCGCCGGCGGGGCTGATACACCAACCCACAAGAATTCTTTCACATGTATCGTCGAGCGCACTTTATGTGTGCTATGACTCTTGGAGTGTCTGAACCAGGAGCGGCATGAGTGGGTGACGATCGTCGAAGTCAGAAGTTACAACAGTTGTTCGAAGAGGCGTGCGCAGCCCGCGGCTGGAGCCGGACACAACTGGCCAATGCCCTCGGCCGCGATCCCTCGCGTCTGGGACCTGCGTCAGGTAACCCGAAGATCGATCTCGTGGTGGCCTTGGCGAGCGTCCTGCAGCGCCCGTTAGCGGATGTCGTGCGCGACTTGGCAGCGGAGCAGGCTGATGGTCTGCCTCTCATCCTGCCCGGCGGAGTGGACCCTGAACTTGAGCAACGCATGGACGGGCTTGACGGCGACGGGCTGTATGAATTGGCAATGGAACAACGCAGAAGAGGTGCGAACATAGATGTGATTGTGGTCTCGCGGCGATACCGGTCGGTGGCCGACGATCCGGAGAGCTTGTCCACATCGATTGCGATTGAGTGCGTCGGTTGGATGACGCTCGGTCGATACACAGAGGCATTGGAAGTGGCGAAGAGGGGGCTCTTGGTTGAGAGTGCCCCGAAGTGGTTGCGCGAGAATCATCAGGTCAACGCGGCGAACTGTCTATACCTACTCTGGCGGCTCACGGAAGCCCTGAACATCTGCTCAGATCTGCTGGATAGACTGCCAGTTCCGAGTTCCTCACATGCTGCTGACTTGAACCACCGGATTGGTGGACTCTATGTGAGAGGCAATGTCCTTAGGCGCCTCATGAGTCGGGAGAGAAGTCGAGAACGGGAGTTTGCATTGCGAGCTCTCTCCGATCTGACAGCGTGCGTCGCCCTGTCTGCCGAGCATCCATTTGGTCCACAGGGCGGTGTCCGAAGCGCTATATGTCGCTATGCCATCTTGCAAGTCTCAGTCGTTCTCGGTGAGTTGAGCCCATCTGATGCCATTCACTCTCTACTTGAAGGACTTGAGGCCGACGGAACAAGTGAACACAACTGCACCCTCGAAGCCCTCGCCTGGTCCTGCATCATCGGATGCCAGGTCGCACAGCGACACCTCACCGGTCCCGACCGCGCGCGTACGCTCGCCATCTTCCTCAACAAGATCATCGAGATCGCAGATCATCTCTCCCACGCCGCTTTCTTAGCGATCGCTACCGAACTCGAAATCGCGCTCGCTGAGGAAGAAGGCGGCAACGTCTTCGAGTCACTCCTCCTCGATGCCGAAGATGAGCGACTCATCGCCATCGGGATGGGAGGGCTGCCCTCCTTCAGAAGCCGCGGCCTTCGGCTCCTCAGGCTCGACGACCCCGAGGCAGGTCCCGCCGATCGCCTGGAGCGGCTGCTTGATCTGGCGTGCCTTGTGAAGCGCATCGGCCGCGGAAACCTTGCGCGTCTCCTCGACCGGCATCCCTCCCGGCTGGTTCCGGCCTCTGGGGTTTCGACCTTGGACTTTACAATCCGCCTGGCGCACATCCTCGGTTGGTCTCCGGCAGACACAATCGAGACCCTGCTACCTGCCGATGGTTGAGTCTGGTTTTTCCCGCCCATCCGGCAGATTTCTCTTGGATCAATAAGTTAGTAAGTATAAACTAACTGTATGGATCCCGCTGCCCTCGTATCCGTCAACGACGTCCACTCGCGGCTCAACCCCACCCGGATGCGCGTCCAACGGCCACGGAGAGCGCGGGAAGTCGCAGATCTCATCCGAACCACCACCGGGCCCGTCGCCATCTGCGGCGGACGCCACGCCATGGGCGGACAACAGTTCGCCGATCACGCCACACTCATCGACACGCGCGATCTCGACCGGATCATCGAACTCGATCACGAGCGCGGCCACGTCCGCGCTCAGGCCGGCATCCAGTGGCCGGCACTCATCAACGGCATACTCGCGATCCAACGCGATGCCTGCCCCGACCGCCCGCCACGCTGGGGCATCGCCCAGAAGCAAACCGGGGCCGACACCCTCTCACTCGGGGGATCCCTGGCAGCGAACATCCATGGGCGCGGCCTCCTCATGTCGCCGATCGTCGCCGACGTCCAGGCATTCACGCTCGTCGATGCCCGAGGAGATGCGCACCGGTGCAGCCGCGAAGAAAACCGCGACCTCTTCAATCTCGCAATCGGCGGCTACGGGCTCTTCGGCGTGATCACGGAAGTCACGCTTCGACTCGCGCCCCGGCGCACACTGAGGCGCGTCGTGCGCATCATCGATATCGAAGATGCCGTCCACGCCGCGGAACGGCGCATCAACGAAGGATTCACGTATGGCGACTTCCAGTTCGACGTTGATCCCCGATCTCCGGACTTCCTGACCCGCGGGGTCTTCAGCGGCTACTGCCCGGTCGAGGGTGATCCTGTCCCGCCGAAGAACCAGCGAATGCTCTCGGCAGAGGACTGGATCGATCTGCTGACACTCGCTCACACCGACAAGACACAAGCCTTCACCCGCTACGCGCAGCACTACCTCGCGACCGACGGACAACTCTACATGTCCGACACACACCAACTCAGTACCTATGTCGACGATTACCACGAAGAAGTCGACCGACGGACCGGTGCGCAGTGCCCCGGTTCGGAGATGATCACCGAACTCTACGTCCCGCCCGATGCGCTCGTGGAGTTCCTGTACGCCGCCGCGGCATACCTCACCGAACGCCGCACGCCCGTGATTTACGGCACCATCCGCCTGATCCAACCGGACCTCGAAACCGTCATGGCATGGGCGCGGCAGCGGTTCGCGTGCGTCATCTTCAACTTGCACATCGACCATGACCGCCAGGCGATCGATCACGCGGCTGAGTCGTTCCGCGGACTCATCAATCTGGCCATCTCTCATGGCGGCAGCTACTACCTGACCTATCACCACTTCGCGACACCGTCTCAACTCGAGGCCTGTTATCCGCGGGTGCACTCATTCTTCGCCGCGAAGCGCAGATTCGATCCCGGGGAGCGCTTCCAGAGCGACTGGTACCGACACTACCGGGCACACTTCGAGCATGCTCCCCATCAGACGTGATCGCGCCAGCGCAACCGCGCGCATCATCGCGGCGGCCACCGTGATGTCCTCCAGCGACGGCGGTGCGCCCGCCGGCGCTGCTGCATGGTGCGAGCGATTCCTCTCAGGCACGCGGACGGACCGGCTGCTGCTCCGTTCCACGCACTCGCGCATCGGCCGGACCTGGTGGCGGTTCCTCGAAGCGCGTGCGGCGCCCGGTATCGTTTCGCACTGGATGGCGCGGAAAAGGTGTATTGATCGACTGGTGCAGACGCTGGCAGTGGGGGGCTACCGGCAAATTCTGGTCATCGGAACAGGACTCGACACGCTCATCTGGCGCATGGCGGACGCGGGAACATGCTCGCATTTCATCGCAGCCGACCACCCGGCAACCCTCCGCGCACTTCGCGCCGTCGCGCCGGGTCGCGGGCGAGTTCAATGCGTTCCCATCGACCTGTCACACGAGGATCCGGCAACCGTACTCCCGGCGCGTGCGAAGTTCGCGAGCGTGCCCACGGTCGCCGTGATCGAAGGGCTGCTCATGTACCTTGAGCCTGCCCGCGTACTGGCGACGCTGCGGGGGTTGGCGATGCTCCCGGTTCCGGAGATGCAGTGCATCGCCTCATGGATGGATTGCCCCGATGGTCCCATCGGGTTTGCGGGTCAGCACGCCGCAGTCGGAGCGTGGCTTCGAAGGCGCGGGGAACCCATGCTCTGGGGGACCGACGAGGCCGGACTGCATGCGCTGCTCGTGCAGGCCGGGTGGCAACCCGAGGAGGTCATTGACCTGAGCGCGGCGGATCCCGCGTGTGCCATCACCGGCCTCGCAAGTGAGAAACTCGTGAGGTGTCGGACGCCGCCGCGCCACTCCAATTGACCGCCCACCGCGGCCCTGATACCGTGTCCCATTCGACCGCAGGGGCCCGGTTTCGCCCGGACTCTGCCCCGATTTTCCGCCCATTTCACCATCACTCCCCGCTCGGGGAATCGCTTCAGGAAGGATCGATCACCATGGCCATCCGTGTCGGTATCAATGGCTTCGGACGCATCGGCCGCCTCGTGTACCGCATCGCTCACGAGGCAGGACTTGAGGTCGTCGCCGTCAATGACCTCGTCCCCGCGGACAACCTTGCCTACCTCCTGCAGTACGACACCATGCACGGCCGCTTCGGTCACAAGGTCACGGCGGGCGAGGGTTCGTTCACCGTCGGCAACCACACCGTCAAGACTTTCGCCGAGCGCGACCCCGAAGCCATTGGCTGGGGAGACCTCGGTGTTGACTACGTACTCGAATCCACCGGACTCTTCACCACCGCCGACACCGCAGGCAAGCACCTGAAGAGCGGTGCCAAGCGCGTCCTCATCTCGGCGCCGACCAAGTCGCCCGACGAAGTCCCCACGTTCGTCTACACCGTCAACCACCAGAACTACGACCCCGCGAAGCACAAGGTCATCAGCAACGCCAGTTGCACCACCAACTGTCTCGCACCCGTCGCGAAGGTCATCAACGATACCTTCGGACTCGCCGAAGGCCTCATGTCCACGATCCACGCTGCAACCGCCACGCAGCCCACCCAGGACGGGCCGTCAAAGAAGGACCTTCGCGGCGGACGCAACGCCTATATGAACATCATCCCCGCAAGCACCGGTGCCGCGAAGGCCGTGGCGCTCTGCATCCCTGAAGTGAAGGGCAAGCTCACCGGCATGGCGTTCCGCGTACCGACGGCCACCGTCTCCTGCGTCGACCTGACGTTCAAGACGGAGAAGTCGACCAGCATCGCCGACATCAACGCCGCGATGAAGGCCGCCGCTGAGGGCCCGATGAACGGAGCCCTCGAATACACGGAGGACGCCGTCGTCTCCAGCGACTTCGTCTCCTACCCGGCCAGTTCCATCTATGACGCGACCGCGTGCATCGAGCTCAACTCCAACTTCTTCAAGGTCGTGAGCTGGTACGACAACGAGTGGGGCTACGCCGCCCGCTGCATCGACATGATGAAGATGATGGCCGGCCACGACGGCATCTCGTGAGCGGGTACTGAAGACTCAGATGAACGAACGCCCGTCGGTCCTCCGGCGGGCGGTTTGTTTTTTTGGAGTTGTGGTCCCCGGCACCCGGCAATCGGGGATGAGCGTCTTCGGAATCAACAGTGACAAGTACCGCTCGGATTCGATATCGGAGCGGAAAGCACCTCATGACAGCGCCGAAGGCATCCCCGGGTGCCCGATGCCGAATACCGGGGGGGCAGCCCCCACAATCGGATTCCGTTCGGATCCGCGGCGCCGCTCACTTTCTCCGGAACCGCCGACCATCCCCTGCGAATAGTCCCACGACAGCAGTGTGCCTCGGTCCGGGCACACCGCTGGATGGAAGCTAACTTCGCATACGGGTAGCACACCCCAAAAGTGATGCCGCAGCTATCCATCGCGGCAGGATTCACCGATGACTCATCAGAGTTCCAGTCGACCATCCGGCCCTCGATTGACACCCACCCAACGCGTCTCTACGGTGTCCGGCCAGGCTGGAGGGCGCCCACGTTTGACCACCGCCAATCCAAAGCAACCCGACAACAGCCCCGACCCCAACGAGGAGTCGAAGCTGCCCATGCCCGAGGATGAGCCCGCGCGCTCGGAGGACTCCGGCCCGCTCCCGATGCCCGGCGACTCACTCGGCGATGGTGGTACCGCATTACCCATGCCGGCCGATACCCTGCAGATCCTTCGCGGTGAAGACGACGGCTCGGCGAAGTCCGGCTCCCGATCCGGTTCCGGCTCGGCCGGCAAGTCCTCCGTTTCAGGAACCAGCCTCGGTGCCGCCAACAGCATCGACTCGATGCTCGGCCAGATGGTGATCGATCAGGGCCTCGCCACCCGCGAGGAAGTCGAGGCTTGCGTCACTCAGAAGGCGGATGCCAACGAGGCTTCCCTCGCCCAGTTGCTGGTCGAGAAGAACTACGTCACCGAAGGACAACTCACGCGCATCCGCTCCGCCGTCGAGGAAGAACGCTCCAGCCAGCAGATCCCCGGCTTCGAGGTGCACAGCAAACTCGGCGCAGGAGCCATGGCCACCGTCTTCAAGGCGACCCAGCTCAGCCTCGATCGCACCGTGGCCATCAAGGTGCTGCCCCGCAAGTTCTCCAGCAACGCGCAGTTCATCGAACGCTTCTACGCCGAAGGACGCGCGGCCGCCCAGTTGAACCATCCCAACATCGTGCAGGCCTATGACGTCGGGCGCGCCGGTGAATTCCATTACTTCATCATGGAGTTCGTCGAGGGCGAGACGGTGCACGATCGCATCGCCGCGAACAAGCGTTACACCGAGAAGGACGCCGTCCGCATCATCGAGGGCGTCGCCGATGCGCTGCGTCACGCTCACGAGAAGAACCTGATCCACCGGGACGTGAAGCCCAAGAACATCATGCTCACGCCGGATGGCATCCCCAAACTCGCTGACCTCGGTCTCGCGCGCGCCATCGATGACAAGGAAGCCGCGCTCGCCGAGAAGGGCAAGGCCTACGGGACGCCATACTACATCTCGCCGGAGCAGATCCGGGGGGATGTCAATGTCGGTCCGGCGGCGGACATCTACGGTCTCGGCGCCACGCTCTATCACATGGTCACGGGCCAGGTCCCATTCTCCGGCAAGAACCCGACCGAGGTCATGCAGAAGCACCTCAAGTCGCCGCTGACACCACCGGACCACGTCAACCCGAAGCTCTCGGCCGGTATCAGCGAGGTCATCGAGATGATGATGGCCAAGAGCCGCAAGCACCGCTACAAGAGCTGCACCGACCTGCTGGTCGACCTGCGCGCTCTTCTGAAGGGTGAAGACCCACCCATCGCGCACAAGGAAACGCCGACCTCCACACTCGCCGAGATCGCGCAGGTCACCTCCACCGCGGAGCCCGCGTCCATCGCGGTCGATCGCTCGCGGCCGGCGTCGCCCTTCTCCTATCCGATCGTCCGCTTCATGCTGACGCTCAACATCGTGCTCGCGATCGTGTCCGTCACCCTGCTGATCGTCCTGATCCTGCAGGTCTCGGTCGGGTAGACGGGGACCCCGCTCCCCAAAAAAGCGGATCAAGCACCCTCCCGTTCCGGTCGATAGGATGACGTTCCGCTGGTGCGGCCCGGGACGCACCGTTGATTGTTCACATCGACCCCCCAAATGCAGGTAGGAACGGCCATGGAACTCTACATCGACACCGCCAATCTCGACGAGATCAAGGAAGCTGCTGACCTCGGCGTCCTCGACGGCGTGACGACCAACCCGTCGCTCATCGCGAAGGAAGGCGTGGACTACGTCAAGCGCCTCGGCGAGATCTGCGAAGTGGTGTCCGGGCCCGTCTCCGCGGAAGTCATCGCAACTGACTTCGATGGCATGATGACCGAGGGCCGCGACCGGGCGAAGATCGCGGACAACATCGTCGTGAAACTCCCCAGCACGGTGGACGGCCTCAAGGCGTGCAAGGCGATGAGCGAGGAGAGCATCCGCACCAACCTCACCCTCTGCTTCCAGCCGCTCCAGGCCATGATGGTCGCCAAGGCCGGCGCCTTCCTCGTCAGCCCCTTCATCGGACGCATCGACGACATCGGCGCCGACGGCATGGATCTCATCCGACAGATCCGCGAGATCTACGACAACTACGGCTACAGCACCCAGGTCCTCGCGGCATCCATCCGCCACCCCATGCACGTGGTCGAGTGCGCCCTCGTCGGCTGCGACGTGGCCACCGTCCCCTTCAAGGTGATCAAGCAGTTCATGAACCACCCGCTGACCGACAGCGGCCTCGAGAAGTTCGTGGCGGATTACCAGAAGGCGTTTGGGTAAGAGGCGGGAATCGGGAGACGGGAAGCGGGAAGCGTGTGGAATCGCGATCACCGTTCAAGTGCGCGGATGAGTCCGGCAAGTGTCTTGGCTGTGCGCACGAGTTGACCATCAATGTGCTGACGTTGCTCTGTCTCGATGTATCCGAAGCGCCTTGCGAAGAGCAATTGCGTTTCGAGTTCGAGCAACGACCCTCGCGCTATCTTCAGGTAGCGGATGTACTCCGCGCGCCCGCCGCGGCCATACCCCTCTGCGATATTGCTGGCGATTGAAACAGCCGCGCGCCGGATCTGGGAAGTGAGTGCGTATTGCTCGTGCGACGGAAACGCATGGGTTGCGTCATATGCCATGAACCCAAGCTTCATCGCATGTTTCCACACATCGAGATCTCGATAACTCTGGATGTTTCCCACGAGACCCTCCGGAAAGAAGTTCCGAAGAGACTACGCCGATCCAACTCATTCGGCCAGCCGAACATCGGAAGGGCCCGCTGTGAGGGCGGAGCGGAAGCTCCCCAACTCGCTTGCCGAAGGCAATCCACCCCGACTCCCAATTCCCGATTCCCGACTCCCGCCACAATCCTCTTCCCTAATCCACCAAAAACGTAAACTCAATCTCCACTGGCACACCCAGCGGCAGGCTGGGGACGCCCACCGCCGCCCGCGCGTGCTTGCCGTCGTCGTCGAGCAGGTCCAGCAGCAGGTCGCTCGCGCCGTTTGCGACCTTCGGGTGGTCGATGAAGTCCGAAGGGGCGGCGACGAAGCAGCCGAGGCGCACGACGCGGCGGAGGCGACCGAGGTCACCGATCTCCTGTTGGAGGGCGGCGAGCGCGTTGAGGACGCACTGCCGGGCGCACGCCTGGGCGAGTTCGACGGAGACGTCGGTGGGGACCTGCCCGGTCGCGAGGAGTTCGCCATCCTTGATCGGGATCTGGCCGCTGATGAAGACGAAGGCGCCGGAATGCACGGAGACGGCCGGAACATAGCTGGCAACGGGGGCCGCGGGCTCGGGAAGTGTCAGGTGCCGGTCGGCGAGTCGTGCCATCAGGTTGCTCATGGTGCCGTCCTCGAGATCAGATTGGGTTGTGTTTGGTTCGATTTCGGGATCCGTCGGGTCAAGTTGGGACGTTCCTCGGAACCGCGCTGCCTTGACAGACGAATCGACTGGAGTATCGTACTCCAAGCACGTGCTGGCTTTACTGCGAATCTCAACCCGACTGAACCGTTGTTTGATTTGCACTCATCTGATTATGACCCATTTGCCATGGGTTCGGTCCACAGCGTGAGTTCTCAGTAACGCCGACAACCTGACTGCTTCACCGGTACGGCGATTGCCCCTGGTGTCAAGCAACCCCCGAAGGCTCTCGGTAATGAGTCCTCGGTTCGTACGCGGTCGGTTTTGGCCGCGTCAGGTATCAGTCCGACTTGTTTGGCGTACACCGTGTCGCAAACAGCCCGGGAAACGGGTCCGTCACGGTGGCTCAGAAATGAATTGGAGAACACACATGACTCGCAGCAAGAGAACGCAGGGCTTCACGCTCATCGAACTGCTCGTGGTGATCGCGATCATCGCTCTGCTCATCGGTATCCTTCTGCCCGCCCTCGGTAAGGCTCGCCGCAACGCGGCACAGCTCAAGTGCGGCACGCAGGTTCGCGGCATCGTCCAGGCCTGCTCCGCCTTCTCGCAGGACAACAAGGGCCTCTTCCCGATTCCGGAAGTGCTGGACGCCGCCAACCGCACGGAGGCCAACGGCCAGAACAAGGATCGCACGGGTAACGTGCTTTCCGTGATGATCTTCAACCAAAGCATCACCCCGGAGCTCTGCGTCAGCCCCTCCGAGGTCGGCCAGGTCGTCGTCCACCCCGATTACGACACGCAGCTTCCCGACTGTGCTGAAATGGCCAACCAGGCCCTCTGGGACCCGAGCTTCAAGGGTTGCGAAAGCGACACCACGCCCAGCTGCGCGGGCATCGACCAGAACAACGGTCACAACAGCTACGCACACATGGCCTTCTGGGGCGGCCGTCGCGCCAACTGGCGGGACAACTTCAGCTCCTCCCAGCCTCTCTGGTCCAACCGCGGCCCCGTCTACGCTGACATGGCCACCCCGGACATCATGGCTTCCGAGAACTTCTGGGAACTGCTCCAGGGCAGCGATCGTGGCGACAACTCCGAGTGCCTCCTGATCCACGGTCCGGAGAACACCTGGAACGGCAACGTGGGCTACGGTGACGGCCGCGTCGCCTTCAGCACTGTGGCCGACCCGGAAGAGGTCACCTTCACCGATCGCTCGACCTCCGAGCCGATCTCCGTCCGCGACAACATCTTCGTCGACGAGACCAACGAAGGGAACGGCGCCTCGGTTGCCGTCCGCAAGAACGCCTACCTCCGCATCTGGCGCGAAGGTGTTCCGCAGTCCCAGGCCTCCTCGATCACCGAAACGCACCTGCAGCCCGGGCAGTACTGCTGGGTTGACGGCGTCAACTGAACCACGTGACAACGGGTGCGGTCCGCACGCCGGGCCGCTCTCATCGGAGTAACACTATGAGCACATCCAGGAAACGCGGATTCACACTCGTTGAACTGCTCGTGGTCATCTCGATCATCGCGCTGCTGGTGGGAATCCTTCTGCCCGCGCTGGGTAAAGCCCGCGCGACGGCGCGCCAGATGAAGTGCTCCACGCATGTCCGTGGTATCCACCAGGGACTTGTGGCTTGGAGCGATGACTACAACGAGCGCTTCCCGACGCCCTCTCTCATCGATGCCGCCAACCAGACGGAAGATGGGACGATGGTCAACAAGAACAGAACCGGCAATATCCTGTCGGCCATGATCTTCAACCGCGTCATCAATACCGACATCTGTGTCAGCCCTGCTGAAGTCGACCCCAACATCCAGGTGATGCCTGAGGGTCGTCCCAATCAGAACCTCTTCCCCGGCTACGAATACGCCAGCCCGAGCGAGACGGTGAATCCCGATGCCGCACTCTACGACCCGCAGTTCATGGGGTCACCCTTCAGCGGCGAACGGGGCGTTCACCAGCCTCTCGGCAACGGCTTCGACTTCGGCAACAACAGCTACGCGCATGCCCCCGTGCCCACGCGTGGCGAGCGGTACCAGAAGTGGTCCGTCGCCGGAACCACGGCCACCGACGCCATCGTCGGGAACCGCGGCCCGGTCTACGAGGGTGGCAACTTCACCTGTAACCCCATGCCTGCCGCCGACTGGCCGCTGGCTTCGGGTGCGACCGGTGAAGAGTCACTCAACCTCGAGATCCACGGTGGCAAGACCAGCTGGGAAGGCAACGTCGTCTATGGCGACGGCCATGTGAAGTTCGAGAAGAACGCCGAGCCCAAGGAGCTGATCGTTCGCTGCTTCGGTGAGAAGCGGAAGGACAACCTCTTCGTCGATGACGAGACCGGTCCTGTCGGCAACCACAGCAACGCCTATCTCCGCATCTGGTACGACGGCATCCCGGCGGATACCGACATGACCGCAGCTCATGTCAACCCCACGGGTTCCTTCATCTGGGTCGACGGCCGCTGAGCTGTTCCCAGACATCTGATTGCTCAAGGGCCGCCGGTTTTCCGGCGGCCCTTTTCTTTCACCTCCAGGCCCACACGCTTCCATGTCACTCGAGTCACTCATTCAGGATGCGCTCGGCGCCGATGTCCTTCGCGTCACACCACTCGCCGGCGGATGCATCGCTGAAGTCCACCGCGCTGCGCTCGCCGACGAACGCACGGTTGTGCTCAAGGTGGATCGCTCCGAACGCCCGCGCCTCGACCTCGAAGGACGCATGCTCGCCGATCTCAGCACGCTCACATCGCTCCCCGTGCCAGCCGTCCTCTTCAGCGAACCGCACCTCCTCATCATGGAAGATGTTCCGTCGACCGGCAGCATCAATGCCGACGGCGAGAGACACGCCGCGGACCTGCTCGCTCACCTCCACGACATCCGTCCGACAGGGAAACAGCACTTCGGCTACGACTACGACACGCTCATTGGTCCGCTCGATCAGCCCAACCCGTGGACCGCATCCTGGATCGACTTCTTCCGCGAACAGCGACTCCTCGCCATGGCGCACGCAGCCGCCGAGGCCGGCAGACTCCCCGTATCAACGCACCGCCGACTCAAATCGCTGGCCAACCGCCTCGATGACCTGCTCCTCGAACCGGAGCACCCCTCCTTCATCCACGGCGATGTCTGGTCAGCCAATGTCCTTGCGGGGCGCGGCCGCATCAATGCCTTCATCGACCCCGCCATCTGCTACGCGCATCCCGAGATCGAACTCGCTTTCATCACACTCTTCAAGACCTTCGGCAGCACCTTCTTCGATCGGTACCAGCAACGCAGGCCGATCGCGTCCGGCTTCTTCGAAACGCGACGAGATGTGTACAACCTCTACCCGCTCCTGGTTCACACCGCCCTGTTCGGAGGCGGCTATGCCGCTCAGGTCGACCACATCGCGCGGCGGTTTGTGTGAATCAATGAGATGCAGTGGGGGGCGGCGCGCCTCCGGCGTCATGCAGCAGCCCGAACGTTCACCCTCGCCGCGCACCGCGGCCGTCCGACGTCAGTGCGAACGTCCGGTCCGTGCTCTCGCGCGCTTCCTCCAACGCGATGTACCGCCGCGGCAGCCTGGCGCTCAGGCCGCACATCAACTCGTACGTCGACGTACCGGCTTGATGTGCCAGCGTGGTCAGGAAGTTCGGTGCCGTGCGGTCTGTGCCGATCAATTCAACTTCCGCGCCGACCCGAACCGCCTCTCTCGGCAGGTCCGTGATGTCCACGGTCAACTGGTCCATGCTGATCCGACCCACAACTGGCGCCCACGCACGTTCGCCGTCCTGCAGCGTGAAGCCGACGGCCGCTCCTGACTCGGACAGGGCAAGCGGATATCCGTCCGCGTAGCCCACGGGGATCAACGCCAGCCGTGTCGGACGCTCTGCCTTCCACACGCCGCCATATCCAACCGTGGAGCCCTCGTCGACCATCTTCACCTGCATCACCGTGCTGACCAGCCGGACGGCTGGAGCGAACTGCTCGGCTTCAGCGGCGAAAGTGAACTCGCGCGCATCGGCATACTCCTCCAGACCGTAGCCGTACAAGCCAAGACCGATCCGCACCATGCCGCGAGCAAGGTCGGGCGAACGGAGCGTTCCCGGTGTATTCGCCTCGTGGATCAGGCAGTCCTCGGGAATCAGTGGCTCCATGCGCTGGAGCCAGGCCTCGAAGAGGTCGTGCTGTCGGCGCGTGGCATCGGCATCGCAGTCAGCAGAGGCGAGGTGGGTGTAGACGCCGGCCAGCCGGAGCCGGTTGTGCTCCGTGACGCGGATCGCAATCTGCTCGGCCTGGGCCGGATTGGTCCCGCCGCGGCACATCCCGGTATCCACCTCGATGTGGACCGGGACGGTGATGCCGAGCCCCTGGGTCATGTCGATGAGTGTGTGGAGGTTGTCGAGGTCGTGGATTGAAAAGTGGATTCTGCCCCGCGATGCGGCCCTGTAGAGGGCGTCGTTGCGGGCGAGACGTCTGACGGGCATGAGGAGCAGGATCGGCGTCGTGACGGCCGCCTCGACCAGCTCACGGGCCTGCTCGGGGGTGTTCACGGCGAGGAGGTCGACATCCAGGATGGCGAGCCGCTTCGCGACGCGAGCGGCTCCCATGCCGTAGCCGTTGGCCTTCAGGATGGCACAGATCCCGGGGGTCGGGCGATCGGGTTGTGTCAGGATCTGCTTGAGCGTACGGAAGTTCCGCTCCACGGCAGTGAGATCAACATCAACGGCGGTCGTATGCACGAGAGTCCTTCGCCTGGTCCTGATGTCTCGCGGGCAGGCGGCGCCGGCCCATCCGGTGACTTGTATCGACGGGGAATCAATCCTACGATCACAAGATAAGAAGTGACCGCGATGTCGAACATTCGCCCTGTTCGTCGCCATGATAGGCAGTCGCGCGTCGGTATGCTCCGGGGGATCGGAAGAACAACATCGGCAAATCCGCACGTGACACCGTTACCCGTGCGGAAGGGGGCCGAATTCGGATCAACCTGACGGATCAAGGTGATTGGGTGACAGAGGACAAAAGTGAACGGGATGCCCAGGCCGAGAGCCCCGCGGACGAATCCCCCGATATCGAAACACCCGCCGAATCAGGCGATGCCGGTGAAACCCCGAAGAAGAAGCGCCGACGCCGGGGAAGACGCGGCGGCGCCAAGCGGCGGAAGTCCGGCACCGATGAGAAGGTGAAGGACGAAGCACAGGCCGACACTGAGACAGACTCAGCATCTGAGGATGACACGGCGCCTGATGCCGACGCGGACGAGAGCAGCCAGCAGGCTGACACGGATGCGGCAAACGCCCCGGCGGCGGAAAAGTCTGATTGGGACGAACTCTTCGAGGATCGCACCTTCAACGATCTCGGTCTGCGCAACAGCGTGGTCAAGGGTGTCGAGGCGCTCGGCTTCAAGCACCCCACCCGCATCCAGGCGATGCTCATTCCGCCTGTCATCGAGGGCAAGGACGTGCTCGGCCAGGCCCGCACCGGTTCTGGCAAGACGGCCGCCTTCGGGTTGCCGCTCTTCCATTGTGCGCAGCGCGCCATCCCGTTCCAGTCCATCATCCTGGCGCCGACGCGCGAGCTGGCGATCCAGATCGCCTCGGAGATGGAGACATTCGGCAAGTTCACGCCCATCAAGGTGTGCGCCGTCTACGGCGGCCAGCGCATCTCGGCGCAGGTCAAACGCCTGGAGAAGGGCCCGGAAATCATCGTTGCGACACCCGGTCGTCTCATGGACCTCCAGCAGCGACGATTGCTCCACTTCGACAATGTCCGCTTCGCGGTGCTCGACGAGGTCGATCGGATGCTCGATATCGGCTTCCGTGATGAAATCCGCAAGATCCTCAGTCGCATGAAGAGCGATCACCAGACCGTCTTCGTGTCGGCGACGATCAGTGACGACATCGAGGCGCTCGCCCGACGCTTCATGAAGGACCCCGAGAAGCTGGTCGCAACCACTGGCTCCCTTACGGTCAACCTCGTTGATCAGTACTACATCACCGCCGAGAAATGGGACAAGAAGCGACTCCTCGTCCATGTCCTCACTCACGAAGAGCCGGACCTCACCGTGGTCTTCTGCCGCATGAAGCGGACCGTCGACGAACTGACGAAGTACCTCAACCAGAAGAACATCGAGGCGCACGCCATCCACGGCGACATGTACCAGGGCCAGCGCAACAACGTCATGCGCAAACTGCGCTCCGGACAACTCAGCGTGCTCGTCGCGTCCGATCTCGCGGCACGAGGCCTCGATATCGAGAACATCAGCCACGTCGTCAACTACGACCTCCCCGAGGATCCGGAGGTCTACATCCATCGCATCGGACGCACCGCGCGGGCCGGTCGCGGCGGCGTGGCGTGGTCACTCGTCACGCCAGAGGAAGGCAAGCTCCTGACGCAGATCGAGAAACTGGCCAACATTCATATCCCCGCGAAGACCTACGACGACTTCGAGCCGGGCAGAGTCCCGAGTTCCGTCGCCCAGGAGCGCACCCGGGAAGAGGCCAGGCTTGAGCAACTGAAGTCCGGCAATCGCTACTCGGGTCCTGAACTGCCTGAAGAGAAGACTGAGGTCAGCGACTCACGATTCCCCGGTGGCAAGGTTCCGACGAAGATGCCACCGAAGCGCATCGGCGGACGGGTCCGCACCACGCGGAAACCGTAGAAAAAGGCATTACGGCACTCAGGCATTTTGGCACTCGAGTTCCTCACAACGAACTCAATGCCAAGTGCTGCAAGTGTCTAATCCTTCTTCTTGTTCTTCCCCTTCTTCTTGTCCTCGTCGTCGTTGCCGAAGAGGTCATTGAGGCCGTTGCGCAGCAACCCGTCGAGTACATTGCCGACGCTGTTCTGGATGAGCAGGTCGAGGGCGAGTTCGGTCGAGGGCTGCCGGATGTCGCCGCGAACGCGGATCGGGACGTTGACGAAGCTGCGCCCCGGTGCGAGATTCCCGACCGCATCCTTCAGTTCATCGTCGAGTGACTCGATGGGCGTGAGCAGGACCAGGTCCGCCTGACGAGTCGTCAGGTCAATGCCACCGTTCAGACTCACGTTGACCTCGCCAAGTCCGATGCGCGGTGCATTGATCGTTGCGACGCCCCGGCTGAAACTGATCGAAACCGGGTCCACCCGCCCGCCAAGAGCACCCTGTCGGCGCCCCTTGGTCAGATCGAGGAGGGGGCCAAGCCAGTCCGCTGCGATGAACTGCATCGTTCCCGCATCCAGCGTCACGTTTCCCTGGAGTTGGCGAAGATCGCCGTTGAGCGGGACAACGAGGTCATTCGTTGACAGGAGCACGGGTCGGTTGTCCGCTGTCTTCTCGAAGCGCTGCAGGAGCGGGAGGAAGGACTGGAGCAATCGCCGACTCAACTCGGGCGTGATCGTGGACACGGTCGCCTTCGATGGTCGGTCAATGACGAATGCACCCGCCGATATCCTGCCGACCACGTCCAGCGCCGCTCGCTCGGTACTCAGCGTCGCCGTCATCACGTTCTTCTCATCGGTGACGACACGCACGGCAGTCTGTGGACCCAGTGACTCGATGAGCATCCCCTCAGCATGCACCAGCGCATCCACCAGCGCCGTCTCGACGCGGCCCTCCGCCTGGACCTGCATCTCGACATGGTCAAGCGTCAGGCTGCCGGAGGAATCATGCAGGCGGCGAAGCGATCCCTGCGCCGTCAACTCCGGTGCGGTGGCGAGCAGTTCAGGCTCATCGGTTGCCGGCGGGCCTGGCAGCGGTTCATCGATCCACAGTCGGAAACCGTATGCGCCGGTTTCGTTCAGGGTTGCCGCTTCCACGTTGAGGCGCTCGATGGGATACGCGGTACCCCGATGCACGAGGTCGAGCGCCGGGAATTCGAGCGACCCCTTGATCCGGAAGCGGTCACCGGCGAAGCGCTCGCCGTCGCGCGGGAGGGCCAGTTCAACGACACGACCGACCACGCGCGCTGTGTCGCCAACGCTCAATTCAGACCCCGGCCTGGCAGCGAACTTCTGGAACCACTCCGGCGTCATGCGCCACGTCCAGCCGAACCCGGGCGTCGTGATGCGATCGGGATGGACGCTGATCACGCCGCTGCCCTGGAAGAGTTCCGACTCCGCACCCGCTGTGACATCAAACCAGTCCGCCCGCGAGTCCTGCCCAACCACGGCGGTGGCTCGCATCGTCGATCCCAGCGTGAGTTGCAGGAGGTCATCCTTGCCGAGCCAGTGTCCCAGCGCATCGAGGTCGGCATCGCTCACCTGGAACTCGCCACGCTTGAGTTGAGGGTACAGGCCCGACAACACATCGGCGTACATCAGCTCACGGCCCGTCGCTGGATCAAACACATTCCCCTCGAAGCCGACTTCGTTGCCCCTCCGGTCATTCGGACCCACCGAGAGCGTCAACGCACCCGGACGCAGGCCGACGGATCGAGGCAGGTCAGAGCCTTCACCCACCGGGAGGTCATGCACGACCACGTCGTCATGCAGCACGACACGTGCGTAGACGTTGCGGAACGACTTCGGCTTTGGCTTCAGCGATGCATCGATGTCCAGGCGCATCGGCTGAATCGTCACACTGCACGCCGCGGGGCCAGCCAGCCGGGGACGAGGCTGCATGTCCGGCGCGAAGCGAGCCAGGGCCGCATCCATCGCCGCCGGCGGCAGTCGGCAGTCGACCGTGCTGACTCCCGTTGTGATCGTCGAGCCGATGATGTCGACGGAGGACTCCGCCGTGAACCCGCTTGCGCCCGAAGCCACGAGCGTGGCCAGCGCCTCCTGCTCCGGGTCGGCGTTGATGTGAAGGTCGATGCGATCTCCGGTGACCGGCGCGACAATCTCTCGGAAAGAGCCGGCCAGCGACACCGGGAGATCCGTCACCTTCACCGAACCCTCGAGCACCGCGGTGTCCGGATCAATGTCGTCGCCCGCGTACCAGTTCGTCAGCACCATCGAACCGTCAACACCGAATGCGCCGTCCGCTGCTGCAGTCACCACGATCGCATCGCCGCTCCGGTCCACGGTCCGAGCCGCCTGCACCTTGACGTTTGTCAGCCGGTGCCGTTCACCGGATTCGCCGTCTTCAAGTTCGACCGCAGCACTGGTCAGACCGATGCCACCCCGGATGTCCACCGACCCCCAGGGTCGAGGCTGATCATCCGGAGCGACAAGGATGTCGGCGCCCGTGATCTGAATCCCGGAGGCATCCACGACTCGGATTGCGCCCAGTTCAGGCACGAGGTGAAGCGGCGCAGCGCTCAACCTCCCTGACAGATAAGGGATGCGAACGCCGCCCGCATCCACCGGTTCGATGCCCAGCGAGACAGTGGCCGATTCACTCTCCGCCACGACGCCGTACGGAGAATTCTCCATGCCGACCATCACGCTGAGTCGCAGGGCATCGCCGAAGACGTCTGATGCCACACCGGCCGCCGAGGCATTGACCATCCGGGCCGCCGCGGTCGGTACTGACTCGATCGCCGCCTTGATCTGGAGCGGTGGCTCGACGGATTGTGAGAAGGAGCACGTCAGGGTGAGCGGTGTCGGGGGGTTGTCGTCAAACTGCATGCGAAGGCTGCCCTTGGCCGCGAGCGTCGCCGCGGTGGCATCGGCACTCAACGCGATCCGCCCCGGTTCCGATCGCACTTGCAGAACGTCGTCTCCTCGGACGACGCTCATCGCTGCCGCGCCGACTGCGACCGCGCCATCGACCTCGGCGGTCTGCCAGTCGGCGCCATCGATCGGGATGCGAGCGGTCAGGATCTCAACAGCCAGGGTCGGATCGCTCCCGATCGTGACGTCATAGCCCGAGTCAGCCGCGCGAGTGACCGCTTGCTCGACCAACGCCCGCGATGCGAGCGCCAGCGTGAGTGGATCGCGGAGGGAGGCATATCCGTCTGCCAGCAGGAGTGTGACATCGAGTTCGCCAACGTCTTCGAGCGCGGGGTTGATGCGTCGGAGAGCCGCGGGACTCAGACTGCTGACGATGTGCACCTCGCCGTTCGCCGCACCCACGGTGAGTTCGCCCGCCCCGTCGGTCAGGCCATCGGCTTCGCCGTTGACGGTCAGGACGCCCAGCGCTCCAGCCCTTCCCGGTTCCCGCGCTTCGATGTGCGCTTCAACACGACCCTTTCCGGCAGTGAGTGCGAGGGAAGCAGAGCCACTCGCCTCAAGCGCCTGCTGCGATGTCCTGTCCTCGAAGCGCATGTCGAAGGACTGCACATCAATCGCGATACTCGGCAGAGTCATGGGATCGCCGGATGATGGACCCACGGGCTCAAGCGCACGCTGAAGACTCGTCGCACCATCCGCCTCGCGGATCACGTTCACACGCGCCGACTCCACCGAGATCGCGATGTCCTTGCGATTCCGAAGCAGCCCCAGCAGTGAACGATCCAGCGAGACCGACGCCTCGATCACCGCGGATCCCGTGTCATCCGGATCCAGGACGTGGATGTGAGCACGCTGGCTTCCAAGCCACGAGATCCGGACGTCAGAGGCTTCGACCGGCCCGCGAATGGCCGCAGCGGCCGCGTCGTGAATCAGCCCCGGCGCAAGTCGCGCGCCGATGATGGGCACGGCGACGATCGTCGCCACGCCCAGGATGACAAGGAGCACCAGGGTTCCGCCGAGAAGCCTGCGAAGGCGACGACGACGGGGCTTCAACAGCATCTCACGCTCAGCGATCTCATGGTCCCGTGACATGCGATCATCCTATAGCAGCCCAGCGGGCAAAACGTAGAGTGATTGACGGTCTGACCGTGAGTCCTCTCCGGTAGGCTCCCCTCCGGTTCGGACACCATCCACGGCCCCGATTAAGATCGTGTTGCGACCGGCCCGCCTGCCTTCATCGCAAGCATGCGATCGAGCGCGAGCAGGGCATCCGCACGGGCATCCGGGTGGACTGACACCCGGTTGACAACCTTGCCCTCCGCCAGATTGTCGAGGACCCACAGGAGGTGCGGCTCATCGATCCGGTACATCGTCGTGCACAGGCACTGGCAGCCGCTCAGCATCCGGACCTCCACACCCCGTCCGGCAGCCTCCTCGGCGAGGCGATTCACAAGATGAACCTCGGTACCAATGGCCCAACTGGAGCCGGTCGGCGCGCTTCGGATCATCCGGATGATGTATTCCGTCGAGCCGGCAAGGTCCGCCTTGCTGACGACATCAATACTGCACTCCGGGTGGACCAGGATCTTCGTATTGGGAGACTCCGCACGGATCTCGTCGCAATGCTCCGGGCGGAAGAGTTTGTGAACCGAACAGTGGCCCGCCCAGAGGATCACGCGGGCTTCACGGATCTCCTCCGGGGTGGCGCCGCCGAAGGCTTCACCCTTGTGCGTGAGACGTGGGTCGTACACGCAAGTCTGCCGCTCAACATCCAGACCGTAGTCAGCGGCGGTGTTACGCCCCAGGTGCTGATCCGGCAGGAAGAGCACTCGAATGTCATCACCCCGGTCAGGCTCCGTGCCGCCGCGCATCGCCCAGTCGAAGACGGCCGCCGCATTCGAGGAGGTACAGCACACGCCGCCGTGAGCGCCGACGAATGCCTTGATCGCGGCCGACGAATTGATGTACGTGATCGGGATCACCCGACCGTTCCATCCCTGTTCAGCCAGCGCCTCGTGAAGCCGATCCCACGCCTCCACCGCGTCCTCGTAGTCCGCCATGTCAGCCATGGAGCAGCCGGCCGCGAGGTCCGGCAGGATGACCTGGACGCCATCGGGTGTCAGCAGGTCCGCGGACTCGGCCATGAAGTGAACGCCGCAGAAGATGACGTACTTCGCGCCGGCCGCGCTGACACGTTCCGCGGCGAGTTGCGACAGTTTGAGTGAGTCCCCGGTGAAGTCGGCGTGCCGGATGACCTCATCTGTCTGATAGTGGTGTCCGAGGATGACGAGGTCGGAGCCGAGTTCGCTGCGGCGCTTCTCGATCGCATCACACAGATCGTCGGAAGTCGCGGCCGTGTATCGCTCTGGAATCGGGGGTTGCCAGTAGTGGAATTGCATCGGGAGATTCTAGGGCCGATCGAGCCGGTTGATGGCGTATTGCAGGGGATCGGACGCGGGAGTCCGGCAGGCCTCAAACGACAAGCGAGCACGCGTCCGGAGTGCCGGTCGAGCGTGCTCGCGTATCCAGAGGGCTGGAGTTGTGGTCAGGCGGCGAGGGCTTCCCGGATGGGAGCGGAATCGACGAGTTCCATCTGCTGTTCGAACTCAAGGGCGAGCGCCTGGTGGTGGTGGTCGATGGGCAGGACCCGGACGACGCGTGCCTGGACCATTTCTTCAGAGGCGATCAGGGGGTTCCGGCTCCATGCGATGCCGATCTCGACCTGGTCGCCGGGCGAGAACATGCGATCCCGCTGCACGGAGACGAGCGAGCCGCCCTCACTGACGTCGGTGGTGCTGCCCGCGGCACTGGGCCTGAGGCTGCGTGCATCGACGATCTTGCAGGGGCGGACAACGGCGTGACGCGCGAAGCGGCGACGATCCTGAGCGTGGTCTTCGGGCATGGCTGTGGTCCTTTCCATCCCTGTGGATGAGGTGGCCTCTTGCACACCACTTATCGTCAACTTGTGCACATTCACATTCGCGCTTGACAAGCCGGAAAGTCGCGATCGTGCGGTTTGGAAGGGCTGGCGCGGTGGTGCAACCTGTGCCATGTGTCCGGCGACCGGGGCATGGCCGCGCGGGAGCGACCAAGCGGACGATGCTTGTCATAGCAAAAAGTCCCGGCATATCAGTGTTTTATGGAATCGCAGGATGACTGGAATGCATGGGCCCCATCATTTCGGGGTCACCGGAACGTGGGGCCCTCTTCGAAATAGGGAATGCACCCCAGCCTCTTTCGAGCTATGGGACCTTGCAGCAGGACGCACACCACCTGATTCCGGTTATCCACAAGGCACTCACGGTCGTAGTGGTCGAGCGGTGCGGGCGCGGGCGCCATGACGAGGCGCAGCCAGCGGAGCTGTCCGAAGGTGGCGCCGTGGCGAGCCGAAGTGGCATCCGCGCGCGGTGCGCCGGTGGGGATGGCGAGGTGGTCGCGCTGGCGATTCACGCTGCCTGGATACGTCGAATCACGAGTGCGCAGGTCCTCGCTGACACCGTGATTCGATGCCCGAAAGCAAAAAACCCCTATAAAAACAGACGGAAACGTGATGCGCTGACCCGATAACCCTTGTGGACGAGAGCGATCTCGCTTACAAAAACATCGTGTTTGGCAGAGTTTCCGCGGTGTGCGGACTCTGAGAGTGCCACGAATAAAGCCATTTCATGGAGATGTGAATCATGGCAAAGAGAACGACCCGCAAGAAGACCGCCAAGAAAAAGACCACGCGCAAGAAGGCCACCAGCCGTACCGCGGCTCGCAAGAAGACCACGCGCAAGAAGGCGGCCAAGAAGACCGCGAAGAAGGCCGCCAAGCGGACTTCCACCCGCAAGCCCGCGATCGCGACGGTGGACAAGCCGCGCACCAAGTCGCAGGTCATCAGCACCATCAGCGAACAGACCGAACTCAGCCGCAAGGAAGTTCAGGCTGTCTTCGATGCCATGACCGCCATCATGGCCAAGGACCTCAAGGGCAAGCCGGGCATCTTCAACGTTCCCGGCCTCATGAAGGTCGAGCGCAAGCACAAGAAGCGCGTGCCGCGTCGCTTCGGCGTCAATCCCTTCACCGGCCAGGAGCAGTGGTTCGACGCCAAGCCGGCCCGCAACATTGTCAAGGTTCGTCCGCTCAAGGCCCTCAAGGACCTCGTGTGAGCCCGGCCTGACACTGTGGATCAGACCAACGACGGACCCGGACGCTTCGACGTCCGGGTTTGTTGTTTTTGAGCTCCGTGGGACCACGCATTTTGGCATTTCACAGCGGAACATCGCCCTCCCGCGATACAATCATGCACGCCATGAGCATCGATCGGGCCCATGCTGAACGATTTGCATCCTCCTTCCAGGAACGCCGAGTCTGCGTGACCGGGGGGGCTGGCTTCATCGGTGGCCACCTCGTGGACGCCCTGGTGAGCTACGGCGCGCTCGTCCGTGTCATCGACGACCTTTCGAACAGCGACGGTGATCACATCACCGGACTCGTGGATCAGAACCCCGGACAGGTGGACTTCGTCTACGCGTCAATTCTCGATCCCGAGGGTCTCGCCGATGCCGTGAGAGGCGCCGATGTCGTCTTTCACCTCGCCGCGCTCGGGTCCGTGCCGCGAAGCTTCGAAGAACCCGAGCGGACGATGGACGTCAACGCCGTCGGCACGCTGCGCGTCGCGCAGGCCGCCGCCGCCGCCGGCGCCTCCCGCTGGGTCTACTCCGCATCCTCCAGCGCCTACGGCAACAACACCGCACTCCCCAAGGTCGAGACGCTGCTCCCGGAGCCGATGTCTCCCTATGCCGCCAGCAAACTCATGGGTGAGCACATCGTCCATGCCTGGGCACACGGCTTCGGACTCGAGGGCGTCAGCCTCCGCTACTTCAACATCTTCGGCCCACGCCAGCCCGCCGACTCCGCCTACTCCGCCGTCATCGCAGCCTTCGCACGGAAGTTGGCGGAGGACGACCCCGAAGACCCGCCGATCATTTACGGCGACGGCCACCAGTCGCGCGACTTCACGCCCGTCGAGAACGCGGTCCATGCCAACCTTCTCGCAGCGACGACCCGCACACGCCTCGCGGGTGAGGTCGTCAACGTCGGGTGCGGCGAACAGACCTCGGTCCTGAAGCTCTACCATCGCATGGCCGAGTTGATGGACCGGGCTGGAACGCAGCCTCGCATGGTCGAGGAACGCACCGGCGATGTCCGCCACTCGGTGGCTGACCTGAGCCGGGCCGCGGATCTCCTCGAGTACGCACCGATCCGTTCCTTCGAGGACGGACTGCGCGACCTCGTCGGCGGCGTCCAGGCCACCCGCGGATCCTGATACCTTCTTCACATGGCCAAGCGCACCCGGATCATCTACACGCCGCACCCCGTCCGCGCCATGGAGGAGAAGTTCGAGGCTGCCCTCCCGGAGAAGACGGGTCGGACGCTCGACCAGTGGACGAGACTCATCGCGCAGGAAGCTCCCGAGGGGATTCGCGAGCGGGCGGCGTGGCTCAAGTCCGAGCACGGGATGGGCACGAACTACGCGAAGTTCGTGGCCGAGCGTGCATCAGGCAGGACCAGCGAGTACACCGATCCGCCCGCCCTTGTCGAAGCCATGTACGCCGGAAAGAAGGCGCCCCTCCGCCCGATCCACGATGCGCTCGTCATGCTGGGCCTCTCGCTTGGCCCCGACGTTCAGGCGCGACCCTCCAGGACCATCGTCCCGCTGTATCGCAATCACGTCTTCGCACAGATCAAGCCCGCCACCCAGAAACGCATCGACCTCGGACTGGCGCTGAAGAACGCAGGACGACGCCCCGCAAAACGGCTCATCGCAACCGGTGGCCTCGACAAGGGCGATCGCATCACGCACCGCATCCCCATCGAGTCAGTCGAAGAGATCGATGACGGGGTCAAGAGCTGGCTGCTCACCGCGTACGAAGCGGATGGATGAGAGATGCAGGGACCAGTCATTCTCTGATCCCTCATCCCTTCTCCCTGATCTCTTCTTGCTCTCTACCTACTCAAACCCACCCACCTGCTTGATCGGGAAGTTGTACAGGCTCTTCATCTCCGCCGCGGACTTCGAGGCGAGGTTGCTGACCTGCTTCACGGCAGCATCACGGTCGTCGACGGCAAATGAACTGAAGAGGCGGAACTTGTGGTCGAGGATGTCGGCGAGGTCGCCGGTCGTGTTCCGCGCGTGACCCGCGGGGTACATCACGAAGCCGGAGTCGTACTCGTTGCCCGCTGCGTCGGTGATCACCATGGATGTCGGAATGCCGTCGGGATACTTCTCGTCGTACGCTGCACCGCCGTGCTCGAAATGGATGAGCGACATGATGCGGCGCGTCAGCGGGTTGAAGAGGGCGGAGTCGTCCTCCTTGTAGTCGTACGCATTGAGCATGACGGCCTTCCACAACTCGTCGTGGGCTCCGCCGCCCTCGGGCAGTTTGCCCGCCTTCGCCTGCAGTTCGATGGCCTTGCGAAGCAGCGTTGCGATGATGTACGCCATCGAGTGGTCCGCCGACTGACGCGTCTTCGGGTCCATCTTGGCCGGGTTGCCGATGATGCCGTAGGCCGGTTCGTACGCCACGATCTTGATCGACGACACCGTCTCCATCTCGTTGCCGAGCAACTGCGGGTTCGACGCGATCAGGTCGATCGCGCCCTGAATGGCCCCGGCTGACTGGTGCTCATACAGGCCAAGCTTGAAGTGCATGCCCATGATCGCGAAGTCGGAGCCGGAATGCGCGAGCACGAGATCGAAGGGTGCATCCGCCATCTCCGTCCAGCGCTGGTCGCCCGACGTCGTCGGCTCGAAGAAGCGGAAAATCGCCTCCGGGTTGCGGAAGATGTCTCGCGGCCCCATGAACCCGCGCATCGAACGCTTCACGGCCATGATGGCGGCTTCCGTTGAGATGGCAGCCGATGCCCCCTTGGAGTCGGACAACTGCTTCCCGGCTCGAATCGCCCGCCACGGGATGTAGTGCGCAACCACCATGCCGATCGCAGACTCAATCTGCTCCGCCGTCGCACCCATCAGGGCGCCGTACACCGCGGCGGACCCGATCGCGCCGTGGACGACATGATCGATCTTGTACGTCTTGAGGCTGAAGACCTCGGCAAGCCGGCCGCGGATCTCGTCCAGGCACAGCATGGCGCGCAGCGCGGTGGCGCCGTCAAGACCCTTCTGCTGGCACGCTGCGACGACCACCGGGTAGAAGTCATTGTGTCCGAACTCTCCCGCGGTGTGCCCCAGCGCCGGGTTGAATCCGAAGTTGGTTCCATTGGAGTCCCATTCTCTGACGGCGCTGGAGTTGGCGACGATGGCCTTCTCGGCGACGACGGGCACTTCGGAGCCGAAGCAGAAGGCTGCCTTCGCGGCATCCTCACACCTGTAATCTTCGACAGCCTCGTTGCGGAGGATGTTGGGCGCGTTGCATCCGAGAGCCACGGCCGAGATCCCCGTGAACACGGAGTCGGTGTGGAAGAGTTCCGTCCGTTTCAGGACAGCCGGATCCGGATCACCGATTGTGCCACCGATGAAGTCGATCGCGAACTGGGCGATACCGAGCGCCTGATTGGAGTCGCGGCGGAGTGTCGTGTAATGATTTGTTGACGGTTCGGAAGCAAGCGGCCGGGTCGGCATCGGACAACCTCTTTCTGGATGGGAATGAGAAATCCCGAATGGGCGGATTCGGGGGGACCATTCTACCGTCTCCCCGGTTCCTGTGTCTCTTGTAGGTGATTTGCGCATGGGGTGAATACGAGTTCATCTTGCACTTCGCGCTGGCACCCGTTGGCGAAAGTCGTAGACTGCACGGAGCCGCTCATCCGAAGGAGAATCCAGATGTACGCAGTCGGTCGTCATGACCGGGTGGTCGAACTTGCGGACCTTCCGCAGTCGAGTGTCGGTGCCCCAACACCGGTGGTCGTCGGTGATGAAGGGACCGTTTCCGTTGCCTATCGACTCAGCACGCAGGAGTCGCTGCGCCTCGGACTCTCCGACACTTCCATCTGTGTCGTGCAGTTCGAAGGCTGCATCGCTCAGTACTCCGGTTCGCCGGACGACAAGGCACTCCACGGTCATCCGCTGTGGAAATGCGGGCTTGAGCCATACGGTGCATTCGAAGTGCAGCACTCGTCGTGGATTCGACAACTCGCCCGGCGCAACCGCGTGCATCCGCGTCACCGCGATGAACTCTTCGAACCCCTTCGCCACTTCGTGCTGACCTTCCACGCATCACTCTTCGAGTGCATCGCGCTGAACTATGACGTACACCACGTCGAGGGCGACCTCGCGCAGGCCCTGCCGCGAGTCTTCAGAATCCAGTTCGCTGAGAAAGTAGCTGGAGGCTGACACCCGCACCCCGCACCCCGCACCCCCCCTCAAACCCCCTTCAGATACTCAATCAATGCCTTGCGCTCGTCGTCGGTGAGGTCGTCCCCGTACGTGTGACCACCATTGCCGTAGCCCCGCTGCGTGGTGTCGTAGGTGCGCCAGTCCACCGGACCCGGGACTTCTTCATATTGCCAACCGACACGCTCAAGATCGTAGTCGTCGGCATTGAAAGACCGTCGCCAGTACGTCGGGCGCTTCGAACTGTCGAGCAGGGTGTCCAGCGTCGGTACGGAAGCGTTGTGCAGGTAGGGCGCGGTGCACCAGATGCCGTCCAGCGGCGGCGCCATGTACGCCAGCCGAGGCTCGACCGTCGCGGTGACCTCGTTGGCGAACCAACTCTCGTTGAACCAGCGCGAAAGCGGGGAATCGATCAGCGCCTGGGCGTACACCGGGTCCGTGCCCACCTCCGAGGTCGGGACCAGGCGGTTCGGATACGTCTCCACCTCACCGTACGTCCCGTGACAACGCTTGCAGTTCGCTTCGAACACCTCCGCACCCCGGGATGCCAGTTCGGTGTCGATCCTCCCCGGATACGCCGGCGGCTCCAGCGTCCGCAGGTACGCAAGCAGGTCCGCCATGTGATCGCTCTGATCCGCGGCGGCCTCCGCGTCCTTGATACCGACCACGCTGATCTGCTGGATCAGTCGCCCGAAGTCGCCGCGGCCCATACCCGCGTAATACAGCGCGTTTTTCTTCTTCAGGTGCCACCACGGAGGCACGTCGCTGGCGACCACATCACTTGTGGGCTGGTACAGCTTCTTGTCACTCCAGGTCAGATCCTCAGGATGTCGGTGCGCCGCGGCGGCCTCTTCAAGTTTGAAGGCCGGATTGACACCGGCGAACGCGGTGCGCGAAGAGTTCCCGATGGCATCCATTCCACGAAGGATCCGATGCGACGCCTGCCACTCGGGCGATTGAACGCCATAGCGCGAGGCGATGAGGAAGCGCACTTCCCTGGTGCGGTTTGAGGAGTCTGTCCAGTCTGAGAGCGAATTGCCGAGGCCGATGACCAGTTCGCCGCGGAACTCCGAAGCGTGGCACCCCAGGCAGTTCAGCCCGCCGACGACCTCGACGCCCTCCGGCGTCCGGAAGGCATTGAACTGGTGCGGGATGGGTGCGGATGATCCCTCACGTTCGAGCAGCGGGTCGTGCGAACCGCCGGCATTGAGCAGTTCCACGAAGATGTCGTAGGGGAACCCGGACCCGACGTAATCGCCATAGAGCAGGTAGTGCAGCCCGGCCTCGGGGTCGCCTTCGCGCTGCGGCGACGGCGGAATCTCGATGATCTCGTCGGTCGCGCGTTCCGCGAGACTGGGTGCGGCGGCGATGATGAGGGAGAACGCTGCGATCCATCGGCGTGACACGGGAACGGACCTCCGTCGTTGGTGTGGATTGTAGGCGGGGAGTGGGGGACGGGGAGTGGGGAGCGGGGAGCGAGGCGCGGGGTGGGGGTGGACATCAGAAAAACAACACGGGACGCACTGTTGGGTGCGCCCCGTTGCACAGGGATCCTCACAGAGGAGAGGAGAGGAGTTCGATCAGCGACGACGGCGGAACGCGAGGAGGCTGGCGATTCCAATGCAGGAGAGGGTGCCGGGTGTGGGGGTGCCCGCGTGCGCACCACCGATCTCGATCGTCCCGGAGCGCCCAGCCTGGTAGTCGTCACTGTTGAGAAGCGTCGATGCGCCTCCGACTGGCACCCAGCCGATCTCGGAGGCCGCATCGAAGACGAATGGAGTCGTGGCGAACAGGATGCCCTCAAGGCCGGAGATGCGCCCGTCAACGACTGACACATTCAACTCATCGATGGTGTCGCCGATGCTCCAGGCACCGTCGAGGAATCCGAAGGGGTTGCTGTCCATGTACATGCCGAAGTTCACGGCGGTGTAGATGGTTGCGTCGTCATCGGCGGGAAGCAGGTCCGGGATACTCCAGTGCTCCCCTTCCAGATCCATGAGCGGTGCAAACGTCCAGTCTCCACCGCGCCCGGCATCCCGTGTCAGGTTGCCCGTGAATACTTCGCTGTTGCCCTTGCCTTCGTGACCGACACGCTGCCACCAGTCCGTGATGGTCGGATCGTTGGGCTGGACGAAGCGCCGCTTCCTGTCCGCGTACAGCGAGTTGTTGGTCTCGGAGTACTCCTGGTATTCAGGGTGCTTTGCACCGTTCTTTGTCCAGTGGAACTTGAGGATGCCCTTCTTGCCATTTTCCCTGTGTGGGATCGTGTCGTGGATGTCACGTTCAGGCGGGAGGTTGTCGTTTCCCCATGTCACATGACCGCGGTGGCTGCGGCGCCACTCGGTCTCCGCATCCACAGTTACAACCGTTCCGGAGATCAGTGCGAGGCCAGCGAGGGCGAGCCACGTGTGATGCGTTGAAGTCTTCATTTCGATTCCTTTCTGATTCATTCGAATCAAGCGAGTGTGAAGACCCGGCGGTTCTCTCGGCCGGGTGTCCACGAGCCACCGCGAGAAAACTCGAGGCGATGCGACACGTCCGAAGAATGTTTTTTTCTTTCGAAAACTCGCGTGAGTGCGGGCCTCACATGACGCCCGAAGAGTCGGGCGCAGTAGGAAAAGGTGCGCCTCGGAACAACGCGCTGCTCGCGGCGGGCGTTGTTATGGGTCCGAGCGTCACGGCCCCGTCCAACCGGGTGAGAATTGCCTGCATGCGGGTAGTCGGTCAGCCGATATCGACCCGGTGAGAGGTCGTTCGTACGTCATCAGAGCGCTGATCGAAACGCTCCTCATCGTGGGTGCGGTCGAGGTCGTTGTCATGTTCCTGCTCCCCGTGCTCGCGCCGGGAATCGAGGGAACCACGGAAGCTGCGCTCGATGCGCTGCTCCTCTCCCTCGGCGCCGGACCTCTCCTCGTCTGGCGCATGCGGGCATGGGCCGCCAATGGACAACGCGCGCCCAGACTCCGACTCGGTCGCGGCGGCGCCCTCGCCGCGACAGCCATCGTTCTCGGAACAGCAATCGGTCTGACGAGTGGCTACATGCTCGCACGTGATCACCATCACTCGATTCACGATGAGTTCGAAACACGCACACGACACATCGCCGCTGAAGTCAGAGACATGCTCTATCGACCCGCATACGGTCTCGGCGGAGCCAGGGGCGTGTACGTCGCAAGCAAGGCCGTCGAACGCGATGAGTTTGCCGCCTTCGCTTCCTCCGGATACTTCGGTCGCGAGTTCCCCGGCATGGAAGCTATGGGTGTGGTCGGGCTCGTCGAGTCGGAAGAGGTCGCGGCCTTCGAAGCTGCCGAACGAACTGACGGCTGCCCGGAGTACACCGCACACCCGGCCCCCGGCTTCGACGAGCATTGGCTCGTGAGATACATCGAACCGGCGGACGCACACGGCGACCTTCTCGGCTGGGACCTCGCCGGATCGGATCGGCTGCGCGAAGGCGTCGGCAAGGCGATCGCGTCCGGCGAGCCAGGGTTGGTCCTCATGCCTGCCGTGGGAGCGGACGCGCACGAACACGCGGTCTGGATCTTCCCTGTCAGCCGCAAGGGCAACGCACCGACGACCCCGGAAGGTCGCCTTGAGCACCTCAAGGTCGTGCTGATTGCACTCGTTCGACCTGATGAGATCGTCCGAACCACGTTGGCCGCGAACAGCGACATCGCTGGCATCACGCTGAGGGATGACGACCGAGTCATCTGCGCGGGCGGAGACCCCGGCTCGAATCAGTCCTGGGCCGTATCCACACACATGGACATCAGCGGACGCGACATCGCGATGACGGCGACGCCGTCGGACAGGTTCATTGCGGCCCGGGCCACACCTCTCCCTGCGATCGTGGGATCCGGAATCGTCCTGATGTCCTGGCTTGGCGGTGCCATGCTCTTCCTGCTCGCCAGCGGCAGGCTCCGCGCTCGACAACTCGCGTACAGAATGACCGAAGAGAGCCGGGAAGCACGCATCGCCGCGGAGGTCGCCGAGGAACGCCTGTCCCTCGCCATGCGGGCCGCGAACATCGGACTGTGGGACTGGGACATCGAAACCGACACCTTCAACTTCAGCGACACCTACTACGCGATGCTCGGCTACGAACGCGGTGAACTCACCATCACGAGCGAATCGTGGTCAACCATGTGTCACCCGGACGACCTGCCTGCCGAGAAGCGTGACCTGCAACGCCACTTCGAAGGCGAGACGTCGATCTACACCAACGAGCACCGGATCCGCTGCAAGGATGGCTCATGGCGATGGGTGCGCGACATCGGAGAAGTCATCGATCGCAACGACGACGGTTCACCCCGCCGCATGATCGGTGTCCATGTCGACATCGATGCGGACATCCGGTTCGGACACGCACTCCAGACCGCCATCGAACTCGATGCCCACGACTCCGAGGCGCTGACGCTGATCCAGTTGTGTGCCGCCATGTGTCGGGCGTTCGGCGTTCGCTTCGCCGGCGTCTCCCGGGTGATCGAGCAGGATGGGGAGGAGTGGGGGAGCCTCGTCGCCGGCTGGAAGAGCCTGACCCCCTGTGCACCCTTCAGGTACCGGCTCTCAGGTGCACCCTGCGGATCCACGGTGCGCGATTCCTACTGCGAAGTCCGAACCGGGGTCACCGACATCTACCCCGAAGATGAATTCCTGGCAAACTTCGGAGCCGAGTCCTACGCCGGTGTGCGCATGCATGATCGTTTCGGTCGCACCATCGGTACAGTCATGCTCGTGCACACCGACGAACTCCGGACGGCCTTCGACCTCGAGTCAACGCTGCGCGTCTTCGCCGGCCGTGCCAGCGCCGAACTTGAACGCTTCGACCACGAACGCAAACTCACCCATGCCAAGGAGCAGGCGGAGGCCGCGAATCGATCCAAGAGCGAGTTCCTCGCCAACATGAGCCATGAGATCCGAACGCCGATGACCGCGATCCTCGGCTACGCCGATCTCCTCGGCGGCGACATGACGCAGGACCCCGACCAGGCCCGTGACGCCATCCGGATCATCCAGTCCAATGCCGGACACCTGCTGACCATCATCAACGACATTCTCGACGTCTCCAAGATCGAGGCAGGACAGATGTCCGTCGAGAACATCCCAACCAACCCGGCGCAGATCGTCGAGGAAGCCGCATCGCTGGTCAGGCCGAGAGCTCGCGGCAAGGGCGTGGACATCCGCATCCGCTACATGACGCCGATCCCCGAGCGCATCACATCTGATCCCACGCGCCTGAGGCAGATCCTGCTGAACCTCGCGGGCAACGCCATCAAGTTCACGGAGGTCGGCGATGTGACGATCGAGGTCGCGTGCGATCCGGAGAAGCGACAGATGAACTTCCGCGTCATGGACACCGGCATCGGCATGTCGCCCGAGCAGTGCGATCGCATACGTCGCTTCGAGGCCTTCTCGCAGGCCGACGCCAGCACGACGCGGCGTTTCGGCGGCACCGGACTCGGCCTCCGCATCTCCAACGCCCTCGCGCACCTCCTCGGCGGTGACATGACCGTCGAATCCGAAGAGGGCTCCGGCAGCACGTTCATCGTGACCGTCGATACGGGCGACCTTGAGGGGATCGAGATGGTCGAGGCGGATTGCATCTCGATGCTCGCGGAGGTCAACCGGCAGACGCGCGAGACGGAAGAACGCGCCCGCGCTCGCGCCCGCTCACTCGACGGCGTGCGCATCCTGCTGGCTGAGGATGGTGTCGACAACCAACGCCTCATCTCCTTCCTCCTCAGGAAGGCCGGCGCCGAAGTCACGATCTGCGACAATGGACTCGACGCTGTCGAAACCATCGAGCGGGCGGCTGAGGGTGAACACCCGCACGTGATTCTCATGGACATGCAGATGCCCGAACTCGATGGCTACAGCGCCGCGCAGCGACTTCGCAGGGCGGGTTGCACCATCCCCGTCATCGCGCTGACCGCTCATGCCATGGAAGGTGATCGTCAACGCTGCCTCGATGCCGGGTGCGACGACTACCAGACCAAGCCCATCAACAGGGCCGCCCTCATCGAGGCCTGCGCCGAATGGGCACGCTCCGCAGACACCATGCGAAAAGCCGCCTGATGTCACCGCGGAGCGGAGGCTCCTCCCCTCCCGATTGCCGGCTGACGGATTACCATTGCCCTGCACGGGGACGCATCCCCGGGGCACCGCTATAATGCCCGACCCGGGACACCGAACCACGACCAACCGCGAGGAGACTGCGCCCCATGTCCACCACCACGCCCGTGATCGTCGCCGCCAAGCGAACTGCCATCGGTAAGTTCTTCGGCAGCTTCTCACGCACCCCAGCACCCCAGATCGGCGCCTTCGCCATCCAGGCCGTCCTCGATGCCGTGCCCGCCGCGAAGGACCACGTCGACGAATGCATCATGGGCTCCGTCCTCCAGGCCGGACTCGGACAGAACCCCGCGCGGCAGGCCGGCCTCAAGGCGGGACTTCCCGACACGCTCAGCGCGCAGACCATCAACAAGGTCTGCGGCAGCGGTCTCCAGGCCGTCATGCTCGCCGCCCAGTCCATCAAGGCGGGCGACAACCAGTGCGTCATCGCGGGCGGCATGGAGAACATGACCCTCGCCCCGCACTTTGCGCCCATTCGCGCCGGCGCCAAGTTCGGACCCATGACCATGGAAGACCACATGCAGTACGACGGCCTTCGCTGCGCCTTCGAGTGCTGGGCCATGGGCAACGGCGCCGACTTCATCGCCGACAAGTACGAGATCTCCCGCGAGGATCAGGACGCCTTCGCCGCCCGCTCCCATCAACTCGCCGCCGAAGCCACAAAGAACGGCTGGTTCAACAACGAGATCGTCGCCATCACCGGCGAACAGGTCGGCAACCGCAAAGTGCCCGGCCCCGAAGGCGGCATCGCGCAGGACGAGGGCATTCGCGCCGAATCCACCGCTGACGGCCTCGGCAAGCTCCGCGCCGTCTTCGACAAGAACGGCACCGTCACCGCCGGTAATGCTTCGCAGATCTCCGATGGTGCCGCGGCCATCTGCGTCTGCTCCGCAGCGAAAGCCGAGGAACTCGGCCTGAAGCCCATGGCGAAGATCGTGGCCTACCACACTTCCGGTGTCGCCCCGAAGGAAATCTTCCGCGCTCCGGCGCTGGCCGTCCCGGCGGTCATCGAGAAGGCGGGCCTGAAGATGAGCGACATCGATCTCTTCGAACTCAACGAAGCCTTTGCCGCCCAGAGCCTCCAGAACGTCCGCGAAGCCGGCGTGCCGGAAGACAAGGTCAACATCTGCGGCGGCGCCATCGCCCTCGGCCACCCCATCGGCGCCTCCGGCGCCCGCGTCCTCACGACATTGCTCCACCAGATGCAGCGCACCGACGCCAAGCGCGGCCTCGCCGCCCTCTGCCTCGGCGGCGGCAACGCCGTGGCGATGATTGTGGAGAGATAAGGCTCGGGAATCGGCAGCCGGCAATCGGCAATCGGGATGGATTGCCTTCGGCATGGAATCTGATGAGCTGCCGCTCAACCACTGGAGCGGAAGCTCCTCCAGTTTTGGGCGAAGCCATCCACCACTGATCCCTCCTCCCTCTTCCCTCATCCCTCCGAGTCAACGATGCGTAACAACATCTCCACCGGCACCCCATGGGAAAAACGCGTCGGCTACTCTCGCGCCGTCCGCGTCAGCAACATGGCCTTCGTCGCCGGCACGCTTTCGACGGATGACGACGGCAACCTCGTCGGTGTCGGCGATGCCTACGCGCAGACCGCGCACATCCTCCGACGCATCGGCCAGGCCCTCGACCGTGCCGGGATGTCCATGCGCGATGTCGTCCGCACACGCATGTACATCACCGACTTCGCACATGAACAAGACATCGCCCGCGCCCACGCGGAAGTCTTCGCCGACATCCGCCCCGCAGCCACAATGGTCGCCGTCTCAGCCCTCGCCATGCCGTACGCGTTGATCGAAATCGAAGTGGATGCGGTGAGGGATACGAGTCGGGACTGAACTCGGGAGTCGGGAAACGGGACACGGGCTGGTCTGCCTTCGGCATGGAATTTGAAGGAGTTGCCGCTCCAGATGTCGAGCGGAAGCTCGTCAGGATTCACGCCGCCAGGCGCTCCACCTCGATTCCCGCCTCACGTCTCCCGATTCCCGCAACGGCGACCCAACTCTCGCGGTGATGAGCTACCATCCCCCCATGACCGGACTCGATACCACCCTCCACGACCTCGTCCACAACGCCGTCGACGGCAAGCCTGTCTCCCGCGCCACCGCCCTCGCCATGCTCGGCGATGATATGCCGCTCCTGCCCCTCGCGCACGCCGCGGGACTCGTGCGCCGCCATCACTTCGGCAACCGCGTCCAGGTCCACGTCCTCAACAACGTGCAGAATGGCGCCTGCCCCGAAGATTGCGGCTACTGCGGCCAGGCCAAAACCTCCGACGCACCCATCCAGGCGTACAAGCTCAAGTCACGCGAGGAGATCCTCGACGAGGCCGAACAGGCCGCACGCTCCGGCGCGTTCCGCTACTGCATGGTCCTCTCAGGTCGCGGCCCCTCCGACAGCGACATCGATCACATGGCCGACTGCATCCGCGAGGTCAAGGAGCGCTACGGCATTCAGACGTGCCTCTCCTCCGGACTCATGGACGCCGACAAGGCCAGACGCCTCGCCGACGCCGGTCTTGATCGACTCAATCACAACCTCAACACCTCCGCCGGTCACTACCCCTCCATCTGCACCACGCACACCTACGGCGATCGCGTCGAGACACTCCGCGCCGCCCGTGAAGCGGGACTCTCACTCTGCTCCGGCATGATCGTCGGCATGGGTGAAGCGAAAGCCGATGTCGTCGAGGTCGCCGCCGCGGCCCGCGACCTGCGCATCGACTCCATCCCCGTGAACTTCCTCGTGCCGATCCCGGGCAACGACGTCGTCCAGCCCTCGATCGCCGACGCCACACTCACCCCCGCCTTCTGCGTCCGCGTGCTGTGCATGTTCCGCTTCATGAACCCGGACGCCGAAGTGCGCGTCGCGGCCGGCCGCGAGGGCCACCTGCGCAGCCTCCAGGCTCTGGCGATGGAGCCGGCCAACTCCCTCTTCGTCGACGGCTACCTCCTCACCCGCGGCGACGGCCCACTCCCCACCCTCCGCATGCTGCGCGACGCCGGCTTCGACATCGAACTCGAAGGCGCCGAGTGGAACGAAGCCGTCCGCACCCTCGTCAGCAACGGCGCCCTCGACACCTTCGCCCTCGACGAGCAGGTCCCCAGCGACCTCGCCGTCCTGAAGGAAGACCGCCTCAGCGAACGCAAGCTCGCCAAACTGCGCATCACATGAGTTGCACTGCTCTCTGGGCAGTGGTCCACACAGCCCGGACGGCTGGTGCCACGGCTCTGTGAGCCGTGCGACCCAGACACCAACACCTGCAACACCACCCGCCATCCAGCGCGGACCCCGGTGGCACTGCCCTCCGGGATCCGCAGTCACTACATCTATCAAAGAGCAAATGACGATTCTGGGCCAGAAGAGGCGATTCTGCCCACTCACCACTCGGTGATCGTGGCCTACCCCCATTTCCTGTACCACCCACTATGAGAGTCGTGTCTCCATCATAGTCGAACATGCTGGCGGGGCCGGAGGGAGGGGCGCAGCCCCGACCGGAGGGCCTGCCAGCTTCGCGCCGCGGG
>JAUIHS010000039.1 GCA_030432255.1 Phycisphaerae bacterium
CGGTCTCGGCATCGTCGAAGGTGTACTTGTTGGAGTACCCCTCCCAGCGGCGTGCGCCGGGGTCCGGTGTCGGGTCGACCGGAGTCTTCTTCACGGACTTGTACGCGCGATCGAGGTTTTCCTCGAGGTTGCTGTGAATACGATCAATGTCGTCCGAGGAGAGCACGTTCTCGCGCCGCAGCTTGTCGGCGTACACCTCGAGCACACTCGGCTTGTTGCGGATGAGGTCGTAGAGCAGCGGCTGCGTGAAGGCGGCCTCATCCGTTTCGTTGTGGCCGTGCTTGCGATAGCAGAGGAGGTCAATGACGACGTCCTTGCGGAACTTCATGCGATAGTCGAGCGCCATCTGCGCCACATGCACGACGGCCTCCGGATCCTCGCCGTTCACGTGGAAGATCGGCGCCTCGATCATCTTCGCGACGTCGGTGCAGTAGCGCATGGAACGCGCATCTTCCTGGCCGGTCGTGAACCCGATGAGGTTGTTGATCACAACGTGGATCGTGCCACCCACCGTGTAACCGCCAAGCTGCGAGAGGTTGAAGTTTTCCGCGATGACACCCTGGCCCGCGATCGCCGCGTCACCATGGATCAGCAGGGAGAGGACCTTCATGCGATCGTAGTCGCCGCGCATCCGCTGCTTGGCCCGGCACCGACCCATCACGACCGCACCCGCGGACTCGAGATGGCTGGGGTTGGAGGCCATGGCCAGCCAGATGTGCTTGCCGGAATCCAGGACGCGATTCGACGAGTAGCCTCTGTGGTACTTGACGTCGCCGCCGCCCAGCAGCGCATCGTCCTCCGTCCACGCATCGTTGAACTCGGTGAAGATCTGCTCGTAGGTCTTGCCCACGATGTTGGTGAGAACGTTGAGGCGGCCGCGATGCGACATGCCGAAGACGATCTCGGCGACATCAAAATCGTCGCCGGCGCTCTCGACGATGCGGTCCAGCATCGGAATGAGCGACTCACCACCTTCAAGACTGAATCGCTTCACACCCAGGTAACGCTTGCCGCAGAAACGCTCAAAGAGTTCCGCGCGGTACAACTGGTGCAGGATGTGATAGCGCGCCTCGGGCGCCGCTTCAAGACGGTTGCGGCACGTCTCCATGCGATGCTCGAGCCAGAGGCGCTCGTCCTCGCTGGACATGTGACTGAACTCGACGCCGATCGAGCGGCAGTATGTCTCATCAAGCACGCTGATGATGTCGCGGAGCGGCATGGATGCCCCATCCGGCGCCAACGTGTCCGCATTGAACGTGCGCTCGAGGTCCGGCTCGGACAACCCGTGGTACTGGGGCGTCAACGCCTCCGGGCACTCACGCTCCCGCCCGAAGGGATCGATCATCGCGCAGAGGTGACCCATCTCGCGATAGTGCTGAATCAACGACGAAACCGCCGCCTGGGCGCGGTCTTCACTCGCACGCGACCCGCCAACCCACGGCTCACCGCCGGCGGCGGACGCGCCACCGGACCTCATGGCGAGATCGAAGCCGGTGAAGAACTGACGGAGATCCTCGCTCACGGACGAGGGATCAGCCTTCCAGCTGGCATACTGGGCGTCCAAATACTCGGCATTCCACCCGTTGACGGCGGGCGGGACGGCTCTAGGTGCAGAACTCATGATCTTCCGCTCGTGGGACTGCTGGTCATCAACATTGTCTGGACCCCGATTCTGGGGGGATTCGGAGCCTCGGGGCCGCACGAGACCCGTGCGAGGCATCATTCTAGATGCACCATCGACAGCGGGAAACGGGGGCGTGAACGAATTCGCCCATCCTTTTGTCCCAATCGCGTTCTTCCCGGGCCCGAGGGAGCGCATGGAGCACGCTGACTTCCATCTCCCGTGTGATTCGGGAAACGGAATGCGGCTCGGATTGCCATCAGTCGGAAGCGGAGATTGACTGGCCGGCAGGTCACGACGCGCCGATAAGATGCCTCTGAGGGACGTCGCCTCGTCAAGGCGGCGACCCATACCCCGGAACGAAGGAGATGCGAGACGATGCGCCATTACGACCTCTGCGTCATCGGAAGCGGGCCCGCCGGACAGAAAGCAGCCGTGCAGGCCGCCAAGATCGGCAAGGACGTGTGCATCGTCGAACGCCGCGAGGTCGTGGGCGGTGTGGCCATCAACACCGGCACCATCCCCTCCAAGGCCCTCCGCGAAGCGATCCTCCACATGACGGGGTTCAAGCACCGAACATTCTTCGGCGAGAGCTACAAGGTCAAGCAGTCCATCACCGTCGAAGACCTCATCTTCTGGTGCCAGCACGTCATCAAGGGCGAGATTGACATCGTCCGCTCCCAACTCCTCCGCAACAACGTCGAAGTCATCACCGGTACCGGCACCTTCGTCGATCCGCACACGGTGCTCGTCTCGCACGGCAACCAGGCCGAGGAGATCCGCGCGGACAAGTTCTTCATCGCCACCGGCACACACCCCGCCCGACCGGCCAACATCGAATTCGATCGCGCCAATGTCGTCGATGCCGACGGCGTGCTCGCGCTTCCGAAGCTGCCGCGAACCATGCTGGTGGTCGGCGGCGGCGTCATCGGCACCGAGTACGCCTCGATGATGCAGGCCCTGGGCGTGAAGGTCACGCTCATCGAGGGGCGCAACCGCGTCCTCGACTTCCTCGATCCCGAGATCGGTGAAGCACTCCAGTACCACCTGCGCCAGAACGGCATGACGCTGCGACTCGGTGAGCAGGTGGTCAGCGTCGACCTGAAGGAAGCACCCGACGGCGCCCGCGCCGATGACGGCAAACTCGTCGAAGCCACCCTCGAATCCGGCAAAACGCTGCGGGCAGAGTGCCTGCTCTACTGCGTCGGCCGACAGGGCTGCACCGAGGAACTCGGCCTCGACAAGGTCGGACTCGAGGCCGACAAGCGCGGCCGACTCGTCGTCAACGAGTTCTATCAGACCGACGTCGGCCACATCTACGCCGGCGGCGATGTCATCGGTTTCCCGGCGCTCGCTTCGACGTCCATGGAGCAGGGCCGACTCGCCGCGTGCCACATGTTCGACCTGAAGAGCCAGTGCTACCACAAGCTCTTCCCCTTCGGCATCTACTCGATCCCCGAAATCTCAATGGTGGGATGGACCGAGGAACAACTCACCGACGAGGACATTCCCTTCGAGTCCGGCATCGCCAACTATCGCGAGATCGCCCGCGGCCAGCTCCTCGGCGACTCCATCGGCATGCTCAAACTGCTCATCCACCAGGAGTCACGCCAGATCCTCGGTGTGCACGTGCTGGGCTCCGGCGCCACCGAGATCATCCACATTGGCCAGGCTGTCATGGCCCTCAACGGCACCGTGGACTACTTCATTGAGACCGTCTTCAACTACCCGACCCTCGCCGAGTGCTACAAGGTCGCGGCGTTGAACGGCGTCAACAAGATGACACACGTGTAGCGGGGCGGGGTTGGGCAGGCCCGGGGCTTGCCCTTGACGAGTTCACAGGGGCATGCGCCTTGACAAACGAGGCGGTGCGGGCAAGAATTTTGAGAGCTGAATGAGCGAACGACGGCCACGTGCCGTGTGGTTCCGGACGAGTCCGGAAGACCCTAGCTTGTTCAGCTTTTTCTTTTTGCCTTGGAATCGGCAGTGGAGGGCCTTGCTGGTGCACGCACCAGTGGATTCGCCTTGGTGTAGATTTCACCGCTCGTAAAGCGAGCATTGGCGTCCAGATCGACCACGCATCGAACCTTGCCCGCGTTCCAGAGCCTCCGCCAGTGTTCAGTCTCTCCGCGTTCATAGAGGCGCTGCAGGGCCCAATTGAAATAGTCAACGACCTGCAGTCCCTGGTATTGCCTCGGATACCCTGAGATGAACCGTATGAGCGGGTCAACTGAGTCAACTTCCGCAAACGCCTCGTAATCTCGCTGTGCACTCTGCAGGGCGGCGATCAGTGCCTTCTGGCGGTCCGACTTGCCTCGCTGAGCGAAATAGACCGTGTAACGACAGTTGTCCTGATGAAGTCGACCACTGAACAGGCGACGCACGAGCGCATCGTAAAGGTCATTCGGGTGGTAGCGACGCGATGACTCGTTGACATCACGTTTCGTGATAGAGCGTAGAACAGCCCGTTTATCTCGCACCACCGCGTAGTACCTGATGTCATGGTAGTGCTCGCACAAGAGCTTGAATACCTCCTCCCGAACCAGTGGATGATCGTCCTTCGCGTGAAACTGAACTGCCGTCTTCTTGCGCTTGGGAGCAAGCGAGGCGATTCCGCTGAACCGATCGCTTGTCAGAATCATGGTGCGAAGATGATCTATCCCGTTGGAAACCGTCGTGACATCACGAATCTCGGTGAGTCCCATGACAAAGTACTTCGATTCGTGGCGCCCGATGAGTATGTCCTTCTTTCGACGCCCCCAGATCACGGGCGTACCAGCCTCATCAACAAAGTAATAGCGAGACCTGAAGAACTTCGACATTCGGAATCTCCCCGGAAGATCGCAACACGCTCGTCGCGTGTCCCCTGAATCCTGCCAACATTGTCAGCCCGGGAACGTATACCACACCCCCAACTATCACTTCAAGTCGCGGCAAACAACACAATGGCCCGATGCCCCGATGCCCGATGCCGAGTGCCGACCCAATGCCTCAATGCCAGTGTGCCTAATGCCGACCCACAACACCAAGCAACCCGCACACCCCGTTCCGGCAATTGCGCCCCGGCTTGAACTGGTCTGACAGCATGCCGCGAACCGCTTCGTCGATCTCGGACCGCACCTTCTTCAGGTCCAGTGCATCGAAGCGCACCTGGCCGCGCTGACCCGTCGCGAGCACCCAGTACTCCGCGACGCCCCGAGGCAGATCCTCCATCTCGAAATGATGCTGCAATGCCAGCGCATAGATGGCCATCTGGAGGTCGTCGCCCTCCGGCTTGACGATGTCATCGCGCGCTTTGCCCGTCTTGTAGTCGACAATGCGGAACGCCTGATGCCCCTCCATCTCGATGGTGTCGATGCGATCAATCTTCGCCACCAGGTGGTGCGTCTCGCCATCCACCACCAGCGGAATCTGGTCAATCCGCTTCTCGATCTCCAGTACATCAATGTCCGACGAATGAAAATCATCCCACGCCGATCCGAGTTGCGCCGCCAGACGATCCATCACCTCGACATCCTCGGGCATGTATCGCGGCACGCTCTGGATATAGCGGTTCCTCCCATGCTCGATGAGCCACTCCCGGTCCGGCGGAACACCGCCCTCCGCCATCGCCGCGCGATGACGCGTGTAGAACTCCTCCAGCGTCCGGTGCACGACATCGCCAAACGCCAGCGCCGGACTCGTCGGACCGCGCAGACCCATGATGTATTGCAGGTAGAAGCATGCCGGACAGCGCCGGTACTGATTGAGCATGGTGTACGAGAGCGATAGAGGAGCCTTCATGCCCCCCTTCCACTCGAACGCCGATGCCGCCTTGACATCCTTCATCATGTCCGCCGCGAACGCCTTCAACTCCGGTGACAGCGACTCGACCCACGCCGGCAACTCATCCGGCCCCGCAACGCGGTGCTCCAGCGCACCGAGAATCGCCAGACGGGCGGCATCCTCGCTCACCTGCGCCTGAAGCGCGTGCAGCGTCTCCAGGTCCAGGTCGCCGGACGCGGCCGCATGCAGCGCCCCGTACAACCGCTCACGCACAGACCGCTGCTCACGATCAAGGGACTCGGCCGCATCCGAGCGGCCGGAAAGCAGGCCCGCCGCGGCGGACTGCGCCACCAGCGGATCGAGTTGCGTCAGTGACTCTCCTGCGGCCCGCACCGCCTGTTCGATCATTTCCGCCTCGGTGCGGATGCGCACACCGAACTTCGCGGCGTGCAGCGCGATGTGCCCGAAGAAGCAGTCGTTCTTCTCCACCTTGCGCTCTTCTGCAACCAGCGCCAGCCGTCGCTCAGCGCGCGTCATCGCGACATAGAAGAGCCGACGCTCCTCGGTGAGATCGTCGATGGCTTCCTTGCCGGTCAGGCCGGTGGGCAGCGGTTCGGCGTCATCCCGGCCGCCCCTCGTCTTCGGAAAGCCATGAGGCCGTCGGACGCGCACGATGCACACGGTGTCGAACTCGAGACCCTTGGCGCCGTGGGCGGTGATCAGCGAGACCGCGCCACCGGTGCGCTGGTCCTCGCCCTTCTCTTCCATCGCAACATCGTCGTCGATATCCAGTTGGGCGTGGCTCTCGAGTCGGAACTCCTGTCCGGAGTGGTCCATGTCGTTGTAGTAGGACCAGAACGCCTCCAGGTTGCCGGGCGGATCGAGGTTGTCGAGCGCATCACACGCGAAGCGCAGGATCTCGGCAAGGTTCCGGATGCGGCGCTCCCGCCGGCGCGGCTCCAGCGGATCCAGGTCCGCGGCCCCCATCCGCCGGATCGTCTCGTACATCGTCTCATCGGCGCGATGAGAAGCATCATACTCGCGCAGTTGCTCGACCTCGCGCTTCAGGCGGCGCAGCGCATCGAGGTCCGGCCGTCGTTTCGCCGCCCAGGCGAGGAAGTCATCACCCTCCGCCTGCGCAAATCGCGCCCGCCCGCTCTCGCGCCGCCACCCGTCGTGCCAGCGCGACACTTCTTCGAGCGGAAAGCTGAAAGGTGGCCGAACGAGAATCCGGAACGCTTCCCATGTCTCCATCGGATCGCTGATGAGCTTGAGCCACGCCATCAGGTCGCGGATGCCCTCGTCCTGCAACAGCGACGGTGTGCGACGGAACGCATACGGAATGCCATGCAGTTCCAGCACCGTGGCGCAGCGTTCGAGTTCCGTGTTGGTCCGCGCGATCACGGCATAGGACGACCAGGACTTGTGCGGGTTCTCCGCCCGGTCTTCGAGGATGAACGCCGCCGCCGAAGCACTGGCATCCCCGTGACGCCGATGCGTTATCGCCTCGATCTCCGGCCCGAAATCGGCATGTTCCAGGCCCGGGCGCACGACCTTGTCCGGATCAAATCGATCGTCTGTCCGGCTGATGAAGTCGGATGCCAGCGACAGGATCCGGGGAGTGCTGCGGTAGTTCTCTTCCAGCGCAATCGTCGTGCAACCCGACCACGTCTTCTCGAAGTGCTGGAACGCGAGTTGGTCCGAGCCACGAAACGCATAGATCGCCTGGTCGTCGTCACCGACCACGCAGACGTCGGCGCCGGGCCGCGGCGGCGCCAGCCGCTTCAGGAACTCGATCTGTGCACGATTCACGTCCTGGAACTCATCCACTACCAGGTGCTGGACTTCGCTGTGGATGATGGACGCCGCGGCTTCCGACCGGTCCATCATGACGACGGGCAGCGCGAGGTAATCGTCGAAGGTGACCAGCCCTTCCTCGATGATGCGCTGCTGGTAGTGCACGAAGAGTTGGGCGCTGGCCAGCAGGTCAGGCTGGCGGGCGCGTTCGGCGGCGAGGGACACATCATCGAGTCCATCGGCGTTGTCGGCGAGCCGTCGACCCCATGCCTGCATGTACTCGAGCGCCTGTTGCGGAGCGACCGCTTCATTGCGGCATTGCTCGATGAACTGCTGCGCCTGCGTGATGACCGAGGAGCGTCCGACACCCGCGCGATCCGCGAAGAGGTCATGCTCGAAGATGAGTCCACGAATCAGCCGGCGCGACTGCGCGCTGTCCATCAGTCGCTGCTCTTCTGGCATGCCGATGCGATCACCGAAGCGGAGGAGGAGGCGTCGCCCGTAGCCGTGAAACGTGCCCATGCGCAGGCGCGCGGCACGGTCCATCCCGATGCGCTCTGCGATGCGTTCTCTCATCTCCTCGGCGGCCTTGACGGTGAACGTCATGGCCAGGATGGTCTCGGGGTCCGCACCCTGTCGGATGAGTCGTTCGATGCGCGCCGTGATGACGCGCGTCTTGCCCGTACCCGGACCAGCCAGAACGATCAGCGGACCGGAATCGTGATTGACAGCTCGGCGCTGGGCTTCGTTGAGTTGCATTTCAGATGGCTCCGTCGACTCCAGCGATGGGGACTCGACCACCACCGGCCTCTCCGGCGTCGGTGTCGAGGGAGGCTGCGAAGGCGGGGAAGGGGCGTCACTGTCAAAGAGCGTCGGTCCGTCGGAAGCAGGTCTGGCCATACGGTCAGTGTAGTCGGAAGGGTGGGAGTATTCGGGATTTGGCATTGGCATTCGGCACTTGGCACTTGGCATTCGGGGTTCAGGGCTCATGCCGTCGCGTCCCGCGTCCCGCCACATGCACGCCGCGAGTGAACTGGATCGGGCGGTGAACCACTCCAAAGCCTCCTGTAGAATCCCCGTGTGACTCAACAGCAGCCAACCGGTGTCCTCTTTGTCTGCCTCGGCAACATCTGTCGTTCCCCACTTGCAGAGGGTGTTTTCATACACCTCGCCGAGGAACGAGGGGTGGCCGATCGCTTTCTCGTCGATTCCTGCGGCACAGGTGGCTGGCATGTCGGCGCACGCCCTGACCGGCGCTCCATCGCCGTCGCCGAACGAAACGGCATCACACTGCCGAGCCGCGCCCGGCAGTTGAATCCACGCCAGGACTTTGCCACGTACCACTGGCTCATCGCGATGGATGAAAGCAATCTCAACGACCTGCTCGATGCCGGCGCGGCCCGCAAGCGCGTCCACCTGCTCCGCTCATTCGATCCCCGCGCCGGAAAGTGGAACGACCTCGATGTCCCTGATCCCTACTACGGCGGCCCGGACGGCTTCGACGTCGTCTACGACATGGTCCGCGCCGGATGCAACGGCCTGCTCGATCGGTTGACAGCAGGGGGAAGGGAATAGGGAGAAGGGAGAAGGGAGAAGGGAACAGGGGTGGAGCGCCTTCGGCGGAAAGCTGAGGAGCTGCCGCTCCAATTCCTGAGTACCGCCACCAGAGAAGTTGGAGCGGAAGCTCCTTCAGTCTAGACGCCGAAGGCGCTCCACCACTACTCCCTTATCCCTTATCCCTTATCCCTTATCCCTAACCCCTTACCCCTACTTGTTGTAATCCCCCGGCGCCACCGGACCCCTCGGATGCGCCGATGCCTGTCCCGCCTGGGGCAACAGCACCGGGACCGTCACGCTCGTGTACCGGAGCGTCACGGGACCGGAAACGATCGCGACGTGGCCATCCACGTCCGTCCCGAACGACAGCGACTCCATCGTCGCCTCCGAACGGTCCATCAGGCGGATCAACGCCACCTCGCGAATGCCGCCATCCTCCGACAGGTCAGCCTCGCCCGGCTGGCGTGTCAGGAAGTCCATCAACTGCTCAATCGCAGAGGCGTCCATCGGAATCTCAACGCCCTCCGCAATCTCGTACCACTCGCCGCGACTCCGACGGTATGTCCGCGTCGTCCCCTCCCCGGACACCTCGATGCCCGCAACATCAACAACCGGCACATCTGTCGCGGTCACGGCCAGGTAGCCCCGGGGCGACGTCTGGATGCCGCGCATGCGATCGGCCGGCACCAGCAGCACGACCTCGCCATCCTCATCGGGAGATGCGTACAGCATCGTGCCATCCACGTTGGCCGGACGACCGATGTACAACTCGCGCACTTTCGACTCGATTGTGACCTCCGTCGAACCGGGCACCGGCGTCCGCACGTCGCGATGGGTCCGGATGATCATCCGCGGCTCGGCCAGGCCCGTTTCCGCACGCGAAGGCGCCCCCGGTGCCTCCATGTCGACGAACTCAACGCGAATGTCGCGAAGCACATTCGTCAGTCCGGCGATCGACGGCGCATGGGCCCGCGCGGCAACCGGCTTCGTCATCCCCCACCGACCACTCACGCGCCGCAGTTCAATGACCGTCGGATCGTCGCCGCGACGCTCCACACTGAGGCGCGATGCATCGCTCACTCCCGGAAGCGCCCACGGAAGACGCCAAGCCGATGGACCCGGGTCCGTCAGCGAGGCCGCAACGGTCGCATCGAGAAACGCCAGTGTCTCACCGTTGACCTCAACCAGCGTGCGCCCGCCGAGCGCCGTGCTCGCGATGCGAAGCTCATGCCTCGTGCCATCGCGCATGATGATGAGGAGGGTCGAAGCATCATCCCCCGGTCCGCCGTCATCCGTCACCGGCTCAACCCGCTTGAGGGCCGCGACCGCATCCGCGGCCCGATCCGGCAATACCGGCCACCCAACGGTCTCGGCATCATTCGGGATGGTCTCACCCGCGATGTACACCCACGATCCGTCGTCGCTCCGAACCACCGTCTCCGCACCGTCGTCAGTGAGGAGTTGGAAGACACGAATGGAACTGTGATCGATGTCAAAGGAGGCCAGCGAGCCGACGGTGATGTTGTCTGCATCGGGATCCGCCGGAGCGGCGGGACGACTGACAAGCCACGCCGTGACTCCCAGACCAACGGCAACGACCAGTGCGATGAGGAGAGCGAATCTGGACATGCGTATGACTATACGGGGATCGCCCGATAGCGGCCAGAATTCGGGCCGCAGCCGGGACTTTGCATCGAATCCATGCCACCCCCATTGCCCCGATCAGCCGAATGAGGACAATTCTCCGCCCCGACCTGTGGACAACCTGTCGGAAGGAGCCGCCCCGCCATGGCGCACAAGGAACAGATCTTCGGCCGGGATGTGATCGAGGGGTCACCCCGCGGCGAACGTGAAAACGAGGCTTCGGACCAGGCCGTTTTCCTGATGACGATGGCCGAAGCCCTCAGCACGTACGGATCACCCGCCCACCGCGTGGAGCGGGCCATGGAATACTGCGCCCGCAACATGGGCATCGCCGCCCAGTTCTTCTCCCTCCCCACCGCGGTCTACGCCACACTCGGCGAAGGCTGGGACGCGCGCACGTACCTGCGCCGGGTCCCCGTCGTGAGCGTCAACCTCGAACGACTTGTCGAACTCGACCGCGTGCTCCAGCAGGTCGCGTCCCGCATGCTCGGCGTGCGCGAAGCGACCGCTGCACTCCATGACCTTGACCGGGTGCCACTCCGCTATGGGCGACGCTGGACCACCGTCATGCTGGCCGTCACCTCCGCAGCCGTGGCCCCGCTCTTCGGGGGCGGTTGGCGCGATGTCGTGGGCGCCGCCGTCATCGGAATCCTCATCAGCATTCTTGAGATCTTCGGTGTCTGGCGCCCCGAAGCGCGCCGGGTGCTCGACTTCAGCGCCGGCATCCTCGCAGCCATGACCGCCGCCGCCGCCGCGTGGCTCCTCGGCCCGGTCTCCGAGGAAGCCGTCATCATCTCCGGCCTGATCGTCCTCATGCCCGGACTGACCGTGACCATGGCGATCAAGGAACTCTCAACCGTCAACCTCGTCGCGGGAACCGCACGCCTCATGGGCGCGCTGATGATCCTCATCTCCATCGCCTTCGGTGTCGCCATCGGACAACAGATCGGCAACACCTTCCCACCACCCACCGGTGAACTCCCACCCGCGCTCCCCGTGTGGGTCGAACAGGTGGCGCTCTTCGTCACCGCCGCGGCACTCCCCGTCCTCTTCCAGGCCCGTCCTCGCGACATCCCGTCGATGATCTGCGTCGGCATCACGGGCTATTACGGCGCGGTACTGGGTGGTCGGCTGGCGGGCGAGGAGATCGGTGCGCTGCTTGGCGCATCGGTCGTCGGCCTGGCGAGCAACACGCTTGCCCGCATCGTCAATCGCCCGTCGGCTGTCACGATGGTGCCCGGCATCATCCTGCTGGTGCCGGGAAGCGTCGGCTTCCGCAGCGTGGAGTTCTTCCTCTCGGACGACGTCACCTCGGGCGTCGCCACAGCCTTCCGCATGCTCCTGATCGCCGCCGCCCTCGCCACCGGCCTGCTGCTGGCCAACGTCGCCGTCCCCGCACGCCGGGAGTTGTAGGGGGAAGGGGGAGGGTAGGCATTTGGCATCGAGGCATTGGGTGGGCAGCTGGCATCCGGCAGCCGGGCTTGACCACCTTCGGTGAGAGACCCTGAGGAGCTTCCGCTCCAGAATGACAAACCCGCGACGACCCAGTCCACCCGCTCACAATGCAGAGCGGAAGCTCATCCAATCTAGAAGCCGAAGGCTATCAACCCCCGGTGCCGGATGCGGGCTGCCCACTCAATGCCTCAATGCCAAATGCCGAATGCCTACTCCGACGCCACTCGCCCATCCTGCAATCGAACCACGCGGTCGGCGCGCTCCGATGTCGCCGAATCGTGCGTCACGATCAGCATCGTCCGACGCTCCTCGCGATGCAGATCAAGCAGCACATCCAGGATCGACTGACCCGTTGCCCGGTCGAGGTTTCCCGTCGGCTCGTCAGCCAGAAGTAATCGCGGCCGATTCATCAGCGCCCGCGCGATCGCGACACGCTGACGCTCACCACCGGACAACTCCGTCGCCCGATGCCGCAATCGATGCGACAGACCGAACCGCTCCAGCAGTTCCTCTGCGTGCGACTTCACTTCCCCCTTCTGCTTGCGCCACCCCGACCGGCCGTACCGGATCATCGCCCCGAGCATCGTGTTCTGAAGCACGTTCAGTTCCGGGAGCAGGTGGTAGAACTGGAAGACGAACCCGACCGTCGTGCTGCGGTACTGGTCCAGTTGGTGCGCCGAGAGCTTGCGAAGCGCCTTCCCGTCAAACGTGATGCTCCCCTTGCCGCGATCCGGTCGATCGAGTCCGCCCACCAGGTGCAGCAGCGTCGACTTGCCGGACCCCGAAGCACCCAGCACGGCGATGCATTCACCCTCGGCAACCGACAGGTCCACGCCGCGCAATACCGGGACGTCAACACGTCCGAGCCGGTAGGTCTTGTGCACATTCTCAACGGTCAGCAGCATCACATCACTCGAATTGAAGGGCCCGCGCAGGATCCATCCGCGCGGCACGGATTGCAGGAAGTAGGGCGCCCAGCAGACTCAGCAGTACGCCACCGGCCATGACCGCCGCGGCGTGCTTCGGCTGCATCCGATTCGGAATCCGCGTGAAGAAGTACACATCCGGATCCCACAGCACGAAGCCGAGCAACTCGGTCAGCCCGTCATGGATGGGGTTGATGTTCACGACGATCAGGTACGAAAGCAGCAGGCCCAGCAGCGCCCCCACCACACCCAGCGCCATCCCGTACACCAGGAACAGCCCGGTGATACCGAGGCGCGACGCCCCCAGCGACCGCAGCACACCGATGTCACGCGTCTTCTCACTGATCATCGACCAGAACACCGAAAACACCAGGAACGAAGCCGTCAGTGACACGAAGGAGAACAGCCCGATCAGCAGCACGATCTGCTTGCGCACCTCTCCGATGAACATCTTCTGCCACGGGCGCTCGCTCCACGTGGTCATCAACTGGAATTCCTTCATGTCCGCCAGCGATCGCACGAAGGGGCCGGGATGATCCGCATGGAACTCATCCCAGATCCGCTCGACATGCGTCAGCAGTTCCTCCGGAGATACGCCCTCGACGGCATTCACCTGGATACTCGTCACCTGCGCCGGCCGCACCAGTTCGAACTGGACCGGAGCATGTTCGTCGACCCCACTGGAGCGCTCTTCGTATCCCACCATGCGCTGCAGCGTCTTCATCGGCATCAGCACCTGCGCCGCATCGATGTCGTGCCGACCCGTCTGCATCGCATTCGCCACGCGAAACGTCCGACTCACCAGTTGCGCCCGTCCTCCGCGCTCAAGCGGCGCCACGCTCAGGGTCACGCGCGTCCCCGGCAGCCACTCCGTGGCCGTCGCCCGGTCGGGACTCACACCGATGTCCGCGCCCAGCACCACCGCCGGACCGCCGCCATCCTCCTCAGACCACAGCGTCACGCCGGCGCGGTACGCCGCTTCCACGTCAATCGTCCGACCGCCCCGCCGAACGGATGCGGCTCCCTCCGACACGTTCCACTTCAGCGCTTCCGGATAGCCGGTCAACGCCCCGTAACTCTCCGGCTCCACGCCCATCACTGAGATGGTTCGCAACTCCCCATCGGGCAGCGCCACGAGTCCCAGCGTCGCGATGATCGGAGCCGCCACCTCGACGTGCTCGTCCGCACGCAATCGCTCGATGACATCCTCGTAGTACGAGATCCCACCGGCGCCCTGGATCACCACGTCACCCAGCATCGTCCGACTCGATCCCATGAACTCCGTCAGGAAGCCACCCATGATCGACCAGATCACCAGCACCATCGTCACCGACAACGCCACCGACAACGATGCCAGCAGCGGCATCAGCCGATGAACCAGGTACCGTCTTGTCAGCATCAACAGGTACATGT
>JAUIHS010000063.1 GCA_030432255.1 Phycisphaerae bacterium
TCCAGAACGCCAAGATTGGCGTCCATCTTTTTGATAACGTTCAATTTAAGGAGATTGAGGGCAGGTTTCCCCGCCCTCAAGTGGCTCAGGTCACTCCGCAGCCACTTTCGATGCCTCATCACCGGCAAATTCAGCGGTGAGGAAGGCGGGCAGATCGACACTATCAGCCGGATCGGAGTCGATTTCGTCGTCAGACGCCCCCTGCCCTTCCGCACCATCGAGAGCCTCCAGATCGTGGCGGCGAAGAACGTCCGGCAACCAACCGCTGCCTTTCAGAAGACGCTCGGCTTCGGTCGCCATCTCGCCCTTCTTCAGGTGATCGAGGAGTTGCGCCGCCCCCTCCCCTTTCGCCTCGCGCACGGCCTCGAGGATCCGGGCCTTGGGCACGCGGTTCAGGTAGGTATCGGCCGTCGGCTCCCAGCCCGCCTCGACCATGTCGAGTTCGACCGCCCGTGCGACCAAGTCGGACTGGGTCATCCGCTTGGTCAAACCGCTGGCGGAGATACCGGCACCATACGGGTTCACCTTCTCATGCAGCGCATTGATCCCGAAGCTGAGGCAATGCGCCAACAGCGACAGGCGGCTCCCTTGATCAAGGGCGGTCAGGTAATCCCAGAGAGCGGCATCGTCGCCAAGCGGCAAGTCGGCCTCCCACTCCGCGTGGCGCTCGTCCACCAGCTTGGCCACCACGCTGTCTTTCAGGTCGCTCGCCTGCGCCGACATGTAGACATGACGCACCGAAGCCTCGAGGCAGCTGCCGGCCGAATTGGACGTCCGAAAGGTGTCGTTGACGAGCTTCATCAGCAGCAGCGTCAGGGCGACGTCAGGAGACCGGCCGACAGCTTCCCGCAGTGCCAATGTCCGGTGCGCCGTCAGTTCCATGAGCAGCCGCTCGGGCAAGGGCTTCAAGGCGCCATCGTCCTCATCGTCAGCAGTGGTCTCCCCGAGCGCCTGTCCCCCAAAGGTGATCATCGCGCCACCCGCGTTGCTCGACGCTGAAGCCTCGACATCACCGCCCTGCCCGTCTGCCACCGGTTCACCGCTGTGGACGTCGATCTCTTCCCGAGGCTCATCCTCGGGCCGGACAAAACCCCGATGGACGGCAAGCTCTCCATAGCGGTCAAGCGTCACAAAGGCCCCTGCCCGCGCGACCTCCTCCGTGTCGAAGATCAGCGGCCGGACCTCGAGTTTCTCCATCGCGACTTCCAACACGCCAAGACGCGTATCGACCTCTTCGGGGAGTTCATCCTGACCCTCGTATTCCTCTTCAAGCGCGCGATACTCGGCAAGCAGTTTGGCGTGCGCCACGCCTTCGTCGTCCGTCATCGGCGCCGGGTCTCCGCTCAACCGCCGCAGGCCGTGGGTGTAGCCATAGGGCAGGTCGAGCGAGACCTCGATCCATTTCCAACCTTCGGTCGCTATGACTTCAGCTTCAGCCTGAAATTTCTCGCTGACCAGACGATCGAGCAGGGCAGGGTCTTCCAGCCAGCCGCCGTCATCGCCTTGAAACAGGTCATGCAGCATCGTGCCGCCAGCAGCCTCATAGGCCTCGACACTGATAAAAACCGCACGACGATCGGACGCGCGCACGGAGGTTTCCGTCAGGAACCGCCGGATCTGGTAGGGCTCCTTGTTCCAGGATGACTTGATCGCCTCCCAGACCTGAACCTGGCGCTCATGATCCGGATTGACGGTGAAAGCCATCAGCTGCTCCAAGGTCATTTCATCCTCGGCATAAAGCTCGAGCAGGGCAGGGGCCACGGCGGCGAGTTTCAGGCGCTGCTTGACCACCTGCGGTGTGACGAAGAAGGCGGCAGCGATCTCTTCATCGCCCTGACCCTTCTCCCGCAGCGCCACGAAAGCGCGAAACTGATCGAGCGGGTGCAGAGCAGCGCGCTGCATGTTCTCAGCCAGAGAGTCATCTTCGGCGAGGATCGCAGAATTGGCATCCCGTACGATGCAGGGAATGGGCGTCGTCTTGGCCAGACGCTTCTGCTTCACCAGCAGTGACATGGCCTGGAAGCGTCGACCGCCAGCGGGGATCTCAAACTTACCGGTCTCGGACCCATCATCCGCCAGAACGGGCCGGACGCTGAGGCTCTGCAACAACCCGCGACGGGCGATGTCTTCGGCCAGTTCCTCGACCGAGATGCCGGCCTTGATGCGCCGGACGTTGGCCTGGCTCAGCACGAGCTTGTCGAAGGGGATATCCCGGGACGGGGACAGGGTGACGTATCGAGCGGATTTCGCCATCAGATCTTCTCCACGACGGGCGCCGGAAGCCACTCTCCCGATCTCACTTCCCGTCATCCCTTTCACAGCCACCCTCAAACTCTTCCAAAGGCAGGGAGCACAGGGGCGATGTGCTTCTAGTGACTGCGACAGCTGTGTTTTATCGAAACCCTTCGGTTCTGGGCTTGGAGGTATTCAGGGCGCCTATGACAGCACGCGATCTAGGTACTGAGCAGGATGCCGGATTTGGCCTGCTTTTCCGATGATTGTATCGAGTGCCAACAAAACCCGTCCGGGGCCTTTTGTATGCAAGTGAGCCGCAAGCTTTTCTTGGCTGACTTTGAGGAGGCTTCCGATATC
>JAUIHS010000064.1 GCA_030432255.1 Phycisphaerae bacterium
GGAATGAGACGGCACGTGACAAAAGAGAGGTCGCTGGCAAAACACACGCAGTATCCGAGCGAATGCCCGAATACGGGCTGAACCAGTCATTGAGTCTATTTAGGTCGGATGTCCGCTGTGGGCCGAGGCTGTGTGGAAACTGCTCTTTGTGGTAGACTTCTGCAGGTCAGGAGGAGGCGGACATGGCGGGTTTCATCGAGGGCGTTGAACGTGGCCAATCTGTGCTGTTCCCGGATCGGCTGGAGGATTGGATCGGCGAAGACAGCATGGTCCGCGTTGTCGATCTCTTCGTCGAAGAGCTCGATCTGCGACGTCTCGGTTTCGCCCGCTCGGCGCCCGCACGGACGGGGCGGCCCGGTTATCACCCCGCGGTCCTGCTCAAGCTTTTCATCTACGGATACCTGAACCGCGTCCCGTCGAGCCGCCGGTTGGAGCGCTAGGCAGGGCGCAATGTCGAGGTCATGTGGCTGACCGGCAAGCTGGTGCCGGATCACAAGACCATCGCGGATTTCCGGCGCGACAACGGCGCGGGCATCCGCAAGGTCTGCGCGCAGTTCGTCGAGCTTTGCCGGCGGATCGGCACGTTGAAGGGTGATTGCGTCGCCATCGACGGCAGCAAGTTCAAGGCCGTGAACAATCGCGACAGGAACTTCACCAAGGGCAAGATCGCCAGCCGCATCGCCCATCTCGAAGCCGATGTCGAACGCTACATCACCGAGATGGTCCGCATCGACCGGCAGGAGGAAGGCAAGGTCAAGGCTGCGAAGGTCGAGCATCTGTCGCGCCGCTACGGCCGCATCCGGCAGGAGATCGCGCGGCTCAGGGAGATGGACAAGGCTTTGGCCGACGCACCGGCTGGCCAGATTTCCCTGACAGATCCAGACGCCCGCGCGATGTCGACCAGCGCGCGGCACAGCGGGCTGGTCGGCTACAATGTGCAGAGCGCAGTCGATACCGAGACCCACATCATCGTCACGCACGATGTGACCAACAAGGGGTTCGACCGTGACCAGCTCAGCCCGATGGCTACGGCGGCCAAGAAAGCGCTTGGACGCGATACGCTGCATGCCCTGGCCGACAAGGGCTATTTCAGCGGTGTCGAGATTGCCGCCTGCGACAGGGCGGGCATCAAGGTGACCATGCCGCGCCCAGAGACCTCGGGCAATCGCAAGAAGGGCATGTATGTGAAGGCTGACTTCAAGTATGACCCTGACCGCGACGTCTATATCTGCCCGACAGGAGATGCGCTGACCTATCGTTACACGCGCGAGGAAGACGGCCTCCAGGTCCGGCGATACTGGACCAATGAATGCCAGCACTGCCCCGTGAAATCACGCTGCACCACGGGCAAGGAGCGCCGGGTCACCCGGTGGGAATACGAGCATCTGGTGGACGAGATGCGCGACAGGCTGCGCAACGCCGATGATCCGATGACCCTGCGCCGCAGCACGGTCGAGCATCCTTTCGGGACGATCAAGGCCTGGATGGGGACAACCCATTTCCTGATGCGCCGCCTGAAAAACGTGCGCACAGAAATGGCGCTGAACGTGCTGGCCTACAACATCAAGCGCATGGTCGCCTTGGTCGGGATCAAGCGGCTGATGGCGGCGATGCCCGCCTGAAAGAGGAAAGATCGCTCCCCCAAACCGGCCAAACTGCCCTCATCGGCGCTATATCCGCGCCACCAGCGGGTTGCATGAACCAGATCAGGCCAAAAGGTCTGCTACGCAACCAACACATCGCAAGCCGCTCTTGGCGCGAGAGTTTCCACACAGCCTCGGCCGTTGTCAACTGCGGCGTAAAAACCGGCCACTGCGGCGGAGTCCGGGGAACGCTCGTCCTTGGACGAAGTTTCAGGAACAAGCCTTGGCAGTCACTTCCAGACCACTTCGTTGTACCAACCATCGGGAAAACCAGCCGCAGGCAGTCCTACCTCTTCGGGTAGCTTGGCCTGCAGCACCATCTCCTTCATTCGGATGTGCCATTCCGTGTGCGGTGGAACTGCTTGATCAGGAAAGCCATGACAACCAGTGCCCCATAGAGCTCTTGCGTTGGTGCAGCGCCCTTGGCATGGCGGCCACGGAGGTGTTGGAACTCCGCAAATGTTGTTCCTTTAGGAATGCCAGGGCTGTTGACGAGGTTCTTATTCCAGATCCGGGAGTGGTGCGCGCAGTCATTGCGCACGTCGTTCAGCGCATTGACCCAGGATTCCATGACTGATCGGGGTGGATTCGCGCTGCGATCTCGTCCTTCCTCCTATCGTTCAGATAGCGCAGGATGAAGGCAATATTTCCCCAATCCCAAGTTCCTGCCTCGATCCAGATTGGCGGCGATCCGGAGTAGCGCCGCTTGAAGTGCTTGGCATATTCTTCCTTCGATCTCCGGAACGCCTCTTCGAGCTTGCTGGCGAAAAGATCGATTGGGACATCGCCCTGCTCGTTGGGTTCGCGGATCTCAGGCTTGTAAGATCTGGGATCGCGATGGCCTTGGGGGTTCAATGCCCCGAGGACTTCGACAATCGCTGCCCGCAGGGCGATCTCGATCCTCTCGATGGCGTCCGTGATCTCGAGCGGCACGCGCTTGTCC
>JAUIHS010000065.1 GCA_030432255.1 Phycisphaerae bacterium
CGCTCCTGAACAAGGAGCACGGGCGGCTGGAGGTGCACACTTCAGCCGCCCATTTCAGGCACGATCGATGCGAACCGTCGAGCCGTCGGCGCGCTGCCAGGGGTTGGTAAAGAGGGCATTGCTTGGTGCGCTGAACACACGCGCTTCAGAAACGACCTGGCAAAGCGTTGCCCTTTGCATGAGCCGCCCCTCGGCGGCAACAAGCTCCAGGAACCCATCAATGCGGGTCCGGTTGGTAAAGATCCAGAGCATGAGCAGAGGGGTTTTCAGCCCATAATGGTGCTGGGCAAGGCCACGTTCCAGCAAGACGCGGTAGGCCTGAAGGGAGGACGTCAGGCTCTTTCGGGCGGCGGGAGAGTGTTTTGGCTCGGTAGCGCGATCAACTTCCAGCGCAAAGGCCCGGAACCTCCCGCCATAGTCGAGAGCGAAGAGCTGATCGGGGATGACACGTTTTCCGCTGAGGGGGATGGCCAGGGACGCGTCCCGAATGGCCAGGATGTCATGAGTCGGGATGTACCGAACACTGGCATGGTGTGCCGCAATGTCGATCGAGCCGGTGACGCAGGCGGTCAGGTAGGCATGCCACCAGTGACCGTCTGGACGCACCGTGGGCTCATCCAGGCTCAGAGACCGGAGATGGGCCTCGCCCGCCTTCGAGAGATCATAGACATAGCGATTAAAGTCCGCCTTGGCGGTCTGACGCTGTTGGCGTGGCAAACAGAGGTAGCCCCCCGCCCGCAGTTTCTGCATCTGCCGGAGGCTTGTATCCTTGCAGCGATGCGTGTCCCGCGAGAGCTCATGGAGATACTGCGAGTTTTGCGGACCGTGGCGTTCGAGATGCTTGAGCCAGCGGATCTCACGGTCTGTGGGAATAACACCGCTCAGCGGCGCTATGTGATGGAATGTGGCACGGCCAAGGCTGTCAGTCTGAGGCATGCCTCGATGATAGCGCCGATCAACAGGCGCGAGAATGCATTTGGCGTTTTCGCGATGGTAATTTTACGTAAATTCAATAATTTATGTGCCAGTATGCGCACGGAACTGGCGGAGTGTTTTCCTATGTGCGGGCAGCAGGATAAGACGCGTGCGGATCCCGGCATCGGCTCTCAAAGTGAATAACCTTGTTCACAGATCTTCGCCCGGTTGCGCGGGATCGTCGGGCTCCAGAGTGTCCCGGTCCTCCCTCGGGTCATCATTGGGCCGCTTGAAGCTGGGTCCGAGCGCCTTCTTGAGTTCTTCCCGGCCAATCTCACCCCTAAGATGCCTAGGCGTCCGCTTACGCGGGGCGTTTTGCTGTTGCTTGTTGCCCCGACCCCGCTCGGCCCTCGATTGGTGTGGAGGTTTGGCAGGCCGCCCGTTTGCAGGATCTTTTGTTTTCGGCGTGTCAGCATGCGCGTCGCCGGCAGAGGGTGACGGCGGTGGAGATGACGGCGTGGGATCAGGATCGGTTGATCCTCGATGATCCTGATGATTTCTGGCGGTCGAAGCCTCGGCTCCGTCGCTCTCGCCCCTGTCAGAAGCCGGGTGAGGATCACGCTCCGGGGATTCCTCTTCCTCGGAATTCTTCTGCCCCCATGGCTCTGCATAGGTCCGCCGGCTGTGCTCCCGGATCGCGTCGATCTCGTCCTGGGATGCCTTGGGTCCCTTTTCCAGCACGAAGAACGGGAAGGAGATCGGAACAGCCCGATCGGTGAGCCCCCGGACGTAGGTGGCGAAGGTCCCCTTCGGCTGGCGCTGGATCATATCGGCATCGCAGTTCATCTGACCTGCCAGGGCCCGTGCGTCACGGGCTGAGACGCCGCCAGCCAGCTTGATCGACGTATTGGCTTCAAATGCCTCCTGCAGCCCTTGTGAGAGCTGGCCGAGATATTGATGCGCCATGGTCATGCCGACGCGGTACTTTCGGGCCTGGCTGAGGATGAGGCCGATATTGCGGTCAAAGTAGTCCTGTGCCTCGTCGACATAGACCATGGCTGGCATGCGCTGGTAGCCAGGCAACGTGGCCCGTTCCTGCGCCGCCTGGGCGATGAGTGCGATGAAGAAGCGACCGAAGATCTCGGTGCCCTGTTCCTTGAGGAGCGACTTCGCCGTGTTGATCAGGATGAGCTTGCCAGCCCCCAACTCGGTGAACATGTCGAACTTGGAGACCGGGTGAGAGAACATCCGCTCGAAGGTCTGGTTCTCCAAGACCCCATAGAGACGCCGCAGCACCTGCGTCTTCGTGTTGGTGAACTCCTTGCTGTCGAACTCGGTTTCGAAGAAGCGCCGCGCGGTTCCATCGAGCTTGTCGATATGTTCGCGGTACTTGTCGGACCCGCCCGGCTCCATCAGGTCCCTGAGCGTGTGGATCGTGGCATCGGGGATGTAGAACATGAGCCGGGTGACATAGCGGAAGACCACGCTCTGCTTGGCAGTCATGCCCGCCGAAAGCAGCGAGCCCAGGACGAAGTCATAAAGCTCGATGATCGAGTTAGTCAGCCGCTCGCGTTCGAGCTCGCTATAGGTGGCGAGCCGGTCCTGTCCGACCGAGAAGAGGTTGAGGCTGACCGGCCAGGCAATGTCCTCGGGATCAATCAG
>JAUIHS010000066.1 GCA_030432255.1 Phycisphaerae bacterium
AAGCGGCGCATATTGTCTTTGAGGATGGAGGTCTTTTGGCTGGCTGTTTCTCGGGGAACGTCACCGTCGAAAAAGTCCTTCTTACTGGTCAAACACGCGTGGCGACCGTCCACCAGCCGGAAGGTGCCTGGTGGTCGGTCGCCCTCAAATCTCCTTGGTCCGAGTGCGTGTGGTGAACGCTACAAGAGCGATGGCCAGGCCTGCGCCGGAGAGGGAAAAGACGAAACCAGCCGCACCCCCCAGATCCATTGCTGCGCCTGCAACAAGTGGACCTGTCACTGAACCGAGTTGATACAAGATCAGAAAGGCGGCTGAGGCAGCGGCCAACTGCGCTGGAGAAAAACGTTCTCCCAGAAGTATCAGGGACAAGCCATACAGGGCCAGGATCAGCCCACCCGTGATGAATGCCGCGACGAAAACCAGACCGCCTGTTGAAAGTTGAAGCAGCGCCCCAATCGCGATCAGGGCTAGTCCAATCAACCCCAGCAACCGTTGGCGGCCAATGCGATCTGCCATGATACCGACTGCAAATTGCAGCACGACGCCCCCGATGATGCAGGTCGTCAGCAACCGCAGCGCGCCGGTTTCATCCAGCCCGGTTTCAAGCCCCCAGAGTGTCAGCAGCGAAAAGATCAGGGCCTCGGTGAAACCAGCCACAAACGCGCCAACGGCCATGACCGGCACGGCGCGCGCAGCCGACAGAACGCCTGACCCCTGTTCGGCCACGATGGTCGGTGCGAGGCGGCCAACGGCGATCAGCGGCAGGACGGCGAGCGCCAGGGCACCGCATCCCATCGCGAAAGGTGCTATCCCGGTGATCCCCGTGTAATCCAGTAGGAGGGGGCCAGCGGAGAAGCCGATGAAGAGACAGGCAACGTAGCCCGCAATGACCCGTCCCCGGCTTTCCTCCTGCGCGACCGCATTGACCCAGATGTCGCCCGCAAGCCAGGGCAGCGCCAGCCCCGCACCAATCACGAACCGCATCGCAACCCAGACGGGCGCGGTTTGCACCAGATACATCACGACCAGGCCCGCGATCCCGATCCCGCAGCCCAGTATCATCGCCCGGACCGCGCCAAGTTTCTGTGCCACAGACGGCAACACTGGCATGAATAGCAAGATCGCCAGCGGGGCCATTGCCCCGGCCAGACCAACCACCCATGCCGCACTCCCCCAAGCCTCAAGCGTCAGGGAGGTAAGGGGAAAGGTCAAGCCGAGCGTCAGCCCGATGCCGAGCATATGGAGCATGACCGCACCGAGGCTAAGGCGGCGTTCCTGTGCGGTCAGTTCCATGCGGTGCTCCATGTCTTGGCAAGGGACGCGGCCTCTGCCTTGGCGGCCTCAAAGGACATAGCGGCGGCGTCCGGCCCTGCAAACATCATGGACTGTGCAGCCACAAAACTCAGATCGGTAACGCCGAGAAAGCCGAGGATGGCCCGGATGTGTGGTGTCAGGCAGTCAAGGCCGTCGAACACATCGCCAGGACCGTAGGTGCCCCCGGTTGCGCTCAGGACTGCAACGCGCGTGTCGCCCAGCAAACCCCTCATGCCGGTCCCGTCGGCGAGAAAGGTTTTTCCGTTGCGCGAGACATGATCGAAAAATGCCTTCAGGGTTGATGGCATGCCGAAATTGTAGATCGGCGTGCCGATGACGATGCCGTCCGCCGCCAGCACGCGGGCGACCAACGCGTCAGATGGCGCGATTGCTTGCCTCATTTCTGCGGAATGCTCCGCTTCGGGAAGCGTGATCGCGGCGGTTTCCAGCGCCCCGAAATGCCGTAGGGCATGCAGGGCCAGATCAAGCCGATCCACGGTGATGGCCAACCCGTTCTCGTGCAGGCAGTCAATGAAATGCGACGACAGGCGGCGGGAGTAAGAGCCCTCCGTTCGGGCGGAGGCGTCAATGTGTAGGATCTTCATGGATTTTCCCTTGGTCTCTTGATCTCCTTCCCCAATGGCGCCTTTCAACTGACAGACTGTGGCAGTTGAGATGGCGTAATGACAGCGGATCGCCTACAAACCCATCAGGAGAATCCAATGTCGAACGCCATCATCGAAAGCGTCACCTTCAAGCTGAACGAGGGCGTCAGCCACGACGCCTTTGTGGCCGCTGCCAGGGGCATGAATGCCTGGGTTGTGGCGTGTCCCGGCTTCGTGCATCGCCGCTTGTCCTGCACCGAAGACGGCACCTGGATCGAGCACATCCAGTGGCAGGACATGCCCTCGGCCAAAGCGGCGGCTGCCGAGATCGGCAAGGTGCCGGGAAATGCCGATTTTCTGTCCGCGATTGACGGCAAAACCGTCCAGCTCATGCATTCCGAGCTGGCAGTGGCCATCAACTGACCGGATGCTGGAGCGCGGCAGACGACTTGCGGATATTGTAGAGATCGTCCGGGACGGGCGGCTCCACCTTGCCCGTGACATTGCCGATGCGCTCGAGGTCTCTGTGCGCACAGTCTACCGCGACATCGGCGCGCTGGTGGCGGCCGGCGTGCCGATAGATGGCGAGCGGGGCGTCGGCTACATGCTGCGCGAGCCGGTGTTCCTGCCGC
>JAUIHS010000067.1 GCA_030432255.1 Phycisphaerae bacterium
TTGTGGACGTAGATGCGTTCGGTTGAGACGCAGACCTGGCCGCAGTTTCGGAACGAGTTGCGGGCGGCGTAGGCGGCGGCGGCTTCGATGTCTGCGTCATCGAGGACGATGAGCGGGTCTTTGCTGCCGAGTTCGAGGATGAGCCGTTTGAGCGTGGGCGCGGCGGCGGCCATGATCTTGGCGCCGACATCGCGCGAGCCGGTGAAGGCGATGAGGTTGACGTCGGCGTCGACGAGGGCTTTGCCCTGGTCATCGGCACCGTGGATGATCTGGAAGACGTCTTCGGGAAGATGTCGTGGTATGCCTGCGCGATGAGCGGGGTTTCTTCGCTTGGCTTGAGGACGACGGTGTTGCCGCAGGCGAGCGCGGGGATGACCAGCCAGTGGGGCATGGCGATGGGGAAGTTCCAGGGTGTGATGGCGGCGCAGACGCCGAGCGGGTCGTAGCGGAGTGTGGTTCGCGTGTTGTCGTCCTGGAGGCTGCGCGGTGCGATGGCTTCGACGATTTCGGTGAGTTCTTCCGCCAGGCCGGAGCCGCAGCCGGTGACTTCGCCGACGCCTTCGGCGAGTGGCTTGCCCTGCTCGCGTGAGAGGAGCGCACCGAGTTCGTCGGCTCGGTCGATGAAGGTCTGGGCGGCGCTGGCAATGAGGTCGGCACGGGCTTGGGCGCCGAGTGCGGCCCATGCAGGCTGCGCAGCGCGCGCGCGAGCGACGATTGCAGGAATCTCATCGGCGGGGGTTATCGGAACTGCGCCGACGACCTCACCGGTGGAGGGATTCATGGATTCAAGAACGGCAGTGGCTGTGGCTGTCATGGGCAATGGTACGTGGCGCGTCAGGGTGTGCGGGTGGCAGTCGGGGATGATGGCGAAGGGCCCGTTTGAGGTGCTAGGGAACGCTCGCGACGGCCAATCTGTGATTTCTCTTGTGAACTCCGTGATTTCTGGATTGGGGGAGTGGCGTTCTCGTGTGGTGGTTTGGCCGGAGGTGAGGTCTGGACGAGCGCGAGCCGTCCGGGATTGGAGCTATGAGGACGACGTTCGGCCGGTCGCAGGTAAGTCCGTTCAATGAAGACCCGGAGGCTTTGCAGATGTTCAATCAGACTCGTCTCAGTTCGATGCTCCTCGCCGCGGCTCTGGCCGGGCCCGTGGCCGCGCAGACCGAGTTCACCTACCAGGGCGTGCTGTCCGACGGCAGCGGCCCGGTCACCGGAACCGAAAACATCCGCTTCCGCCTCTACGACGCGCCGGTCGGCGGGACGCTCTTCGGTGAGACCACGCAGAACGTCGATGTCGCCGACGGCGTCTTCACCGCCCCGCTCAACCTCGGCACGCTCCACACGGTCGACTCGGCCTCGGCCTGGCTCGAGATCGCCGTCGACACAGGCGGTGGCTCGTTCGACACGCTGGGCCGGCAGAAGATCACCGCCGCCCCGTTCGCGATGAACACGCGGGGAATCGATGTTGACCAGAACGGACACGTCGGGATCGGAACCGACGCGACCGACTATCCTCTGACCACGTTCGGCGGAGTGCAGTTCGATGGGGCCGCACCGCACGCCCTTCGGTTCAGTTCAAGCGGTCAGGCACGACTCGAGATCGGGATCGCCGAAGGCCCGGGGGAGTATTCAACGATTGCAGACATCGGTGACGCGGTCATCCGGACCCTTCACACGAGCGGCAGGATCCACCTTCAAAGTGGCGTCCTAAGCCCTGGCATGACCATCAGCGATAACAACTTCGTTGGCATAGGGACCGCCTCGCCTCAACAACGACTGAGCGTGAAAGGGCAGATCGATGTCGGCGATCCGAGCGCAGCCTCCCAATCAGTTCGGCTGTTCGTGAATTCGGGCAGTTGGTATATGGGATCAAACAACAACGGCACCGGAACCTCGAGCAACCAGTTCTACATCTATGACAACGCTTCGGACAGGTTTGCGCTGACGGTGCAACGAGGTTCGGGCCGAGTCGGCATCGGGACGACCGCGCCCGCGTCCATGCTCGATGTCAACGGTGCCGTGACGATACGGGGTGGTGCGGACATTGTCGAGGGCTTTGACTCGGCCTGCGGGACATTGGTCGAGCCCGGCACCTTGATGGTCATCGATCCGGAGCATCCGGGCAAACTCATGCCTTCAAGCCAGGGCTACGACGCCAAGGTCGCGGGCATCGTGTCCGGTGCCAACGGCGTTAACCCGGGCATCAAGCTCGGGCAGGACGGAACGATGGATGGGGCTATCCCCGTCGCGATGACCGGCCGTGTGTACGTCAAAGCATCGGCTGAGAACGGCGCGATTCGGCCAGGCGACCGCCTGACGAGCGCCTCGCTGGCCGGGCATGCGATGAAGGCGACGGACCGCGATCGTGCGGATGGCGCGGTGATCGGCAAAGCCATGACCGGACTCGACGACGGCACAGGCATGGTGCTCGTCCTGGTGAACCTGCAGTAGGGAGTTGAGCATGAGAATTACACTTCTGGCAACACTTGGCGTGCTTCTG
>JAUIHS010000068.1 GCA_030432255.1 Phycisphaerae bacterium
CCGGGCGACTGACTCAGGACGCAGATTCGGAGTTCTTGAGTCGGCGGACCTCGGCGAGGGTGCGCTCGAGTTGCAGCTTGAGCTGACGGACGCGCAGAAGGGATCGCACGCGCGTGAGCAATTCCAGCTTGTTGACCGGCTTGGTGAGGAAGTCATCGGCTCCGGCATCGACAGCCCGCTCGACGTCGCCGACCTCGTTGAGGGCGGTGACCATGATGATGGGGATGTCCGCGGTGCGCGGGTTGCCCTTGACCTTTTCGCAGACCTGAAAGCCGCTCATTCGAGGCATCATGATGTCAAGAAGGATGATGTCCGGCTGGTGTGCTTCAACTGCTTCCAATGCGTCCACGCCGTCTCGGGCGATGTGAACGGGCACGGAGAGCTCTTCCAGGTAGGCCTCGAGGAGTTCCAGATTCTGCTCGTTGTCGTCCACGATCAGCACGGAGGCGTCGATCTGGGCAGGATCAGTCTCGGAATCGGCCTCGACGCGGGGGGCGTTGGAAGTCGTGTCGGCGGTTTCTGCCATGAGAGGGCTCCTGCTGGTGGTCCGATAGCCTGAAGAACGAGGATTCGTGGAAACGTCCGTTCTTCCGAACAATACTATCTATGTCGCTGCCTGCACGGACCTTGCCACCTCGCGTGGTCGTCAGCAGCGCTCGGCGGACCCCCGAGCCCGACTCGTGTTCCAAAGGACGGACGCATGCCCACAACCGTTTCCCGCGCTGCCTGGCTGGACCAATTCACCACCCCCACTGACGCGATGCTCGTTTCGGGCGTTTCCGGGGAGATGGGAACATCGCTTGTCGAGGTCCGAGAGAAACTCAGGGCGGTTGAAGGCGTGAAGGAACGCATCGACTGGCAGGGCGTGCCGTGGCGGTGGACGTTCGTGTATTCGAGGACTCAGGCCGAACTGGACCCGTGGGCATACCTCGTTCCCGATCCGACTCGCGCGCTCATTGTGGTGCCGCTGAGTCTTCCCATGCTCGAAGCACTACCGATGCGAAAGCTGTCGCGATCAATTCGTGAGGGGATCGCCAGAGCGACCGGAGTTGGCGGTCTGTTCTGGGCGGAATGGGAACTTGGGACTGGGACGAGCCCGTCTGACATTGTGGACCTTGCGACTGCGAGTTCTGTCGCGACTCCCGCTTGACGCAGGTCCGCGCAGCGATCAACATTTTGAGGATTGCAGAACCGTCACGGATGTGGTCGATGAGGCGTCGTAACGCTGACGTTGCGCCCGGAACACGGGGCGCGAGCGAGGATTTCAGGGAGGATGCAGATGCAGCAGCGCCGCCGGTCAGAGAGAGGGTTCAGGGGGCACCTGGAAGGACTGATCGCGGTCGTTCTCGTGATCGCCAGTTCTGTGGAGGCAGGGCAGAGCCTTTCGCCGAGTGAAGTCGCTACGGCGATTCGAGAGTCGCAGATCGGCTCGGGCGTGGCCAGTGTGTGCATTCGCGATATCGAGACGGACCGCATCATCGTTGATATCGAGGGATCACGACCAATGATCCCGGCTTCCAACATGAAGCTGCTGACAAGTGGATGTGCCGCGATCAGCCTCGGGCCGGAATTCGTCTTCCGGACAGAAGTTTTCGCGCGCGATGGCGCGATCATTGTTCGAGGGTCGGGAGATCCGGCACTCGGCGACCCGGCTCTGCTGGCGGCGCTTGAGCCACCGATGAGCGTTGATGGGCTCGTTGATCGGCTGGCGTCGGCGATTGCAGCGTCGGGCGTGACGCGCGTGGATGAGGTGATCATCGACGACCGCGTGTTTGCGCGCGAGCGCGTCCATGCGGCGTGGCCCACTGACCAGCTTGATCGGTGGTACTGCGCCCCGGTCAGCGGGCTGAACTTTCACACGAACTGCATCGACCTCTTCCTGTCTCCCGCGGCCTCGGACTCGAGCGGGAGCGGGATTCGTGAAGGGGTGCCGCCGACAATTGCGATCAGCCCGCGGGCACCATGGCTGCATATCGACAACCGGGCACGCACCGTGGGGACAGGAAAGTACCAGGTCTGGGCGGCGCGAGCACCGGAGTCGCGCGAGATCGCGGTGCATGGCGAGGTCGGTGTTCCGGCACAGATTCCGATCAATGTGACCGTGCCTGATCCGAGCCTGCTCTTCGGTCGATTGCTTGCGACGCGCCTTGCTGAGGCGGGAGTGACGGTCGCGGGCGCGCATGACGATTCCAACCCGGTCAACTCTGAGGCGGGGCCGCGGGCCGGAGTTCGGCTGGCTGCGCCTGGCGATGCGCCGTTGGAAGGCGATCCGCTTGTGATCGTGACCACGAGTATCGAGGATGTGCTTCGACGCTGTAACGTGGATTCTCAGAACCTCTTTGCTGAGGCTCTGCTCAAGCGCATGGGGCATGAGGTGACCGGAGAGCCGGGATCGTGGGTGAACGGGGCGGCGGTGATGCGCATGATCATCAGCGACCGGATCGGGGCGGATGCCACTGCGGGCCTGATGGTCAGCGATGGC
>JAUIHS010000022.1 GCA_030432255.1 Phycisphaerae bacterium
CGGTGTGTGTCGTGTCCGCTTCATCGTCGAGAGTCTCCTGGACCAACCCGTGGCCCGTCGGAACTCTTATAGTGAGTGGATCAGTTTTTGGGGGGTAGGCCAACCGAGCCGAACACACCCATTGCCGTGCCCACGGCGTGCGTCGGTGACGCGAACGACGACTGGCGCGTGGACTTCCAGGATCTGAACATGCTTCTCGATGCCTGGGGCGAGGACGTCTCAGGAGACGCACCCGAGGACATCGATGGCAACGGACTCGTCGACTTCGGAGATCTCAATATCCTGCTCTATCACTGGGATGAGTCGTGCTGATGTATGACCCGGCGGTCGTACCCGATGCCACCCTTCGAGCATCTTGACGGAAGCAGGCCACATCAGTTCTCAATGTTCGCGTTCGGATTCGTGTTCGTCGCCAGATCAGCTGATGTGATGATCGGGGCGAGGAGGTTGTTCGCAGCGACGTCATACGCTGTCGTGCCGCCCGAGACCGCATTTCGCATGATGAAGTTGCCGGTCCCCGCCACTGTGAGTCCGGTCGTGCAGTGCAGCAACGCGTTGTCGCTCATCTGATTGTCTGAGCCGGTGAGTGTGATGCCGGCGATACCGCCCCGCACAGTGTTTGATCGGATCACGCAGCGACTCTCAGCGGAGATGCCCCCGGCACTGTCGTCTCTGCAATCGTTGTCCTTGATCACTGCTTCGTCTCCCACGGTAATGCCGTGGGTGCCATTGTCACTCGTCTGGCATCCGGAGATGGTCACGCCGTCGGTTGCCATGATGCCCGCGCCTGTGTTCCGTCTCGATGTGACATTCGCAACTCGGGAGTCGGCCGCGACGGAGACGCCCATTCCGCCGCTCGAAGTGACCAGGCAGTCGTGAACGAATGCATCTCCGGGGACATCGATGCCGTTGAGACTTGAAGCCGATACGGTACAGCCTCCGATCTCGCAATCCACGCCAGCCCCGCGAATACCATGTCCGCCGTTGATTCGAGCAATACAGTTGTCGACCTTACTCCGAACGCCAATGGCAATTCCATGCAGCGTGTTGAACTGTGACAGTGAGTCAACGACGATCGAACCCGGTCCAAGATCGAAGCCGCTGGAGCGATTCGAAGCGGCTGTGGAGTTTGTCACGACGGCGCCGCCGGATGGAGACACGAATCCACATTCTTCGTTGAAACTCGCCTTGCACGTCTTGAGCGTCGGTTCCCAGTTGGTTCTGAAGCCAGCGGCGCCGTTCGTGGTTGCAATGCATCCACTCGCGTTGTTGTTGCTGCCGAGGACAATGCCGTTGGCACCGCATTGGTTGACCTCGACATCCCGGACTGATGAGAAAAAGGCAGACCAGAGATCGATACCGTCTCCACCCCATTTCTTGACGGTGCCGGAGTGCACGGTGATCTGCTCGGTTCCGGTGTTGGCATGGATCCCATCCAGTGACTCCGAGGTTCCGTGAAGCAGGTAACCATTCAGGTCAATGGTGACGTCACTCGCTGTAATCAGAATGCCATGTCTCCCATCAACGCCTGTGATGTTGCCGGTCAGGTAGTAGGAGCCAGGTGAATCGATCAGGTGCAGGCTCGCCGCGGATCCTGCGAGTTCGTTCACGGCCACACGAGGCTCGACTTCGACAAGGGTCTTCATTGTTGGAGTGACCGGACCCGAGGGCGGGTTCAGATCACCGGCAGGAGCGGCGACGACGCCACCCAGGGTGATTGACAGCATGACAACGACGCGGAGCACTCGATACATGACGAACCTCTCTCATAATGAACCCGCCGCGACCAGTCGCCATGACAATCGGCTGCGAGCGATCGCAACACCCCCGCCAACCGTGATACTCAGCAGTGTATCGGGAACAGGCCTTGGGCACTCCCCGTGACAGGGGGGATCGCCGTTTGTCACCGAACAGCATCCCCGTGTCGGCGTGGTCGAAGGGTGGCGCTGCGCGTGCGGTCGAGTTCCTGGATCCCCGCGCATCGGATGACACGAGGGCGATGCTGAGTGCATTGCGCATCGAACAGTGGGATGGTGCGGTCACGGACCTGGGGCCATCGACGTTATCACTTCCCGCCGGCAGTTAGCACGATGTGAGGCAGTTCTGGACCTCACCGCTGTGCAAGACCGATGATCAGCCCACGAAGGTTGAACTGGAGATCTCGGTTTCCATCGATCAGGGCAAGGTCATCCGAGTCATCCGACAATAGTCTCTTTCGTTCCAGTGCCGGAGTCCTCATGTGGCGTCGTGTCATTGCAAGTTCGCTGCTGGCAGCGTTGGTCATGTCCGGCTGTGCCGAACGGAGGATGCGCGATCAGGGCGATGAGGGGGCCATCGACATGATGCCGGCATCGGGGATGAACTTCGAGGTGGTGGCGAGTGACGGTGTCGAGGTGCACGGTGCGATCTATCGACCGCCCGGTCGCAACTCCGAGCGGCTGCCGGCCGTGCTGTTCCTGCACGGCCGCGGCGAGTGCGGCACGGATGGATCTCACCTTTCGGTCGGGTTACCTGCGGAGATCGTGGAGACCCCGGAGCGTTGGCCTTTCGTTGTGGTGATGCCACAGAAGCCGGAAAGCAACGTGGAGTGGGAGGCATACGACGCGCAGGTCATGACACTGCTCGACATCGCGGTTCGTGACTACGGTGGCGATGCCACGCGCGCAGCAATCACGGGCTTGTCGCAGGGTGGGCATGGAACGCGGAGCGCTTTGTCGCGGCGGCGCCTGTGTGCGGCTACATCGCGCCGTGGAACACGGATGGCCGGCGCGACCCGGGAGTGACGGATCCGGACGATCCAACGGTTGCCGCGTATGCGGCGGGTCTGGCAGGCGTGCCGGTCTGGTTCTTCCACGGAGCCGCAGACGACGTGGTGTCGGCGGAGGAGTCGCGGCTGATGTGCGAGGTACTCAGGGAGCGAGGTGCCGATGTGCACCTCACGATCTACCCCGGGGTGGGTCATGCCGCGTGGTTGCAGGCGTACGGCGAAAGTGGACTGTGGGACTGGCTGGCCGAGCGGTTGCGGTAACAGGAGTGCCCCGCAAGTGTTCCGGTCCGCCATCCGGATGCCCGCACCCGATCTCACAGAATCCTCAGAATCTTCATTCGGTGCTGCAAGAAAGGGGGGTGTCGGTCCGCAATCGAGGGTGACAGGACACACATTTCTACCGATTCTTCGAAAGGACAGGCACAATGGCACTCACGACTCACACCATGATGGCACTTCTCGTCGCGGCAACCGGCACCACGCTCGCCGGTGCTCCCACCGAATTCGACGGCCTCCCCGTCACCCCGATCGGAGACGCGACGCTCGATGACTCCAATGGTCGCCTCAAGATCAGCAACCTCGGTTCCTCCGGCAAGGACGGCGTTTCGATCGCCCTCCCGGACTACACCGACGTCAAGGTCGACATGCTCGAGCCGGCTCTGCCGCAGACCGGCACGCCGACGCTCATCTTCGATGCGTACGGCGAAGTGGACGGCAACGCCAATCAACTCTATGCGAACGTCCGCATCGGTGACATGGACGGCGACGGGATCTCCGAGATCGCAGTCGGCGCACCGGGTCTCGCGATCAACCATGAGGTGATCGTGTTGGATGACGGCCAGGCCGTCGGTTCGCTCAGCATCCGCGTGGGCGACTTCGTGGACGTCGGCGCCATGCCGGTGAGTGTCGGGCTCGGTCCGCACATCCGTGCCGCCGACGACCCCGGTCCCTGCGTCTACCCGCTGGTGGACATGTACTACTGCTACGGTACCCCGGGACACCCCTGCGGCATTGACTGGTATTCGCTGAGCGGCTCACTCGTCATCTGCTGCAACAATCACCCCGACGGTGCCGGTATCGTGCATCAGTGCGGCATCCCCTGTGGGATCATGGTTGAGTTCCCCGCGGACGTTGCCGTCGAGTTCAACCCCGGCGGCCCCGGTGGCGGTTCATTCATCGGTGACAGCCTGGTCGTCGTCGCCGAGATCGACCCCGCCCGCCTCGGTCTGCTTCAGCGCGTCGACATGCGGGGTCAGGATATGGGCGAAGTTGAGGTGACAGGCTTCCGGAGCGACGGTGAAAATCACCTGATCTGCCGCGGCGATGCCAACAACGACGGCGTCGTGGACTTCGACGATCTGAACGCGGTGCTCTCGAACTGGAACACGCCCGGTCCCATCGGAGACATCGACAACAGCGGTTTCGTCGACTTTGACGACCTGAACCTGGTCCTCTCCAACTGGGGCAACAACTGCCTCCAGTAATACGACTTCCCTCCAACCAGATTGGTTGCCACCCCCGCGCTGCTCCAGCAGCGCGGGGGGGTTGTTATTGGGGGGCACTCGACCTTTGCTCTCGCATGGTCGACATCGAGTGCCTCAGTGCCAGATGCCTAAGGCGTGCTTAGATCTTCGGAAACGTGGCCACTGTGCTCTTCGTGATCTCGCGGTCAGAGTCTCCGTCGGGATCCAGTTCCGCCGTGATGCGGTACTTCGTCTTGCCGTCGCGTTTCACATCGGGCCAGATTTCCCACCAGTGCTCGATACGGAGCTTGTGCGACGCAACATACAGGCCGATGGGGCCAACCGCGCTGTTGGACGTGCCCTCGACGAAGTTCAGGACGCCACGGCCGTTCTGACTGCCCTCCGCGGGAATCAGGTTCCGGTCCCAACTGGCGAGTGTGTCGATATCCTGGATGCGGACATGTACGGTGCGATGAGGCTGCAGACCGCTGCTCACGATCTCCATACGCCCATTTGGAACGATCTTGTTGGGGACCGAGATCTCAGAGATCTCCATGAAATCCTTGAAGAACTCGTCCATCGTCGCACCCAGCGCGATCTTCTCGCCGGACTTGCCCCAGCGGGTCTTCTCCAGGTAATCGACCAGCGGGGGATCGACGATGATCGCCGCGATGATGGCAATGGCAATGCCGATGACAGCGCAGATGCCCGTGGCCATCGCAGCGCCGCAGAGGCCGGCGACGAAACCGACATACGAGACGGCAACACCTGCGAAGGCAACCGCCGCTTCATCCCAGTCCCGCGAGCGCACCTTGCGGCTGGCATCGATCAGGCTGACGCACATACCCACGAAGAAGCCGAGGACACCAATCGTCTTCGCAACACCCGCCACGCGCTCGGCGCGAATGAGCTGCCCGGAGGCACCGATGGATGCGGCACCCGTCTCGGTGAGGGTCGCCGCCAGCTCCATCGCGCCGCTGGCGGTCGCCAGCCAGTCCTCCGGCTTCCAGTCGTCCTTGATCTTCACGCATGCCAATCCGAGCGATACGGCGCCAAGGGTGATCCGGGTCCATGCCGTGTCGAGCGTCGCGGCGTGCCCGGCGATCTTGCCCTCAGCGACATCATCAAACTGTGCAAGCAGCGACTTCAGGCCACGGCGACGATTGAGTCGATTGGTCGCCTTGTTGGACCGGGTGGCAAACTCGTTCGCACGATCGCGCAGCGCGGCGTTGATATCGACACCGGTGCGTGCCTTGATGGCATTGACATGCAGCTTGACGCTGGGGTCGTCGAGCGCTGCATCAATCGTCTGTGCGAAGTTCTCGTTGACGACACGGCCGACCGAGTCGACGAGACCGGGCATCGTGTTGTGCAGGAACTTGCCCATGGCTTCCGAGATGGACTTGACCATCTTGAAGTGGCCCCAGGTCTTGTCGAAGGCGGGCATGTCCGCGCGACGGGCGTTGATCTTGAGGACCTCGCTGATGAACGACCGGCCCACCTCGGTAGCGCCCAGTTGCTCAGTGACGACGGCAAGCACGTGATCGCGATGGACGTACCGCGCATGGCCCGAGCCGGTGCTCCACTCATCGAGGTCGACGTCGTAGAACTCCATCACGTGCTCGGCGCACATGTCAAAGCCGTGGTCGAGGATCAGATGCTGCTGCACGTGCGCTTCGAGAAGGAAGTCGATGAGGTCGCTGGCAGACTGCTCGGCCTTCTCCCGCTTCTCGCGAATGACCCGGAGCAGATCGTCCAGTTCATCCTTCACGAAGGAGTCATCCGCGCCGGTCGCGACACCGCCATCCTTGCCGACCAGCGCACCCCAGTACTCGTCAGCATCGTCGGGATTGCTCGCGGCAGCGTTGGAGGTCACATCCAGAACGAATTGCGCCATCCTGATGTGCTCGCGATGCTTTGCGGCGATGGCGTTCAGATCCTCCAGATCTTCGTGGTAGAACTCGCGCAGGCGCATCAGAGTGAGAATGGGGCACGCAGCGCCGTCCCGGCAACTCCCGGCGAGGGTCAGCACGTTGTCTTCATCAGCGGCGACAGCAGCGTCCAGCAGGCCATGTCCCTGGCACATGATTCGTGTCCTTTCTGTGGCTCAGCAGCCGAAGGCATCCAGAAGATGTGAGCGGGTGACGGGCCCGATGATGCCGTCGTCGGCGATGCCGCGGCTCTCCTGAAACGCCCGCGTTGCCTCCCTGGTGCGCGGTCCGACGATGCCATCGACGGGGCCGGAGAAGAAGCCGAGGTTGTTGAGTCGGGCCTGCGCACCGGTGGTGGTCTCGACGGGATCGAGGTGCGCGACGAGGAGATTGACCTCAACGCCATCAGCCACGAGTCGCACCTGGCAGCGCGTGAGTGGTATGCGTTCGAGGAGGCGCCCGTCCTTGTCGGTGGCACCCTCTCTCCACGTCCCGTTGACGTTCAACTGGTAAGGCGTCTCGCGCATGATGGTGCCGTCCGGCCCCTTGAGCTGGAGTCTGAGTTCGCGCGTGCCGCGAACGCGGAAGCGGTGTTTCGCGCCGGTATCGGCGGGCTCATCGCGCAGTGCCCGGTCGGGTACGAAGACACGGTCCCCCGGCAGGAGCACATTGGGGTTCCGCATCGCGAGGAGGTTGGTGTTGCTGTTGTGGGTGAGCACGGGGGCAGGCCGGCGCATGCCGCCGCGTTCGAACGCGATCTGTTTGACGTCTTCACCCTGTACGACCTCATGGAAGGGCATCGTCTGAACTCCGGGATGTGGTGCCACTCGTGGCCCGCCGCGCGGGCCGCCTCATGGGTGCTCTGCGCGAGATGCGTCGTTCTCTCAGGCCGATCGGAAAATACCGAACATGTTCATCCGGGAGCGGGCCCCGCCACGCTATGTGCTGCCTCGACTGGACTTACGGCCATTTCGCAGGGCTTGAATCAGGGAGCCTGGCGTGCGGTCGGCCGATATTCTGCCTTCTGCTGCCCCTGATTCCCCCCGTTTCCGCTTGGAGTTCGCGAGTCGTTCCGTTAGACTCACGACCAAGGAGTTGCCCGCGGCCAACGCACCGGCTCAGGGCCAAGAGAAACGCACATTCAGGAGTATTGAGAGATGAGAGAGATTCTTGCGGTTATGGCTGTCGGTATGGCTTCGTCCATGGCCTTTGGAAGCGCGGTGAGCAGCCTGAGCTTCCAGGTCAATGAGGCGGACTACGACACCAACATGGATGGCTTCATCACCGGCACCGAACTGACCCTGACCGGCTCGAGCGGCGCCGTCTTCGAATTCACGCCGATCAACAACCTCGTCGGCATGCCCCGCCTCTTCGTCAATGAGGATCGTGGTCTGCACTTCGGTGGTGGCGGCGGCAGCACCCTGGAGATGTCGTTTGTCGTGGACACCGACATCATGCTCTACCAGTACACCATCGCGGATATGGGCTTCATCCTCGGCAACCCCACCTTCGACATGAAGGATGGCATGACGGTCCTGTCCTCCACCAATGACGCCGATTCCCCCGGTCCGTACGCCTTCAACGGCGGCACCATGAATCTCACCGCGGGGACGCCCTACACCATGCTCGTCACCAGCCCCGGTGCGGGTATCCAGTCCTTCATGGCGTCATGGGAGTACGACGAGGTCCCGACACCCGGCGCGGCCGGCCTCATCGGTCTCGCAGGTCTCGCCGCGATGCGTCGTCGTCGCTGATCGACTGATCGAACAGCTGATCGTTCAAGGGCCCGGCCGTGAAGGTCGGGTCCTTTCGTTTTTGATGGGTCCTTCGCGCGGCATCGGGCTGACAAAGCGGTCCATGAGATGCTGGCCGCTCCTGCCAACTCCCTTCCCCGTACACTGATCGTGTCTGTAGAAGGAGGCCCTGACCATGCATCTGTCGCGTCGCTGCGTTCCTGTGGCACTGCACCTGTCATTGGTCGTGTCCCTGCATGCCGGTCCCGCACCCTGTGGAGGGGATGTCACCGGCGATGGCATCACGGACTTCGAAGACCTGTCGACACTCCTCGACGACTGGGTCTGCCTGTCGATGTACGGCTGGGAGGGCACCGCACCGGGAGAGTCGCTGAAGGTGATTGATACCTCCGTGCCGCGATGGGAACAGGTCGGCCCGGCGCAGACGCCGGAGTTGATGATCATCTCGGAGATCGAGCACGACGGCGTCGGAGTGATCTGGGCGGTTGATACGGGGAACAACACGCTGCTGCATCGGATCGATGCGTCGACCGGAGAGTGGATCAACACGATGACGATGTCCCTTCCCCCGGAGGGCAACGTGATCACGGCGATGGAGTTCGTCGATGGTGTGCTCTACGCCGGTCTCACCACCGAAGGGGGCGGCGTCACGGTGGATACCTGGCTGTCGATCATTGACACGGTGACGGGTGAAGTATCGGTGGTGGGGGAGGCATCGGGTGTCGGCTCGCCAATGGGCGGACTGGCCTGGAATGGAGCAGCGCTCTACGGGCTGTCTTCAGGCGGTTCACCGCCCACGCTCTTCACGCTCGATATCAATACCGGAGTCGCCAGTGAAGTGGCGCCCGTCATGCTCGATGGCGCGAGCCCCGGCAACATGACAGCGCTGGAGTTCGGGCCCAATGGCGTGCTCTACGCGCTCCCGAGTCGAAACAACCCGCTTGTGAATCACCTGCTGTCGATTGACTCCGCCACCGGCATCGCGGCGGACATCGGAAACATGGGTGGAATCGGGCGCATGGTCGCATTGACTACTGGCGAGCCGTGCGAGGGCGATGCGAATGGTGACAACACCACCAATTTCTTCGATCTGAACGACCTGCTCGACGCCTGGGGCTGCGGGTTGTGAAGTGAGCGCTTCGGGTCAGCCTCTGACGAATTCCGGAGAGTCGTCGTCACGCATCCATCGCGTTCACTTCACCAGCTTGGCGAGGTCTTCGATCCTGGCCTTGCCGCCGCCCGATGAAAGATGCCGCTGCGCGACGTTGAGAAGCGCCTCGATGTTCGTGGTGCTGGCATCATCCATGTCGTCGAATGCCTTGTCGAGCGGGCAGTCCACGCGGAAGTAGCGGTCATTGCGGATCAGTTGCTTCGCGATGTACGACACCGAGTCCGCGGCTCCGTCCATGAGCACGCTGATGACGGGAACCGCCCACTCCACGGCGCCCCACTCGCGGGCCTGCTTGATCGTGATCGGCCGCGTGCTTTCCCCTGTCCCGAAGGAGCCGACAATGAAGTCGCGCAGCCCGATGCCCGTCTCGGCGTCCTCGTTCAGTCGCACGGCTTCGGCGATGGCACATGCCGCCGGGTTGTTGGCAACGACACCGCCGTCAACGAGCGGAGCCTGGGCACCGAGCACGCCGGTGACGTGCGCCGGGAAGTAAGTCGGCGCCGAACTCGAAGCCTTGGCGGCCTCCCACAGCGGCACGTTCGCATACTCATCGCGCCAGGACTTGAAGACAATCGCCTCGCGGCTGACCGTGTTGTACGAAGTCACCAGCAGTTTCGGGCTGTTGTCCAGTTCCCCCATGCGCGTCTCACCGAGGCAGTCTCGGAGTGCGGAACGCAGGCCCTCGTCTCCGTACTTCGGGGCGCTGAAGCCCTGCGTGAAGGTACGCCCAAGACGATCCCAGAGGCGGGAGCCCGTCGAGGGGAAGATATCCCGGCCGCGCTCGCGGTAGAGTTCCACGATGTCCTTCGCCTCGATGCGCTTGCAGAGCGCACAGGCGAGAATGGAACCGGTTGAGGTGCCGGCGATTAGGTCGAAGTGATCCGCTGTGGGCTTGCCGAGTTTCTTCTCAAGATGTGCAAGCCACCACGCGGTCATGACGCCGCGAATCCCGCCGCCATCCAGCGCAAGGATCCTGTAGCGTTTCTGCGAGGTGGAAGCCTTGGTCGTCTTCTTCTTCGTGGTCTTCTTCTTCGTGGTCTTCTTCTTGGCCATGCGGATCAGCCTTTCCCGGGAGTCGGAGTGTCTCAGTCGCAGTTCTTGTCTTGCAGTTCGGTCTTGAGCCTGTTGGCGAGCACCGTGGCTCCGGCCTGTCGCAGCTCTTCGAGGAGTTCACCGATGCGGCACTGGCGTTCCTCTGAGATCTCGGCGCCATCCCTGAGCTCGAAGACCACCTCCTCCCAGACGTTGTAGACCTCAAGCTCATACCAGTACAGGGCGATCTTCAGGTTGTCCGTGATGCCGGATGTCGAGCGCGCATTGGCAATGACGTGCTGCGCGGAGTCGGTGCCGCTGAAGAGCATCCGTTCAATCGCACTCGCCTCCGATGCGCGGGCGCCCGCATCCTGGAGTGCCTTTGCCTTGCCCAACTCATCGCGAGCTTCGTCCATCTTGATGAAGCCCGGAAGGGCCGTGATGAAGGCGCGATCCCGAGGGCCTGTGGCGTCGTTGATGGATTTCCTCGCTCGGTCCACCGCGGACCTGGCGTCCTTGGCTTTGCCCAGCCGCCAAAGACACATCGCTTCGAGGATCCGACGGGTGGTCAGGAGGTCATCCCGACTCAGTTCGGCATCGTCCAGTTCCGCCAGCACGCTGAGGCAGGCGTAGTAGTGGACGTTCGGATCTTCGAGAATCGGAACCAACGGGGTGACGTCATTCTCCGTTCGCGGCGACCATGCCTGGAGCGTCGCCGCGTTCTCAATCTCGACGCCACGGTTGTAGTGGTCCTGTGCATCGCGCAGCGCCATGGCGCCGCCGCAGGCAGTCAGCAGGAGCAGACAGGCGAGCAGAAGCGTCGCCAGCATGTGGTGGGTTCGCAGGATCATTGGGGCACCTCGGAGAATGCGGCGAGCAGGACGACTTCCAGAGCACCGACGTCGATCGTGTCGCCATTGACCAGGCCCTGGACCCTGTCGGCGATGATGTCGCTGACTGTCTTGATGGCGGCGACATCCAGATCAGACTCCGCCAGGGCATCGAGCGATGCCTCGACGATGCCATTGAGGACTTCACGATGGAACAGACGCCACGATGCTTCCGTTCCCGCCGGGGCCTTGAAGATCTCGGCGAAGATCGCATCCAGCGCGTGTGCAACTGCCGGCTTGCCGTTGGGGAGTGTGTCAAGGAAGCCCTGGCGCAACGCGATGGCGCGAGCCGCGGCGGCGAACACCTCGGCGGCCACAGTCGGGCTGAGTCGTTCATCCGCGCGTTTGCGCAGGACCGTCAGCGAGGCCTCCAGCGCGGCCCGGAGATTCGCATCTGCATCAGCGGCCAGCTTGAGCAGCCAGTCCGGGTTGGATGCAAGCTCATCAACAACGGCATCGACGACAGTAATGAGCTCAGTCCGTCCGAACTGCGGCTTCCACTTGGCGCTGGCGGTCGGCTTCTTCGTCAGCACCTCGAGCGTCACGCGACCTGCCGTCAGGAGCAGGTGGTTCTCCGGCTTGAGATCGGGCCAGATGAGTTCGAGATGCTGGCCGGTCCGGTTGAGCACGATGCGGGCCACCTCGGGGATCAGGCCGAGTTCGACGACGCGCTTGATGTCCGAGAGGTCCGTCGCAATGGTCCTGATCAGCGCCGTGACGCCTTCGTTGTCCGTGTCGGTCACAAGCTCCGGGTGATCCGCGAGCACGGCGAGCGAGGTCGAGACCAGCGTCTGCAGGCCGCCCGCAGAGAAGAGCGCCTCGGGCTGGAAGTCATCACTCGCAGTCACCAGGTCGATCGCCGCGATCCCGACGCGTGATACGAGGTCACTCTGAGCCGTGTTGTCGATCCCGAGGAACGTCCCGGGGTGCTGGAGCGCGTGACGCGCACCGGATTGCAGCACGCTCCGGAAGACGAGTTCGCCCCAACTGCGGATGGAGTCCTGCTCGTCAGTGGTGCCCGCCGCGGCAAGCTTCGTGGCAATATCCGCACTGAGCGAGGACGTCGTGATGCGAATGAGCTCCTGGACGTTGGGATCGCCGGCAACGATGTCGGGCTGGCTGCCGACGGTCTCGAGCGCGGCGATGAGCAACTGCCCCGCGAGTTCACCGAACGGGTCGGCATCCAGGGCGACCTGTTCGAAGTCGATCCGGTCGATGGCCTGCACGAACGTCGTCAGCACGCGCCGGTCCGTCGTCTGCGATCCCAGCGCTCCGGGCACGGAGGCGAAGTACTCGACGCCGACGTCCACGATCGCGCCGAGCACGCGGCGGACGGGCTTCGGGCGATTTGGATCTTCCTCGTCCCACTGCTCGAAGCGGAACATTGCGAGGAAGGCATCTGGATCAGCCTCGGCACCATTGCTCAACTTCAGCGCTTGCTTGTTGAGGCGCGCCTCAGCGATGCTCCTGTACACGAGGTACAGGTTGATGTAAGCGTCACGATCGGGATTGCCGCGCTCGTTGGGGATCTTGTTGGCGAGAGCCTTGGTGTGCAATGCATCGAGTTTCGAGTCATCGGCCAGGAAGCCTGCTCCTTCATCCTCGGTCTTGAAGAAGGAGCGCGCATCGGTAATGCTCGGATCGTTTCCGGCATTGGGAAACGGCAGCGCGATCTCGCGCATGCGGACCTGCTCGATGTACGCGGTTCGGGCAGCCTGACCCAGTCGAACACCGGCGCGGATGGCGAACAAGACGAGTTCTGCACTGGCGATAGCCATGTCGTGGATCTCCTGCTCCCCCCTGACACCCGGATCGTCGCAACGCGACCCCAGCAGAAAGAGCATCCTATCTCACGACGGCGCAAAGCCAGCACCGAAACATCAGAAGCGCAGACGAATGTCCTGTTACATCAGCGAGAGCGATGATGCGAAAATTGCGCGTCGGCCGATCCCGTCCCGATCTCCGAGAGCGGAACAGGGAAAGGGCGGCTGCGAATCATTCGCTACGCATCAGCACCCGTAGCCCATCATCGATCACAATCGCTTCCCCATTCCTCGAGGAGAATCTCCAGATCGACAAAGTTGACGGACCCGCTGTTGTCGAGGTCGCCGTCGGCGCCCGCGATGACATCGTCACTCCAGGCGTCCAGCAGGATCTCGAGATCAAGGAAGTCAACGCGGCCATCGCGGTTCACATCTCCGAGACATGGGATCGGCGCCATGATGAGGCGTATGAAGCGATCCGAATCGCTGCCGCAGGAGGTTGTCACGACCGCGCGGTAGCGCCCCTCGTCGCCCTGCACGACAGGATCGATGACCAGGTGGTTGGTCATGGCGCCGCTGACGCGACTGTCATCGACAACGGGCACATTATCGCGCGTCCACTGGATCGAATGGCCCGCAGGCGCATACACGATCGCCGTCGCTTCGAAGCGGAACCCCTCAAGACCGCCCACGGGCTGACTGACATTCGTGCGCTCAATCTCGACGAACTGATCGCCCGGATACTGTGCAAGGTTCACCGTGCGCGGCTCACCCAGATTCGGTCCGCCTCCAATTCCGGGAAGGAACTGATTCGAGACGGTCTCGTGCTCGGCATCCGTGATGAAGGAGCAGAGGCGAAGTGCACATTCCGGGTTGCCGATCGCGCTCAACGGAATCGCAATCTCGATTCCGGTGGAGACACCGCTGCCATCGTCACTCCCGTTTCCGCCGGACACACCATCGAGATTGGAGTTGTCAACGGTCAGGCGCACGTCCGGTGCGGAGGTATCGCCGCCGAGCAGCATTCCGGTGACAGAAGGCGTCTTGGTGCCGAGGAACCATCCGTATGGCTGTTGTGGATCGAGCACACCGAGATAGCCGCGAAGTGCCGTATCGAACCGTCCCTCGAAGATGTGCAGGTTGAGCCAGTAGTCGGGTTCGAATCCGGTATCGAAGGTGAAGCCGGGATTGTTCTCATCCGCCGTCATCCGTTCGAACGTGGTGTTACCGATGAGCGGCGAGGCCACGAGCGGATTCTGGCCGCCGGGTTGGGTGTCAAGGAAGAGATCGAGATTGGTCCCGTCTGAGGCGAGGTTTCCGGTGATCATGATGTGCAGCATGTCACAGTCGATGAAGGCGTACACTTCGTTCAGTTCGGAACCGTCCGCGGTATCGTCCGTCTCATCGACGTTGTCACCGAACCCGGTCTGGGTGTCCTGCACGGCAAGCGGGTCGCCATAGTTGGCCGCGAAGCCATCGGTGGCGATGCTCGCGAGGTAACCGCTCGGACAGTCATCGCATGGTGTACCGAACCCGTCATCATCGACGTCGGTCTGGTCATCGTTGGCGCTCAGGATGCAGTTGTCGCACACATCTCCGACGCCATCCTGGTCGGCGTCTTCCTGGTTCGGATTCCACGCGAAGGGGCAGTTGTCCGTCTCGTCGGGGACCTGGTCCTGGTCGCTGTCCAGTGGGAACGGGGCGGACTCGCCCACGTGCACCGTGATCTCGCCGGGGATGCCCTCGAGGTCACCATTCCAGGGGCGCATCACGATGGAGTGCGAACCGGGCGCCAGCCCTTGTTCCAGGCACAGGTTCGGCGTCGCCGTGTGCGTGTACGTGTTGCCGTTGATGAGCCATTCGTACCCCATCGGCTGCGGTCCGTCGAGAATCAGCATCTCGGGATCAGCGCTCGCGCCACGGATCGCGATCGACTCCCCGGCGCGGTACCGGCTGTGATCCGCTGGTGCGATGATCGCGCAGGTGGGACGGCGATCCCCGACGAAGAATGTGGGGCTCTCAAGCGTGCTCGTGCGCAGGCCATCATTGGCAATGACCCGGAACAGCGAACTGCCGTTGCCGCGCTGCTCCGTCGAACCGGGCAGCGTTGTACCGAATGTCAGCGAGTTCTCGACGGAGCGCACCGCGACCGTCTGCCACGTGGCACCGTTGTCATTCGAGTACTGCACCGTGTATGTCAGCAGGTCGTCCGGATCCGCATCGGAAGCGGCCCACTTGACTGTGACATTGTCGTTGTCACCGAAGAACTGGCCGGGAGATGGTGACTCGAAGCCCGCGATGACCGGGGCATGGGCGCTCGATGAGCGACTCGCAACCACGCCGCCACCACCGCCGCGGCGGCGCACCTCCACGCCTGACATCTCCTCTTCCGCAGGTGCCAGTACGAGGAAGGGGCGCGGCGCGATGACGGTGTTACACGCGGGTGCAGGCGGCGTGAAGTCAACGGCATCCAGCAGGTTGCCCCCGCCGTCCTTCAGTTCGAGGGTATGGCTGGGTCCTTCCGAACCGATCGTCTCCATCTGCTGCGTCCAGCGGCGCTGGAGGTTGACCTCGGGGTACATTGCGCGGTCGACCTTCTCGACGTGATGAAGGCGCACCTCGCCTGAGATGGGATCGTGTACGCCGGTGACGATCACGACCAGTTCGGACGGTGGCATCGCATCGTCGCCCCGCTCCCTGCCGTAGAGGAACTCGAAGACATTGAGGGTTCGATTCCAGTGGTAGGGTGAGGTCCAGCGCGGGCTGGAGTAGGACATGAACGGGGTGCTCGTCGGCTCGACGAACGAACGCGTCATCCAGTCCCATCCCAGGACGCGGAAGAAGTCGGTGGTGTCGTTGCCGATCTGGCAGGGCGGGAAGAAGTTGGGATAGTCGTTGTCAATCGATCCGCCCGCCGCCTCGCTGCCATCACAACTCACGTGTGAGAACCCGAAGTTGTGCGTCAGTTCGTGCGCAAGCGTGACGCCGCCGAATGGTCGGTCAAAGGCGTTCGGTGTGCCGGTGTTCATGTTCGTCAGGTTGGCGAAGAACTGACGGTGCGCCAGGCCGCCGAGGCGCCACTGGGACTCCGGATGCACCATGCCGACGATGTAGCTGGGTACTTCCAGGCCGACGACGCCCGCGAACCCGGAGCCGAGGGCTTCCAGTTCAAGCATGAGCAGCGCCACGCCGTCTTCTTCGAAGCAGGTGATGTCGAGGATGCAATGCTCGTCGTCCAGTTCCCATGCACCGTGGCGGAAGGGATCGAAGAAGGTCGGGTCCCACTCGCGCAGGACGCCGGGGGATGCCTGCGGAATGATGCGGGACATGGGCATCATGGACTCGGCGCGACCCAGGATCGTCCAGAACCCGGGGTCGCCGAAGTTGAAGAGGGGAGCATCCGTGCCATCCGGACGTGCAGCCAGCACCGGTTTGAAGCTGACACGGATCTCCGTCGGTTCCCGAAAGCGCAGCGTGGTTCGTGTCTCGTTGTTGTTCTCATTCGACTCCGGAATGACCGTGAAGGGGTCAAGCCGTGCTTCAACCTCGATCTCATCCTGCCGCGTCCACTCCAGCGGCAGGATGAAGTTGAAGCTCTCTTCCAGTTCGGCGCGGTCGAGGAGATTGTCGTCGACGCTCTGGAAGGGCAATGTCGCTGACACAGGTGAGCCGGGCAGTTCGATCTCGGTTCCCGGGTAGAAGCCATGCAGTCGCGCCTGCACGCGCTCCAGCGTGCCGGTGTCAGTTCGCGGCCACGCCCGAACCATCGTCAGTCGGTCCTGCACGAGCTCACAGAACTCCGGATGTGTTTCCTCGAAGCGTCCCTGGATTGCCTGGACCCCCTCGATGTACCGGCTCCGAGCCCAGCGGAGATCCGGTCTGCTCACCGAGGCATCCTTGAGGATCCGACGAACTCCGATGGAGTCAACCCAGTACAGGAACGAGCCATCCTCACGCAGCAGGTGTGCGCTCGGGGGCAGGTCCGCCATGTCGGTGTGCGCACCACCCACAAGCGGCACGCGCCGGAGCACCGTGTTCAAGCCAGGACCAGGCTGGAAGATGAAGTACGCGTTCGTGTCGTCAACGGCGATATCCGTGATCACAGCATCCGCATCATTGATGACGTGAAGCGGGTCGCTGGGGCCTGTCTGTGCATGTGTACGAATGACCGCGGGCAGCGGCAGATCGGCGGACGCAGAAGCACCCCACCAGACGTACTGGGCTTCGTCGTCGACATCCATGGCTGTGGCAGGGGCGTTGATGGACTCAAGCCGAATGGGGAACCCGCTTCCGAACCAGACGTAGATGCTGTCGACCTCCGACGTGTTGGTCCCGATGTAGTAGGCACCACCGTTTCCCGGCGCGACCAGCGAGTTGGTGACCACGCTCGCAGTCGACTCCGATGTCGCTGACCCGCCGAGCGTGCGCGACTGACGACGCAGCGTGTCGGAAAGGAAGAGATCCCGCTCGCTCGTCCACACCCAGTCATCGTCGACAGCCAGGCCTGAGAGTTCCGTTCCGAGGTACATGCCAAGTTCGCCGAGTTCGCCGTAGATCGCCTGACGCGTCGGCACATCGTCGGCCCACACACCGAATGCATAGGCCTGGTTCACCTCGACGAAAGCCGTACCGGCCACCGGCGCTTCAACGAGGTCCGGATTGGCAACAAGCGGTGTCGTGAAGGGCCACGCCTTCCAGACTTCGTTGGGGCGGACCTGGAACTCACCGGACTCCTCGACGAAGTAGATGCGCCCGGCGGAGACTTCCATGTCCAGCGGGAACCGACTCGGAATGACCGTCTCAATCTGGGCCAGCGCCGGGGCGGCAAGCAGGCACAGCGTGGGCAGCACGGCGGCGGAACTTCTCATCTTTCACTCCTCATTACATGCGGGTCCGCGGCGGACCGGTCGGGGTCCCGGATGTCAGTGTGTCATGAGGCTCAACAGGAACCGAGCCCCGATTCCTTGGACGGACTCACAAAAATCAGCCGGATTCCCGGGCCCACGGCCGTTCCGAGGCGAAAGACCCATAAAAAGCGCCCGGCCGCAAGGTTGCGACCGGGCGCCGGATTGCATCGAGGAGTGGGCCGATCAGAAGCAGATCGTGCCCCACGCATCGAGGAGTGCATTCAGGTCGGCGAAGTTGACGACGCCATTGCCGTCCACGTCACCCGCGGTTCCCGCAGGAACGTTCCCGCCCCAGTTATCAAGGAGTTCCTCGAGGTCAGCGAAGTTGACCTGGGAGTCGCCGTTGACATCGCCGTAGCAGTTGGGCGTGACCTCGGCCGGGGCTTCGCGCGCCCCGAGGTCGACGATCGGACCCGGGCCGATGCCGTCATTGGATGCGTATGTGGCATCGATGAACCGAAGGTTGCCTTCGATGTCGACCATGATCGTGTCAGGCACCGCGGTGTTGTTGCCACGGTCGATCGCGTCAGACGCCGAGCCGAGACCGGGGTCATCATCGGCGGTCCCGATCGTGTTGTCGGAACCATCAAGGTCGTCGAAGTCCGGGTTGCCGTCGAAGGAGCGATCACCGGTCAATGAACCGGACCAGCCTTCAACGAGTGAGTCGTGCACTTCAACGCCTGCAAACAGCGCGGTACTGACCTGGGCCGATTCATCCATCGCACCATTGAGGTCGTTCTCCGCAAGGATGCAGTTGCTGAGGTTCGGTCTGGTCCCGACGCCGTCACAGTAGAGACCGCCGGTGGCGGTGGTCGCCGAGTTCCGGGCGATCGTGGAGTTGATGATCTGGAGATCAGCGTGCTGCGACGTACCAATGCCGCCGCCGCGAGCCGAGGAGTTCCCGATCCACTCACACTGCACGAAGATCGTATCCGTAGATGTGGCGAACGACCCGCCGCCGCGCGAGTCGGCGTGATTGCCGAGGAAGCGACAGTCGTGCACCAGGCCCGCTCCTGCCTCTTCGTGCAGTCCACCGCCGAAGGAACCGGCCTCATTGTTGATCACGTCGGTGTCGGACATGAGGAAGTCGTCGTAGCGGTTGATGTACAGCCCGCCACCGTTGTTGCCGTAGTTGTCGCGGACGATGCTGTTGAGAATGGTGACATCGGCGAAGATGGCGTAGATACCACCACCTGAGAGGCTCGCATGATTGTCCTCGACGATGCACTCATCGATGAACAGGCGGCCCTCGTCACACCCGATGCCGGCGCCGTAACGGTCGGCGCTGTCCGTGCCGTCGGCCTGTCCACCACGGATGGTGAGGCCGATGATGCCGGACGTGCCGCCGGCGCCGCTCGCGTCGATGACCTGGTAGACATTATCGTCACGGTTGCCGAACCCGGGCAGGTCGTCGCCATTGAGGTCGCCGGTGAGAGTCACGGGATCACCGATCGGGTCGCGCTGGAAGTTCGCCCATTCCGTGCCGCCGAAGCCCCCGACGAAGGACACATCCTCTTCGAGCACGAAACTCGTGCTTCGACCACCGAACAGGACCAGCGGCTCATAGGTTCCCTCCGCGATCCAGATCTCCACCGGCCTCGCGCCCAACGCCGCCAGCGCCGTGGCGCCGGTGACGGAGTTGACCGCAGACGCCCACGTGTTTCCGGAACTGCCCGTACCGTCCGGCTTGACATGGATGACGGAAGGATTCGCCGGATCCCATTCGTACGCGCCGATATCAGAATCCGAGCCGACACGCCGCATCACGCCGGCCAGATCGACCGGCATGTCCTCGTCCGTGATCGTGTCACCGTCGAGGTCCGCAGGGTCCGAGTGCAGCACGCCATCATTGCCCGCATCAACCATCGGTGACAGGAAGTGGGGGCGGTAGTTGTCATCGGAGGTGCCATACTCGCCGTCCCAGCCGCGCGGATTTACCAGCAGCGGATCAACATCAACGTTGTTGACGCCGATGTAGCCGCCCTCAATGTTGCACCAGGTGAAGAGCAGGATCGCATCCGAGGTCGTGGCGATCTGGTCGTTGCCCGAAGGTGTTCCATCCCGGTTGTCACGGATGATCAGGTTCGAACCGCCTGCGAACGGAATGTCCTCGGCACTGATGCCACCGCCACCGGAAGAGGAGTAGTTGCCCATGATCGTGGAGTACGTGATCTCAGGCGATGCATCCCGGTAGATGTCCATGGCGCCGCCCGTGAGCAGCGAACTGTTGCCCGCCATCACGCAGTTCTGAATGAAGCAGTCGCCCGGCCCCGTCAGTTGCACGCCGCCGCCATAGGCATTCGACGCGTTGTTGTAGAAACGGCAGGACGCGATTGTCCCCGAATAGTCCTCACCGTAAAGCGCACCACCGTCGCTCGTCGCGCTGTTGTTGATGAAATCGCAACGGACGTACGTCGGGTCGCGATCGCCCTCGCTGTACGCAGCGCCGCCGCGGCCGCTTCCGTGATTCTCGATGAAGCGGCAGTCTTCAATCCGAAGTGAAGCATTGAAAGACCAGATGCCGCTCCCGTCCGTTCCATGATTCCCGGTGAACAGGCAGTCGCGGACGACCACGTCCTCACTGGAGATGATCTCCATGCCACCGCCGCGACCGATGCCGCCGGTGATCGTGAAGCCATCAATCTCAACGAACTGGTTGGTGGATCCGAGCGACACCACCTGATTGACGTTTTCGCTGGTGTTTCCACCGCCCGGCTGATCGTTGCCGTCAATATCGCCGGAGAGGATGGTGATGTTCGCCTCGGGATCGCGCTCGCTCCGGTAGGCCTCGGTACCCGCAAAGCCACCCAGGACCTTGGTCCAGTTCGGCACATCGAAAGTGCGCGAACTCGGAATGCCCGGTATCCGCTCCGTGGTCGGGGTATAGGTGCCTTCCGCGACCCAGATCTCCACCGGACCGCTGGCCGCGGCGGCGGCTTCGAGAGCATTGCTCAGATCGAGGAAAGGCTCTCCCCAACTTCCGCCATCACGTGCACCGTCGGCATTCACATGGAACACGGTCGGTGCCTGCTCCGCGCCGCGGATGACCAGCGCGAAGCGCTGCAAACCACCGATGCTGCCCTTGTGTGAGATCCGCGCCCGATACACGCGGCCCGGTGTGAGTGTCGCGTCCACCTGTTCGACGTTGTCGACGGTGTTGTCGCCTCGGGTTGCCGGGGCACCGGGGTCGGTTGGATCGAGGCGCCATGGCATGATGGTGCTGGTACCGCCGTCGGGTCCGACGATGCGGAGATCCAGGTCATTGACGAGCATCGGCGTGACGGGATCGATTGCCATGGCGGCCGGCGTTCCGGCGGGATCGGTCCAGCAGATCGTGGCTCGCACATGAGGCTGGGTGGGGACAAACTCGATCTCGATCGTGTTGCCATTCAGCAGCACGAGCTCGCGAATCGCGACCGTGTTGCCGGCGCCCCATGCATCCAGTTGCTCAACTGCGCGTTCGGCGTTGAGGAGACCCCAGCCGCAACGGTAATCAGGCCCGTCCGCGCTGCCCGCTTCATCAGCGGTGTTGATGAGCAGGGCCTTCATCGTCGAGGAGCGCGGGTCGAACGACGGCGAGTAGTCGCGCCAGTGCTCAAGAAGCAGAGCGGCGGTGCCGGTGACGACGGGAGTCGACATCGATGTGCCGGAGAGGACCGCGTACTGGTCATCACCGGTGTCCGTTGCCGAGGTCAGCGAGTCGCCGTTGGCGACCAGGTCGGGCTTGATGCGGCCGTCGTCGCAGGGGCCGAAGCTCGTGAACCCGGTGGTCAACACGTCTTCCGGAGTGCTGTAGCCGCCATTGATGTCCTGCACGGCACCGACCGTCAGAACGTTCTTGGCGACGCCTTCCTGTGAGATGCAGTCCCAGGGTCCATCAGGGTTTCGAGGGGCTGTGGAGTTCACCCACGTACCGAAACTGTTCATCACGAGGTAAGTGTTCCCGGGGCCGGGACCGATGTCATTCCGGTCATTGCCCGCCGCCCAGCAGATGAGGTAGTTGCGGTTGGCGATGGCAAGGTTGTCGAGCGCTGCACTGTTCGTGTCGTAGAACCCGAAGAGGTAGTCCTCGGTCGTGCTGATGGATGTATCACCCCACCAGCGGAAGATGTTCGCATTGTCATCCCAGGCCCAGCCTCGACTGAATCCGTAAGAGTGATTCGAGAGGCGAAGACCGTTCCCCGCGGCGGTACTCATCTCAGTGACGTCGTTGGTCCAGTCCCAGTTGTTGATCTGGGCATTCACGGCCATGCCACGCGCGGACGTCTTGACGCCGGTGCCGATCATGGTGCAGGCGACATGCGAAGCATGTCGGGAGGTGCCCAGAGCCTCCTGGTTCGTTGTGGCACCGCTCAGTTCCTGATGCGTGCGGAGCGGGCCATCGGACTCCCACTGACCGATCGTCACGCCGGCACCCGTGAGGCCCCAGAGCGATCCGGTGCCGAAGATGCGATCAACACTGCTCGTCTCGGCGGCGTCGGCGTTGGTCTCGACGTAGTACTGTGGCCGACCGTTGCGCACCTCGACGAGTTCGGCGGTGTTGCCGTCGATCGTCATGCGAAGCGCCCAGCCCTTCGCGGCGGCCTCGTCGCGGGCCGCCTGCCCCCGGAGCACGAGGGCGCCGGTGGCGTCGACCGCACGTTCGGGCATGCGCGGGTTCTGCTGAGCCTGCTGCGCCCAAGTGGTCCCGGCGAGCATCATGACGACACTCGCAAACATCACTTCTTTCCGTTTCATCAGCGATTCTCCTGTTCAACTCTCGATGCAATCCTGGTCTACCACCCGTGACAACGAAATGCGGGGCGGAAGGGGGTCAGGAAATGTCGAGGAACTGGAAGGAGTCGCGATGAATGTGTCAGGGAAGTGGGAGGGTGGCTCTGTAATCGGCATTTGGCATTTGGCATTCGGCATCAGGGTTTGATCGCCTTCGGCGACGGAACTTGAAGGAGCTACCGCTCCGCCGTCTGCATGAGGCCGCGCCAGTGGAGCGGTAGCTCCTGAAACTGAACGCCGAAGGCGCTCCGCCCCTGATGCCGAATGCCGATTGCGCAAAAACGAAAGAAAGAAGCGCCGCCTCCTTGCGCTTCTTTCTCTCAGAGGTCCGGGACTGTGAGGGTCCCGTCAGTACATCAACGCCATCACATCATCGAGCTGTTCGCTCAGGTCTTCCTTGACCTTCTCGACGGCGTCTTTTGAAAGCTTGATCTCGTCGAGCACGTCCGAACTGATTTCCACATCGGGCAGATCGATGCGGAAGTTCGAGGGATCCACGCCGTGCGCAATGCGCTCGGCGACGTACACGACACTCGCGAGGCGACGCTCATCCGGGGGGAGCGCCAGTGGTTCATGATGGTGCCCGGCAACCTGCATCAGCGACTTGGGGAACTTCCACTTCTTGCAGATGCCCGCACCGAATGTCTCGTGGTCCGCTTCGAAGATCGCGCGCTCAACTTCACGCATGTCCTTCGAAGGAACGCCTTCGCCGTTCACGCCGACCTCGCCGATCACTTCGATGAAGCGGTGGCGGTCGAACTGCAACTCAACCATCATCCCGATGTCGTGCATCAGCCCGCTCAGGAAGATCTCGTCCGACATGCCGATCTTCAACTGCTCGGCAACCAGCTTCGCTGACGCCGCCGTCGTGATCGAGTGGGTCCAGAGATTGCGCCCGGAGAACCCGGATGCGAGTTCGCCGCCGCGGAACAACTTGTTCACGCTCGCGGAGATCGCGATGTTCTTCACGGCGTTGAGGCCGAGGAGCACGATCGCGCGGTTGATGGATGCGATCTGGCCGGGGAGTCCGTAGAAGGAGGAGTTCACGACCTTCAGGACCCGGCTGCACAGCGCGGGATCATTCTGAATGACATTGTGCAGGTCCTGGGCGGTGGAACTGGGATCCTCGACAAGCTCGATGATCTTCAGCGTCACCTCCGGGAGCGTCGCGATGTGGCTGATCTGACGGAGGGCCTCTTCGACCACCTTGTCCGTGTTCTCGGTCTTCACGCTCATTCGTACACGTCCTCCATCGCGGCGGGGGCGAAACTGCCTCGCCGTATGCATCGACCTCCCACCCGTCCGACTTTCGCGAATCGCGCGATAACGCGCATTGATCCCACCCTCCCCCGGGCATGGTGGGTGCAGAGCGGCTACTCTCCCGGCATGAAGATCCTGCTCACCAACGACGATGGCATTCACGCTCCCGGCATCGCCGCTCTGTATGAGGCGGTCGCCGACCCCGAAAACCGCTTCGGCGGACCGCTGGGCGAGATCATCTGCCCGATCGCTCCCCTGACAGTTCAGTCCGCCACATCGCACGGTGTCACATTTCACACGCCGCTCATGGTGTCGGACGAAGAGGTCAACGAACACATGCGCGGCATCGCCGTTGACGGTCGCCCCGCCGACTGCGTGAAACTCGCCATCTCACGCCTCTGGCCGGAGAAGTACGGCGAAGGCAGCCGCCCGGATCTGGTGATCTCCGGCATCAACTCCGGTGCCAACGTCGGTATCAACGTCATCTACTCCGGCACCGTCGCGGCCGCCCTCGAAGGCGCGTTCCTCGGGATCCCCTCCATCGCCATGAGCCTGCACATCAGCAAGCATGGCGTCCACTGGCTGACCGCCGCACGCCACGCCCGCCGCGTGCTGGAACACATGCTGGAACCGGGCATGTCGAACCACCCGCTGCTGCATGCGGGCGCCTGCCTGAACGTCAACATTCCCCTCTGCGAACCGCAGCCAGTCTCGGAGCCGCCCACTCCGGAGACTCCGGAGATCGTGGTGTGCCGCATGAACACGCACGGCCTGGTCGACAAGTACGACCAGCGCGAGTCACCCGGCGGTCAGCCGTACTACTGGGCGGCGGGCGACGGCTTCGAATTCCACCAATCAGATCACGGCACCGACGTCCACGAGATCTTTGAACGGCGTATCACGGTGACACCGTTGAAGTACGACCTGACGCGGGAAGAGCAGTTGGGCGATGCAGAGCGGTTCTTCGGGTAGGCGTTGAGATGGGCAGCAGGCCATCCGGCATTCTGCATCGGGGTTGAGCGCCACTTGCGCCCAGTTGATGCTCGGACGGACGCCCTGAGCCGAATCAGTCGGGAACGGAGCCCCGAAGTGGCATTTCTCCCAGGCGTTCTGCGAGACGGAGTGGAGCAATGATCGTGACGCCTTTGATCGTCTGATCGAAGTAAGGCCCGAAGTTGCGCTTGTCGCCGGTCACAAGCCAACAACATCCGGTCCGTATGGCGCTGCAGAGAACGGCGCGGTCGCCGTCGCTCAGTGTCACGGTGAGCGGGAAGATGGTCGTGGGTACGATGCGACACATGCTGCGGACTTGATCAAAGCCGGCGAGCCATTCCGGACGTTTGTTGGTCAGGTTGCGCCGCGCTTCGTCGATGACCCCTTCACTTGCGACGAGTTCAACACGCCGATTGGCTTCAGTGAAGAGTCGCCCGGTGATTCCCGTGCGATTCGCAGCGGAGAAGAGCAGGTTCGCATCAAGGAAGACACGGGTCATTGCTTTTCGAGGTCAGGCAGGATCTTCTTGATGGCGCCCTCATCGCTGGTGAACTCTGCAATGCGCTCATCAGAGTAGATCTCGACGGGAATCAGCACGGCCGGACGGAGCAGAAGTCCATCTTCAGTGGGCTCAATGATAAGCCTGTCCTGAGGTCGGAGACCCAGGGCCCGGCGGAGTGCCGCGGGAAGCGTCAGCGTCCCACGGTCATTCAGCGTAACTTCATACTGCATGAGTTCAGTATAGCAGTAATTCAGCAAATCAGAAAACCAGCAACTCAACATAGGGCGCAAAGATACTATCATCAACCAACGAAATCAATGTTTGTAAGTATTTTTATCGGATTTCCCAGCCCAACCCCCAACCCCCAAACCACTAATCCGGCAACTTCCCCTTCTCCCGCGGCAACGCATAAAACCCCTCCCCCTCGTACACCAGTTCCCCCGCGCGCACCAGCGCATCCCACACCGCGCGGCCGTACTCGCCCGGGGGCATGATGGCATCGATGTCCGACGCCCGACCCGACGACAGGCGACGGGTCAGCTTCGACTCATCATTCAGACGCATCAGCTTCAGACGCTTGCGGTACGCCTTCATAGCGGCACGCATCTCCTCCGGATCAACATCCTCCGGAGGCGGGGGCGGAGGCTCCGCCGCGGGGTTCTCGAGTCTGAAGACGATGCCGTCCAGCGCATCGACATTCTGGTCGCCGACCGCAGCCGCGGCGGCCTCCTGGTCAACTTCCGGGAATCGGCCCAGGAGTCGACCGACGAGTTCCCAGTCCTTCTGCACCTGCAGCGGCTTCTCACCGGCGCGGATGTCGGTCACGAGTTGTCTGAGTTTCTGAACAAGGTTCATGCCATGAGAGTAGCACGTCGAGACGGGTCGCGGCTCGCAGGTTGTCCGATCCATGCTCCATGAAACAGGCCCCCGTCCGAAGACGGGGGCCTGAGCAAAGTTCAGTTGTCTGTCACCTTGGCCGTCTTACGGGCAGGTATTCAGCCAGTTGAGCAGGACGAGGTTGAGGTCGTCGAAGTCAACGTCTCCGTCATCGTCCACATCGCCGGTCGGACCGGCGGTGCCCCAGTTGAGGAGAACGAGGTTGAGGTCGTCGAAGTCGACGTCATTGTCGCCATCCGCGTCACCCGGGCATGCGGACATTTCACAGTCGTCCGGGATGCCGTTGTGGTCGAGGTCCTGCTGTGTACCCGCATCGAGTTCGCAGCCGTCACTCGTGCCGTCCATGTCGCAGTCTGCGAAGGGACCCTGACACTCGTCCGGGATGCCGTCCGGGCGGCCGCGGCCGCCGGTATCGGAGAGGAACGCTTCGAGATCGGCGAAGTCCTGCTGCGTGTACTCGGGGTGAGCGCCACCCGGGTGGGTGGTGGGGGGCAGGAGCATGTTCCAGATCTCGACGCGGCTCTTGTTGCGGATGTTGGGGCCGGGGAAGCCCATGCCACCGGATCCGTCGATGTTGTGGCAGCCCTGGCAGGTGGAAAGGATGATGTCCTCACCGGCGCCGGGGTCACCGACGGGTCCGCCGTCGCAGTCCTCGCTGGTGCCATCGGCGATGTCGCACTCATCCGGAACACCGTTGGCGTTGCAGTCCAGGCTGAGGCCCATGCTGATGTCGATGGCATCGTCGATGCCGTTCATGTTGCAGTCCGTGCAGTCCACGCCGCCGCCGGTGACCGGCGTGGTGATGACGAGCGACCAGCGGTCAAGCGTGCCGGCATCCGCGCCGACGTAGTCCGCGATCTCGATGGTCCACGTGCCGGCCTTGTCCATGCCGTCGAAGGCGCTGAGGGCTTCCTGCGGCGTGTAGCTGGGGGGACTGGTCAGTGTCCCGCCACCGGCCGATGTCGAGTCGATGTTGCCGCCGGGGCCCTTGTCATCGAGCGTGATGTCGAAGCCATCATCGTCGAAGCCGTACTGAGACTCAGGGAAGTTGGGACGATCGATGAGAACCACCGAGGTGCCGTTGTGCGACAGGCGGCACCAGATGTCGCCGTTCCACGTGTGGGTGATGAGCAGTTCGACGTCGAGATCATTGATCGTGCCGCTCTCCGTGATGACGATGCTGTCGGTGACGATGCCACCGGCGCCGCCGCCGTCCGGGATGCTCAGGGCGGGCTTGGATGAGTAGCTCTTCGTGCCACCGCCCATCATCCCTTCGCATTCGTCCGGGATGCCGTTGAGGTTGCAGTCCTCACTGTTCCCGCTGCTGATGTCGAGTTCATCGGCGATGCCGTTGTCGTTGCAGTCCTCGATGCAGGGGTCGATGCCGCCGCCCTCGTTGGTGATGTCGAGGGACCAGGTCACGAGTGAACCGGTGTCCTGATCGGCATTGTCGGAGACTTCAATGATCCAGTCGCCGTTCTTGTCCATGCCGTCGAAGGAGCTCAGGGCCTCCTGCGGCGTGTAGCTCGGCGGGCTGGTGAGCGTGCCGCCGCCCGAGTCCGCGTCCTCGATGGGGCCGCCGGCGCCCTTGTCATCGAGCGTGATGTCGAAGCCGTCGTTGTCGAAGCCAAAGCCGGAGCCGCCCTGACCGGGGCGGTCCACGAGCACCACGGTGGTGCCGTTATGCGTCAGTCGCACGATGAGGTCGCCATTCCAGGTGTGGTCGATGTCGAGGTTGACGTTGACATCCTGGATGGTGCCGGACTCGCTGACGTTGATGGTGTCGGAGACGAAAGCACCGGTGCCGTCCGGGATGGCGACGTTGGGCGATGACGTGTAGTTCTTGAGTCCGCCTGCTGATTCGCACTCGTCCGGAATGCCGTTGGCATTGCAGTCCTGGCTGGTGCCGGAGGAAATGTCGATGGCGTCATCGATGCCGTTGTTGTTGCAGTCGATGATGCCGGGACCGCCGCAGTCGTCCGGGACGATCTTGTAGACGGAGCCCGTGATGCTGACGATGTACAACTCGCCATCCGCATCCTGTCCGAAGGAGACGGGGTTGCCGGAGAAGCCGAGTTCGCTGGTGCGATCAAGCTGATCGGAAACGGTGCCCGTGCCGGGGTCGTAACGGAGCGAACGGATCCAGCCCGCGCAGTAGTCGGCATAGAAGTAAGTGCCGGAGAGACCCGGGATGTCGCAGCCGCGATAGACGTAACCGCCGACTACCGTGCACGTGCCACCCACGCCGGTGGCGTAGTCGAGGAAGGGGAACTCGTAGTTGCCGATGGGACCACACCCGGAGAGGTTGTAGGTGTTGTTGCCTTCGTAGCAGCGCCAGCCCCAGTTGTAGCCGCCGCCGGAGAAAGCGGGTTCGAAGTTGAGTTCTTCGCGGGCGTTCTGGCCGACGTCACCGATGTACATGTCGCCGGTGAGCCAGTCGAAGCTGAATCGCCACGGGTTGCGCAGGCCGAGGGCCCAGATCTCGTTGAGCGTGCTGCCGTCGCCGACGAAGGGGTTGTCGCCGGGGATGTACGGCGCCGACGCATCCACATCGAGACGCAGCATCTTGCCGAGAAGGGACTGCGGATCCTGGGCACGGTTGTTGGGGTCACCGCCTGAGCCGCCGTCGCCGAGCGACCAGTACAGCATGCCATCCGGTCCGAAGGCGAGCGTACCGCCATTGTGGTTCGAGAAGTCCTGCGAAACGGTCTTCATGATCAGGGCGCTGCCGGCGTCCGCGAGATCCGGATTACCGGAGACGGAGTACCGCGCCAGCGCGCTGTTGCCGGAGGTGTTGGTGTAGTAGACGTAGAAGTAGCCGTTGCTGGCATAGTCCGGGTGGAACGCCATGCAGAGCAGGCCGCGCTCGCCACCCGATGCGATGATGGAGCCGATGTCCAGGAATGGTGTCGCTTGCAGCACGCCGTTGTCGATGAGACGGATCCGCCCGCTGTTCTGCTCCAGCACGTACAGACGGCTGGCGTCACCGGGTTCGCTGGTGACATAGACGGGGGAAGCGAGTCCGCCCGCCACGAACTGCAGCGTGATATCGCAGGGTCCCTCGCACTCATCGGGGATGCTGTTGCCGTTGCAGTCGAGGCTGGTGCCGTTGGCGATGTCATCGGCATCGGGCGTGCCGTTGCCGTTGCAGTCAGCAGGCGCACCGGAGGGCACGGTGGAGACACCGGAGAGCGAGGTCGGCGCGCCGGACTTGAACTGGCCGAGGGTGACCGAGCCCTGCCCGGGCGGGACATTGGCGTCAAAGCGGAAGTTGTAGAGCGTGCCCCAGCGGATGGGGTTGGTGGTGGTGGACCATGTGATCGAGTTCGACGTCTGGTTCACCGTCCAGGGGTTGTTGTTGATGGCGGGACCGCCCATGTAGGCGAAGTCCTCATCGTGATGCTCAACCGCGTGGAAGTCGATGTTGGTGATCGTCGTTCCGGCCGTGAAGGGCACCGTGAAGCTGTCGACCTGGCGATCCATGTCGACGTTCAGGACGGCGTACTCGTAGTGCCAGAAACCGTTGCCGAGATCAGTCGCCTCCGCACCCACGATCGCGCGGCCGTCAGGACTCACACCCTCGACCACCGGGATCTGCTGCGCGATGACCGTCTGCTGAGCTGTGGTCCACGCATCCAGCGCGAAGCCGATGTTGGGGAAGACGCCCTGGCTGCCGATTCCGCCGAAGGTGTAGTTGCCGCCGGACGTGCCGCTCACCGAGGTCACGCCGCGCCACGCGGCGGAGTTCATGTGGTTCTCATCCTGATACTGAACGTAGTAGCCTTCGGCGTAATACGTGGCACCGGGGTTGAGGGCGGGGTCCAGGTCCGCATCATGCACCTGGAGTCGCCGGGTCACCGCGGTGTTGGGGACGCCGCCCACGTTCATGACTGACGTGGTGTAGTCCCAGTCGCCCGTCCACGGGTTGATCTCGAAACGAGGTCCGAGTCCGGACTGGTTGTCATTGAGCCCGGGATCGTACGTATCCGTGCAGCCGATGCCGAGCCAGTCCCCGGCGCTGTGGCCGGGTTCATGGACGCAGTTCGGAAGCCCCCCCTGGTCACACTGGAAACTCGCCAGTGCGAAGAAGCCGTGCTTGCACCACGACTGACCCACCTGCTCGAAGGTGGTGTACTGCCCGTTGTCGGTGGCCCGGTACAGGTTCATCGCGATGTAGGGATGACGCTCGTCCGGGATCGGGAACCATTCCAGGTCCTGGTCGCCGACGTTCCATGAGGTGGTGCCGAGCGTCAGGCCGACAACGTCGCCGACGCGGTTCGAGCCGTCTGCCATCCGCAGGCCGTACAACTGACAGAACGTCACGTCGGGCGCGCTCACCGCAACCGGACTCGAGGCCGCCGCGGCCAAAGCCACAGCGCCCAGCAGTGCATGCTTCATCGTCATCTTGGGTTGTCTCCCTCTCGAACACTCTCTAGGCAACCGGCCTGGACGCCGGACATTGTCCCCGTCAGAAGTTACCACGGGAATGAGTGGGGTACTAGCGCCTTCCTGCAAATGGGCCATGAGCGGGAGGCCATCGAGTTCCAGACTCAAAAAGAAATCCCCCCCGCCTCAGACGAGACGGGGGGGAGAGATGAATCAATCTTCACAACTTCTCGGACGCTTACTTGCAGACGTTCTGCCAGTGCTCGAGCACCTCGTTGAGGTCGTCGAAGTCGCAATCACCGTCGCCGTCAAGGTCACCCTCGGTGAGGGTCACACCCTGCTGGTTCCAGTTGTTGAGGACCACGTTGAGATCGTCGAAATCGCAGTCGCCGTCGAGGTCCGCATCGCCCGGGCAGGGCGTGACCGGGACGAGACCGGAGATGACGATGTCATCGAGGTTCCAGCCGGGGTAGGTCACGGAACCGTCGCTGGTGCCCATGCCCCAGCGGAGGTACACGGTCGACTCATTGTCGGCGTGGGCCGAGATGTCGTAGGTGAACTGCATCCACGACGAGTCGCTGATGGCCGAGCCCGAGTGCGACCAGATGTTGGTCCAGCTCGAACCGTCCGTCGAGATGTCCACTTCCGCGTGGTCATACGTGGAGGACTCCACGCCGAGCCAGCGATAGAAGGACAACTCCGTGCCGGTGGCGCCCGTCAGGTCGATGGCGCCGGTCGTCAGGTTCTCACGGGACATGTTGTTGGGGTAGTCACCGTTCAGGTTGTAGCCGTAGACGTTGTTACCCGTGAAGCCGCTGGAGGGATCACCCGCGTGGGTGCCGCCACCGGTGGGCTGACCGAAGGCCCAGTCGCCGGTGCCGGTCCAGCCCGGATCGTTGTCGTCAGTCAGGAACTCGACAAGCGCCTGCGGGCCGCCAACCGTGATGGAGATCGTGCCGGAGGAACCGGGACCGCCATCGGGAGCGACGCCGCCGTCGTCACCAAAGAAGGTGAAGCTGTCGTCACCCTGGTACAGACCCGCCGGAGCGTACTTCACCATGGTGCCGTTCAACTGGTGCGGCACGGAGTTGATCAGCATGCCGCTGCCGAGGTCAACCAGCGCACCGTCGGACGGGAGCGAGTCAACCCACAGTTCGAGGGACGGAGGTGCCGGCAGGCCGTCATCCGTCGCCATGAGTTCCATCGTGATGGAGGTCGCGATCGGCGTGGCGTAGGACGCGCTCGCCGCGAGCGGCGGACGCGGGCCGCAGCTGCCGACATCCGAGAGATCGGAGGCGAAGTAGTCGGGCGAGAGCCCGGCGCCTTCGGAGAGACCGATGATCGCGTCCGCGGAGTCGATGCCCATCCACGTGATCGTGATCGTGCCGTCGAACCACATCTCGATCTGGAAGGTGTTGGAGTCCGACGTGTTGTACTGAGGCACGCCGTCCCAGGTCACCGCAACGCGGTCACCAAGCTGCTTCCAGCTGACCGTACCACCCGTGCTCGGGTTGAGGTCGTCGAAGAGCGCCGAAACACGCGGCGTATCAAAGTGCTCGCCAAGCGTCTCGCTGTAGTCGGTGTCAGAGGCACCGAACGTGAGGTAGCCGTTGGAACCGGCATAGAACGCGCCGTAGTTGACGCCGTAGAGCACGGCTTCAGCACTGGCGCCCAGGGTGATGAGCTCGGAGTCGTCGTCGCTCATGCTGAGGACATTGCCGCCCGCAGGATCCGTGGGCAGGCTCGCGGCGGGCTCGATGCACGCCACGTACTGATCCACACCACCATCCGGAACGAAGGTGATGGTCATGCCGTCCAGATCGATGCCGCTGCCGAACTGCTCGGTGAAGAAGTCGGGCACCTCGGGCGTCATGAACGTGTAGCAGCTGCCGCCGTTGTCGTCGCTGGACATGTTGCCCGCGGCGTCGGCGACGTCGATGGAGAAGAAGTAGGTGGTGTTGTCATCCAGGCCCGTGAGGGTCACGGCGTGGTTGGTACGCAGCGTTGCACCCGTGACCATCTGGTCAAGCATGCCGCAGGACGTGCCGTAGTTGATGACGGGGGTGGCATCTTCGTCGGTGTCGAAGACGATCGTTGCGTTGCGGGCATCGACGTCCATGACCATGACGTTGCTGATGACGGGCGGATCGCAGTCGATCGTTGCCGTGTCACTCACGGTGATGTTGGTGCCACCCATGCCGTCGTCGGCATCGAGGTAATCCATGGTGATGGTGTCACCGTTGCTGATCGCGAGGGCGCCGGGCGTCCCGCTGTCAGAGAGGGCGACGGCACCGAGGAAGGCCGCGGATTCCGGTGCGGACTCGGTGAGTGTCACCATGTAGCCGACGGGGTCGGTATCGGAGTAGAAGTGAACATCGACGGTGTCAACGACCAGGTCGCTGGTGTTGAGGTCACAGTCCACGACCTTGAGGGTCGCCATATCCTCGCATGCGTACACGGCGCTGTCGACCGTGGCGATGCCGGCACTGGAGCAGTTCACGAGGAACGAGGTGGATGCGATCGAGAAGGGCTGCGGGCCGGAGGGGACGCTGAAGCCCACGACCTCGACGTTCCAGCCACCCGCCTCGGGGTTGGGAACGAAGACCTGCTCGATGTTGTCGACATGGTTCTCAGTGGTGCGGACGGCGTCGTTGGCGGGGTTGCCGGCATCGAGCGTCCACGGATAGAAGCGGGTGCCCGAAGGGCTGGTGACCACGAGGTCAAGATCATTCACGAGCACGGGGTTGACGTTGGGCGTACCCGGCTCGTCGTCCCACGCGATGGTGATCTTCAGTTCGGACGTGCCCGGATCCACCACGACCACGAAGCCGGTGGTGTTGCCGTCGTCGACTTCGTTCTCGGTGAAGTCACCGGAGCGAATGAGGTCGATCGCGGGCTGGATGCGAACGGAACCGTAGCCGGACTGGAAGTCAGGGCCGGGGTTCACGATGTCCTGTGCCGTGCAGGCGAGGATCGCCTTCGCCGTCGAGTTGCGGAAATCCGGCTCGCCGGGATAGAAATCGCGGTAGTCCTGCAGCATGAGCGCCACGAGGCCCGCCACGGTGGGCGAGGCCATCGACGTGCCGCACTTGACCGTGTAGCCGCCCGAACTCGAAAGACTCGTGACGCCGCCGTCGCCGTCGCTCTGGCAACCGGGGGCGGAGATGTCGGGCTTCATGCGGCCGTCATCCGCGGGACCCCAGCTCGTGAAGCTGGTGACGGAATCATCGTTGGCGTTCAGGGCGCCGACGGTGATGTGGTTCTTGCCGCAGGCGGGCGGCGCGGTGGTCAGGTAGGTGGCACCGCAGCGCTGGCTGCCCTGACGCTCGTTGCCGTTGGCCCAGACCACGCGGAAGGGGCTGCCCGTGGTGGTGCCCTTCACCATCGCGTCGATGAGCGAACCCATCAGGCCGTAGTTGCCTTCCCACTCGCAGGGGAAGCCGTTGGGCGCGGTGTTGGTGCCGATGGAGTTGTTGGAGAGGTCGGCGCCGTACACCGTGATGGCTTCGGTGTAGTCATCCTCGAAGTCACCCGGATCGGTGTAGAGGAAGCCCTCGGAGAGGCCACCTTCCTGCTCAAAGCCGTATGAGGTGATGAGGGCCGCCGGAGCCATGCCGCGATTCGCGAGGGTGATGGAGCCATCACCGGCGATCGTGCCCGCGACGTGCGTCGCGTGATCAGACGTGCCGGAGGTGTCGCTCATGCCGATGGTCGCGCGGCCGGAGAAGTCGGCGTGAGAGTCGAGCACGCCACCGCCGTCGTAGACCAGCACGTTCACACCCGAGCCGTCGAGGTTGTACGGTGCAGCGTTGACGATATCCACACCCGTGATGGCGCGGTTCTCGGCGTTGATCTCTTCGAGCTTGGGAAGCGGCGGCTCCATCCAGGAGACGGCATCCTCGTCAGCCAGGGCATTGATGTTCGACCATGGCATGTGGACGACGAGACCGTTGATCGACTCGATCGAAGAACGAACCGTCGCGCCGTGCAACTTCGCAAGGCGGACCGCCTCGGTGTTCAGGTCGACGTCAGTGTGGAACTGCACGTACATCGCAACGATCGTGCGGACCGCGGCCTGCTTCTGGAGTTCCTCGCCCGAGAGCTCGTCACCCTGCTTGTCTTCGACGATCTCCTGACGGATCACCATCCACGGCTGGATGATGCCCGCGCTGATGTCTTCGTGCAGCTTCCAGTTGCGGTCGATCACGTCGATGCGACGGATCACGCTGTTGGTCAGCGGGGCCGCGACGTCAGCCCGGCCGGCCTCGATCAACGCGAAGTAGGCGTTGTCGCCGACGTAGCGCTGAAGCTGAATACCTTCAGCGGCGAGGGCGTCGCGTGAGGCCTTGTTGAGGACCTCGTTCACCTGGACCAACGCGTGGCGGTTGCCCTGAAGCGCCTGCATCTGCTGCATGGCGACTCCGAGTTCCGCACGCGTCATCGCGGGCATCACCTGGCCCTGACCGCTGCGCCACTCGATCTGCGCATTCGCGGCCTGGGCGAACATGCCGAGGGCAAGGCCCGCGGCGGCGACGAGGCCAGCGCAACAGCGCCCGGACCCGAGCCTGATCACTCGATTCTGCATTGAAGAAACTCCCTTGTGGCGTCCACTCTCTCCAGTAGCCGCCGAATCATCCCTTGCGCAGACAACATTGTCCGCACAACTCTCTATCTCATCAGAAACGCCCGTCCTGGAGCGCACCGTACCTGCGGACCGCGCCTGGCGCGGACCCGGAACGGCCTCCCCAGCCTCCCCCGGTGGTCGGTTTACGTCAAGAGAAAAGGCCCCGAAGGGCCGTAATTGATGACGTCCGAAAATGGGGAGTCCACCCGAACGTCGAAAAGCGGTGCGGGAGGGATTCGAACCCCCGAGGGGCGTAAGCCCCTAACGCATTTCAAGTGCGTCGCCTTCAGCCACTCGGCCACCGCACCCGGGACGAGCAGTATACCCATCCCTTCGGGAGGTTGTAGCTTGTAGCTTCTCCCCCGCGCCCAAACGACTCACCCCAAAAAGCTGGAAGCTGGAAGCAAGAAGCAAGAAGCAAGAAGCAAGAAGCAAGAAGCCAGAAGCAAGAAGCCACTCCCCCCATGCCCAACCCCCTCGCACACATCGCCGCAACGCTCGATCAACTCCAGACCGGAGCGGCAGTCGTGCACGCCGATGGCTCAATCGCACACGCCAACCCCACGCTTCGCAGCCTCCTCGGGCGGACCGAATCCGACATCCTCGGAAAGCCGTTTGCCTCTCTGCTTGCAGGGGAGCACCCCGGGCGGGATGCCGCGGGACTCATGACACACGGCAGCCGGGTCAGTGATCGTGAAGTCTCACTCCGCACCGCTGCCGGGACGGAACTGCGCGTGCTTGCAACCGCGGCACCCGCCGGTGATGCACCACCGCTGGACGCTTCCCGGCTCATCACCCTGCAGGATGTCTCGATCATCTCGAACGCCTACGACCAGGTCACCACGCTCTCCGACACCGTGATCGAACAGGCGCTCGCGCTCAAGCATGCCAACGCAGCCCTCGAAGAGCGCGTCCGCGATCGGACCCGCGAACTCCAGGCTGCGTACCACGAGTCCATCTGCATGATGGCGCTCGCCAGCGAGGGACGCGATCGGGACACCGGTGCTCACATCCACCGCATCGAGATCTTCACCCGTGCCATGACCAGCGCCATCGGGTTGCCTGATCGCGATGTCGATCGCATCGGGAGTGCCGCACTGCTGCACGACGTCGGCAAACTGCATATTCCGGACTCCATTCTCAAGAAGCCCGGGCCGCTGACGCCCGACGAGCGCTCCCTGATGGAAGAGCACACCACGCTCGGCGAGGGCCTTCTTTCCAACGCCGAATTCTTCGATACCGCCCGCCTGATCGCACGGGGACATCACGAGAACTTCGACGGCTCCGGCTACCCCGATGGCGTGCCGGGCGAGTCCATCCCGCTGCCCGCACGAATCGTCCGTGTGGCCGACGTCTTCGATGCCCTGACATCGCCGCGGGTCTACAAGGAAGCCTGGAGTGTCGATCGCGCCCTCGCCGAACTCCGGAGCGGCTCGGGGACCGTGTTCGACCCGGACCTCGTCGCCCTTTTCTGTCGCCTCGTGGGCGAGGGTCTCTACGACCACGTGATAGAGATTTCATCGGTAGATCGGCATTCTCCGCTCGATCGTTGACTGCCCCGGAACCCGGCACTACAGTGATTCTGACTGGCTGGTGCACAGGTGGAGTCAATCACTTTGCACGAGTCGAGAGTCAGAGAGAGCACAGGACCTTCCCAACCAGAACTCTCTCCAGGACGTGAACTCCTCTCGTTAGCTCGGGAGGAGTTTCTTCATCGCGGCCTTCCCCGGACAGACACCACCGGCGAAGAACGCACGAATGACGCTTCGCTGAGCAAGGAGGAGCAGTGAAGACATCCACCAGTGAATCAAGGCGCATTGCATTCGTCGCCCACTCGTTGCCGCGAGCTCGCATACCGTCTCGGATCGCATCACCAACAGCCTTCCACCTTGTCGCGCTGCTTGCAGCCCTCGTGTGCTGGAGCAGTCCGTCGCACGCCTCACCGGCAGCGGTACAGCCTGCCATCGATGCGGCAGGTGCTGGCCACCCCGTCTGGGTCTTTTTCACTCCGCGTGACGCGACAGACCGGGAACTCGCCGCAACCCGACGCGAGACGCCCGTCCGAACCCTCGAACGTCGTCAACTTCGCGGCACGGCCACTTCTGAGATTCGCCCATCCGATCTTCCCGTCCAGAGTGCGCACCTCGATGTGCTGCGCGATCTGGGTACTACGATCAGGTGTGAGAGCCGATGGCTCAACGGCGTCAGCGTGGAAGCGGATGCAGCAACGGTCGCCGCGATCGCACAACTCCCCTTCGTGCGAGAGGTGCGACCGGTGGCGCGCTGGAAGCGCGAGTTGCCGGACGAGCGTGGTGTTGGCCCGGACGACGCTACCGAGTTCGGCGATCGCGGCAACTTCTACGGCAACTCCGGTGCCCAGCTTCGGCAGTTGAACCTGACCGATCTGCACGCCATGGGCTTCACGGGAAGCGGCGTGGTGATCGGCGTCCTCGATACCGGCTTCCGACGCACGCACGACGGCTTCGCCGGAAACGGCGGCCCGGATGTCATCGCGGAATACGACTTCATCAACCTCGACGACGATACGTCGACCGAGGACGGAGACGCAATTCTTCAGCACTGTCACGGCACCTACGTCCTGTCAGTGCTGGCGGCCTACAACCCGGGCACGATCATGGGCGCTGCTTTCGATGCGTCCTACATCCTGTGCAAGACTGAAGACACGATCGGTGAGTACCAAGCGGAAGAGGACTATTACGTCGCAGGTCTCGAGTACGCGGAACTGCACGGTGCTGACATCGTCACCGCCTCCCTCGGCTACATCGACTGGTACACACAGGCACAACTCGACGGCGAGACCACCGTCTCGACAAGAGCCGTCAATGAAGCCACCGCCCGCGGCGTCATCTGCCTCGTACCCGCCGGCAACGAATTCAATGATCAGGATCCCGGGACCTCCAGCCTGCTCGCACCCGCAGATGCACCGGACGCGATCACCGTCGGTGGTGTAAACGGATCCGGCGCATCACTCGACTTCACATCCGACGGCCCGACCGCAGACGGACGCGTCAAGCCCGAAGTGCTCGCCCGCGGCGTCAACGTCCAGAGCGTCACATGCCTGAGTACCACGTCCTACACGCGCGTCGATGGGACATCGTTCGCGACGCCACTCGTTGCCGGCGCCGTCGCCTGCCTCCTCCAGGCACGCCCCGCATGGACAGTGCAGGACATGCGCGAACACCTCTTCTCAACCGCCTCGGATTTCGCCGCGACGGGTGACACCGATCCCCTCTTCATCCGCGGCTACGGCATCGTCGATGCGCTGGCGGCCTACAACCTGTCGCTCTGCCCGGGTGATGTGGATGGATCAGGGACCGTGGACTTCGCCGATCTCGAACTGGTACTCGAACGGTGGGGGACCTCGGATCCCGTTGCCGACCTCGATGCCAGCGGACTCGTCGACTTCGGTGACCTGAATGAAACGCTCGATGCGTGGGCGACCGACTGCGATTGATTCTGGAGGTCGAGGTTCAGGACCGCCCGGTTTTCCGACTCCCGATTCCCGCGAGACTATACTCCGGTCGCACATGAACGACCTGCGCGGAATCACACCCATGATGACAACAACAAGCCTCGTGGCAGCCGCGGCGATGATCTGCGGCTGCACTTCCGGACTCTCGGCGCGCCCTGATCATGCAGAGTGGCTGCGCACCGGGCTGCGGAGTGTCGCGGCACAGCGTGACATTCATCGCACCTCGATCGGTCAGAGCCGCGAGGGTCGCTCCATCGATGTCCTGCGTATCGGCGATGCGTCCCCCGAACACGGCGCGCTCCTCATCATCGCCGGACTGGACGGACAACACCGGATCGGCTCAGAGACCGCGCTCGCGATCGCATCTCATCTCGGCGAGCGATGGGAAGAGATCGGCGCCGGGCACACGGTGTACGTGATTCCCGCAGCGAACCCGGACAACGCGGCGTGGCAACTTGCCGACGACCATCCTCTGATGGACTTCGGTGGCGCGCTTGTCCCCGTGGACGAAGACCGTGACCGACGACTCGACGAGGACGGACCACAGGATCTGAATGGTGACGGTCGCATCACGATGATGCGCATCGCCAACCCTCCCATCGGATCGGGCCTTGAACGGACGCATCTGATCGATCCCGACGAACCCCGGCTGATGCGCGAGCCAAAGTCATCCGAGGGCGAGCACGCAACCCACGCGTACATCGTCGAGGGACGCGATGCGGACGGTGATGGCCGCATTGCGGAAGACGGGCCCGGCGCCGTCAACCTGAATCGCAACTTCCCGTATCGCTGGCCGGAGCATCAGGATGACGCGGGTCGCCATCAACTCTCCGAACCGGAGACGCTTGCCATAGCGCAGTGGATGCTCGAGCACAACGAGATCGTGTGTGTCCTCGTCTACGGACCTGATGACACGCTCATGAGCATTCCGGTCGCCGGCAAGACCGATGACACCCGCCGCGTGCCCCTCGGCATCCTCGATGAGGACAAGGCAGCATGGGAAGTCGTCGCCGCCCGCTTCAAGGAACACACCGGTATGACGAAGGGCTCCGGTCACGACCTCCCCGGCTCACTGCTGGGCTGGAGCTACGCTCACTTCGGGGCCTTCAGTTTCGGAACGCCCGTCTGGATCCGTCCTGACCTCGTCGAGGCGAAAGAGACCGACGACGAGCAAGCCGATGAAGCCGCCGAAGCGGATGAGTCACCCGCCTCAGAAGAAGAGTCGTCGGAAGAGAAGGAGGAGGAGCGGAAGAAGCCTTCCTCCGACGATGGCTGGTGGCTCCGTTACTCGGATGATGATCGCGACGGCGCCGGATTCGTCGACTGGATGCCCTTCGAACACCCCGACCTCGGCCCGGTCGAGATCGGTGGTTTCGAACCCGGTTTCCGCATGAACCCGCCCGCGGAGCGGGCCGAGGCACTGGCCGAGGAGCAGTCGGCATTCGTGGTTGAACTGCTGGACATGCTGCCCCGACTGGAGGTTGATTCGCCTCTCGTCGAATCGCTCGGCGGTGACATCTGGCGCATCACGCTACGGCTCCGCAACGATGGGACGCTGCCGATGAGGCCGATGATGTCCGCGCGCACGCGGCGACTGGCCCCGCTGATCGCATCCCTCGACGTCGATGCCGATCGCATCATCGCCGGGAACCGTCGGCAGTCGGTCGGCGCCATCGACGGCGGCGGAAGCCGCGAGATCACCTGGACACTCATCGGGGCACCCGGCAGCCGGCTCACGATTGAATTGCAGGATGCAGTCATGGGCGATCGATCGATCGCGCTCGACCTGGAGGTGGAACGATGAAGAGCACGGCAATGATGATCGTCAGTGTCGCGGCGACCTGCGCCGTGCCGCACCTCGCCGCGGCCCAGCCTCACACGCCTTCCAGGGTCGACCTGGCATGGAACCGCTATTACGAACATGATGAGATCAATGACGCAATGCGTCGCATCGCCCGAGCCTACCCGGACCTCGTGCGGATCGAGTCCATCGGCGAGTCGCTTCAAGGGCGCGAGATGCTGGTGGCCGTCGTCAATCCGAAAGACAGTGGTGACGATCTCGAGAAACCCGCCATGTGGATCGATGGCAATATTCATGGCAACGAGATCCAGGCGGGAGAAGTTGTTCTCTACACGCTCTGGTACCTCGCCCGCTCCTATGGCACCAACGAGCGGCTGACGCAGGTGATGGATGACTACGCCTTCTATCTCATGCCGAGTGTGAACCCGGACGGACGTACGGCGTGGTTTGCCGAGGCCGCGACGCCGCATTCGTTCCGCGGCAACCTCCGGCCGGTCGACAATGATCGCGATGGCCTCGTTGACGAAGATCCACCGGACGACCTCGATGGAGACGGGCACATCACCAGCATGTGGCGCGAGGATCCGAATGGCCGGTGGATCCGATCGCAGACAGACCCGCGCATCTTCGAGCGCGTCGCTTCAGATGAGAAAGGCAACTGGACGCGCCTCGGCAGCGAGGGCATCGACAACGATAGTGACGGCCGCATCAACGAAGATGGCATCGGCAGCGATGACATGAACCGGAACTGGCCCTCCGACTGGCAGCCGACATATGTCCAGGGGGGCGCCGGGCCCTATCCCCTCAGCGCGCCCGAGGTGCGGGCCGTCGCCGAGTTCATCTACGCGCGCCCCAACATCGCCGCCGCGCAGAGCTATCACAACACCGGCGGCATGATTCTTCGCGGCCCCGGTGCCAGCTATCGCGCCGATGAGTACTCCCGCGCCGACCGGAGCGTCTATGCCGAGATCGCGAACATCGGCGAGGACATCCTCCCGTACTACGATTCCATGGTGATCTCCGAGGACCTCTACACCGTCCACGGCGGCTTCGTCACGTGGACCGCAGAACAACTCGGCGTGATCAGCTTCACCAACGAACTCATGACGACCGCGAAGTACTTCCAGCGGAATGTCAGTCGACCCACCCCCGAGCAGACCTGGCTCTGGCGCGACCGTATCGCCTTCGGTGAACTCTTCACCGATTACACCGAGTACGACCACCCGAAGTACGGCAAGGTGCTCATCGGTGGCACCAACAAGTGGGCAAGCCGATCCACGCCCACCTTCATGCTCGAGGAGGAGTGTCACCGCAACTTCGCGTTCACCATGCTTCACGCAGACGCCATGCCGAAACTCATGGTCGATCGGGTAGACGTACAGAGCCTCGGCCCGCGGACCTGGCAGATCACCTTCGAGATCCGCAACGAGAAACTCATCCCGACGCGCACCGGGCGACAGCAGAGCAAGCGGATCGGACAGCCGGACTTGCTGACCGTCACCGGTCGCGGCATCACGCCCGTGGCTTCCGGCCGACTTGGAGACTGGTTCGATGACGACATGCAGGCCGTGCGCCACGAGCCGGGCCGCATGCTGGTGCCCGATGGCATCTGGGGTCGAAGCGGTCGCATCTTCCGCTTCATCGTCACCGGATCCGAGGGCGGGACGGCATCATTCACCTACACCGCAGAACAGGCCCGCAATCTTCAGTTTGATGTGGAACTGCGCGAAGAGGAGTGAGCCACCACCGACGCATCAATCAGCGTCGCGGCGGCGCACCGCCCACAATGCGCGGGACCGCATGAGCATGTCACCTGTGCCGCCGCGGAGGCGCCGACAAACAGCAGCGCCAGTTGACGGGCGAGTGACTCGGGGTCACCAGCGCCGGCGCTCGCGGCGAGGTCTTCGAGGAAGTCCGTCAACATGCAGACGTGACGCATCCCGGCCTGGTGGATGGAGCACTCGGGGTCCCGGAACTCGCCGCAGGCGCGCGTGAAGGCGCACCCGTTGAAGTCGTCCTGCTGGAAGAGCGTCTCCGCGGCGTCGAAGATCGCCAGGATCTGCTCGCGCGGGTCGTCGGGATAGGGTGCGATGGCGGCGTCCAGCCAGGCACGAAAACGCTCGTCGCGCAATTCGAGAGCCGCGAGGATGAGTTCATCCTTCGACCGGAAGTGGTTGTAGAGGGTCATCTTCGCGACGCCGGCCTCGCGCAGGATGGTGTCGATCCCGGTGGCATGAAAGCCGTCCCGGTAGAAGAGCCGGAGGGCTGTTTCGACGAGATGGTCGCGTTTGGCGGAGGGCATGGTGCGAAGTCGGCCCCATCTAGACCGGTCTGTCCATCATACGGGCGCGGGCAGGGCCGGAACAGATGTCTCGGATCCAAAAATAATACGAACAAGAAAATTGAGGCGAGTTGGAAATAGACAGACCGGTCTAGCTGTTCTATGGTTGTGACCGACTGAACATTCACCCCTTCCCCAGGAGACTGCCCCATGGCCACCTCCACCACACTCACCTTCGACACCGACTCATTCGAACAGGCCGTCAACGGCGAACTGCCCGTGCTCGTCGACTTCTGGGCCCAGTGGTGCGCACCATGCCGCGCCATCGGACCCACCATCGATGCCATCGCCGAACGCTTCGACGGCAAGGCCGTCGTCGGCAAGGTCAATGTCGATGATCACGCCGAACTCGCCGCGAAGTACCAGGTGAGTTCCATCCCCACCATTCTCGTCTTCCGGGACGGCAAACTCATCGATCGACTCGTCGGCGTGCAGTCCGAGGAAGCCCTCGCCAACGCCCTCTCCTGACCGATCTCACGAACCTCTCTCCTCTCCTCTCTTCTCTCACATCACTCCTCCTCTCTCCTCCATCACACGAGACAGACCGCTTCGCACCGTGCGAGGCGGTTTGTCGTTTTTTGGGGAGCGGGGAGCGGGGAGCGGGGAGCGGGGTGCGGAGAGGGGGCCGAAGGCGCTCACCTCCGAGTGCCGAGTGCCCAATGCCGAATGCCGACTACGAACACGCTTCCCCCCATTGCTGGAGCACCAGGATCAGGTCGTCGAAGTCAATGAACCCGCTCCCGTCAACGTCACCGCCCGTCCCCGGTGTCACGGTCATCGCCCAGCCCGCGAGCACGGTGTTCAGGTCGTCAAAGTTGACGTTGCCGTCGCCGCTGACATCCGCGCACGGCGGTGGCGGATCGACCAGGAAGCGCACGATGTCAGGGAACCGCTGCGCCCACCAGAATTCGTTGTGCGAATGACCCGGACCCTCCACGATGAGCAGGTCGTCGCCCTCGACGAAACCCTGCGCCAATGCAATGTCCCGCATCTCGCGCAGGCGATCCACATGGTCATTCACGCCGTTGCCATTCCCGTCATTCGTGCCCGACTCCAGCGTGCCCATGTCCTGGTACAGCAGCGACAGCGTCGCCGGACGCCCCTGGGAAGTCGCGAAACCGTAGATCGGTGACTGCGCCCAGTAGGACGAGGACACCGCACCGATCCGACCCCATGTGTCAGCGTATGCGTACGCCGCGTACACGCTCAGGATCCCGCCGAGACTCGAGCCGGACATCATCGTGTTGTCAGGACCCGTCCGCGTGCGGTACCGCGCATTCACCTCCGGAATCAACGTATCGCGGATCGCCTGCAGGTATGCATCCGCTCCGCCGCCGCAGGGGAGTGAACCCGTCGTCCACGGCGTGTACTCGAAGCAGCGCTGCGGCCCGTTCTCGATGCCCACTACGATGATCGGCTCGATCTCTCCCCCCGCGATCAGCGCCTCGCACGTCTCATCAACTTCCCACTCACCCGCAAAGCTCGTCCCCTGGTCAAACAGGTTCTGCCCGTCGTGCATGTACAGCACCGGGTAGTCAGCCGTCGATGTGTCGTAAGCCGGCGGCAGGTACACCCAGCAACGCCGGCCACCCAGGAAGGGCGCATACTCAAACCACTCAACATGCCCCGTGATCGTCGATGGCACGATGTCCGCCCAGTTGTGCACGATGTGATCGACCGTCTCGACGCCCGCAGGTGTGTGCGTGCGGTTGGCGATCTCCTCGCCGCTCGGACCCTTCTCCACACGACCCCAGTCGCCCCGCGTGAACTTGTACTGGACCCCCACCCCATCCGGGAGCGAAAGTGTGATCGCCCAGCGACCATCCGGCTCCTCCGCCAATGCATACGCGCCATCGCCCGGATTCCAGCCCTGGAAGTCGCCCGCAATGTAAATCGTGTCACCCGGCGGTGTGTTCGAAGGAACCTCCGTCCGGAACGTGACCGTCGCGGCGAACAGCGCCTGTCCCGAACCGAGCAGGACGAGCGGAAGGAACAGCAGCAGGGGAGTGCGAAACATCGGGGCTCCAATGTGTGTGGGTGCAGGACACCTCATCCTAAGTCACCACCCGGGGCGAAGGAAGCATGCTCATCAAATCTCCAACTCCTGGCGTGTGACCCCTTCCGCTCTTTCGTCCCCCAGCCGCCGCGCCACCGCCGCGTACACGAACGCCACCAGCAGCATCAGCAGGCCGACGATGAAGAAACTGGCGATCCGCCAGAGCGCCTCGGTGCCCACGGAGTCGATGAACACCACCTTCGCCGCGGCGATCGACATCAGTGCCAGGCCGGTCATCCGCACGACCCGCTCGCGACGCAGGAAGCCCAGGACAACCAGCGCCGTGCCCACCAGTCCCCACCAGAGTGACACCGCACCCAGTTCGGCGGTTCGCGTGTCGGTCAGCAGCGCGGCGGTGCGTGACACCTCCAGAGTCGACGCCAGGAAGATCAGTCCCGCGGCACCGATAAGTGATGCCAGCCGGAGGTAGGTGCGAGTGCTGAAGACATCGATCTCATGATCCAGTTCGGGCAGCAGGCGTCGTCCGAATGTCCACGCGGCGGCACCGATCAGCAGCGCCTCGTACAGCCCCGGATGGAGGAGCACAGCGCCGTCCCACGCGGACCAGTCGTGCAGCACATGCGCCTGCAACCACGCCATCGTCGTGGCAAGGAGTCCGAGCATGCCGACGACATCGAGCCTCATCCATGACGTACGACGCGATACGAACAGCAGCGCAGCGCTCATGACCAGCCAGATGAACATGATGGTTTCGGATGAAGCGTCCGGGTGCAGTGGCGCTGCGAATGCGAGTACCGAGGCCACGATGGCAGCCGGCAGGCGAAGGCCTGCCATGAGCCCGGATCGATCGCGGCCCATGATGAATGCGGTCGTTGCCCACGCTCCGGTGAACACAAGCATGAGTGCTGTCCACGTCGTGAAGACGAGGCCCGGAATCTCGAAGAGCATTGGGGCATCATTGAGCGCGCCATACAACTCGAATGTCATCACCTGCACCGTGCCGATCGCAAGCAGGATGAGACCGTACGTGCGCAACGCTGGTCCCTGCGTCCGATGAGCGGCGAATACCGCAGCGATCCCGAAGAACGCCCACGCCAGCGCGAGGTGCCACTCTGTGAATGCCAACGCGATCGCGAGGATGCCCGCTGCACCCGTCTGCGCAATCAGGACCGCGGCAAGTCGCTCGCGGTCGCACGTCGGAACGCGGCGCTGGAGACCCATCCCGGGCGCCAGCATGAAGGCACCGAGGGCGGTGATGACGATCGCGGCGACCGCAGGCAGCCAGTCAAGTGCCGCTGACTGCTCGTGCGCGACGACCGAGGCGAACCCGACCGTCCACAGCGTCACGAGGGCACTTGAGATGGCCATGCTCGCATGCTTCCAGTTGAGATCGGTCTGGACTTCGGCATCCGGGCGCAAGTTGGTGCGGATGAGTTCAACGTGCACGATGAGCCAACTCACGAGGTACCACGGGTACGCCAGCGCAGGCGTCGACATACCGTCGATACCGAGAGTCCAGATGACCCCGTAGAGGGCCGCGAACCCGCCGGCGACGTGTCGCATGGGTCCGAAGCGCCCGTTGAGCAGCATGGGGATGGCGTAACCGAGCGCGAGCAGCGCCGTGCCGTATGCGGGAAGACCCCACACGGGCGGGTCGGGATTGAAGACCATGAAGGGCACGATGCCGGCGCCGATCTGCGAGAGCACGCCGAGCAGGAGTGAGCGGGCGCGAATCGAAACGACCAGGCCCAGCGCGGAGATGGAGACAAGCCCCGGGAAGGCAACGCCGGCGCCGATGATCTCATACCGACCGTACGCGGCGAAGAGTGATGCGTACATCGCGACAAGGCCCACCGCCGACAGCGCAGCGGTCGCCGCACTCGGGAGGCGTTTGCGCAGGACCTCGCCGGCGCCAAGCATCAGGATGCCGAGCGTACCGGCTGAGAGGCATTTGAATGCAGGCGTGATGTGAAGCCACCCCTGCTGGACGGCATAGTTGAGGAACAGACCGATGCCGATGATCATCCCGAGCGCACCGATGACTGCGAAGGCGCGAGCGCCGATGCGCCACTCGATGTCCTTGCGACCGGATGTCTCCGTTGCGTGATGCTCGGGTTCGTCGGGTGCGGAGGTAGGCGGCGCCTTGGGAATGCGGGCTGCGAGTTCGTGGCGGGGCCTCGGCGGCTTCGCGGCTTCGGGCGTCGGGAGGGGCGGCGGTGTTGCGACCGTGGCGGCGTTGGGGGGCGTTGGCCGGATCGTGGTTGTGGTCTCCGGCTTCTCGACTCGGAGGTGGCGTTCGAGAGATTCGACGCGCCTGGTGAGGGCATCCACTTCATCGCGCAACGTCATGCAGGCCATGGCTCGTGCTCCTGGGTGATCAGGTCAACACATCAAGATTAGTAAGCACTTACTAACACATCAAGGCTCTTCTTCAGAATTTCCCGTCGGCCCCATCACCTCGGTCATGATGTTTGTACTGTGTTCGCATACGGGCCACGCAAAAATGCTCGGTGGGCTGAATCCGGTCGACGCGTCGCGGCGAGAACAAGGGCGTCCAACGCGGGCTTCAGCCCGGAGCCCGCTCCTCGAAGAACTCCCCAACCCCCATCAAGGAACCTCCCCAATGAAAACTCTCATTGCTGTCTCCGCGCTCTCACTGGTCGCCACCTCATCTCCCGCCCTCGCCGGTGGGGGGTGCGGCAGCAGTTCGTCCACCGCCCAGAAGCATCATGATTCAGACATGATGACGGTCGGCTACAACGCAAAGAAGGACATCATTGATACCGCGGTCGCCGCGGGCTCCTTCAAGACCCTCGCCGCCGCACTGAAGGCCGCTGACCTGATCGAACCGCTCCAGGGCGACGGACCCTTCACGGTCTTCGCGCCGACCGATGAAGCCTTCGCGAAGCTGCCCGCCGGCACCGTTGAGAAGCTTCTGAGGCCTGAAAACAAGGCGCTGCTCCAGAGTGTGCTGACGTACCACGTCGTTTCCGGTGAAGTCATGGCGGCCGATGTGGTCAACCTGAACAAGGCCGCGACATTGAGTGGGCAGACCGTTGACATCACCGTCAAGGGTAGCGGTGTCATGATTGATGGAGCACGTGTTGCCAAGACGGACATCAAGTGCACCAACGGCGTCATTCACGTGATCGATACCGTCATCATGCCCGAAACCGCGAATCTCGTCGAAACCGCGATGAGCGCCGGCGAGTTCGGCACCCTCGCCGCGGCACTCGACGCTGCCCGCCTCGTCGGAACGCTCTCGAACGACGGTCCCTTCACCGTCTTCGCGCCGACTGATGAGGCCTTCGACAAGCTGCCTCGCGGCACGGTCGAGACTCTGCTCAAGCCTGAGAATCGCGGCAAGCTCACCGCGATCCTCAAGTACCACGTGATTCCGGGCCGGGTGTCGGCTTCGGAAGCACTGGCCGCTCAGTCTGCGAAGACCCTCCAGGGCGATCGCGTCCGGATCACCTTCAAGGACGGTGAACTGCGAGTGAACGATGCTCGAGTGATTTCCAACGACATCGAGACCTCGAATGGTGTGATTCACGTGATCGACACGGTTATACTCCCCAACTGACCAGGCCATGTGGTGACGACACTGTCTCTGACAAGTCGACCGCAGTACTCAATCAGGGAGTGCAACCTGAACGTGAGCGAATCGCTGCTCCAAAGAGTTGCCGGTCTCGATGAACCGGCCATGCAGGAGTGCATGAATACATACGGCGGGCTGGTGTGGTCGCTGGCCCGTCGTCTTTCTCCGTCCCCTACGGACGCCGAGGAGGCGGTCCAGGAGATCTTTGTATCTCTCTGGAAGAACGCCTCGCGCTTCGATCCGGCCAGAATGAAGGAAGCGACGTTCGTCTCCATGATCGCGCGGCGTCGATTGATCGATCGCTGGCGAAAGATCAAGCGGCGTCAGGAGATACCGACCGAGTTCGACTTCACCGATGTCGATGACAGCCCCGCACCGGAACGCGATGAGGATGTGCAACGCGCCATGGAGGCTCTCTCAGCACTCAGCCCGGCTCAGCAACAAGTGCTTCGCCTCGCCGTGCACGGCGGGCTCTCGCACCAGCAGATCTCCGAGCGGACAGGCTTCCCCCTCGGCACGGTCAAGACACACGCCCGACGGGGACTCCAGCGCGTTCGCGATACGCTGACCGAAGCCGAGACCGACGCAACCGCGGGAGGTGCCCCATGAGCACCGACTACGATCGCATGGTCGATCTCGTCGCTGATTTCGCGACGGTCGGTCTCAGTTCGTCCGAAGAACAATTGCTCAGCGACCTCAGAGCTGCCGGTGTCACCGTCGATTCCGAAGAGTTCGAGTTCGCAGCCGCCGCGCTCGACCGGGGTTTCACCACCTCGGCTGACTCCGATGAACTTCCGGTACACCTGCGCGAACGCATCATGACCGACGCCCGCGCATTCATCTCGCAGGCGCAGCACCCGCTCCGTCTCGCGGGAACAGAAGCGGACACTTCTGGAACGCCCGATGTCATCGTCATGCGCCGTAACGGCATCTTGCCATGGTTCGCCGCCGCCGCCGCGATCCTCCTGGCCGCCTTCGCGTGGTGGCCCGCCTCCGAACCGAGCATCCGCGACATGGTTGACGGTGCACCTGATGAGCAGGTCACGAGGTGGGCGAACAACGATGCGGGTATCACTGGTGAGGTGCACTGGAGCCCGTCGCTCCAGAATGGCTACCTGACGTTCACGGGCCTCGATGTCAACGATCCCGAATCCGTGCAATACCAGCTCTGGATCTTCGACGCCCAGCGCAACCCGCGCTTCAATGCGGTCGATGGCGGCGTCTTCAACATCGAGCAGGCTGATGGCACTGTCATCGTTCCCATCAACGCCAAGCTCGGAGTCGCGGACCCCGCCCTCTTCGCCATCACGACCGAGCCGCCCGGCGGCGTTGTGAAGCACGACCCGGAACTCGACCCCGAACGCTTCAGGATCATTCTGACGGCAGAGCCCGATCCCGTCGGCTGAGAAAGCGCCCGACAATCAGCAGCGCAATCACGCCCAGCAGCACGCCGCCAAGGTTCGCTGCGAGATCGTCGAGCACCGCGTGTCGGCGCAGCCACGGAATCGCCTGGAGACCCTCATCAATCGCGCTGTAGATGCCGGCGACCAGCGCCGTCTTCAGCAACGCCCGACGGCAACCGATATCACCCATCAGCCCCGAGAGGCCCAGCAGGATCGTCCACAGACCGAAGACGGCAAAGTGCACGTACAGGTCCGGGCGCGGCACATCACCCTCAGGAAGCTGGAGCTCCGGCCAGTGCGTCGCGGTGAACAACGCCACGGCGTACAGCACAAAGGCAACGAGCAGGGATCGTCGTATCCAGGGTGGGAAATGGGGGGGCATGACGGTGCCGTCAGTTCTGTTCACGCGCAGCCGCTGCGTCCGGAGCAGCGGTATCGGCCTCAGCGTCCTGGCGTTGCCGCGGTACGACGACCTCCGGCTCCGGGACTTCAACCTCGACCGGCCTGTCGACCTGCAGCGCATCCATCCGGCGCTGCATTGCATCCCACTCATCAACGAGTGACTGTGCGAGCGCTCCGTAGTCCTGCGCACCCGGGCAACCGGGTGCATACTCGAAGACGGTCTGTCCGAAACTCGGACACTCGGCCAGCTTGATGTTGCGCCGGATGGCCGGATCACAGACCCGCGCGCCGGCCCACGGAACGTCCTGTTCACTGGAGTCCTCAAGGAACGAACGGATGTCGTCAACGACCTCGCGAGAGTGACGCGTGTTCTCGTCGTGCATGCACAGGATGATCCCGCTGACACGCAGCGACGGGTTCACGTGCTGGCCGACGAGCGTCACGGTTTCCAGCAACTTGCCGACGCCCTGCAGCGCGAGGAAGTGCGCCTGCATCGGAACCATGACCTCACGCGCCGCCGCCAGGCCATTCAGTGTCAGCAATCCCAGCGACGGGGGACAGTCAATGAGAACGAACTCGTAGATCTCAAGAAGCGGGGCGAGGATGCGCCGCAGCCGCAACTGCCGCTCATCGACATCGCTGAGTTCATGCTCGGCGGCCGCCATGTCGACATTGCAGGGAAGCAGACCAAGATTCGGACGGATGCACATCAGCGCATCCAACGGGTCCAGCCCCTCGCCCGAAGCGGCGGGGGGGTCCAGCAGCAGGTCATACAGGGAAGGATCGACGGAGCCCGGGTCAACGCCCATGTGCATCGTCGCGTGCCCCTGCGGATCCAGGTCAACGAGCAGGGTCGGACGCCCGACAGCCGCGAGCCCGGCGGCGAGATTAACCGATGTGGTCGTCTTGCCCACCCCGCCCTTCTGATTCATGAGCGCGATGACCCGGCTGGCGCGATGGGTGCCCTTGCGCGGGGGGGCTGGCACGTCTGACTGACCTCCTGTCGTCTCCATGGGCAGAGTGTACCGATAAAGACCGGCAGAGTGCTGTTTCGGCGGGGAGTACCGGGTGTAGGGAGGCGCGAAATCCGCCGGCTGCCTTCATACGTACCCCCGTCTGGCCGAAAGACACAATGGCGACCCCGTGACGTGTCGTGTCTCGCTGTGATCCGGCAGCCGGTGTGGCCGGCTGTCGACTGAGTGGAGTATCGATCAGGGAGTCTCGCAGTGCAGTCACGCAAAAGCCTTTCAGCACGGGATATCGAAGAACTTCACGAGAGCCTGGCGAGTCGCCTCGGTGATACCTCCGTGCCAACGCTTCCCCAGGTCGCCGTCCGGGTCATCGAACTCGTTTCCGACCCCAACTCAAGCGTCAACCAGTTCGCCGAAGTGATCAAGACCGACCAGGCCCTCACCGGGAGACTGCTTCGCGTCGCCAACTCCGCCGCCTTCGCCCAACGAGGCCAGGTCACCAAGCTCGAACGCGCCATGGTCCTCCTCGGAATGGACCGACTCAAGGCCATGGCACTCGGCTTTCACCTCAGCCAGGCCGCCGGCAAGGACGCCGATGATGACGCCAGGAAACTGTGGGCGCAGTCGCTCTTCCGCGGCTGGGTCGCCCTCCGCATCGCCGAGAAGATCCATCGTGAAGTGGCCGGCGAAGCGTTCATCGTGGGACTGATGCTCGACAGCGGCGTCCCCATGATGCCCAAACTCGCCGGACCCTCCTATAAGCAGTTCGTCAACAAGGGCGATGCGCCCCAGAAGCAGTTTGCGACTGAAATGGCGAATCTGCCCTTCACGCACGTGGACATCGCCGCGGCACTCGGGCGCATCTGGAAGCTTCCCGAGTCACTGACCCGGCCCATCTGGATGCACCACTCCCTTCCTGACAAGGGCCCCGCTCAGGATCCTCTCGGCATTCTCCATCGCATCGCCTTCTTCGTCGGGTCTCTCAAGCTGGGCGGAGATGGCATGCCCGGCGAGACAGCACCGCGCGCCGCGACTGCCAACCAGTACTTCGGACTCAAGCTCAATGATGTCGAAGCGCTCTTCAGGCAGGCTGCCGAGGATTTCTCGGGTTCGCAGGAACTCTTCGCCAACATCCTCCCCGAGGCCATGTCTGTCGAGGCGATCCTTGATCGTGCCAACGAGCACCTGAACGAGGCTGTTGAAGATCTCATCGAGGACACTCAGGCCGCCGATGCCACCCTTCCCGTCCGCCGGTTCGAGGCCGGTGACCTCATCCTCGAAATGGAGCCGGGATCCAACGAAAGCGTGACGGTGTTCATTACGGACGCCGAAGGCAATCGCCTTGCGTCCGAGCAGGTCAATCCTCTCAAGCAGAGCACCAGGGAACTCCGCACCGTGCTGCTGCTGGAAGACCTCGACGAAGGCCAGATGACCAAGCTCGTGGAGACCATGACCCAGCTTGCCGCCTGACTCGCGGAGACGGCGTGGCAGCTTGAAGGTACGCTTCTGTCATGCCGCCGGTGATCGATCAGGCAGTTGTACTACGCCACTGGGAGTACTCCGAGACTTCCCAGACCGTGTCGCTGCTCAGTCGCGAACATGGACTCATCCGAGGTCTCGCCAAGGGCGCCCGACGAGAGAAGGGGAGCTTCAGCGGTGGCTTCGAAGTCCTCACCCGGGGCGAACTGGCATTCATCGATCGGGAAAGCTCGGACCTCGCACTTCTCACCGAGTGGGACCTGCAGGAAGTGTTCTGGGCGACCCGCCGCGATCTGCGGGCGCACCGCATCGGCCTCTACATGATCGATCTCGCCCACCATGCCGTCACCACCAGGGATCCACACCCGGCCCTGTTCGACGAGATGATCTGGCGACTCCGCGAACTGGAAGAACCTGACAAGCAGGGAGAAGCGCTTCTCCGTTTCCAGTGGGCACTGCTCGTCGAGACGGGCTACCAGCCGCGACTCGGTGAGTTCCCCGGATCCACGCGGACGCTCGGCTTCAACCCGCTGACCGGCACCGTCACCGAGGACCCCGGCGCCCACGCGACCGGTCCCGAGTGGCGTGTGCGCGGCGAGACCGTGCGACTCCTCCAGGCATTGAGCAGGGGGCCGGGCAGTGTGGCGTATGGGGCTGCCACCATCGATCGGGGCAATCGCCTCCTCGCCGCCTACCTCCGCTCCCTGCTGGATCGCGATCTCCCGACTCGATCGGTGCTCTTTGGCAAATCCTGACACAAACCAAATTTTACAGACCGATGCCAAGAGCCGTCTGGAAAACCAGTGAAGCGGTTACTAACATAGAGATGAAGAACGCACCGGTGCCGCACCATCCGTGTTATGGTCAGCCGCGCCGGAATTGGAACTGCCCCGTCGTGCGGCCGCGCGGGGTGTGCGATGATCTGGAGTTCGGAGAGCAGCGTGTCGAGCGAAACCCCGTCAACCCATCTCACGACGACGCCGATCCGTGCGTCCGCACATGATCGTGTGACGGGTGTAGACGTCCGCATTGACCGCGTCGGCTCCGGTACACCGCTGGTTTTTCTGAACGGCCTCCTCGGCCTGAACATGCACTGGTTCAACTGCCTCGGCCCCCTCGCCGAGCGGCACGAGTGCATTCTGCTCCAGCCGCCGCTCCTCGAGATGCGTGGCAAGGGATGTTCGGTTGAGGGCCAGTTGCGGCTCACGCTCAGCCTCGTCGAGACGCTGATCGATCAGCCCGCCGTCTTCCTCGGCAACTCTCTCGGCGGTCATCTGTGCCTGCGCATGGCACTCTCGCGCCCCGACCTGATGCGCGGTTTCGTGCTCATCGGCTCCTCCGGCCTCTTTGAACGCTCCTTCGAGCGCGATGTGCAGCACAACCCGTCGCATGAATGGCTCGATCGCAAGATCCGTGACCTCTTCCATAACCCGGATCGCGTGCCGCAGGGCGCCGTGGATCATGCTTTCCAGGAACTCCAGGATCGACGCCGCATCCGCGCCTTCGTGAAACTCGGCAAGAGCGCCAAGAGCGATCACCTCGGCGATCAACTCCCCCTCATCGAGACACCCGCCCTCATCGCGTGGGGCGAGAATGATAACGTGACGCCACCATCCGTGGCCCGGCAGTTCCACGAAGGACTGCCCAACTCGCGCCTCGAGTGGATCCGCGAATGCGGCCACGCGCCCCAACTCGAACGACCCGTCGAACTCACCGGCGTTGTCATGCGATTTCTCGACGATCTCGCCGCGGGCGTCGACATCCGCACCGGCGCACACGGCCAGGCGAATCACCCGGGCGCAGCATGATGACAACCACAACGGCGCGCGCAGGCGGAACCTCGAAGGGGCGTCGCTGGACGGGCGTGATCGGTCGCGGCCTCCAGTTCTGGCTCTCCGGTCGTCGAGAGCGTATGACGGATCGTGACTACTGGGTCACCGGCGCCCGTTCCGTACAGGTCCGCCAGTTGCGTCGACTCATGGCGAACGCGGCCTACACCGAGATCGGCCAGTCGAATGACTTTGAGAACCTGAGTCGGGCGCCCGAGAAGGAACTCCTTGCACGCTTCCGCGAGGCCTTTCAGCCCGCCGATTACGAACGGTGGCGCGCCGACCTGGCACGCATGCGCGAAGAAGGCCAGGGCAACGTCCTCTGGCCCGGCGTCGTCCGCGACTGGGCCCAGACCAGCGGTACGACCGGTGGCGAGAAGTACATCCCCGTCAGCAAGGCGATGATGCGATCCAATCGCAGGGCCGCCTTCGACATCTTCGTGCATGCCCGACGCATGGGTGTGCACCTGCCGCGGCTCTTCTCCGGTCGGCTTCTGATGATCGGTGGCTCGACGGATGTCTCGGTGAACGAGCACGGCATCCGCACTGGCGATCTTTCCGGACTCGTGACGCCGATGATCCGCTGGCCGCTGACATCGGTGTACACGCCGGGGCGCGAGATCGCGCTCATGAGCGACTGGCCTGCGAAGATCGATGCCATGGCCCGCCACTGCCTTGACCAGGACATCCGCATGGTCAGCGGTATGGTGTCCTGGTCACTGGTGCTCTTCGAGCGTGTCGTCGAGCTCGCGCAGGAGCGCGATGCATCCGTGACCTGCCTGCGCGATGTCTGGCCGAATCTCGAACTCTTTGTCCACGGTGGTGTGAAGTACACACCATTCGCGCCGAGGATGACCCGGGTGTGGTCCGGTGATGCCGGAGATGACATTCCGCACCGTCTGGAGGTCTACCCTGCCAGCGAGGGTTTCATTGCCATGCAGGACACCGCCGGCGACCCGGGACTGCGGCTCATCATCGACAACGGCATCTTCTACGAGTTCATTCCGGTTGATCAGGTCGATCAACCCAATCCGCCCGCATTCCTCTGCAACGAGGTCGAGAAGGGGCAACGCTACGTCGTCACCATGACCACCTGCGCCGGACTGTGGCGCTACATCATCGGTGACGTCGTCGAGTTCGACGAACTCCCTCCCGATGGCCCCGTCCGCCTTCGCATCGTCGGACGCCATCGCCATTTCGTGAACGCCTTCGGTGAGAACCTCATCGTCGAGGAGATCGAGAACGCCGTCGCCGCCGCCGCCTCCGCCGTCAACGCCGAGATCGGTGAGTTCACGGCCGCACCCGTCTACCCCGGCGATGGTCAGCGGGCCGGCCTGGAACTGGCCATCGAATGGGCCTCCGATCCCGGCCTCGCGAAGGGATTCGGAGAAGCCTTCGATCGCGAGCTCAAACGCCAGAACGTGGACTACACGACCAAGCGCACCGATGACCTCGGCATGGCCGAACCACGCATCACCACGCTCAGTCCCGGTACCATCTATCGCTGGATGGAGTCCGAAGGCAAACTCGGAGGCCAGCACAAGGCGCCTCGGTGCGCCAATCATCGGGAGATCGTCGACGCCATCGTGGCGCTGCGCGACAAGTAAGACAGGATTCGGAAGGTTGGAGAGTTGGCACGCGGCGGCATGATCGGACGGTTTGCTCAAACCCTGCGACGCCTGCTGCGACGGCGATCCGTTCGCATCTACCTCATCCTTCTCGTCCTCTCCCACTTCGTGACGCTCGTCTTCAATCCGGACGTCTACCGCGGCTTCAGCCTTCCGCGGCATACCGAAGAGATTGAACTCGCGCTGCCGCAGATGGGCGACAACGGCCCGATCGGCAAGCGCACCGTGCGCATCACCGGTGTCCGCTGGCCGGCAGTGGGGGAGTCCGAGGGACGTGAACCCATTCTTCTCCTGCATGGCAGTCCTTCGCTCGGTGCCATGGACTTCCAGCAACTCGGCCCCGAACTTGCGCTCACCGGGCGCGATGTCTACGCCTTCGATCGACCCGGCTACGGCAAGGCCCAGGCGTGGGTTGCTGACTACTCCATGATCTCCAATGCCCACCTGACGCTCGCCATCATGGATGAACTCGGCATCGAACGCGCCCACCTCGGTGCGTGGTCGTGGTCCGGGGGGCCCATCCTCCACATGGCGGACATGGCCCCCGAACGCGTTGCATCACTCACCATGATCGGCGCCGTCGGGATCCAGGAGGGCGAAGGCTCCGGCAGTTACGTCTTCGAACACGTGAAGTACGCCATCGGGTACGCGGGACTCGTCGTCCTTCCGGAACTCATTCCGCACTTCAACCTGCTCGCCGCCACGAGTTTCCGACATGCCTTCATTCGTGATTTCTGGGACAGCGATCAGCGCCCGCTTCGCGGCATCATGGAACGCATCGACACCCCGATGCTCATCCTGCACGGTCGCCACGATTTCCTCATCTACGACTGGGTCGCACGGGAACATCACACGATCGCGCACAACAGTCGACTCGTCATTCTCGATGGCGGTCACTTCCTCGTCTACGACGACGAGGACAGTGACACCTTCGAGATCGTGCGCGCCTCCATGACCCATTTCCTCGCCCGTCACGACACCCCCGGGCACCCTGTACTCAACGGCAGCGCCATCCTGGCGCCGCCGCATGACAAGTCCGCCTCCTCCATCGGCGGATTCGACATCTCACGAACCACGCCATGGTGGGTGCTCATCCTCCTGATCGCTCTCGCGACGTTCATCAGTGAGGACCTCACAGTCATCGCCGTAGGACTCCTGGTCGCAAGTTCACAACTCGATCTCGGCGTCGGACTGGTCGGCTGCTTCCTCGGCATCATCGCCGGTGACGTCGGACTGTGGGCCATTGGTCGTTACCTCGGGCGGCGACTCCTCCGCCGTCGATTCTTCCGACGCATCATCTCGGAGGCATCACTCAACCGGTGGGGACGGGTCTTCGAACACCACACCGGCAAGGCCGTCTTCCTGTCGCGCTGCCTCCCGGGAACGCGTGTGCCGACGTACATCGCCGCCGGAATCCTCGCCCGCAACACGCACGTCTTCTTCATGTGGGTTTTCCTCGCGGTCGTCGTGTGGACGCCCTTCCTGCTCATCCTCACCTTCGTCATCGGCAAGCCGCTGCTCGACTTCTTCCGCGAGATCTTCCACGGACCGTGGGCCATCCTCGCCTCCTTCATCGTGCTCTTCCTGGTCATCAAGTTCATCAGCTACGAAGCGACGTGGGAAGGGCGGCATCGGCTCAAGGCCGACCTCGGCCGCCTCTACCGCATCGAGTTCTGGCCCGCCTGGCTCTTCTACATTCCGCTCCTGCCGTGGCTTGCCTGGCTCTGCATCCGCTACGGTCCCATGTCCTTCACCTGCGTGAACCCCGGCATCCCTGAAGGAGGCGGCATCGCCGGTGAATCCAAGTCACGCATTCTCAAGAGCCTCGAGGGCGCCCAGTCCGACATCCTCAACGCCATCATGCTCGATGCCGAAGGCACGCCCGACGAGAGAGCCGGCACACTCACGAAGCGAATCGCATCGGAAGAACGAGATCCCGGCTTCGATGGGTACCCCGTCATACTCAAGCCCGATGAGGGCGAGCGAGGTCGTGGCGTCGACCTCGTCCGCTCAGAACAGGAGGCCCGCGACTATCTCAAGTGGGTCACCCTTCCGGTCCAGGCACAGGTCTATCACCCCGGCCCCTGCGAGGCCGGCATCTTCTGGATGCGCCGCCTCGATCCGACCGGTGAAGACGATGCCAGCCTCGACGACCGGGCCGGCCACATCTTCTCCGTCACCCGCAAGGTCTTCCCCGAGATCACCGGCGACGGCAGGCACTCCATCGCCCAACTCATCTGGATGCACCCGCGCTACCGCATGCAGGCGAAGACCTTCCTGAAACGATTTGAGGACACCTCGGACCGCGTCCTCGACGACGGTGAATGCTTCCCCCTCGGGGTCGCGGGCAACCACGTCCAGGGAGCCATGTTCGTCGACGGGCAGGACCTCATCACGCCCGAACTGGAAGCACGCATCGACGGCATCGCGCAGCGGTTCCGCGATCCGCAGAACGGCACCCGGTTCGACTTCGGACGCTTTGATGTCCGCTACACCTCCGATGAGGAACTCAGGGAGGGCCGTGGCTTCGCCATCATCGAACTCAATGGCACGACGAGCGAGTCAACCAATCTTTACGATCCCGGTCGGTCTGCGTTCTGGTCCTACGGCGTCCTCTTCCGCCAGTGGCACGCCCTCTACCGCCTCGGCCGCCAGCGCCGCAACGAGGGCGCCCGCCCCCTCAGCCTCTGGGCGCTCCTGAAACTGATCCGGCAACACCGCGAAGTGACCCTGGCGCCGAGGGTGTCCGATTAGGGGGCAGTGACCAGGGACGAGGCACCGGTACCAAACTCATCCCTCTTCCCTCCTCCCTATTCCCTCTCCAACTCTACTTCTCCTCTGCGCCTCCCCTACAATGGTCCTGTCATGAAGATCGAGATGGAACTTTCCCGCATTCTGGTTCGCGAGTTGTCGACCTGTCAGGTCATCGAGCTGCGCGAGATCGATGGCGTGCGCACTTTTCCGATTCTCATCGGTCTCCCCGAAGCGCAGGCGATCGAGCGCCGTCTGCAGGGCATCGAACTCAAGCGCCCCCTGACGCACGAACTGCTCGCCAGCGTCATTGACGCCTTCGGCGGCTCACTTGAGTCCATCTGCATCAACGATCTCAGTGAAGGCACGTTCTTCGCCATCCTGAACGTGCGCACCGAAGATGGTGAACTGCTCGAAATCGACTCGCGCCCCAGCGACGCCATCGCACTCGGCATCGGACAGGGCATCCCCATCTACGTCGAAGATCACGTTCTCGACGAAGCACAATCCGAAGCCTGACCCCCACACCGGAATCACGTCCTCGCCTCCGCAGCACGGGGTCGACCTCGCCGCGCACACCAATCGATTGCCGACCGCATGAACCACGCCAAGTCCGTTCCCAGTGTCTACCACGCGCCCGTCGCGGTTCCCGGCATCCCCGACGATCTCTTCCTCACCGCTGACATCGCACCACTGGCCGGACGCATCAAGATGCGCCCCGAGGACTTCCTCGTCGAGGAAATCCCGCTCTACGAACCCGAGGGTGACGGCGAACACATCTACATCTTCGTCGAGAAGAAGGGCCTCTCCACGTTCGATCTCATCGACATCGTCGCCAGGCACTTCGGCGTCAAGCGACGGGACGTCGGCTACGCGGGTCTCAAGGACAAGACCGCCATCACCCGGCAGACACTCAGCATCTATGCCCCCGGAAGAGTCCCCGAAGACTTCCCCATGCTCCAGCATCCGCAGGCCTCCGTCCTGTGGACCGATCTGCATCGCAACAAGCTCCGGCTGGGGCACCTCACCGGAAACCGCTTCTCCATCCGCATCCGGAACGTCACCATCGATCGCATCCTCGACGCACAACGCGTGATGAAGACACTGCACGCTCGCGGCGTCCCCAACTTCTTCGGACCCCAACGCTTCGGACTCAGCCGCAGCAACCACATCCTCGGCCGCGCCCTCGTCCTCGACCAGCCCCTCGAACTCGCCCGCGCACTCTTCCAGTGCGACGCCTCTCCCAACGTCCGTGCCGCGTACGACGCCGGTGACTTCCAGAAGGCGCTCCAGATCTGCGAAACCTGGCGCGAACCGGAACGGTGCATCCTTCAGGAACTCGTCCGCAACAAGGCAGAGGTGCTCGACGAGAGACTCGCCCGCCGTGGCATCCGCAACATCTCCAGCCGAAGCACGCGCTTCTGGAACTCCGCTCTCCAGTCCGCCATCTTCAATGAAGTCCTGAGCCGGCGCCTCGCGGCCGGCACCTTTGACACCGTTCAACCCGGCGACCTCGCCTGCAAGCATGTCAACGGCGCCGTCTTCCGCGTCGGTGACGGTGATGACGATGCAGAGAATCTTCAGGAGCGCCTCGACACCATGGAGATCAGTCCCACCGGACCTCTCTGGGGTCCGAAGATGATGCGCCCCGAGCGCGAGATCGAGGCTCTCGAACTCGAAGCACTCGCAACCCATAACCTCACGCCTGAGCAGATCGACGGCCGCCGCGCCGATGGCTGGCGCGTCCTCGACGGCGTTCGTCGTCCCCTGCGCATTCCCATGACCGACCCCGAGATCGAAGCCGGTGCCGACGAACACGGCACCTATATCCGACTGGCTTTCGACCTGCCGCGAGGCTGCTACGCGACCACGGTTCTGCGCGAAGTCATGAAAGTCGATGCGACGGTCCCCGACGAGGAGTCTGAGCGATGACCGGCGTCGATCGTCCTGCAGTTCGTGTCGTCTGCTTCGACCTCGGCGGCGTGGTCGTGCAGTTGAATTTCACCTTCGAAGGCGCCTGCGAAACCGCGGGCGTCCCGGTGCGCGAGTCCGGGCGAGTCGACGATCCGCAGCACCACGAGGTGCGCTGGCGTCTCTACGATGCGCATCAGCGCGGCGACCTCCCGTGCAACGACATGTGGGCGCTGTTGTCGTTGACAACCGCCGGTCGCTACACCCCCGAAGAGATGTCACGCATCTTTCGCGCCGTCGTGCTGGATGATCACCCGGGCGTTGCCGAACTCATCGATGAACTCAACGCCATCGACGGCATCACGACCGCCTGCCTGAGCAACACGAACGCCGCCCACATGGATCCCCTCCTCGGCGGCCACTGCGAGATCATCAACCCCTCACCCGCCATCGCACGCATGCACCACCACGGCGTCTCCCACCGCATGGCAGCCGCGAAGCCCGGCACCACCATCTACCGCCGCTTCGAACGCGACATCAGGGCCGCGGGAGCCGAGATTCTCTTCTTCGACGACCGCATGGAAAACGTCCTCACCGCCCGCAGCCTCAACTGGCGCGCCGAGTGGATCGACCACGACCAACCCACGGTGCCACAACTCCGCAACTGGCTGCAGCGACACGGCGTGTTGAAGTCGTAGCCGGTGCCGCTGCCGTCTCGGCAGTGGAGAGAACAGCGCCAACACCTGCAATCGAGCGCAGCCGATCAACCATCGAGCGTTACTGGCTGCACTCCTCCCTGATCCCTCACCCCTCATCCCTCACTTCTCAAACTTCTCCCGCACCGTCTCATCCCCACGAGTCGCATACTCACGCTGCAACCCCTCGACAAACTCGTTCACATCCATCTCGCCCAGGTTCTGCTGAATGCCGAACGCGCGCACACTCACCTTGCGGCTCTCAGCGTCCCGCGGCCCCACAATCGCCAGGTACGGGATCTTCTCCGCCGCGCCTTCCTTGATCTTCGCCTTCATGTGACCATTGCCCAGATCCGCGGTCGCTCGCAGACCCGCGGCCTTCAGCATCCCGGCAACCTCCGCCGCGTAGTCGTTCGTCTTCTCCGAAATCGGAATCACGCGAACCTGCTCCGGGCTCAGCCACACCGGGAACGCGCCGGCGAAGTGTTCAATCAGCGTCGCCACGAACCGCTCGAATGAACCGAAGGGCGCGCGGTGAATCATCACCGGATGGTGCGACTGGTTGTCGGCGCCGATGTAACTCAGCTCGAAACGCTGCGGCAACTGGTAATCCACCTGCACCGTCCCCAACTGCCACTCACGCCCAATGACATCCTTCACCACGAAGTCGATCTTCGGTCCGTAGAACGCCGCCTCGCCCGGCTCCTCGCTGAAGGGCACGCCGAGCTTCTCGGCCGCTTCACGGCACGCGGCCTCCGCCTGGTCCCAGTCGTTCGGATCACCCACGAACTTCGACGCATCCGGATCGCGCAGACCCACGCGCACGCGGTACTCCGTCATGTTCAGCTTCGAGAAGATCTTCTGCACCAGGCTGATGCATCCCATGATCTCGTCAGCCACCTGGTCCGGCAGGCAGAAGAGGTGCGCATCATCCTGCGTGAAGCAGCGCACGCGCGTCATGCCGTTCAACTCACCTGACTGCTCCCAGCGATACACAGTGCCGAACTCGGCAAGACGCACCGGGAGGTCGCGGTAGCTTCGCGGCTGGCTCTTGAAGATCCGGATGTGATGCGGACAGTTCATCGGTCGGAGCATGAAGCCGTCAATCTGGCCCTCTGTCATCCGGTTCGCCAGTTCGCCGCACGAACACCCTTCGTCCGCCAGCGCACTGATCGTCTCGCGATCAACCATCGGCGTGAACTGCGAGTCCTGGTAGTAGGGGAAGTGGCCGCTGGTGCGATACAGGTCCAGCTTCCCGATGTGCGGGGTGTACACCTGGAAGTACCCCTGCTTGCGCAACTCAATCGCAATGAAGTCCTGCAACTCGTTCCGGATGATGGCGCCCTTCGGGGTCCACAGCACCATGCCCTGCCCGACCATCTCATCGATGTGGAACAGGTGCAGTTGCCTTCCGAGCACGCGATGGTCGCGCTTCTTCGCTTCCTCGAGCAATTCGAGGTGGCGATTCAGGTCCTTCTTCGACGGGAACGCGATCCCGTACACACGCGTCAGCGAATCCGAGGTCTCATCGCCGTGCCAGTACGCACTCGCCAGCGACATCACCTTGAATGCGCCGATCCGACCCGTCGACGGCACGTGCGGCCCACGACACAGATCCTCCCAGTCATGACTCGGCTCGCCCGTCACGTACCATGACAGCTTGTCCGAACCCGCTTCGACCGCACGCTGCGCGTTGTCAAGCTTGTACTTGCTCCCCTCGGACTCCAGCTTCGCCATCCCTTCACCAACCGGCATCTCGTACCGGGTGAACGGACGATCTTCCTTCACAATCGCCGCCATCTCCTTCTCGATCAATTCGAAGTCATCAGAAGAGAGCGGGCGATCGTCCGGGAAGTGGATGTCGTAGTAGAAGCCGGTGTCCAGCGGCGGTCCGTACACCAGTTGAGCTTCCGGCACCACGCGCTGAATCGCCTCCGCCATGACGTGGGCCGCGGAGTGACGAATCAGGAACATCGCATCGTCATCCAGTTGCTTGTCCCGGGTCCGCTCCGTCACGATGGCGAGTTCGCAATCCTCGTCGAGCGTGGTGCCGAGGTCGGCAAGCTGACCGTTGATCTTGCAGCCCAGAGCCGCCTGGGCCAGCCGCGGCCCGATGGACTCGGCGACCTGGAAGGCGCTGACTGGCTGATCGAAGGACTTCACGGAACCGTCTGGGAGGGTGATGGCGGGCATGGTGGGGGCTTTGCTCAAGGGGTTCAGGGGGCAGAAGACGCATGGTAACTGGATCGGCAGGTCACGAAAAAACCCGGCCTGAGGGGCCGGGTCGTCATGGTCATGAGAATGATCGGCCGCCTCAGGTGGGGTGGTTGGTCGGAGTCGTCAGAGTCGTGTTGGCGGTGATCATGGGCGGAATGGTACCGGGTGCGATGACGAAGTGCCAGCATCACGCGGCCGACGCTGCCTCCGCGCGCCGGAACCCTCCGGCGCCAATGCTGTTAGGGCAACAACAGGTACGCAGGCGAACCCAACTCCCAGTTTCTGCCTCCACTCACGCCACGCACCCGCCTATCACTCTCTCTGCAACTGGCGGTGCGGAGGTCGCCCTGCCGCTTCCCTGGCTCCCGTTCCCAGAATCCTGATCGACTCCACCATCCCACTCCTCTACACTGGATTCCATGCGGCGATCACCACTCGCCATCCTGATTACTGCCGCCTTCATCCTCATGGCCACCGGCGGCACCCGCTTCATCCACCATGCTGTGGATCACGGCTGCGTTGCGCACGCGCCCACTGCAACCGTCAAGGCGAGCCACGACTCCTGCGGCCATCATCACCACGATCACGCGCATACCAACGACGCCGATCAGGGGCAGGGCCAACAGCAGCAGCACCACCACAACCACAAGCCTTCATCACCGGATGAGTGCGATCTCTGCGATCTCATCGCAGCGACCGTCACCACAATGCCTGACGATCAGCCCACCATCATCGGTGATGCACCAGTAGTCGTCGGGCATGTTCTGGCAGCAGCCGACGCCGCCGTCTCGCGACGACTCGATCGGCCGACCAGCCGCGGCCCGCCCGCACCGCTCGCCTGACCCCGAGCGTTCTACGATTCGCCGGACATCATTCAAGACGGAGCGGAAGCTCCTCAAGGCGAGGCCGCCGGCGTCGATCCCGGATGCCTGATGCCCGTTGCCCGATCCCGGCGATCTCATGATCTCACAATCCAGTTCACCAACTCGGAGGTGACCTGTGCGCCGACGCGCCTTCACCCTGATCGAGTTGCTCGTCGTTGTCGCCATCATCGGCATCCTCATCGCGTTGCTGCTGCCTGCGCTCGGAAATGCCCGACGCACAGCACGCTCGACGGTGTGCCTGTCGAACATGCGGAGCCTGGCCTTCGCGCAGCAGGCTTACGCCAATGACAACGCCGGACAACTCGTCAACTACGACCCGTCCCACGGAACGGCTTCGCTCGACGAGGACCTTTCGTGGTTCCACGCGCTGCGTGACTACTACGACGAACCGATCTCACTGAAGTCGCCACTTGATGCGTCGCCACACTGGCCCATCGAGCACTACGGCGGTGCGGGAGTCCCGATTCCCGGCACCACTGCGCGCTTCCGCGTCACAAGCTACGGACTCAACCAGTACCTCACTCCCGATCCGCCCATCGATGTGCTGACCGGGAAGGCCAGACGCTACGACAACCTCTGGCGCATCGCCGGACCCGCACGTCTCGCGCAGTTTGCCATCATGGCCTTCGAGGGTGCGAACGCCGGAAATGATCACTTCCATACCGTGAACTGGTACCTGCCCTTTCACCCGGCAGGTGCTCCCCAACTCGCCGCGACGGATCTCGAAACCAACGCGGCGTCCGGACCGGAGGCGTCCTGGGACAGTCGATCGAACTATGCGTTCCTCGACGGCCACGCCTCCACACTCAGTTTCGCGGATGTCTACAGGGACCCGGAGGCCAACGCCTTCGACCCCTCGGCATCTGCGCCATAACCATCACGACAACATCAGTGGAGCGAATTGACTCCTCCCTGATCAATGAACAAGAGAGAGACTTTCAATGACTCGTATCACGATTTCCGCCATGACCCTCCTCGCCATCAGCAGCACCGCCGTCTTCGGTGGTGCAGAAGAAGAGCACGGGCATTTCGATGCCTGGGTCTTCGTTGAAGACGGCCGCCTCAAGACCGGTGGCGCCGAGGCGGACGAAGGTGAGTTCGAAACCCACGTCCGCGTCTTCGAATCGGAACTCGGCGAAGCATCGCCGAACTTCGCCGATGAGCCCGGGTTCTATTCCGAGACTCTGCCCCCCGGCCTGAACCTCAGCTTCAACATCGTTGATTCCCTTCGCGTGTGGAACGGCACGGACTTCAACACGACCGCCTCCGTCGACATGACCCTCTGGGAAGCCTTCGGCGTTCCCGGGTCGGACTTCGCCACCACCCCGGTATCCCCCGGCGGCAGCACGACCGGTTTCGACTTCGCGACCGCCGACGGCACCGGCTTCATCGATGATCACCCGGAGTTCGTCCTGAACGCGCCCGCGACCGATGGCGTCTACCTGCTCACCATGCAGCTGACCTCACCCGGCTACGCCGACTCCCTCCCCTTCTTCATCGTCTTCAACCAGAACCGCCCTGAGTCAGAGCACGAGGCCGCGGCTGACTACGCCGCCTCTCTCGTCCCTGCTCCCGGCGCTGTGGCGCTCTTCGGTCTTGTTGGTGCCGGCGCCATTCGTCGCCGCCGCTGAATCCTGAAACAGGAGAAGCTTGCATGAACCGCGCTATCGCAAGTCTCGTCGCTGGCCTCGGGCTCGCCCATGCGGCACTGGGCCAGCATCGGGACATCAATATCCTCGTCGAGGACGACCAGCTCACCACGGGCGCGATCAACCTTGATCTGCCCGGTGAGCCCATCGAGTCCGGCATCCGTGTCTTCCCCGGCAACCTCGGGGAAGGGATCGCCCACTTCACGGACGATCCCGGATTCAACGCGCCCTCGGGCGAACTGCCGTCAGGCGCTTCCGTCGGCTTCGACATTCTCGATGCCCTCTGGAAGTGGAATCCGGCCACGCAGCGTTTCGATACGCTGCCGCCGGAGACACTCTTCGTCGGGCTCTCAGTTCTTGAACGCACCACCCCCGTGACACCCGCGACGCTCGTCACGGGCTTCAACTTCGCGGTCGTCGGAGGTGGTGGCGGTATTCATCAGCACATCAACTTCTTCCTCAACCCGCCCCAGAACAACGGCATCTACATCTACGTCTCGCGAGTGACCATCAGCGCCGCGGGCATCGGTGCGTCAGATCCCATCTACATCGTGCTCAACGAGTCCGAGGACACCGAGGTGCACGACGATGCGATGGCATTCGCCGTCGCCAACATCACCAATCCCGGATGCCCGGGCGATGTGAACTCGGACGGCTCCGTCGACTTCGATGACCTCAACAACCTGTTGGGCTTCTGGGACCAGAGCGGTCCCATCGGCCTCTCCGGCGACATCACGCTGGATGGCCGCACCGACTTCGACGACCTCAACACACTGCTCGCCAACTGGGGCAACACCTGTCCGTAGTCAACAAGTTCCCTCCAACCGTCTGGTTGCCGCCCCCGCGCTGCCTGGCAGCGCGGGGGTTTTCACGCGCGGGCCGCACCCCGCACCCCGCTCCCCACTCCCCGCTCCCCTCTCCTACAATCCCACCCATGAACCCCAGCACCACCCCACGCGTCCTCCTCGCCGCTTCGCTCCTCGCACTCACGCTCCCCCTCGCCTCGTGCAGTCGCACCTACATGGCCGCTGCTGAAGCTTTCGGTTACGAGAAGCGCGAGATGCTCACGGACCGCGTTGAAGATGCTCGCGATGAGCAGATGGAGGCTCGCGAACAGTTCGCTTCCGCGCTTGAGGAGTTCCGCGCGCTCACCGGTCCTGTCGATGCCGACCTCGAAGAGATCTATGACCGACTCAATCGCGAATTCAACCGCAGCAAGTCGAAAGCCTCAGGCGTCCGCACACGCATCGATAAGGTCGAGACCGTCGCCAATGCCCTCTTCCGTGAATGGCGCCGCGAACTCGATGAATACAACACCGAGTCCCTCCGCGCCGCCAGCGAAGAACAGCTCATTCGTACCGAGGAACGATATGAGCAACTCCTCGGTGCCATGAAGCGAGCCGAGTCCCGCATGCAGCCCGTCCTCGACGCCTTCTCCGACCAGGTCCTCTTCCTCAAGCACAACCTCAACGCCCGAGCCATCTCCGCACTTCAGAACAACGTCGCCGCGCTCGAGTCAGACATCGCCGAACTCATCGCCGAAATGAACCATTCGATCGACGAAGCCAACGCCTTCATCAACGACATGTCAGAATAGGCCCCGCTCCAACTCCCCGCCCCCCGCCCCCCGCTCCCAACTCCTCGCTCCCAATACAACAACAGGCCGACGCATCACGCGCCGGCCCGTCGAACAGGACACTCATTTTCAGTTCAATCGCGGCTCACTCGCACGACTCGCCCCAGTGCGTCAGCACTTCGTTGAGGTCGTCGAAGCTCACGGCACCATCGCCGGTCGCATCGCCGGGATCCTCGGCCAGGCCGATGTGACCCCAGTTGTTGAGCACGAGGTTCAGGTCGGCGAAGTCCGTCACGCCATCCTTGTTCAGGTCCCACGGGCACTCCGGAACCAGGCCGGGGAACTCGGTGGGGAAGACGTCGTTCCATGCAGTCGTGTCATGCACGCCCGGGACGAAGTTGCTGGAGTTGTCGGAGACCATCCACGTGCCACCCGCAACCATGCCGGTGAACTTCGAGGGGACCTCGGACCAGCTTCCGGCGGTCGCCTTCTCCAGTGTCCGCAGCTTGTTGTCAACCTGCACCTGAAGACGACCGTTGTCCATCACCTGCACGCCGCCGACCGGAGCCGAGGAGCCGACCACGGCGCCGATGTCCACTGACTCCGCGAGGATCAGCGTCGGACCCGTGCCGAAGAGGTACTGATGCGCCGTGCCGCCAGAGAGGATCCACAGGGAATCATCAGGACCGGACTCGACCGTGGCATCCGGGCCGATGGCCGCCGCGTTGGGCAGGAACCAGCGGGATGCAATGTCCAGGTCCTCGTCGAGCAGCAGGAAGTCCTTCGTCGCATCGAGCACGCCGATGCAGGCACTGCCGGTCGCGCCGAAGCTGTCACGCCACACGAGGAAGTCCCGCGCATTGACGGTGCCGTCGGTGGTCGCTGAGGGCTCAGCCATGCCGCGATCGCCGAAGCCGTACTCGTGCACCGCACCGTCCGTCAGGACGTACATCTTGCGGCAGGACGCCTCGCGGACCTTCTCGACACCCGCGAGTTGCAGGCCGAGGGGTGTGGGCAGGCCGCTGGGGTCGCCCATCTCGAAGCGATGGAACTCGTGCATGCCGGTGGTGGGGTTCACACTGGTTGCGATGACCGAGAGCTGATCCCAGCCGATCGCGAGGAAACCAAGCTCCGCACCACCCGGCATGTCGAACGTGATGCTGTCGGGGCCGTCAGGCGTCACCGGGTTGGGCGCCTTGAAGTCGAAGCCCGTGTTCGGGAGGGTCGGAATCACCGCGAACTTCGGACGAATCGCGATGTAACCGTCGATGAACGCCGGGCTGTTGTAACCCGTCAGGCGATACTGCGTCCGTGATTCACCATCGAACGTGCCATCCACCTGCAAGGTGTCAGACGAGTTGGTCGTGAAGTCGGACTGGAAGAACATGTTGCCTTCATCAGACCCCGGATCACGCCAGCGCATCGTCGGCTGGTTCGTCTCGTAATCGTTGATCCCGTTCAGGGTCACCACGTGACCACCCGTCCGGTTGAAGGTGTTCACGCCCGTGTCCGCTTCGTACCACCCGATGCGCTGAAGCACCATCGCACCCGTGATCGCATGGAAGGCCAGGTGGCTCGGCGGCGGGCAGAAGTCATCACTCACATACACGCGTGTCACCATGAATTCACCCGGGGCACCCGACTCGAGGAATGCCGTGATGCCATCCTCGGCACCTTCGCCGCCCGTGCCGCCCGTCGGACTCGTGCTCATCTCGTCGCCAAGCACCTCGATCCAGTTGGTCAGCTCGTTGTACGCATCCGTGTCCGCATCGGGGCCGAAGTCGCCGACGCTCGGCGGCACGAACGGGAACCCGCGGTTCGCGATGTACGACATCAGGTTCATCGCGGCCGTCGGAACGCAGTACATCGTTCCGTTGTTCGGCAGACCCTCGACATCGAAGATCGCGCCGCGGACCTGGTCGTAGTCCGGCACGAAGTACCGGCGGTAGTTGTCGCCATGGGCCGGGGAACTCAACGCCGCGACGCCCGCGGCAAGGACAAGTCCGGCAACAGTGTGATTCATGGAGGTCTTCATCGTGTCATCCTTCTGGAGTTTGGCCCGACGCGAGGTCGGGGAGGAGGCTGTTTCGGGCGGCGACCACTCTCAGTGCCGCGACACCTCTCCTCTGCCGCACCCGCCTCGATCTCTCACCCACACCCGGGGAATTTCGAAAAACAGCACGCCGAACACAATCCTATCTGCGGTCAATCTTCGTACGCCGCACCTCGATCCAGCCTCCACGCGCGCTAGACTGTCATTAATGGAGCATCTCTCCCCACCATTGACTCAACGAGCCGCCTCGGCGGTTTCGCAGCATGTCGACGCGTTCATGGCTGCCGAAGCCGTCTGTGAAGACATCAAGGCCGCCGGACTTGCCGGCACGGTCGACCTCGCCGTGATGTTCGTCTCCGGCTCCCATGTCAAGGACATGGAGGAGATGGCCAGCATCATCCGTGATCAACTCGAACCCGGAACCCTCCTCGGCGTCTCCGGTGTCGGTGTCGTCGGCACCCACGTGGAAGTCGAGGACCAGCCGGCCATCTCTCTCTTCGCGGCGTCGCTCCCCGGCACCGAGATTCATCCCTTCCGCTACCAGGATCTTCCGCACGCCGAACCGGGTGATGAACCGGCGCTCAGGCGACTTGCCGACGCCATCGGTTCACAGGACGATCTCCGCGCGGTTTTCTTCTTCGCCGATCCCTTCTCGGTGCCTGCCTCGTCAGTCGTCGATGCCATGTCGCACGCTCTGCGACTCGCGCACCCGGAAGAGCACATCCCCATCATCGGCGGCATCGCCAGCGTCTCCCCGACTCCCGGCAGCAACGTCCTCATCCTCAATGACAATGCCATGCGCGTCGGCGCCGTCGGTATCGCCATCACCGGTGACATCACCGTCGACACCCTCGTCAGCCAGGGGTGCAAGCCCGTCAGCCAGCCGTGGGTCATCACCGACGCACAACGCAACATCATCAAGTCGCTCGGCGGACGCCGCGCCATTGACGTCCTCCACGAAACCGTCAACGCGCTGCAGGGTGAAGACCGCAAGATCCTCAAGGGCGGACTCTTCATCGGACGCGTCATCAACGAGTACAAGGATCGCTTCGGCCGCGGCGACTTCCTCATCCGCACCGTCCTCGGTGTCGATCAGCGCTCCGGCCACCTGGCGGTGGGTGACATGGTGCGCGTCGGACAGACGATCCAGTTCCACCTGCGCGATGCCGAGACCGCTTCGGAGGACCTCAACCTCCTGCTTGAGGCTCAGAAGTTGCGTCAGCCCGCCATCGGCGGACTTCTCTTCACGTGCAACGCCCGCGGCCGCGTTCTTTTCAAGCGTGCCGATCACGATGCCGCCGTCATCTGTGATGCGTTGCGCACCATCGACGATCAGGCCCTGCCCCTTTCCGGCTTCTTCGCAGCCGGCGAACTCGGCCCGGTCGGCGACGAGTCCTTCCTCCACGGCCACACAGCCAGCCTCGCCCTCTTCCGCCAGCGCCGTCCGTAAGAAGCCGGCGACGTCGCACCGATCGGTGCGACTGTCGGCCGGGCAGAGGCAGAGCAGCGTCGAAGCCGGCAACATTCTGAGCAACTCGGCAGCCCAAATGCTTGGAAGCCTGGAAGCTTGGCGCAAACGCGAAGCGCAACGCCGGTCTGGAAACCCCGGCGCTTCCTCATCCAGGGTTAATCAGGCAATCGCTCCTCGCTCCTCGCTCCCCGCCCCCCATAATGGAATATTCCCCCCTCTCCACTCGTTCCACCCCTAAGCTACGTGTATGAACGCCTGGAGGAACCCACGTGAAACTCTTCGGACTCTCCCTCATCCTTGCCGTCCCGCTGGTCCTCTCCCTCGGAGGCTTCCTCATGGCCGCTGATGAACTCCAGTTCCCGGACGATGCGCCCGCGTACTCGCGCTCCGGATACAACATCACGCATCTCTCCGAAGATCGCATCAACGAACTCGCCGGGAAACTCACCGAGGAGGAGCGCAAGATCATCCTCAAGAAGGGCACCGAGCCCGCTTTCTGCGGCAACCTTCTCGACAACAAGCTCGATGGTGTCTACGTCTGCCGACTCTGCGAACTGCCCCTCTTCTCCTCGCAGACCAAGTTCACCTCCGGATCCGGATGGCCGAGTTTCTTCGCGCCCTTTGATCGCCATCACATTCACTACGAAGAGGACAACACGCTCGGCATGCAACGTGTGGAGATCATGTGCAAGCGTTGCGGCGCCCACCTCGGCCACGTCTTCGATGACGGCCCCCGGCCCACCGGCCTGCGCTATTGCCTCAACTCCGCATCGCTGACCTTCCACGAGAAGTCCGAGCCGATGCCGGAAGGCGCGCGCCCGGTCAAGAGCGATACCGCGTACTTCGGCGGCGGCTGCTTCTGGGGCATCGAGGATCGCTTTCAGAAACTGCCGGGCGTCATCAACGTCGTCTCCGGCTACCAGGGCGGAGACCTTGAAGAACCGACCTATCGGGAGGTCTGCACCGGAACCACTGGACACGCCGAAGTTGTCAGCGTCACCTACGATCCCAAGGCCATCAGCTACGACGAACTGCTCGTGTGGTTCTTCCGCTTCCATGACCCCACGCAGGTCAACCGGCAGGGACCCGATGTCGGAACGCAGTACCGCTCCGCCATCTTCGCCGACAACGACGAACAACTCGCCGCAGCCGAACGCTTCATCGAAAAGGCCGCGAAGACACCGCGCTTCGCGGGCAGGACCATTGCCACAGAGGTCGAGAAGGCCACACCCTTCTACACCGCCGAGACCAAGCACCAGGACTTCCACGAAGTCAACGGCGGAACCTGCTACATCCACCTCGATCTCGACTGGGACCTGCCGAAGGAATCCGCGCCGACGCCCTGATCCGCCCGCGCTTCGATACACTCCCGGCATGGCCGCGCCGACACGCCTGAACCTCATCATCGAACGCTGGGATCACCTTCCCTGGGATCACGGCTTCAGCACCCTCAGCTTCGCGCACGCGCTCGCGGCACGCCTCGATCAACTGACGCTCCTCTGCGAATCGCATGAAGGGCCGCTCGCTCAACTCGCACTCCCCGAAAACGTCGCGTTTCACTCGCTTCGCGGCGAGCAACCCCGCCACAGCCGGCGTCCCCGCGCGTTTCAGACGTGGGTCAGGGATGCCGTCGCAACAGGGACGCCCACGCTGTCACTCACGCCACTCGTCCCCGCCGACCTGTGGCTGCCCGCGGCGTTCCCCACGCTCCGCTCCATCGGCCACGAACTGCAGCGATCCAGCCCATACATCACATTCCTCAAGACCCGCCGCTGGATCGGCCCGCGCATCGCGGCGACGCGTCGCGTCCTGCGGCGTGAAGGTCACGGAAGCGACCGTACCCTCTTCGCGCTCGACGAACCCGGCGCCGAGCACATCCGCGCGCACATGCAGGTGCGCGACATCACCGTCATCGGCAGAGCATCGGGCCGCATGCCCACGCCGGACACCGAGGTCGTGCGCGCGAGATTTCGAGAGACACTGGGCATCGGGCCGGATACAACCGTTGCACTCCTGGCCGCGAGTCGCCCGGGCAGCCGCGCCGTGCGCCACATCCTCGCCGGCCTGGCACAGGCGCGGCATTCCGGCGCCGACATCGAACTTGTCACCATGGGATTCCGCCAGCATGGTGTGCTGCTCGAGGCCGATCGACTCGGGATTGCAGGTCAGGTCCACACGATGGGCGCCACCAGCAGAATGGACGTGCTCTACGCTGCGGCGGACGTCGCACTGCTTCCCTCGACCCCGACCGGCCCCCTCGACGAATCCATGATTGCGGACGCCATCGCCTCACACTGCGCCGTCATCGCCGGGCGCCACGCCCCCGGCGCATCTCTCGTAACGGAAGATGTCGGACTGACCATCGACGACGCGGGACCGGAAGCCTGGTGCAACGCGCTCCAACAAGGTGCGTCGACCCCAACCGACGCCGCCGATTCAGTCGACATCAACACAATGATCACCCGCCTCCTTGATGCCTGACCGACGGAGCGGAAGCTCACCAGATTGACTTCCAAAGGCAGTCCACCCCCGCGTGTCCGGTGCCGGATACCGCATGCCCAAGTAACATGCCCACCATGCCCGGCATCCTCATCCTCGTCGCGTACCTCGTCGGCTCCATCCCCATCGGATTGCTCCTGGGTTTCGTGCGCGGCGTAGACATCCGTCAACACGGCTCCGGCAACATCGGTGCAACGAACACGATGCGCGTGCTTGGCAAGCGGATCGGGTTGACATGCTTCTTCCTCGACATGCTCAAGGGCGCCGGCCCGGTGGTCATCGCTGGACTGATGCTCGATGTACTCGGAAGCAGGACGCCGGATGAGGCCGCCGCGTGGTGGTGGCTCGGCGTCGCGCTCGCGACCGTGCTGGGTCATGTCTTCCCCGTGTGGCTGCGCTTCAAGGGTGGCAAGGGTGTCGCAACGGGCTTCGGCGCCATGCTGGGGTTGTGGCCGATCGTCACGCTCGCGGGTGTGGCTGCATTCGTTGTGTGGCTGCTGGTCGTCAAGGTCACGCGCTACGTCAGTCTCGGCTCAATCGCCGGGGCTGCGAGCCTGCCTGCGGCGATCGCACTGCTGGCCGCGTGGTCCGGGAACCTCGCGCATTCGGTGCCCTTCATCATCTCGACAGGGGGGTTGGCGCTGCTGGTCCTGGTGCGACATCGCGGCAACCTCGCGCGCCTGATGCGTGGCGAGGAACCGAAGTCGAATGCACCGATCGAGTCCGGGAAGGCATAAACCGCGCGATTCCTAGGGCATCTCCCCCAGCGCCACCGCTACAACCCCCCGGATCGCGTCAGTGTGCCTCGATTGCCGGAAGCTTCCCTGTCATTCGAATCGCACAATGTGCCGATGACATTGGAGGCCACGAAGGGTCTGGGAGAAGCGAGTGATGAACCGATTCCGCTTTCACGATTCCGACGAAGACAACCAACGGGACAGCCTTCCTTTCCCGAGAGGCGGCGTCTACGGCATTTCGATTCCGCTGGATGAGCCGGGGACACTGGAAGACTTCGCCGATGATCTCTTCAAGAAGATGGACGAGTTCCAGGAAGTGCTCGACGAGGTCAATCGAGATCTCGACGAAGCCGACCGTGCACTCGACATCATCGCCCACCTGCCGCCGGACGGACCCTACTTCCCGGCCGCCTGAGTGAGCGTCCGATACCCCGCGCACTCAGCGCGCAGGGCGTCACCTGAGCCCAGGATCTCAAGTCTCTGAAGTACAAAAGCGATGCCCCTCGGTGGAACTGTCATGGATCGCCGACCCGTTTGAGAACCCTTTTCCTCAGCGAGTCGCGGCTGTAGCGGCAGGTCGGACACCAACCTGACAGTCCCATATTGTGAATGCGGTCACACCCACCGCATTCCCCACAGATTACATTGCTTTATGAGGCGAACAAGTTCTGTTCGCCAGATTCCCCGGCAGATCCAGAAATTAGCCGCATTAAGTGCCGCCCTGGGCTCCCGGCACGGACCACACCCGGCCTCGATCGGCTCCCGATCGCTCGTTCCGGATGAGCCAGATGGCGTCGAACGGCGACCCCAGCGAGGTGTGCACCGCCGACGCCCGCCGAACCAGCCGCTCCGCCTGACCGTCGTCCTCGATCCGGCAACTCCCCGGACCGAACTCCGCATGGATCAGCAGCCCGATCCGCTCCGCACCCGACGCCCGATAGTCATCAATCCGCTCTGCCTTGGCCCGAACACGAGCCTCGATCGCGGCTTCATCGGGGCGATCCGCCTTCGCTGGTTCGGGATCACGGTCGTTTCGGAAAGCAGTGAGTTCAATGCCCCAGAGCGTGGGGCCGATGCGGGCCAGCCAGTCCGGACGGTCGCGCCTCGCCCTGCCGTCAGCGCTGCGTACCTCGGGGTGCAGTGCGGCAAAGACCTCGGCCACACGTCGTTCCATCTCCGCTTTCCGTCCCATGACCCGAGCATAGCAGCCCGGGCCGCGTCGTCGAATTGACGCCGGCTGTTCCGCCCTCGACGATGGCTGCCATGACCGACGCCGCCTCCGACCTGCTCCCGTTGTCCGTCTCCATCGTCTGCTGCAACAACGAAGCGACGATCGAGCGCTGTGTCGCGTCCGTGGTCGGGCTGGCATCTGAGATCGTGGCGGTCGATTCGGGGTCGACGGACCGGACACTGGAGATCCTGGGCGCGCAACAGGGAGTGCGCATCGTTGAGCAGCCGTGGTTGGGGTACGTCAAGCAGAAGCAGTTTGCCCTGGAGCAGTGTTCGCAGGCGTGGGTGCTGCACCTGGATTCAGATGAGTCGGTGGAGCCGGAACTGGCCAGGTCGATCCGGGAACTGATCGAGGGTGACGATACGGGAATTGCCGGGGCCGACGTGAATCGCAAGGTGTGGTATCGCGGCAAGCCGCTGAATCATGCATGGCAGCCAGAGTGGCGGCTGCGGCTGGTGCGTCGGGGGCGGGCGAAGTGGGGTGGTTTCGACCCGCATGACGCGATGGAGATGGTTGATCCCGATGCGCGCACGTTGAAGTTGCGCGGCGACCTTCGGCATGACTCGGTCTCGGACATTGCAACGTTCCTGTCGCGACAGGTGTCACACGCGCGTATCGGAGCGAAGTCGGCATTCGATGCCGGGAAGCGATCGAAGGTCACGAAGTTGGTGACTTCACCAGTCGGTGCCTGGCTCAAGCAGATGGTGCTTCGGCGCGCGTTCATGGATGGCTGGCGCGGCTGGCTCGCCGCCGCCGCGACTGCGATGGCCACGTGCATGAAGCATTGCGTTTTGCTTGAACTGGAAGAGGAAGATAGGCGCTAGGCATTTCGGCATTCGGCATTTGGCATTCGGTATTCGGCAGTTGCGCCCTTCCGGCACGAATGCCTCAATGCCCAGTGCCGAGTGCCTATTCCGGTATCTCGATGGTCTTGTTGAGTCTTCCGGTGTCGGCCTTTTCCAGCAGCGTGACCCTGATGCGGCCGCCGGCGAGGTTGGAGGCGCCGTCGGCGTAGCGGAACTGGCGGGTCGCAGAGTCGCTGGCTGGGAGTCGGCTGATGGCGGACTGGTTGTCGACGTACCCGCCCGCGCGGCAGAGGATCTCGAAGGTCTGGGCGGTGGATGCGAGGTTCTGCACGGTGATGTCGACAATGATGTCCTTCCACTCGCCGGCTTCATTCTGAGCGAAGCGATAGTTGGTGCGCAGGTCGACTTCCTTCAGTCCGATCTCGAGCTTCAGGGGTATGCGCAGCATCGGGTAGGACTGGTCCGCGATGAGCTCAACCTCGGCGGGGATGTGCCGGACACCCGACTCCTCCGACAGACCGAAATACAGCTCGACCGGGTACTCCCTCGTTTCGCCGGGTCCGAGTGCGAAGGAAGTGCTGCGGGGATTGATCTCCCAGCCGGGCAACTCGGGGAGTCGGATGCGTCCACTCGCCGCGACGGGCCACGGGTTCTGCACGACGATGTTGGCGACATGTCGCTCGACTCGGGCAGAGAGGAATTCAGGATTGACCTTCAGCGCAGCGCGGAACTGTGCGATGCGCGGGTTGATGCCCTGGATGTAGGAGGGGGTGGAACCGATCGGAATTCGATAGACGCCACCTTCGGATTCGAGTCGGTTGACGTTGCCGAATAGGTCCATGACGGAGACGGGTGCATCGCCGAGGTAGCCGGTGAAGACGGCTTCCTCCGGCGGTGCCGAGTCATTCCATGCGATGAGCACGGAGTCTTCATCATCACTGGTCTCGCCGGTGGCGATGAACATACGCACGCCCTCGATGATCGGAATCTCGTGTGTGATCGTGCGGCCGGCGAGCTGGTCCGAGAGGATGCGCCATGCACCCAGTTCGGGACTGGGCATCATGCGTTCGTTGTCGTTGTCCCAGGTCCAGGGTGCGATGAGGCTGAGGGGCGCGCCGGCGCGATGGGCGAGGACGCCGCGTCGGATCATGTCGGACACTGCGGCGCGATGTCCGTAGATGGCGGGAGGCAGTGTTTCGATGATGGCCTGTACGGTGGTGTTGCTCGGCCATTGCGCGAGGATGTCCGGAATGGTATCCGGCGGGGTCCGCCAGGGGATGGTCATGGCGGCGACGTCAAAGGCATCGGCGCGTTGATCGGGCGCCTGCTCAGCACGCCAGGGCACAACGATTTCGACACGGGGGACGAGGTCGGTGAGTTTGGCTCTGGCACTGTCAACGTTGTCGCCGAGTTCACCCTGCCAGAAGGACTCGTGGTTGTCCGAGCCACCGATCTGCCAGCGGCGGGCACGTTCGCCGAAGCGTGACAGGACGGATGTGAGGTACTTCGCCCAGCCCTCAGCGGACTCGCCGAAAAGGCGAAGGATCTCAAGGGGATGGATCTGAACTTCGTCGGCGAGTCGTTCGGGGAGTCGATCAAACGCGAAGGTGATCCGTGTTCCGTCTTCGAGGAGCGTGTTGACGGTGTCGGACATCTGGTCGGTCCAACCCTCGAGGGATGATTCGGTGAGGTCACGATCCCAGACAGAGAGCGTGATGGCCCCGGTGCCGGCGTTGCGGAGGAGGGCGGGAAGTTCGCGGCGTTGGTCCGACGTGAGTCCCTCAGCGATCGCGCCGAAGCGTGTGCGCTGGAATCGTCGGCTGGAGTCGAGGGGCGGCATCCAGAGCAGATCGAGGTGTGAGCGCCCGACGATGGTGTCGTCGTTAAGGACCTGGAGGACGGTGCGGTACCAGCCAAGTTCGGGGAGGTTGGGTTCCCAGATGAAAGGAGCGCCGGTGAAGGGGACGGTCCTGGTGGTTGCGGAGACGACTTCGCCATCGATGTCGAAGACGGTGAGTGACACGGTGAGTTGTTCGCCGGTGAGGTCACGCACGCGCACATCGAGGTGCGGGGTCTCGGGTTCGAGAATGATGTTGGAGCGCGAGTTGCCGGAGAACTCGATGCGGGGGGATTGGAAGATGACGACATCGTCGAACCAAGCTGAGACATTGCGGTCTTCGCGCCAGACTTCGTGCTGACGTCGGGGTCGGTCTTCCCACAGTTCGCGTTGGAGCGCGGTGAGTTCGATCTGGACGAACTGGGCGTCGGGGCGGCCGCGAACCTGCATCTCCACGCGTCGCCACATGCCGCCGGTGCGGATGGGTTCGGAGGTGACTTCGCTGCCTTCGACGACCTGTCCATCGGCGCGGAGGAGTCGCGAGATGACCCTGGCGCGTGCATTGCGGAATCCCTCGGTACGGATCATGCACGTGACGGTGTAGTCACCCTCGGGGAAGATCCCGACGGTGCCGGAGGCGATCCGGATGGCGCTGCTGCCGCCATCGAGCGGCAGGCGAATCGACCAGGCGCCGCTGGCGGCATGGGTGTCATCGAATCGGCTCTGGTTCCACGGCGGATGTGTGGGGAGGAAGGCGCCGTGATCGGGATCGTGGAGGCGGTTGACCCAGTCTTCGGGGATACCGACGAGGTGGTCGGTGGGGTCTTCGAAGTCGTAGTGTCGAACAACACGATCGGAGCCGACGGGACGCGTGCCGTCCTGGGCGGAGGCGGGGGCGCTGCCCAATGCGAGTGCGCAGCAGAGCGTCGCCGCGATGTTGCGAAAGGCGTTCACATGGGATGTATCGGTCTGTTGGGGGGTTGGGGGTGAGGTTGGGTGCGGGGAGGGGTTGGTTGGGTCGTGGTTGGTGTGCAAGGAGCGAGGAGCGGGGAGTGGGGCGCCTCTGTTCGCGCACCCGGTGTTGTGACCTGGTGAAGTTCGGCGGGGGTGTGAGCGCGGGGTTGTGCACCCGGCAGGGTGGGGTGGTAGGTTGGGGTTGGAACGGCGGTGGGGGCTGTTGCGAGGTGCCTGGTCAGGAGAGTGGCGATGGGTCTGTTGAAGTGGATGGCGGCGTTGGGTCTGGTTGCGGTGCTGGCGATTCCGGTGCCGGTGCTCGGGCAGGGGCACGGGGACAACATCGGGCATGAGCGGCATCGGCATGCGCACAACGAGAAGCATCCGACGGAGGCGGCCGGTGGCCCGCGATTCACGACGAATCGTTCGAGTCCCGTCGCGCTGCCGCTCCCGTCGGAGGAGGATGCGTTCTTCTTCGTGGTGTACGGGGACCGCACCGGTGGGCCGGATGCGGGTGTGTCGGTACTGGCGGATGCGGTACGCGATACCAACCTGCTGGAGCCGGACCTGGTGATGACGGTGGGGGACCTCATCCAGGGCTATAACCAGACGGATGACTGGATGGCGCAGATGGCGGAGTATCGCGGCATCATGAACGAACTGCTCTGTCCGTGGTTCCCGGTCGCAGGTAATCACGACATCTACTGGCGCGGCGAGGGTCGTCCGCCGGAGGAGCATGAAGATCGGTACGAGATGCACTTCGGGCCGCTGTGGTACGCGTTCGAGCACAAGAACTGCTGGTTCGTCGTGCTGTACACGGATGAGGCCAACCCGGACACGGGGGAGCGCAACTTCGGAAAGCCGGAGTGTCAGCGCATGAGCGAGGAGCAGTACGCGTGGCTGGATGAGACGCTGAAGAAAACGACGGGGGCGGATCATGTCTTCGTGTTCGTGCATCATCCGCGCTGGCTGGGCGGGAACTACGGGGATGACTGGAACAAGGTGCATGATCGACTGGTCGCGGCGGGGAACGTCACGGCGGTCTTCGGCGGTCACATTCACCGGATGCGTTCGGACCCGCGGGATGGGATCGAGTATGTCACGCTGGCGACGGTGGGGGGACATCTGCCCGAGGGTGTGGAGGGCGCCGGATTCGTGGATCAATACCACGTCGTTACGGTTCGCGGATCCGACCTCCACGTGGCTGCGCTGCCA
>JAUIHS010000069.1 GCA_030432255.1 Phycisphaerae bacterium
AGGCCAAGATCTATGAAGAGAACCTGCTCTCGATCCTGGGGCAAATGAAGCTCTGGCTCGAAGACAATGCCGAGACCGGTTCGCGCACCGTGGTTGAGTTCTGATGGCGGGGCGGCCGGTCGAAGACGGGTTCGCAACAGTCTTCGTTGCAGCCATCGTCGTCGGCGGCATTCTCATGCTGGCCTTCACCGTCAGCGCCGTCGCGCTCGTTGCCATTCCGGCTTATGTCGGCTTCCGGCTTTGGAAAGAAAGCCCGCGCCGATTGGAACGCGTCGCGCGTGAAGAAACCGAGCTTCTTTACAATCACGCGCTCGCCGGAAACGTTCGATTGTCCGATGACGAGATTGACGCGGGCCTCGCAAAACATTGGCCCGCCAATTTGCCGATCGCGCTCGAGATCCAGCTTTTGCAAATCGGCCGCGCGCTTTTTGAAGCCGAAGGATTGAGCCCGGACATTCCGCCAATGCCAGCGCTCTGCAATTCCATCGAAGGCGCACGCTACCGCGATATGCTGGCGCGGGTCGGTCAGGCGCGCAGCGACCGGGTCATGGTGCTCTCGGCGCTCGACATCCTCTCCCAGAGCCTCGCCCCGATCGCCCATGCGGTCCCCGCCACCGACGGTGACATGCTGGTCGAGGTCACCCAGTTCCTGCAGCCGCTCGGGGCTGCCGTCGAGGCGGTCATTGCGCCCTTCTTCCAGGAGAGTGACTACGTCCACTTCAAGGCGCTGAAGCAACAGCTCGACATCAACCTGTGCCGCACGCATCGGGTGAGCCCGGTCTTCCCGACCGAATACAGGGGCGAGGATGTGGTCGACACCTATCTCGGGGGCACGCTCCTGCGGGAACTCTTCACGCTGCGCACCCCCTTTGAAATCCCTGAGGACCGGCGGTTTGAGCATACCCACATCATCGCGGGCTCCGGGCACGGCAAGACCCAGACCATGCAATACTTCATTGCCAAGGACCTCGAGGCGGTCGCCCGGCGCGAGAAGTCCATCGTCGTCATCGACAGCCAGGGCGACATGATCAGCACGATCCTGCGTGCCAACCAGCTGCCGCCCGAACAAATCGTGCTGATTGATCCCGAGGACATTGCCTGGCCGGTCAGCCTCAACCTCTTCTCGGTCGGCCAGGACCGGCTCGCCACCTATAGCGAGCTCGAACGCGAGCGGCTGACTAACTCGATCATCGAGCTTTATGACTTCGTCCTGGGCTCGCTGCTTTCGGCGGGCATGACTGCCAAGCAGAGCGTGGTCTTCCGCTATGTCACCCGGCTCATGTTCTACATCCCCGATGCCACGATCCACACGCTGCGCGACCTGATGGAACCGGGCGGGTCCGACAAGTATCGCGAACATATCGACAAGCTCGATGGCACCGCGCGTCGCTTCTTCGAGACCGAGTTCGACAGCAAGGAGTTCACCAACACCAAGACGCAGGTGCTGCGCCGTCTCTATGGAGTTCTCGAGAACCAGACCTTCGAGCGGATGTTCTCGCACCCGGTCTCCAAGTTCGACATGTTCACCGAGTTGGGGGCTGGCAAGCTCATCCTGATCAACACGGCGAAGTCGCTGCTGAAAGAACAGGGCACCGAGATCTTCGGGCGCTTCTTCATCGCGCTTATTGCCCAGGCCGCCCAGGAGCGGGCCACGCTGCCCGGTCACCAGAGGATGCCGGCCATGGTCTATGTGGACGAGGCACAAGACTACTTCGACCGCAATATCGGCCTCATCCTCAGCCAGGCCCGAAAATACCGCGTCGGAATGACCATGGCGCATCAATATCTCGGCCAGCTCTCACAAGGGCTGCAGGAGGCGTTCGAAGCCAATACCTCGATCAAGCTGGCAGGCGGTGTCTCAGCCCGGGATGCACGGGCCCTGGCGGGTCAAATGAACTGCGATGCCGACATGATCCAGCGCCCGCCCAAGGGGACCTTTGCCACCTATGTCCGGGGGCTCACCGATCGGGCCGTTCCGATCTCCTTTCCGTTCTTCCTTCTTGAGAAGGGCCCCAAGGCATCCCAGGATGAGATCGAGGCGATCCGGGAACATAGCCGCCGGACCTATGCAGAACCCTGGGGGCAGAAGGCATCCGAGGATGAGGAATCCTCGGAACGTGATCCTCACCCAGCATCTGACACAGATGGGGGTAGCGAAGATCTAGCCACGGCCCGTGGAGATCGCCAGGATCAGAGAGGGTCAACCGATCCTGACCCTATGCCATCGTCTCCTCCGCCGTCCCCGTCTGCTGGTTCCGATCCAGACGACAACCCGGAAGAGCATGGCCCTGAAAACAGGCGCTCCGCCAAACGTCCTCCTCAGGAGAGACCCGAGCAGCGCCCGGGAAACAAGCAGCAGCACAGCTCCTCGCGCAAGCGGACGCCCAGGCATCTCAGGGGTG
>JAUIHS010000070.1 GCA_030432255.1 Phycisphaerae bacterium
GTGGCGGCTCGTCGGCTTCGCGTCCGGAGTGGAGACCGGCCCACACGCGACCAGCGCGCCACACAGCAGGGACAACAAGGCAAACGCAGGCTTCATGCTTCCAGCCGCAAAGTCAACTTCATGCCCAGCGTCGTTGTGGAACCTCCTCGATCGGCGGCCGTGGGATCGGATCCCCGGTTTCTTCATCGACCATTTCGGAGTGCCACACCACCGTTGGTGGCTTGGTCATGGACCCAAGCATCACGTCGAGAGGAAAGTCGGCGGGGGCGCGGAACAGATACCACCATCCATCGACGGTCGTGATGACAGGATTCTCCGGGTCGGAGTTGTCGGAGATGTGGCGGTGCTGTCCGATAAGGGACAGGTTGACGACGCCGAACGGAGTCTTCAGCCGCACAGTCGTTTTGGCCTCGCCCGTCTCCGGGTCGATAACCGTCGCACCGAGCGCCATGCCGCACTCGATCGCGTCGTCCCGATTGGTCCACTTGAGCAGTCCGTCCATTAGGTTGTGAGTTCTTGGAGTTCTGCGTCCGACAGACCCCGTGGAATGATCCTCAAAGAACGAATGCCTGTCGGCGCATCGGTCGTGCCACCACCTGCCGAGTTGTTCGGGTCACGCATAACGCCAACATCATGGATGGCGGGATGAATGTAGGATGATCCGTCATCTGCCGCCCCCAGCACGCCGTTGACCGAACCACGGCAGTCATCCGGTTGGAAGCGAGCGGCGACCTTGAGAGTGTCTCCGTAGTATTCGCTCGCCGCACTGAAGTTGTATTGGTTTTGCCAGTTGGCGACAGGATCACCGTAAGCATTTACCCTCGGGGTGTATGTGGAGTTCCCGGTAGCAAAACCAAGAGTGTATGACCCGAGAGTGCGGCTAGAGCTTGCGACCCCAAGAAGCGAAATGGTATCCCCGTCACCCAGCGGAACAGCCTCCGCGACCAGCGTGAACTCCGTTCGGCTCTCCATCCCGATAGATGACGCGAGAAAGCTGGAAAGCCGATCAGCTTGGCGCACAACCTCGCCGCCATCCCCATCAACGGGCGATGTTGCACGGTTTCCGGCCTCAATCTCAGCGCACCAGAACAGCAGGCGAACATCCGTTTCCCGAGTTACGCTGCCATCACTTGCCGCAGACATGATCTTGAGAGTGAGGTAGTCCGTCGTCGGGAACGCGAAGTCCCCGGTCAACTCAAACCGATACCAGTCATTCGATTCCTCTGCCATTCGGCAGGACAATCCCGTAGGGCTCGATACGGAGCCGCCGCCCGTTGTTGCACCTGCGGTGCCACTGCCGAGATCAAACCAACCATTTACGAGGTGCCGATTTGCTCCCCCGACGAGCTGGAACCGCCAGTGGTCCCAGTCCACACGCTTGACATAGCAACTGACCACGAACTGCCCCGCCGACTGAGATGTTGTCGCTGCGGCGGCCTCGAATACGTCCGTCCCTCCGAGAGCGTGAATTTCCGCAGCGTCCTCCTCGCCATTCGGTGCTGTCCCAGCACCAGCAGTGACCGACCCCGTTCCGGTGACATTGAACTCCTCGGCTCGCCATGTCCGAAGTTTTACCGCCTTCGATTCGTGCAGGTAGTAGTCAGGGTTACCGTCCTTGTCGTGCTGGAGGCGGGAGGCGAACGTGGGATTCCCGCCCGTCGTGGGGAGGTAATCGTGGAAGCCTCCGCGAGACACCATCGGCTGTGTGAAACGCAAGACCGCACCAACGTCCTCGCTCGGATCGAAACGAATCGAGAAGAAGTCGCTACCCGTCCCACCGTAGTTTGAGACGGGCGTGCGAACCAACCACCAGTCCCCGTCGTCGATGACTTCATGGTTCCCGCCTGTTCCGTTGGTCCCGGTGACTGTTCCGTCGAGCGTATCAATCGCGACGTGATAGCTGGCGACCCCCTGGTTCGTGAGGTAGAGCGCAGCCCCTACGGAAATCTCGGTCTTCTCGATCTTCACCGATAGATACAGGCGCAAGTCTTGGCTCAACACCCCGGCCTGCCCGTGGTCTCGAACATATCCACCCACCCCCGCTGCGGAAGTTTTCGTGAGTTGATGGATGTTCCGCCCCTCGTAAGTTTCGCCGGTCAAAACGTGCGTTACTCCGATCAAGGTCCAGTAGACGGTTGGTCCCTCCGAGCCGTCCAATAGATTCTCGGGTGCCCACACGATGTTCCCATCAGCATTCCGAACCATCGCCCCTGAGTCGCGGGAGTGCAGATCGAACAGCCAACCTCCGGGAAGATATTGGGCGGGGTCGAGGAGGTTCTGCCGCAACAGATCCGCCGCCGCCAGCGAGTCCCCGCCGATGCCGCTCCAGATCAGGGGCGTGCGGCCGCTGGGGCCGACGCGCCGCCACAGGCGTCGATGAGCGCGAC
>JAUIHS010000071.1 GCA_030432255.1 Phycisphaerae bacterium
CTCGAGACGGTGAGCGTCTCCGCGGTGATCGGGACAAGCACGATAGACTCGTCGCCGGTGACGGCGGCACCGATGCCAATCAGGCTGGTGACGCCAAGCACCCCTGCAAGCGCGGCAAAGCGGTTGCGTTGTGCCAGATGACGCTGGGCTTGTCCGTGCGCGAATTCGGATTGCATGGTTGGTCCTCCCCTCAGCCCGCAAGCAGGCGGCAATGGGAGGGCGGCGTGGCTTTGAGGCCAAGGAATGACCCCGGCAGGTACCAGTAGGCAGCATGCACCAGCTTCGCGCCCTTGTTGCCTGACTTCGCCTTCCGCAGGCCGAACCAGGCGATGACCGAAAGGCCTGTGCCGATGATGATGTGCTGCGTGAGGATGCCCCAGGCGAAGGGGATCAGCATCCCCGCAAACTCGTCCACGGTCCAGAAGCCGATAAGCTCCGGATCGTCGAGCCGCCTTGGAACAATGTACCTATCGGCCATGCCGCCCTCCCTGTCGTGAACCGCGAGGAACGCGTCAGATGACCGCGGTCACGACAGAGGTGACGATTGGCACGCCGGTGCCGACACCGATCCCGACGCCGACGGGCACGGCAACCTGGCCGAGCGCGAAACGTCCCGATGCAAGCGCAATCAGGCCGCCGGCGAGCGAGAGCACGGTGATGATCTTGCCGCCCGAGCCTTCGAGGAAGTCGGTGAACATGGTCAGCGCCGGATCGAAGGTGGTGTCGGCGCCGGCATAGGCGGCACCGGCGATGGCGAGTGCCAGCGCGGCGGGTACCATGTAGTCGCGCATGCGGGGGGCCGAACGGGTCAGGGTCTTGGTGGTCATGAAGGAAACTCCGGTTGGTTGATCGACAACAGCGAGTCTTTGCGTTCGCTGTATGTTCTTTTCTTCCCCCGGAGCGGAGATGTAGGAAATGGGGCGGCGCGCATTTGCGGTCGGTGACCAAGCAAAAAACGACAATTCGCGCGCTTGAGGCCGGATACTGCGCCAGCCTGGCGGGATTTCGCGCGGGGAAGGCCGGATTCTGCGCTTAGGCTGCCGGATTTTGCGATTTGGCGATCAGATTCTGCGCGAATCATCAACTCACAGTGATTCGTTCTCTCCTATACGTTCCTTTTATGTTCTTTTTGTTTTCCTACATCTTTCCTTCGCCCTAACTCTCGATTCGGACCGAAGAAGAATGAGAAAGGAGTTCGCCCGTGGCCGGCGGAGAAGAGTTTTCAGAAGAACGGACAAGGGCGGGATTGGCGCGGCTGCTTGCCGCTGCTGTGGAAGCGAGCGGGCGCGCGAGATGCGATGTCGCTACCGATGCGGGATTACACAAGGACGCCCTGAGGCGAGTGCTGCAAGGTGATCGCGCGGCGACGTTGGGCGAGGCGCTGCGCATACTCGAGGCAAGCCGCGTAGCTCCTCGTGCTCACCTTCTTCTGTTCCTTGTCTGCGGTCCAGATCAGGCGATTGACTGGCTGCGCTCCGACCTCGCCGACTTCTTCGAGGAGTTCAGCGCGGAATTTCCGTTGGCGTTGCAGCGATCGCTGGGCGACCAGGTAAGTGATGTGAAACCCCGTTGGGCCAAGGGTGCCGCCAACCGGGTGGCACGGCTCCTGTCCGATCACATCATCGAACTTGAACGCAAGGATGAGTTCCTCGCCAGTTTCTTTGCGGGCGGACGGGAGCAGGAGCATGTCTGACTTCGACGACACTTTGTCCGGTGAACCCGAGCGTCCGACCCGTCTCATCAGGATCAGGGAAGTCCAACATCGAGTTGCCCTTGGGCGCTCGACTATCTATCGCTGGATGGCACAAGGCAAATTTCCAAGACCGGTCCAGCTCGGCGGATATGCAGTCGCCTGGCGCGAGGCAGACATTGAACATTGGATCGGGGAGAATTCACATTGGAGCCAAAGCTAGCAGTCGGTCGCTTCGGACACGGCAAACTTGCATGGCGCGCAAGTTTTTTGCACCTCCCGTGAACTGAACAACCTTGGAGGCACTTTGCTCTGCCACCTGAAAATTGGACCATCTCGAGTTAGAGTTTTCCGCCGTAGACATTCCTGGCTGGGCGAGGAGTTACGGTATGAAGGCATCGAAGTTCACGGACGCGCAGAAGGCTTTCGTTATCAAGCAGGGTGAAGAAGGGACGCCGGTAGCGGAGATCTGCCGCAAGACAGGCATAAGCCAGGCGACTTGCTTCAACTGGAAGAAGAAGTACGCGGGGCTGATGCCATCGGAGATGCGGCGGCTGCGTGATCTGGAAGATGAGAACAATCGGCTGAAGCGCATCGTCGCTGACCTGACGCTGGATCGCGAGATGTTGCAGGACGTCATTCACCGGAGACGAAGACGGCCAAGCGAAGCGCGGCCAACGCTCTGAGGCCGGAT
>JAUIHS010000072.1 GCA_030432255.1 Phycisphaerae bacterium
GAGGAGCGGCTCACCCGGGTGTGGTCCCACCTCATCCACGAGGCACTTCACTTCCAGGGCTGGATCGGGCACGGCCCGTACAACGACACGAGCATCATGACGTACGACGGAGGTGCTTCTCAGGCCGTCACGTCGTGGGAGGCCTTCCTCTCCGGCTGGTTTGGGGAAGGCGAGGTGGTGTGCCTGGATGCCGCCTACCTGCGTGATCCGACATACGTCACGATGTCCTCGCTTGACCTTATGGGAGACAGGCCGGTGTCGTTGATGGTGCGCCTGTCTGACGAGGAACTCCTCATCGTCGAACGGCGAAGCAGTGGGCCATATTCAGACTTCCAATCAGCAACCAACTTCGGTGGACAACTCAAAGACCTGAACCACTTCACGGCTTATCGCGTCAACGTGAACGGCCCCTACCAGCGCGTCGACGGCCGAGACTTCGGCGACATCGGACCGAACTTCTGGGCCTACATCCTGGAGAACGGGCAACTGCGCATTAGGAAGTCCGTGACGTACCAGGGAGTCAATGTCAGGGTCGTCGGCCCTAATCAGGTGCGCCTTGCTCGGGTGAACGAGGACCGTACTGCGAGCGGTCCGAGCGAGCCGCGCGCCAATTGACGATGCGTGCCAGACTACGGCGATGGCGCGACGGGCCTGCGGTGCGGAACCTCGGTTGTCTGCATGAGCGTCCACTACCGGTCCTGCAACCTCTGCGAAGCATCCTGCGGGCTACAGATCACAGTCGAGAGCAACCGCATCGTCGACATTCGTGGCGACATCAACGACCCGATGAGCCAGGGCTACGTCTGCCCGAAGGGCATCGCTCTCACCGACCTGCATGAGGATCCGGACCGGCTTCGCCAACCCATTCGCAAGCGTGCCGACGGCGATTGGGAACCCATCGGGTGGGACGCTGCCTTCGACCTTGTCGCGCAGCGTCTACTCGACATTCGTCGGTGTCACGGGGATGACTCGATCGGAATGTATCTCGGCAACCCCATCACCCACGGATGGGCGCCGGTCACTCTGATTCCGCTCCTCCTCAAGGCCCTGCGCACTCGACATCGCTATTCGGCGGCGAGTGTTGACCAGCAGCCGCAGCACCTGCTCAGCTATCTGCTCTTCGGATCGCCGCTGCTCTTGCCGGTCCCGGATATCGATCGCACGGAACATCTGCTCGTGATCGGGGCGAACCCGATGGTGTCCAACGGCAGCATCATGACGGCGCCGGATATGCGTCGTCGCCTGCGGGCGCTACGCCAACGCGGGGGGCGCCTGGTGGTGATCGATCCGAGACGTACCGAGACCGCCGACCTCGCCGACGAGCATCACTTCATCGAGCCTGGCACGGACGTGCTTCTGCTTTCGGCCATGGTGCACACGCTCTTCAACGAGAATCTGGTCAGCCTGGGAGCAGCGGCGGCTTACGTCGACGGAGTGGACAGCATCCGCGCCATGGTCCAGCCATTCAGCCCCGACGTGGTCGCGGACAAGACCGGGATAGATGCCGACACCATCCGTCGACTCGCCCGGGACTTTGCCAAAGCCCCAACTGCAGCCGCCTACGCGCGTCTCGGTGTATGCCAGACCGAGTTCGGCACCACGGCGTACTGGCTGGTGCATGTCCTCAACATCCTCACCGGTCGCCTAGACAGCAAGGGCGGGTGGATGTTCGCTCTCCCAGCCTTCGACCTGCCAGTCATCGGAGCCAAGACGACTGACCTCATCGGCTACGACCGCTGGCGCTCACGCGTCAAAGGGCTCCCCGAGTTCGCCGCCGAGTTCCCCAGCATCACCCTGGCTGACGAGATCCTCACTCCAGGAGAGGGACAGGTGCGCGCACTGATCCTCTACGCCGGGAACCCCGTATTGACGGTTCCGGACGGTCGGCGCATGGATCAGGCCCTTGCGGATCTGGAATTCTGCGTGTCCGTCGACTTCTACCTCAATGAGTCGAACCGGCATGCCGACATCATCCTCCCTCCCACCGCCGTGCTTGAGCGGGAGGAGTTCGATGTCGTATTCGGTGCCGTGAGCGTGCACAACCACGTGCGCTTCGGCGAACAGGTTCTCGAGCCGGGGCCGGACACACGTAGCGATGCGGACATCCTGCTCGAAATTCTGTGGCGGATTGACGCGAATCGGGTGGGTCAGCGACGAGCTCGGATCGCCCACGGGTTGCGCACTTGGTTTTTCCCAAGGCGGTTCGTTGATGCGGCGCTGCGGGTGGGTCCGTGGGGAGTGCGCAAAGGCCGCCGGGGGCTGTCCCTAGCCAAGCTCCGTAAGGCGCCACATGGCGTGGACCTCGGCTCGCTGCGGTCGGTGATTCCCCGAAGACTCATGACCTCTGATCGACGTATCCAC
>JAUIHS010000023.1 GCA_030432255.1 Phycisphaerae bacterium
GGTGGCTGAGCAGGCGCTGGACATGGCGATCCTGAAGGAGGCCAACGACTACCTGGGAAAGCCGCATCGCCCGCGCGGCGGAGGTGCGTCGTGAAGCCCACGTCCCTACCCGCTCGCGATCACTCCTGCGACTGGCATCTTCGAGTCCATATGAGGAGTCAGCACTCGGATCAATCCGGAGAGCGCATTTGAGACGGTTCGTCTCGGGGAGTTTTCAAGGCCCGCGTCCGTTGGACGTGGGTCTTTTTGTTGGCGCTGGGTGGGGGGGGAGCGGGGTGGTCGAACGTGCCGGGGTCCGCGGTCGGTGATCGTTGGAGCCGATGCCGCCCGCCCGACACCGGGGAACCCGAATCACACGCTGCTTGACGAGTCTCCTGGGAATTCGGTGTCCATCGATGATGCTTCGGCATCATCGCCGGCGATCTCGCGACGAAGCCATCTTCGGGCTTCCTTCCAATCCGCGGCGACCGTCGAACGTGCCAGACCGAGGGTGTCAGCGGTTTCCTTGATCGACCGACCGATGAAGAAGCGCTGCATGGCGATGTCATACCATCGCTCGTCGTGCGCTTCGAGGCGGCGCAGCGCATCGTCCAGGGCAATGAAGGCAGCCGCCTCCGGGTCATCGCGTCCAGGCAGGATCGCCTCTTCGGGAAGCGATCCTGGTCGGGACTTGCCTCCTCTCTTGGCCGCGGTCTTCGCTCGCCAGTGGTCTCGGAGGATCGTCCGCATGGCCAGAGCTACGGTGCGAAAGAACGTCGCACGGCTCTCGGGTATCAAGGACGGCGGAGCCGGGAAGCGGCGCTGAAACTGCAGGAAGGTCTCATGGGCCAGCACCGTGGCCTGAACCGTGTCCCCGTCGCGGCCCACGTTCGGAATGCGTCTCGCCATCTCGCGCAACTCATCGTAAATGGCGCGGAAGAGTTCCTCCTGCTCGGCGTGCCCACCCCGGCGAGCCGCGTCAATGAGTTCGGTCAGTGGTTCGGAAGGCTTGCGAGTCATCGTTGTTGCTCGTCCAGCGCGGCGATGCGACCGCGAAGTTCCGAGATGACGCTTTCAGGAACACGGCCGAGCGACGGTTGAATCTCTTCATACAGTTCGAGGCTCGCCTGGTAGCGCTCTCCGGCTTTCACGGGATCACCCGAGAGCGCGAGATCGCCGGCAAGCCACAGGCACTCGGCCAGTTGTCGCTTGACGGACACGTATTCCGGCAGCAGGGCATGGCGCTCCTCAAAGTACCTGCACGCCCGGTCCAGAGCATCGTCCGATCGGATTTCTCCCGCGGCAATCTCAGTGCGAGCGCGCACCATGCTGGTGCGGTGTCGCACGGCCAGAAACTCAGGATTCTCCGGCTGACGATCGAGCAGGATCTGAGCCTCATCGTCTGCCCGCTTCGCAGCTTCCAGCGCCTGCCTCAACTGCAACGTCGTCGGCGACTCGGTCCGCATGCTTCCACGTGCCTGCTCACACAGGCAATCCACGAGCAACCGGTGGGCGCGTGAATCCCTGGTATTGACCGCTGCTCGCTCCGCGAGCGTGAGTGCTTCCGCGGCGTGCTCCATCGCGATTGTCGTGAGGTTGTTGGCGGCGGCCACTTCGCTCCCCACAAGCAGTGCACGAGCGAGGCCCTGCGTGTACCGATACTCACCTGCATACTCGGGCCGTCTTTCCATGCTGCTCTCATAGGCTGTGCGTCGGCGCCGGATGGCATCTCTGGCGTGTGCGAGAGCGTCCTGATCCCTCCGCAGTTCGAGGCAAGCATGCGCCAGGCTGAGATAGCCGGCCCCTTCGTTGAGGAGGCGCGTCGGATCCACGACTTCTATCGTCGGGCCTTCCCGATCCAGGGTTCGTCGTGCTGATTGGGCCTGTTCGTAGAGCTCAAGGGCATCCTCGTACTCGCCGCGAAGCAGTCGCAGATGTCCCAGGCTGGTCCGGGCGCCGGCGAGTCGACGAAGCGCGATACGTGTTCGCCCCTCATCGAGCTCATTCCGGCTTTCGAGCAGTTGCTCAAGTCGCCTGATTGCGCTGCCGTACAGCTCCGACGCCAGCTCGTACTCGTCCAGCTTCTCTTTCAGGTCAGCGACATTGACTTCGCTGTCGGCGACGCCCAGCGCGTAGCGCGAGTTGTCGGGTTCCTTGTTGTGGAGCCGGCGACGGATCTCGAGGGCCTGCACCTGAAGTGCAAGCGCCTGATCGATGTCGCCGGTGCTCCCACCCCGACTGCTCGCATAGGTACGCCCGAGTGAGACGAAGGCGTTGGACAGTTCGAAGTCCGGCTTGTCATCCATCATATGGAACTCGAGGGCCAGTTCGGTGATGTCCTGACGACCTTCGAGCGGCGACTGGAGGAGCGTCGGGATCGTGCTGATGAGCTTCATGCCCATGTCGCGCATCTCGCGCCGAAGTCTCTCTGCCTCAAGCCACTGCGAGGTGATGGTGACGAGCGCCGCCACGAGCAGAATCGAAGCGGCTGCTGTCATGATGACGGATCGACGGTGACGGGCGACGAACTTCTGCATTCGATAGCGCACGGATTCAGGACCGGCCCGCAGTGGCTGCCCGGCCAGGAAATCGCGGACATCGTCCGCAAGCTCGGAAGCGGACCGGTACCGCTGCGTGCGATCGCGACGCATGGCGTAATGGGGTATCCACAGCAATTCACTCAGAAGCTGACGTCGGAACGTCGCCACATCGGTCGCTCGGCATCGGGCGAGCTTTGACAACTCCGCGGCGTCCATCTCGCCGAGACGAATCGCGGGGCGTGGTGGATCCGAGTGCCGAAGCGTCTCTCGTACCGCATCGAGACTCATACCCTCGAAGTCAAAGGGACGAACTCCGACGAGTAACTCGTACAGGAGGACACCGAGCGAGTACACATCGCTGCGGGTATCGATGTCCAGAACTCCGGCGGAGTCGGCCTGTTCGGGTGACATGTATCCGGGTGTGCCGATGAGCTGGCCGGCACCGGTCACGAGCGTCGCAGAACTGAGCGGCTGAGACAGCGCCTTGGCGACCCCGAAGTCGATCACCTTGGCAATGGGCTTCTCGAACTCGCTGATGGCGACGAGTATGTTCGATGGCTTGATGTCGCGATGGATGATCGCCTTCTGGTGCGCGTGATGGATGGCGTCGCAGATGTCAATGAAGAGCGAGAGTCGATTGCTGATGGGTAGCTGGTGGCGATCGCAGTAGGTCGTCACGGGCTCGCCCTGAACGTACTCCATGACGAAGAAGGGCAGACCTCGCTCGGTGGTTCCGGCATCAAGGACCCTGGCGACGTTCGGGTGATCCATCAGGGCCAGCGCCTGACGCTCCGCTTCGAAGCGGGAGATGACCGCCCGCGAGTCCATCCCCGGTTTGATGATCTTGAGCGCCACGCGTCGCCGAACGGGCTCCGTCTGCTCGGCGAGGAAGACCATGCCGAAGCCACCCTCTCCCAGCATTCGCAGGATTCGGTATCTCCCGACCTGGGCGGGAATGACGCTTGGGTCCGGCGTCACAAGCGTCTCGGACTCACCGTCCTGTGAGTCCAGTTTCTCAAACATGTCCCGAACTGCGTCGCGGACAAGGGCATCGTTGGTGAGTTCCCGGAGTCGCGGTTCGCGCTCGCCGTGAGGGATGTCCCTGATCTCATCCGCAATCCGATGGACGGACGATCTCCTGTCCGCGTCCATCGACTCGCCGCGCACTTCGCCGGAATCCTCAGGCATGCGTCCCAGCATACTTGAGCGATCCCTCCGTGACATGACCCGGGTTGGGGCTTCGGCGTCGCCAATGTCAGGAACGCTTCTATGGGTCTCGCAGTGCATAATGAGGAAAATGGACTCCGGAGGTTTCCCTATGCCACACTCAGGAATTGCCCGTCGCGTCCTTTGGCTGTCGGTTGGATTGTGGGTTGTGATCGCCGCGACCCCCGGGGCAGCCGGACCGCCGCCGGTCCTCTACGTTGACGCCGACCGGCCGGGCGGTGACGGCAGTTCGTGGAGCGAAGCCTTCACTCACCTGCAGGATGCGCTCTCCGTGGTGGCCGGGCCGGCGGAGATCTGGATCGCCGAAGGGACGTACATGCCCAACGGGAGCCGCGTCAATGACGCCGGCTTTCAGGATGTCAGCGGCGGGGTCTATGACCGTACAGCGACCTTCCTGGTCGCACCCGGGACCACGATCCGCGGCGGTTTTGCTGGCACCGAGGCCGAGCCTGACGATCGCGCCGGCGACCACCTGACGATTCTCTCCGGTGCGATGGACAACGCGAGCCTGTTCAGCCGCCGCTCCTACAACGTCGTGCGTGTGGAATCCGCGGCGATCGGGCCTGTCATCCTGGAATCGCTGGTGATCGAAAAGGGCAACTCAGAGAGCCCGGCGAGCGAAGGAGACGGCGGCGGCATCAACGTGCGAACCAACGTGCTGCTTGATCTTCGCGACGTGATCGTGCAGCAATGCCAGGCGCAGATGCGGGGCGCGGGAGTCTGGTCAGCGGGGCGTGTGATCATCAAGCGAAGTCGGTTTGAGGAGAACGAGTCCGGGGCCGGTGGTGGCGCGATCAACGTGCGCCGTGACCTGTCGGAGGGGAGCCACCTGGTTGTTCAGTGCGAGTTCATCTCCAACGATGCGGGTCAGAATGGCGGCGCGATTCTCGTCTCCGGCATTCCCGAGGGCCCCGTGCTCATGCAGGTGCAGAACAGCCTGTTCCATGACTGTAGTGCCATCCAGTTCGGTGGTGCCGTGAGTGGCAACCCCGGCACGGAGGTTCGGCTGCACAACTGCCTGCTGCTCAATAACGAGGCCGGCGTGGGGGGTGCCGTGAGTGTGACCGGCCCGGACACCCGAGGACGAGTGCACAACTGCACATTCTCGAGCAACAACGCCATCATGGGCGGGATGGGCGGCGACCTGCACATCGGGTCGGGCAACGAACTTCGGGTCTTCAACTCACTGTTTGCCTACGACAGTGCCGAGCCAACGACGCTCGCTGAGATCGGCGGCGGTGGTATTCTCGCATTTCGAGATTGCATGACCGACAATCCGGCGCCGTTTGCCGGGGGTGCCACTCTCGACGGGACGCCGGAGTACCAGTCCCAACTGAGCTTCATCGACGTCGATGGCGCCGACGATATCAGGGGAACTCTGGACGACGACCTTCGCCTGTCTCCGGACTCACCGGCCATTGATCGGGGGCACAACTACTGGTATCTCGATGAGGCGTACAGTGACGAGACGCAGACGACCGACAATGGACGCGACTTGCTCGATCTCAACGGGAACGGATCGACCGACCGTGAGTATCTGCCCATCGATCTGCAGCAGGGGCTGCGATTTCTTGATGTCGACACTGTCCCGGACGCCGTGGTGTGTACCGCCGTGGATGACACCGTACCCGTCGGGGATGGTGTTGACACCGAATTCGGAGGCATCCTGCCGTGTATCGACCTGGGATGCTACGAGGTTCAATCGTGCATGGACTGCCCGGGATCTCGACGTTGGCTCAACGTGGCGGGTGGCAACTTCGAGGATGCCTTCAACTGGTTCCCGGCACTGCCCGGTGATCTGAACATCGCCGCTATCGGCCAGAGCGGCGCCGGTGCATACACGATCCAACTCAACTCGTCGCGGGAGAATCTCGCGCTGAGTGTTGAAGACAATGACGTCACAATCGACCTGGGCCAGAATATCTACCTGCTCAATGCTGTCGTTGAACCCTCCGTGAATGTCACTGGCACGAGTGTCCCGGGGCCGCACCTCTTTGTCACCAATGGCATGCTGGCCGGGGAGAGCCTGCTCATCGGGGAACTGCCCAAGTCCCGTGGGTCCGTCACCATCGACGGCGCTCAGACCCTGCTCGACTTCAATCGGAACCTCTCCGTTGGGGTATTCGGCGAGGCGAGCATGGAGATCTGCGACGGCGCTTCCGTCTTCGCGCTCACCGTCGGGGTCGGCGAGCAGGCCGGGTCCAGCGGTGATCTCGTTGTTTCCGACGGCTCGGAACTGCTCACAACTGACGTTCAGATCGCCGAGGGATCACTCGCTGTTCAAGGCACCGGCGTCGTGGATGCGACCGTTCTTCCGTCGGGAGACATCACCGTTCTCTCGGGTGGTGTCGTCCGCGGCGATGGCACACTGGTTGGAGATGTCATCAACTTCGGAAAGGTCGAAGCCGCACTGGGGGCGTCCGGTATCCGCGGCACAGGTGCGCTGACCGTTCTCGGAGACTACTACCAGCCCGGAGCAATCCCGCAGATTGATTCGATCGGCGGCATCCTGCAATCCGAGGTCTCCGGTGGCACATCGACCGAAGCAACCAGGCTGGCGGTTCAGGGCGATGCAACGGTCGCAGGGGGACTGCTGGTGCGCTTCGCCGAGGGCTCGCCCGCCATCGACCCGGCAGAACTCGACGGACTCACGTTCCTGCAGGCAGACGCCGCGACGGGGCGGTTTGATGTCGCGCTCATGCCCGCCATCGCGCCGGATGCCGGTGGCAATGTCCGGTTCCTGCGCGTGGTTTATCCGAGTGATCCCGGTGCCGCCCGCGGCACGGGCGAGATCACGCTGACGGTGGAGACGCTTGGAGTTGGTGGCCCCAGTTTGGGCGTCGAGTCCACTGGTGCGCTGAGCCAGCAGCCGGTTGCCGCGGCGGTCGGCGATGTCGGCCGGTTCACCCCGGGCGGTCCGGACGGTGCGGAGGACCTGGTCGTGATCTACCCGGACGGCACCGGGATTGTGCTGTACAACGTCGGCGGCGCCTTTGATGCTCCGGGGAGTGGAACATCCCAGTTCAGCGTGGGCGCCGGAACTGATCCGACGGATGTCGCCGTCGGAGACGTGAATGACGACTCACTCGCGGATGTTGTGATCACGAATCGTGGGAGCGACAACGTCGCGATCCTTCTGAACGATGGAGACGGCCTCTTTCCATCGTTCTACGGTGTGGGTGTCGGCACGGCGCCGGTGGCGGTTGCGCTGGGAGACCTCGACGGTGATGGGCGCCCGGAGATCCTGACCGCGAATGAGGAGAGCGACGACCTCGCGGTGGTCTACAACGACGGTGGGGACGACAGCAGTGAATGGCGGGGCGCGACCTTCCACCCGGTCGGCCAGCGTCCCAGCGATGTCGCCCTGGCGGACTTCGACACGGACAAGTTCGACGACCCGATTCTCAGCGTCAGAGGCGACGATCGGATCTCGATCTTTACCAATTCGGGGACCGGCACGCTCGGTGCCCGCGTTGATCGCACCGTGGGCGATGGTCCATCGCGCCTGATCGTCGAGGATCTCGACGCGGACGGGCGGTCGGACGTGGTCACCATCAATGAAGGCGGTGATGCAGCGGGTATCCTGCGATCCAACGGTCCGGGCTTCGGCGACTTCGCTCCCGCGGTCGAACAGCCTTTGGCCGGCACACCGCTGTCGCTCGTTGCGGTGGATCTCGACGAGGATGCGGATCGCGATCTTGCGATCGTGGTGGACTTCGAGGGCGTCCGTTCGATCGCCTACTACCGCAACGACTACTTCGGGCCCACGGATGACCTCATCCTGACTGACATCACCGGGGATCCCGGGCTGCCTGATGTCTCCGGTCCCCAGATCGTTCTGCGCTCCGATGTGGACCTGGATGCGCAGGAGGACCTCGTGGTGATCAACGACGGGAGCGGGGCACGAAGCGCGCACGCTGCGCGGGGCGCAACGCCGGAGCGGGTACGAGTCTTCCTGCCCCTGGGCTGTCCAGGCGACGCCGATGGGAGTGGCAGCGTGGACTTCACCGACCTCAATCTTGTCCTCGCAGGCTGGGGAGGCCCCGGCGACGGGGATGTGTTCCCCGTCCCGGGTGGCGATGGAGTCATCAATTTCGATGATCTCAATGCGGTCCTCGCTCAGTGGGGAGCGTCCTGCAACTGAGCAGAAAATGTCCAGATTCCGATCTCTCGCCGGGCGCGCGCCGCGCGGGCTGCCAGAGGGATGGTGAACAGCCTCCCGCGGCGGCCGGATGGACCGGCCTTCCCGAAGGAGGATCGGAAAGGACATGCCATGCAGGTCAAGACATCTACTTCATCGTGTTCGACTTCCCGCTTTGACCGGCGCTCGCGTCTGGCGATCGCTTCCCTGCTTGTCATCGCCGGCGCTGCGACGTCGGCAGTGCAGGGGGCGAACATTTACGTCGACGCCAGCGCCTTCGGCCCGGAGGACGGTTCATTCTTTGACCCGTTCAACACGATTCAGGAGGGCATCGACGCGGCTTCACCTGGTGACACGGTCGTCGTCCGAGATGGCGTCTATCAGGGCGCGGGCAACACCAGTCTCCTGCTCCCCTGCAACAATATCACCATTCGCTCCTCCAATGGATGGGGTTTCACGACCATCGACGGCAGTGCGGGAGGGTCCGGGTTCATCATCAACGGCCCCGGCGTTTCTGCTGGCACATCCCGGATCGAGGGCTTCCGCTTCGTCAACCTGTTCCATCCCATCGGGGGCGCCGCCATCGACTGTGAGGACTGCACTATCGAGGTGGTTGACTGCCAGTTCGAATCCAATTCGGCCCGCTCGTATGGTGGCGCGGCATCGTTCGTGGACTCGGTCGTGGACATGGACGCCTGTGGATTCGAGTCGAATACGACGGATGATGGCGGCGCCGTCTACTTCAACCGAAGTGACGCGACCGTCGCGAATTGCAGTTTCACAGCAGGCCATGTGGCGGAGGAACTTGGCGGAGCCATGTTCATCACCGGTCAGAGCGATGTCACCATCACCGACTCCGCCTTTTCCGGAAGTCATGCGGAAGAGGACGGCGGCGAGATCGCTGTTCGAAGTGCCAGCCTGCTGTCCGTCAGCAACTCGACCTTCTCTGACAGCAGTGCAACCTGGAACGGCGGGGCGATCCACGCCCGTGCCGCGAGCGTGACCCTGGACCAGGTGAGCTTCAATGCAACAGAAGCGGAGGATCGGCGCGGCGGTGCTCTGATGGCGGTCGAAGAGACCTGGGTCATCATCTCGAACTCGAACTTTCTCAACTGCTCCTCCTACCGGGGTGGTGGTGCCATCTTCGCCGACGACAGCACGATCGAAGTCAGTGCCTCGTCCTTTGGTGGCAATGACGCTGGCACTCAGGGCGGTGCGCTCCGTCTGCGCTCTGGGGCTGCCGGTACGGTCACAAACGTTGACTTTGACGGCAACTCTGCTCAGTGGGATGGCGGCGCCATCACGAGTTCCGATGGATCCACGCTCTCTGTCAGCGGCAACTCGACATTCACGAGCAATACCGCCGCGACCGATGGCGGGGCCATCTCCAGTACGGATGCGAGTGAACTCACGGTTGCGAACACAACTTTCGCAGAGAACGTCGCTGAACGGGGCGGTGCCGTGTTCACTGAGAATGCCGCGGCTACGACCCTGGTTGACGGGTCGGAGTTTTACGAGAACATCGCCATGTCCGACAACGGGGGCGCGATCAGCAGCGTCTTCGGCCAGCTCGACGTCAGCAACAGTCACTTCAACGACAATGAGGCTCTGTCTGGCTATGGCGGCGGCGTTTCGACCAGCAGTGAGACCAGTCTGACCGTGAATGGGTCGACGTTCACTCGCAACAGGGCCCTTTCGGGAGGCGGACTCAGTGCCGAGAACGTCGGAGCCACCACATGGCTCAACGACTGCATCTTCAAGGACGCCGCCGCTCTGGACCGTCAGGCTGCCGCCGATCACGCCCGTGCCATCGAGCCTCACACCCTCGAACATGACGGGCCCGGTGCCGGTGAGCGAGGCGAACTGCCGCGCGGCGTCCTTCAGGCGCAGGCTCCCGTCGGTCACCGTGAGACCGCCCGAGTAGTTCGCGTCGTGCGCCAGTTCAAGCATTCCGGTTCCGATTTTCTCGATGCTGCCGGGACCGCCGGCCGCGTCAATGATCTGGAAATCGATGGTCGAGGTTCCGGGATCGTCAGTCAGGACAAGTGCGCTGCCGTTCGCGGAATCGCTGATCTCCACGAGTGGATTGGCGTCGAGGTACACGGTGAGTCTCGGCGTGGTGAGGACGCCGCCGTTGACGGAGATCGAACTGGAGTCCATGAAGACGTCAATGCCGTCCGATGCGGACACCGACCCGCCATCGGTGATGGACAATCCACCAGTGCCGCCGTACTGCCCCGAGTGGTAGCCCCCGAGGAAGAGTCTTGATATCCCGAGCGTCGAGCCCGTGCCCTGCACAGTGATCGTCCCGAAGTTGTTCGCCGACAAGCCTGCGACGATGGCGTCGGCTACGACGTCACCTCCACTCTCGATCAGGAGCGCGCCGTCAGCGCTGGCGGTCGTGTTGCCCCCGACGACGAGCCACGGCTCCGAGCCCAGGGTGACATCCAACAGACCTCCATTGGAGACCGTCAGGGTGCAAGGGGAACCGGACCCTCCCAGGTCGAGCCGGCTCGCCAGCGCGTGAGACCCGGAGCCGGTGATCAGCATCTCAGCGCCATTCACAATCCAGCAACTCCCTTCGTAGACGCCACCGGTGCCGGTGCTCGGCATCTGAACCGTGGCGCCGCCTCGGACTTCCACAGCCGTACCCACCCCGGAGATCGTCATCTCCTGCAAGCCGTCGGCTGGCATCGTGAGTGTGGCACCGTCGAGTACGAATCTGCCGCCATATGAATCGAACCCGCCGACCGTTGCGCTCCCGGTCAGGGTGTGTGATTGCGATCCCTGGATCTGAATCGTGGACGTCTCGTCCCCCGTGATCGTACCTCGGTAGGTTGCGTCGAAATCCGCGCCGGCCAGCGTGAGTCGGTTGCTCTCGAGTTCGACTGTCCCGGTGGCGTCGCCCCAGAGCGCACCGATCGTCTCATTGTTGAGCAGACGAAGCGTTCCGGCCAGTTCGACGCCGATGGCGTCGGTGTCCGAATACGCAGAGCCACCCCCGAGGACAACCTCGCCGTTCTGGACGGCCAGGTCACCGCCGACGCTGTTGTTATTGCCCGCAATGATCAGCGTGCCGTCCCCCATCTTCTGCAGAGGGTCCACGTAGAAGTCGTCGCCGGAGGTGTCGAACTCGCCGATGACCTCGACGGTCATGCCCTCGGCGATGGTCCAGATCGAGTCAGGGCGAACTTCGACATTCGCCGCGATCAGGTGGGTGAGAAACGCGCCGTCCGAGGCGCACGTGAGGTCGCCGAACAACAGCGATCCGTTGGAGATGACGTACTGCGTGGAGCTCTCGAACTTCACGCTGTCGATGGTCGGTGGAAAGGTGTCCAGGTTGACCGAGAATCGCGAGGCCGCGCTGCTGAACACAGCCCGGTCGGCGGATCCGGGCATGGCGGACCAGTTCCCCGGGTTGGGCCAGAGGTTGTTGAACGTGCCGGTCCAGTAGCAGTCCGCCGCGTGGGTCGTGCCGCAGGAGGTGGCGAGCGCCATGGCCATGCAGCAGCGTGTCATCAGGGGTGTCAGTCGATGGGCCTGAACTGTTGTCGTCGTCTTCATGTCTGTACCTCGTCTTCCGGGTGGCTGGTGTGTTCTCGCGACAGTCGGATGTGGCATCGCTCCAATGGAGGAGCGTCACCTCTCCCCTGAAACGCAGGGCGTCGCCGGGCTCCCTGACGAAATGTCAATCCATCTCGAAAAAGTCGGCACAGACTCGTTGGTGTTCCGTTAGGGGCTGGTCGGCCTGACGTACAATGAGTCGAAAGAGTGATGCCCATGCCGCCGAATGACCATCACGATGCGACTGCGCTGCTGAACCGAATGAGCGACGGAGATTCCGCCGCAGCCAGCGACCTCCTGCCCTTGGTGTACGAGCACCTTCGCGCGGTGGCAGGCAGTTACTTCCGCGGCCAGCCCGCCAATCATTCACTCCAACCGACTGCGCTGGTGCACGAGGCCTATCTGAAACTGGTCAACTCGCCGAGCAGCGACTGGAACGGGCGGGTGCACTTCTGCGCCGTCGCGGCCACCGCGATGCGGCAGATCCTGCACGACCGCGCCCGTCGCCGGAAGGCCGCGAAGCGGGGCGGCGGAGACGCACGCCGGCTCCCGCTCGAGCACATCGAGACACCCACGGGTGGAACCAGAATCGACCTGCTCGCGCTCGACGAAGCGCTGGACAAGCTGACCGAACTGGCGCCGCGCCAGGCCCGCATCATCGAACTGCGCTTCTTCGGCGGACTGACCATCGAACAGACCACCGAGGTGCTCGGCGTGTCGCACGCAACAGTGGAGAATGACTGGCGCGTGGCGCGGGCGTGGCTCAGCCGGGAACTGCAGAGCGGAGAGGGCGAGTGAACGCCGCGGAGCGGTATCAGAAGGCCGTCGAACTCTTCCACGAGGCCGCCCAACTCCCGACTGAAGCGCGCAGCGAGTTCCTGCAGCAAAGTTGCGGTGACGATGCGGCACTGCGGGAAGAAGTCGAGTCGCTGCTGGAACATGACGACGCGGAGGGCGATCTCTTCGGTCCGGGCAAAGGCGTCGAGATGCTCGCCGAGGACCTGTTCGGAGATCAGGCGGACGACCTCACCGTGGCCGGTCCGCTTCCGGGCCGCATCGGACCGTATCGGATTCTCCGGCTGATCGGCCGCGGCGGGATGGGGCTCATCTACGAGGCCGAGCAGGACTCCCCGCGCCGGCGAGTTGCGCTCAAGGTTCTCCAGGCCGGTGCGGTCAACGTATCGATGCTGCATCGTTTTCGGCAGGAGGCTCAGCTTCTCGGCCAACTACAGCATCCCGGCATCGCGCAGGTCTTCGAAGCGAGTGTTGCTGAGATCAATGGCGCTCGACAGCCATTCTTTGCCATGGAGTTCATCGACGGTCTGCCGCTAGACCAGCACGCCGAGTCTCACGGATTGAACCTCCGGCAGAAGCTCGAGTTGGTCGCTCGTGTCTGTGATGCGGTGCAGCACGCGCATCAAAAGGGTGTGATCCATCGCGATCTCAAGCCTGCCAACGTTCTCGTCGTGACACAGTCGATCGGATCGCAGGCCACGACCGGGAGCGCCCTCACCGTTGATGAGATCGGGTTGCCCAAGGTGCTCGACTTCGGTGTCGCTCGTGTGACGGACGCAGATGTGCAAGGTGCGACACTGCACACCGAGGTCGGGCAACTCATCGGCACGATCGCATATATGAGCCCCGAGCAACTTCGCGGCGACTCGACCAGTCTCGACACCCGGTGCGACGTGCACGCGCTGGGTGTCATTGCGTACGAACTGCTCGCGGGCACGCTTCCGCACGATCCCTCAGGACTCTCCGCGGCGGAGGCCATCCGTCGGGTGCAGGAGACGGAGCCAACCCGTCTCGGGATCCGCGTGCCAACCCTTCGCGGCGACGTCGAGACCATCGTCGCCAAGGCGCTCGAGAAGGATCGCGAACGCCGTTACGGCTCAGCCGCTGAACTCGCCGCGGACATCCGGCGCTTTCTCCAAGACCAGCCCATCGAGGCCCGGCCCGCCAGCCGTCTCTACCAACTTCGGAAGTTTTCCAAGCGAAACACCGGGCTGGTTGTCGGGATCGCCGCTGCGCTCCTGGCCTTGTCCATCGGCCTCGTGTTCACGACCATCAGCGCTCGGCGCGCCCATGAGGCCACGCTTCGCGCGGAGCTGGAGAGCCAGCGCGTGAAGGAGTCAAAGCAGGATCTGGCCTTGCTGTCGGGGTTCCAGGGCGCGATTCTCAGCCGTGCGGACATGCAGGAGATGGGCAGCCTGATTCTGGGCGAGCTTGACACACTGCTTGATGAGGACCACGACAACGAGTTGCTTCGCGATGCGCTTCGTGACGTCAACCCGGCGTCACTTGCCCGGCGGGTCGTTGACGAGAGCATCCTGACGCCCGCATCCCGTGCCGCGATCGAGGAGTTCGCGGATCGACCGACCATCGAGGCGGATGTTCGCATGGCATTGAGCGAGTCATACTTCGAGCTTGGCATGCTCGAGCAGAGTCTGCGCGAGGTGGAGGCCGCCCTTGCACTGCGACGCGAGCATCTGGGAAACGAGCACAGCGATACGATTCACGCGATCGGGATTATCGGCACAGTTCTCAGTGCCATGGAGCGGTATGCGGAAGCGGAGTTGTGCATCGCGGAGGAACTGCGGCTGCTGCGGGCGACGCTCCCGGAGGATGACGAGAGAGTGCTTCAGGGGCGCGATCGCATGGTGGTGGTCCTGACCGGACTGGAGCGGCTGGACGAGGCGATTGAAGCCGCGGAGGCGGTCGTGGCCGACGCCACCCGCGTGTCTCCTCCCGACGATCCCCAACTGCTGCACTTTCGCCGACATCTCGCCCGACTCTACGGGCGCACCCAGCAATTTGAGAAGGCCCTCACCATGTTCCAGATCCTGCTGGCCGACCACGAGCGCGTGTTCGGCGAGGATCATGAGCGGACCTTGATCTGTCGCTCCCATGTGGCTGGAACGCTCGCCAGGCTCGGGCGCTTTGCCGAGGCCGAACCGTTGTACGCGACACTCCAGCGCCAGGCCGAGACACGCTACGGAGAATTCGATCCACGTGCCGTCGGCCTGCTCGGCAGTCTCGCCCGAGTGAGGACAGATGCGGGCTACCGGGAAGCGGCGCTGGCCACATTCAGGCGATTGCTGGAGAGACAGAGCCAGTTTCTTCCCGATGACCATCCGGCGATCCGTGAAACGGAAGACGCAATCGAGCGATTGGAATCGACGCTGGATGGCAGATGAAACAGAAGCAAGGCGCGCGTCCGCTGTACGAGGGTCGCCTTGTGAACGAGGGGTGGGGTGAGGATGACTGGGAAGGGGGGTGGGACCCGGTGATGTCGCCTCAGTTCGTGGCTTCGAAGTCCCACTCACCCCTCCGTAGTATCCTGACTGGCTCATTGCTGGTCGAGATCAGGTGATCTCCAGACTCGAGTTTCTCACCCGTCCCGGATCAGTCACACCGGATCACCAGACCTGGCAGACGTCACCCCAATGTTCGAGGAACTCGGTCAGATCTGAGAAGTCGACGGCGCCGTCGGCATCGATGTCGCCGGGAATGGTGCCCGGCTCACCGAACGTGGCCCAGTTGTCGAGCAGGATATTGAGATCCATGAAGTCGACTTCGAAGTCGCCGTTCATGTCACCAATGCATCCCTGTGGCGTCGTGAATACGACCACCGCCTGGCTGCCGTCGTCGAATGTGAGCTTCGCCGCGAGTTCACCGGCATCATTCCATGGGGCGCGATGTCCATCTTCCGGTCCGGCGGTGAGGTAGCGTGTGGTGTAGCTGTCGACGGTGCGGAAGTCGCCGGGAGCGACTTCGATGACACTGCCTTCGCGGATCAGCAGCACGGTTCCCTCGTAGGGCGTGGTCGCCCAGAGGCCGGTGTCGTTGTCGACCGTGACTCCGGGCCCGATGATCCGCGATGTGAACGCCACCTGCCCGGCATTGTTCAACGCGTTCATCCATTCTGCGCTGCTCAGGTACTTCACACCTGCCCCGACGCCGGCGGGCTGGTCGCCCTCGCGAACAACGAGTTTGAGATCGCCACCTGCGTCCCGGCGCATCATGGCCGAGTTGTTCCCCGGATTGACTCCGAACCCATGCAGCCGCACGCTGAAGACGGAATCACTGGCGGTGTTGAGCGGGGCCGCGGCCCCCTCGAACTCGTAGATGTAGATCGACGGATCCCACGTCTGATCAGCATCGTAAAGCACGCCATCGAGGTCACCCTGTCCCATGAACAGGCCATCACCCTGGCCGCCCAGCATGGTGACGCGCTGGAGCATGGAGACGTCACCGGCGTTGTTGATGCTGAGTTCCGGCATGACGGTGTCGACGGTATGGAACCAGTAGCCGGGCGTCGGTGTTGGTGCGCCGGCGATGGCGATGGTCTCTGATCCGCCGGCATCGATGCGCTGCACACTCCACGCGCTGTCACCGGGAACTGAGAGTCTGTTGGTGATCGCGATCTGGTCATCGCTCAATCGAATGGCATCCGAGATCTGGCCGAATGTGCTGAAGATCACGTCGGGCACCAGGTCGCCTTCACGAAGGACGCTCGAGAGCGGGCCGAAGTTGTCAGTCCACACACCGGTGTCATTCGCTGCACTGACGCCGGGTCCATCGACCCATGCGCTCATGGCAACGGAACCCGATTCGTTCAGGGCCATCGAAGGGAAGTCAGACCAGAAGACACCGGGCGCCTCGCCGGGTACCTGCGTGCCAACTCGCGCGATGACCTCGTGACCGAAGCCGGAGTTCCTGAGCACGATGGCGCGGGGTGCCGCGACCCCGTCGATGCTGGTCCTGATGAGCAGGGTGCCTGCATCGTTCATGCGAAAGACGTGTTCCCAGCCGGAGACATCACCAAATGAGGAACCCGGCATGCCCGGTACCGGATCGCCCTCGCGGAGCACCAGTGACATCGAGCCTGTACCGAGGAATCCCTCGGTCCAGATACCCGAGTCGTCGATCCCGCCCGTCAGGTGTGCTGAGAAGCTGACCTCACCGGCGCTGTTGATCGCCGGCGGGCCGAAGTACGTATAAGCCTGGCCCGTCCCGGGGGCGGGGTCACCAGTCATGGCAACCACCCGAACGCCGACGCCGGCACCGGACACGGAAGAGACAATCCCCGCCACGCCGGCAAGACAGATCAAATCACGAATAGCAAGCATTTCAACGCTCCAGAAGAAGATGAAGAGAAGTCAAAGAGGGCATCACTGTCGACGCCCGTACCGGCACTCTGCGCCAGCCGCCCGGATCTCTCACCAGTTCCTGAGAAAAAACCCCTGCGCGGGCTTGATGATGCTTCTGTTGCCGAGAGTCCCACTCGCCTTCGACCAACACGACGCTCGCATGTGGTGCGGAATCGGCTCCCAATCCATCCACGCGCGCCTTGATCTGCCGCGAGGTTGGATCAGCAGGGGCGGTTCAGCGGGGTCGAGCGGGAAGGGAATCACTGCGACTGCGGGGACGGGTGGATACCGCTGTGGTCTGGAAGGCAGTGCAGAGATCAGGTCCTCGCCGCGTGGGGCTCGATGTGTCCTTGAGACCGAAGATCCGAGAGTGCGTTTGAAACGGTTCGTCTCGGGGAGTTTTCAAGGCCCGCGTCCGTTGGACGTGGGTCTTTTTGTTGGCGCTGGGTGGGGGTGAGCGGGCTGTTGCGGAGATTCCGGTCACCGGACCGGCTCTTCCGCTTCCTTCCAGAACGCGGTGTAGACCACGCCGTCGGTGCCCACCTGATCTTCAGTGCGAATGCAGCCCGCCTCTGCCGCGAGCTGCCTGACGACTCGGTTCTTGCCTGCCTGGTCAAGTGCCTGGAAGCCCTGGACCTCCTCCCGGGTCCACTCTCGCCCCTTCGCGAGTTGGAAGAGCTCCGCAAAACTCATTGAGCAGTCCTGCGCGACTGTCCGACTGCTCGTGCTTCGCGCGGCGTTGCCGTCATCGGCAGATGGAGCGACCGAGCAACCGGCCGCGGCGAGCATGCACAACAGAAGAAGTAACTTTCGCATGGCAGGTCACTGTACCGCAGACGTGCCGGTCAGGGGCACGGCCCTCGTCAGTGGCACGCGGCCTGAAGCTGTCGATGCCCGAAAAAGAGACCGACCCCCGCACATGGAGGTGCGGGGGTCGGCTGTGGTGGTATCAGGATTCTGCAGTGGTGTTATTCGCCGCAGCTCTGGTTCCAGTGTGACAGGACCTCGTTGAGGTCGTTGAAGTCCACGGCACCGTCTCCACCGGGGTAGGGGAAGACGTCACCGTCGGGACCGGCGGTGCCCCAGTTGCTGAGGACCAGGTTGAGGTCATCGAAGTCGACATCAAGGTCGCCATCGGCGTCACCCGGGCACAGCGGCGTCGGGGGCAGAACGGCATAGATGCGGACATCATCGATGTTCCAGCCGGGATACGTGACGGAGCCGTCCGTGGTGCCCATGCCCCAGCGGAGATACACGGTGGCTTCACCGTCGGCGTCCGCGGAGATGTCGTAGGTCTGGAGCGACCAGCCGTTCTCATTGATGGCGGAGGTCTGCGTGTGCTCCCAGACGGTCGACCAGTTCACGCCGTCGTTGGAAACCTCGATGTTGGCATGGTCGTAGGTCGCGGACTCGACGCCGAGCCAGCGCTGGAATTCCAGCGTGGTGTCCGTGAAGTCGGTGCAGTCGAGCACGGTGGTGGTGAGATAGCGGATGGGTGAGAGGTTGTTGGGGTAGTCGCCGTTGAGGTTGTAACCGTAGACGTTGTTACCGGTGAAGCCGGAAGACGGATCACCGTTGTGCGTGCCACCACCGGTGGGCTGGCCGAAGCCCCAGTCGGCATCGGCGCTCCAGCCCGGATCGATGTCCATGGGGAAGTCATAAACGATCTGCGGCCCGCCGACCGCGATGTCGACGGTCGCGACATTCGAGTCCTGGCCGTCGTTGACCTTGTACTCGAAGCCGTCGTCGCCGACATAGCCGAAGTCCGGCTGGTAGTCGACCATGTCACCCATGCTCGCCAGCGTGTAGGGCACCGAGAGGATGTCAGTCATCGTGACCGGATCGGTCAACGTGCCGTCGGTCGGGAGCGAGGTGATGATGTAGTCGAGCGTGGGCTCGATGGTCATGCCGACAAGCTGGATCGAAGAGGTCACCGTGTCGGGGACCGTGACGACGACGTTCGTGGCTTCCGGCGGACATGTCGCGCCGGATGCCGCGATCTTCAGCGTCCAGTTGTTGAGGGACCCGGTGTCCTGGCCGGCGTTGTCGCTGATGGTCAGTGTCCAGTCGCCCGCCGAGAATTCACTGATGTAGTCCGCGAGCAGGCCGGGGCCGTCCGGCGGGTTGGTGCCGTCGTCGTAGGTGGTGACGATGTCGTCGGCACTGCCGCCGCTGCGATCGTGCAGCGTGACGCTGGTGCCTTCGGGCGACGTGAGGATCACGCGCAGGTCACCGATGTACGTGTGCGTGACGTCCAGTTCCACATCGACGTCGCCGATGCAGTAGGTGTCGGGCACCGTGATGATGCTCGTGATCGTCGAGTTGTCGTTGATCGCCTGCGGCGTATCCACGGCTGCGTAGGTGTAGCGACCAACATCAAGCGTCACCGGGCGTGACGTGTTGCCGTCGCCGCTGGTCAGGTTGGTGATGGTCACGGTGCCGTTGACGATGCCGTTGGGAAGCAGGTTTGCGTCGCTTGAGAAGCCGACGGTGACATCGAGGAAGTCACCCGTACCCGTGAGTGTCGCCATGACCGGACCGGAGCCGCCGTTGAGCGAGATCCAGGAATGGCTCGCGCTGATCTGGACATCCACGGGAGTCGGGCGGTCACTGGTGATGGTGTAGACCTGCGTCGCCGTGAAGGGTCCACCGACGGGTCCGCCGGACACCAGCCCGTTGGCCGGGCTCGAGGAGACGATCGTCTGACCGATCTCAACCGTATGCATCAGCACACGCTGACGACCGTTGGTCGTGTCGTCGAAGATGAGCTCGCGAGAATAGACGCCAGCGGGAAGACCCGTCGCCGAGGGATCGACGGAAATCGTCAGCATCGCCGAACCGCCGGACGCGGCGAGCGTGCCGCCCGCCGAAGAGCCGCCGTTGATCAGGATCGGCCCGCTGCCGGCGCCGAGGCTGACCGTGTAGTTGATCGCCATGGGTGTGGCGTTGCCGAGCGTGTAGTTGTACGGGTCGTTGGTGAAGGGACCGCCCACCACGCCGATGTGATCGACGTTGCCGGCGGGAGAGATCTGCATGCCGACGCCGGGGATCGTGTCGAGCGTCATCTGGCCGGTGCCGAGCGGGTCGAGCCAGTCGCTCAACCGCGTGGAGCTGGATCCGCCGCCGGTCCATGAGAGTTGGAAGCGACCGTACCAATCGCCGCGAAGATCGGTGCAGGAGGCGTAGCCGCCGTGGAGTTGTCCGATGACCTTGTGGTCCCAGGAGAAGAGGGGCGAGCCGGAGGAGCCGGGTTCGGTGGTACCGTCGTCCCAACTGGAGACCCAGAGGTGGGTGCTGTTGCCGGGAGGCGCTTCGCCGAGGTAGGTGTCCGGAACGACGGGATCGCTCTCGAAGCTGATGCGCTTCTCGTCACCCTGCGGGTGGTGAATGGCGACGGCGCCGTCGTTGAAGCTCATGTCGCGGCGATCCCATCCGGCAAAGCCGACTTCCCAGTCGGGATCGGGATCGTCATCGAGTTCCACGAGCGTGAAGTCTGATGAGGAAAAAGAGGCGCGGTGAACCGAGCCGGTCTGGAAGTCGGTGAGCACGCCGTCGGGCACGCCGCTGCAGGTTGAGGTTTCGAAGTTCCAGTAGACGACGAGTGAAGCCGCGTTACCGGTTCCGATGCCGCAGTGGTCGGCGGTCATGAAGTAGGGCGTGAGGTCGGCCGCGGTGTTGTTGACCATGAAGCCGGTGCAGAAGATGCTGCCGCCGGTGGAGATGGCACCGACCGTGGAGATCTCATCCTGCCAGTCGTCGCCTTCCGGGCAGACCACATCGTTGTTGCAGGATCCCGATCGCTCGACGAGTTCGCCGAAGCCGCGATAGCCGTAGTTGATCGACGTCAGTTCGAGCTTGAGATTGTCGAGTTGCTTTTCGTGAACGACGACTTCAACGGTGATGTCGTCGGAGAGCACGACGGGTGTCCAGAGTTCGCCGTGCGCATCGTTGTCCATCGGGGTGAAGGGGCGGATGCTGTAGGTGCCGTCGGTGGCGTAGACGAACATCATGCCGCCTTCGGGCATGTGCCAGGTGGTGAAACCCAGGTTGATGGAGTCCGCTTCTTCAGCGCGGATGCGAAGGCGCCACATCCAGCGATCGGCATCGAGGCGTTCCCAGGTGCCGTCGTTTTCGGGAATGATGCGAACCTCGTGCGGGATCGCGAAGCGCGTCGGCTCGCCGGCGGCGTCGCGCTCGGCATCCTCACGCTCGATCGCACCCATGTCCAGCGGGGCCAGGCGCACGGAGCTGACCTGGTCCAGGGGCAGCACGCCCTTGGTCGACAGGCCGTTGGGCTGAATCAGCCCCTGGCCCGAAGCAGCCGCTCCGGCCATGAGCACGACAAGCGACGCGGCGAGACCGCGCCGACAGTACGACGATACACCTCTGATCATCAGTGACTTTCCTTCGATTTATTCGGACCCCATTGCCTCGGGCGTTACTCGCAGGGCAGGCATGCCGGGTTCCGCGCTCTCTATCCACTCACTCGGGACGTGAAGTAAAAATCTACCACCAGCCCGGCTTCCCGGCAACGAAAAAGGGAGGCCCAGCGATGCTGGACGTGCGGCCTGGGAGGCCTGTGAGGAGGGGCTGGCCAGGTCAGGTATCGGCCGCGAGTGCCTTCCGACCTGCACCGGGGCTTTGGCGCTGGATCGGTGGGCCGACCTGATCTAGAGTGAAGCCTGTGCGTGGGGGAGGTTCGGTCCATCATCGCGAGAGGAGAGATTCCATGCAGTTGTGTGTGATTGGTATGAGTCTGGTAACTGCGGGGACTTCCCTGGCAGGTCTGCCCACCTACGAGTTCGAGTTGCAGGCCCGGACGAACTTCTCGGTGAACCCGGGCAGCTCATGGAACATCCCGGCGAACCACTTCTTCAGCGGTGAAGACATCCAGCTCAATGACAGCCGCCACATCTCCTTTCATGTCAGCGTGACGCCGAGCGATCAGCCCAAAGTGTGGTTCGGTGACGCCGCCACCGGCGGCATTGTCTACACGGCCGCCGTGGATGCCTTCCTCAGCGAGACCTCGCTGAACAACAATGATCGCGTGATCTGGGATGAGTCATTCGTCACGACTGAGGGCATCTACTACTACGACGACATGACGTCGGGGAGTGGATTCCTGACCAACCGCCCCTTCGGCACGACGACGTGGACGGCTGCGGTCGTGAACGATGCGAACCAGGTCGGCTTCCGGGCTGGTTTCAGCTTCAATGGTGACGCGTACATTTCATGGGATCCGACGGCGCCGACCAGTCATGCGGAGCATGTGGTCGAGACGGGCCTCGACCCGGGCAGCCCGTGGGCCTTCCTGTTCACGCCCGACTTCAACAACAATCGGCAGATCGCCGGCAAGGGGCGCATCGGCAGCACTTCCGGCAGCGCCCCTGACGAGATCCGCATCTGGAACTCGGATGGCACATCGATCCTCATCGCCGAGGATGACGACGGCAACCCCGCCTCGCAGTTCACCGGCTTCGACAACAGCGTCGCGCTGAACGACAACGGTTGGGTCGCCTTCGTCGCCAACCTCGCGGGGAATGTTCGCGGCGTCTTCGCGTCTGACGGCACGACGACGGTGACGATCGCAACCGAAGCGCATCCCGATGTCTCGGACATCGAGTTCTTCGCCCCGGACATGAACAACGATGGCCTGGTGGTCTTCCGGGCCTTCAACGCATCCGGCCAGCGCGCCATCTGGGTCGGCGACGGCACGGACCTCATGCCGCTCGTGACCGAGCACGACATCCTGCCCACCGACCTCGGTGACGGTCGCGTCGATCAGAACACCACGAGCAGTCCTGTCTTCGGGGGTGCGCCGTGTGTCAATAACAATGGTGACGTGGCGTTCTACTGCGGTCTGACACCGCCGGATGATGACCAGATCGAGTGGGGCTCCGGCGTGTATGTTGCGAAGGTGATTCCGGCTGTCTGTCCGGGTGACGCCACGGGCGACCTGATGGTGAACTTCGACGATCTCAACGAAGTGCTCACCAACTGGGGCACCGGCGGTCCCGACGGCGACGTGTTCCCGGAAGGTGGCGACGGGATGGTGAACTTCGATGACCTCAACGAAGTGCTCACCAACTGGAACACCGACTGCAACTGACCTTCGGTCGAACGTCCGATGATCTGATCGCGGCCGAGTACTGAGCGGTTACCGGGCCTCCGGCGGCCCGCTATCTGTCGCATTGCCGGCATGCTGCTTGGATCGGTCGGAACGCGGTTTAGAATGGGAAGCGTACAGGCTTCGTTCATTCACTCGGAGAAGAGTTGTGTCGGATATCACCAGGTTCAGCGTGGCAGTTGTGTGCATGGGTGCGGTCGGATCGGCATGGGCCGGGACGGCGCAGCCCGTCTTTGTTGCTGCCGGCGGCCAGCAGGCGCAAGGACTTCCGGCCGGTGTCACGTACACGAGCGCGAGCGGTTCCCAGGACCTCAGCGCGCCCCGCGTCAACAACCTGGGCCAACTCTCTTTCTTCTACAAGGTCGTCGGATCAGGCATCGGCAGTGCGAACGATGGTGTCATCTTTCGCGGCGGACTCGGAGCCATCGCGCCGACATTCCGTGAGGGCGATGCAGCGCCCGGAAGCCTCGGTGCCATCACGAGCTTTCGTAACCACACGCTCAATGATGGCGGTATGGTGGCGGTGACCATGAACTACTCCGGTGGGCAGTCGATCGCCATCGATGACGGATCTGTCAAGAAGGCGCTGCTCTGGACAGGACGCCCGCTCCCGGACACCGCCGGGGCCAGTTTCACCACCTCCGTCTGTGCGCCGCATCTCAACACGGCCGGGACCGCTGTCTTCAAGGGTGATGTCACCGGAACCTGGGTGGGGGACGCGATGTTTGCCGCGAATGACATGACCAACGTCACGTCAACCGTCCTTCCGGGCGCGCAGGCGCCGGGTCTGGATCCGGGTGTCGGCTTCAACGGTTTCGATGACTTTGCCAGCGGCGCTCCCGCGATCAATGACAGCGGCGTTGTTGCGTTTACCCGCAAGCTTCAGGGGACGGGTGTTTCGTCGGCGAATGACGAAACCGCCTGGGTCGGCCCGCCCGGTGCGCCCTCACTCCTGGCGCGCGAGGGTGATCCCGCGGCGGGCATTCCGGGTGTGAACTACACCGATCTGGCTTATCTGTACAACATCACGATTGATGCTTCAGGCACAGCCGTCTTCACGGCGGGCCTGACAGGGACCGGTGTCAACTTCTTCAATGACCGCGCGGTCTTCTACGGAACACCGGGCAATGTGCATCTCCTGCTGCGGGAAGGACAGGCGATGCCGGACGGATTCCCAGCGGGCGCAGCGATCATCGGGTTCCAGGACGCGGTGCGGAACGGCAACGGCATCTTCGCTGTGCATGCCGTCGCTGCGATCAACGGCGCGCTGGGCATTCACACCGGTAACAATGATGCGATCTATGTCGGGACCCCCGGCAATCTCAAGCTTGTCTTTCGGGAAGGTGTTCAGGCACCGGGAATGGACGCCGGTGTCATCGCGGGAGCACCGCAGAGTCTGTACCTGAACTCACGTGGCGAGGTCTTCACCTGGACACTGCTCTCAGGCCCCGGCATCACCACGGCGAACAGGCAGCTTGCCTACGTCGCGGGTCCGAACGGCAATGCGTTCCCCGTCTTCCAGTCGGGTGGCAATGTTGAAGTTGCCCCGGGTGACAATCGGATGATCCAGAGCGTCCGGTTCCTCGGTGACAATGATGGCAGTCCGATATCCAATGGTGAGGATGGGCGTCCGACATGTTTCAATGACAGTGGTCGGCTGGCCTTCCAGGCCTTCTTCGTCGGCGGAGGTGCGGGTCAGGCGTACATCGATGTGGTGTACCCCGATGCCTGTGCTGCGGATATTGACGGCAGCAACCAGGTCGACTTTGCGGACCTGAACGTGGTGCTGGAGGAGTGGGGAACGGCGGGGCCGGCGGGTGACATTGATGGATCGGGCCTCGTGGACTTCGCGGATCTGAACACGCTTCTGAACGGCTGGGGCAGTTCCTGCACGCCCTGATTCGCGATATTGGCCTTGGGATACTGTTGGGGGGGCGATTACACTCGTGGTTGCGGCGGGTGGACTGAAGGTGTGGACTTGAGGAGGATGCAGATGCTGAGGCAGCAGTGTGCCGGTGGTGTGTTTTTCGGCCTGATCGCGGCTCTGCAAGCCGCGGCGGGTATGCCCGAACCCTTCGTAGTCATCGCGACCGGTGACCAGGCGCCCGGATTCAATCCGGGGGTGACCATGAGCGCGGCGATCAATCCACCTCTCATCGAGCCGCCGCGGATGAATGGTGCCGGGCAGGTCTCCTTCCTGATCCATGTGACAGGCCCTGGTATCGGCAGTTCGAATGACCTCGTGATCTACGCGGGACCGCCGGAGAGCCCGATGGTTGTGACACGGGAAGGGAGCGCGGCTCCGGGAATCGGGGCATCAATCACGTCACTTCGAGAGCACGTCTTCGGTGACAATGGTGCGGTCGGCGTGCCGGTGCTGACGGCCGCCGGATTCGCGATCCTGGTCGGACCTCCGGGCGGGCTGGACGCGGTCACCTGGGCGGGGCAGCCTCTTCCGGGCCTGGTGGGTACCAACTGGCAGTCATTCACCGGCGGAGCGATGGTCCTGAACGGCCAGGGTATCGCAGCATTCAACGGAACATCCTCAGGTGGGATCGCTGAGCCGGGCGTCTTTGCCGGCGCCGTGGGTGCTGATCTCGCGACCATTCTGCTTCGCGGCTTCGACGCACCGGGGCTTCCCGGGGTTGAGTTCAAGGACTTCATCGGCAACAGCACGAATGCGCCGCTGGTGATCAACGACTCCGGTACCGTGTTTTTTACGCGGGATCTGCAGGGTGCAGGCGTCAACTCCATCAATGACCAGAGTCTCTGGATCGGTCCCCCCGGCGGACTGGAACTGCTCGCGCGTGAAGGCGATGCGATTGACGACATCCCGGGATACCAGTACATCGAACTTGAAGACACGCTGTTCAGTTCGATTGATGCCGATGGCAATGCGCTCTTCAATGCCAAGATGTGGGGTCCCGGCGTCAGCACCGCGAACGATGTCGCATACTTCCGCGGGACTCCGGGGAACATCAGCCTCGTGGTGCGCGAAGGTCAGGGCATGCCGGACGGCTTCCCGGGTGGTGCGGTCATTGGCGGCATCAACAGCGTGCAGGCCAATTCCTCAGGTGTGCATGCGATGCACCTGCTGGCTGCGACCAACGCCGGCCTCGGTATCAATATCGGAAACAACGATGCGCTCTTCGTGGGTACGCCGGGGGATTACCACATGGTGTTCCGCGAGGGATTCCAGGCGCCCGGTATGGCAGCCGGCATCAACACGGGGCGTCCGGAGTCAGTCTTCATGAACTCCGACGGCCGCGTCTTCACGTGGGCATACATCGGTGGCCCGGGCGTAACCGCATCCAACAACCAGTTGTTCTATGTCATCGAGCCGGACGGGAGCGCCACGCCGGTCTTCCGGACCGGTGGGCAGGTCGAGGTGGCTCGAGGAGAGACGCGTACCATCAACATGGCGCGAATCCTCAGCAATGCGCTTCCACTGAGCAATGGCGAAGACGGACGGGCAACGTGCTTCAGCGACACCGGGCGCATTGCTCTGCACGTTCTCTTTGCAGAAGGCGGAAGTGCCATCATCACGGTCGATGCGCCGCCGCCGCCCGGGCCCTGTGCGGACATCGACGGAGGCGGAACCGTGGACTTCCCCGACCTGAACGAACTGCTCGATCAGTGGGGCACCGCCGGTCCCGAAGGCGATGTCGACAACTCGGGCGCGGTCGACTTCGTCGACCTGAACATCCTGCTCGATCAGTGGGGAACGACCTGCCCGTAGGCGTCAGCCGACTGTCTTTCGCGACGCCTTCACCGGGGTCCGGCCCACGGAGTAGTACGTGAAGCCGAGGCGCTCCATCTGGTCACGCTTGTAGAGATTGCGGCCGTCGAAGATGACGGGTGAGGACAACAGGGCCTTGATCTTCTCGAAGTCGGGCGTCTTGAACTCGTCCCAGTCCGTCGAGATGACGAGGGCATCGCAGCCGCGAAGCGTCTCGTACATGCCGTCAGAGATCTCGAAGCGACCCGGGTTCTCCTTCTCGACATTGTCCGCAGCCACGGGGTCGAAGCCCCGGCAGCGTGCGCCCGCTTCCACCGACCAGTTCATGAGGCTGACGGCGGGAGCCTCGCGGATGTCATCGGTGCGCGGCTTGAATGCCATGCCCCAGAAGGCGAGCGACTTGCCTGAGAGTCCACCTTCATCCTCGAAGTGATGCACGATCTTGGAGAAGAAGTTGCGGCGCTGCCGCTGGTTGACGTCATGCACGGCCTGCGACAGTTGTGTGTCGATCTCCGAGTGACGACCCATCATGATGCAGGCCAGCGTGTCCTTGGGGAAGCAGGAGCCGCCGTAACCGAGGCCGGGGTACAGAAACTGGTTGCCGATGCGCTTGTCGGCGCACATGCCCTCGCGGACCCGGTTGATGTTGGCGCCGTATGCCTCGCAGAGGGTTGCCATCTCATTGATGAAGGAGATCTTGGTGGCGAGGAAGTTGTTGGAGGCGTACTTCACCATCTCCGCGGAGAGGACGTCCATCAGGTAAATGGGGTGACCCTGACGCACGAAGGGTTCGTACAACTCGTGCATCAGCGCACCGGTGTGCTCATCCTCAACGCCGACGACCACGCGGTCGGGCTTGTTGAAGTCGCTGATGGCATCACCTTCCTTCAGGAACTCCGGATTGTCGGCCACCGAGAAGGGAAGATCTCCCACGATCTCGCGGATCCGGTCACGCACCTTGAAGGTGGTGCCCACCGGAACGGTCGACTTCACGACGATGACCTTCGGCTCCTGGTTCGGGCCGAGAGACTTGATCATGTTGCCGATGTCTTCAGCGGCGGACATGACATAGGAGAGATCCGTCTCGCCCGCCTCGCCCGTCGGTGTGCCGACGCAGATGAAGATCATCTGGGCGTCCCGGTAGGACTCCTCGCGATCAGTCGAGAAGGCAAGGCGACCCGCCTTGACGTTGCGCTCCATGAGTTCGGTCAGGCCCGGCTCGTAGATGGGGCAACCACCATTGTTCAGCGTGTCAATCTTGCTCTGATCCACGTCAAAGCAGATGACGTCGTTGCCGGTGTTGCTCAGGCAGACGCCAGTGACCAGTCCAACATAGCCGGTACCCACCATAGTCAGTCGCATCGTTCAAACTCTCCTGATGGCCGGCGGGCACGCCGCGGCCGTAGCTGTCGTCGTTCAATAGTTGGGCGTCGGTGCCCGGTAGTGGCTGAGGTCAATGGAACGGAACCATTCGATGGTCTTCGCGAGGCCGTCGCGGAGCGGCACCTTCGGTTCCCATCCGTTCAACTTGTCCTTCGCGACGCTGATATCCGGCTGGCGCTGCAGCGGGTCATCAGCCGGAAGCGGCAGCGTCACCATCTTCGACCTGGATCCGGTCAGTTCGATCACGATCTCGGCGAGTTCCTTGATGGTGAATTCACCGGGGTTGCCGATGTTCACGGGGCCGACGAAGTCGTCGGAGCCATCCATCATCCGGATGATGCCTTCCACGAGATCATCGCGGTAGCAGAAGGAGCGCGTCTGTGAGCCGTCACCGAAGATCGTGATGTCTTCGTTGTTCAGCGCCTGGCGGATGAAGTTGGAGACCACGCGCCCGTCGTACGGATGCATGCGGGGTCCGTAAGTGTTGAAGATGCGGACGATCCGGATGTTCAGCTTGTTCATCCGGTGGTAGTCCATGAAGAGGGTCTCAGCGCAACGCTTGCCCTCGTCGTAGCACGCCCTTGGCCCGATCGTGTTCACCGCGCCGCGGTAGCTCTCCGGCTGGGGATGAACCTCCGGGTCGCCGTACACCTCGCTGGTCGAAGCCTGCAGGATCTTCGCACCGCAGCGCTTGGCCATGCCGAGCATGTTGATGGAACCGATGACCGAAGTCTTGGTCGTCTTGATCGGGTTGTACTGGTAATGTCCGGGGGCCGCCGGGCATGCCATGTTGTAGATCTCGTCCACTTCCAGCCAGATCGGATGCACGATGTCATGGCGCAGGAGTTCGAAGTTCCGGCAGTCCAGCAGGTGCTCGACGTTGGACTTCTGGCTGGTGAAGAAGTTGTCCATGCAGATGACGTCGTGACCCGCCTCCACGAGACGCTCACACATGTGCGAGCCGAGGAAGCCGGCGCCCCCTGTGACGAGAATCCGCTTGATCTGTGACATGTGTCGTTCCGGGTTCGGGCCGAGCTGCGGGCCGACAACGGGGCCGTTTCGCCGTCGGCCCGCGGCGAAAGGGGAATCATGGTAGTACATGACATAACGCCATGCACTGAGCAGAAGTTCAAGAGAAGGTCACATTCGGAGCCACCTCCTGCCTGCCCCTGCCCTCGGTCTATCGGCCAATCAGGAGCCGGTCCGAAGTGCCGTCGGGCTGCTTCCTGCCCCTTCCGATCCCATTCCGTGAGACCCCCGGTGCCGATACGCCCGATAGACTCTCCGGCGACCAACCCAGAACTCATGAACACAGAATGAACACGGACCAAACAAAACAGCGAACGGCTTTGATCACCGGGATCACGGGGCAGGACGGCAGCTATCTCGCCGAGTTCCTGCTCGCAAAGGACTACCAGGTCCACGGCCTGATCCGTCGGTCATCCACCTTCAATACCCGGCGCATCGATCACATCTACGAGGACATCCACGAGCGCGGCCGCCACCTCACGCTCCACTACGCCGACATCACCGATGCCAACTCCCTCGCGTGCCTCATCCGCGCCATCGAGCCGGATGAGGTCTACAACCTCGCTGCCCAGAGCCACGTCCGTGTCAGTTTCGACATGCCCATCTTCACTGCGGAAACGGCCGCCATGGGGGCGCTCAAGCTCCTGGAAGCCGTCCGTGAGTATGAGAAGAATCAGGGCAAGCGCGTTCGGTACTACCAGGCGTCAAGCTCCGAGATGTATGGCAAGGTGCGCGAGACGCCCCAGAGCGAGGAGACGCCCTTCCATCCGCGTTCGCCGTACGGCTGCGCGAAAGTCTTCGCGCATTGGGCCACGGTCAACTACCGTGAGTCGTACGACATGCACTGCTCCTGCGGCATCCTCTTCAATCATGAGTCGCCGCGGCGGGGCGAGACGTTCGTAACGCGCAAGATCACGCGAGCCGCCTGTCGCATCAAGCTTGGTCTCCAGGACAAACTCTACCTCGGCAACCTCGACGCTCAGCGCGACTGGGGATTTGCCGGTGATTACGTCGAGGCCATGTGGCTGATGCTCCAGCAGGAGCAGCCGGACGACTACGTCATCGCAACCGGTCAGAGCACCAGCGTGCGCGACTTCCTGCAGCGCGTCTTCAGCAGTCTCGATCTCGACCCGGACCAGCATGTCGTCATTGATCCGCGCTACTACCGCCCCGCCGAAGTCGATCTCCTCCTCGGAGATCCCTCCCGGGCGAAGGAGCACCTCGGCTGGACGCCGAAGGTCGACCTCGACGGCCTCGTCCGGATGATGGTGGACTCGGACATGGAACTCGCGCGACGCGAAGAGACACTCAGGAAGGCCGGACACGCCCTTCGCGGCGGCGCGTAACCCTCAACTATCGCTGCAGATTGCTCCCCACGACTCCAGCAGCACCTCGAGGTCGGCAAAGTCCACAAAGCCGGAGAAATTGACGTCGCCCTCGCTCCCCGGCGCCACCGTCTGACCCCAGCCCTCAAGCAGGATCTCAAGGTCAGCGAAGTTGACGCTGCCGTCATCGTTCGCATCACCTTCACACAGGAAGCCCGCTCCGTTGAGAAGGACTGCAATCGTGTCATCGTCCGGTTCGCCGCCGCGATCCGCTCCGCTCGATGACCGGGCTCCATCTGAATCGTTGACCGTGATCAGGTCCGCCTGTCCATCGCCATCAACGTCTCCCGCATCAACAAACAGGTAGTTGGCACCGGATGCCACCGTGCCGATGTTCGTGAACGCTGCCACGGTGGCCGTTGAGTCGTTGCGCAGCACGGTGATGTAGCCGTCTCCAGCGCCATCCTCGAGAACGACCGCAAGATCAAGGTCACCGACGCCCCGGGCGCCATCCTGATCGAGATCAACTGCAACGATGGAGCGCACCGGATCATCGAGAACGAACTCCGAAGCGCCCGTGGTATCCAGAGTGGTTCCGCTGGTGCGATTCAGAATGACCGACACCGACTGCCCGTCACGATTGCCCGTCACGATGTCAGGCAGGTTGTCGCCATTGAGATCGTCCGACTGCAGTTGAGCCGGGAAGGAACCCACGTCGATCAGGCGCTGCTCGGAGAAGGAGGGGCTGCCCGTCAGTTCGTTCAGGAAGATCGCAACCTTTCGCGGCCCGCGTCCCGCAATCGCCAGATCCGGATCCTTGTCATTGTCGAAGTCACCCGGATCCAGATCGCCGGGGTCATCATTGGCCGCGAAGACCATCGGCGCACCGAACGCGACGGTCCGCGTGACGAGCGATGTCTGGTTGATGAGCACCGTCAGCAGCCCGAGACCCGCGGGCGAACCCAGTCCGAGCGTGTTGTCGAACGTCAGTCCCGTCAATGCGACATCGTCGTCACCATCCATGTCCGCATCGAAGACGATCAGTGATCTGCCGTCGTCAGCGACCCCGTTGATCACGGCTTCCTCGGTGAGCAGGCCGACACCGTTGTTCGTGAGGATGCTGACCGAGTCATCGCCACGATTGAGCACCGCAACATCGAGCCCGGGATTGTCATCAAGTTGCCCGATGTCGAGACTGATCGGGTCGACACCGACGGCGTACTGGGCCGCGGATCCCCACCCGTTCCACGCCCCGGCAGTCGTGCCGCCGTTGTACAGCACGAGCACTGAGCCCGGGGACCCCGGGGTATCGCCCGGGATCGTGACGGCGAGGTCCGTGTGACCGTCGCCGTTCAGGTCTCCCACCGCAGTATCCGTGGCGAGTCCGTCGATGGAATAGGTTCCTGCGCTGCTGAAGTCGATCCGGGCCCCGAGCGTATCAACGATCAGGAAGACGTTGTACTGCGTCGTGCCTCGAGTCGGCGGGTCATAGTCATACACCACGCGGAAGAACTTGCCACCCGGCAGGCCGGGGAGGAACGCCACATCGAAGGTGCCCGTCCGGTCGAATGCGACGCGAATGATCTCGTAGATCGTGCCCACCGACGGGTTCAGGCCCGGGGCTGCCCGAACGGTCAGGGAGCCCTCGTCCAGATCCGCTTCGGGTCCGAGGTTCAGAACATCATGACTGCCGGTGATCGATCCCGGTGGAGGCGGACTGCTGCTGATGAGGTCGATCGTGATGTCACCGATGGTCTCGCGTCCGAAGGGGTCGATGAATCGACCGACGTAGTTGTGGTTGACGGTGAGCCAGCCACCGGTGCCGATGCCGGCGGGGTTGATGCTGCCGCCATTCTCGATATCGATGTCGATGGTCCCGTTGCCACCGAGCGTACCCAGTTCACCGACCTGCAACGTCTGCCCCGGCGTCGAGTAGAGGTGGCTGAGATCAAACTGAAAGCGGGCCGGGGTCTGCGACCAGACGCCGATCTGCAGCGGTCCGCCATACACATCACCTGTCAGAGTCATCTCGTTGATCGCTCCAACGAAGTGGAGCGATCCGTTGTCAATCCGGAGGCCGGCGAACTCAACGTCATCGGGCGCATACACGCTGCCATCAATACCGTCGACCACGGCATTCGAACCCGGCGGCGGCGGGCCGGGCGACCAGGCACCCGGCATGGACCATTCGGCCAGTTCGGTGGCGATCCACGTGCTGTGTGTCGGACCGCCGACCGCCTCGAACGCACCGGCGTCGATGCGCCCGTTGCGCAGGCGCTCATTGTCGGCCAGGTCGACGGGATGAAACTCAGCGAAATCCCCATCCTGATCGAGATCGAAGTCATCCCGGCGGATGATCAACTTCTCCGCATCACCGATGTCGATGCAGGCACTGGCGCCCGTCAGGTTGAAGTCCTCGTCACCCGTCCCCGGCATGCCGTCCAGGCCCAGGGCATCGACAAACCCCGGGTCACTCGTGATGTTGCCCGCGCCATCCGGCCACGGCCAGCCATCCTGGATGCACGAGTTGTTCATGGTCACCGATCCGATCGAGGACGCGTAGATATTGACCTGGTCAGTACCCGGCGGCTCAGCGACACAGATGTCCGGCCGATTCTCACAGTCGCAGATGTCGAATTCCGGATCACAGCCACAGTCCCAGGGGAAGATCTGGCACTCCTCCGGCAGCACGAGGAAGTGATCCTCGTTGCCCCAGACGATGCAGTTCTCGATGCGCGTGTTGGACTGGTGCTGATTGATGGACAGGCCGCCGCCCGCCGAACTCGCGACGTTGTCCACCACCGTGCAGTTGACGATGTCAGCCTGGACGAACGTGCCGATGTGAATGCCGCTTCCGGCGTTGCGGGCCACAAGGCAGTTGTACGTCCGCAGGAACGCACCGTTGAAGGCGAACAGGCCCGGACCCGCGTTGTCCGTGATCCTGCAGTTGATGCACTCGATGTAGCCGTAGTCAAAGACGTACGCGGCACCCACCCCCGAATTCCCGACGAAGTCACAGTCCACGAAGATCCCGCTTCCTGCCTGTGCCAGCACTGCGCCGCCGCCGCCCGCAGAGCAGTTGGTGAATGTGCAGCCGGTAAACGTCGCACGCTCACCGCCGAACGACAGTCCGAGGTCGACGCCGCCACCCCAGGTGCCCGCCGTATTGCTGTCAAAGACACAAGAATCGACCTTGACGTCGCGGGCCGCATACATGCCGCCGCCGAAATTCGGCGCCGAGTTGCCCTGAATCATGCAGTTGCGAATCGTCACATCGCCAACGGCATAGATCCCGCCGCCTTCATTCGAGACACCACCTGTGATAGTGAATCCTTCGAAAACGACCGAGCCGTTGACAGGCTCAGGAATGTGCACAGCACGACCACCAAGCCCTGTTGCATCGATGACCACGGATCCGCGCCCGCCGGCACCCATCAGGCTGATGCCCTTGCCGCCCAGGTTGATCTGCTCGTTGTAGGTTCCGGCCGAAACGACGATCGACTGTCCGTCGCTCGCGTAGTCGATCGCCTCCTGGATCGTGGCGAAGTCGACAGGCACATGGTGCGCATTCGAACGGAACTCGATCGCACCCATGTCGATCTGCCCACCCGAGATACGCGGGTTCTCGCGCAGGTCGAGGGACTCACCCGACGGCAACAGCAGATAGTCGCCGGCATCAATGGCTGGGGAACCGGCCGCGAGGGCCAGTTGCCCCGAACTGTCGAAGAGAGGGTCAGCATCAATGACGCCACTCCCCGGGCCCGTATACCCGCCCCGGACAAGACTCGCATCGACTGTGAGTACAGTGCCGCGGATCTCGTCATCACTCGACGAGCCCGTGTTGTTCCAGACGATGGAGTTCGAGAGCGATGAACTCCCGGAGTCCATGCTGATACCGCCGCCGATCGCGGCCTCATTCGTCGTGACAGTCAGGTTGGCCAGCGTCGCTGTCGTATCCGGGAAGAGGAAGACGCCTCCGCCGGAGGCCTGCGACTGGTTGCTCCGGACAATTGAACTCACGACTATCGGGTCGCCACCCTTCAGTGCCACGCCACCGCCGATCGACGCGACGTTGGAACTGATCGTGCAGCCTCGAAGCAGGGGACTGGCGTCGTCACCGGCGCACGCGCCGCCCCAGCCGACCGAGTTATTGCCGTCGATGGCCGTGAAGTTGATGATCGGTGAACTCCCCGTGCAGAAGATGCCGCCGCCTCGCCCGCCGGCGCTGTTCGCGCTCAGAATGGCATGGTTGAGGACCACGTCCGCCAGCGCTTCGCAGTACAGTGCGCCACCATCGCCGGCCGCAGTGTTGCCTGAAAAGTACGCATCGTTGAAGGCAGTCCGCACGTCGTCGAATGCAATGATCGCGCCGCCGACCGTGCCCGCCGTGTTGTTCATGAACGTGGTGCCGTTGAAGGAACCGTCACATCCAAACTGGATGAGCGCTGCGCCGCCTCCGGTGCTGGACTCGTTGTCGACGAACAGGCCGTCGTCAATGATCACGTCACAGTTGCCATACGAGACCATCCCGCCTCCACTGAAGATGGAGACGTTGGAGTCGAAAGTGGGATTCTCGAAATAGGCGTGAGCATCGGTGAGGTTGAAGACGCCACCGCCAAACTCCGCGATGTTCGACCTGAACGTATTGGCCACCTCAAAGCGCGGGCTGCTGCCATTCCAGTTGATGACACCGCCGCCGTAGCCGCTCACCTCGTTATTGATGAAGGTGCAGTTGCGAACGATCGGTGACGAGTTGAAATTGTTCAGCATCCCGCCGCCGTTGACCGCCGTATTCCCGTTGAAGGTGACGGATTCGATCAGGGGATGACAGTCAGCCGTGTTGACGATTCCACCCCCGCCCGCATTGTCGCTGACGGAGTTCAGTTCGAAGAGCGAGTTCACGATGTGCGGATGCGACTCAAGTTGGTTGAACATGCCGCCACCGCCACCACCCCCGTAGTTCGCCCGGAACACGCAGTCGTCGAGCGTCGGACTCGAATGATCGCAGAGCATGCCTCCGCCGAAAGAGGCCCGGTTGTCCTCGAAGAGGCAGGTCAGGAGTGACGGGTTCGACCCGCCCTCGCACCCCATGCCGCCACCGTCGTCTGAGAAGTTGTCGATGAAGTCGCACGACACGAGGATCGGTGAACTCCCCTGCCAGCACACGAGTCCGCCACCGAAATTGTCCGCGCTGTTCGTCTCGAAAGTGACGAACGTCAGTTCGGCGGTGGAACCGATCGTGACGAGCATTCCGCCACCGTCGCCAAGCGCCGAGTTCTGAGTCACCAGCGTCGATGTCAACGAGGCGGCACCCGCGACGCAGTAGATCCCGCCACCATCGAATGAACTGTTGCCGGTGATCGTGCAGCCCGTCAGGTCCGGAGATGAACCGTCACACAGAATCCCGCCGCCGCGAGTGGTGGCGCTGTTTGCCGAGAATGTGGTGTCGATCACATCAGTACTCGTGAAGGCACGGTCCGCCATCCCCGCGCCATGATCGGCCGTGTTCGCTGCGATCATGCAGCGCTCGATGTCGATTGAGACATCCAGGTCGTTGAAGATGCCGCCGCCCGTCGGAGCCGCATTCAGGTCGATGGTGCAGTCATACACCCCTGGAAAGCCGAAGTCGCTGTAGATCCCACCACCGCTGATACCCGCTGAGTTGTCGCGAATCGTGCAGAAACTGAGAAAGGGACTGCCCCCGATGTTTGAGATCCCGCCGCCGTGCTCCTGGGCCGTATTCCCCTCGATCGTGCAGCCCACCATGTACGGCGCAGCAGCGGATTCATTGGCCATGCCTCCACCGGAAAGGGCGCTGTTCCCGACCAGCGTGACCGTGTCGAGGGCCGGAGATGCAGAGAGATTCATCATCCCGCCGCCAACGCTATTCGCGGCGTTCCCTTCGATCACCACGTTCGTCAACGTCGGTTCCGCGTGGGCGTCGTTGAACATGCCGCCACCGCTACCGTTCGCGAAATTGAACTCGATGCGGCAGTTCGTGAGGGTTGGCATCGCCTCGCCGCAATAGAACCCGGCCCCGTCGAGTCCCGTGTTGTTGGAGATGACACAGTCGCTGAACGCTGCGGTCCCGGAGTTGCAGAAGACGCCCCCGCCGAAGAACGCATCGTTTCCGGTGATCACGCAGTCTTCGAAGGCATGGCTTAGGTTCGCACAGTAGATGCCACCGCCACCGAACGATCCGAACCCGCCCGTGATGGTGAACCCCTTGAGGTTCAGACTGCCGCCTCCGGTCCCGGCCGAGACGACCGGTGCAAACCCGTTCCCATCGATCACAGTCACCGCTGAGCCGTTGACCGACTCGATCGTGATGTCGTTGAATCCGGTGGCGATCGTCTCGAGGTAGACCCCGTCACTGACCAGCACGGTGTCACCAGGGCCAGCCGCATCGATCGCGCCCTGGATCGTTGCGTACTGCGAAGGCACCAGCAGCGTTCCGGCTGTTGAGGAGGTCACCAGCCACAGGGAAATGAGAAGGGCAACGGGAAACGTGAGTCTGCGCATGGAATGTCCTCTGATCCCCCGAGATGAGTGGGAGAACATGCAAGTGTACGTTTCGTGTCTGTGAAACCCGAGAACAAACCCGCGCGGTTAAACGAAACAGCCCGTCGGATACACCGACGGGCTGGGTTCATGTCTCATTCAATTTCAGACGCGGATCAATAGCGACCGCGACCGCCACCGCCGCCGCCGCGGGGACCGCGATCTTCGCGCGGCTTCGCGACGTTCACCGTCGCGGCACGACCGGCGATCTCGCGGCCGTTGAAGACATTGATCGCGTTCTGAGCTTCTTCGGACGAGGAGAAGGTGACGAAGCCGAAGCCCTTGCTGCGACCGGTGTCACGATCCATGATGATCGTGGCATCATCCACCTTGCCGCATTCGCTGAAGATCTGTTCGAGTTCAGCAGCAGTGACGGAGTAGGGGAGATTGCCAACGTAAAGCTTGTTGCCCATGACGGGCTCCTATCGGCAGTCGGATCGAATCAGGAATTACGGGCCGAAAGGAGACTGCCATGCCTGCGGGCGCCGAAACGTGCGCAAGCGCACCGCGCTCGCACTGGAGCGACGAGTGTACAGCGTCCAAACGAGAATATCCACCCAATTTCAGCAAAGGCTCAGATGGCCTTGCGGGCGCCTGGCGTGACCGCCCCGCGCACGCCGACCTTGGCCGTCGGGCCTGATCGCTGGGCCGCGATGAAGTCGCGATACCAGTGGGCCGACGCCTTCGGAGTCCGAACCATCGTCTCGAAGTCGACGTGGACCAGCCCGAACCGCATCCGGAAACCCTCAGCCCACTCGAAGTTGTCCAGAAGGGACCAGTGGAAGTAGCCGCGAACGTCCGCTCCGGCATCCATGGCACGCTGCAGACCCGCCAGGTAGCGGCTGGAGTAGTCGATCCGCTGCGGGTCCGAGACCCGGCCCTGCTCATCGGGCCAGTCGAGGTTCGCCATGCCGTTCTCGGTGACGATCACGGGCAGGCCGTACCGTTCCCAGAGAAGTCGCACACCCCATTCCAGGGATTTGGGCGCAATCGGCCAGTCGAAGGCCGTGCGAGGCGCACCGGGCGGGAAGCTGACGACTTCCCAGCCATGCTCCTCCGATGCTCGCACCGGTTCACCGGCATAGATGTTGACACCGTAGAAGTCGAGAGGCTGGGAGATGATCTCCATGTCGCCCGACTCGACACGCGGGGCCGCATCGCCCCACAGCGCCAGGCCATCCTCCGGATAGTGACCGTGACACACCGGGTCGGAATACCAGGTGTTGTTCCAGTGGTCCTTGTTCCGCATCTCGAAGGTCGCGCGGCGGGCGGCCTCGATGTCAGCCGGGTCTTCTGTCGCCGGATAGGAAATGTGCCCGATCGGTGCCCACCCCACGACAGAGGGGACCTTTGCATGCGCCCGGATGGTCTGCACGGCGCGGCCGTGGGCAAGCAGCGCGTGGTGCGCCGCGCGGAGGTGATCTTCGGGCGCGAGTTTCAGCCCAGGGGCATGCTTGCCTTCCTGATGGCCGAGGCCGATGAAACACTGCGGCTCGTTGATCGTGCTCCAGCGCGTGACACGGTCAGAAAGCCGGTCCACGATCACCCGCACGTAGTCGGCAAACCACTGGGCCGAGTCGCGATTGAGCCAGCCACCCCGGTGGTACAGGGACAGCGGGTAGTCCCAGTGGAAGAGCGTGACCATCGGGTCGATCCCGGCTTCGATGAGGCCATCGACAAGGCGATCGTAGAAATCCAGACCAGCCTCATTGATCGCGCCGGTGCCATCCGGGAGCACGCGGCTCCAGGAAATGCTGAAGCGGTACGCATTCACGCCGAGCCAGGAAAGGATACCGATGTCCTCGGACATCCGGCCGTAGTGATCACATGCTCGATCCCCGGTGTGGCCCTCGAAGACCGCGCCAGGTCGCCGACAGAAGGCATCCCAGACGGAGTCCTGGCGACCGTCCCGATCGTGAGCGCCCTCAATCTGGTAGGCGGACGTCGCCGTACCCCAGAGGAAGTCGTTGCCGAAAGTCCTTGTCATGCCATTTCCTTGCGTCGAGGCCGCAATCGTACATCAGTGACGATCACACGGGATGAGCCGGAGTGTAAAGAAGGTGTCGACGTCGCGTTTCCGCGGCGTCGACACCGAACCAAGACTGTGAATCGATCAGAGGCAACTCGTGTTCCAGTTGGCGAGCACCTCGTTGAGGTCGTCGAAGTTGACCATGCCGTCACCGGTGACATCACCGTTGGTACCGACAGGCTGAGTGGTGTTCCAGAAGGCGAGCACTTCGTTGAGGTCGTCGAAGTTGACCAACAGGTCACCGTTCGCATCACCGGGGCAGTCCGGAGCCGGGGTGACGACAGCCGTGACGTCATCCCAGATCGCGGCACCCGGGGCGTCGGCTTCCTGATGGAAGCCGATGAGGATCTGGGCATCGGTGGTGCCGGCGGGAGCCGAGCCGTTCACGGTCACCAGGATGTCGGTGTCCGTGGGGCTGGCGGCGTCAACACCGGCGGCCGTCTCGAAACCGAGCACGCCGCCACCGGAGTCCAGCCAGACGATGTTCAGGAAGCTGGTGTTGGCACCGGTCATGGGATCGACGCCGAGGTGACGCGAGTACGCGGTTGCTTCGACCAGATCACCCGGGTTGGCCGGGAGGTTCTGGAAGATGACGGTGTCATTCGGGATGCCGGCAAACTGGCCGAACATGCGAGCGCCGTACTGGCCGGTGCGCGACTCGACGGCGTGCTGCAGGTTGGTGCCGGAGAAGCCGGCATTCGTCCAGCCCGGGAAGGGGCTGGCAGCGTCGGGCTGGAACTCGACGTTCGGGACAAAGGTCTCGAAGCCGGGGTTCACGAGGCCGGTGTTGGGGCCGTTGCTGACGAGATCGCTGTCATCGAAGAAGGCCGCACCCGCGGGCTCGGTACCGGCAGGGCCGGTGGGCTCGTCGGGCTGGAAGAGACCGAGAAGGATCCGCACCTTGGTGGCACCGGCGGGCGCCGTGGCGGTGGCGCTGCCCGGGGTCCAGACATCAGTGGGGGAAGCGCTGTCGAGCAGCGGCACAGAGGTGACAGTCAGGATGTCATCGCTGGCGTTCTGGAACTCAAGGTTCATGAACGCGATGTTGCTCGTACCCTCGGTGTTCATGCCGAGCGGGTCACCGGAGCCATGGAGGGCGGAGACGGATGAGGAGAACTGCTCGCCGGGCGCGGCCGGAAGTTCCTGCCAGACGACGGCGGAACTCGGAGCATCAGCGAAGAGGCCGAACATGAGGAGCGACTTGGCGCCATCGGTGGCCACATCGGCGTTGACCGTGGCGTTGAACTCGTTGATGCCGGGCTGAATGTCCCAGAAAGCGGGGCGATTGCCGGCCACGGCGTCAGCCTGCTCGAAGCTGGCGTTCCAGAGGCCAGCCGGGGCCGGACCGAGGTCCTCGATCACGAAGTCGTCCATGTAGATGGCGCCGGAGTTGAACTCGAACTGCACGAAGCCCGCAGTGAGGTTCGCGTTGGTGGCGCCCATCGGAACGATGCCCTCGACCACGAACTGAATCCACTGGTCAGTGGGATCGGACGCGTAAAGCGTGGCACCGCCGACGTTGTGGTCCACGCCGCCACCATTCAGGAACATCGTGAAGAAGCCGAGGTTGCTGATGCCGTTCTGGTCGCCGATCGGGTCGGCGCTGTTGTGACGGCACCAGACGGAAGCGCGCACGCGATGGCCGGCGACCAGCGCCAGCGAGGTGTCCTGGAAGATGCCCGTGTCGTTCTGGAAGAAGCCGTTGAACTGGCCGAAGATCTTGCAGGACGCGGCACCCGTCCGGAAGGTCGCCGTGTCACGCGAGATGTTGTCGATCAGGTTGAAGCCGAAGTTGTTCCAGCCGCTGAAGCCGGGCGGGAAGGCAACCGACGTCTCAAAGCCACCATTCGTGACCTGACCCAGCGCCTGGGTGGGAAGGGCAGCGGCGGTGCCGCAAACGGCCATCCAAAGCAGAGCTCGTGACATTGACTCATCTCCTCGATGGACGACACCTCCTTCCGGTGCCGTCATGGATCTCACTTATGATGTCGGCCTGCATCCGGCAGGACGCCACCCGCATGAAGCGTTCTGTAACAGTTACAGACTAGCCCATCGAAGGGGGTGTCGTCAACGAAAATCCCGCCACGGACGACATCTCGCCGGAAGAAGCCTGATTTGGCCGGTCTGGCGGGGCTTATGGGCGGTTTGTCGCGGGTGTGCCGGGGGTTTCCAACCCCGAAGAACCGGAGCAGCGAACGCGAGTGCAGCGTTACAATCAGCCGCGATTCCTGGAATCGTCCAGACTCGGCGCCTTGTTCGGCGGTGCCGCCGTGGTCTGGTTGATCTCGAATCGCGTCGGCACCAGCCGACGGAGCGAACCGGAGGTCTGGCCGGACAGCAGGCGGGTCAGCCATCGCGCCGATTCAAACCCCAGTTGAACCGCGTCCTGGCACACCGCCGTGAAGGGCGGAAAGGCATGCTGACGCACATCACTGTCATCGAAACCGACGAGGGAGAGATCCCGCGGCAGTTGCAGGCCCAGCGCCCTGCAGCGATGCAGCGCGCCGAGGGTGGCCAACGGGTCCGTGAAGTAGAAAGCCGTCGGGGGATCCGGCAGGCTCAGGAAGTACGTCACGGCATTCGCGCCGCCATCCATGTCCGCGACGATGTCTGCGATCAGCGCCGGGTCCAGTTCCATGCCGGCCGCCTTGATCGCATCGATGTACCCCGCGCGCCGGTCTTCGTGGTCTGTATCACGCACCTGGTGGACACCGATACCGATCCGACGGTGGCCGAGGTGGATCAGGTGCTCGACAGCCTTGCGGCTCTCAACCCGTGACTCACTGCCAATGAAGTTCACCTCGGGCTCATCAAACCGATCCGCAATCACGATGGATGGGAAACCCTCCGCCGCAATGTCGTGGCACACCTCGCGGGTGTCGCTGGAGGTTCGAAGGATGGCACCGCTCACGCCCTTCCGACGGAAGAAACTCGTGTAGCTCTCGTCCGGGGACTTGTCCCGGAAGATATTGAGGATGTTGACGTCGAAACGATGCTCGTTGATGCCTTGAAGGATGCCGCGCATCAGGGCGGCGTCGAAGCCGCCGTAATCGACCCGGCCCGGTTCCCATGTATAGGCCAGCGCCAGGACGCGCGACTGCGAGTCGTTACGTCGGAGGGTATACCCGACGCGCTCCGCCTCGGCGAGAACGGCCTGCCTCGTCGTCTCATTGACGTTCGGCTTGCCGTTCAGTGCACGCGATACGGTGGCGACTGAGACGCCGATGTTCTTCGCGATCGTTCGTACAGATGACATGTAACAGTTCCAAGCTTACCCACGATTGGGACGGAAGCAAGCGGGAGTGCCGATGGCGTGGAAGACTCGTTTCAGACGAGGGACGCGTCGGTGACATTCTCGGGCCTGATTCAGTCGGGAGTGGCACCCAATGATCGGAATTCTGTTGCCGCGTCCGGCCCGCCCGTCTACTCTTGGTGTAACTGTTTCGGTAGCGGTACGCGCCCACCCTGCGAGGAGATCACCTGTGCGCCAGATTCTGCCCACCCTGTTGCTGGTCGTCGCCGCGAGTTCGCTGCACGCGGACGAGTTGCTGTGGTCTGACGAGTTCGACGGTACCAGCCTGGATACTTCCAAGTGGGAAGCGATGCTGGGAGACGGGAGCTTCTACGGGATTCCCGGCTGGGGCAACAATGAGTTGCAGTACTACCAGTCGGATTCGGACAACCTCTTTGTCTCCGGTGGGTTGTTGCACATTGTGGCCCGCCAGCAGTCGGCAGGTGGCTACAACTACACCTCCGCCCGCATCCGGACGCGGAACAAGGCCGACTTCCTTTACGGTCGGCTCGAAGCACGGATCCAGATCCCGTCCGGGCAGGGTCTGTGGCCAGCCTTCTGGATGCTCCCGACCAACAGCCCCTACGGTGGCTGGGCCGCCGGCGGTGAGATCGACATCATGGAGTCGGTGAACACCGCGACCAGCGCCCATGGCACCATTCACTTCGGTGACAACTGGCCGGGCAACGTCAGCAACGGGGGCAGCCTGTATCCCGGCGGCGTGATCACCGGCTTCCATGTCTATGCGATCGAGTGGGATCCGCTCCAGATCCGCTGGTACTTCGATGGCCAGCTTTTTCACACGGTCAACGCGAACCAGTGGTTCAGCACCGGTGCCTCCGGTGATACCGAAGCGCCCTTTGATGTGCCCTTCCATTTCCTCCTGAACGTCGCGGTCGGCGGCAACTGGCCGGGACCGCCCAATGGATCCACCCCCTTCCCCGCCGAGATGCTCGTTGACTGGGTGCGGGTCTATGTCGATGAACTGCAGGCGCCTTACGGCGGGTCGGCAACCATCCTGCCGGGGACAGTGGAGGCCGAGGACTTCGATCTCGGAGGTGCCGGTCAGGCCTTCTGGGATGCGGATGCCAGCAACAACGGCAACCAGTACCGGACGGACCAGGGTGTCGACATCGAGGCGTGCTCCGAGGGCGGCTTCAATGTCGGTTGGATCCGGGAAGGCGAATGGCTCGAGTACACAGTGACCGGTCAGGTGGGTGAGTACAACGTGGTCGCGCGGGTGGCCTCCGAGTCCGCCGGCGGAACGTTCCGGATCGAAGTCGATGGCGTCGATGCCACCGGCCCGATCACGGTTCCCGTGACCGGGGGCTGGCAGACCTGGACCGATGTCAGCGCGACGCTCGAACTGCCCTCCGCCGGAACCCATGTCCTCCGCTTCGTGAACACCACGCCGCTCGGTGAGTACAACTTCAACAGGCTCGATTTCACCTTTGTCCCGCCGTTCATGGGCGATGCCAACGGTGATGGTCAGGTCGACTTCCTCGACCTCAACCTGGTCCTGACCTTCTGGGGGACAAACGACCCCCGCGCCGACCTCAACGGGAACGGCCTGGTCGAGTTCGATGACCTGAACATCGTTCTCGGAAACTGGGGCGCGGTCGACAACTGAGCAACCGGCACCGATCCAGCCTTCTTCGGCAAAAGCCTCGCATTGCGCGCTTCCCGCTGCCAGAATGGGTCCGGAGGCTCGCGGTCCGGACGTCCGCTGTGGGTGGCCTCCCATTCTCTGACTGGTCGGGGGTCGGAAGCGAAGGGAGCTCATGATGATGCATCGCGCAATCAGTGCGGCGGCGAGCGTGTTGATCTGTGCCGCGGCACAGGGACAGTCATTCAACCTGGACCTCGGCCTGGACAGCGGTGTCCCCTCGAACGCATATGGGGCGGTCGGATTTCCCGGCTTCTGGAACAGCTTTGGCCCGGAAGTCGCTCCCCCCGGTGGTGTCTTCAACGGCCCGCTCATGGACATTGCAGGCGCACCGACCAGCGCCACGGTGCGGCAGATCGGCGCGAACTCGGTGCAGGCCGCTGACGACGCGGCGACCACCGGCGACGCGGAAGCCCTGATGGACGACTACGCGCAGGCGACCAACAGTCCGCTGGACCAGTGCTATTTCTTCTCGGGAATTCAGAACGGGACCTACGAGGTTCTGACCTACGGCTGGACGCCCAATCATCCGGAGCGTTTGTCGCGCCTTCGGGTGGACCCGCCGGCGATCGGTGGTCCGCTGGATGTCGGTGGCGCGTGGACCGGGCAGCATGTCGAGGGCGTGACGTACGCCAGGCATCGCATCACGGTGAGCAACGGTCAGATCAACCTGCATTCGGGCCTGTTCGGCGGCAATGTGCTCTCTTCCATGAACGGGATCCAGATCGTCCGTCTCCCTGATCCAGCGTGTGCGGGCGACATCAATGGCGATGGCGCCGTCAACTTCGACGATCTCAACATATTGCTGGTTCACTGGGACAAGCCGGATGGTGCGACGTTCAGCCAGGGTGACATCGATGGCAGCAATACCGTCGACTTCGATGACCTCAACACATTGCTGACGACCTGGGCGGCGACCTGCTCCTGAGAGACCCCGACGCGTCACCCGCTTCACGCGTACAATCCCGACATGAACATTCAATCCAACACCGTGCTGGCATTGCTCGCCGCGGCGGGCATGTGTCTGGGTCTCGCCGGTTGCTCTGATGACGGGTTCGACGACGGCAATCGTCCCACCGGGAGTGATTCGGCAGATGCCGGGACCGAGACCGGTTCCGACGCCGGCGATCATTCCCATGACGATCACGATCACGCTGATCACGATCACGACCATGATCATGCTGAGGAGGAGGAGCCAGCGGCGAAGGAACCGCAGGGCCTTCCGGTCAATATCGGCAACGCGGTCTACTCCGTGGGCGGAGTGATGATGACGCTGCCGCCGGCGTGGGAGAGTGTTCCGGTCACATCCACTCTGAAGCAGGCTCGCCGTCAGTACGTGATCCCGGGTGATGGCGGTCAGGGTGCGGCGACGGTGTACGTCGGCTCGATGGGGCCGAAGGAAATGAACATCGAGCGTTGGGTCAAGCAGATCGTGACGCCGGATGGAGAGGTTGAACGGCGCGAGCACCATGGTCCCATGTGTTCAGTCGTCGAGGTGGTTGGTCACGGGGAGGTGATGGCGACCATGGGAGCGGCGCCCGAGGCGGACTACACGCTGATGGCACTGCTCATCGAGGGAGGCCATGAAGGGGACATGTACATCAAGGCCGTCGGGCCCACCGAGACCATGAAGCAGTATGAGGACAACTGGCAGCAGTTGGTCGACTCCATTGTGAGATCGAAGCTCTGATGGTTGTCGAAAGCGCCCGCCCGTGAACCGGTTTGATCTTTATGAGATGGCGGTGCAGTCGCCGCGTCTGGAGGCGATGTTCCTTCACGCGGTGCACGGTGGTTCTCCGCTCGTGCTCGGCGAGGACTTCTGCGGCGGCGCCGGCCTGGCTCGCGCGTGGGTGCGTTACCTGGAAGGCGGGCGTGCGGTCTGCGTTGATGCAGATCCGGAACCGCTCGCGCACGCACAACTGCGAGCGCGTGAGGAAGTCGGTGACGACGTGGATCTCTCATTCTCATGGGAGACGATCGATGTGCGCGCATGCACCACGCCGGTCGATGTGATCGCCGCCTTCAACTTCGCTGCGTGCGAACTCCATGAGCGCGAGGATCTCCTGGCATGGATCCGTGCAGCGCATGCGCGGCTGCAACCGTCACAGGGCATCCTCGCGTTGGACGTCTATGGCGGGCCGGGTTCGCTGGTCACGGGTGAGGGGCGGATGGAGATCGAGGATCCGGAGGATCCCGCAGCGGGCGTCTTCACGTACTGCTGGGTGCAGCAGTCGATCAACCCGCTGACCGCGCGAGTGCGGAACCGCATCGACTTCATCCTCCCTGACGGATCGCACCTTGAAGGCGCGTTCGCCTACAACTGGCGGCTCTGGACGGTCGCGGAACTTCGCGACGCCATGATGGAAGCGGGGTTCACCTCCACCGAGGTGTACACGAACTACGGTGATGCGATGGACGGCGATGGCAACCTGCTGGTCCGTGAAGCGGATCCCGAGGAACTGGCTGACGAGGAAGACTGGGTTGCCTACGTTGTCGGGCGCACCGCTCCGACAGGTTGATTTTCATTGACCCGCGCGGCCACCGACCTTTAGCATGGAAACGTTCAGATCGTCCATGGTCAGGGTGGGTGGAGAAGTGGGTGCCGATGAAGATCGTGCTGTCACCACGGGAGTTGTCCGAGGCGCTGGGGGTCAGTGAATCGTCAGTCAAGCGATGGGTGGACCGGGGAGTCATCGCGGCGTCGCGCACCGCGGGAGGGCATCGCCGCATCACGATCGAGGAAGCGATTCGTTTCGTCAGGGAGACGGATCGGGAAGTTGCCATTCCGGAAGCGCTCGGCCTGGAGGCGGGAGCGGATTCGTGGGATGCGGCATTTCAAGAGGCGCTGGATCGGGGTGATGCACACGAAGCGCGCGGGCTGATCTGGTCCATGCATGTGCAGGGGATGTCGGTCGCGGAGATCTGCGATGGACCAGTCCGAACGGCGATGGAGGCGATCGCGGAGGGTTGGCGCCGCCGAAGTGACGCTGTCTTCCGGGAGCATCTTGCAACGGACATTTGCGTGCAGGCGATCAGCCAGTTGCGAACACTGTCATCCCGCGGCGGTCGTGGCCCGGTCGCGGTGGGGGGCGCCCCGGCGGGTGATCCGTACATCCTGCCTTCGATGATGGTCGCGGCGGTGCTGGACTCGGTGGGTTTCTCGGCATGGAACCTCGGGCCGGACACTCCTGAACGGACGTTGGAGAACTCGGTCGATGTGATCGGCCGCGAGCCCGCGCTGGTCTGGCTCAGTGTGTCTGCGACTGATCTCTCGCGTGCGGAGGTGGAAGGCGCGCGCCGACTTGCGGCGTCCCTGGCGGACACCGAGACCACGATGGTGGTGGGTGGACGAGCACGTCAACTGCTCGATCCACTTCCGGAGAGCGTGATGCAGGTCGATTCGATGGAAGCACTGGTCGCGGAATTGGGTGCTCTGGAGTGACAGGTGCTTGGGGCGGGGAGCGAGGAGCGAGGAGCGAGGAGCGAGGAGCGGGGGGCGGGGAGCGGGGAGCGGGGCAAGGGCTTGAAGCGTTCCAGTCAGAACCTGATGACTCCGCCGATACCGATGAATGGTGCTGCGTCGTAGTCTTCGTCGAAGACCTCGCGTCCATGCTCGTTGTCGATCTCGAGTGAGCCACCGAACGCGGCGCCGCCGAAGAGGAAGACGGATGAGCGGCGGCCGAAGGTGTAGGAGAGGCGAGCATAGAGCGGTACGGCCTGTTCCTCTCCGACGCCGTCCGGTGCGATGTCCTCATCATCGAGGCGAAAGCGGATACTGCGCCAGCGCACTCCGGCACCCAGTTGCCATGACTCGTTCAGGCGCCAGCCAAGGTCGACGCCCGGCCCCAGCGCGGCCGCGATGTCGACCTGTCCGGCCCGGAGCATGAGGTCTTCATCGATCTGCCAGTACAACTGGACGAGCGGCAGGATCCGGGGGTCGTCTTCCAGCCGGGTGCGGACCATGGCTCCGACGCCGAGTGTGAGGGATGAGTTGAATCGGTAGCTCAGGCCGAGTCCGCCGCCGCCGGTGAAGGCATCTCCCTCATCAGCCCCTTGTTCAGCGGCGATGCTGATGTTCCCCAGCGCGATCAGCCCCCAGTGCTCATCGAGTTGCTGGTTGAGGAGGAGTGAGGCGCTGAATTCGTTGACGCCGTCCCACGGGTCACCGCCGAACCGGCCGGTGTCGGAGAACTCGAAGCTGTACCGATCGTAGTTGAGCGACGCCGTGAGGACGGTCTTCGCGCTGGCCTGGATCCGCGAGCTCACGCCTCCCTTGTAGTGAGAGAGGGAGAAGGCCCCGCCGTCATCGATATCCGACTCGAACTGATGCAGCGCGCCGGCACGGACGGTCCACGTGATGTCCGGGCCGGAGGGCTGGTCATCCGTTTCAGCGGGCTGGGCCGAGACAAAGGTGACGGGGGCAAACATGAGCAGCGGTAGGAATCGGAACATGGGGGTCTCCTTGTGCGGACAGCATAGGACCAAGCGGCGGGTCGGGGGGGACCTACCCCGTGAGCATGTCGAGCGGGAACGGGGGGTGGACGAGCGGTCGCAATGCGAGTTGGAGGAGCGCGAGCTCGCTGTCATCGCCGGCGATGCGGTTGGTTCTCAGGGTGCCGCATCCGTTGCAGCGATGGATGATCGCCCACTCTCCGTCACGACGGACCTCGATCCCGACCGGGGTCATGGGAGATCGACAGGGGCACCGGCGGTCGCCCGGTTCGTCGTCAACATGGCGGGACCAGAGGCAGGCAGGGCAGTGGTTGCGGTGGCGGGTGCCCCATGACTCGCCGCCGATGGAACGGCGGCACTGGATGCACGTGAAGCCGCGTGTGTCGCGGCGGGACTTTCTGGACATGTGTGATGAATCCGAATGGCAAGGCTGGCCGCGGGTTGGCGGCGATCTGTCATCCGATGATCGAGTGACAGCGAACCGGCGCGGCGTCTCGGACAGGACACGAAGCGCACGGCGAGCGCGGGAGCCGGATCCGGCTGAGCGCTGCTGTCGTGATCAGGAAACAGAGGGTGCCATCAGGCCGCAGGATACCAGAGTCGCGCGCGAGTGCAATGCTGAAACTGCTGCGAAAATCCTTCACTGAGTCTTCACCAAGAGCGAGCGCAAAGGTGACCCGGTGGGGAATGCAGAGGGCTAGATTTCGCACCTTCCTCACGGCTACGGAGACACCCATGCCCAGGACACCGCGGAACGGGTTCACGCTCGTGGAACTGCTCATGGTCATTGCGATCATCGGTGTGCTCATCGGCCTGCTCCTGCCGGCACTCGGCAAGTCGCGAGAGACCGCCCAGGACATCCGGTGCAAGAGCAATCTCCGACAGATCGGGATCGCAGCGACCACGCATTCGGCGGACAGCGAAGGCCTGTACTGCACGGGTCCCTTTGACAACCGCTCGGACAAGAACTGGGGCGCGATCGACAAGAAGGGCTGGGTGGCCGACACGTGCTGGGCGAATACTGCGAAATGAGGGCAGTGCCCGACCGTCTGCTATGCTCAGAGGCATGGCTGAGCTTGTTCCAATGCCCATCAGCGGGCTGATCGACCGCGTTTCACGGGAACTCAGAGACAAGGATGCGGTCTTTGACCTGCCTGTCGACAAGGGGTTCCTCGGTTCTCCCGCCCATGACTTCAGTGTCTCCTTCCATGGCAGAAGGGCGTCGTCACCCCTCGGCCCTGCCGCGGGTCCGCACTCGCAGATGGCCCAGAACATCGCCCTGGCCTGGCTGGGTGGCTGCCGGATCATCGAACTCAAGACCGTTCAGATCATGGACGAACTGGAGATCCCGCGGCCCTGCATCGACATGCGCACCGTGGGATACAACGTCGAGTGGTCGCAGGAACTGAAACTGGAGCAGTCCGCCGAGGAGTACGTCAAGGGCGTGATGCTCGTTGAGGTGCTCAAGTCGCGGCTGCACGATCGGCTGGCGCCGGGCTTCACCGACACCATTTTCGATATGAGCGTGGGCTATGACCTCGAAGGGATCCGAAGCGCGCCGGTTCGTCGCTTCATTGACACGATGCTGGATTGCCGCTCGCTTGCCGCACGACTGCGAGACGAGATACCGCGCGAGTTCGGCGAGGTGCGTGACCTGCCAATCCCGGAGCAGATCTCATCGACCCTGACGCTCAGCACGTTCCATGGCTGTCCACCGGATGAGATCGAGCGGATCCTTGAGTTCCTGATGCGTGAGTACGGGCTTGATGTCATCGTGAAACTCAATCCGACACTGCTCGGGCCTGATGGTGTGGATCACCTTCTGCACGATGTCATGGGGTACCGGAACGTGAGCGTGCCGCGGGACGCTTTCGAGAAGGACACCACATGGGACCAGGCGTGCGCCTTCACCGAGCGCTTGCGCGCACTGGCCGAGGAACTGGATGTCGGGTTCGGTGCGAAGTTCACCAACACATTGATCGTGACGCACGATGGCGACTATCTCCCGGGGAGCGAGGCGCAGAAGTACCTCTCCGGTGCGCCGCTGCACGTGCTGGCGATGAATCTGGTGGCACGTTTTCGAGATCGCTTCGGCCCCGACCTGCCGATTTCATTCTCGGCCGGGATCGATCGCCATAACTTCGCAGACGCCGTGGCGATGGGACTCTGTCCGGTCACGGTGTGCAGCGACCTGCTGCAGACCGGTGGATACGCTCGCCTGTCGACGTACTATCGCAATCTCATGCAGCAGATGGACGACGCCGGCGTCTCGTCTCTCGACGACTGGGTCTGTGCCCGGGCGGGAACGACCGAGATGGCGGAAGCACGGATCATCAACACGCGGCGGCACGTCGCAGAGATCACCGAGGACCCGCGCTACCGGTACGACCAGAATCACACGCCGCCGAAGAAGGTCGGGACAACGCTCGAACTCTTCAACTGCCTGACCTGCGACAAGTGCATCCCTGTCTGTCCCAACAACGCGAACTTCGCGCTGCCCATCGACAAGGGATCCGAACCGACAGCGCGCTTCAATCGCGAGGGTGGACGCTGGGTCCTCGTTGCGGAGGAAACCATCGAACTGACGAAGAAGCACCAGATTGCGAACCTCGCCGACTTCTGCAATGAGTGCGGCAACTGCGATGTCTTCTGTCCCGAGGATGGTGGACCGTACATCGAGAAACCCCGCTTCTTCGGGACGCTTTCCGAGTACGAAGCGTGGACCTCTCACGACGGGTTCTTCGTCGAGGAAGTTGAAGGCGCGGTGCACGTGTGTGCACGGATTGAGGGTGCTGCATTCACCGCGCACATCGACGGGCGCCAGGTTCGCTATGCGGGCGATGGCTTTGACGTGTCCTTCTCGCTGGATGATCCGGCAGCAACCATCACGGGCGACGCCCCGGAGGGTACCGAGGTGAACCTGGAACCCGCGGTCATCATGGACCTCATGCAGCGGGCCATCCGGGATGACTCCCGTATCAATCCCGTCAACGTCGCTCGTTCATGACTTCGCTGCTACAGCGCACGAACCGCGGCCAGCACCTCGTCGATGTCGGCACGCTTCGTGTAATCCCATTCAGCGAACGCCCAGCGGACGACGCCCTGTCGATCGATCAGGAACGTGGCGGGAGCGGGCAATTCCCAGCGACCTGAGGCGTTGAACAGGTCGACGTGGATGTCGTAACTGTTCTCGTACTTGGTCCGTGTCTCGTCATCCACCTTGAAGTGCACGCGAAACTTCCGCGATGCTTCGTGTGCCGTGTCGGAGTAGATGGAGTAAGAGGCATTTGCCTTAGCTGAAGTCGCCGCGACCTTCTCCGGGCTCTCCGGCGAGATGGCGATGAATCGGGCGCCTTCGGCGCGAACCTCGTCCATCCGGGTTTCCCACCCGGCGAGCGCCCTGTTGCAGTAGGGGCACCAGCCGCCGCGATAGAAGGTCACAATGATCGGACCTTGGCGGTACAGCGAGGCGAGGCTGACGGTCGTGCCGTCGGCCGTGGTGATCGTGGCGTCAGGGGCGCGTTCCCCGATCTGCAGGCCGGGCGCAGTTGCTGCCTGCGCCTCCGGCACGCCGGTTGATGACGCACAGCCCGCGACGAGTGCGAGTGAACTTCCCGTCAGGAGGGCCGCAAGAGTCCAATTGAGGGTCCGGCCCGGGAGGCCACGATCGGTGCTTCGCTGCTTCATGCTCTCGTCAACATCCTCGGTTGGTGTCCTATTCCACGGGGAACCAAAAGAAGGTCGCGCTTCGGTCTGCCGGCATTCGCCCGTATAGTAGGGGCCTTGTGTGTCCATCGCGCGGCGGCCCTTCGGAGGGAGACCGAGACGTCCGCCCCGAACAGTTGATAGAGGAGTTACTCCATGCGTCAGTCCATCGTGATGCTCAGTCTGTCCCTCGCAGGTGCCGTTTCGACCGCCAGCGGCCAGGGGTTGTCGTACAACTATTTCGGTGAGCAGATCCCCCTCGGGGTCGATGCCACCCGGATCGCCATCTTCGCACCCGACGGTGTTGATGCTGCGGAACGGGCGCTGAGCCGCCGCGGCGTGGACGTGAGCACTCGCGTTGCCAGTGCCATCGAGGGCTGGAGCACGTACGAGGTGCCGGCTGAGCGGCGCACGGTTGAGGGAGCGACGTTTTTCGCCATGGATCTCGCGGCTGACGTCTCGTTCGTGTCGCCGGTCTTCATCGACCAGCGCACCATGCCGTTGATCATGACGCCCGATCTGATCATCGGGTTTGATGAGACGCTTCCGGACGAGAAGGCGGAGGCGATCATTGAAGCGATGGCTCCGGGTCAGATTCTGGATGTCGACTTCGGTGGCCTCGACAACGTGTATCGCGTGCGCACGTCGCTGACACATGGGCTCGATGTGCTCGAGGTGACCCATGCGCTGGCGTCGAGGCCGGGCGTGAAGTTCGCCGAGTCCGACTTCATCGTGAAGGGCGAGAGTTTCTTCGTGCCGAACGACCCGCTGTTCATGGATCTCTGGGGCCTGGATCAGGCGAACGATCAGGACATGGATGCGCCGGAGGCGTGGGACCTGGAGATGGGTGACAGTTCGGTGCAGGTGGTGATCCTGGACGTCGGCATGCAGCAGGGCCATCCCGATCTCAATGACATCCCGGGCATGGACTTCAGCGGCAGCGTTGCTGGTGGCGGTCCCGCGAATGAGTGCGACAACCACGGTACGGCGGTGGCGGGCTGCGTTGCGGGTGTCATCAACAATGGCATCGGCATCAGCGGCATTGCGCCGGGGTGCATCGTGAAGTCGGGCAAGATCGGCACTTCGACGAGCTTCTTCGGCGCCTGCCTCGGCACCTTCGACTCCCAGCCTTCCATGCTCGTGAGTGCGCTGAACTGGTCCGTCTCAAGCGGCGCACGGGTGACCAACTCCAGCTTCGGCTATACCAACTCCGCATCGGTAACCAGCGCCTACGCCAACGCCCGCAACAACGGTGTGATCCACTTTGTTGCAACGGGCAACGGCGGCACGTCGAGCATCTCCTATCCGGCCAGCCTTCCGACAGTCGTCGCCGTCGGCGCCATGGCGGCAAGCGGCAACCGGGCAACATTCAGCCAGTACGGCGTGGGCCTCGATATCTCTGCCCCCGGCCAGCTCATCACCAGTACGGATCGCACGGGTTCCAATGGCTACCAGGCGGGTGACTATGTCGACGGCCTCGACGGCACTTCCTTTGCTTCGCCCTACGCCGCTGGTGTCGCGGCACTCGTCATCTCCGCCGATCCGTCACTCACCGTCGACGAAGTGGAGCAGATCCTCTACAGCACGGCGGTCGATCGAGGCGTCTCCGGCTATGACACGACCTTCGGCTGGGGCTTCATCAACGCGTACAACGCCCTGCTCGCGGTTGCTCCAGCGTGTCCCGGTGATGCCACGGGCGACGGCATGGTGAACTTCGACGACCTGAACGTCGTGCTCACCAACTGGGGCACGGCCGGGCCGGATGGTGATCTTGATGACAGCGGGACGGTCGACTTCGACGACCTCAACGCCGTGCTGACCGCGTGGGATTCGGCCTGCTGACGCGTTCCTTCAGATTCCCCGAATGACGCTCATCGGGTCACGGAATGCCAGACGTCGGCGATTCCGATGCCGCGGGTGTCAGCCTCAATCTGCCGCTCCATCTCCCCGAAGTCGTGGAGCGGTGGTGTGTGGACGAGGTTTGTCTCGGCATCCGTCGCGGCGACCAGTCCCAGGGACCCGTTGCCACTCACCGAGATCACCCAGCGTCCGGGCTCAAGTGCCCGGTAGACCGCCTTGCCGTGTGACGCGTTGGGCTGAGTCCAGTCGATGCAGGCAATCTCAGGGTCGATGATGAGGCCCTGAGATGGGGGGGTGTCGGCGTCGAAAACGCGTCGGATCCACAGGCGACCCTCGAGGATCACGTAGTCGACGTAGATCTCGCCGGAGGGGTCGAATGGTGTCTCCAGCCGCTGGATTTCGCCGGCGGCGTCCCGGATCCGCACATCGAGGCGGTCGTGCTCCACGATCAGTTCAGTGACGGCGGTGCGCCGAACGACATCGTTGTAGGTGTGTTGGAGGGCCGCGTAGTCGCTGGCGAGTGTTTCCAGTCGGTCCCGGTAGACCTCCGAGACCACCTCAGCCCGCAGGAGGCGATAGCCGAAGGTTGCGGCGAGTCCGGCGCACGTGAGCAGCCCGATCGAGGTCATGATTTGAAGAGGCCTGAACTGCATCGGCACGTTCCCCACCATTCACCCTGCGGCTCCAGGTTGACACGTGACAACTCCGGGCCGTTCTTTATGGTTCGTCGGTTCTTTGGCGTCGATAGGTTGAAACCGGAGACCGTTCCGGAATGGGGCTGCACCCTTTCCGCATCGGTGACGTAGAATCATCTGGATTGTCCATGCACTTCCCGAACATCGGAGACCTGCGATGATCGCCGACCGCCTGCCTGTTCCGTGTCTGATGGCCGCTGCCCTGCTCGCCCTGAGCGCGGGGACAGCACACGCCCAGTATGCGCTCGGTGACGGGACGGCCCTCGACAACAACCTGCGCCAGGGCTCAGACGGTGTGAACCGGGCGGGAAGGAGTTTCAGCGAGAGCCTTCGCCTGCGGAATGCACTGGTCACCGGCAATGTCCCCGCAGGACTTTCGTTCCGGGGCGACGTCGGCTACCAGGCCTCCAACGACTTCCGGCGGATCACCAGCGAACTCGGCAGCGAGGATCTCGGCAGCGAGGACCTCTACATCAACCTCCGGGACTCCTACTCGTCGTTCCTCGCCGCGCGGGACGTTCGCGGCATCTACGGGCTTCAGCAGCAGTTCCGCTATTCGGTTGGCGGACAGAGCGACGACCTGAGCGGATCGCTCATCGTCGACCGTCCCGGTGCTTCGCAGTCGTCGAACCAGTTGAACCCGGCGCTCGCACCCCAGTCGTATGACGTCTTCGGCAATCTCCGTGGCGCGCTTCGGTCGACCTCGGAATGGCAGATCCAGCACGCGGCCCGCCCGGAGGTGGTCCAGCACGTGCTGCGCGGTGGTGAGGAACTTGTCATCGCCGCCTCTCCATTGCAGGGCATCGCGACCCTGCCGACGGACAATCCGGCGTTTCGCCGGGGCATTGAGCGTGATGTGACCGAGCGACGGCCGGGACAGGTCGATTCGGACCCCGTCGGCCAGGCGGTGGCGAATGAAGTGGTGTCGACGCATGTCGCTGTGCTCGAGTCCATTCGTCTTCGAGTCGAGTCGGACGCCGACCTGCGCGCACGCCTGATCGAGGCGCGGCAGCCCGCTGAAGGGGATGAGGATTCCACGGCAGAGCCGGAGACGGACCCCGGCGCGAACTCGATCGATCAACTGCTTCAGGACCGCATGGTGGATGAACTCGAAGTCATCCGACGCCGTCTTATCGGGCAGGACATCGAGGGAGACGAATCGAATACGGATGAGATCATGCGTCGGGCGGCGGAGTTGCTCGGCGGAGATCGCGAGACGATCGAGGAACTGCGACCGGACCTGACCGGAAGCGGCGTGTATGTGCATCACATGGAGGAGGGCTCAAAGGCGCTCCTGGCGGGGCGCTGGTTTGATGCCGAGGAGCGGTACACCGCCGCGCTTTCCGTCAAGCCGGGCGACGCCACGGCAGCCGTGGGGCGCGTGCACGCTCAGATTGGCGCCGGGATGTTCCTCTCCGCGTCGATCAACCTGCGTCATCTGTTCAAGGCGTATCCGGAGATGATCGGCGTGCGGTTCGATGCATCGTTGCTTCCTGCTGGTCAGCGACTGGAGCGTGTTCAGAGTCTGCTTCGCACTGCGGTGGTCAAGGATACGTCCGCGGGGCGCGATGCTGCATTGCTGCTTGCTTATCTCGGTCGCCAGTATCGCAATGCCGAGGATATGAACCTCGGGCTCAACCGTCTGCGTGAGATTCGCACCACGCTTGAGCTGGACCCAGACGCGCTCGAGACGCTGCTGCGCGAGACATGGACAGAGTGAGTCACCCACACGCATGGACGAGCGTCGCCTGACCATCTCCGACTTCCTGACGGACGGTATCCTCGCGCGTCTATGCGATGCGGCATCCCACTTGTCCGGTGCGCGGATCACGCTGCATGACATCGATGGTCGCCGCATCGTTCATACCGAAGATGAGCGTCGCTGGATGATCTGCGACCCGGCTCCGGCCGACGATGCGATACGCGATGCCATCGAGACTGCCGGTGAGTCGTCTCACGTCCCGGGGACCAGCGGTTCGACACTGTTCATCCTTCGAGTGTACGACCTGCCCTCCGGCGCGATCCGGATCGAAGGCGATCCCGACGACGGTCGCTCGCTCGCGGAGGAGTTCGCCGCACTCCTGGCCGAGAAGGTCAGCCAGTTCTGCGATCGTGATGCGCGCCTTCAGGAGCGGCACGGTGAACTGGCGGTGCTCTTTCGATTGTCGTCTCTGCTGGTCGGGGCCCGGGGGATGGAGTCCATCCTGGGTACCGCACTGACGTCAGTCATCGATGTCCTGGGTATGGATGCGGGGGTGGTGCACCTGCTCGATGTGCGCACAGCAGAGTACGAGATTCCCGCCGTCTCCGGGTTCGGTGAGGACTTCATGGAGCGGGTCAAGGCGACGCCCGGGCTCCAGAAGTGGCTGCAGCGCGATATCAACGGCGGGGTCGAGACCGTGCGCCTGGGCGATGCGGGAACGGACGTGCTGGTCGCCGAAGGCATGATCACAGCCGTCTCAACGCTCCTGCGCTTCAAGGGACGGCAACTCGGAACGCTGCACCTCTTCACGCACCACGCGCGCGAGTTTGAACCCAACGAACTTGCCATGCTCCGGATCATCGGGGAGCAGGTCGCACTCGCCGTCAGCGGCGCCGAGATGGCGCGCGTCGAGCAGCAGCACCGGCAGGTGCAGCGACAGGTGCAACTCGCGGCCGCCGTGCAGCGGCGCATGCTGCCCAAGCGCATGCCGGAGGTGGAAGGCCTCGAGATGGCCGCACGCTACGAGAGTTGCTTCGACCTCGGCGGTGACCTGTACGACTTCCTGGAATTGGGTGACAGCCTCGGCTTCGTCGTGGGAGACGTCGTCGGCAAGGGGGTCCCCGCGGCTCTCCTGATGGCTTCCGTCAGGGCAACGCTCAGGGCCCATGCCACTGACAGGTATCACCTCGACGACATCATGATGCTGGTCAACAGCGCACTGACCCGGGACACGCGCGACAACGAGTTTGCGACGGTCTTCTACGGCGTCCTCGATCCCGGATCGCTCGTGCTGACCTACTGCAACGCAGGTCATGATCCGCCCATGATTCTTCGCCGTCCGCAGGAGGGTGGAAAGTGGCGCATCGAATCATTGCTGGTCAGCGGCCTGCCACTCGGGATCATCGGTGATGCAGAGTACGAGCGCATGCTGTGCCAGTTGCGCCCCGGTGACGTTGTGGTTGCGATGACCGATGGAGTCATGGATGCCATGAACTTCGATGATGAACGCTTCGGACGCCAGCGCATGCAGGATGCCCTGCTGGAGTATGTGAGTGCTTCGCCGAATGCCAGTGCACGAGCCATCGTCGATCATCTCATCTGGGAGATGCGCCGCTTCCGAGGTCTGCGTACCGAGTCGGACGATGCAACCGTCGTCGCGATCAGGGTGCTGAACTCCGGCCGCGCCCCACGAAACGTGACACGCGGAGCGTCATGAGCAGCGGTCCGTCCGTCAGGCGAGTGCTTCATAGGTCGTCAGGCGAGCATCGGTGCGCTTGATGATGTCGCTGACACCCTGCTGGTTGAATCCCTTGTAGCCGTCGTTCCGCTCCAGGTTCTCAAGGTGAGAGCCGACGGCGCCCGCCTTCCGGAACTTCTCGGCTTCCTTCTCCGTGATGCGACCGTGCCGGAGCAGGCGGGTGATGCGCTTCTCGGCAACCGCCCACACCTCACCCTTCGTGAAGGACTGGCGCAGGAAATCGAAGTCGGTGAATGGGTCCATCACGCTGTGTCCGGCCAACTCGAGCGCTTCGGTCAGACGCGCATGGTCGAACTGACACTCAAGGTGATGCATGCCCGCCTGGAGCATGCTCTCGCCGTGAAGCCCCGTCCACAGACCCACGGTGCCCAACTCGTCGCGCTCCGGAAGCGGGTTGTGCGCGAAATCGCCCCCCACCTCGTCCGGCGAGAGATCAACATCGGCGAAGACCACCAGCCCCGTGATCGGCTGCTCCAGGACCTGGGCACCCCAGCCCGCTTCCTCGCCGGCGTAGAAGCGCTCGCGGCACTTGAACCCGAGTTTCTCCAACAGACTGACCAGGCTTCCGAAGTACTGCCGCGAACAACGGAACGTGTGGTGGTCGTGGTTCGCCCAGCCAAGGCCGAGTCGATCCTGACGCGCCTTCTGCCAGCGGGCGGACGCATTGCGGCGCTCCCAGAAGTCACGCTCTGCGCGGAAGAAGAGGTCACAGACCAGGTGCACGCCGGAACGCTCGCCAGTGGCCAACTCATCCAGCGCCGCATCCACCAGCGAGTGCACATGCTCGAATCCCTGGTCATCCGTCGGCCAGTCGCGCCGGCGACGCCGGAATGACTCGAGGTGCCGGATCGCCGCGATCTCGCGACGCGGATCCGCCTGCATCTCAGCAAAGCCGAGGTATCCGTGGCGCTCAACGGCAATGAGTTCGGTGTTGTCTCCACGAAATGCCGTCGCGCGGCGCAGTGCAGTCATCGGCTCACCGGAGATGGGCTGATCGTTCGGGACGGCCCATGTCGCCAGGAAGTCCGCGACCCAGTCCACCTTGATGCCCACGCGCCGCAGCGGGCCGTCACCGAGTACCACCTGGGGGAGGATGGCGCCGAGATGGACATACCGCTGTGATGCACCGGGAACCGGGCGATGGCTGAAGCCGGTATCGATCAACCGCTCGATGGTCTCCTCGGTCTCGGGGACGCGGATGTAGTCCAGCCAGTCCAGGAACCGGGTGGACGTCTCATCGAGCATCCGCCGGGCCAGGTTCTCCGAGTGCGGGCAACGACGCAGGTACTCATCGATGAATTCGTTGATGAGCGTCTGGGCCCGGGGTTGGGGTTCCCAGTGATACTCGGTCGCGGGTGCGCCCGTTGACATGACAGCATTCTCCAGTCAGGGAATGGGGTGATCGCTCGAACCACTTGCAGCGGTTCTGAAATCATACGTTCGTCCGGCAGAGTCCGAGAGTTCGTCAATGACGGGGTGAACCCTGCGAAACCGGCTCATCGTCATCCCCGGCACGGAGGGTGTGCCGCGTCGACAGGTGCAGGCGCAGGAACATCAGGGCCCCAAGCGTTGAGAGGCCTGACAGCCAGATGAAGGTCCAGCCACCCAGTCCGGGCCAGTCGATGACCAGGCCCGTCATCTCCAGTTTCCAGGTCGAGTAGAGCAGGGTGCCGAGGAACGGCGCAAAGAGGCCTCGGATGCCGGTCAGCGTGACATGCACCCCCATGTACACCGTCGCGAGACCGCCCTTGACGAAGTCGTGATGACCGAGGTTCCACGCGAGAATGCCGCCGGCAAAGGCCGCCCCGAGAATCACGCGCGAGACGTAGAGGAGCGGAAGACTGTTGGTCAGGAACGCCACGCCGCACAGGGCGTTCGCGATCACGAAGACCCACGAGTGCCAGGCACGGAACTCGATGACGTGACGCCGATCAAGGAGTCGTGCCCACAACGGCATCAGCAGGATCGGGATCAACACCGGAATGATCTGAGCCAGCAGAATCGACTGCTTGTACTTCAATGCGAAGATGTCATCCATCGCCGCGATGAAGGGCGCCCACAGCGCAATGTTCGGCATGCCGAGGATGAACTGGGCCGTCATGTAGCGGCGGAAGTCGCGATCATCACGCAGCACACGGACCATCGCCAGTGGACCCGCCGAATGGGGCTGACCGATCCCGGCCGCGGCTCGCTCACGCCGTACGATCGCGCGGCCGCGCCGCCACCGGACGCCTGAATAGCTGCGCACCCCGACAAGCGCCACGAGGATCGCGACGCCGTACACCAACCGGTAGCCATGTCCTCCCAGCCAGCCGGCATCCATGATCGCGCCCACCAGCAGCGAGACAAGGCTGACGGTGATCGTCGTCATGGTCGAGAGCCGGCCGGTGACGTGAGCCCGGACTGACCGGGGGTAGTTGGTCATCCAGACGTCCGCCCGCGCGGTGATGATCCCGGAGAGGCATGATCTCGCCGCGAAGACCCCGAAGACGAGGATCGCGATGCCGAGAGCGTTGTAGGGTGCGACAGCAAGGATCGCCACGCTGAGGAGCGTGAGCAGTTGCAGCACGAGGACGAACTTCACCCGGTCGCGGCCGTACATCAGGCGCGTCCAGAGGACGCTGGAGACGTTGGCCAGGGCCGGGGCCGCGACCAGCGCCGCGATGACCAGATCGGGTGCGTCGAAGCCCAGCCGTGCAATGACGCCGATCACTCCGCCTTCGACGCACGCGATGGCGGCGGGCATGAGTGCGGCGGCCTTGAGTTCGTGTGCGAAGCTCCGGCGTCCCATCCGCGTGAGGCGGTCGAAGCCGGCGATTCGTGAGAGGTTCATGGCGTGGCTCGGGCGTGAGTTGGCGGGCGTGACAACGCGGTCGAAAAAGAAAAAGCCCCGACAAAGGCCGGGGCGAGCGTGCTTGGGGGTTGGCCAGGCCCACTGGCCCGACCGCTGTGCATACCGATCAATAGGGGATCGGCTTGGGGCTCAGGCGGGACGGGCGATCCGTCATCCAGATGCGACCGAGGTCTTCCCAGAGCATCCGGAAGTTGGTGTCGCGTTGGAGGACGAGAGCGTTGTTGATCTCGAAATCCGTCTGGCTGAGCGTATCCAGCGCCGGGCTGGGGTCACTGTTGACCGAAGAACTGCAGCCACCAAGGGCAAGCAGGCCGATCAGGCCGGCGGCAGGGAGCATGAATCGAGTCGTGGTACGCATGTTTCGCATGGCAAAAATCCTCTGTTGAGCGAACGGTTGTACCGGCCATCGCCCGCGGCGTCAATCCGGAATCCGGACCATCACACCAGACCGAAAATAGCACGAACGACCCGATATGCAGTGGGGTCGCGGCGGGTCAGACGCACAGGTTCGGATCAGGTTCCTTTCATCTTTCGTGATGTCGCCCAAGCTGCTCGCATCGCGCGGATCCCGCGGGTATGGTGAAGTTGAACAACGGTCGTCTGCTGGTGACTGAGCCACACAAATGTCTCGACCTTTAAGACCCTTCGGGAGCCACACCGATATTTTCGGCGATGATCAAGCCTCCACGAGTGGACGATCGGGACCGAAACGGCGGCGCCCACCTAGCTTGATAAGGGTTCGAGCCATTCGTGATTCGGTCACCAGCAGGCGACCGTCGTTCGCTTTTGACCCAGCAACGCCGAGGACAACGCTGAATGACCTGCCCGAGCGATGACACGTCTGATCATGCTTCCATTGATGCGGAACTCGTCTCCGAGCTCACCGAGTCCATCCTTGCCGAGACGCGAACCCGGCACCTCGGGTGCGAGCACATTCCGAATCGCGAAGCCGTCGGTCGACTCATCGATCTGCTTCGCCAGATGGCCTTTCCGGGCTTCTTCGACAGCCGCACGCTGACCCCCCGGAACCTGCCGCTCCACGTCCAGGAACTCCTCGCACGCATCTCGATCGCCTCGCAGGAGCAGATCCGCTCCGTGATCCGCTACCTCGCGCACTCCAACGCCCAGACGCCCTGCGACCTCGTCTCCGGTGAACCGGATGCGGTCGCCGCCCGGATCACCCGCCAGTTCATGGCCCGGCTGCCCGAGATCCGACGCCTCATCGCACTGGATGTCCAGGCGGCCTTCGACGGGGACCCCGCGGCCATCCATACCGATGAAGTCGTCTTCTGCTACCCCGGTCTCGATGCCATCTTCGCGCATCGCATCGCCCATGAACTCACGCGCCTGCACGTGCCGCTGCTCCCTCGACTCATCCAGGAACTCGCCCACAACGCCACGGGTATCGATATCCACCCGGGCGCCACCATCGGCGAATCTTTCTTCATCGATCACGGCACCGGCGTCGTGATCGGGGAGACGACCGAGATCGGTGACCATTGCCGCATCTACCAGGGCGTGACGCTCGGTGCCAAGTCCTTCCAGCGCGATGAGACGGGACGGCTGGTTCGCGGCGTGAAGCGACATCCCACGATCGGCGACCGGGTGACGATCTACGCTGGCGCGGTCATTCTCGGGGGTGACACCATCATCGGCGATGACTGCGTCATCAACGGTTCCGTCTTCCTGACGCGATCAGTACCACCGGGGCACATCGTTCGCCAGAAGAGCCCGGAACTCGTCATGCGCAGCAACCCGATGAACCGGGAGCGCAACAGCGTGGTCGACGCCGGGGGGTAGAAGTGGGGACGAGGGAGCAGGGAAGAGGGAACAGGGAACAGGGAAGGTTGGCCTGCGGCAGAGACTCCGGTGGAGCTTCCGCTCCGATGTTGCGCGCGATGGTCGTCAGGAGTGGAGCGGTAGCTCCTCAGGTTCTCCGCCGAAGGCGATCCAACCCTCATCCCTCATCACTGCTCCCTCATCCCTCATTCAAATCAACTACGCTCGCAGCAGATCCGCCAGCAGACGTGTGCCGAAGCCGGTCGCGGTGTTTCGGACGCACATGCTCTCATCGTTCTCCGCGCTGTGCATGCCGGCGATGTCCAGGTGACACCACGGCACACCATCCTCAACGAAGTAGGAGAGGAATGCAGCGCCCTGGATCGGGTGCGCCTTGCGGTTGGCGTTGGAGTTCACGATGTCGGCGATGTCCGACTTCATCATGTCCCGGTACTCACGATGCAGCGGCAGACGCCACACGGGCTCACCCGAACGCGCAGAGGCCGCTTCCACCTTGGCGCGGAAATCGTCGTCATCGCACCACATGCCCGCATAGGTCGAGCCCAGCGCGGTGATCACGCCGCCGGTCAGCGTTGCCACATCCACGATGAAACGCGGCTTCTCCTTCTTGCACGCCCAGCACAGCGCATCGGCCATGACCAGTCGGCCCTCCGCATCCGTGTTCGTCACCTCCACGGTCACGCCATTGGCGTACTCGATGATGTCGTCCGGACGATAGGCGTTTGACGAGACACTGTTCTCCGCCGAGGCGAGAAGGGCCACCACCGGGAACTTCGGCTTGATGACGGCCGCAACCGCCTGCATCGCGCCGAGCACCGCCGCACCACCGTCCATGTCGTACTTCATGCCGCGCATGCCCGTCGGCGGCTTCAGCGAAAGCCCGCCGGTGTCGTACGTGATCGTCTTGCCCACGAAGACCGCTGGCTTGCCGGTGCTCTTGCCCGACGGCTTGTACTCGATGCGGATCAGGCACGGCGGAGTTGCCGACGCCTTGCCCACATTGATCAGGCCGTTCAGTTTGTTCTGCTTGAGGGCCTCACCCTTGATGATGCGCACAGACAGGGAGGGGAACTTCCGACCCAGCGCGCGAGCCTGCGACGCCATCCACGCCGGGTTGCAGATGTTCGGCGGTGTCTCACTGCAGCGACGCGACAGGTTCGCGGCATCCGCGAGACCAAGGCCTTCTTTCATGCCCGCCTGGAACGCCTTGTCAGGTGCGCCGATGGTCAACTTCTCGCGCTTCGTTGCAGAGGTCGCTGAGCCCTTGAAACCCGTGTTATCCATGGACAGCAGGCCGATGGCTTCGCCAAGGTTGCGCCCTGCGAAGGACGGGTCGAGGCCGGCGGCCTTGAGCCCGCCGGACAGTTCCAGTGCGACCTTGGAGGCCTTCATCTCAGCAAGGCGACGTCCAAGTCGGGACCCCGCGGCACGCATGGCGTCAGCGGCGATGGATGTCGGATCCCCCAGACCGACCACGACGATGCGAGCCCCCTTGTCAGGTGTCACTGCAATCAACTGGCCGAGGTCGCCAGTGACTTCCGGGTGCGCCAGCGCCCGCTTTACCGCATTCCCGACATCATGGCCGGCGTCCGCCTTGGTCAACTGAACCGGCTTCCCCTTACCGGGCTTGATCACGCCAAGGACGAGAACATCCGGACTGGACACGCGTGCAACTCGCACAGATTCGAACATCGCTTCCTCCTTGCGATCGTGTGGGTCTTCGGTGGGAGTGTAACGACGACACGTCCCCGCCGCGAACCGCTGCCAAGCGTGTCAGGAACCGACGTAGCGCGCGTACAGCGAGCGTGCCCGGACGGCATCGGTCGTGCCGCGCAGGATGGCCCGGCCGTCCGGAAAGAGCGTGAGTTCGATCGGTTCGCCACCCTCTCCCATTTCGTCCGTGAACGTGCCCCGCAGCGTGAATCGCGTCGCCTCGAACGTGCCGTGAGAGGACAGGACCTCGAGCACCCGATCCAGCAGCAGCAGTCCCCGGTCCGCGGGGGTGATCTGCACCGCGTCCCGCCCGCACAGCGTTACGGCGTCGGCGGCGCCTTCGCCCTTCAGGTACTCGAAGTCGCGCTTCCCGCAGCAGGGGCACGCATCGTTGAGCGCACCCGTGATGTCGAGTTGCGTGATGTCCATGCACCACAGGTCGACCGAGAGCAGGCGCCGGTTGATGGCGTCGAACTTCCCGAGCAGCACCTTGATCGCCTCCGCCGCCTGGATGCTGGCGATCGTCGATACCACCGGGCCGAGCACACCGACCGTGTCGCAGGTCATCCGTGCACCGGTGGGAGGAGCCTGCTCAAAGACGCAGCGCAGGCACGGCGTCCGGTGCCCGGACCACGGGCGCGAATCCCCCCGCGGCAGGAACGTCATCGTCATGCCCGAAGTCGCAACGGCACCACCGTAAACCCAGGGGATGCCCCGGCTCACGGCCACGTCATTGATCAGGAAACGCGTCTCGAAGTTGTCCGTCGCGTCGACGATCACATCAACACCGTCGCACAGACGCTCTGCCGTTCGATGACTGAAGTCCTCCACGTGCGCGTCGACGCGCACCGACGAGTTGATCGCCCCAAGCTTGAGGCGTGCCGCTTCCGCCTTGGGCATTGCGTTGCGGACATCCTCCTCGTCAAAGAGCACCTGCCTTTGAAGATTCGTCAGTTCCACGATGTCGCGATCGACAATGCGTGCGCTCCCGACGCCGGCGCGCACCAGCATCTCGGCAGAGACCGTGCCGAGTGCGCCACAGCCCACGATGAGCACGGAGGCGCCCAGCAGGCGCTGCTGTCCATCGGTGCCGATCTGTTCCAGCAGCGTCTGGCGCTGATAGCGGGCGAGGTGTTCCGGGACCGACGAGTCGTTCATCTTGGTGCCTACATTCGTTCCAGCGGCTCGATACCCAGGACGCTCAGGCCATCCCGAAGCACCCGGCCGGTCAATCGGCACAGTCGCAGCCTCGCATCACGCGCAGCTTCCGATGAGGCGCGCAGCACTGGGCACGCATCGAAGAACGAAGAGAACGCGCTGGCCAGTTCGTAGAGGTATCCGCACAGGCGATGCGGCTCGTATGCCGCCGCCGCTGATCCAACCACGCCCGGATACTTCAGCAACTGCAGCGCCATCGCCTTCTCCTCCGGCGCCTCGATATTGAAGGCGCCGCGATCGGCAATGCTCTCCATCGTGATGCCGAACTCATCCTCCGCCTTGCGGAAGATCGACAGCACACGCACCAGCGCGTACTGAAGGTATGGACCGGTGTTGCCCTCGAAGGCGATCACGCGGTCGTAGTCAAAGACATAATCCTTGATTCGGTCGCTCGACAGGTCGGCGTACTTGATCGCTCCGATGCCCACTGCCTCCGCGACACGCTGACGCTCATCCGGCGCCAGCGACGGATTCTTCTCGCCAACCGCCAACTCAGCACGCCGGATCGCTTCGTCCAGCAGGTCGCTCAGCTTGACGTTGTCGCCGCTTCGTGTCTTGAAGGGCTTGTTGTCGCTCCCGAGAATCGTCCCGAAGTGCGCATGGAAGAGTTCCGCTTCCGAACCATCCTGATGCTTCGTGTAGCCCGCCTTGCGGCTCGCCGCAAAGACCTGTGAGAAGTGAAGGCTCTGCCGGGCGTCCACCGCATACACCAGGCGATCGCCTCCCATGTCCTGCACCCGGCGGCGCACCGCGGCGACATCCGTCGTTGCATACAGAAAGCCACCATCACTCTTGCGCAGGAGCAGCGGTTCCTTGATGCCGTACGCATCGAGGCGCACGATCAGGGCGCCGTCCGACTCCTCGGCAATGCCGCGGCCTTCCAGATCGCGCACGACCTCGGCGAGTTCCTCCCGATACGTCGATTCGCCGGCCGTGTGCTCTTCCGTCACGGTGACCTGGAGCCGCCGGCAGTTCTCGAAGCAGGCCGCGAGCGTGATGTCGGCAATCTGTCGCCAGACGGAGACGAAACCTTCATCACCCGACTGCAGCGCAACGAGCGCCGACTTCGCTTCGGCCAGTGCCGCGGAGGCGCCCTCGACCTGTTCCTCGAGTTCCGCTTCCGCCTTCGGACCGAGGCCGAAGCGCCGGACGGCGGCGAGTCCCTTGTGGTCCGCCGCACATGTCAGTTGCGCATCCCTGTAGATCGCCTCAAGGTCGGCGAGGCTGAGAGATGGAATGTCGACCTGGCCCGCTTCGGAGAGTCGCCGAACCGCATGTGTCACCATCCCGATGGGCAGGCCCCAGTCTCCGAAGTGATTCTGACGCTTCACCTCATGGCCAAGCCGCTCATACAGGCGCGCCAGCGCATCGCCGATGACGGAAGCCCGGATGTGACCGACGTGCATCTGCTTTGCGAGGTTGACGCCGCAGAGATCCACGACCACCGTCTCACGCCGCTCCGGCGCCTCGATACCCAGTGCGTCGCCGTCCAGCGAATCCAGCGAAGCGTGCAGCGCAGCGGACTTGAGACGCAGGTTGATGAAGCCCGGGCCGGCGATCTCGGGCGGATCGACGATGTCATCCACTTCGAGGGCGTCGACGATCGCGGTTGCCACATCCCGCGGCGGCTTGCCGAGTCGCTTCCCCAGCGCCATCGCCGCATTCGCCTGGAAGTCGCCGAACTTCGGATTGCGGGAAGGGGCGATTGCAGCGGTCGCGTTGTCCGGCAGTTCATCACCGAACGCGCGCACCATTGCCTCGTGAAAGCGTGTTTCGAGTTCTGTCAGCGGGTCTGTGAACATGGGACGAGCAGCATACCAGTCCGTCCGTCCATGGGTGGGCTCAGCGGGAACTCGTCAGAGCTTCAGGTCGCCCAGCGAGAGACCGAGGCTGGCATCATTGCCGAGGCCGCCGCCGCCCTTGCCGGATTGCTTCTTGTCCTTCTCACGCTGCTTCGCGGCCTCGCGGGCCCGACGCAGTGCAGGGGTTTCCTTCATGATCTCCTCGACCGCGCGACCCTGGTCTTCGCGCTTGCCGCGAGGTCCCCCGCGCTGCTGCTGCTGGGGCGGGCTGGTGGTCTGCTTGATGCTGAGGCTGATCTTCCGCTTGTCGCTGTCGATCTTGAGGACCTTGACCTTGACGACCTGGTTGGGCTGCACGACATCGCTCGTCTTGGCGACGCGCTTCCAGTCCAGTTCGCTGATATGGACAAGGCCTTCGATGCCCGGGGCGACCTCGATGAATGCACCGAAGTCCATGAGCTTGGTGACCTTGCCTGAGATCTCGTCCCCCTCATTGATCTCGGACATGGCCGCCTCGCGCGGGTCCTGCTCGAGTTGCTTCATGCCGAGGGAGTGGCGGTTGTTCTCCCAGTCGAGCTTGAGGACCTTGACCTTGACGGTCTGACCTTCCTTGACAACGTCCTCGACCTTGGCAACCCGTTCGTACGAGAGATCGCCGATGTGCAGAAGGCCGTCCACGCCCCCGATGTCCACGAATGCGCCGAAGGGCATGATCTTGCGCACCACGCCCTCGCGCTCGTCGCCTTCCTTCAACTTCTCCTTCAACTCGTCCTTCGCACGCGCACGTTCTTCCTTCAGGATCTCGCGCCGTGAAAGCGTGATGTTGCCGCGGCCGAATCGATCGACCTTGGTCACCACGCACTTCAGCTTCTCGCCGACGAAGATCGAAAGGTCCTCGATGCGGTGGATGTCCACCTGCGATGCGGGCATGAAGGCTCGATGCTTGGCGATCTCGAGTTCCAGGCCACCCTTGTTGGTACCGGTGACGCGGGCTTCAACGACCTGCCCCTTCTCCAGCAGTTCCCAGTCCGCCTTCTGCACGGCGCCGGGGAGTCGGCAGATGTACAGTGATTCGTTCGCCTCGAACTTGTCGATCACCACTTCGATTTCGGAGCCGACGGCCGGAGGCTCTTCGGTGAACTGGGCGCGAGGCAGGACGCCAAGTTCCTTCGGGCCGAACTCGATGAAGATGTCTTCCGGACCGACGGAGACGACCACACCGTGACGATGTTCGCGTCCACCCTCGATCACGCGCGGCCCGTGAATGGCCTTGCGCGGCGCGGCGGGCGCTTCCGGTTCGGTGGCCGCCTGCATGGCCTTGTCGATCTCCGCCTGAACTTCACCGGACAATTCCTCCGGGGCAGCAGCCGCCGCCGCCGGCTGAGTCGGCGGCATGACCACCTGCTCTTCGCCCATGGTGGGCTGCTCGGGCTGAGGCCTGGGTGAAGGGGTCTCGGGATCCTGGCCGGAGGAGGCGGCGGACGTTTGCTCAGGGTGATCGTTCATGCGCAGGTCACACGATGGGATGAAATACGGGTCAACCGGCCCCGTGCTTGATTCGGGGCGTTCAGGACGATCATCCAGTGTATCGCATGATCAAGTGGAGTGAACCCTCTGCCAAACACCCGCATGCGACCGAGGCGGACGCCAGCAACTCGGCCGAACGCCAGAGTCGGGGTGTGATCGGTGGGTGGCCCCGCCCGCGTCGGGTTGACGGTCGCGGCTGCCTCTGATGGAATGGGATTCCCGTCTGTGACGACGGGTTTCGTGTCGAGGAATCCCTCGGGGGTCGGTCTTCAGATCGAACCGTCCGGGATTGTTCACGTATCGGAGCAGCGCAACCCGCTGTCGCACCGTCTGGTGACAGGCTGGTTGCGCGCAGATGCGGATCCGTGCCGGACGACGTGACGTCGAACAGGTCGAAGGAGAACTTATGGCGTCTTCCAACGTGTGCTGGGGCATTGAAGTCGGATCAGGAGCCGTGAAAGCGCTCAAACTCGAACGCGACGGTGATGCCGTGCGCGTTGCCGACTTCGTTGTCATCCCCCACAAGCGCGTGCTTTCCACGCCGGAAATCGATCAGCACGAGGCCACCCGGCTCGCACTGGGCGCACTGACCGCCCAGTTCGGTGATGACCTCCGAAGCCACACCGTGGCGATGTCCGTGCCCGGGCACGCCGCGTTCGCCCGCTTCGCGAAGCTCCCCCCGGTGGAACAGAAGGGCGTGGCGAACCTGGTTCGATTCGAGGCGGTCCAGCAGATTCCCTTCCCGATCGAAGAGGTTGAGTGGGATTATCAGACCTTCATGAGTGAGGATTCTCCCGACATCGAAGTGGGGATCTTTGCCATCACCCGGGAGCGCATCAACGAACTGCTCCACGTCTGGGGCGACGTCGGCCTGACGCCCAACTACGTCTCACTCAGCCCCGTCGCGTTGTACAACGCGATTGCCTACGACCTCGCCTTCACCGAGAAGACGCCGGGCACCATCATCCTCGACATCGGGACGGTCTCCACCGACCTCATCGTCGCGGAGGCCGGCAAGGTCTGGATCCGGACTTTCCCTCTGGGCGGCCACCACTTCACCGAGGCCCTCGCCTCAACCTTCAAGCTCAACTACGGAAAAGCTGAACGCACCAAGCGCGAAGTCGAGACGTCCAAGCACAAGCGGCACATCCTCCAGGCCCTCAAGCCGGTCCTCGCAGACCTCGTGCAGGACGTCCAGCGATCCATCAGTTATTACGAGGACACACACCCGGACGCAAACCTGACGAGGCTCATCGGAGTCGGCTCCAGCTTCCGACTCTTCGGCCTTCGCAAGCTCCTCAGCCAGCAGTTGCAGCTCGATGTCTACCGACTCGATCAGTTCAAACGCGCCAGTGTCGAAGGGCCCGGTGCATCCGATTTCCAGGCCGCAAACCTCAACCTCGCGACCGCCTACGGTCTCGCACTCCAGGGACTCGGCTTCAACGCCATCGATGCCAACCTCGTCCCGCGCGAAGTCGTTCGCAAGAGCATGTGGGCCCGGAAGACGCCGTGGTTCGCTGCCGCCGCTGCGATCGGTATTGCCGGTGCCGGCCTGTCCTTCATTCGCCCCTTCCTGGACTCCAACGCCGTCAACAAGGCGCTGAATGACAACGATGCGAAGCGTGCGATCAGCACGACGGTCAGCCTCGGGCGAGATCTCAAGTCGGCCGCTGATGCCCTCGCGAACGACCCCGCCCTCAGTCCGTCGCAGGATGCGGCCCGCATCCGCGACCTGAGGAATAACCGCACGCTGTATCCGTACCTGATGCAGGACATCTACGCGATCTTCGATCACGCGGAGGGCGCCGCGGCGACACAACTGCCGGCGGCTGAGCAGCCGATTCTCGCGCTGCACGACCTCCAAACCGAGTACGTCGCACCCGAAACGTCCCTGACTGGCGGACCCGCCAGTCGGCCCTCGAACTCCGTGCCCGCCTTCGGTGGTGATCCGACTCAGCCCCCCGAGCCGGCCGCCGCCGCCGCGCCGTCAGGCACGGCCGAGAAGGCCGGTCCGCAGGGCGCCGTCCTCGTCACACTCATCGTGGATGCGGACGATGCAGCCGATGTTCCGTTCATGTACGACAAGGTCCTCGGCTGGCTTCAGTCCAACACCGACCGGTCAGGCGTGCCCTTCCGGATCGTCAACGTCATGTCGGACAAGCAACTCCAGGCGGCCATGACGACCGAGACCATCGCTCCCGACGGCAAAAAGGCTCCCGCGCCCTCCAGCGCGCCCGCACCCAGCCCCTCAGGCCGGGAGTTCGACAATCCTCGCGGCAGCCGGACGATCGGCGGCAGTCGAACCATCGGCGGCAATACTGGCAACCGAGACAACGGGGGCTTCTCGAATCCGAACTTCGATGGCGGCGGAAGCAGCCGTTTCGATGCGCCGAACGCCGGTGGAACCGGCCGGACCTCCTCATCACCAACGATCAACACCGAGGCGCTGGACGGCGTGGCACCCCTCCCGCCGCGTTCCTCCCGCACCGAACCCAGGACGATCAACAGGTACACCATCACCTGGGTCATCGACATCCGTCCGCCTGCCCCGGCCGGCGACTCCGACAACACTGCGAATGCCGGTTCCAGCCGGGACGCCATCGCGATCGCCGACTGAATCCACGGAGCACACACGTGAAGAGCTTTCTTGACTGGGCCAAGTCCAACCTGATCGTGGCGATCCTCCTGATCCTCACGATCCTCGCCATTCCCGCGATGATTTACTTCTCAGGGAAGTGGAACGCCAGCGTTCGCAAGAGCGTCGAGGAGGAAGGGCAGAAGGGCATGCGCGAACTCTCGTCGATCAGCAGCACGTACGAGGTGCCCCCCGTCGTGCCCGGCGCGGCCGCGGTGACGGTCTCCACGCCGCCCAACAAGGCGACAACCGAGTTCGTGCGAAACATCCGCAAGTCACTCACCGAGCAGACAGAGGCCGTCCGAGGCAAGGCGATCGAATCGAATCAGCGAGGCAAGAGCGTCCTGTTCCAGGACGAACCCGCCGCGGATCGCGTCTTCCCCGCACCGGTCAGCAAGAGTGCAGAACTGCGCATCGCGAAGGCGATGGTGAAGCGTTGGCCGGCGGAGCATGAAGCGCTCCTTGAGAAGTTCCACGTCGGTCAGCCTCCGTCACCCGAGTCACTCGCCGGTGAACTCCAGCGCATGCGCGACCGGGAACGGAACGCCATCATCGAGGGACGCGTCGAGCAGACGCTCACCGCTGAAGAACGCGAGACGATCAGCGAGGCACTCCAGCACGCTCGGACACAGCGTTATCGTGATAACGCCTCCCGCTTCACGGTGTACGGCAACATGAGCATGTTCGAAGCCGTTGGTGATCCTTCCGACGGACCGCTTCCCACCGTCGAGACCATGTGGGACTGGCAGCACATGCTCTGGATCCACAGCGACATTCTCCAGGCCGTGCTGACTGCCAATACAGACAGCCGCGGCACATGGACGCCCGTCTTCCAGGCGCCCGTCAAGCGCATTCTGTCTATTCAGATCGATCCCCGCGACTATGTCGGCGGCGGAAGTTCGTCAGGCGCGCTGCCGGGGCGTGACGACGGCATGGGAGGGCCCGGCGGCCAGGGTGCTTCGGCGCCGCTTGGTCAGGACTATGCCGCAGCGCATACCGGCCGCGCCGGCTGGCCCGGGGCGACGAACCCGGTCTATGACGTTCGCGACGTCACGGTTGAACTGATCGTGGCCAGCGACCGCGTTCCGGACCTTCTGGACGCGATCGCCCGCACCAATTTCATGACGGTCACCGATCTCGATCTTGAGAAAGCGGACGCCTACGACGCGCTCCGTCAGGGCTTCGATTACGGCACCGACCACGTCGTCAAGGCGACGGTGCAGATCGAGACCGTCTGGATCCACGCGTGGACCAAGGAGTTCATGCCACCGGCCGTCCGGACCGCCCTCGGCGTCCCGGAAGATCCGGCTGAGCCCGCCACCGATCCGTCCATGCCCACCGAATAATCACTGTCTTCCACCGTCTGTTCAGACTTCGCCCATCGGAGCCACCCCATGAAGCTCAAAGGCATCAACCCACTCGAAGCGCACGTCGAGAAACTCGTCTTCGGACTGATGCTCCTCTTCGCGCTCGCCATGCTCGTGCTCCAGTTCACGGGCGGGTCCAACACCATCGAGATCGATCGCAAGTCCGTGCGACCTGAACAGGTCATGCAGGTGGTGAAGGAGAAGGCGGATTCGCTGAAGGCGCGCCTTGAGAGCGAACGCGTCCACGAGACCTTCGCCGACTACCAGGCCCCCACGATCGACAATCCGGTCGGCGACGATACCGAGATGCCGATGGATGCCGTCGCACTCGGTCCGGCTCCCGAGTGGCGGATTGACACCGCGGGTGGCGCCGATATGCCGCTCCCCACCGACACCAGCTACGCGGAAGTCACCCCTCCTGCACCGATCCTCCCGATGGCGAGCAGCTTCGGGGGCACGGTCGATCCCATCGTTGTTCAGCAGCTCATTGCGGATGACGCCGATATCGCCGGCCTCTTCCCGGCACAGCAGCCGTACGACAAGTTCGCCGTGTCCATACAGTCCAGATTCCCCTCCGGCGCGTTCCGCGACCTGCTGACTGCCAGCCCGTCCGAGCCGAACCTGGTCCGCATTGCCGAGACGTGGTGGGTCAACGACCTGACCATCCTCGCAGTGGAGACCGAACGCGAGGAACTCCTCGCCGACGGCACCTGGGGCAGGGCCCAGGTCGTCGAGTCGCTTCCGGGACGCATCAACTTCAAGGAACGCTTCACCGCCGACGATTTCATGCCGCGCATGATCCGGACGCTCATCGCCGATGCTCGGGCGGCCCAACTCGAGGTCAGGCGCCCGGACTACTACCCGATGATCTCCGGCAACAACTGGATCTGGCCCGAACTCGCGCTGGAGATCGCCGCCGAGTCCGGCGATCCCGATGACGAGTGCCAGCAGTTGCTCCGCCGGTGGCAGAGCAACAACGCCCGGATCGCACAGCTCACGCTGCAGCTTGATCAACTCCGCGGTACCGGCGGCGGCGGACCCGCTGCTGCCGACGATGGTCGACGCCCCGCTCCCGATGCGGGTGGAGACGACGAACGGGACGACAATCGCCGTGACCGCCGAGGCGACCGGGATCGTCGCCCGCGCGATGGACGCGCCGACGCCGGCTGGCCGGCGATCCCCGATACCTGGAGAGCCCAGATGGGCGGCCGAGGCGGGGGTGGCGAACGCGAGCGCGACGACGCCGGCGAACGCGAGCGCCGTGAGCGCGAGAAGCAGGCACAGCGGGCTGCGAACATCGAAGCGACGATCCAGCGCCTTCAGGAAGAGAATGATGAGATTGAGCAGCGCCTCCGCGAGGAGTGCGGCATCGATCCCGAGGGTCAGCCGATCGACGATCCCTACACCAAGGTCTTCGAGGAAGACGTCCTCCCCATCACCTCCACGGACTCCGAGGAAGTGACGATCTGGTCCCACGACATCACCGCCCGCCCCGGGGCGACATACCGCTACCGGATGCGGGTCTGGGTCACCAACCCCTTCTACGCCAAGTCCGCTTCCCTCGGCGATGATCAGAAGGACCTTGCGGATGATCCCGCGATCGCCAGCGATTACTCCGACTGGTCCAATCCCGTCGCGGTGGATGGCGAGCGTTACTTCTTCGCCGTGAGCGCCCAGCAGTCCGATCCCTCCTCGGTCATCAAGAGCAGGGCACGGGCCAGCGCCGAGATCTTCGAGTTCTACTACGGGTACTGGCGTCGCGGCAGCGTCCGCCTGGACCTTGGCGACCCTCTGCTGGCGACCGCCGCCCTCCCCGAGTTGCCGACCTTCGAGATCAGCCGAGGGGACGACGGTGCCTGGGTCGCTGAGCGTCACGAGGAGCCCCTGTCGCCCGCCCTGGACATGAACCTGACGGGTGCCTTCCTGCTCGGCGTCACCGGCGTTCCCGGCGACCGCAGCCGGCCTGTGGCCTTCTTCCGCAACGATCACGGCGACCTGATCACCCGGGTGCCCCGCAACGACCGCGAGAGTGCTCTGTACCTGCGTCTGTCCGCATCAGCGGTCGTCGGATTGACGGCTGAGGTGCTGGAACCGGGCTCGGGTGCCCGTCGGGAGACCAACGTTCCCGGCGGCCAGGAGCGTCCGGCACCGGGTGAACGGGCTCCAATCGGGGATCTCCCCGGGCGTCCGGGAGGCGATGACGACGACGGGTTCACCGACCCGGGCATCTTCTGAGCCAACAGGAAACACACAATTTTTCCCCAAATCGAAACATGGACTTCTGGTCCTGTTGACTGGGGCGAAAAGATCCGTACACTCTTCCGTCCCGCTCCAAACAGGGGCGGAAAGCCGCGGCGAAGCGTCGAGACGACGGTGACCCGCAGCCTCTTTGACAAGTGGATACAGCAGTGTCGCGCAACCGAGATCGATTCTGCCATGGACCGCAGCGTGCTTCTTCAGGCTCCCAGGCTTGAGGGAAAGCGAGGCGAACCCAGGTGGAAACGTTGTCTTGAGCGAGATTGAATTGTCGTTATGAACAGGACGCGAGAACACGCGGATCAGTGGTCGAACGCAGGAGTTCGGGCGAGTCGGTGCAAGCCGGCGAGCTCCACTCAGTCGGGCGGCCTCGGGTCAGTGTGATCAAGCGACCAAGAGCATACGGTGGATGTCTCGGCGTCGAGAGGCGATGAAAGACGTGGGAACCTGCGATAAGCCATGAGGAGCCGGTAACCAGGCTGTGATCCATGGATTTCTGAATGGGGCAACCCGGCCGCTTCGGCGGTCATCACATGCTGAATGCATAGGCATGTGAAGCGAACCCGGTGAACTGAAACATCTCAGTAACCGGAGGAAAGGAAAGCAACCGCGACTCCGTAAGTAGCGGCGAGCGAAAGCGGATCAGCCAGTAGCTGGATGAATCGGATGGAAAGCCGAACCGAAGAAGGTGATAGTCCTGTAGCACAGTAGCTGGTGAGACCTAGAGTAGCGTCGGGCCCGTGAAACCCGGCGTGAACATGGGGGGTCCACCCTCCAAGGCTAAGTACTCCTCGACGACCGATAGTGAATCAGTAAGGCGACTGAATGATGAAAAGATCCCTTGTTAAGGGAGTGAAAGAGTACCTGAAACCGTGTGCTTACACAGCGGTCGGAGCATCTTCGGATGTGACGGCGTGCCTTTTGCATAATGACCCGGCGAGTTACTCTGTACGGCGAGGTTAAGGTCTAACGGACCGGAGCCGGAGCGAAAGCGAGTCTGAATAGGGCGTATAGTCGTACGGGGTAGACGCGAAACCCAGTGATCTACCCATGGGCAGGTTGAAGGGCGGGTAACACCGCCTGGAGGACCGAACACACCAACGTTGAAAAGTTGGGTGATGACCTGTGGGGAGGAGTAAAAGTCTAATCAAACTGGGAGATAGCTCGTTCTCTCCGAAATATTTTTAGGAATAGCCTCTTGCGGCAACTGACGGGGGTAGAGCGACTGGATGCCTTTGGGGCCCTCACGGGTACCCGGGGCAACTAAACTCCGAATACCGTCAGCCAAGGCAAGGGAGTCAGTCCACGAGTGACAATATCCGTGGTCAAAAGGAGAACAATCCTGACCGCCGGCTAAGGTCCCAGAACAGGACTCAGTTCTTAAGGAAGTCAAACTGCAGTGACAGCCAGGATGTTGGCTTAGAAGCAGCCACCATTTAAAGAGTGCGTAATAGCTCACTGGTCGAGGAGTTTGGCGCCGATAATGATCGGGAATAAGTCCTGTACCGAAGCCGCGGGCTCGAAAGAGCGGTAGGAGAGCGTTCCTGTCAGCTGTGAAGGTGTCCCGAAAGGGTAACTGGAGCGTCAGGAAGTGAATATGCCGGGTTGAGTAACGATAAAGCAGGTGAAAATCCTGCTCGCCGTAAGCCTAAGGTTTCCTGGGGAAGGTAAATCCGCCCAGGGTTAGCCGGATCCTAAGGCGAGGCCGAAAGGCGTAGTCGATGGACAGCAGGTTAATATTCCTGCGCCACCGTGGCGATCAAACCAGAGTGCGAATCCAGTAGTTTCATGGACGCGGTAGAAGCTGAGGCCCTTGAGGCCGATATGAGACGAATGGGTTCCGAGAAAAGCTCTGGGGGCAAAGCGGTGTCCGTACTAAAACTGACACAGGTAGGCGAGGCGAATAGCCTCAGGCGCTCGAGAGAACGGTCGTGAAGGAACTAGGCAAATTGACCCCGTACGTTCGCAATAAGGGGGCCCTCCTCGCAAGAGAGGGCGCAGAGAAAAGGCTCTGGCGACTGTTTATCAAAAACACAGCACTGTGCAAACTCGCAAGAGGACGTATACAGTGTGACGCCTGCTCGGTGCCGGAATGTCACGGAAGTGGGTTAGCTTCGGCGAAGCTCATAACCTAAGCACCGGTAAACAGCGGCCGTAACTATGACGGTCCTAAGGTAGCGAAGTTCCTTGTCGGGTAAGTTCCGACGCGCATGAATGGCGTAACGACTGGAGCACTGTCTCCACGACCGACTCGGTGAAATAGTAGTGGCGGTGAAGATGCCGCCTACCCGCGGCAAGACGGAAAGACCCTTTGGACCTTTACTGTAGGCTTTTATTGGCCATGAGCATGTGTTGCGTAGGATAGGTGGGAGACTTTGAAGTGGGAGTTCTGGCTCTCATGGAGTCGTCCTTGAAATACCACCCTTCTCACGTTTGTGGCCTAACCCCGATTCCCTTGAAGCAGGGCGGGGGACAGTGAGTGCCGGTCAGTTTGACTGGGGCGGTCTCCTCCCAAAGAGTAACGGAGGAGTACAAAGGTCAGCTCAGCACGGATGGAAACCGTGTGTCGAGTGTAAGAGCATAAGCTGGCTTTACTGCGAGAGCGACGGCTCGAGCAGTTACGAAAGTAGGTTCTAGTGATCCTGCGGTCCCGTGTGGAAGGGCCGTAGCTCATCGGATAAAAGGTACCCAAGGGATAACAGGCTGATCGCTCCCGAGCGTCCATAGCGGCGGAGCGGTTTGGCACCTCGATGTCGGCTCATCACATCCTGGGGCTGTAGGCGGTCCCAAGGGTTCGGCTGTTCGCCGATTAAAGTGGT
>JAUIHS010000073.1 GCA_030432255.1 Phycisphaerae bacterium
GCTCGGAGGTCGCCGCCGAGGGACTGCGCCGGATTGCGGAGCTTTACCGCATCGAGGCTGAGATCCGCGGCATGGGTCCCGGCCAGCGTCTGTCGGCCCGGCAGGCCCGCACCGTGCCTCTGGTTGCCGAGTTCGGAGAATGGCTGCAGAGCCAGCGCCGCCGGACCTCCTCAAAGTCGCGTTTCGGTGAGAAGCTTGCCTACATCCACCGGCAGTGGGACGGGCTGCAGACTTTCCTCCACGACGGCCGCGTCGAGATCGACTCCAATGCTGTCGAGAACCTGATCCGCCCTATCGCCTTGACGAGAAAGAACGCTTTCTTCGCCGGTCATGATGAAGGCGGTTGTGCCTGGGGTCGCATCGCTTCGCTCATCGCCACAGCAAAGATCAACGGCGCCGAGCCCTTCGCCTACCTCAAGGCCACCGTCGAAGCCATCGCTGCAGGTCACCCTGCCAGCCAGCTCGACGAGCTCCTCCCCTGGAATTTCCAGCCGTCAAGTTGAAAGGCCGGTGCCCTCCAGACGCCGTGTGTGGACGCCCCGATGAATGCAAGCTTTTTCAGACCGTTTGGGCATGTGATCAGGTGCAGTTCTCTGATCGCGGCAATGTCAAGATCTGGATCGTTTTGCCCTTCGGGGATCCTGGTTCTCTCCGAGGTCGACCTTGGCCGCCTCATTATGGCGTTCGGTGCTGATCGTCATCAAATGTCATGTGCGGGGTCGTTGGGTTTGTGGTTCTCGCCCCAACCGCATCCGCGAGATCGATCTGCCTCCGTCCCTTGGGGACATTGATCCCAGCCTCTTCCTCGGGTGGGATTTTGGTAAGACTTGTTAGGCGGTAGCCACTCCTTCCCAGCTGAATTCGGTTCCGTTCTTCCAGATTGCCAGCATCAAGACGGCGATTTTCCGGGCCGCCGCGACCGCAGCCTTTTTGAAACCTCTGCGATTGGCCAGCCGCACAGCCCACGATTTTAACGGTGAAAACCGTTTGACCAACCGGATCAGGCAGGTCGCGGACTCAAACAGAAGACCCCGCATCTGTACGTCGCCGCATTTCGAAATCCGCCCAGAGTAGTCAACTTCACCAGATTGGTGTCGCCGCGGTGTCAATCCGAGAAATGCTCCGATGTCAGAGGTCTTACGAAACCGACCGGGGTCATCGACGAGTGCGATGAAGCTGAGCGCGACAATCGGCCCGACGCTCGGGATGGTCATCAGCCGTCTACACAGAGCGTTATCGCGTGCGACCAAGCGCAACTCCTTGTCCAGCGCCGCCGTTGCGACGCACAGTGCCTCGTGGATGGCAATGAACCCATCAGAAATGCTGGCCAAAACTGGATTGGCCTCCCCGGCCGCTATCAACTGGTCTCGAAACCCTTGCCTCAAGTGCCCCTTGTTGACGGCCGTCATCCGAAAGCCGAACGACTTCATTATCCCTTGAACATGTGCTTCGAGATCTTTTCGCAGATGGATGATCCGGTTTCTCGCTCCCAGAAGAGCGCGCAGGGCTTCGGCTGCATGGCCACGAATGTGAACCTCCGTAAACCACCCCGTGCGTGCGAGTTGTGCCAACCCTTCTGCATCGGCGGCATCCGATTTGTTGGCACGGGCGGACAACGCTTTGTGGGCCTTGCGTGCATCTATGCAGATGACAGGCAGGCCGAGACGAGCAAGTCCCCGTTGAAGCCAGATCGACAGAGGGCCACTTTCGTGCACGAGCCGTTCCAGGCAGACCCCGTTCCGTGAAAAGAATATAGCAACTGCCTCGGGATCGGCAGGGGTCGAGCCACGCTTCACGATCCGACCCTCCTCGTCGACAACACAGATTGAAATCTCTTTCGTGGATACATCTAATCCGGCATAATTCTTCACGGTCGTTCTCCTCATGGCACTGGTTGTGAGGCTGATCGTATCAGACCTCGTTTGCCCAAGGAGAGCGACCGCCGCTATCACACCATGTCATGTATCAGGCCTCCTCATGCTGCAACTGTTTACTTGGCCGCGGGCCGGTATGGCGATGCGCAGACCGGGTCCAGTTCGCTTACCCGCGCTCGGAGGCGCATCGGCGTCAATGATGGTTCTTCCGACCCAGTCTCGTGACCGTTTGCCCTTACGTTCCTCCGTCCTGCTCACATTCCCGGCGACACCCCGGCGAACTTGACCTATGCGGTCGCCATCGCCGGATCTTTAAAATCCTCACCCTTGCGCATCAGCGCCCAGGCTGTTCGGGCCATGCGGTTGGCCAACGCCACCGCAAC
>JAUIHS010000074.1 GCA_030432255.1 Phycisphaerae bacterium
CCTCCAACAACCCCAACGTACGCGCAACCGCGGACTGGAGTTCGCCGGCACTGTTTTCGATACCTGCGAAGTTGTATTCGATCTGTCCCACGTCCGTTCTCCTTTTCCAGTAGGTCTCTTAGTTGATCTGCATCTGGGACGCGAGGTCGTCAGCGTTATTCGCGTCGGTGTTGAGGTACGAGGCGCCACTGGTGTGAATGTTCTGTGAGATGTCGTTGAGCAGACGGATCTGCTGGCTGGACGCTTCGTTGAAGCGAAGCAGCGCCGCCTGTGCGGCAGCCCCGGCGCCCTCGCTGTTCAGACTTGCCTGAAGACTCGCAGCGGTGGACTCTACTTGGGCGAGAACTGACGATAGCTCACCGCAGATTCGGTCGAAGTTCGCCGCCTCCGTCATCAGCTGCGGAGTATCCGCATGCACCAAACTCATTGCTGACCTTCTCTCTTTTCACCTGTCCGCTCGCCGGTGTGGCGAGCCCTCCCGACCCAGGCGGTCGGCGGGTTGTTGGGACGCTCACCAGTCGTCGTCTTCGTCCTCATCGAGGTCGTGTTCTAACGGTGCCGGCGCATTCAGACCGGCTTTACCGCCGCCGCTCGTCTTTCGGTGGCCCAGCGTTCCGAGCGGACCGCCTCCACCCACGCCATTGGCGCCGACGGGTGCGAGTCCAGCTGGCGAGGTGCCAGGCGCTGCGCCAGCGCTAATGCCAACCGGAGAAGTACTGGGCTGCAGGTTATTTCCGAGTAGGTGGGACATTAGGGGAGTGCGTGGCGCGGTCCCGCCTGCCCCAGGTAGTGATGCGGCGCGGACCATGCCCGACCCAACCGCCGCTCCGGTTCCTCCGAGTGCCGGGTGATTGGAGAACGGTGCTGCACCGAGCATCCCGACCTGCGCACCATTGTCATATCCGTCCAATCCACTGATTTGTCCGAACATCGACGACATCTGCTGGAGGGGCTGGGTGAGCTGTTGAAATGGCTGCGTCACCCCCTGCATCATCTGCTGGGGCAGCTGGCCCAGGGTTGACCCAAGCTGAGAAGCCATCTGTATGCCCTGCAACGGATCCTGTTGGAGTACATTCGCCGGGTTGGCATGCGATCGATTCTGGTTGGCGGCCTCGATGGTGAACTGTTCAGCGCGGCCGCCTTTGAGCGCAGCTTCGTCGACCTTTCCCTGGCCGCTGATATGGGTGAACACGGCATCGCGAACCGCAGCGCTTCCCGTCATCGGGGCCGCACTCGACATGCCCACCGCCAGAGCCGATTCCGCAGCTCCGGGCAGCACAATTGGCATCGGTGGAACAATCGGTTCGAAGGTGGCGTTGAGTACCGTCTCGGCCTCGTACCCGGTCATCACGGTTGCGGCCTGTTCCCACATCCGCACGTAATCAGCCTCGTTCAGAGCTATCGGAACGGTGTTGACACCCAAGAAGTTGGTCGCGTTGAGGACTGCGTTGGTGAGGTGATTGAGCTCGATCTCGGGCAGCTGTGGAGTGCTCGCCAGCGCGGTCGAGTATGCACTGGCCTGTGCGGAGGCCTGGATGGCGCGCTTGTGGGCCTGCAGCGAAATCATTCTCAGCCAGCCGACCATCGGTGTCGACGCTCGGATTGCCTGGTCGCTGCCCATGCCCTGCCACATCTGAGCCAGCGACACCAGGCTCGCCGACAATTCGTCAGCCTGTGTCTCGAATGAGATCGCAAGTGCTTCCCACCCCGCGGCGGCCTGCATCATCGGCGCGGGGCCTGCCCCGGCCATCAGGCGCGAGGTGTTCACCTCGGGAGGAAAGGCCCCCCAGATGGGCGGAATGGGCAAACTTGGCACAGCCATGATGCACTCGACTCGTATCAGTATCCGGCTCAGCTCAGATCAACGTTGCGCCGTTTTCGCTGTCCACGGTTTGGTAAACGCCGGCGATCTCGATAACCGTGGCACCTGCGCGGGCGATCTCCTCCTGGGCCAATGCGTTGATCCCCAGGGTCTGCAAACCTTCGGCGGCAAAGGCCGTCGTCGCCATCACCGACACCTCATCCGCCCCGGCGGGCGCGAGCGCGCTGACCGCTGCGGTCGCGGCGGTACCGCTGGCCAAACCACGCGCACCATTCGCGATGACCTGACCGCCTACGCCTACCGCCCCGGCACTGTGACTTAGTTGCTGCATTCGCAAAATTCCTCACTTCTATAGGACGCGCATCTTTTTGCGCCTTCATTCTACCGGCAGGAATACACCTGAAAGGGTGCTGTGAAGTCCCTTGCCGGATGGT
>JAUIHS010000024.1 GCA_030432255.1 Phycisphaerae bacterium
AGTTGGATGCCGCCGGTTCCGCCGTTGATGGTGAGTTCGACGGTGTACGGGGTGCCGAAGTTGTCCCAGTCGATATCGCCGAACTCGCCGGGGTTGGTGGGGATGCCGTCATCCCAGCACTCGGCGGTGAGGTAATCACCGTCGGTGCAGCGCCAGTGCGAGTCGGCGAGGGCGGTTTGGGTGAGGGCGATTCCGATGAGGATGGACGTTGAAGAGGTCTGCATGACGGCTCCTGGGCTGATGTCGCGTGTGCCGGGGGGGTGTCCGGGGGGGGTCCGGAAAGAGAACGCGACATCCGGGCGGGGAGCGTCGGGAGAATTCCTGGAAGGCAACCGGAAATCGGGAGCCGGCATCCGTGGTGTGATCCGCTCTTGTCGCTGATCACTTGTTCCTGCCGAAAATCGACAACCCGACCCGGGGCATCGGGTCGGGTCGGGTCGGGTGGCGGGGCTGTGTTTGTTGGCGGCCGGGTTGGGCGTCAGGCTTTGACGCCGGCCTTCTGAAGGGTGGTCATGACGATCTGGGAGAGGCTGTCGGGGGTGAATGGCTTCACCGCGTAGTTGTTGACGCCTGCCTGGATCGCTTCGATGACGCGGGCCTTCTCGGCTTCGGTGGTGACCATGATGATCGGGGTGGACTTGCCGGCGCCCCTGTAGTTGCGGACGAAGTTGATGCCGTCCATGACGGGCATATTCCAGTCCAGCAGGATGATGTCCGGCTTGAAGGCATCGACCTTGCTGAGGGCGTCCTGGCCGTTCTCGGCTTCTTCGAGCGCTGTGGCGCCGATGTTATCGAGCACGCCGCGGATGATTCGCCTCATGGTCTTGGAGTCGTCGACAATCAATGCGCGCATGGTGTGAATTCCTCGGGTTTCAGGCGCCGGTCTGTATGGTGGGCTTGAGGCTTTCGCTCTGGGCCTCGACCCGGTCGGGCAGGAATGCGACTTCGATGACGAAGGACCCGACGTCGGTATGGCAGGGGATCTTGACGCGTGCCGCCTGGCTGGGGTTGACGACGGAGTGACCGGGAGCGGCGACAACAGTCGGGCATCCGATACTGACGGAGAGTCCTTCGAACTTGGACTTGGCTCCTCCGACGACCATGTTGGTGAGTTCACCGATGGCATCGGCGAAGTCGGCGCTTCCGAATTCCATACCGGGTCCGGCGAAGGCTTCGACAAGACCTTCGGCGGTCTCCTTGCTGAATCCGAGGATCACGGATCCGGAGACGTTTCCGGAGAGCCCGATGACGCCGGAGACATCCTGCTTGGTCTGTCCGGTAATCGGAGTGGGCTTGTCGAATGTGACCGGGACCTGCAGCATGGTGTCGAAGACCGCTGTGGTTGCCTGGAGGAACGCGTTGATGTGGCTGGCATCGAGACTCACGGTTGCATGACCTCCACGTCCGGCCTGCGTGCCGCGCGAGTTCGCGGCACGGGGCGACCTCTGGTCTTCTGTGGAATCGTCTGGAAGCGATGAGTTCTGAAGGAGAATTGGAAGAAGAGGGAAGAGGGAAGAGGGATCAGGGAAGAGGTGAAGAGGGTGGTATGGCTCTTTCGCTAGGCCGCCTTCTCGGACTTCGTCTTGCGCCGTGTGAAGGCCATGATCGAAGCGGGGATCTTGTTGAGTGCGGCGACTCGTTCGACGCCGCCGCGTTCGTAGGCGGCCTTGGGCATGCCGTAGACGACGCAGGTTTCGGCGTCCTGTCCGACGGTGAAGGCACCGGCCTGTCTCATGGCGACGAGTCCGTCGGCGCCGTCGTCACCCATACCTGTCAGGATGATGCCCATGGCATTCGGGCCGGCGACGGAGGCGACGGATCTGAAGAGGACTTCGACGGAGGGTTTGTGTCGGCAGACACGGGGACCGTCGACAACGCGGACGAAGTATCCGTCCTTGTCCTTGACGAGTCTGAGGTGTCGATCACCTGGTGCGAGGATGGCTCGTCCGGGGATGGCGCGGTCGCCGTTGTTGGCCTCGATGACCTCGATATTGCAGAGTCCGTCGAGGCGGGCGGCGAAGGAGTTGGTGAAGCCTGCCGGCATGTGCTGCGCCATCACGATGGGTGGCGTGTTCTTCGGGAGTGGTGTGAGCACGGCGCGGAGTGCTTCGGTGCCGCCCGTGGAACTACCGATGGCGATGATGCGATCGGGGTCGAGGGGGCCGTCGTGGCTCTCGACCTCGGGCGGCTCATCGATGTCATCCGTCGTGGTCTCGGTGAGCTTGACCTGCATGCCGGGGACGTTGCGGATGATGTTGGCGAGCCGGGCCGCGAGTTCGTTGATGGAGCACGACTCCGAGGGCTTCTGCAGGACTTCGATGGCGCCGTGTTCGAGGCACTCGATGGCGAGGGAGGTAGCGGATTCGGCGAGGGAACTGACCACGATTGTGGGTACCGGGTGGTACTTCTTCAGTTTCTTGAGGAAGGCCAGGCCGTCCATTCGCGGCATCTGTATGTCGAGGATCAGCACATCCGGCGAGAGTTCCGCCATCATGTCGCGTGCGACATAGGGGTCGGGTGCGGCGCCGAGAACATGGATACCGGGCTGCTCTTCGAGGTGCGCGGTGAGTGCTCGTCGGATGACGGCTGAATCGTCCACGATGAGGACGCCCACTTGTTCAGACATCACGGAACTCCTGGAGCCGTGGGGTATCGGGAGGGTCAGGCGGCCTGCTTGGCTGCGTCGGCGCACCAGGTAACGGTCAGTCGTTCACCCATGGACTCGACGGTGCAGGAGACGCCACCGGCCGTATCGGGGAGGGAAGCGATGGTGTGCGGCAGTTCGAGTGCGTAGGGCGTCTGCTCGCCACCGATGGCGACGATGACACAGCCACCGACGATGTTGGCGAGTTCGGTCAGGGCGTCCATGCCTTCCGATTCGAGTCGGACTTCATCGGGTTCGCAGCCGAGGATGCTGGAAGCGAGTTCGGTGAGGAAGCCGGTGCTGGCGGAGAGGTAGACGTGCCCGGAGGAGGGTCCGGCGTAGCCGATGCTGGCGTGGAAGTCCACGGGCGCCAGTCCGCTGATCTCGTCTTCCTCGACTGGGTCGACGATCACGAAGGCGGTCCGTTCGAGTGATTCGGAGAGGAGCATCCGGAGTTGGTTGCTGTCGATGGTGTTCATGCCTTGACTCCCATGATGTCCGCGATGAGGCGGCAGAGGTCTTCGGGTTCGAATGGCTTGTGCAGTGATGAGCGCACGCCGAGTCCCTTGAGGCGATCGAGTCGCTCCTTGTTGGACTCGGTGCTTACGATGACGACGGCGACATCAGAGATGGCGTCGCGCTTGCGGAGTTCAGCGACGAATTCCTCGCCGTTCATCACGGGCATGTTGAGGTCGAGGAGGACGAGGTCGACCCAGACGGTCTCGAGGACATCGAGTGCTTCCTGGCCGTTGCCGGCTTCGTGGATGCGATCCTCATCGATACCGGCGAGCCGCACCACCTTCTTGATGGCTGTTCGCAGGATGGGTGAGTCATCGACGATCAGTACGTTGCAGTTCATATCTGTTTATTCCGTCGTGGTACCGGCGAGGACGCCTTCGATTTCGTTGATACGGCTCCAGGTTTCGACGATCTCCGCCTCGGCTTCCTGGACGTTGAGGTGCAGGCCTTCCTGCACGTGGCGGGCCAGGCGGTACTCGAGTCCGTCCACGCCGATGGCGAGTCCGGCCCACAGACTGATGATGTCCGCCGCGTGAACGACATCGAACAGATCGTTGTGTCGCTCATCCCCGGGGGGTGGCGGTTCGTGATGGAACCGGATGGCATCCGGGATGGGAGCCGGGAGGTTCCAGGACTCGGCGAGTCCGGCGCCGAGTTCGGCGTGATCGATCCCGAAGGCGGTGCGTTCGCGATCGAGGTGGCAGGTGGAGTCGGAAGCAGCCATCATCCTGGTGGCGGCGTCTTCGCCGCAGGCGACCTCGATGACGAGCTTGCCGATGTCGCGGAGCAGTGCGCACACGTAGGCGAGCGCGGGATCGACCTTGCCTTCGCGCTGCGCGATGAGTTCGGCGGCGATGGCGCCACCGACGGCGCCGCGCCACAGTTGTTCCCGTCGGACGCCGTAGGAGGCTTCGGCGCCGGTGAAGAGGCAGCGGGTCGACTGCTCGAGAATGAGCTTGGCGACCTGTCGGCTGCCGAGTCGGACGAGCGACTCGGAGAGGTCGAAGGTGCGGTTGGTGGTGTTGTAGGCCACCGAGTTGACCAGGCTGAGGATGCGTGCCGAGAGTGCCTCGTCCGCGCGGATGATCTGCTCCAGTTCGGACATATCAAAGTCACCGGACTGGATGACTGCGATGGCGCGGAGCGCGGCGGCCGGAGCGGGCGGCGGCTCGGGGCACTTGTCGAGGAAGTCTTTCACAGAGGCCATATGGTGGTCTCCTTCCCCTTGCTGCGGATCGTCACGGTTCCGTCTGCGAGGTTCATGGTCATGGTGCGGCTCATGGTGCCGCCGGTGTCTTCCGCGGCGAGCAGTACGTTGTTCTTCCAGAAGAGCTTTCTGAGGATGGTGCGGTTGCGGGTTCCGATGCGGAACTGTCCGTTGTCCTCCATGACTTCGGCGCCGCCGGCGGCACAGACGATGAGTCGGTCCTTCTTCGCGCCGAGGTCATACATGCTTCTGAAGAGCAGGGGGATACCGACATCGCCGAACATGCCGGGCTTGTCAGCGGCCTTGGCCTCATTGGTCTTGGCGTGGGGGAGCATGAAGTGGAGCATGCCGCCGATGCGTTCGACGGGGTCGTACAGCGTGACGCCGATGCATGATCCGAGGGCGTACGTGACGAGCTTGGCGGAAGCATCGCTGGTCACGGCCATGTCCGAGATCCCGATGGATATCAGGCCCCTGTCATCAGCTTTTGCAATTCGGACTGCATCAGCGGTCGTCATGAAACTTCCTCACTTGGCGTAGATGGACGGACGTACCATCGTGAAACCGGTATCCAGACCCGAGAGCGTCTCCGCGCCGCCGATGATCAGGACGCCATCGTTCGAGAGCAGTGTGGCCATGCGGCGCACGAGCTTCTCGCGGGTGTCCTTGTTGAAGTAGATCATGACGTTGCGGAGGAAGATGACATCGAACGGTCCCTTCATCGGCCAGGATTCCATCAGATTCAAGCGATGAATCGAGACCATTGATCGAACGAGACTCTTGACCTGGTAGGAGTACTCGCACCGGGGGGTGTTGGGGAGCTGTCGTTTCTCGAAGTACTTGCCGAGGAGTTTCTTCGGGAGTGACTCGATGGCCTTCTCGGGGTAGACGGCCATGCGGGCGTGTTGCAGCACCTTGTTGGAGAGGTCGGTGGCGAGGATCTTGAAGTCCAGTTCTGCAATGTTGGGCAGGCACTCGTGGGCATGGATCCCGATGGTGTAGGGCTCGGAGCCGTTGGAGCAGGCGGCGGACCAGATACGGACACTGGTGCCCCGGGGCTTCGCCGCGATGCGCGGATAGATGGCTTCCTCGACGTAGCGGAAGTGTTCCGCTTCCCGGAAGAATGAAGTGGTGTTGGTGGAGAGGAGGTCGAAGAAGACGAGCATGTCTTCCTCGGTGGCCTCGGTGCGCAGGTGTTCGAGGTAGCTGGCGATGCTGCCGTACTCGGACTTGTTGAGCATCTTGCCGAGTCTTGTCTCGACGAGCGTCTTCTTCCGCGGCGTGAGATCGAGTCCCCAGCGCTCCTGCGCGAGGTCGGCGATTTCATTGAACTGGGATGGTGAGATGGTTGCCATGTTTGTCAGCCGTCTCCGATGTGAAGTGGAAGGCCTCGGCGGGGCGCGAACCCCACCGAGGCGAGCAGATCATGTCAGGCGATGACGGATCAGAAGGACTCGAGCGAGGAGTCGTCGTCATCGAAGGGGATCAGGTCAGAGCCGGATGAGGCGGACCTGGCGGCCGGAGCCGGCTTGGGCTTCGGTGTGGACCGCGGTGCGGGGCCGGAGGACATCGAGCTCTCGGCGCCATTGATCTTGAACTGCGAGACGAGGTCTCTCAGCGCGGTCACCTGGGCGGCGGTTTCTTCGGAGCTGGATGCGAGCTCTTCGGCGTTACCGGCATTCTGCTGGGTCACGCGGTCGAGTTCGGACATGCCCTTGTTGATCTGGTTGATGCCGTCGGACTGTTCTCCGGAGGCAGCAGCGATCTGGGCGACGAGATCGTTGACCTGGTTGGTGTTGGTCACGATTTCCTCGAGGGCTTCGCCGACGCGGGATGCGATGGCGACGCCGTTGTCGGCCCGCTTGGTGGACTCCTCGATCATGGCCGAGGTGTTCTTGGCGGCTTCGGCGGAGCGCTGGGCGAGGTTGCGGACTTCTTCGGCCACGACTGCGAATCCCTTTCCAGCCTCGCCGGCTCGTGCAGCCTCGACGGCGGCGTTGAGTGCGAGGAGGTTGGTCTGGAACGCGATCTCATCGATGACCTTGATGATCTTGGAGATCTCGGCGGAAGACGTCTTGATCTCGTCCATGGCGGTGGACATGTCAGCCATCTCGGACTGGCCACGATCAGCGGACTGCTGGCACTCCTGGCTGAGGTCGGCAGCGGACTTGCAGTTCTCTGCGTTCTGCTCGGTCATGCTGGCGATCTCTTCGAGAGAAGCGCTGACCTCTTCGAGGCTGGAAGCCTGCTCGGTGGCGCCTTCGGAGAGCGACTGGCTCGCCGCGGCGATCTGCTGCGACCCCTGATCGATCTGATCGGAGCCTGAGCTGACATCGCGGAGTGCGGCGGAGATGTTATCGATCATGGTCTTGAAGCCGTCGGCCAGTTGTCCCATGGCGTCTTCACCGGTGAACGGGACTTCTGCGGTGAGGTCGCCACCGCCAGCGGCGCGGGCCACCTCGAGGAGCTGTTCGACCTTGTTCTGAAGGTCCTGCGCCTGGGCGCGTTCGCGCTCCTGTGACTCCTTCTGTTCGCGCTCCATCTTCTTCTGGTCCGTGATGACGGTCCAGGTGGCCATGCAGCCGACGAAGTTGCCATCGGGGTCGTAGACGCCGTCGGCCTGGAGTGAGACATCTTCGCCACCGATGACGATCTCCGCCTTGTGGGGGAGCGTCTGCTTGGGGTTGGCGAGGATACGACGCTGCACTTCGGGGTTGGCGTGGAAGACATCGATGCAGGTACCCATCATGTCATCGACCTTGACGGGGAGGTTGTGCTCGATGGTGCGCAGCGTGGCGGCGGAGGTGTCGTTCATGTAGGTCAGTTCGAGCTTGTCGTTGACAAGCATGACGTTCAGCGGGAGCTGACGCATCATTTCGCTGACCTTCTGTGCCTCGGCAGCGTTCGCGAGGGACGCCTGCTTCTGGGCGGTGATGTCGGAAGCGAGCTTGATCACCTTGTAGGGCTTGCCGTCCTCATCGAGGATGGGGTTGTACGAGGCGAGGATCCAGATCTCGTCACCGTTCTTCTTGAAGCGCTGGAACTCGCCGGCGTGGAACTGGCCGTGGGCGAGCTCATCCCAGAGCTGACGGTACTGGCCACTGGCCGCGAACGCGGGATCCACGAACATGCTGTGGTGCTTGCCCTGGATCTCCTCGAGCGTGTAGCCGAGCGCATTGCAGAAGTTCTCGTTGGCGGTCCGGATGGTGCCATCGAGTTCGAACTCGATCATGGCCTGTGATGCGCTGAAGCCGTTGATCTGGTTCGTGAACTCCTGGGCCTGGTCCTGAGCCTTCTTGCGGGCGGTGACATCTTCCCAGTTGACGATGGTGCCGGTGTAGTTGCCGTGCTCATCGAAGACGGGGGCGACCTGGAGGTCTAGGGTGAGTCCGCCGAAGCTGATCTCCGCGCGGTGGGGGAGATTGTTGGGATCCGCGAGGATGCCGCGCTGGTGCGACGGCACCTTATGGAAGACATCGATGTTCTGGCCGACGATCTGATCCCAGTTGAGCTTGAAGTTCGCAACGAGGATGTCGTTGATGGCCTTCATCGTCTCTTCGGCCTTCTTGTTGACATAGACGATGTTCAATTCGGAGTCGGCGACGAAGATGTTGGTACCGACGTTGTCGAACGCGCTCTGAAGGGTGGCTGCGTTCTGCATGATGTTTGCTGCCGTCTCAGTGGACATGGCCTGTATTCCTCCTGGTGCTCCAGAATCTTTCTGGGTCTTTGGTTACGCAGCCTCTTTGGCGCTTTCAGTTGCGGGTTCTGATTCGTTGTTGCCCTCGACGTCGTTGGCGAGCTCGGTGAGTTCGCCGGCGATGAGGACCTTGTCGATATCGAGCAGGATGGTGACACGCTGCTCTTCCCCGTCGATGACCTTGCCCATGCCGAGGATGAAGTCGGTGTTGAGCGAGAAGCCGAAACGCGGGGCGGGTTCGATGAGGTCCTTGGCGATGTCGAGGACCTCGCTGACGGTGTCGACGATGACACCCATGGAGAACTGCTCGCCGCCGTGCTGGTCCTCGACCTCGACGACGATGACGCAGGTTGCCTCGGTGTATTCCACCGGGGGAAGTGCGAACTTGGTGCGGAGTTCGATCACGGGGATGATCTTGCCGCGAAGGTTGATGACTCCCTTGACGTAGTCAGCGGTCTTGGGGAGCGGCGTGATATCGATGAGCCCGATGATCTCGCGGACGCGCAGGATCTCGACGCCGTATTCCTCGTCTCCGAGCCGGAAGGTGAGGAACTTGTTCTCGTTGTCGTCCTGTGACGTATCGTTGCCGGGATGTGTCCCGAAGGTCGTTTCGCTCATCGACGTATCTCCCGATTGTTCCCTTGGTGGTGCATGGCTGTTCAGCGTCCGTCCCCGGTGGCCTCTGCGAAGAGTCCGGCGACGTCGAGGATGAGTGCGACCCGGCCGTCGCCGAGGATGGCGCCGCCGGAGACGCCGCGCAGTTGCCCGATCTGGGTGCCGAGCGACTTGATGACGACCTGCTGCTGGCCGAGGATCTCGTCGACCATGAGGCAGGCGCGTGAGTTGTTGGATTCGAGCACGATGAGCAGGGTGTCATCGAATGAGTCGCTGCCCTCGGGAATCTTGAAGAGTCGATTCATGCGGTAGACGGGCAGGAGGGAGCCGCGGACCATGGCGGCCTCGCCGCGGCCGACAATCGTGGTGACCTGGTCGGGCTTGGGCCTGAAACTCTGCTCGATGGACAGTGTCGGCAGGACGTACCTCTGCGATCCCACGCGGACGACCATGCCATCGATGATGGCCATGGTGAGGGGGAGTCGCATCATGAAGGTGGAGCCGACGCCGGGCGTGGATCGGATCTCGACCTTGCCGCGCAGCGCTTCGATGTTCCGTCGGACGACATCCATACCGACGCCTCGTCCGGAGATGTCGGTGACCTTGTCGGCGGTGGAAAAGCCGGGGAGGAAGACGAGGTTGAAGACCTCGGAGTCCGGGATCTCCTTGGGGTCTCGATCGGGGGTGTAGATGCCCCGTTCGATGGCCTTCTTGAGAATCTTCTCGCGGTTGAGTCCCTTGCCGTCGTCTTCGATCTCGATGATGATCGAGCCGCCCTTGTGGAAGGCCCGAAGCGTGAGTGTTCCGGTGCCGGGCTTGCCGGCGGCGACGCGATCCTCGGCCTTTTCGATGCCGTGGTCGCAGGCGTTGCGGACCATGTGCACGAGGGGGTCGCCGATTTCATCGACGACGTTGCGATCGAGTTCGGTGTCCTCGCCTTCCATGAGGAAGTTGATGTCCTTGCCGGCCTTCATGGAGACGTCGCGCACAAGGCGGGCCATCTTCTGGAAGGTGCCTCGGACCGTGACCATGCGCAGCGACATCGCGACTTCCTGGAGGTCGCGGATGATCTTGCCGACGTGCACGAGGTTCCGCTGGGTGCGCTGTTCGCCGAGGTCCTGCACCAGCGGGTCCTGCACGACCATCTGCTGAGCGATGACGAGTTCGCCGACGAGATCGACGAGACTGTCGAGGCGCCCGGTATTCACCTTGATGGTCTGGTCGGGACGACGCTGCGGGCGCTGGGCGCGTGCGGGCGCGGCGGGCTTCGGGGCTTCCGTTTCCGTAGTCGGCGCGGGCTCGTTGCTCGTGGCGGGCGCGGGTGCGGGTGCGGGTGCGGGTGTCGGCGCGGGCTTGTTGTTGCGCTGTACGAGCGTGAACTCTTCGCCCTTCCTGGCCTTCTCGAGCATGTCGACGAGGGTGTCGACCTGTCCCCGGGTGGGGACGGGGCCGCCGCCCATGGCGGTGACCATCGCGGAGAGGAGGTCGTTGGCCTGGAGGATCAGTTCGAGATTGTTGTCGTCAAGGACGACTTCGCTTGAGCGCGCGGCATCGAGCAGGAACTCGGCGCTGTGCGACAGGGCGACGACCGGCTTCAGGTTCATGAAGCCCGCGACGCCCTTGATGGTGTGGAAGGCACGGAAGATCGTGTTGATCAGTTCCATGTCCTCGACGTTGTTTTCGAGTTCGAGGGCCGCGGCCTCGGCGGCTTCGAGGTGTTCGCGTGCTTCGTTCAGGAACTCCGCAAGCATCTCGTCATCCTCGGCCGTGAGGTCGAGGGGGGTGTCGTCGACCGGCGTCTCAGCGACGGCGGCGGCAGCGGGGGCTTCAGCGGGTTCGGATGCGACAGTTGCGTCTTGGGCGGATTGCGCGTCGGCTTCGGCGGTGCTCGGCGCGGCGTTGGTCTCGGTCTCGGCCGCAGTCGCATCGGCGCCTTCCTCGGGGCAGACCTGCTGGATCTGCGCGAGGAGTGCATCGGGGCTGGGGGTCGGGACGTTGGGGTTCTCGTCGAGTACGTCAGCGAAGGCGCGCATCCAGTCGAGGAGTGCGAGGACGGGATCGACGGGGAAGGGGGCGCCCTGTTCGGCGGCGCGGACGATGGCGGACTCCGCTTCGTGGCAGAGTGTCTGTGCTTCGTGAGCGCCGAGGACTCCGGACTCACCCTTGAGTGTGTGGAGGCCGCGCTTGATGGTGCTGAGCAGTTCCTCTGCCTCTTCGCCGTCGCCGGCGGATTCGAGGTTGAGGATCTGTTCTTCGAGTTCGTTGAGTGCGATGGCGGCGGAGCCGACCCAGAGTTCGACGAGTTCGGTATCCCGTTCGACGGAGGGTCCACCGGGTTCTTCACCGGAGAGGACGGCCGGCGTACTGACGGCGTCGACCTCGGCGCCCTGTTCGACGGCCTCGGTGAGGAGTTGGAGATAGTCGATGGCCTCGTGCACCTGTGAGAGTGCGGCCTCGGCATCGCTGATTTCGCGCAGCACGACCCTTTCGAGGAGGTCTGCGGTCCGGTTTGCCACTTCAACGGTTTTGCCCAGTGCATCGGCGCCGTCGGTTTCGGCGAGGCCCTGCAGAGCGTCCCGGAGTTCGACGAGGCGCGGGGCGTCGTCGGCTTCGGTCATGGCTGCGATGGTGGCGAGTTCCTGGATGGTCTGTTCAAGACTCACGAGCCTGCGCCCTCTCTGTTCCGTGTATGCCGTATCAAGCTGGACACAAACGGTTCATTCGGCGTTCGCGGGCGCAGAGTGGAGATCGAAGGAGAAACTTTGCACATTCAGAAGATGGGGGATTGAGAAGCGGTGGGGCTTGAGCCGGGGACCCGGTTGCGGGGGCTGGCAACCCGGGTGCGCGCATGTTCAGCGTCGTATGTGATGTGCGGGAATGGAGTTGTTGCTCAGGCGGCTTCGGAAGCCTGCTGCTGCTGCTCCGGGGGCGCGCCCTGCGAGATGTGCGCAATCTCGGTGATGGGCTTCATCTCTCCGTTGCCCTTGCGATAACAGAGCTGGAGTGACTCGTTCCTGCCGATCCAGATGGGTCCGGTCACGGAGTCCTTGAAAGTGACGTTGGTGTCACCGATGCGCAGCACGACCTGGGGGTGCACGGTCCGACCGATATGAACATCGACGCGCTTGCGCGATTCGATCTCCTCGTCGATCCTGCGCAACTCCTTCTTGGCGGCGGCCACCTCGTTCCGGGCCTCGGAGATCTCGAACTCGAGTTCGGTGATCCGCTCCTTCTCCTGGTGCGTGAGGCGCGGGCTCATCTCGAACATGGACTCCTGTTCGACGAGACGATTCACCTGCGACTCCAGCTTGAGCACCTTCTTCGCGAGGTTCTGCTGTGCGATGCGCAGCACCGGAACATCACCAAGCAGGATGGTCGTGGCGACCCACGCTCCCGAGCCCAGTGTCTTGGCGAAGAGGGATCCGGTGACGGTGAGTTCACCGCCGATGATGCTGCCATTGGAGATACTCAGGTCGCCGCCGATGTCCAGCGTGCAGTCGATGATCTCGCGTTCGACCTTCAGTGCGCCGCCGATGACGCCCTTGACGTCAGCGATGTGAGACACGGTGACGTCGCCCTTGACATCGAGCGTGCCGCGGCCCTGTCCGACGATACCGCCGGCGGCGGTGAAGTTGGCTTCGCATTCGATCTCGGTGCCTTCGATGAGTTTGTGGACATCGAGGTTGCCGGTGGTCTTGATGGAGAAGCCGGGCTTGACGGATCCGCCGATGTTGACGGAGCCCTGGAAGTCGATGCGTCCGGTTGAGAAATCGACATCACCGGGGATGTCGAGATGTTCGGAGACCATGGCGACGCCATCGCGGACGAGGATGATGCCGTCGAGTTGCGCGATGATCTGGTGATCGGCATCGATGATGAGTGACTCATCGAACTTGACGGGATAGGGGCGTCCGGGCTTGGCGTTGATGACATGGCCGCTGACATTGCGCCCATCCTCACCGGGTGTGGGCGGGTGTGCGATCCCGACGATGGTGCCGGCCTTGACCATGGTGGACATGCGGGCGGCGTAGTGGTCGGTCCCCTTGTCGTTGTCGTCGGCGGATGCCTTCTTCCCGCTGGGGTCGTAGTCCTCGAACCACTCGATCCGACCATCATCGCCGTGCACGGGCGTGACGGCTTCGGCGAAGACGAAGGTGATGTCCTTCGAACCATCTCCGTAGGCCTGCACAAACTCCTTGAGCTTCTGCGCGACCTGTTGGGTGATGGGGATGTCGGCCTGCTTGGCGAGCAGTTCGAGCGTTTCAGGCGTGAACATCTCGGTGCTCAGTCCGGCGGGCGCGGTCATGCTGGCCTGCAGCCCACCGGGAGTGACCTTGACGATGATCTCTTCATTTGTGGCCATGGCGACCTCTCCTTCAGAGTCGGGGTCGGGCTGCAGTCCGGGGCGGCCGAACGACTGGAACGACCAGCCCAACTTGACCGGGACTCACTTCCGAGCATCGACGCGCGAAGGGGGGCGCTTGACCCCGTGCGGTGACCAGGCGGCAAATGGGTTGATAACTTCGCCCGGCTGACCTTGGGAGGGGGGAGCGGGGGGCGCGATCAGGATCAGCTACCTTCCCGCTCCCCGCACCCAACTCCCCGCGCCCCACTCCAATCAGGTGCAATCGAGTCCCCAGTTGTCGAGGAGCAGGTTGAGGTCGTTGAAGTTCACTTCGCCTGACTCGTCGACATCGCCGTCGGTGCCGGGGGTGACGGTCATGCCCCAGTTGTCGAGGAGAATGTTGAGGTCGGTGAAGTTGACCATGTTGTCGCCGTTCACGTCACCCTCGCACATCCCGATGATCTCGACGAGCACGCCGAGTGCGTCGGTGGTCGCCGCGGCACCGAGGCCGTTGGGGCCGTTGACAAGTTCGACGGTGGCGATCATGCCGCTCGTACTGGTGCAGTCGATGACGCGGAACGAGTCGCCGATGGCGGGTGTGTAGCCGGCGCCGATGATGAGCCGGATGGTTCCGTCCACGAATGCCGCACCGGTCACGGTGAGGAGGTCGCTGCTCGACAGGTTGTCGGCTTCGATGCTGAGCGTGCCACCTGCCTGCTGGGTGTAGCCGCCGATGATGGTGAGGTTGCCGACGCTGCCGCCGGGCGAGACATCGCCGGCGACGTTGTTGACATTGCCGGCTTCGATCGATCCGTCACCGCCGAGGACACCGCCGTTGAGGGTGAACGTGCCGTTCCCGAGGTCCATCGTTCCCTCGACGGTTGTTTCGCCATTGGCAGCCTGGAGCGTGTCCTGACCGCTGGGGCGGGAGAACGTGCTGCCGACATCGATGATGAGGTCGCCATCGTTGGTGAAGGTGCCGGGTTGGACAATGGCATTGCCAGGTCCGACTTGAAAGAGTCCTTCGTTGGTGAAGAACGTGGGCGGGTCGATGGTCAGCGTACCGCTGTTGGCGAGGACATCGCCCTGGTTGATGACATTGAGATTGTTGTAGCCGATGTTGCCCTGGCCGAAGATGGTGTGATCGACGTTGGTGAGCGTCGCGATGCCGGAGGCGCTGTCCAGGACCGCGCTCGAACCGGCAGAAAGATCGATGGTACCGCCGCCCGTCAGTGTGACATCGCCGAGACAGCGGAGGCGTGTCAGCGACCCGATGGTCGCGACCGTGATGATTCCGGTGTGCTCGAAGGCACCTTCGAAGGTGAGCGTCCGTCCGTTGACGATCTCGACGTCGGCATCGAGAGTCAGGTTGCTGAGCGTGCTGTTGGTCTGCTGGACGGTTCCGCCGGCAGATGCGGCGATCAGGCCTCCGGTGACGGTGGCGGAGTTCAGGTTCACGGTGCCGGTATCCGCGATGATCATGCCGTTGGTGTTGTCGAACCCGGGGCCGGTGATGATGAGCACGCCGCCATTCACAGACTCGAAGAGCGACTCGTTCGTGCAGAAGCCGGAAGGATCGAGCGTGAGGCTCGCCCCGTCTGCACGGACGGTGTTCTGATTGATGAAGTTGCCCTGGTTGTAGCCGATGTTGCCACCGCCGCGAATGAGGTTGTCCACGTTTGTGAGTGTTGCCACGCCACCGGTCGGGACTACTCTGGCGCTGGACTTCATGACGATGTCACCGCCTCCCACCAGCATGGCATCACCGGCATGGAAGAGGTTTGTGAGTGAGCCGATGCTGTCCAGCGTGATCATCTGCCGGTTGTCGATCTCCGTGATGATTGTCGCGCTGTTGCCATTGACGATGAGCATGGGCGCGGTGAGCAGGATGTCGTCGAAGGTGCTGGCCCGGGAATCGAAATACCCTCCCGATCCGGTGAGTTCTCCGCCGAGGATTGTCGCGGCGGTGATCGTCGTGGTGCCGACGTCGGTATCGATGACGCCGTCGAGGTTGTCGTAGATCGCGTTCTCGAGTGCCAGGGGTGTCCCGTTGATGGAGTCGATAACGCCATTGTTGTCGAGGGTTGCCGCGGGATCGATGGTCAGCTTGATGCCGTCCGCGCGGATGATGCTGTTGTTGACGATGTTGGTGTTGTTGTAGCCGATCTGCCCGGACCCGATGATGAGATGGTCATCGTTGGTGAGGGTGTGGGGTCCGCCGTTGCTGGTGAGTCGATTGGCCCCCGTGACTCTCGACAACTGGATTTCGCCACCCCCGGAGAGCGTGATGTCGGAGTTCAGCCGCAGGGACGTGAGACTGCCGACGCTGTTCAGCGTGATGACCGAACTGTTGTTGAAGTTGCCGGTCACATCCATCGTGCTGCCGTTGGGGACGTGCATCTCCACGGAACTGTTGTAGTTGATGAACAGGTTGGTCCCATTGCATAGCCAGTGACCGGGTGTGCCGCGTGTGACCGAGGAGAGGATGGTGCCGGAATCGAAGGTGATGCTGGTTGAGGTGATGACGCCGTCGCCGACATCGAAGGTGCCGCTGGTGTTGTGGTAGGTGCCTCCGGCAAGCGCAATGTTGCCACCGTTCTCGCAGCGCACGGTGTTGTTGTTGACGAATGTGGCGCTGGGATCGATGACCATGTCCTCACCATCAGCGGTGATGAGCGAGTTGTTGATGATGTTGATCGCGTTGTAGCCGAGTGAGCCGCCGCCTCGGATCGTGCAGTTGCTGTTGGTGAGCGTAAAGGGGCCCGTGGCGCCGTGGATCCGGTTGCTCGACTGGTTGGCAAGAAAGATCTCGCCGTTGCCGCTGAGTGTGGCGTCGTTGAGGATCCGCAGCGAGGTGAGCGAGCCGACACCCATCGAGAAGTCGATGCGTCCTTCGACCACGAGGCTGTCGATCACGTCGATGCCGGCGCCGTTGTCGATGTCGATTTCGCCGACAGTGCGGACGTTATCCATGGTCACCCGGCCGTCGATGAGGACGCCACCGCCGGCTTCAATGAGGTTGCCACCATCGATGCTCGCGTTGGCGTCGAGCTCAACGAGACCGCCGCTGAAGGACTCAATGACATTGTTGCTGAGGACGCTCGTCCCGCCGACGATCAGCAGGCGGGCGCCGTCGCGGGCCCGCAGTGATCCGAGGTTGGTGATGCCGTCGTTGTTGGGATCGAGGGTGAGCGTGCCGACGTTGGCCGCGATGACGCCGCTGTTGATGATCGAGAGCCTGTTGTAGCCGAGGCTGCCGCCGCCGAAGATGCGGTGTCCCCCTTCATTGATCAGGACCTCGGTGCCGTTGATGCCGTAGATACGGTCCGCGGAGTTGCCCATCTGGATGTTGGCGAGGGCGCCGGAGCCGCCCGATGAGATGGTCAGCGTTCCGCCCGCGACGGCCAGGTTCGTGAGGCTCCCGATTGAGAGCATCTCGATGAAGTCGCGATTGATGAGGAGGCCGGTCGAGAAATCGCCGTCCATGATGTCCGGGTCGCCGATGATGGTCAGGCCGCGGCCGTTCTCGATCCGCAGGTGCGCGCCCATGTCAACGGTGAGTCGATCGATGGTGAAGCTGCCATCGACGAGTGGTGATCCGCCCGGGATGATGGCGTGGAAAGTGGTGACACCGTTGTTGTCCGGTACGCCATCCGACCAGTTGGCCACCTCGCTCCAGTCAGGAGGCAGGACGCTCATGTAGGTCGAGTTGGTCTGGGCGTGCGCGACGGCGCCGGCGAAGACGAGGGTACAGAGCGAACAAACAGAAAGAGCGCTGCGTGACATGGACGGATCTCCGGATCGCGACGGTGAAAGAAGATCCAGTGTAGCGGTCCGTCAGCAGAGATCGAAGAAGAACCATGCGCGACTGCGCAGTCTGCGCAATCCACCTGTTTTATCGGAGATCACGGGTCCTGAGAGTGATCGCGGCCGCCCGTGGGGTGAGACGGCCGCGATCGACACTGCAGGCTTCCAATCATTCCGTGGAGAGGAAGATTCAGGTGATCAGCGGCGGCGCGTCAGGAAAGGCAGTGCGCCGATGGGAAGCAACGCGGCGGTCGCGGGTCCGGGTACGGTCATGGTGAACGCGGCGATCTCGCCGGAGGTGGTGAGGCCCCAGCCGACGATGGTGTTGTTGTTATTGATGGCGGTGGCCTCGACGAGTGTGTCCCACTCGTTACCCGGGTCGTTGAGGAGGTCGTTGAGGTCGAGCATGGCGTCGTCCATCCAGACGAAGGCGTGACCGGTCGCCCATGCGGGGTTGTCACCGGATGTGCCGACGACGAGGCCGGCATCGTTCACACCGAAAGCGCGCGAGCTGTCCGCGCCGGGGAGGACGCCGAGGTCGATGTAGAGTTCGGGGGTGGGGACGAAGATCGCGGCGTGTGTGGGTCCGAAGGTGGGAGCGGCTTCGCCGACGATGATGCCGGTCTCGGAGATGTCATGCGCCAGCCCGCCGCCGGGGAAGGTTGGGCTGATGGCGAATGAGTCGTAGCCGCGATCGCCCGGCACGGCGAGGTGGGCGACGCTGGGCTGAAGGAAGTTGAAGGAGTGCCCGACGGCCCATCCGTTGTTGTCGATGGCGAGGTTGGCGCCGCCGGTGCGTCCGTCGAGCGTCCCGGCGAATTCGTTTCCGGTACCGGGTGTGATGATGAAGCCATCGGAGAATGTCTGGAGGTCATCGGTGTGCGCCTGCCCGACGATCTGTCCGTTCTCGTTGATGTCCCAGGCGACGCCGTGATCGGAGCCGATGTGGGTGGTGTTGAGATCAGTGACGCCGCCGCCGGTCCAGTGGGTGGCGTGTTGCGGGAAGGTGCCGCCCTGGAAGACGTCCTCGCCAACGATGTCGCCGTTGTTGTTGATGCCCCAGGCCTTGGTGGAAGAGCCGGCGGAGAGTCCGGGGAGTTGCTGGAGGGGGCCACCACTCCAGGAGAAGGCCTTGGAGACGGTGTCCCCGGGGAGGAATGAGTAGCCGACGACCGTGCCGTTGTCATTGATGTCCGTGGCGCGGCTGTCGGTGCCGCCGAAGTTCCCGAGGCGCGTGGCTTCAAAGGTGGTGCCTGCGGAGAGTGACGTTGAGAGGGTGACGGTGAGGGCAACGATGGCGCCGGGAACGAGATGCTGCATGACTGTGTTTCCTTTCTCGACCCCACATGATTTCAGGACAGATTTGAGGATAATACTGAAATCTGGCCACATGAGAACCCCTTTCTCGAAAAATGGGGGTAGATTCAGGAAGATGACCGTTCCCGGCGAACAGGGCGATACGCAAGGAAGGCCTCACGGGTTGCCGCGAGGTGGCACTGTCCATACAGTCCGGCCGATGCCACGCGTCGCGACGAGGACATCCGGTCGCCGGTCCCGCCCGCTCTCGGAGGATGAACTCAGGCGCGTTGGTGGGCTGGCATCCCGTCTGCACTCGGAACTCGGTCAACTCGTTCGCGCCCTGCCTGATCATGCGCGGGGTGCGAGCGGGATGTCACGCCATCTGGAGGTGGTGCGGAACACGTGCCAGCGCATCGTCTCGGCACTTCAGGAGGCGCCCGGGCCGGGGACGGTCACGCTGCTTCCCGGTGTCAAGGGGTTGCGACAGTTCATCGAGGGTCTTCACGGTTGCGGGTTTGATGCGTCGGAGACGGACGCCGCGGCGGTAGCCGTTGATGGTTTTGAGCAGTTGATCCAGGAGTTGGCGGGGAGTCATGCTCGGCTTTGCGGTCGGATTGAGGTTTCGGGTGTTGCGGAGGAGGACGTGGTTGCGTTGGGCGAGGTTGAGGCTCGGAGCGCGTTGTATCAGTCGGCGGCACAGGTGACTGGTCGGAGCGCCGAGGTGAACGTCAGTCTGTACGTGTTTCGACCGAGTCCTGAAAGCCCGGGGATGATGGAGCGTGCGAGTGCGTTCGGCCTGATCGGGAACTGGGTGCGTCCTGGGGGGATGCCGCTGGTGATCAGTTCGGGCGAGACGGAGTCGACGGCGGACGAGAGTGAGGCGACGCTGCTTGATCGTGCACCGGCGAAGGGGCGGACACCGGAGGCGTTGTTGTCGGAGTTCACGACGATGCCGTTACCGACGGTGACATCGCGCGGCACGGCGCGTGGCAATCTGCTTCAGATTGTGGATCCGAACGTCTCTGCGGAGGGTCGGCTGGTTGATGTGGTGACGGCGACTCGGAGCATTCATCCGGAGGTGCAGTCGGACACGGGTCGCCGGACCCTGGATCACATCTGGTCGCTGGTGAACTGTCCATCGAAGCATCACGTGTTCGATGTGTACCTGCATCGGGACATGGAGCGGCTGTATCGTCCATCGGCGGACGTTCAGCAGTGGAATCCGGGCCTCTCGATTGCGGAAGGTGATCGGTGGGCGACGCGTCTGCCGGTGGATCTGAAGCTTCAACTGCTGGGTACGGGCGCGCTGGGTACCCGGTGCGAGGCGTATCCACGGATGTCGGAGTTGACGCAGACTCTGCTGGATCGGGTGGGTTGGGATGCCGCGGAGTTCGTGGGTTTCCGTTGCGAGGTGGCGTGGCCGGTGTGGCGGAGCGGCATCTGCATGAGCTTCGAGTACGTGGACGGGCCGGGCTGATTCCGGTGCTTTCGGGTGGCACGGTGGGGCGTGCTGTTCTATACATGGCCCCATGGCGTCGAAGCGAGGCAGCACGTCCCGGGGGAGGGGGGGTGGGTCATGGGCTCGTCAGGGTGATGAGAAGCTCCTTGACAAGCGGCTGTGCGATCTGGGTCTGCGCATCGAGGGCACGGTCCTCGAGCGGCGTCTGTCGCGGCTGAGTGATGAACTGGCGGAGCGTGGATTCCGCTTCCGACCCAACTACTGGCTGTCCAGCGAGTGGTTCTCGCCGGTGGGGGTGCCGGGGATCGCGATTCCGTTTTACCTGGCGCATCCACGGCTCATCCGGCTGGAAGAGTCGATGATGCTGGAGGCGGAGGGGAGTTCGGCGTTGGAGTGCATGAAGATCCTGCGTCACGAGGCGGGACACGCGCTGGATCATGCGTACCGGCTGAGCCGTCGGGCACGTTGGCGGCGGCTGTTCGGCTCGGCGTCGCGTGACTATCCGGATTCGTACCGACCGGAGCCGTACAGCCGCCGCTACGTACTGCATCTCGACAACTGGTATGCACAGAGTCATCCGACGGAGGACTTTGCGGAGACATTTGCGGTGTGGCTGACCCCGGGTTCGGCGTGGCGTCGTCGTTATGCGAAGTGGCCGGCGCTGAAGAAGCTGGAGTACGTGGATGAACTGATGCAGGAGATTGCCGATCAGCCGGCGCCGGTGCGCACACGGCGGCGCCATGAACCGATCAGTCGGCTGCGCATGACGTTGCGCGAGCATTACCAGGAGCGGCAGGCGCGGTACGGGGCGGAGAACGTCTCGGTGTACGACCGGGATCTCCGGCGGATGTTCTCGGATTCAGAGCGGGGCTACGAGGCGGCATCGGTGTTCCTGAGACGGGCGCGCCCGCAGTTGCGGCGCGTGGTATCGCGTTGGTCCGGTGCATACCAGTATGCGATTGATGGTGTGATCGAGGAGATGATCAAGCGGAGTCGTGCGTTGCGACTGCGTCGGCATCGCGGGTCGGAGGAGACCTTCCGCGACGTGATTTCGATGCTGACGGTGCAGGCGATGAACCAGATGAGTAGCGGGCGAGCACGTTACGTGCTGTGAGGCTGCCATGCGTCGACGTCGAATCCTGGTGATGATACCGGCGGAGCACGATCCGCTTCCGGTCGATCTTTCGGGGATGTCGGAGAGGGACATTGCGCCCTTCAAAACGGAGTACGACGTGGTGGCGACGCTGGAGTCGCTGGGGCATGAAGTGCGCCCCCTCGGCGTGGAGAGTGACATCGATGTTCTCGGCGAAGCGGTGAAGGAGTTCCGGCCGCACGTGGTCTTCAACCTGATCGAAGAGTTTGCGCACCGCGGCATGAACGTGGCGTACGTCCTCGGCTACCTCGAGATGATCCGTCAGTCGTACACGGGCTGCAATCCGGTCGGGATGATCCTGTCCAACGACAAGGCGATGCAGCGCAAGATCCTGCGTCATCACCGGATTCACACACCGGACTTCATCATCGTACGGCAGGGATGCGCGGTGCGACGTCCCAAGCGGCTGGAGTTTCCGTTGATCGTGAAGGCCCTGACGCTGCACGGATCAGTCGGCATTTCCCAGGCCTCGGTGGTGCGCGATGACGAGCGTCTGGAGGAACGGGTTCGCTTCATGCACGAGCACACTGGTGACCACGTGATCGTGGAGCGGTTCATCGAGGGGCGTGAGTTGTACGTGGGGATGCTCGGCAACAGGCGGATCGAGACGTTCCCGCTGTGGGAACTGCACATCGACCGACTGCCGGAGGGAAGCCCGCTGATTGCCACAGGCAAGCTCAAGTGGGACCTGCGCTACCAGGAGCGGGTGGGTGTGAAGACGGAGGTGGCCAGGGACATTCCGGACGCGCTGGAGCGTCGGATCATTGCCGTATGCAAGCGCGCCTACCGGGTGCTGCAGCAGACCGGGTACTGCAGGATGGACCTGCGCCTCGACGCCGCCGGGCGCCCATGGCTGATCGAGTCGAACCCGAATCCGCAGTTGTCATTCGGAGAGGACTTCGCGGAGGCCGCTGAAGCGGGCGGCACGCCGTATCCTCAGTTGATTCAACGGATCGTGAACCTCGGGTTGCGGTATCGGGTGGAGTGAGGCAGTGATGGATGAGCGACCTGATCGGAGCGAGTCGGAACAGGGCGGGACTGAGTCGCCCATGATTGAGTGCCCCGCGTGCGCGGAGTCCATCAGGTCGGCTGCCCGCAAGTGTCGCTACTGTGGTGAGTACCTTGAGACATGCGAGCGCTGTGGCGCCGTTCGGGCCGCGAGCCTGCCTTGCTCAGTGTGCAGGCCGGCACCTGTGACACCGCCGGAGGTACCCCCGTCCGCACCGTCGGAGGCAGTGCCGTCTGCACCGACGCCGTCGCCTGTAACGACGGTCCACGAGCCACTGAAGTCAGAGGCTGGCATGTCGACCTCCGGTCGTCACGGGCACTACGAGTTTCGCGGTTCCGGTGGCGGTCTGCTGTTCCTCTATCTCATTCGTCTGCTGTTGTTCCTGGCCGTTCCGGCCTGCCTGTTCTTCATCCTGGTGCAGACCAGTCTCGGGCTGATTGATCGCGGCCTTGATCTGCTGCCTCCGGGGCTGCCGACCGAGGTTCAGGACGTTGTTGACATGGGCAAGTCCGTGTCGGGACAGGTTGGTGTGCTGGGATCGATCATCATCCTGATTGCAGTGGTGGTCATGATCATTCTCGTCAAGCATGCGATTCAGCACTACCGAGTCCGTAACACATGGGTCTTCGGACAGCGCCTCGAGTACCACGATGGATGCCTGGGCGTCTTTGCGAACCGTCTTGCCAACATCTTTCTGTTGATCATCACACTCGGGATCGCCATGCCGTGGGTGATCGCTCGCAATCGTCGCTTCTTCCACCGCAGTTGCTTTGTGCGAGGCCGGCGCGGACACTATCTCGATTTCACCGGGCGAGGTGGTGATGCACTTGGCTTCATGCTTGTCACCGTCCTGCTGATTCCGCTCATCATCCTGTCACTGGGGCTCATCGGTCTCGCTGTCAGCTGGCTCTGGGCACGATGGGACCAGTCGAACATCCAGGTGCCGGACAGGAGTGGCGAGTTGCACAAGGTCAAGTTCAGCGGGGACTTTGGAGGCTACTTCGGGGTCGTCTTCGTCGGGTGGCTTCTCACCCTCCTGACCATCGGGCTGTACTACCCGTGGGCCGTTGTCAGACGATGGCGGTGGCTGGCGGCCAGAACGTCGGTTCCCGATCCCGTGATGCCACCCTTTCACCGCGCCTGACGGCCTGGGGCAACTACGGTGACGACAGACTCAAATGGCGACCGCGACGATCTGCGATTGTCGCCGCGGCCGCCGGCCCATGACAGGTTCAGTCACACTCGGCTCCCCAGCGGTCGAGGAGTTCGTTGAGGTCCTGGAAGTCGACGTAACCGTCGCCGTTGACATCGCCGTCCTGCCACGGTTCGACATCAAGTCCCCAGGTGTCGAGCAGCGCATTGAGATCCGCGAATGTCACCACCCGGTCTCCGTCGAAGTCTCCGGGGCAGGGGAGTGGTTCATCGACCCATGCCAGTCCGCTGCAGACGAATCCGAGTTGTCCGATGGGAGGGCTTGCGATGCCGGTGGCGAGGTTGACGGTGCGAACCTCTCCGTCCGGAGTGGAGACCATCCAGAGCGTCTGGTCGTCATCACTGAAGTCAAGTCCGCCGAGTGACCATGCGTCGAAGCCGAGGCCGTTGGTGCCGACCTGAGTCGTCTCGGCGGTGAGTGGGTTCACGATCACGATGGCATCGAGGTCATTGCTGAGCGCGTACATCGTGCCCGTGATCGGGTGGACGGCGAGGCCGGTGATGTCGGTGCCTCCGCCCGTCGTGGCGCCGAAGAACTCGCCCACGGGTCCGAGGTCACCCACCTCGCTGACGCGATAGAGCACGGTGCCGGAGGGGCCCGGGTTGTCCGGATCGACGAAGTCCGGGTCGAGCGCAAACCAGAAGCCGCCCGCGGGATTGGCCGCGACACCGCCGAAGGAGTTGGTCTCGAATCCGAGTGGCCCGAGCCAGTTGGTCTCCAGGTCGGTGATCAACTCCCAGAGTCCGACAGGCGTACCGCCCGTGGACGAGGACGTTGTGATGTAGTAGCCGCTGTAGAGTCCGTTGAGATCAATGCCACGAACGAAATTGCCCGCGAGGGCGTGGTAGGGATAGATCTCGCTCGTGTCATCGAGCGCGAACTGATGCAGGACATCGGGGTTCGACGGGACGTTCACGGCAACAAGTGAACCGTTCACACCTGCCTCAGCGGAACCGATGAGCCCCGAGAGTGAGGCGGCAACGACAGTCTTGAGCATGCGTGGCATGGCCCACCTCCTTGCAAAGAACCGAATTGTTGAGTGCCCTCGGAATGGGAAATCAGGAGCGCGATTTCTTACACACATCATACCGCGCGGCCTCATCAAAAACGACATCTGAAGGAGCCACTCGATACTGAAAAGCACCGGAACGCGGGGGGATACGCACCGGGCACGCGGCGCGGCCTTCCCTGTTGTTGTTGCTGGAGCGGGGCTGATTTGTGCGATATTGTCTAGCGATGGTTTCGTGTCCTTCCTGTTCGACGCCGATCCCGGAAGGTGAACTCACCTGTCCGACGTGTGGTGCGGATGCGCCGGTGCCGGCCGGTGCGGATCCGATGCCGCCGTCCGAGCAGACCACCGCGGACCTGCAGTGCGCACCAGGGCTCTACGCGCGGGGCGATGTCGTGATCGGGCGGTACGAGATCCTGTCGGAAACCAGGGAGGGCGGCATGGGCCGTCTCTACCGGGCACTCGACACCGATATGGACACCGAGGTGGCCCTCAAGTTCCTGAGCGACTTTGATGCCGGGAACCAGGAGCACCTGCAACAGTTGCGCCGCGAAGTGGACCTGAGTCGCAGGGTCTCACATGACAACGTCTGCCGCGTGCATGACCTGCAACATGATCGCGGCCACTACTTCATTGTGATGCAATGGGTGTCCGGGCAGGATCTCCGTACGGTCCTGAAGAAGCGTGGCGATCATTTCTCCATCAGCTATCTCATCCAGATGGCGAAGGAGATCTGTGCCGGTCTTGATGCCTCGCATCGCAACGACGTGATTCACCGCGACCTGAAACCCGCCAACATCATGATCGATGAGGACGGATCCGCGCGCATCACGGACTTCGGCATCGCATCTGATCACACGGAGCCTCGCCGCGAGGTCCTGGGCACGCCCGAGTATGTCGCCCCGGAGCAGCGCATCGAGGGGCGGGCAGATGCCAGGTCGGACCTGTTCTCGCTGGGGTGCGTGTTGTTTGAGATGTTCAGTGGAAAGCCGTTGCGGGACGGCGATCTGGCGCGACGGATCAGGGGTAATGACAACGACGCCGAGAGGGCTGTGAAGGAACTTCCTGACGTCCACGCGGAACTGGCGAGTGTCGATGGACACATCCGCGAGGTGATCGCAGCGTGTCTTGCGATTGATCCCGATGATCGACCCGCATCAGCGCAGGATGTCGCCGATCGGCTGGATCCGCCGACTCCGGTTGGCCCGGCTGCACAGGTGCCTCCCGCGCGCAGGCGGAACTGGGGGGCGGCACTGGGGTACGGCGTGGTCGTGGCAGGTGTCATCACGGCCGCCGCGATCCTGCTGCCCACGAAGCCTCCGGTTGCGCCGCCCGCGACTTCGGTTGACGAGATCGTGCCTGCGGATGTGCGAGCCGAGGACCGGGTCCGGGATCTCTGGAATGCGGTACATGACATCAATCAGGACCCGGCGCACCGCATGAGGGCGGCGCTGCTCGCGGAACAACTGCCGCAGGTCGTCGAGGCACAGTCCTTTGCACCGGACATCGTGGGCACGACGCTTCGGTCCGGAAGTGGTCCGATCGAGTACAACGCCGTGTCGTCGGATGGAACGACCGGCAGTCGTCACTCGCAGCAGTTCCGGCAGACGCTGCCGTCGCATGCCTTTGATGTGGTCTGCCTGAGTTCGGATGGCACAGCAGCGGTGGGGGCTTCAGGGGGCATCATCCAGATCACCGACAGTCGGTTCGGGGCCACGCAGGAGCTCAGGCGGATCACGGGTGCCGGGGTGGTGTCGAGCATTGCCGCGAGCGCCGGTGCGCGTCGGGTCCTGACGGGTTGTGCTGACGGCACGGTGAACATCTATGAGCGTGGGGCTCACATCGCAACTGGGTCTCATGGGTCACCGGTTGACTTCGTGGACATCGGCGACGGCGGCAATGTGATCCTCGTTGCGGGCCAGGATGGCGAAGTGCGCATCTGGTCCATCGACGTTTCGGACCAGTTGATCGATGGCCGCATGATCGAGGGTGGTGCTTCGCTGTCGGGTGCGCGACTCAGTCGTGACGGTCGGTACTGCGTGACGTGGTCGCGCGAGGCGGTGCGTCTCTGGAACGCCGCGACGGGCGAGCCGGTGCTTGCGCTTGCCGGCGAGCGGTACCGTGGTGCCCGACTGGTCCGGATGCCGCCCGAGAGAATGAAGGGCGCGGCGGTTCTGCTGGTGATCGAGGAAGGCCCCGGGGAGGGGGACGATATCGTGCGGGTCTACGAACTGGACCTTGCCAGCGACAGCCAGGTGGTTGCCCGGACACCGCTGTACCATCGCGGCCGGGTGTCGAGTGTGAACTGCGATCCGTTGTGTCGTCGGGTGATCACGGGTTGCGAGGATGGCATGGTTCGCGTGTGGGAGTTTCCGCACATCAAGGGAGCGCAACTGTCGCGGGGAGTTCGCTCGGCGAGTTTCAGCCGTGCAGGTGATGCGTTCCTGATGTTGGCGCGGGGCGGAGAACGGCTCGAGTCATGGGAGCGCGCGGGTGAAGACAAGGCGTGGATTCATGCGGTGATCGAACTGGATGGCCACGTCAACCAGGCGGTGATGGCGGGACGTCAGGGTCAGTACATCGCGCTGGTCACGGATATTGGTGAACTGCGAGTCCTCGATCGAGCCACGCACGACATCATCTCGGAGTCGGCGCCGGGTCGGGCCACCTGGATCACGGCAACCGCATCCGGGCATCGGATCGCGGCGGCGCGTCAGGATGGCATTGCGATCATCGACATGGAAGTTGATCCAGGCGCCGTGATGCAGGAGGTGACGTGTTCGGAGAGTTCTCCGTATCGCGTCTGTGTGACTCCGGGGTGTGAATTGCTGGGCGTTGCGTTGCTGTCAGGCCGGGTGGAGGTGCACGACCTGCGCGATCCGATGCGGCGCCCCCTCGAGTTCCCGGGTGTTGAGAATGTGCGCCTGATCGACTTCGGTCCACCGGCGCCGACGTCAACGGGGAGTTTCGCGGCGTGCATCGAGGATTGCGCGCGTGAATCCGTCGTCGGTACGGAGGCGTATGAACGGTGCGTTCAGTCGTGTCACCAGTCGTTGCAGGACGGCGGCATCTGGGCGTTCCTGGCGGTTGACGCCGGAACGCGCACGGTGACGACCTGGAACATCACCGACGATCTCTCGGTTCGTCAGATCGGCGAACTTCGTCACGACGGCGGTCTGAACGATGCGGAGTTCACGGCGTCGGGTTGGGTGATGACGACTGAGCACCAGGTGGGTGTGAATCTCTGGGAGCCGCGGGGCGAATTGATTGCCCGTCTTGATGACTGGCCCGCCCAGATCCAGGCGGCGGCGATAGATGCATCGCAGCGTCACCTCCTGGTGGTGGATGCGGATCACGGCTGGCGTCGTTCGCTTCCGTGGGCCTTTGATGTTCCGGTGGATGGCGTGCTGGAGTGGGCGGAAGAGCGGAGCGGAGTGGACCGTGAGCGAGCGGAGGCCCTGAGGGCACGTTAGGTTTTGTTTCGTATTAACTGATGGATTGTGGCGTTGATATGGGTTTGCGGATGATCGCAAGATGCTGACAGGTCGGAGGATGCGTCTGGAACCGGCGGAAAGTGCGCCTTCGGTGGGGGCGTTGTGTGTGGTCGCGCCGGGTGCGTCCGAAAATGCGGGCATTTTGGCACGACTTCGGCGTCGCAGTCGATGTTCCGTTAAGCTGGGCGAACATTTCTTGCTTTCAGATACAAGACCAGTCGGGGATCACATGCGTGTCAAGGCCTACACGAGGGGCGGCGGGGGCAGGCATTTCCTTGTGTGCCGCAGTGCGCGCCGCCGGGTTTATGCTGCGATGAAAGCGATGGCGGTGCTGAGTCTTTCGGGGTTGGTGCTGGCGTCCGGTCCGACGTTGGATTCGGGCGACTCCCGCTCAACAGCGCGCATGGCGGAGTTGCAGCAGGTCTTTCTGCTGATGGCGTGTGCCGAGTCAACGTCGGAGTGCATCAGCACGTGCGCGGATGCGCATCTCATCGGCACGGACGCATACGAAGACTGCATTGCCTCATGTTTTGGTGAAGAGGTGGGTGAGCTGGTCGCCATGTTCCAGAACCGTGCCGGGGCGCAGGGGGATGGCATGGATCCTGCGCTGGTTGCCGAAGCGGTTGGTGCGGCGTGGATCATCGATGCGATTCACAATCCTGCCGGGGCGAAGGACGCGGACCACGAGGCTGCAGCCCTGGTGACGGTCGACCTGCTCTTTGATTTTGTGGAGTCGGAAGCATGGCAGATTGATGTGGCGTTGCGCGAGGCGTTCATGGAGCGCTGGAGCGTGGTGGTTCTGCATCAGATCACAGCGGATTCGGCACAGCGGTTTCCGGGTGTGCGCAGTGCAGCGTTGGAGCGCTTGCTGCGACTCCAGGAGAACGGCGACATGGACAACATGTCATCGTTCTGCCGTCTGGGATTCGTCTCAGCGGCCTCGTGCCTGGCATTGGAAGAGGGAGAGTACGACGCGGTTTCCGCCCTCCTGGCACCCGTCGTGACAGATCAGGAACTTCAGCTGGCAACCAGCGTGTTGCAGCCGACGGTGAGGGCTGAGTGATGAAGAGAGGTCACACGAGTGGTCGCCCAGGGCGGCCAGCTGCCGGCGTTCTGCCGCGGCTGCTGCTTTCAGGTGTTTCGATAGTGGTGCTGCTCGTTGTCGCCGCTTCCCCGTCGTCGCTTGTGCATGCGCAGGATGAGAAGCGTGCCAGTGGTGGCGAGGTGTATGAGAAGGAACTGGACCGCTTCGAGGAACTGTCTGAAGCCATCTGGGAGCAGGTCGAGCCCATCGTCACCGGCAGCAAGGATGCCGACTATTCGATCGAACTCCTGAATGACATCAAAACGCTCTACGACATGGAGTACGAGGACGAGCGGATCACGTATCACAGTCGAAACTGGGTGACGGGAATCTACCGCGACATGTTCCCGATCCATGCCGTGAATCGCCAGGGTGAATTCATCACCAACGCCGACCGCACACTCATGCGCCTCGATGAAGAGGCGGCCGGTGTCTTCAGCGAGCATGTCACCGACATGATCGAGCACGCCTTCGACGAACTCAATCTCATCCAGCGCAAACGCCTCTACTACTTCGCCGCTCACACCCTCGGCCCCGAGGACGAGGACGCCCTCCGCCTCCTCGATGCCTACCTCCTCGACCCCACACTCGCCCCTGACGAACGCGACGAGATCTTCGACGCCCGAGTCAGAATCCGCATGTCACCTCAGCGGGACGAGCGATAGCCCAACCGAGCAACCGGCCGGTGAGCGGAGCCGCGGGGGCACGAGAAATCAGATTGTTTGTGATCTTTGAAATCGAGAGATTGGACCCGCCGTTGCTGCGCCGAAAGGAGGTTCTTGAGTCTTAATGGTGCAAGCGATGTGAATGACACATGAATCTCCGGGAAGCATCGACCTGGCGGAGGCTGCTATGGCTGTCACGAAGCTTCTGATCCCACTGGCTGTGGCCATTGTTTCAACACCGGTAGTCGCTCAGGCGGGTGGCAATCAGCATGCCGAGTTGGATGCCGCGACCATTTATGAGCGGGTCGAGGACTCCGTCTGCCTCATTCAGTGCTATGACACGGCTGGCCGAAGGGACTCACTCGGTACCGGGTTCATACTGGACTTGAACGGTCCAAAGATCGTCACCAACTGGCATGTCCTTCATGGTGCCGCGCGAGCTGAGGCAAAGCTCAGCAATGGCACCGTGTGCTCAATCAGTGGTATTGTCGCGGCCCATGAGGATCAGGACATCGCCATCGCCGAGGTGATCACGCCTCCGAGTCATGGTGGTCTTGAGGGATGGCATCAGACTTCACTTGAGCCGCTCAGGATGGCGACGTCAGCGCCGAGGCCCGGGGACCAGGTCTTTGCCGTCGGCAACCCCAGGGGTCTCAGGCACACCTTGTCTGATGGCCTCATCTCCGGCATCCGCGGCTATGGTGAGGGAAGCCGACTTCAGTTCACGGCGCCCATTTCGCCAGGCTCCAGCGGCAGTCCGTTGCTCAACTCCATTGGCGATGTCGTGGGCATTGTGACGAGTACCCTCACGAACTCGCAGAACCTGAACTTCGCCGCACCGATTCATCAGGTCGAGAACCTTGAGCACGGGAAGTTGATCCCGGTTCACATCTTCAGCGGCGTCGATCGGCCCGGTGACCCGTATGAACAGAGGGCCCTACGACTGCAGAACGAGGGTCGCATCGCTGAGTTGATCGATGTTGCGACGATCGGTCTGTCAGTCGATCCGCACAACACTGACCTGCTTCTCCTGATTCATGCCGCACGAAGGGCAACCGATCTTCCTCCAGATCTGAACGCCTCTCGACAGTCGGCAGATCTGGCCCCTGGGCACGCTGATGTCTTGATGAGGCTTGTCGAGGCGTACAAGGCAAGCGATGGACCAGGCGGGCTTCTCTCGCTTCCCGATTACAACTGGGACTCAGGCGTTCCGGGCATCAGACAACTGTCTGAATGGGAGTTCCGTACACGACGCTGGGCTGAGTTGGATCCCGCTTCGGCCCAGGCCCACTATGAGCATGCGATGGCGGTCCTTGCGAATACTCCCAGTCTGGTCATCAAGGGTGTCCCGGATCCGACTTCGGACCTGCCGGCGTTCGACCGGACCGCCTCGGGCATCGACGACATCCGAGACTACCTGCAACGCGCCGTCGAACTCAGTGAAGCTGACCCTCGCTACCGGGCACGCGTCCACCATGCGAGCGCGGTCTTTGAGACTCGGCTTGCAAAGGCGTGCTGGAACGCTCGGCTGCTCAACGATCCATCTTCAAGTGAGTTGGCGCGGGCGGCGTATGAGTCGTCGGTTGAATTGGACCATGATCGATTCCAACCCTGGTACGACTTCGGGGACTTTCTTCTCGACCCGCTAATGACCCTTGGGTCAGATCGTGAGGAGTGCTCCAGGCATGCACTCAAGTGCTTCCGAGAATGCATCCGACTAGCGCCGGAGCGGTACGAGGGACATGGGGGCTATGGCACCGCGCTCCAAGCGCTGGGACGACACGAGGAGGCCGTGACCTCGCTTCGATATGCCATCAGCCTGAACGGCACTGATCCGGGGGTCCATGCGACGCTCGGGCGGTCTCTGCTCGCCACGGGTGATCGACAGGGTGCGATGACCCAGCACGCAAGGGTCAAGGAGCTCGGCGCCATCGAAGAGGCAGACCGACTGTTCAATCTGATCTTCCCTTCACATGACAGTGACTAAGACTGTCAGTCGGAGCACGAAGATCGCCCGCAGACCCGCGAGCCTCGCAGGGCCCTCGATGCGATCCCGGCCATCGTGAGAATCGCGACCAGCGAGATCAGAATCAGGCCGAGGATAGGGGCCTCTGCTGCGCCGCTCGTGCCCGATAGGGACAGCCCGGCCGCTTCTGCCGAGATCGTCACGGTCTGGATCTCTTGACTTGAGTTGTTTCCGATGCCTTGGTTGTCCATGCTGAAGCCTCCGTCCTTGATGGATATGTGAAGAAGAGTTGCCGTCTTCATCAGGTCCAACACAGAGGCAGTTCGCAAAGGAGATTATTCAACGCCCGTCAGGCTGCTCCTGGCAGTCCAGGAACGGCATTGCGGGGATCTCGGCACGATTCCCCACGCCGAGGAAGTCACGGAGTCTGGCCAGCCGAGTACCTCGGGAAGGTGCACGACGAAAGCCAACTTCGGGTTGCCACCTCCGATGCCGACGCGGCCCGGCCAACGCCCCGATCGGCGCACACGAAAACCGCGGTGTCGCGGCGGAAACGGCTGGCTTGTCGGGGGATCCCCCTCCGGAAGAAGCAAAGGGCGCGGTGGGATTCGAACCCACGAATGACGGATTTGCAATCCGTTCAACGGATCGCGCAAGCGATTGCCAGGGCGGGAGTTGCGCACAGGGCAATGGCTGTCTGGGCGGCGTGCTGGGCGTGGAGGAGGTCCTGGCGTTGTGGGAGCGGTTGTCGGAGGGGGAGCGTGCGGCGGTGTTGGTGGTGATGCGGGGGATGGTCAGGGGTTGAGGCGGCTCTCGATCTGGTCGAGGAGGGCCTGCCATTGTGGGTGCCATTGGTTCTGCGGTCGCAGGGCCGCCTTCAGGTTGAGCAGGAGGTCACGAGCCGAGAGGAGGTCTTGCCTGGCGTCGTTGGATTGTGCTGTGGCATCGAGGGCCACGGCTCGATTGCTCAGCACCTTCGCTAGATCTACTTGGAAAGCTGGTGGCCACTGGTCGCCGAGATCATCCCTGAGGGCCTCCGCGATCGCGCGGGCAATTCCGAGATCATCGAGGGCACCGGACAGGTTGTTTTCTAAGGTCTGGGCATTGCCCCGATTCATATGGGCGAGGACGAGGTCATTGCGCATGGAGGGTGGCCACTGCTGGAAGAGGTGGTCTCGGAGATGCTCCATGTGGTTGATGGCCAAGTTGTAGTCCGCGATGGCGTCATTCACTTTCCCAATTGCGAGTCGGGTGTTGCCGCGATTCATGTAGGTGGCGGCGAGGTTCTCGAGCATGGCTGGTGTGCATCGGTCTTGAAGTTGCGCACAGAGATGCTCACCGAGTTCGATGGCATGTCCATAGTCTCCGATTGCTTCGGTGGGGTGCCCGTGCTCATCGTGCGCGGCACCTCGGTTCCTGTAGGAGCCTGCGAGGTCGTTCGTCAATCCAGGGGTCCACTGCTCACTGAGTGTGCTCCTGAGGTTCTCCCTGAGGTCGATAGCCTGCCCATAGTCCTCGATCGCACCGACAAGGTCTCGTGCATTGCCTCGATTCGTATACGCGCCTGCGAGAGCGTCGCACATGGAGGGCGGCCACTGGTCGCCGAGAAGAGCACGGGTCTGCTCCATGAGGTCGATAGCTCGATTGTGATCTGCAATCGCGCGATTGAGGTCATTGCCTCGATACCGAGCACTGCCCCGGCCCATATATGCGAGCGCAAGGGAGTTGCGCTCGGTTGATGTCAACTCATCGTCCGCATGCACCTCTCGGATTGCGATGGCTCGGTCGTAGTCCTTGATGGCACCGACAAGGTCGATGCCTTTGGCACGTACGTTGCCCCGATTCACGTAGGCGATGGCGAGCCCGTCACGCATGACCGGCGGCCAGTGGTTGCCGAGGAGATCGCGCAGTTGCTCTCTAATGCCGATCACCTGATCGTAGTCCACCATCGCTCCAGCGAGATCGCCAGCGTTCTCTCGAGCGGTGCCCCGGTACAGACAGGCGCTGGCAAGACCATCCTGTTGACTCACATTCGCTGGCTCAGCGAAGGCCGCCAGAATGATTGAGTGACCGATGACGGCGACCCGATGATCGCTTTGGTGGTCAGCCCGATTCGCATGGTGGAAGGTAGTCTCGCCTATCGCCCGCTCGGCGAAGCTGGTGAGCGGGCGATCAAGGGCAAGCACATGTCCGGCCCAACCCTCGACGAAGTGCGTCAGACGGACATCCAGTGTGCCGTTGCGGGCCGCATCCGGTGACAGTTCACGTTCGGCTGCGTCGATCGCCGTGCCGTGGATGGCATCAATACGACCTCCCCAGTCCTTGGACGTGCGCATGGCTTCCTTGAGCCCCTTGAGGCCGATGCGATAGCTCTGGTGCCGACTGGTACCCTTCCCACCCCGAAACGAGCGGAGGACTTCGCGAATGCTCTGGAGGGCGAAGACGAGCCGGAGGGAGACGCCTATGTTGTCGGTGGTGCCGCCGGATCCAGCGTCGTCGAGGAGGTCGGCGAGGAGATCTAGGGGAAGGCCCTTCCAGTCAGGGTCGATGTAGCCGGCCGGGATGATCTGGCTCGCGACGAGGGCGTCGTGAGCTTCCTCAGCCGCGGCGAGTGTGACGAGCACGCGTTCAAGCAGGGCGGCGTGTTTGGGACCGAGCATGTTACGTATGCGACGCAGATAGAGGTCGAAGAGAGCGGGGCCGGAGGGGAGCATGTCGATGGCTGCGGCGTCAGCGCGCACGACCTGATCGGCGATGAGGCGGACGATGTGCGCGAAGTAGAGGAAGGTGCCCTCCGCGCGATCGTGCACGGCATTGAAGAGCGCATCGGTGTCGGCGCGGGCGACATCGGGTCGGAGGTTCGTTTCCAGGTACTGCCGCATGAGGGCGACGTATTCCGGGTCGTCCTGGTGCACGGTCACCGGGCCAACCTGGAGAGATGGGATGACGCGGTCGGCCAGGCGCTGGTTGATCCAGTCGGCCGTGCCTTCGGGCAGACGGCAGGTCAGGACGAGGTAGGAGTTCTCCGGGAGGTCAGAGGGCGCTGGAATGAAGTCGAGGATGCTGCGCTGGCCGGACGAGTCGGGGAGTTCGTCGAGGCCGTCGAGACAAATGACAAGAGGGCGATCGCAGTGGAGGGGGATGATGGTCCGAAGGAACTCGAGGAAGCCGGCCGCGGGATCTGAAGACTGGCCGCCCGGACGGCGCCAGGGCAGGTCGTAGACCTGAAGCTGCTGACCGAGTTTCTTCTCCAGCAATTCGCGTTCAAGGAAAGCGTTCCACTGCGGCTCGGTGAAGCGGAACTCGCGGCGGATGTGGAGAGTCACGACGATGGGATCCGCGTCGCTCAGAGCATTGTCGAGCAGGCTGGCGAATACCGTCTTGCCGGTGTGGGCTGGCGCCCGCAGGAGAAAGGCCCCGGACGGGTGATCCTGGATCAGCCGACGCACATGGGTGTTGAGGTACTCGGGGGGAAGGAACTCCCTCTCGGCGCTGGTGTCCTCAAGAAGCTGCGCGGTGACGCTGGGGAGGAAGGGTGCATCGGTGCTGCCCGTCATATCCTCGGGGTCGATGGTCGCCAGATCGCCAACCTCCGCCTGCCAGGCGGGGTCATGGTCCTGGGGTTCGCTGGTCTGGTGGCCGGTGAGATAATCGAGGTACTGGCAGCGATTGACGTGCTTCCCCATGCGGCGGGTGTTGAAAACGAAGATGTCGCGCTTGGAGCACTCGTTGCAGCAGCGGGCTGCGACCCAGGGGGCGAGGTCGAGTGAGGGAAGATCGTCGCATTCGATGATAAGCCCGGCGGACACGTCGCGGTGATCGGAGGGCGCGAGGCCATCGTGGCGCGTTCGGATGGCGGTGTGACCCGTGAGGTCTGCGCTCTTGGCGTCGTGGACGGCGCTGAGGCGGAGTCCGTTCCAAGGCCCGGCCTCGCACGTTTCCTTGAGGGCTTCATTGAACGACCGGAGACGTGCAAGGAGGTCATCGCGAATTTCTTCGGTTTCAAGCCGGAGGGCGCCGTGGCCGATCTCCTGGTTGCGCCACGTGATCAGACCGGGGTTGCTGGAGGAGCCGTCGCCGCGGATCTGCTTCGCAAGGTTCGTGGGCTTGGGGTTGCCCTGCGTCGGCCTGGTGCGGAAGAGGCGGGCAACGCGGCTGGCGTAGGGGAGGGCGCCGGCATCGTTCTTGATCGCGTGCATCGCGAGCTGGTCGGCGACGCCCCACCAGTCGCCCAGGGAAGGCGGCTTGCAGAGGAGTTGCTCGCGGAGGCTGGCAAGCAGTTCCGAGCGGGGATCGTGCCTGGCGAGGTCGCAGAGCATGATCACCGCCGGGAGCTTGATCAGGGTCTCGACGACGTCGCGGAACTGCAGGACCGCCGCGGCAATGGCGTACTCCTGCCGGTCCGCCTCCTGAATGAGCATCCTCAGGACGTGATATTCGTGGGCGATCGGCCCCGGCCACTCGTCCTCGATTTCGCTGATCCACCCGGTCAAGGGGCTGCTCCCTTCGGACGGCAACCTGAGAAGGGCACCGTGGATCATGATAGCCAAGCGGCTGGACTTCTGGTCCGACACAGGAGTCCGCCTGCATGACGGGATGGATTCGAGCCTCGTGCCCGGTAGCGTCGGAGGCGATCGCCCGGTTGGCGAGCCCTTGCGCGAGATCCATCCTGAAAGATGGCGGCCACTGCTCGCCGAGTGCCTGCCTGAGTGCCTCCATGATCTCGATGGCCAGACCGGAATCCGCGACCGCCCCGGCAAGGTCGTTGCCCTGAGCCCGTGCGTTGCCCCCGCTTAGACTGGATAGTCCTGAGGCACAGGGGTCAGGAGTGGATCGCTGAGAGCGATCTGTGCTGAGCGATCATGCCAGCGGAGGTCGTCGCGGGGATTGATGGTCAAACAGCTTTCCGTCCATGCTACGCTATGCCCTCAATCCCGATGTGGAGGCAGGAATACATGAGTTTCGTCGATCATCCGTACCGGATTGCCATCATGGGGTCAGATCTGCGTGATGCCTTGGAGACGGTGACGAAGCAGGTGGACCGAACGCGACGGGCGACGGCGGAACTGACTGTCGAAGTGGCACTGGACACGATCACCTTCGGAGTACCTGGGGCGGAGGTCAGCAAGCCGGCCATGGCGTCCGAGCCGTTTGCATTCAGGACGCCCCTCGCGAAACTCGGCATGATAGGGATGACAGAGTTTCCTGCTCGGAAGCTGCTGCTCTTTGGCTTTGCACAGGGGTCGTGCTACTCGGAGGGGGTGGTCACGAAGAACCCACCGGTTCGTTTGGTGAAAGTGAAATCGCCGCGGGCAAAGAGTCGACCCGGGGAGGGTAATCTCATTCCGGGGCACGTGGAGACGGTGGTGCGGGCGCTGGACGACCCGGCCAACGAACCACTGGGCCTCGTCTGGCTGCGAACGAAGGATCGTCCGGCGCCGAACCCACGCATGGCGGCACGGGCAGCACAGGCGAAGGAGGCACATGAGATCGCAGCGCATGGGATGCAGACGCTCGGGCTGACTCCTGATGACTTGGAGCGCCTGCTGGATCAGCGCTTCGGGGTGTACCTGAAGTGAGAGCGGACTTATGGGGAAGCGAGGTGCATGATGAGAGCCGAATCTGACAGTCCGCGCGTGTTTGTGATGCGCATGGTCATCGGTGGCAAGAAGAATGTCCTTCCGGAGGGCATTGCGAGTGGAACGCTGATCATCGGTTGGGCCAAGGTGCCTGAATTGATGACGCTCGAACCTCATGCAGCCCGGAGAGCGCTGCTGGAGCAGACCTACGGGCGTGCCCCCTCGACGGCGGGCACACATGCGAATGAGATTCACCGCTTCCTGAATGAGATGAACGTGGGTGACTTGGTGCTCGTCGCGGCAAAGGACTCCGGGAAGTATCATGCTGCAGAGGTGATCGGGGACGCGGCGTACCACGAAGAGTTCCGTACTTCGGACACCGCCTACCGGCGTCCGGCGCGGTGGCTGAATCACGGTAGGCCCTACTCCCGTTCTGCCGCAACGCCGGCCATTAGACAGGCGCTCAAGCAACGGGGGATGACGTGTCGACGGCTGGATGAGCCTTACAGCGTCGTCAAGAGCCTGCTCGGCGCATAGACATGAGGGGGATTCTCCTTAAGACAACAGGCGTCAGCGAGGTCGAAACTTCGGACGCTCGCACTCAAAACCCGCTCTCAAGGCCTTGCAGAACGAGGTCGAGTCGCCCTGCGAGTAGCTGGATGCGATCCTTGTCCTTCAGGACGAGGTCGCCGAGGTCGAGGTCATCGGCGGTGAGCTGCTGGACCCAACGCTCATCGAGGGCGGGGTGAGACTTGATCGAGAGGGGTTCGAACTTGGAATAGATGGGTGTCTTTCCTGCCTGCATCCCTGGGCTCGGTTGGTCGATCAGGCCGAAGATGTGGGCTTACAGGTTACTCTGCTTCAAGTGCGGTGGACCCTATGGAGACTTGGGCATGACTGAGATGAGGGTAGTGACATGGAATGTCGCTGGTCGCAGTACCAAGCTCAGAGAACAGGCCGAAGCTCTGATCGCTCTGAATCCGGACATCATTGCGCTGCAGGAGATCACGGCGAGTACTGAGCCCAGGTGGCGTGAACTGCTTGAGAAAAGTGAGATTTGTCACGTTTGCTCAAGCAGGGAAGTGGCGCTTGATAGTACGGTGCTCACCGGGCCCAGGAAGTACACACAGATCACCGCCGCCCGCTGGCCGATTCGCGGCTGGCCGGAGGGAGCTTTCAATGTGCCATGGCGTGAACGGGTGCTGTCAGCCGAGATCCAGTCGCCGGCGGGCGGGATCGAGTTCCACACGACTCATGTGCCTCCGGGTTCAAGTCATGGATGGAAGAAGATCGATCATTGTAGGGGCATTTTCGAGCGGCTTTCGGTGCCACATGTCGGTCACCGACTGCTTTGCGGAGACTTCAACTCACCGCAGTCGGAGATGCCGGACGGCACGGTTCACTTCTGGGGCGAGAGACAGCGCAAGAACGGGACCTGGGCTCCAAGAAGCGGACGAGGGCCGGAGTGGTGCGCCGGAGAGCGATCCGTGATCCTCGATCTCGCGGCCCACGATCTTCCCGATGTCTTTCGACAGATGAATGGGGCCGTGATAAGCGACTTCAGTTGGTACACGCGAAATGGAAGGGGACGGCGCTTCGATCACATCTTTGCGTCTGAGTCACTCAGTCCGACCGCATGCTGGTACTGGCACGAGGGGCGGACAGCAGGACTGAGCGACCACTCTGCTCTTGTCGCCGACTTCGAGCCTTCAACCGCCGAGGTGGAGCTCAAGCCGTCGTGAGCTCGAAGCGCCTGGTTCCGTCACTCACACCCACATGCACGCAAACCAAGCCGATTCGCAGGCCGGAGAGTTCAGCGAGATGCTCAAAGAGCAGCAGCCGGTCACCGTCCACAGTCTGTGTGTGCTCTACATGAACAAACTGGCAGCGCCTTGATGCTGGCGGTGTCCCGGTGAACGTGAGAAGTGAGGGGGGACCAAGCTCGCGATCCCGTCCTTCAAGGAACGCGCAGACTGTCTCCGGCATCAAGTTGCGGAAGACCGTGTGCTTACGAACATGGTTCGGCATCTCGTACATGGCCTGGATAGATTGGAGTCCCCTGCGTTCGAAGAGATCGATCGCGGCAAACCAGTTCTTGCAATACATGTCTGGCTGAGTGTGGGCCAAGCGAAGGTCGTCATCAAGATCAAAGAGTTGGGGGTACCCAGCCTGGAGGCGTGTGGGGAGAGCGGGAGTCTGGAACTCGTTCCAGAGGGATTGCCGGATGGCGAAACGACCCATGAATTCCATGAAATCGGGAAGCAGGGTCATGAGGCGTCCTCGGAGTTGGTGCGGCGAGTGGATGGACCACCAAGTTCCTCACTGATCTGATCCATGATGGCCTTGGCTACGGAGTTTGAACCGTAGCCGCCGGGCAGGCGGATGAACGGCTTGTCGTATCTGATACACATGGGGCGCACTCCTTCGAAGGAGTGACTGGCCCAGCGAATCGCGAGAACGACGATGTCGATGTCGCTCGAGGCAATCCGAGGTTCAAACACGCTCGTGGACATGTGAGGAATGGTCCGAATCCACTCGACATCAGCAAGCTCGAGATCCCGCTTGAGGTTGGCCGCGGCGTGAGGGCGGTGGTCACCTCCGATGATGAGCAAGGTGCAGCCTCGAACCAGATCACGGGCATCTTTCAGAATCGGCGAGATCGGCCTTGCGATCTCGTCAACATTGGATTGAGCTTCGCGGGTTGCGATGTACTCATCGATCGCTGCAAGGGCGCCGCGCATGCCGGGACCAGGTTCGGGTTGTTCGTCGTCCGGGTAGTTGTCGATGACAGGCAGGAGCAGGTCTCTGAGTTCACGACTTGAGGGACGCACTCCAAGCTCAATGAGCTTTTCGACCGTGTCATAGAGGGTCTGCCATTGACGGACGCGGTCATCTGCGTCCCAGTCAGCCATTCGATCGACCGTATAGCGGACCTTTCCAAGGAGGTTGCGTCGGTCACGGGTTGCACGCTTCTGGTCTCCGATCCTGTCGGCGAGTCCCTTGATTCGATCGGCAAGTTCGGCCCAGTTGCGGGGGTTGGCTGGGTCGCTCAGTTTCATGTGACGGGGCACGAACACCTGATCCTCGAACGTTCGGACCTTGAGCCAGCTGAAAGCGTCCAACTGATCTGAGTCCGGTTTTCTGGATTCCTCCTCCATTGCGATACGGACTGCAGACTGCGACTCGGCAAGCAGTTCATAGGCCTCGTCGCGGAAGGCCTCGGCGAGTCGCTCGTCGGCGATGAGGTCGCGAACAACCGTCACAGTCGCCGCGAGATTCTCGAAGCTGCCAGCTATGTCATCAATCACCGAGTCGTCAGGGAGTGAAGAGTAGGGGTCGATTGCCCACAGCCAGCAATCAGGCAGAGCGCGAGCACGGCCGAGCAAGTCTTCGTCGGTTGGCTTGATCACGGAGTTGAAGTCGGCACCCGCCGCGATGTGTCGCCGCCGCTCCATCGCCCAGCGGCAGCCTTCCGCTTTCAATTCAGAGCGATTGATGATGAGACTCAGGTCAATGGAGGGTGCAGAGTCTTCCGTAGATTCGAGTGCCGATGCGGATTCACCGCTCTCCGGCTCTGCCGTCGCGGCGGCTTTGAGCTCCATGGCGGATCCGGAAACGGGCACCTCGATGACCTGGGTTCCGATCTTGAGTGGCACCACGCCGGTCGGCATGAACTCCGGCTCAGCGGTGGGGGCGCTGGCACGCTCGACGGTATCAGCAATTGAAGTCAGCCATGCGGCGATCGCTCGAAGCGCCGGAACGGCGGTAGGATCGCGGGCAACACCGTCACTGATCATCGAGACTATCCGGGTGATCGAGTCTTCGAGGGCTGGCGCTTCGGCGGCCTCTGCGTTGGTGCTGTTGCAATTCTCTGTCATGGGACCCCCTTGCAAAAGATGTGAACGGTCAGATCGTGCCGAGTACTTCAACCACTTCTGCGATGACTGCAACTGAGGTCTCATCATCGGCGGTCAGCTCAATAGTTTCAAAATCGCGATTCTCGGGGACGAGGCGGATCGATGTGTGCCGCCAGGTACTTCTATCATCCCCGGTCTTCTCTGATTCATACCGCTTCACGGTGTAGCGGCCACCAGTCTCGGGATCGGTCTGGTCATGCAGCTGCACGAGGACGATGCGCCCGCTTCGGCTGCCTGTGACAGGCGCTTTGAAGAGTGCGTAGCTCCCGTCGGGGATGCGGGGCTCCATGGACTTGCCGACTACACGCGCGACGAACATGCCTTCAGACAGCACACGCCCAGTGCGGGGGCGGACCCACTCCGCAAAGCTGACGGGTTGAGCGTCACCGAAGGCGCCTGCCGCGGCCTCAAGCGACAGGAGGGGTACGCACGTCCGGAATTTCTCGCTGTCATCGGGGTTGGGGACCATGTCGAACGGCGCCTGGTCGTTCGGCTCGGCCTCTGCTGCCTGATACCAAGTGGCGTCCTGCTGCACGCGCTGCCGGACGTCCTCCGCACCGAGGTATCGCGCGAGTTTCTTGAAGTGACGTGTCATGGCGCTCGGGTCACCGAGTTCCGAAGCCGCGATCTCGATCACATCATGGCCGGTGCTACGCAATGCGCTGCGGATCTCGTGGTCGAGAGCTTGTGCGTCCTCGGATCCATGAATGCCGCGGCTCAGGCCGTCGAGGTAGATGCAGACGAGCGCGTCGTCGTCCTCGTCGACTCTGTAGACGACATCCGGCGTCGTGGTCTTGTTGCCAGCGGGGAGTTGGTGATCGCGAATGCCTGTGGGGAATCCAGCAGCCTCAAGCATTCTCTTGAGCATCCGCTCGGCTTCATTCACGGCCATACCTGCGGTTTCCGTTTCCTCGACGGCTCTGGGGGAACGCTCGGGAATGGCGTGGTCGGGCTCAAGTCGGTTCCCGTGCCCGGCAAGGAACTCCGAGGCGACGTGCCGGTCGAGGTGGCGGTGATAGAAAGCGTTGCGGAAGGTCTGAAGGCAGTCCACGCACGACGTGGGGCAAGACTGGGGGCAGAGATCGATGATTTGGGCCGCGGCCTGCACGACCTCGTCGAACCGCTGGCACAACTGATCAAGGAGGCCGGACCCGCCGGGCATAGGATCCCACAGGACGCCATCGACGGTGTCGCGATCGACGTGGCCGATCACGAGGATCTGGAGGTCTTCGATGTGCATGTCCAGAATGCTCGCCGCGGCCATGCGCAGGGCCTCCAGTATGCTGTAGGCTTGGGTCCGATCGCGGCATCGAGGGAGCGTGATGGCGTCGGCGATGACATCGCTGTAGAAGCCCACGCATTGAACGGGCCGCCCGCATCGCTCCTTATGCTGGCTTCGGAAGTCATCGAGTTCAGCGTCGGAGGAGAGTGGGGAGCGACTTTGGCCGCAGACGAGGCAGAGGGGGTACCCGAGAATTGGGGTCGCGCGGTTCATGGCGATGGTCGCACCGGCGTTGACCAGTCGCATGCGGACGGCGCGCCGGAGGTGGAGCGTCTGCGGGCCCCATTTGAACGCCTGGCCACCGCCATGATGATCGAGCTCGTGACCGTACGTCGCCACACCAAGCTGGAAGCGGGTGTCCTCTTCATCGGAGATGTGGCTGCGGTGGACTAGATCGACATCGCACACCGTGATGGCGGGCAGCATGGAGGATCCGAGCGCGCCCATGGCGGGTCCGGTGGTTTCCTTGACGGCCTCGCGCTCGGTAGAGACCTCGAACTTGATCGCCTCCGAACGTCCCTCTTCGGCGGACTGACGGAAGATGCGGGCGACGAATCGCTGCCCGTTGGAGTAGATGAGGTTGCCAGGGACGTACTCACGCAGGGCGACACTGGGAGGACGCGGCAGGAAGAGTTCGCGAGGCCCGTCGGAGCCGAAGGGCATTTCAGCGGTGGCCATGATGGAGCCGGATTCGAGGCCATAACCGGGCAGGAAGCCCTCGGCGGCGAGGACGCCGTAGGTGTAGATGTCGTCGTAACCCTCTGCTTCTCCGGCGCCCCTTCGCGACTCGCCTTTCATGCGGCGGACCATGTCGGTGCAGCGTCGCCGCTGGTGCTCATCATCCTTGCTCAGAGCGCCCATCCGCTGCTCGACCTCCGTCAGGCGCTTGAGCTGTGACTGTGCCCAGCGAAGCCGGCGGCGGAGGCGGAGGATGATTGACTGGAGTTCATCGCTGAGACTCAGGATCAAGGCTCGCAGGGTCCGGTCATCCGTGATATCAGCATCTGCTTCGGGCCAGCCCTGACGGAAGACAGCACGCACGTGTGCTTCAAGATCGATGACGTGCTGATTGATCAGTTGTCCGAGTGCGGAAACGTCGAATGCCTCGTCACGGACGGTGCCGTCCGAATTGAAGAGCCAGCCCTTGATCTCGGAGGGGATGATCTCCTTGAGCGTGTCGGCGATGACTTTGGCCTGGTCGGGTTCCAGGCGCCCGTTCGGACGGGCGAGTTGGTGGAGGCGGGTCAGGACAGTGGCATGGACATGTTTGGCGACCAGCAGCTCGTTGCGAAGGTTGAACGACGGTGGATCCACGCGGCCTTCGAGCATCTTGAGAGGTTCGGCAAAGTAGGCGCGATCATGGCTTATCGGCCGACAGTAAGTGAGGTCGACGGCCATCCGGTGGCGCCGGCCCGCGCGGCCGGCTCGCTGCCAGTAGTTGGCCGGAAGGGGCGGGACGTTGCGCATGAGGATGGCATCGAGGGCGCCGATGTCGACGCCCATTTCCAATGTCTGCGTGCAGACAAGACAGTTCACGCGTTCGGAATCACCCTTGAACTCGATCTCCAGACGTTCTCGGGTGGAATTCGGCACCATGGCCGTGTGCTCGGCGGGGCGGATCATGTCGTAACGGCCATCGAGGAGTTGGAGGTTGTAGTCCTCGGAGTCTTCGCGCTGAAACTCAAGCTCGCCGTTGCAGTGCCAGGCGAGGCACTTGAGGTGCGGCGTTCGTCGTGGCGAGCGCCGTCGACAGGTACGGCAGCGAAAGGCGCCGTGGTTACCGGAGAGGCGGACTTGGTCGACATCGATCTGGTAGAGGCCGCTTGAGCCGCTGAGGTTGGTACCTCGGTTCCCCTTCAACTCGGCGGGAATGAGGATCCGGGATCCTTCATCGCGCAGATAGTCCCAGAGCGACTCCAGGAACCCAGGCACGTCAGGACACCGCCACTTGCGGGCGATCTGGCGCATGACGGTCTCGCCGCGATCGCTGAGCCACTGCTTGGAGTACTGCTCCTTGTCTCCCGGTTCACGACGGAACTTCGTTCCTACCGGGCTGTGGAGTTGCGGGATGTAGCCGCTCTGGATCCACTTGTCGCCGTCCTTGAACAGGGTCGAGAAGACACGGGTGTCATGGTCGTACAGGGCTCGGTTGCGGCGGAGATAGTCCAGAATCGCGGCGATGCCCTCACAGAGGTCCTCCGCGGGGATTCCGAGTTCAGCACTGCTGTACTGAATGAATCGGGAGGAGGGGGAGAGCGTTGTGTAGCTCACTTTCAGACGGCCCCAGGGCTCAAGGCCGAGGGCCTGCCGCGGCGACGTCGTGATCTCACGCAGGATCTGCAGCCGGAGGAAGGTCTTCCGTTCTTCGGCATGCTGGCCGCCGCCCCCCTCCTTCCGCTGGACCTTCCAGACCTCGGGAATGAGGGCGCGAGAGAGCGTGTCGTCAGCGTCGAGCAGCGAGCAGAGGCGCGAGGTCAGGTCACCGACGGAGAGGGTGTCCCCCTGAAGCTGCTCGTACATGAGGGCGCGCAGGCGGAAGCGGCGCGCGTGATCACTCATCCACCCGGCTTGGAACGCAGCGTCCTGGCGGTTGTCGGCGAAGACGAGGAGTCGCCGGCGCTGAGCGTGATGGATCATGTCCTGGGCGAGGACATGGACGTCGGAGACGTTCGTGGCACGGACCGGGCGGGCGGGCTCGCGGTAGCGGGCGCCCAACGTACGGGCTGTTGAGCCGCAGCAGAGGCAGCTTGTGAGGCGACCTGGGTTGTCGGCCTTGTGTTGGATGGCATAGAGCACGACCGAGGGGCCATCGCGGCCACACCCGAGGCAGCGTGCGAAGGCGCCCGGGTGGGCGGCTCCACAGGCGCGGCAGAAGTGCAGGGTGGACGTCCGCTTGTGCTCTTCAGCGGCGTCTTCCTCCTGTCCAACGATGCGATCTGTGACGACCACCCGGCGACCGCCGTTGTTGACGTCGAGGGGTGGCCAGTAGAAGGCCCCGCCCGCAGCTTCCCCACCCTCGGGGGCCTTGCTGGTGAAGATGAAGTCCTTGAGGTGGGTCTCGAAGTAGTGCTGGCCACACACGGTGCAACTGGTAACCGGCATGCGAAGGCGGTCTTCGACGTCACCCCCGTGGGCAATTTCGTCCTCCGCGGCGAGCCACAGCCTGGGCTCGCTCCCCTTGGGGAAGCTGACAACGGCACCCGGGATGCCACGGATGAAGCCGTGGACCACTGGGCGCAGCAGCGGGCGGTCTCCACGCCCCGCGGCGGCCCCGAGCGTGAGCCAGGCGAGGACCTCCGCCTCCGACACGGGACGTCCGACCGCCTTCTGCAGTTCCTCCTCCAACTCGGAGATGGCTGTGGCAGAGCTCAGGAGCGCGTTGATCTGATAGACGAGTTCGTTGGAAGAGAGGGCGGTATGGAGGGCTTCGGACCAGATCCCGGCAGGCAGGTCGCTGCCCGTCAGAAGTCGGTAGGCGGCGCGGACGGGCTGATCGGCTTCGGATTCGTCGACCGCTTTGAGGCACGCCGCCAGTGCGGCTTGGGGGTCGCGTGGCGCAGGGGGCACACTGCGGGCGTCGGGCCACACGGTGGGGTCGTAGGCTTCGCCGACGGTCGCCACATCATCCTTGGGGACGCCGAAGAAGCGGGACGCGAAGAGGCGGGCGGCGTCGGGTTGTTCGTCGTCGACGATGGTGGCCGAGGTAGCGATGCAGACGGTCTGATCGGCCTCGCGGCCGCAGAAGGCGCGGAGGCGCCGGATGAGGCACGCGGTCTCGGCGCCCTGGGCACCGGTGAAGGTGTGGGCCTCGTCGAAGACGAGGAAGTCGAGGCTGGCGTTGTCGAAGAGCGCGACATCGCGTTGTCGGGTGAGGAGAAGTTCGAGCTGTTTGACGTTGGTCAGCAGGATGCGTGGCTGGCGCCCGGGCGTGCGCATCAGTTCGCGTGAGCAGACTTCTTCCGCTGGGTGGATTGCCTCGGCCCGTCCCTCGGCCTGGAATCGCTGCAGCGTGGCGAGGTAGTCGGAACGCGAGGAGCCGAGGGGCATGCGGTGTCCGGAGACCTCGTGCTCGCCGCCGGGGGTCTTGCCGACGTACATGCCGAAGGTGACGCCGGAGCCGGCCAACAGGGCCCGGAGGCGGCCGAGCTGGTCTTCGGCGAGGGCGTTCATCGGGTAGACGATGACGGCGGTGATACCGGGCGGGGCGCCCTGGTCGCGGAGGGTGAGGCAGCGGCTGATGATGGGATAGAGGAAACACTCGGATTTGCCGGAGCCTGTGCCGGTGGAGATGAGCGTGGGGCGGCCTTCATGGATGCGGCGGATGGCCTCGTCCTGGTGGCCGTAGAGGCTCTGGATGTCCCCGGGGATGATCTGCCGCATGTGCGGGTGGAAGATGTCCTCGCTGATCAGCGCGTCGACGGTGGAACCGGCGCGGAAGGCGCGGGAGAGGCTGATGTAGGGCCCCTTGAGGAGCGGGGTCTGACGCGTGGACTCCATGGAGAGGAGCTCGCGCATCTGCGTGTGCAGACGTTCGTCGGTGAAGGGGTAGGCGGTCAGCTGGTACTTGAGGAAGCTGCTGACGATCTTCTCGGTGTAGGCGATCGGATTGAGGGCCATGCATACCTCTTAGCTCAGGTCGAATCCCATACCCTTGACCACCCAGCGCGAAGTTGACTTCTCCAGCGACGTTGCGCGCCCCTTGAAGCCACGAAGCGGCCCGAAAGGCTTGAGACCATGCTTCGAATGCAACTGGTCATTGGCCGCATCGGCGTACTCGACGACACGAGCGATCGCATTCCTGATGCGCTCAGGAGATGTGGCCTTGCCGTGCATCACGTCATCACGGGTGTCCTCTGCGGTCTTGAGGTCTTCCCTCGCCTGCTTCGGCAGGTCAAACCCGAAGACGCGTCGGTAGAGGTCGACATAGCCCTGCCGTGTCATGTGATGCGAGTTGACCGCCCGTCCGGCGATGTCCGTGTGAACCCGATGCAGTTTGACGACACCGCAGTACAGCGCCATGTTCTGCCCCAACTCAAGGCGAGAGAAGGCGTAGGCAAGGCAGACGTGAAGTGGGTAGTCCTCCACCAGGGATGGAAGGTGCTCAAAGTAGTCCTGAACTTCCTCGGAGCACGTCGCGTATGCCTTGAGGAGTCCCTTCTTGGATTTGATTTGATCGGCCATTGTTCGTTGTTCGGGGTCCAGAATTTACTGCTCCAGCGTACCGCAAGTCCCTCGCTATTTGGAAGTTGCAGCCGCCGCGCAGCTCCTGAGGCATTCTCCGGTGTGATGATGACAGCCGGAGTCTCGGTGCCAAGTCCGCAACTACGGAAGAAGGTTTGGATGATACAGACATGGTACGCTCTTGTTAGAGACCATCTGTTCGGAGGACCATTCAATGCCGCTTCTTAAGTCTACCACCGTGATCACGGGTCTTGCATCCGCGATTGTCATTCTGGCGGGATGCGACCGTGAGGAACCAGCCTCAGCCTCCGCGGCCACGTCTCAGATCGCAGTGAGCACGCGCGATTCGGTCTCAGATTCTCTGACATCGCTTGAGACTCGCTTGGCGAGCATCGACGTCGACCAGGTCTCGGAAGCTGAGTTGAGGGCCCTCACATCGAGTGTCGACGACGCGCGAACGGAGATCTCAAGGGATTTGAGACTCGCGCGGATTTCATGGTCCGCCGATGCGCTGTCGGCGATCTGGGAAGCAAAGGACCCTGCCGGGGACCTCGACGCGTGTGTTGACAACTTGGAGTTTCTGGTACAGATCGCACCCGATGGTGCGCCATTTCAGATAGTCACGCGGCTGGAAGAAGTGCTTGCGGAGACCCAGCAAGCAGCATTGGACAGTCGGGCGGCCGCGGTCGTTCGCTTGGCGGCGAGTGCCACAGAGGCGGGAAGCGACGAGGTGGTGTTCGCCGCGTGGGATGACCTCACGGCTTGGAGAGCGGAGGGGGCCAACTCGGGCCGACCGGCGGCGACCGACGCCGAGGTCAGTCAGCTTTCTATTGATCTGGGGAGAGAGGTCTTGAAACGTTCCGCGGATGCGGCCGCTCGTGACTTCGCCGATCAGGTCGGATGGGCGAAGGCGGCGGCAGCAGCCGATGCCCCCTTGGGCAACGTCATGCTCTCGTCCTTGTTGAATGAAGTCGAACAGCAGCGTGCAGACTTGTTCCTGTTCGGAATCAGGCTAGCACAGGAAGAGGGCATCGACGTCGAAACCGCACGCGACGGTGTCTACCAGGCGTTGTCGGCCCCTCACGGATGTTGAACTCAAGCTGAAGCAGGAACTCCGTCGGTTGGTTCGGGTTCAGCTCGCCGGCGAAGCCAAGGCCGTTCGCCGCTATCAACAGTGGGCGCTGCTCCAGATTCAGGCATTCGAGAAGTTCGAGTACCAGGAATCTCTAGAGTCGATCCATGCGGCAGTTGACTCGTGGCGAATCAACAGCCCTGATGAGTACCCATGGAGCCTCGCAGAGGAGTTCCCATCGATACTGGAGGAGATCAATGCCAGGTTCGGTCTGGCCATCGAGGACTATCGCCTGAGCCCGGAAGAGACCTCTCAGTTGTACAAGGCCATGGGTGGACTCGGACGCGCGGATCCAAGGTACATCTATGACGAGACACTGGCTCGTCATGTGGTAAGCCGCGCCATGGCCAAGTTCCTGCTTCCGATTGAGGAATCCCTTCTTGATCGGCCAGTGCACGTCCTGTACTCCAGGGCCTATCAGCGTGGTCAGGATCAACTGGAGGGCCATCCAGACGAGTTGCTCTGGCTCGCACAGCAGGCCGCGCTCGTTGAGAAGCATGCCGTGGAGGAGACCAGAGAATGAACGGGAACCGCAGGCGAAGCTCGATTCTGGGTGGGAATCTTTGCTGCCTCCTAGCAGGCCACTAAGCAATCATTTCCAGCCCGGGCGTTTCCGTCTTCCCGTGGCGGCGTCCCCGCCGGGCTCGCTTTGTTCACGATTCCCCTCCCGCGCTGGCTTCATGTTGCCCGTTTCAGCGACGTCATGCGCATCAGGTTCCACGCCGCGGCCGTCATTCGTGCGTCGTCCTGGATCCTCTGGTGTCCGATGAACCGTGTTCTCAACTGGCCGCCCACGTGTTTGAACCAGCCGATCACAGGTTCGATCATGCGTCTGACACGCTGGCTCGCTCGGTACGCCCGGCCACGCTGTCGTCGCTTCATGCGACGACGCGCATCGTGCTCTTCGGACTCGCCACGGATCTTCAGCCGCGGCATCGCGGCGTGCGGCGTGATGCCTCGCGCTTCCACCTCGCACAGGAACTCGCCCGTGCCGTAACCCGCGTCCGCCGCCAGCACCTTCGGGACCACGCGATGTCGCCGACGCACGCGATCGAGCATGCGCAGCGCATTGCGCCGTTCTGCGGTTCCGTCCGCCGCGTCCACGGCAACGTCCACGCACAGGCCGCTGTGGCTGGCGGTCAGCACATGCATCGAGTGGGAGAGGAACGCACCCCCGCCGCCTTTGCGCATCAGCCGCGCATCGGGGTCGACCACCGATCGATGCGTCTTGTTCGATCGCTTCCCTCCCTTGAAGTCCGACCATCCGTTGCAGTCATGGTCATCGCTGTCATCATCGATCGGCTTCATCGACTTGTGCCCCGCCAGCGAACGGATCAACGTGCCATCGACGGTCAGATGCTGGCTGTCGAGCAGACCCTCGGCCATCGCTTCGTTGACGATGCGGTCGAAGAACTTGCGCACGATGTCGTGCATCTCGAAGCGATCCCGGTTCATACTGAAGACCTCAGGCGTGAACGCCTTGCGTTCCAGCGGCCAGTCGATGAACCAGCGGAACAGCAGGTTGTACTCGATCGCCTCGCACAACTTGATGTCGGAGGGTATGGAGAAGAGCGCCCGCAGGAGCATGGCCTTGATGAGCGTCTCGGGAGGGATGCTCTTCGGCCCGCGATCGCCGTACGCCCGCGTGAAGTCCCGGCTCATCCCGGCAAGAGCCTTGTCACACCACGCCTTGATGGGCCGCAGCGGATGATCCTCCGCGATCCGCTGCTCCAGGTCGAAGGCGACGAACATCGACTGCTGACGATCCACATGTCCACGCATACGGCGGCCTCCTTCAGTGGGGCCTGTAGAATAGCGCCGTCTGGCGGGGTTTGCTTAGTGGCCTGCTAGGCGCGTTGACGGTGTCCCTTCTCGCAGAGCCGGTGACTTACTATGGCGCCCCGTATCAGGCCACTAAGGATGCCGTGGAAGCTCGCGTGCTGTCAGGAAAGACTTTGAAGGTAGAGGACATCCTCCATGCCAAGTATGGGACCGGGGGCATCCAGCGGCTGTTTCCGAACGGCATTTCTCTTGATTCTTCTATCCCGGGGGTCAAGAAGACAGCGCTTCTTGCCACTTCCGGGAACCATGCTCAGGCGAAGGGACACCTCCGGGAGTTGCTCTACGCAGACCAGATCGCGAAGCGGGAGGGCTGTCAGGTCCTTGCACTGAACGAGGCGGTTGTTGTGGATGGCGTCCGCGTGACAGACGCTGATGTTCGCGCCAGGGTCGGTGTCGTGCGTGTCCGGATGGAGATCAAGGATCTGCGCCCCTCATCTCAGCGGGCGGATCTGCCGCGATTGAAGAGACAGATCTCCCACATGGCATCTCAAATGAAGCGTGGTGACGAGGTTCAGGCTCTGGTGAATCGTCACGCCGTCATTCCGGAGGTTAAGGAGTTCGCTCGCTCCCTGGGCATTCAGTGCTATGAGAACGTGGCGACGGGGAGGAAGAGTTTGCGCAAGCAGAGAACGATTGATTTCACGCGCGTGCTTGAGGATATCGAGACCAAGGGCGCAGCTCATGTCAGAGCGGCAGGAGCCGGGCGTGTACACGCTGGCCGTGGGCTCACCGCCAGTAAGGTAGCTTCGGGTCCAGGGTTGAGTCGCCTCGCCTTGCTGGAACTGGGACGGGATGTGGATCGTGCCGGTGTCATGCGGTCATCGCGCGGCGTCCGTGCTGGATCGGATCTCCGTGTACCCGCGTCATCACCGAGGTTGGTCCATCGTACGCTCTTCAGAGCGACGGGGCGCGCAGCCTCACATAGTGCCGGTGTGCTTGTCGTCGCTGAACAGGCCTACCGGATACACCAGTATGCCCGCGGCTCACTGAGCGATCGGCAGTTCGTAGGCTCATTGGCTGGTGGGGGCGGATTTCTGGCAGGGGCTGCCGCTGGTGCCGCGATCGGAGCGTGGATGGGCGGGTGGGGCGCGATCCCCGGTTTCCTGATCGGCGGTGTCTCTGGAATGTTTGCGCTTGAATCAGCCGCCGGCGTCGGGTTCGATCACTGGGTTGCGCTGAAAGACGAAGCGGTTGAGGCAGAGTTCAAGGACTGGGTCTACCGCGAGTACGGGGTGGCGTCGGGACTAACACACGCCAGTACGGGTGGCGACCCGGACCTCAGCACGCCGCCCCCCAGTTGGCCAGGACGATGTTCAGGTCGTTGAAGTCGATCGCCCCGCTCTGGTCGACGTCGGCTTCTGGGATGAAGCCGATCTGGCCCTCTTCGCGGCCCCAGGCAGCGAGGACGAGGTTGAGGTCGTCGAAGTCGACGTGGTCGTCATAGTCGGCATCGCCGGGGCAGAGCAGTGGATTGCGGATGGTGACGAGGTAGGCTTCGTTGTTGCCTTGGGGGTTGCGGGCCATGCCGACGATGTGCTGGCCGTCAGGACTCATCGCCTCGGCGTAATAGAGTTGCCAGTCGGCGAGGTTCAGGCCGTGCTCGGTTTCGAGGACGGTCTTCAGGTTGCGCATGCCGCGGGCCTGGTCCCAGATGAAGGCCTCGTCGCCGTTGGGTGTCCTGCTCGTTCCGACGATGACGGATCCGTCGGCGTTCATCCCGAGGGCCTGCCCATAGGACGTTCCTCCCGGGAGATCGCCGAGGAACTCGGAGGCGCCGTCCAGCGTCCATTTGTACGGGCCGCAGCCGAGGAGCACGGCACCGTCGTCGGAGACCGCGCGGATCCAGTTGCAGTCTACGTCCACCATCATGCCGGTGGACAGCCGCATGTACTCGAAGTGGTCCATGCCGATGTCGCGGCCGACGATGACATCGCCGTCCGGGGTGATCGCGTCGATCTGCGACTGGTCGTACTGCTGGCCGCGGCCCGGCTGCCAGACCACGGACGGGGCGCCTTCGGCGTCCCACGTGACGGCGTACCGTCGTTCCACAAGTCCGCCGCCTGGCTGCGGCCAATGGTCGTAGGCGTAACCCGCGGCGATGCTGCCGTCGGCGGAGAGATCGGCCCCGAAGGTGCGCAGCAAGGGGTGCAGTCGACCGAGGACTTCGAGGCCGCCCGCCTCGGTCCAGCGTGTGGCGGTGGAGCCGGACTGCCCCAAGGCGACGTACCCATCCGCCGACACGGCCTCAATGGACCGCTGACCGGTTGCGATGAGGCCGGAGGCGGCGGTCCAATAGAAGCCCATGGGCAGGTTGTCTTCGCCTTGGCCACTGCCAACCACGACCTTACCATCGTCGGACACGTCCTTGGCAGTGCTGGAGAAGTTGCCGCCCTCGAAGTCGCCAAGCGGTGTGAAGGAGGCGATGCCTCCGTCGGCGGGTGAAGTCGCGGCAAGGACCAGTATGGTGGTCAAGGCCGCTGGGCGCCGGTACGTCATTGTGATCTCTCCTTCGGTGGGGCAGTCTGTTCGTGCACGGCGTTCATGGTGCCGTCTTCCCGGTACTCGGAGGGGACGACGGCGTCGAAACTCATATTTACGATGGAGGATGCATCATCCCCCGAACCCCCACAACTCGGCAAGAAGATGCAACTCATCAAGATCCTGAGGAGGTACGGAAGGCAGGGGTGCCCATATTTCCAGACAGTTGCCAACATTGACTTGGCCCGAATGGCAGCAAAGAGCCGAGCACCGGGGGCTTCAGCTTCGTCGATGTCTGGGCGCTCGATGAAGAGCCATGTCGAGTTCCGCTCCGCAATGAGGAGACGCATGCTGTCGGGGTCGTTATGGAGGTTGAGTTCAAGGCATTCCTCGGGGAGCATGCTCGGGGGAGGGGACAAAGTGGACTGGTGGCCGATCGTGTCAATTTTCATGACTAGTTTCCTTAATCTTTTGGCGCATAACGACAGCGCCGGTTTGGCACCGCCGCTTGTCGCGGTGCGTGCAACGGGAGGGAGACGACTCAGGTAGGAATCTGGCCTCAGTTTTTCGTGTAGTGCCGGGCTTCAAGCAGGTACCGAGAGTCGCATGAGGCCAAGGTTGGTCTCATGCATATTGCTCTGGCGATCGTTTTAGTGTAGATCCAGAACTGATCTTGATTATTTTGAGCAACTGGCCTTTCCTACCGTCGTACTCCGCTCTGCCCTGCATCTGGTGTAAGAAAGAATCACGAGCAGAAAGCGGAGGTTCGCCGCGAAGGATCAGCTCGATGAATCGCGAGACACGATCGCGAACAATTCCCTGATTCGGCTCAGCATCCAGCGATTCTCGATGGCGTGGGCCGTGCGGCGAGGGTCGAACATGCTGGTTGCATACGGGACCTGGATGCGGCGTTCTATCCTCCCCAGCGTCTCCAGGCCTCGTCCTACCGCCCATGCCCGGTCCATCATCTGGTCACCGTTGCGCCGATACTCCGAACCGATGAGGACGACCATGCGGCCGCCGGGCTTGATCACGGTCATCCAGCGTCGCGCGATGTCGAGGACCGCTCCGAGCCACGCATCCTCCGACACGCAGCGGGACAGATCGCGTGGGTCCTTCGAGTACTCGTGAGTCAGTCCGTACGGCGGGTCCAGGAAGACGAGGTCCGCGGGCGGGCACTCTGGCGGGGGCCCCTTCATAGCGTCATGCTCCGCGACGAAGTCCGCACGCGGCACGAGGTCAAAGCTCACCGCCCGGCGGCGCATGGCGCGGGCGACGCTCTCCACCTGGCCGCGCCCGGCCATGGGGTCGACGACCATGTCGCCCGGCTTCGTCCAGTACGCCAGCGCATGCGCGATCAGTTGAGCTGGCGGTGACCCGTAGCTGCCCTCAATGATGACATCCTCGTCCATTGCGATGTCGTGGAAGTCATTGTCTCGACGGCGGAACTCCCAGACGTCGAAGGGCTGAATGTCGAGTTGATCTTCATAGTTGAAGTCCGTGGATTCGAGGGCGCGCTCCATCGACTCGCGGCGTCGCGCCAGTCGTTGGCATCGTCGAACCCGACGGTACGCCTCATGAACCGAGAGCCGGCCTTCGTTGAGCTCGTCAAGGATCCGCTGAGGAGCGGTTTGTCCCTCAATGGCCTCATGGATGCGCAAGATTCGACGCAGCATTTCGCGCTTGATCCCGATCGCCGCGGCGAGTTCGTCGATCATTCGACGGCGCGGCTGCAGATCAGGTGTGCTCTTGCCGTGGCGTGCCGCGGCCCCGGCACGACGGCCCTCCGCCTGCCGCTCCGCCGCGCGGGCCGCGTAGTATGGCTTGAGCACCAGCGCCTCGTGGTAGATCTCCGTCGCCGTCTTCTTTCGTTGCGTGTTGAAGGCGACCAGAAGGTTGACTTCTTCTTCTGCGCTCTTCGGGTCGATGCGTCGGACCGGGACTGTTTCGAGCTCCAGGTCGAGCGCCACCCGCAGTCGGCGGTGGCCGGACAGGAGCACATTGGAGCTCGTCGCAACAAGCGGCTCGAGGATCCCTTCGCGTCTGATGCTCTCATGAAGGTCGAGATCCGAAGTCGACCCGACGTAGATGGCGTCATTCTGCGGGTGCGGCGTGAGCGAGGTCGGTGGCAGGAGGATCGGTGCGGTGTCGAGGGGCTCTGACATTCGGCGATGGTACCCTTCGGTTCTGAGTCAACAGAGCACGCTCGGACTCGCGAACGCGACCTGATCAGACCATGCGGCGCTTCCTTGGTCTCTCGTCTTTCCAGAGTTTTCCACGATGTCCTCCTTGAGTTCGGCAAAGGAGGAGGACACCACTCATGTTCGAGATGAAGTACACCGGAACTCTCTCATAGGCCGCGCCTCTTTCTGGCATTCTGAACGCTTGAAACCTCGGCCCGAGCCTGGTCGCGCCATCCATCCAGCCGTGAGGAGTGGCTGCGCAGATCAGCAGTTATTTCCTCCATGTACTGCCGGCCTCCCTCCGCCGCCGACTCGAAGACCCAATAGACCTTGAGGCGGTTCGCGTTCTTCGACGCCGTGCGAATGCTCGATTCAAGACGACGTACCGTCGCGAGCAGTTCACCGACACGATTCCAGGCTCGTATGGCTTCGTCTGTCCGGTCCGTCCACTGTCGGGCAGACTCTGGTGTGAACCTCCCCGTCTCTCGGTCGAAAGCATACGTATACAGATTGGGGTCCTTCTCCTGAGCGACCTCAATCGCTCGGGGAATGGAGCCCACTGCGTTCATCGCTTGCCTGTAGTATCCGTCCATCTTGGAGACCAGATCGCGGCGCTTCTTTTCCGTTGCCAGGAGGGCCTCGGCTGTATTGATCAGGGCTCGCTCGCCGTACCGCCCCAGCTGCTCCCACTTCTCGATTTCGAGCAGTTCTCCGAGATCACCGGGATCACGCACGATGGCCTCAGCAAAGCCGATGCGCAAAGCGTCGGAACTTGACAGTGTCAGCAGGGTCGACTCGGAGTCCAGGACCTCTACGCCCTCATGCATCCCGTTTGGAACCCGCTCTCCGACGACGACCGACCCGTCAGTATCGCTCCAGATGAACACTTCGGCCTCGGGTACGACCATCGCCCTCACGACGGTAGTGTCGTGACCCTTACGCATGGCCAGGCTCGACAGCTGCTCGGCGATGATCGAATTGTGTTTGCTGTCGTACTCCGGTACGCCTGATCGGGAGCTCATGTAGCTGAGAGCGCCTCCCTGCATTCCAGCCTCCACCGTGAACACCCGGTCGCAGGAGAGTGTGATCCACATCGCCGCGCTGATGCTTGCGCGCACCACTGCGTAGTAGTCAAACTGATCCTCAGAAGCGCGCAAGACATCTGCGATCATCTTCGCTTCCTGGACGTAGCCGCCGGGGCTGTCTATCCAGAACACGATGTGGCGCACACCTCTTCTTCGCGCTACGGTCAGGGCCTCCTGAACGCCAGCCGCAGTCGTTGCAACTTGCATCTCATCAGGGTCGATGCCGATGGTGCCAATGGGTATGACCATATAAGGCGTTGGCCGAACTGAATCAGCCGAATCATTTGACACGACCACCGATTGGTCACCGGCGTCATTCTTCGGGTCCTCTGCAACTTCACTTTCGAGTTCGATGCTTTCCATGCGACGAATCTCAGAGCGCCTGAAAGTCAACTCTGCGGTGATGCCTGAGATCACCACACGAATCGTGATCTCACCGGGCGATTCTTCGATGACCTCGCCGTCGAACTGGCGCCCGTCGTGAAGCAGAACTCGAGTTCCAGCGATCGCATTCGGCGGGAGTAGAAACAAGGAACTGAGTATCAAGTAGAGGACGTACCGCATTGATTCACTCCTTTCTCAGGCAGCGTCGCGCATCCTTAGAGAGGTTACTGGTAGCCTCGGTGGTGGACAACATTGAATTGGCCGGGGCTGGAATCTCCATGTGCCAGACTGAAGGGCCATGCATCCCAGATCGCCATGTCGGATGAGTTAACAAGTTGGCACGCTTACTGCCCCGCCGCAATCTCCTCCTTGAGCTTCGCAAACCCTTCTTCACCGAGGAGGTTGCGGGCGTGGAGTTCGCATTCGCGCCAGGATTCTTCGGGGGTCTGGGCGGTCTGCCAGTCGTAGAAGCGGGGGCCGAGGCGGGAGGCGACGGGTTGGGGGTGTCGGGCGCGGTCGTCGTGGCCGAGGCCGAGGTCGGCGAGGCGGAGGGTTTCGGGGAGCATCCAGCCCTCGCCGTCGTTCTGGGTGCAGAAGGCCTCGATGCCGGCGTCGCGGTCGCCGCCGCGGTCGGCGATCATCTGCTCCAGGTCCCGGAACGCGGCGAGCGTCAGGATCGTGTGGCGGAGCTCGGGGTCTTTGTCCTTGTCGACGCGCCAGAAACCCTTCATGGAGAGGTGGCCGCGCTCGATGGCGGCATTGATGTCGGAGCGCCTGAGGTCGCAGTGCACGAGGGTGTCGCGAAGATCCTCCGAATCAAGTCCATACATCGAGGCAACGATCGCGTCCATTGATGACCAGATCCGGACCCTCTCGGCGGGTGTCACTGCCCAATGCAGCCGCCAAGGTCGGACAGGACTCGTACCAATCCAGTGCGGGGAGAGCGTGAAATGGGCGGCAGACAGCCGGAGCCCGAACTGCTCTGCAAAGGCCGACGCACCACGTGCCCTCGGAAGCGCCGCCTCGGCGATCACGAACCAGTTGAGGTGAAGCCCGCCGCATCGGCGTCGGGCCACGGCGTCAAATGCGAAGGTGTTCAGAACAGCAGTAATCGCGGCGAGGTCTGAGCGATTGGCAAGAAGGATGGGCGCGGAGTTTCCGCACGGGACACCGTAGGTCAGGGCTGCAATCGTTGTGCGCTGATTTGTCGCGGATGTGATGTCCATGAAGGCGAGCTGTGGATCTCGTTGCCGGATCCACTCGTCGAAAGCGACGTCATCGCTGAGCCTCTCAGCTTCCTCTTTCGCGAACTCCTTCCCGCAAGCCTTCTTGACTGCCTTGAGATACTTGTCCAGCCGTGTTGTTGCCGAGACCTCCTTATCAATGAGATACTGCGGCTCCAACTGCTTTGATTCCCACGGGATGTCTCGCCACTTCGCGCTTCTGCCCGTGCCGCTCACCCATCCCTTATTGCTGAAGTCCAGCTGACCGATCATCCGTCCCTCGTAGATCGGGAGGGCAATACCGCAACCCCTGCCGCCGCGGCCGATCTCATCCTCGCGAATCCACGCGTCCGCGTTGCGGGAGAGGATGATGCCTTCGGGGATGTCGGCGCGGGGGATGGGAAGGGTGTCGTAGGGGGGCTGCGCAACGCGGCGGTCGCCCTCGGCCAGGGGCTTGACGCCCAGTTCGGCCCACAGGGCGTCGATCGGCTGCCAGTCGCCCAGCAGCCAGCGGCTGTACTCGTCCGGGCGGTAGCCCTTCGCCTCCCACTTGGGCCGCGGCGGGAAGAGCTTCGAGTCGTTTGTCATGTGGAACTCGGTGGCGTACTTGATGCCCCATCCGTCGGGGCCGTCGTCACCGAGGAGGACGCTGTTGGCGTAGATCTTCTCGAGGATCTCCAGGTCCCGCTGCGACTGGATCTCGAGGATCGCCCTGGAGCGGGGCGAGAAGCGTTCGACCTGCGCGCGGGTGTAGTGGGTGGTCCGGGGTTGCGGCGTGGTCCACGCTTCCAGGTTACGCTCCATGAACGCGGCACGGATGGCCTCCGTGCGCCCACCCTTCTGTGCGATGACGGGATTGAACTTGTACGACCGATGGATGTCGAAGATGCCTTCCTTGTTCTCGAAGCTGAAGAGCCACTCCCACTGACAGTGATCGAGGAACAGGACGCGAAGGGCGCCGGTGCCGTGGTCGGAGTAGATGCCGGAGGGAACGACGAAGCCGAGGCGGCCGCCGCGGCGGAGGAGATGGTGGGCCTGCTCCAGGAAGAGCTTGTACAGGTTGATATCCGCCGATCCCTGGTGGCGGTAGGGGTGCGCGGGGTCGGCATAGCAGGTGCTTGAGGCGCGTTGCTCGCGCCAGGTCTCGTGCAGTTCGAGGTTGGCCTTGCCGCGTTTCAGCGAGAAGTTGTCGCCGTCGGCGTCGGGGTCGCCCCAGGGGGCCGCGGCGTACTTCATGAAGTTCGACTGGGCGCGGAAGTCGGCGTTGTAGTCGAGCCAGCGGGACTCGATCGCCTCATTCTCGAAGTAGCCGCGCTGGTGGTTGATGGCCTCCTGCTTGCCGTAGCTGCGGTAGAGGGGGTCGATGCCGGAGAAGAACTCCTTGGAGTTGGGCTTGGCGATGTCCCAGGGCGGGTTGCCGATCATGGCGTCGAAGCCGCTGCCGGGGGCATCAAAGACGTCGGGGAACTCGAGTTCCCAGTGGAAGAAGCGCTTTGCCGCGGCGACCTGTCGGGCGATCCCGACAGCCTCCTCGGTCGGTCTGGCGAAGGCGGACCCGAGGGGGGCGTGTTCGAGGGCATGGGCGGGCCAGAACCAGAGAGCGCACCAGCGGTCGAAGGCGCCCTTGAGATCCTGCCACGCCTGGCTGCCGAGGACTTCCTCGCGGTAGACGCGTGAGCGCTCGGTGTGCTCGTGGACGGGCAGGGCGTGGACGCGGCGGAGGACGGCGAGGGCGTCGTCATGGACGGTGAGGGCTTCGGTCTGCTGTCCCTGGGTGAAGAGGTTGCTCTGATCGAGCCACTCGGCGAGGTCGGGCTTGACCTGCTTGTTTTTCACCTCGCGAATCGCCTTGGTCCGCTCTTCCTTCTTGAAGTGGACGCCGTTGGTGTGGCTCTTGTCGCCGCCCTCGCGCTCCCAGGCCATGGCGGGGTAGTGGCGGAACTGGTCGAACCAGCAGCCGATGAGGGCGTTGCCGCACTTGATCTTGTGGTCGAGAAAGGAGAAGGGGAGTTGCCGGTCCATGGTCTCGATCCACAGGGCCAGGCGGCAGAGTTCGACGGCGAGGGGATCGTGATCGACGCCGTAGATGCAGCGCTCGACGACGTGGCGGCGCAGGATGGCCTTGAGGCGGGGTTCGAAGGTGGGTTCATCGGGGCGGCAGGGGATCTGCTCGTCGACGAGGCGCTCGTCGGTGTCCTCGCCGGTGAGCAGGGCGATGAGGGAGCGGTCGGCGACGGGCTCGATGCGGCCGTGCAGGTGGAGGGCGTCGTAGAGGGTGTCGGTGAGGAAGCGGAGGGCGGCGATGGGGAAGGAACCGCTGCCGCAGGCGGGATCGCAGACCTTGATGGCGAGGATGTCTTCGGGTTTTCGGGGCGTCCAGTCGCGCGGGTGGGCGTCGATGTCCGGCTGGCCGTCGGGGCCGGTGGGGGGTGCCGCGGCGAGGGGCCGGAGTGTGCGCTGCACGGTGGGGATGGCGAGTTGGGGGCGGGTGTAGAAGGTGCCGGAGCCCTTGCGTGTGCCGCCCCAGCGGACGAGGTACCACTCGCCGGGGAGGACGACGCGGCTGACGAGTTGGCGGGCCTTGCGCTCGATGGCCTGTTCGTGGGCCATGTGCTTCTCGGGGGTCTTCTTTCCCTTGGGGGCCTTGACGAGCTTGCCGGCTTCGACGGCGCGGCGGGCCCAGGTTTCGGCGCGGGTCCGGGTGGTCTGGCGTGTTTCGGCGGCGTCTTCCTCGTTCTCGCTGTCGCTGTCGTCGTCCTCGGCATCCTCGGATTCGTCGTCCTGCTCGAAGAGGTCGCTGTCTTCGGCTTCCTCCTCGGCGTCGGCGTCTTCTTCTTCGTCATCGCTGGAGGCGCCCTTGTCCTTCATCTTCTCGAGGAGGGCCTTAATGGCCTTGTTGTCCATGTCTTCGAGGCGGCTGAGCGGGAGCGCGGGCTGGGCGCCGATGTTGAGGAAGATGATGGGGTCGCCGTCGGGGGCGGTGCGGAGTTCGAAGTCGAGGAGGCCCTCGTAGAGGATGCCGATGTACTCGCTGGAGAGGTCGGAGAAGTCGACCGGGGCGGGCATCCAGGTGTTGCGGGTGCCCTGGCGGATCTTGACCTTCGTGCGCGTGAGCTTCTCGAGGATGTCGTAGACGGCGTGGTCGGACATAACGCCGTCGTGGTGGAAGCAGGCGGTCTCGAAGATGTGGATGATGCGGGAGACGGGGTCGGCCGCGTGTTCATCGCCCGAGGCGAAGAGCTCGCCGCCGTACGCGGGAATGGGCATGGCCTCGTGGTGGGAGCCTTTGCGGACGAGTTGGAAGAGGGCGAGGATGCGGGGCCAGGCGGCATGGGCGTGGGCGAGGCGGGCCCCGCCGCGGGTGTTGGTGCGTTCAAGCTGCTCGCGCAGCCCCTGCAGCCCGTAGGCCTGATGGTAGGTGGCGATGCTGCGTGGGAGGAGGTCGCGGGCTTCGGCGAAGAGGACGACGACCATGCGCATGACCATGCGGACGGCGGCGCGGTAGATGTCGGCGCCGTCGACGTCGGCGGCGCGGTCGGTGAGGACCTGACCGTGTTCACGGACGAGCATCTCGACCGCCTCGCGGACGCGTTCGCCGAGCACGGTGGAGAGTTCGGCCTGTCCCTTGCGGCTGTCGAGGATGGCCTGCACGAGCGCGGCTGGCTTGCCTTCTTCTTCCGGGATCCAGATCACGGGGTCGAAGAGGCGACGCCACCCCTCGACCTGGCCGGAGGGTTCGCCCTCCTGGAACCAGAGGTCGGTGGACCACTCGGTGGAGGCGACGGTGTCGAGGTGGACGAACTGGAGGCGGAACTGTCGGCCGTTGGTGACAAGCGCGAGGCGCTCGTCGGCGGCGCGGAGCCATTCGCGGGCCTGGGTGAGGATGCGGACGCCGCGGCCGATGCCGAGGCGTGGCGGTTCGGTATCGATGAAGACGGGGAGGCGTCCGCCGTTGCGTCCGATCCAGATATGGCGTGGTTTGATGTCGCCGCCGGTGTAGCTGGGGCGGGACCATTCGGAGCCGACGCCGTTGCCGCGTTCCCACGTGCCGGTGGTGTGAATGAACCCGGCGATGTCTTCGAGGAGGAAGCGGCAGAAGTCGCCGGTCTTCCTCGGATCATCATTGACGGTGGTCAGCCAGCGTCGGAGCTTGTCCTGCTGGAACTGCGGGAGGGGGGCGAGGTGGCCGGAGAAGAGTGTGCGCAGGCGGGCGGGGTCGAGGAGCATGCCCTCGTGGCGGAGTTCGGCCCACCAGTAGAAGTGATCCTGTTCGTTCATACCTCACCCCCGGGGAAGCGGATCTCGATGGCGACGGGGAAGACCTGGGCGTCGCCGTGCATGCTGAAGCGTCGGGGAATGAGGTGCTTGAGGATGCGATCGCGTTCAGCATTGAGGTGCTTGCGGACGTCCTCGTATTGGATGACCTGCCGCTTGAGTTCCTCACGCATTCTCTCGATGGAGGTTTCTACTTTCTGCAGGTCCTCCTTCGCGAAAGCCAAGCGGCCCTGTTCCTTCTCCCTGAGCAGTTCCTTGATTCGACGCTCTGTTGCCTCAATGGTCTGTCCCTCGATGAGTGCAGACACTTCACCTTGGCGGCTCTGGTAGCGCTCCTGCGTTTCCTTGATGGCGGCCTCGCGCTCGGTTTCGAGGCGTTGGCGGAGTTCTTCGGTGAGGGTCGCGGCCATGGTTCGGATGTGGTGGCGGAGATCGGGTTCGAGGGTGTCGATGATGTCGCGGCCGCGGTCGATGAGGGTGGGGTCGCTGGTGGGCGCGGCGTCGTGCAGTGTGGCGGGTGCGGCGTGGGGCAACGGATCGCCGAGGTCTTCGCCGACCACGGGCCACATGATGGTGCGGATCCAGTGGTGGTAGGTCTCGCGGAGTTCGTTGACGGCGATCTCCTCGAGGGTGAGGAGGATCAGGGCATCGGCGCCCGCGGAAATGGGCCCGGTGCGGATGGTCCAGCGGGAGACGGCGTCCTGGCCGGGGAAGCGGCGTCGGGTGAGGGCTCCGAGGGCCTTGCGCATCATGGGGTGCGCGAGGTGCATCATCTGGGTGTCGGGTCTGGGGCTGAAGACGGTGCGGCCACCGATGTCCTCGATGAAGGGGTCAGCGCTGAAGGCGAGCCTGGTGAGGGGTCCGGTGACGCCGCTGGCGGCGCGGCGGCGGGCGCTCTCATCGATGACATCCTTCCAGCCGGGCAGATCCGGGCGGAGGATCTCGTGGCAGTGCGCATCCACCGCGTTGAGCTGGGGCCGGCTGGCGTTGAGGGCCATGGCGGTCTCAAGGGTGTCGCGCATGGCGATGGGATCAAGGTCGATCTCCGCGGCGATGGCGCGCAGGTTGGCGCTGGCGGGGGTCTCGCCGTTCTGCGTGATGCTGGTTTCGCCGTCGGCCTCGAAGCTGGCGCGGTCGGCGGCATCGAAGATGAGCCGATCGAGGTCGGCGACGACCGTCTCGCGGTCCTCACCGTCGATGAGGCGGCGGTGGGCGGCCTCGTCGAAGAGTTCACCGGTGGAGCCGAGGTCCTCACGGATCTGGTCGACCTTGCGGATGACGTGGTCGAGGAAGCGAAGGTCATCGTCCTGATCGCTCATGAAGTGGAAGATGGTGACATCGCGGGGCTGACCGTGGCGGTCGAGGCGGCCGTTACGCTGCTCGAGGCGGGAGGGGTTCCACGGGCAGTCGTAGTGGAGCATGTAACGGGCGGTGCGCTGCAGGTTGAGGCCCTCCGCCGCGGCGTCGGTGCCGATGAGGATGCGGACATCCGTGGTCGGGTCGTTGAAGGCGTCCTTGACCTGTTCGCGGCGGACGTCGTCCATGCCGCCGAAGAGGGTGATGAGGGCGTTGTCGTCGTACTTCGCGCGAAGTCGACGAAGGAGGTAGTCGAGGGTGGTCTTGTACTCGGTGAAGATGATCAGGCGTTCGTCGGACTTCCAGGCGTCGCCATCGCGAAGGCGCTCATCGATGAGGGCGGTGAGCGCGTCGAAGCGGGAGTCGGCCTTGGGCGTCTGGTCGGGGAGTTCAACGGCGGCGTCCGAGAGGTCGAAGCCGAGGCCGGTGAGGGCATGGTCGATCATCTCGATCTCGTCACCGAGGTCGTCGACGAAGGCCTTCATCCAGGCGCCGACCACCGTGGAGGCGGCGGCCTCGCGGGACTGAGCCTCGCGGTCGTCGGCGGGGTCGTCGTCGATGGTGCGCTGGGCCGCGGCGACATCGCCGTCGGTGGCGGCATCTTGCTCGGCGAGGCCGAGCTTGCAGCGTCGCCAGGACTCGGCGAAGGTCATCGGGCAACTGAGGAGGCGCTTGCCGAGGATGGCGACGGCGAAGGTGCCGGCCTGACGGCGGCCGCGTTCGCCGGCCTGGATGAGGCTGCGGACGCGCTTGCGGAAGAGGCCGAAGGCGTTGGTGACGGCGATCTCGCGGGCGTTCATGTTTAGGACGACGGATTGTGGTGGCAGTCGGGTGCAGAAGCGGGGCGGGTTGGTCCGCTCGTTGATCTCGCGCTTGAGGCGTCGGATGACGATCTGGTCGAGGCGCTTCTTCATGGCGTCGCCGAGCTGATCGACCTGGCTGAAGCGGACGGGGTCGAGGATCTCAAGGAGTCCGGTGAAGCACCGCGTGTGTCCGTTGTGGGGCGTGGCGGTCAGGAAGAGGCGATGTTCGAAGTGGGGGGCGACGAGACGGAGCGTGTTGCACAGGTCGCTGTCCTGGCCGAAGGGCGAGGGCATGAGGTTGTGGGCCTCGTCGACGATGAGGAGGTCCCAGGGGAGCCGGGCGTCGTTCTCGGTGACGGAGCAGGCGGCCTGGAACTGCTCGAGGACATCGGGCTGGCGCAAGTAGTGGTATGAGGCGATGATGCGTGAGCACGCACGCCAGGGGTTGGCGTCGATGCCAAGCTGGCGGCGGAGCTGGTGGGTCTGGCGGCGGTCGATGACATCGAAGGGCAGGGCAAACTTGTCCCACATCTCATCGCGCCACTGGAGGCGGAGGGCGGCGGGGGTGAGAATGAGCACGCGGTCGATGCGTCGGCGGAGAAGGAGCTCGGAGAGGATGAGCCCGGCCTCCACGGTCTTGCCCAGGCCGACATCATCGGCGATGAGCAGGCTGACGCGGGGCATCTGGAGGGCCTTCAGGAGAGGGACGAGTTGGTAGTCCTCGACTTCGACCGCGCCGTGGAAGGGGGAGGGGATGGGGAGGCGTTCGAGCGGGCCATCGCCATCGGGATCGAGGTACGGTGAGATGGCGGACCAGCGGGCGGATCGCACGAGGGCGTCGAAGTCGGCGGCGGGCATGGGATCGGCTTGGACGCGCGGAAGCTCATTGGGCTCAACGACATGAGCGCATGGCTCCAGCTCCCAGATCAGGCGTTCGTCGGCGGGGGCGTGGTCGTCTTTGTATTCGATGTGGACGAGGTGGAGTTCTCCGGCGTCGCCGCTGAAGGGGCTGACCTCGGAGATGATGCCCCGGCGGTTGCGAACGGTGGCGACGAGTCCGACGCGGGGGTTGCTGGCGAATTGGGCTGTTGGCATATGGGCTCCCGGGACGCAGAGTCAAAGCTGCAAGACTCCCGATCGTCTCAGGTGAGGACGGAGTTGTAAAGGGTGGCGGGCATCACGTCGCGATTCTCCTCACACCCCTCAGCGCGCCAAGTTGTGTCAAGTAGACATGCTCGAACTTCAAGGGTTCACAGGTTGTCCACAAGGGTCGCGCGGGTCTGCCGCAATTCTTCGCGGTGGGTCATTTGCGCCCAATAATGTCCAACAGCATTGCATGCTTCGCTTGCCTTTGAGACTTGAGAGAAGTCCCCAATCGTGTCAAGGAGGACACCATGTCTGGCTATGTCCCGAACCTGCCACCCGTTGAAGTGCCACCAGCAAACGACGCTGAGCAGCGACTTCAGGACATCAGTCTCAAGTGCGTTGAGATCGTCTGTCAGGATGAGCCGAAGTATGCGCAGATCTGGAGAGACCGCGTACTCAAGAGCAAGGCTCAGGACCATCTGAGCACGGTTCCGCAGTTGGGACTGTGCCAGGATGTCGGACGGAAGATGCTGTCGGTCTTCTTGCCATGGATCAATTGTCTGCGTGAATCGAAACCGCTGAACGAGAACGACCTTGATCTCATCATTTTGCTGGGAGCGCTTCTCCGTGCGGAGTATCGAGCAATCAACATTGACCCCAGATTGGATCCCAAGAAGGGCGGTGATCCCGAGAGCTTCTTCGCCACCAGGACTGGTGCTCTACTCTTGTTGGAGTCCGGCCTGTGTGTCCAGGGTGGAGCAAGATATGGCAGTTCGCAATTTTCAACGACAACGGAAGAAGTGATCGAAGTGATCGATCACGCCCTGCGTGCTTGGCACCGACGAGAGCAAGTGGACCACTGTCGCTTGGTGGTTCACCCTTCGAAGTACATGTGCTGGGTCAGCGGGAAGTCAACTCCGCTCACTTCCGACCAGCATCGCATACTCAAGGTGCTCGCTGATGCTGGTGGTGGATGGGTCGGCGGGTGCGATCTCCGTGTACTCGACAATCCGAAAGAGCGTCCGGATCGAATCATCAAGGAGTCTCCGTCAGAAGTTGCCAAACTGATTGTGAGTCGCCCGGGCAGAGGGGGCGGCTACCGGATCGCCTGTCAGATTGACCCTTACAAAAGTGGAATGACATGATTACGCCGTAGAAGCCGGCGGCAGTGAGAAGAACACTCATCGCAACTCAAACTGAAGGAGTTTGCAATGAGTGCAGAGTCAACAAACCTGACCGTCTCTGAGGCCGCGAGCTACGTCGCGGAGCACATTGGCCGCTCGATCCACCCCTCGACGATCCGCCGCTGGTGTCAGAATGGTCTGCGGGACTACGACGACGAGAAAGTCGTTCTGGCATGCACGTATGTCGGCGGCCGGCGGCTGATCAGCACCGAGGAGCTTGATGAGTTCTTGGCTCTGACGGTTTGGGTGGATGAATGTGAAGAGGAGGGGGAGGAGGAGTTCGAAGATGTCGACTCCTGAGCCTCTTGCTGTCGACGCCGTTGGGGCGGCAGACCTGGTCGGCGTCGCCCGTTCCACGTGGCTGAAGCTCCATTCCCAAGGAAGGACCCCGCGCTGCTTCCGGATGGGACGGCGGGTGCTGTGGTCGGTCGATGAACTGCGGGCGTGGGTGCGTGCCGGGGCGCCGCCGCGGGAGAAGTGGGAGACTTCGGGGGCACGCCGGTGACTCATACATTCAACTGGCTGGGTTGGCACAAGGACTTCTGCCAATCCGAAATGCCCGAGATCATGTCCGCGGCCTCGCGAGAGATCTGTGACTCCTGTGTCGCACCGAGGATGATCATCCTCGTCCTCGCCATCATCAGCAACTACGCTGACAGCCGTGACGGCACGTGCTTCCCGAGCAAGAGGCGCGTTGCCAAGGAAGCTCGTATTGGAGAGGTGACCGTCTATCGGGTCTTGCTCCTTGCGGAGCAGTTTGGGGTGCTCTCCAGTTCAGGGCGTAAGGGAACGCGATCCAAGCTGATTCAGCTGGCGAGGCCAAAGCAGTGGTCGCAGCAACGCTTCCGATCTCAAGTCGGGCACCTTCCTTGTAAGGAAGACTCCTCGGTCTCAAGTCTTCCTTTAGAGGAAGATTCGCTGGCAGCGATCGGGCATCCTGCGGAGAGCTCCACCGCTCGAAGGCGCACCGGTGAGATCAATCCTCCCAGTGATGAAACAAGTCTCCCTTCAAAGGAAGGCCGGTCGACGCCGAGTCTTCCCTTCAGGGCCGATAGAAGGCACGACAGCGTCTATAGCGACTGTTCCGGCGGTAGACATAGACACACCTGCGAAGGGCCGAGCCTTCCTTTGAAGGTAGACGAACTACCACGAACTCAAAATGAACTCATTGGAGATGAGGTTTCGGCGATTCGGGAACTGCTCGAGAGCTGGGGTGTGTTCAGGGAGGTTGCCTGCAAGCTGGCAACAGCACACAGTGTCGACGAGATCAATCTCGCGGGTGCCGCCGCGACCGATCCGAATGGCGAGGTCCAGGTAGGGAAGCTGGTCAATATGCTGAGATCTGGCGAAGCTCTCCGATGTCTGCAAGCGAAGATGGATCGCGAGGCAGCCGAAGTCCGCGCCTCGGAAAGACTCGCATTGGCTGAATCTGATCGGCATGCACAGCGAAAAGAGGCCGAGGCTCAGTGGTCGGAAGCCAAGAAGCTCGTTGAGGCGCTCTCGGAAGACGAGTATCAGGCCACGCTCGACCGGGTGAAGGAAAGGCTTGATCCGTTTGGCCGCAACCATCTCGCAAAGAACCCCCGCGGCATGAGGGCGCGACAGCTCATCGCAGAAGAGCTCACAGGGTCTGTCAACGATACACTACCCATCGGAGCAGATACATGAGACTCTTCCACCAAACCTACCGGGACCGCAACGGCCAGCAGCGCCAGTCACGCAAGTGGTACGTCGAGTTTCGCCACGACGAACGCACGCGTCGACTGTCGCTCTTTACCGACAGGAAAGCCTCCGAGGAGGCGGCTCGACGAATCGAGCAGCTCATCGCACTCCGCGTGGTCCGCGGCGTCCCCGATGCCGGGCTGACGCGCTTCATCGAGACGCTGCCGGCGTCGATCCGCATCAAGCTGGTCGAATTCAACCTGCTCGACGCTCATCGCGTGGCGGTGACCAAACCGATCGATGAGCATCTCTCGGACTTCGAGTCGCATCTCCTCTGCCGCGGCAACACGGCCGCCCACGCCAGGCAGACAACCTCGCGTGCACGCCGTCTCCTCGAAGCATGCAAGGCTCGCTTCTGGAGCGATGTCACGTCCAGTCGCGTTCAGCAGGCATTGCACGACCTGCACCGCGGCGGGAGCGACAAAGCGCCCGTACTGGCGAAGACCGTCAACTACTACCTCGCGTCGCTCAAGGCCTTTGCGAAGTGGATGGTGCAGGACGGGCGGGCGACGGAGTCGCCGGTGGCACACATGCGGCCGCTTCGGGAGACCGCCGAGGTGAAGCGGGAGCGTCGTGCGCTCTCCGTTGAGGAAGTCCGTTGGCTCTTGACGTCGACAGAGGCGTCAGAGGACGCATGCGGCGTCTCTGGACCCGACAGGGCTCTCCTCTACCGCCTCGCACTCGAGACGGGCCTGAGGGCGAATGAGCTTCGATCGCTGACAAGGGCGAGCTTCGACCTCAGCGATCAGGACCCCTCGGTCACCGTCGCGGCGGGCTACAGCAAGCGACGTCGCCGCGATGTCCAACCGCTGCGTGCGGAGACGGCGGACTTCCTTCGACAGGTCCTCGCCACGAAGGCGCCCGCGGCGTCCGCTCTCGCCATGCCCCACAAGAATCACATGGCCCGGATGCTGCGCGAGGACTTGGATCGTGCTCGCGAGGCGTGGCTCAACGCGGCCGGATCACCTGCGATCAGGGCTGAGCGTGAGAGGACGGACTTCCTGGCGTCCGTCGATCATCAGGGGCGCATCGTGGACTTCCACGCTCTGCGTCACACGTTCATCACGATGCTGGCGTCATCGGGTGTGCACCCCAAGACGGCGCAGGCCCTGGCCCGGCACAGCACCATCAGCCTGACCATGGATCGCTATACACATTCCTTCCGTGAGGCGGAGCAGGATGCGATTGAGGCGATGCCCGCGCTGGATGGTCCGACACAGGAATCCGCCCGCGCAACGGGGACGGACGCGAGGCTCGCAACGCCCGATTTGTCTGGGCGTTCTGCTGGGCGTTTTTCGGCGGATTCGCACCAACCCTCCTCGGATGACAACGGACAGACATCCGGGGCCACCGCAGCGATCAGCGCACACAAAAACCGCGGTGTCGCGGCGGAATCGGCTGGCTTGTCGGGGAATCCCCCTCCGGAAGAAGCAAAGGGCGCGGTGGGATTCGAACCCACGAATGACGGATTTGCAATCCGTTCCCTTGGTCCACTTGGGTACGCGCCCGACTCCGGCATTCAGAATGCCGGGGGTCGGGTATTGTGGCATGGGGAAGGCAGGCTCGCAAGCTTCAAACACCGCGGTCGGCCGCTCGCTCCCCGGCATGACCCGAACAGGGTTACGCCTGCATCGCGGCGGATCCCAGCAGCCACAGGGCCAGCCCGGCTCGCAGCGTCCAGGCGCCGGTGCGGACCCAGTTGCCTCGCACGAGGCGGGTGACGACCGCCGCGTCGTGGCCCCGCAACAACCGGCGGTGGCAGGGCACCATGGCGAAGGCCGTCGATATCCAGATGATCGCGATGAGTGCCGCGCCGATTCCGGTCAGGATGCTCGGCGTCACGGCGAGCAGGATGGTCGCCGTCAACAACTCCACCAGCATCGGCGGGCCGACGACCCAACTTGTGCGCCGTTGATGGGCGAGGGCGTAGGCCGACGACCCCTCGCCACCGATCAACGCGAAGAGCGGGTAATGCACCGCCTGTACGAACCAGATCAGGCCTGTCATGTAGAGCGTGGCCGCGACGTGCGCCACCAGGACGGCCTCCATCATCGCCGGCGTCACGAAGCGACACTCCCGGCGAACGTGCAGTAGTCCGGTGCATCGGCGGCATCGCTGCTCCGGTGCGCCTTGACGATGCGGCCGTTGTGGACCAGGAACGTACCCGCAAGTTGCAGGCCGTCGCCGTCGAGAGAGCCCGCGCGGTGGCCACGAAGTGTCGCCGCGATGCCGCGGAGCGCCACGCGTGGGCCGAAGAGTTGCAGGAAACTGCCGCGTCGGAGTTCGAAACTGCGATAGAGACGTCGTTCCCGGTCCGCGAAGCGCGGCACATCGCCGAGGTGATACTGCTCGAAGAGTTGTCGAGCGGCGTTGTCATCAGACGACATGTGCACAAGCGCGATTCGTGCACCGGCGGACTCGATCTGCGAGCGATGCTGCCGGACTTCGCCGAGAGTCTCGCGGCAGAAGGTGCATCCGAGGTGCCGGAGGAACACGACAAGGGTGGGCTGTTCGGAATGTGCTGCGAGACTTGTCCCGTGTGGTCGAGAGCGTATGTCATTTCGGTCGCGGCATCTTCGACGTCACCGTTATCCGGCGTCGTGACGGCCTGGCGCATGGCGGCCCACAGGATGATCGTGAATGGCGCCCACCAGATGAGGTCGTTGGGAACGATGGTCCAGCCGAATGACCAGGGGAGGTCGCCGCGATACGCGAACCAGACATATCCGACGGGTCCGAAGACCTTGCCGAGCAGTCCGACGAGCACGATGGGCCAGTGGCGCGTGGGGTTGCGCGCCGCGGCGAGGTAGCCGACACCATAGACCCCGATGACCATACCGAGGCACTGCCAGAACGGGGGATATCGTGGCGGCTCCATGGCCGCGAGTTCAAAGAACCACAGCGGAAAGAAGATGACAAGAATGCCCCACGCGAGGTTGTAGAACCCGGCAAGCAGCAGGGTCAGTCGCATCCACGCGGGGGGCATTCTGTTGTTGGTCGAAGTGGGCACGGGGTTATTGTAGGAGAAGCTTGGAGCTTGGAACTTGTGGCTTGGCGCCGTGGCGGTACCAACTGAAGGCCAGGCGCCCAAGCCCACAAAGATAAAATCTCCAGCTACCAGCTACCAGCTACCAGCCACTCACTGATCACACGTCTCACCCCAGCGATCAAGCAACTCGTTCAGATCGCTGAAGTCAACGGTGCAGTTGCCGTCGATATCCGCGCAACCGAGGTTGCAGGTGTAGCGGACGTGGAGGTAGTAGCCACCGGTTGCGCGGTGGCGGTAGCCTTGGCTGTCGGAGAGACCGTCGTTGTCGAAGTCGTCCCACCCGGTGACCGAGACGATCAGGCGGCCCTGGGAATTGGTCCGGCACACCAGTCGGGAGCCGGGGTTGTAGCAGCCAGGCGTGTTGCAGATGTCATCGTTCTGGAATGCAGGCACGGCGGCGGCGAGCGACCATTGTGTGAGGATCGTGTCGAGTTGGGCCCAGCCGGGGTTGCGATGGTTGAGGCCGCGAACGGTCACCACGTAGTCGGAAAGGGGCCGAAGTCCCTCGATCTCGTAGAAGTCGACGTCTCCGAACTCTTCAGCAAGCGGGTTCACGATGACATCAAAGTCGCGGGTCGTGGGTGGAACCGGAATGTTGTGGAAGAAGACCTCGCTGTCACCGCCCGTCAGTTCGCCCTCGTACACCTCGCGCGAAATGAAGTTGCCGGAGCTGTTGTAGAACTCGACGTACATCTCGAAGCGACCGACCTGGTTGTGCATCGCGGCGACGGGTGATGTGCCGATGTAGGAACCCTTGCCGGAGACGGCGATGCGCGGAATCGGCGCCCAGTCGCCCGGGAAGCCGAGCGCGGGTTCGATGAAGAGTGCCGCGGAGCCGCCGAAGCGTGCCCACTGGTTGGTGCCTCCGAATCCGTTGCCGTCGTCATTGGAGGCGTCACATCCGAGTTCGAAGGTGGTGACGCAGACAGCGGTATCAGGCTGATTGGGGTCGTATTCACCGAGATGCCCGAGGTAGGTTCGCTCCCAGCGGCAGCCGTCGCTCCCGGTGAGGACATCGCGCTGCGACCAGGTGTCATTGACCTCGGTTTCATCGGGAGCGGGCGGCGTCACGCCCGAGCCGGGCGGCGCGGCGATGGCGGCGGCGCTGAAGACAAGCATGGCGCCAGTCACGAGTTGCGTCAGACGTGGATTGATTGAGTTGATCGTGCGCGTATTCATAGCTGTTACTCCTCGTGCAAGCGGTGCGAAGGGTTCGGCGGAAGGCGCGATGTCTTCCGCCATGAGGAGAAACAGGAATGGGGGGTGTGGGCCTTGGGTGTTTTTGGGAAAAGGGGTGCGGGGAGTTGGTGGCTGGTGGCTGGTGATCAGTGGCTGGGGTGGAGCGACGGTGGCTCAACACGGAGACTCTCGGCTCTGCCGGGATCTGTGGCGGTACAGGATCCAGGCGCTTTCGAGCGCGAAGCCGCAGGCGACAGCTGCCATCCCGTTCAAGATGAGGGCGATGGGCGACAAGAACGCCACACTTCCAGTTGGCTCATCGAAGGGGAAGCCGGGCGAGTCGGTGAATCCAAGGCGGAGCCGGTCGGCTGTTACGAAGATCAGGGCGGCCAGAGTGAAGGAGATCACGTGATGGCTCCAGTAGTAACGATACAGCCCGGCGACCACGATCTGGCGAGCGAGCAAGACGGCGACCGTCGCGGCAGCACCAAATACGAGGACACCAGCGTTCAGAGCAATCGCGATGACGGAGTACTGGTGACTTGAGTAGCCCGCAATCATGATGGTGTAGGGAAAGCCAACCCATGCAATGCTCAGTCCGCCAGCCCTCCAGAATGACATCAGGATATTCAAGCCCACCAGCGCGAGCGCGACTGCGATGGCGACGGCGAGGTGGCGTTTGCGCAGCCGCGGCCTGAATGCAGCCGAGGTCGCCCGTCCGCACTCAGGGCAGATGATGCCGCGGGTACCTGTGAGATCGTATTTGCAGAGTGGGCAGTGATGGGGCACGCTTGGTCATCTCATCGGGACACTCGAATTCGTACCTCCGGGTGTCAGAGCCGAGTACAAGGCATCGTGTGCTATGAGATCGCCGTCGGCGACCATCGTACATATCCGACAAATACGAAAACTCGAGTGCCGGGTTATTCCTGGGCGATGCGCCGCAGCGCCCGCTCGCTCCGGGCCTGTTTGCCGCACTCGGGGCATGTGAGTCCGGCGCCGGCCATGTCGTACCAACAGCGTGGGCAGCGGAGTCGTCCCCGGCTGCGATCCCGGAAGAGCGCCGACAACAGCCAGATGGCGGCGAGGGATGCGAGGGTCCACGGGAGGCCCCACGCCAGGATGATGGGCCACGAGGGCATGGGATGCAGTGTACCGGGGCGCGCATGATGCCCGGTCACTCATGACATCACTTACCGCTCGATACGCTTGCCCGCACCCCAGCGCAGCACGTGGGAGTCCGAACCGCCCGTCAGGAGGGTGTGGCCGTCCGGGCTCGCCGCCAGGCAGATGACGTGGCGCGTGTGGCCGTACAGGGTCACGACGTGGCGACCCGCCGCGGTCCAGACCTTCATGGTGGTGTCGTACGAAATGGTGTGAATCCGGTCGTCTGCCGGGCTGAAAGCCAGGTCGCTGATCTCGCCGCCGTGCGCATCATCCATCGTCACGAGCCGCTCACCGTTGACATCCCAGATGGTGAGACGGCCATACAGATCGCCCGCTGCGACGCGTGTGCCTTCATGGTTCATGGCGAGTCCGGTGATGCGTCGGCCGCCGGGTGCGGGTTCCAGCACCCGGATGAGCGCGCCGGTCTCGAAGTCCCAGAGTCGGACGCGGCCATCGAGGTCACCCGTCAGTCCGATGGTGCCGTCCGCGCTTGATGCCACTTCGGTGTTCGTGGACATGCCCTCGGCTTCGAGCAGCATGCCTTCACCTGTCGTGAGATCCAGTAGCACGAGTTCTCCGTGGGAGGCAACGAGCGCACGTTCACCGTCCGGGTGCACCGCCACTTCGGCAAGCGCCGTCGCCTTCCAGATCTCGCGCAGTTCGCCGGTGGGGGGGTGCCAGATGCGAAGTGGTTGATCCTGCGACGAGATCAGGACGTGGTCTCCATCGAGACAGATGTTCAGATGCCAGATGTGCGGTTTGCGGGGAAGGTCCAGCCGGGACAACTCCCGGCCGTCCTCACTCAACTGGATGATGGCGCCGTGATTGTCGCCGGTGTAGTACGAGCGGCCATCGGGAGTGAACGTCAGCGCATAGATCCACGCTTCCGGGTTGCGTTCATGCACCATGAGGCCGGGTCGCTCAATATCCCAGACACGGATGGTGCCATCCCGGCTCCCGCTCGTGAACGTCTGCTGCGACGGGTCCATCGTCAGACAGTATGTCCCCAGCGAATGACCGTGGTACTCGCCGGTGAGTCGGCCGGTCTGCAGTTCCCAGCGACGGATCAGCCCGTCATTGCCGCTCGTGAGAAGAGTGCGGCTGTCCTCAGTGGCCGCCGAGCAGATCATGCGCGACTGGTGCGCATGCCACTGGCGCAGAACCCGACAGGTCTCGGTGTCGAGGATGACGACGAAGCCGCCGCGAGTGGGGAGCACGAACTGGGAACCGCCCTCGACAAAGACCGGATCGGCCTCGTCAAAGGCCCCGACCTGTGTCTCCATGAAGTCGAGTTG
>JAUIHS010000075.1 GCA_030432255.1 Phycisphaerae bacterium
AATACGGCGGATTTTGTGGCGTATCTCAACGATTTCAACGCGGTGATGAACGGGGGCGCGTGGACGTTTGGCGACCCGGATATCGCGGCTCCGATCGGGGTGCTGAATACGGCGGACTTCGTGCGATATCTCAACGCGTACGTGGGCGGGTGCGACTGACACCCGGGGCCACGCGTGCCCGTCTTCACGTGCGTGCCTCGATCTGTTACTCGGCAATCTTCATCACGTCGTAGGTCAGCGGGCCGTCGGGACCCAGTGGGATGTCCAGTTGCATCCACAGCAGCAGCATGAGCGTCCAGACAATCGTGAACACGATTGTGTACGGCAGCATCGTGGAGATCAGGGTGCCCATGCCGCCCTTCGGCACGTATTTCTGCATGAACACGAGGATGATGACCAGGTATGCGTTGAGCGGTGTGATGATGTTGCTCACTGAATCGCCGATGCGGTAGGCCGCCTGTGTCAGTTCCGGGCTGATGCCGACGAGCATGAACATCGGAATGAAGATGGGTGCGAACATCGCGTACTTTGCGCTCATGGATCCGATGAATAGGTTGAAGCAGACTGTCAGCAGGATGAACAGGACGATCAGCAGCCATGCCGGCATGTCGGCCTGACCGAGCGCCTGACCGCCCGCCATGGCCAGCATTCGGTCGAGGCCGGAATGGCGGAAGTGCTCGATGAACTGGGCAGCGAAGAACGCGAGTACGATGATCGGCGCCATTGACGCCATGGATTCGACCAGGAGTTTTGCGACATCCTTGTCGTTCTTGATGTTGCCGACGGCCAGGCCGAAGGCCAGCCCGGGGATGATGAACGTCATGAAGATCATGGGGACGATCGATTCGACCCAGCGGTCGAACAGAACGCCCTGTCCGTTGAGGGGTGCGTTCGGCCAGAGGATCATCAGAAGGAAGGCGCCGAGGGTGACGACGAACGCTCCGAGCGCGGCGTAGAGGCCGCGGACGTCGGTCGGGGTCAACTTGTGCTCGGTCATGTCGAGTTCTTCGGCTGGCAGTGGTCCGCCCTCGTCGGGGGCCTTGCTGTGGAGGCGGCGCTCAACGAAGAACGATGTGACGGCCCAGCCGGTCAGTGTCATGACGAATGTGGAGGCGACCATGAACCACCAGTTGCAGGCCGGGTTCATCTCATAGTTTGGATCGATGACCTGTCCGCCGGTGGTGGCGAAGCCAGCGAGCATCGGATCAAGCCCGGTGATGAACAAGTTGGCGTTGAATCCGGCGGAGACGCCGGCGAAGACCGCGGCGATGCCCGCGAGTGGTGAACGTCCCACCGCCTTGTACAAGAGCGCCGCCAGCGGGGGAAGGACCACGTAGCCGGCATCCATGGCCATCGAAGACATGATGCCGATGAAGACCATCGAGGGCGTCAGCAGCATGCCCGGGACGATCAGCATGAACCCCTTGAGCACGGCGGCGATCAGCCCCGTTCGCTCGGCGATGCCGATGCCGAGCATGCCCACGAGCACCACGCCAAGCGGTGGGAAGCCCATGAAGTTGTCGACCATGCTGCTGATTGCCCAGAACAGGCCGTCACGCGTCAGGAGGCTCGTTGCCGCGAGCGGTTCGCCGCTGTCCTGCCATTCGAGGATGGGTTGGCCTTCGGCATTGAAGCTGGGCTGCTCGACAGTCTCGCCGTCGCTGGTGACCACGGTCTCCATGACCTGTTGCGGCAAACGCGGCTGGACCTGCCAGTTGCCCCAGGCGGCGATCGCTGAGAGTGCCATGACAAGGAGGGTTCCGAGAAGGAAGAGGATGGAAGGATCGGGGAGTCGATTGCCGACCTTCTCGATGAGATCGAGCATCCCGCCGCTCTTGGTGTCGGTGGTTTCGTGGGTTGCCATGCATCGGTCTCCTTGAGGGAAGCCGCAATTGTGGGCATTGGCAGAGGTGCGTCAAGCGCGCGCGAGCGGAGTCGGCACGGCGCTTGCGGGCCCGTGGGACGGAGTGCCGACTGGCGGGACGGCACCGCGTTCGACACGGCGGAATTCGTGATTGATCTGAGCGCGTATGTGGGTGGGCGAGCGTGCTGCGCTATTGGCGGTCGCGCCAGATTTGTGCCTTGGCGTCGAGGTCGTCGGTCGGTGTAAGCATGTGCCAGGCGTCGTACATTTCGATGGCCGACGTCACGGTTTCGGCCGTGGCGTCGTCAGCGGGGCCGTTTGCTTCGAGGCTGAGTTGGTAGGCCTCTTCGAAGAGGGGGGCGGCGGTTTCGAACTCGGT
>JAUIHS010000076.1 GCA_030432255.1 Phycisphaerae bacterium
CCCGACGATCTTCGCTGCCGAGGCGATCCGCGAGGACAGCACAATCCTCATGATTCTCGGTACGGCTTCAGTTGCGACGATGCTGCTGGCGATCATGGGAGCGATCGCGGCTCACCACATCCGACGCATCCTGTCCCTGGTGCTCATCAGTCACATCGGCTACCTGATCTTCGGTGTCGCGGTCATGACGAACGAATCGCTCTCGGCGTCGTTCTTCTACATGGCCCAGGAGATGGTTGTGATCTCAGCGCTCTTCCTGTGCTGCGGGATGATTGAGAAGCATGCCGGGACGGACGACCTCTCGGAGATCGGTGGTGTCCTGAAGCGGGCGCCGTGGCTTGGTGTCTTCTTCTTCATCGCGGCCATGGGCCTTGTTGGTATCCCCCCACTGTCGGGCTTCTACGGGAAGGCGATTCTGATTCGTGAAGGATTCGCTTCCGGTGCATGGATGTTGTCTGTCGCGGGCATTCTCGCTGCGTCGCTGACACTCTTCGCGGTCCTGAAGATCTGGGTCTACGGATTCTGGTCCAAGCCGCGAGGCGCATACCTTGAACTGCCTGAAGGAGCCGTGGTGGGTAGTCGGCCGCACATGCCGGCGGCGTTCGGCGCGGTTGTCGGCCTGGTGACGGTGAGTGTCGGCATCGGACTGTTCGCCGAACCGTCCCTGCAACTGACCAACACGGCAGCGGCGAGCCTGAACAACCCTCGTCCGTATGTTGAGGCGATTCTCGGGCATCACTCCTGGCCGGATGCGCACATGGCGGGCGATGACGTCGAGCAGACACCCGAACTGGTCGAAGGGCCAGTCTCGCAGGAGGTGATGACACCATGACTCGCTTTGCTCTGAACCTGGCGCTGGCCGTGATCTGGTGCTTCCTCTGGGGCAGCGTGACGGCATGGAACTTTGTTGCGGGTCTCCTCGTGGGCGCGGTCGTAGTGAGTGTCTATGGACGCGCCACCGGCGACGCGGGTTACCTGCACTCGATCTGGGCCAAGATCACGTTCGGGTTGTACTTCTTCCGCATCCTGACCAAGGCCAATCTTCAGATTGCGTGGGAGATCATCACGCCGGGCTACAACTTCAAGCCTCGTTTCATTCGTTATCCGGTGGATGGCCTCGATGAAGTTGAACTGACCGTGCTGGCGAATGCGATCACGCTGACACCGGGGACATTGGTTGTCGACGTCAGCCCGGATCGCAAATACCTCTATCTGCACTGCATGTATGCGGAGAATCGCGAAGCGCAGGTCGCCGAGATTGATGAACTCGCCGATCGCATCCGCAAGGGAGTGTTCTCACGATGTGGCTGAATGCATTCAACGGACTTGTGCTCGCCGCCACGGACCATGGTGCGACCGCCCATCGCTCGCGTGAGCCGTTGCCCGGCTGGGAGGCGGACGCTGAGAACCTACTCTTCGTGGTGGTTGATGTCGGCATCGTGACCATCGCGCTGGGCATTGTGATCTGCCTCTTTCGGTTGTTGCGGGGTCCGTCACTGATTGATCGCGGCGTGGCCTCGGATGGCCTGTCATTCCAGGTGATCGGGCTGGCGATCCTGATGGCGATTCGTTTCCGGAACCTGATTGCATTCGATGCGGTGCTGATCCTGTCCCTGATCGGATTCATCGGGACCATCGCGTTTGCGCAGTACATCGGCAGGAGGCGTTCGGCAGTATGAGCAGCTTCGACACCATGACGTGGCATGCGGCACTGGACCTGCTCGCGGCACTGGCGCTGGCAGCAGGACTCTTCTTCATGCTGGTTGGCCCGATTGGAATCCACCGCTTTCCGGACGCCTTCAACCGCATTCATGCGGCGAGTAAGTGCACGACGCTGGGACTCTCCGCGTTGTTGCTCGCGGTGTGCTTTCACGTCTCCGACGCGGTGACGGTCGGCAAGGCGATCATCACGATCATCTTCACTTTCGTGGCCACGCCGATCGGCAGCCACATGATTGCCAAAGCGGCCCACCATGCTCACGACCGGGTCTGGGAGGGCACGCTGAGCGACGAACTGGCGGAAGACAAGGCGGATGCCGGTATGAGCATCTCGGATGACGACCACGCGTGGGCGCCGAACCGGAAGTCCCCACCGCCGAAGGGGCACACCAACCCGGAGTCGGAACGCGGGGCCGCTTGAGTCTCTCCGGGGGGTCCGGTTCCCCTCGCCTGACCCGTGCACGGCTGATATACTCACCACCGAGATGGTGGCCGTAGCTCAACTGG
>JAUIHS010000077.1 GCA_030432255.1 Phycisphaerae bacterium
CGAGGTGTTTGGAGGCCCGCAGGATTTCATTTCGCGCGGCGGCACCTGCGGTGACGGCCTTCCACGGCTTCGCATTCTTGCGGGACGGGATGACGGCATGAGCGCCCCGGTCGGCAATGGCGTCATGGCATTTTCGCGTGTCATAGGCGCCATCGGCGGTGACGCTGCCGATCTGCTCGCCCTCCGGGATCTGGCCGAGCAGATCTGGCAAAACCGGCGCGTCGCCGATGTGGCTCCCGGTGATCTCCACGGCCCGAACCTCCAACGTCTCCTCGTCGATCCCAAGGTGGATCTTGCGCCAGACGCGTCGTTTGGGGCCACCATGCTTGCGGGCGTGCCACTCGCCTTCGCCTTCGACCTTGATGCCGGTGCTGTCAATCAGCAGGTGCAGCGGCCCCTTGGAGCCGCGGCAGGGAATGTTCACAGCCAGCGTCTTCTGGCGGCGGCTCAGTGTGCTGAAGTCGGGCACCGTCCAGTCGAGACCGACAAGGCGCAACAGGCTCTCGACGAAGCCCGTCGTCTGCCGCAGCGCCATGCCAAAAAGCACCTTCATCGTCAGGCAGGTCTGAATGGCAGTATCGCTGTATGTCTGCTGGCGGCCACGCCTGCCTGTCGGCAGGGCATCCCAGTTCATCTCGGGGTCGAACCAAATCGTTAACGAGCCCCGGCGCTTGAGCGCTTCATTGTAGGCCGGCCAGTTCCTGGTCTTGTAGGACGGGGGTGTAGGTCTGCTCATGCATCCCAGCTACCATGCTGGATTCGCGAGATGAATCCCTCAGGCGATTTGTGCAACAGAGCCCCTTGAAGTCAGTTTTTCTAATATGTCGATTTAGAGAAGTGGGACCAAATGTCGGGTCATACATATTTCAAATCCAGAATCCAATGTGACCGCTAAGAACTTGATCTGTCATCTTGTAACGACGGTCGCTGTCCGCACTATCTCTGGTTGATATCACGTCTATAGTCGGTTTGGGAGAGGTCTGCTTTTCTGAAGTTTGGCTTGCCGCTTGGCAGGTGCAGCGAAGGTCAGCTTCCCGCCCCAGGTGCATGAGTTGACTCGTACTCCCTCAGTCTAGCCGACTAAAATCTTTGAGTATTGGCTTAGTCAGGCGTCCCCAAGAAAACATGCCCGGCTATCCGTCCCCCCGAGAAGCTCCCGCCGCCGCCGCGCGTTCAACTTCCCCGGCAAACTCCGTGAGCGACACGCCGAGCTCGCGGCAGATTGCATCCATCACGGTCAGGGTTGGTTGGCGTCGGCACGTTTCCAGGAACGAGATGTAACTCATGGACAGATCCGTTCGGAACGCAAGTTCCTCCTGCGAAAGGTTTGCGGCCTTACGTTTCTCGCGGAGAACCCGCGCGTAAGCCGCCATCAAGGCTTGGTTTTTCCGTTTCATCCCAACTCTGTCGGGGAACGGGAAAAATATCTCTAATGACTATAGTGTCTGACGTCAGCACCAATGGGACAGTTTAAGGCGATTTGATAGGAGGTGGTTTCTGGCACATCGTAACCACCAAGGAGTGGAGATGAGACAGAAACCCGGAACCCGCAAGAGCCACGGCGAGAAGGTTGTCAAAGACATCCGCCGTGCCACCTGAAAGCAATATTCGGCTGAAGAGAAGATCAGGATCGTCTTGGATGGCCTGAAAGGCGAGGACAGCATCGCGGAGCTGTGCCGCCGCGATGGTATTGCCCAGAGCCTGTATTACAGCTGGTCCAAGGAGTTCCTCGAAGCAGGGAAGAAGCGCCTTGCCGGCGATACGGCTCGTGCGGCGACCACGACCGAGGTCAAGGATCTGCGCCGTGAGGCCTGTGATCTGAAAGAGGTCGTGGCCGAACAGGCTTTGGAACTGCGGTTGCTGAAAAAAAGCATGATCGCGGATGGGGGCGAAGACGAATGAGGTATCTGTTACCCGGCAGGCGATTTGCCGAGCAAATCCGCCGAGAGGGCCGCGTCCGAGAAACCGGAGATCATCCGGCTGGTGGAGGGATCGCATCTGCCGACCAGGCGCACGTTGGGTAAACTCGGCATCCCGAGAACCACTTTCTATCGCTGGTATGGCCGATATCCGTCGGGTGGAAGCTCTGCACGACGATGAAGTCAAGCGACGTGACCGACACGTTGGACCTGGCGCTGCAAGCCTCGGGCTGCGATCAGGCAACGGTTCTGCACAAGCCTCGTCTGC
>JAUIHS010000078.1 GCA_030432255.1 Phycisphaerae bacterium
CGACTCCTGCCCCAGCGCGGCGCCCGTCATGCCGAACACCTCTGTGAGTGCGGCCAGGATGGGGAAGAAACGTCTGGGGAACCATTGCGCGGCCAACGTCATCGTGCACACCACGGTGGGCGCCGCTCCCAGACCCATCAGGATGCGGGTCAGTTCGGCGGCGTTCGCGGTGTGCGACATCGCAAAAAGAAACGATGCGACCGTGCAGAGGAGCGCCCCGGAGATGAGCACGGCGCGTGCGCCGAAGCGCGCCACCAGGATCCCCGCCGGAATCTGCAAGAGGATATAGGGGTAGTAGAAACTTGAGGACAGGCCGCCGAATCCCGCTTCGCTCAGAGAGAGGTCGACGACCAAACCTTCCCGCATCACACTGGGGAATGTCTGCAGCACCATCTGGAAGAACACGAACAGTGCCGCCGTGCCGAAAATCAGGCTGCTGCGCCATGGCGACCAGTTGGACCAGGGAGAGCTGCCCGGTGCGCTGGCCATGTCTTCAGCGTAAGTCACCCAGCATCTTTCGGTTCCCTTTGGAGCAGAGCACGAACCAGCGGACGCGAACCATACGGCCGCAGCATGTGGCTGGCGGGGCGGGTCCGCACCCGTTGCGGCCACCAAAACCAGCGCCCCAGTAGTGCGGCGATCGAGGGTGTCAAGAATGCCCGCACGAGCAGGGTGTCAAACAGCAATCCGAGCGCGATAGTAGTTCCCACCTGGGCGAGCACCATCAAGTCGCTGAACATGAAGGTGGCCATGGTGGCGGCGAACACCAGGCCGGCCGCGGTCACGACGCCACCGGTGCTGCCCATGGCGCGGATGATTCCCGTCTGCAGTCCGGCGTCGCGTTCCTCCTTGAATCGGGATATCAACAGCAAGTTGTAGTCCGACCCCACGCCCAAGAGCACGATGATCGCCAACGCCAGCACGACCCAGTACAGCTCAATGCCAAGAAGGTATTGCCAAAGCAGAACTGACATACCGAATGCGGTGCCCAGCGATACCGCCACCGTCCCGACGATGACCAAAGCCGCGACCAGACTCCGGGTAATCATCATGATGACGAGCAAAATGAGGCTGAGCGCCGAGATCGCGGCTATCAGCAGGTCGTACCGAGCACCGTCTTGGATGTCTTTGTAGGTGGCTGCCGTACCGGCGAGGTAGAAATGCGCGTTGGCCAACGGGGTCGCCTTGACCGCTTCCTTCGCAGCCTGTTTGATCGCGTCGACATTCGCGATGGCCTCAGGGCCCGCGGGTTCCCCCTCGTGGGTGATGATCATGCGGGCGGCCCTCCCGTCGGGTGAGAGAAACAACTTCAGGCCGCGCTGGAAATCGGGGTTGTCGAAGGCCTCCGGCGGAAGATAGAAGGAGTCGTCATTCTTCGCCGTGTCGAAGGCCTCCCCCATGGCAGTCGCGTTGTCGATCGCGGCGGCCGTCTGGTCCAGAATTCCTGCTTGGGTGGAGTAGTTCGACGAGGTCAGTTCTCGTATGACCTCCTGGCTGGCGATTTGAGGTGGAATGAGAGCCACCAGCTTTGGCTGAAGAGCATTCAAGCTGTCCAGGCTTGCGGTGATCTCTCCGAAGTGCTCGGTGAGCGCATTGATCCCGTCGATTGCGTCGAAGATAGATCGCAAGGCCCAGCAGACGGGGATATCGAAACAGTGTGGCTCCCAATAGAAGTAATTGCGCAGTGGCCGGAAGAAATCGTCGAAGTTGGCGATCTTGTCCCGAAGATCAGTCACCGTGGCTACGGTTTCGTTGAACGCGGCGGCCTGTTCGGCGGTGGCGTCGGCGGCCTGCTGTTGGAGCGCCATCTGCTGCCCCAGAAGTGCGATCGTCTTATCGATCTCGCTCACCTGTTTCAGCAGGTTCTCCGCACTGTCCTGCTGATACTTGAGGTTCATGATCTGACTGGCGCTTTGCATGCTGATTTGAAAAGGGATGGAGCTGTGTTTGATCGGTGTACCCAAGGGCCGGGTGATCGACTGCACCTGGGCGATACCGGGGGTGTACAGGATCGCTTTGGCCACCTTTTCCAGGATCAAAAAATCAGCCGGGTTGCGTAGATCATGATCGGTCTCGATCATGAGCAGCTCGGGGTTCAGCTTTGCCGGAGAAAAATGGCGTTCCGCTGCCGCGTAGCCGATATTGGCCGGAGCGTCGTCCGGTAGGTACGGGCGCATGTCGTAGTT
>JAUIHS010000079.1 GCA_030432255.1 Phycisphaerae bacterium
TTCTTCATCTTTGTTGATGGCGACGATGATCTTGCTGTCCTTCATACCAGCAAGATGCTGGATCGCGCCGGAAATGCCCACGGCGACATAGAGGTTGGGGGCCACGACTTTGCCGGTCTGCCCAACCTGCCAGTCGTTCGGCGCATAGCCCGAGTCGACTGCGGCGCGAGAAGCCCCAACAGCGGCTCCTAGCTTGTCCGCAAGCCCTTCGATCAGTGCGAAATCGTCCTTGGAGCCGACACCGCGCCCGCCCGACACCACGACGCCCGCCGAGGTCAGTTCAGGGCGATCAGAGGCCGCAACCTTGTCTTCGATCCATTCCGACAGGCCGGGGTTCGGCGTGGCCGAAATTGTCTCGACCGGTGCTGCGGCCTGTTCGCCCGCTGCGTCAAAGGTCGAGGTCCGGAAGGAGATGACTTTTTTGCCGTCGCGCGATTTAACGGTCTGAATCGCGTTGCCGGCATAGATCGGGCGCTCGAACGTATCGGCATCAACCACGCCTGAGGCGTCCGAAATCACCATCACATCCAGGAGTGCGGCCACGCGCGGCAGCACGTTCTTGGCATCCGTGGTCGCAGGGGCCACGATATGGCTATAGTCGCCCGCGAGGCTGACGATCAGCGCCGCTGTGGGTTCTGCCAGACGGTGCCCAAGCGAGGGATCCTCGGCCACCAGCACCTTTTTGACACCGGCGATTTTGGCCGCCGCAGCACCAGCCGCCGCCGCAGAGGCGCCACAGCAAAGCGCGGTCACATCGCCCAGTTTGGCCGCTGCCGTGACCGCCTTGGCGGTCGCATCCAGCGACAATTCCCCATCGGTGACTTCGGCGAGAAGAAGAACAGACATCATACGGCTCCCACTTCCTTGAGTTTCGCAACCAGCTCGTCGACCGAGCCGAGGATGACACCCGCCGCGCGGCTTGCGGGCTCGGAGGTGCCGGTGATTTCCAGCCGTGGCGTGACATCGACGCCGTAATCGGCGGCGGTTTTCTCATCCAGCGGCTTTTTCTTGGCCTTCATGATATTGGGCAGGCTGGCATAACGCGGCTCGTTAAGGCGCAGGTCGACGGTGACAATGGTCGGCGTCTTGACTTTGATCGTCTGCAAGCCGCCATCGACTTCGCGGGTGACAACGGCGGTGTCGCCGTCCACGTCAAGCGACGAGGCAAAGGTGGCCTGAGACCAACCCAGAAGCGCCGACAGCATCTGTCCGGTGGCGTTCATGTCGTTGTCGATCGCCTGCTTGCCACAGAGCACAAGGCCGGGGGCCTCTTCGTCGACGATTTTGGCGAGGATCTTGGCCACCGAGAGCGGCTCGATGTCTTGATGCACATCATCGGCGGCGACCACCAGAATGGCCCGGTCCGCGCCCATGGCAAGCGCCGTGCGCAGCGTTTCCTGCGCCTGTTTCACGCCGATAGAGACTGCGATGACTTCGCTGGCTTTGCCTGCTTCCTTGAGGCGAATCGCTTCTTCGACGGCAATTTCGTCAAACGGGTTCATCGACATCTTCACATTCGCAAGATCGACACCGCTCCCGTCCGCCTTCACACGAACTTTCACGTTATAGTCGATCACACGCTTGACAGGCACGAGCACCTTCATTGGCATGGTCTCCCTTAATGGTGGTGGGGGGCAGTGCGCCCCCCGGATAATCTCTCCAGCGCGTTGATACCGGCTCAGCCGCACGGGAAACAGGGCAAAATCGTCACGTTATCGTCCGGCGACGTCGCGTTTCAGGTTTTCAGCGCAAGAATGTTGCCAGAGTGTTTCAGCGATTGGCACCGGGAACCCAAAGAACATCCGCTTTCCCGCTGTCATTGGCCATGCGAGAGGCGACAAAGAACCAGTCGCTCAAACGGTTCAGATATTTGAGCGCCGATTCGTTGACGTTTTCCAGCGCCGACAACTCTACCGTCAGGCGCTCTGCCCGGCGTGACACGGTGCGGCATAGATGCAGATGCGCGGCCAAGGGCGATCCACCGGGTAGAATGAAACTGCGCAGTGGCTCGAGATGCTTGTTCATGGCGTCAATCTCGGCTTCCAGCCGGTCAACTTGGCTGGAGGCCATGCGCAGGGGCGGATATTCGGCATCCTTGTCACGCTCCATATCCGGACGGCAGAGATCAGCCCCCAAATCAAAC
>JAUIHS010000080.1 GCA_030432255.1 Phycisphaerae bacterium
CCGGAACAGATCGATCAGATCGCGGCGTCCATGGAGCGGTTCGGCTTCACCATCCCGATGCTGGTGGGTGAGGATGGCACGATCATCGCAGGCCACGGCCGGTTGATGGCGGCGGTGCAGCTGGGGCTAGCTGAGGTGCCAGTGATGGTGGCACGCGGCTGGTCGGAAGAGGACCGGCGGCTTTACACGCTGGCTGACAACCGCCTGGCGGAAATCGCCGAGTGGGACCCGGAGATGCTGCGCATCGAGATCGGGGAGCTGCGCGCGGATTTTGGCATTGAGGACATGTCGCTGATTGGCTTCAGCGCCGAGGACCTGGCAGATATCCTGCCGGATGCGTTGATCGACACCACCGGCGGTCTGACCGACCCCGACGATGTGCCGGAGGTACCTGAGGCGCCGGTGACACGGCCTGGAGATGTCTGGATCCTCGGAAAACATCGGCTGCTTTGCGGCGACAGCACCGTGGCGACAGATGTGGAGAAGGTGTTGGGGGGCGTGAAGGCCGATCTGTGTTTCTGTGATCCACCCTACAACGTGGATTACGCCGGTGGCGTTGGTGCGGAGAAAGCTGGCAAGGGGCGGCGGATCAAGAATGACGCCCTGGGCGATGGCTTCGGCCAATTCCTCTACGACGCCTGCGTGCAGATCAACGCGCGTACCGACGGCGCAGTTTACATCTGCATGTCATCAAGCGAATTGCAGACCCTGCAAGCGGCGTTCAAATCCGCGGGCGGGCATTGGTCGACCTTCATCATCTGGGCGAAGGACCGGTTCACTCTTGGTCGCGCAGATTACCAGCGACAATACGAGCCGATCCTCTACGGCTGGCCGGAAGGCGTGAAGCGCCATTGGTGCGGGGATCGCAACCAGGGCGATGTGTGGGAGATTGCCCGGCCCAACAAGAATGATCTGCATCCGACGATGAAGCCGGTGGCGCTGGTGGAACGGGCCATCCGCAATTCCAGCCGCAAGGGTGATCTGGTGTTCGACCCGTTCGGTGGCAGCGGCACCACGCTGATCGCGGCGGAAAAGACGGGCCGCCACGCATCCCTGATCGAGCTTGATCCGAAATACGTCGATGTCATCGTTCGCCGTTGGCAGGAGTTCACTGGCGAGACGGCGGTTTTGGAGGGGAGCGGGGAGAGTTTCGACGACGTGAAAGCCCAGGAAGGCTGAGGTCGCATTTGCCGGGCGTCCGGTCCGGTGTATATTAGGAGCATGGCATCGGATGAGGCAAAACAGGGCGATCTATGGTCTGCGAGGAGTGGCGCTGCGGACGTTCCGCGCGATCCACGTCGGCGTCTGTTGCCGCATGATCTCGATGTCGCACTCAAATATCTGACGGATGGGGAGTTGAAGGCGCTGGCCGTAGCTGTTGGTAAAGAACAGGTGCGACGCGGACAGCATCCGGAGGCTACGCCACAAACGGCTCCCAAACCTGCCCCAGCAGCGCAGCCGTCCTCCAGTATGCCCAGCGTGGAGGGCCTGACGCAATCGCAGGTCAACCTGATCCGCACCTCGATCAAGGCTGGGGTAAAGCCCGGCGCTCTGTCGCGGCAGTTCGGGATCAGCCAAGCGCAAATCCGCGCGGCGTTGAAACAATAAAAAAGGGCCAGCGCGAGGCTGGCCCAAGTCTGAGGTTTCATGACCAATCAGGGTGTTGATTGGCCTGAGAGCAGATGAACCGAGCAGGTCAGGTTCATGATGCCATCGTGACGATGTTGTGAGATTCGGCAAGACGCAAACACTACATTTAGCTATCAGCTAGGACATCTTGCGCTATTTTGTGGATCTATGCGGTAAACCCGACCTCGACCGTTGATCTTCTCCGAGGTTACCTTGAGCCCGAGTTTCTTCGAAGCCATCGCGAATGTCGTCGTGGACTACGGCATCGCAGTACGAACCCAAATCCTGATCTTCCCGCTCTTTGGACTTCACACAGCGCTGGTGCAGAACCTTCAGATGGGGCTGGTCTTCACTGTCTTATGCCGAGCTCGGCATAACATAGTTTATGCTGAGCGCATGATTATGCGGAGTCGTCCGGGCATGTGTGCCGCAAGTAGCTGACTGGCATCGGTTTTGCGGCCTGCATCGGTCCGCATAATCGGATTGTCCTTTGTGAGGTG
>JAUIHS010000081.1 GCA_030432255.1 Phycisphaerae bacterium
CTGTTCATGTCGAGAATCAGTCGTCTCGGAGCGAGCGGCCGGTGAGATTGAGGAAGACCGCCTCGAGGTTCGGGCGTTCGACCGAGAGCGTTTCGATGGCATCGCCGTAGCGTGTGAGGGACTCGACCGCCTGCAACGGCGCGTTGGTGTCGAAGCTGACTGCGTTGTTGGTGAGTGGGGCGGGCAGGGAGGATGGGTCGTCGGGCGGGCGTCTGAATCGAGCGTGGACGATGGAGTTGCCGCCGTGGGCTTCGATCAGTCCTTCGACGGTGTCGAGGGCGAGCAGCTTGCCGTGATCCATGATCGCGACGCGGTCGCAGAGTCGCTCCGCTTCTTCCATGTAGTGGGTTGTATAGAGGATGGTGACGCCTTCGGCCTTGAGCTGTTCGACGCAGTCGAAGAGGTGGCTGCGAGACTGCGGGTCCACGCCCACGGTCGGTTCGTCAAGGAGGATGACGCGCGGCTCATGGATGAGGGCGGCGGCCAGATTGAGGCGACGCTTCATGCCGCCTGAGTAGGTGCCGGCACGGCCCTTGCGCCGGTCGGTGAGCCCCGCGAAGTTGAGTGCCCAGTTGATGCGGTCGCGGAGCCTTGAGCCGCGAAGGCCGAAGAGCTTGCCCATGAACTGGAGGTTCTCATCGCCGGTAAGTTCGTCGTAGATGGCCAGGGCCTGGGGCGCGACGCCGATGACTCGTCGGACGGCGGGATCGGTCGGCGGCCCGTGCCCTTCGATCTCAACTGAGCCGGAGTCGGGCGCGAGCACGCCGACGAGCATGTTGATGGTGGTGGTCTTGCCAGCGCCGTTGGGGCCGAGGAGTCCGAAGGCCTCGCCCGGGGCGAGCGTGAGGGAGACGTCATCGACCGCGCGAAGGTCGCCGAAGCTCTTGGAGAGTGAGGCGGCGCGAATCATGGGGGAGAGTGTAGCGGGCCGATGGGATCGTCCGGTAGACTCGGGCGATGACGAACACCATCTCAAACGTTGTGAAGTCGATCGTGTGCATTGGCGCTGTTACGGCTCTTTCGGGGCTCAGCGGCTGCAATTGCGGTTGCAAGAAGGAGGAGTCGGCGCAGCCGGCGCAAGCTCGGGCGAAGGCATCGAGCACCATGCGCATTGATTGGATCCCGGGGTGGACCAACAGCGACGGCGTCAGCGTGGTGCGCACCGTTGACGAGAAAGATCGTGGTTGGCAGATGGTGTTCGAGCCGGGCGAACGGGTTCGGATCGAGTGGCTCCCTCGCTATGACGACACCTTCAGGCGCTACGCGGGTGGAGTGCCCTATCAGACGATTCAGCGCTGAGTCTGATGCGGGTGTGATTGCGGTGCGGATGCGCGCCGAGAAGTTGGCGTTTCTCGACGTCAGGCGTGATGCCGCCCACCCCAACGACCCGGTACAAAATGCACCGAGAATCCAACGCGGCCCCGCAGGCTCAGGTCATGGACAAGCCCCACTGACGCCTGCCATGTAGTGCTGCATGAAAAGCGACAGGTCGCTGATATCCACGTCGATGTCATAGGTGAGGTCCGCAGCGGGATGCTGGGCGACCCAATCATTCAGGAACGCGACAATGTCAGCGGTGTTGGTCAGATCATCGTCGTTGTAATCGGCGAAGCAGGCGGGACCGAGGTAGGCGATCCAGCCTCGCGTAGAACCGCTGGGATCGAGAATCATGCCGGTCACTGTCCGGCCATCTGCAGAGATGTCGTAGCACGATGTAATGAGCCAGTCGTCGGGCACTGTCAGGCCAACATCCATGAGTTCGTCGGCCATGCGACGTAATCCCCGCCGGTGATCCCAGATAAACCCCTCGCCCCACGCACTTGAGTGAGTCAGCACCTGACCGACTGCAACGCGACCGCCTCGCGAAACTGCATAAGCACTTGCGTTCGGGTTCGATGCAGGCAGATTGCCGATGATCGTCAACTCACCTTCAAGAGTCCATATCGCTGCTACGTTCTCTCCCTGATCAGAGGTACTTCCGCAGAAGGTCGAAGCATCAGGCGAGATTCCGACGATTCCGATCGGCATCGCCGATGGTTCCTCCCAATACTCAGAGAGAGTCCCATCAATGAAAATGCCGATTGCGCCCGACCCGGGATAGGTACGTGGCGAATCGCC
>JAUIHS010000082.1 GCA_030432255.1 Phycisphaerae bacterium
GGGTGGTTCACTGCTGGGCCGGTGGCAGGTGCCAGCCCCGGCGAAAGGAGCACCGTTGAATATCATTCCCCTTCCCCGGTCGGCGGAGACGTTGGATGCGATGTGCACGCTCACCGGATCGTCCACTGTTGTACCGGGCGAGCGCGTGCTGGAGCCGATCGCTGACTGGCTTGCCGCCGAGGCAGCGCGACTTGCATCGCTCCCGCTGTCCTCTTCGGGTGGCCACGGCCCGTCAATCGATCTCCTGATGGATGCCGGATTACATTCGCGCGCGACGACATCGGGCGTTCGCGCGGATGGCGCCGCTCTGGGTCGCGAGCAGTACCGCCTGGACGTCCTTGAGGACAAGGTCCGGATCGTGGGGACAACCCCCGAAGGCGTGTTTCGCGGTGCGACCAGCCTGCTTCACCTCCTGACGCAGGCTGCAGCCAACGGGGTCGCGACGCTGGCTGGGGTATCAATCAACGATGCGCCTCGATTTGCCTGGCGTGGACTCAGCCTGGACGTTGCACGGACGTTCCATCAAGTCAATACGGTGAAGCGAGTCATCGACCTGCTGGCGCTCTACAAACTGAACGTGTTGCATCTCCATTTGACGGATTCGGAGGGCTGGCGCTTCGACGTACCCGCATATCCAGATCTCGTTGCAGTCGCGGGGCAGACTGCGCGCAACGGCCGTCCGGGCGGCTTCTACTCGCCGACCGAGTACGCCGAGATACTCGCCTACGCGGCATCGCGGTTCGTCACCGTGGTGCCGGAATTCGACTCGCCCGGCCACACGGCCAGTATCCTCCGCGCCTATCCAGAGCTCGGCAGCGCGGAGATGCACGCCGCGCCAGACGCGATGCAGTATCTCGACCCGTCGGTGCCGGAGGTGTGGGAACTGGTCCGCGCGGTCTACGACGAGATGGCACGGGTTCATGCGGGGGCACGCATCCATGTCGGTGGTGACGAGGCCATTGCCATGGACGAGGAGACCTTCACCCGGTACATGCTGAGGGCACTTGCTATGGCGAGATCCACCGGCAAGGGTATCGTGGCCTGGCAGGAGACGGCCCGCGCCGGATTCGCCGACGGCGATCTCATGCAGCTGTGGATCAGTCCACACCTTGTGAACCGGGTGCGCTCGGCGATCGCGGACCCGGACAACTCCTGGTTGGCGAAACGGCTCCCCAACCCGGCAATGCGCGATGCGATCATCGAACAGTTCCTGCGGGCGCCGGAGGACCTCCCCGGAGCACTTGACCAGGGTGCGAGCGTGGTAATCTCGCGCGCGGACGCGCTCTATCTCGATACGCGGTATGTTGAGTCATCGGCCGACGTGGCACAGGAGGCGTTCCGCTCACGACTCGGGCTGCCATCCACGGTCTACGGCAGCGGCACCGTCCAGGACGCGTTCGCGTGGGATCCCGTCACCATTGAGCCCGCACTGCCGCCAGAGCGGATCGCGGGCGTCGAGGGTGCGATTTGGTGCGAGACGATTACCGACGAGCGGGATCTGATGTTCCAGCTGTTGCCACGGCTTCCCGGGGTGGCCGAGAAGGGGTGGAGCGATCCTGGTGCGTGGACCGAATTTCACCCTCGCCTGGCAGCCCAGCGACAGATGTGGGATGCGATGGACGCAGCCTACTTCATCTCCTCCGTGGTGTGGCCCGAAGGGTAGCCGACCAGGCCATGCGAAACCCGGCCATGCCGAAAGCGTCGCGAGATTGATCAAGCCCCGGCCTGCGGATGGCCGGGGCTTCATGGTGTCGGTCAGTTCCGCGCTGCTACCGCAGGACGACCTGGTCGAGCACTAGCACCACATAGAAGAGTGCCAGGTACCAGATCGAGTAGAAGAAGGTCTGGCGCGCGCGTGACTTGCTCGGGTCCGTCAGCAGCAGCCATGCGTACCAGAGGAAGGCCGCGTTCAGCGCCACCACGCCAATCAGGTAGATCCAGCCCATCCCGAACGGCACCAGCAACAGCGACACCGCAGACAGCAGCACCGTGTAGAGGAGAATCTGCCGCCGTGTCGTCTCCTCACCTGCCACCACCGGCAGCATCGGCACGTTGACGCGCCCGTACTCACCCTGCTTCAGGAGCGCCAGCGACCAGAAGTGCGGCGG
>JAUIHS010000083.1 GCA_030432255.1 Phycisphaerae bacterium
CGCGAATTTGCAAGGTTTTGGCGCCATACGGCGGAAAGCCTTGCGAAAACGAATACTTTGAACCGCGCCAGACCCTCGCAATCTCAATGGGTTAGAGGTTGTTCACGGGTGACCAGTTCACCAGCTTTCGTGCGCCAGCCCGAGGGCAATGGGGTGGCCGAACGGGCCATACGCACCCTCAAGGAGCAGCTGCTCTGGGTCCGCCATTTTGCGACCGTCGAAGAACTCAGGCATGCTTTGGCCGCCTTCGCCGCGCGATACAACTCATCATGGCTGCGGGAACGGCACGGCTACAAAACGCCCGTTCAGATCAGGGCCGAACAGAAGGCCCTTGAAACCGACGCCGCCAAAGGGTTCAAAATGGCGGCATGACCAGCGCAGCGCGCTGTCTCATAACCGTGCCCCGGTACATCGGCCCTTATCGAAGCGCTATCTTCTGAAGTGAACCACCGCATACCGATCGCCTGAGCTCTATCAGGCATCAGCGGGAAGTGACGATGTCAGTTCGAGGATTTGTTCGCACTAATCAATCCGGCAGCGCACGCCTGACGATCTCTGCAAAGAATTGGACGCCAATCGGAAGGATCTCGTCGTTGAAGTTGTAGTGGGGACTGTGCAGATTTCGCCCGTTCGCGGCGCTACCATTTCCGAGCCAAGCATAGCACCCCGGTCGCTCCTGAAGCATGAATGCGAAGTCCTCAGCTGCCATGCTGGGACGAAGGCCGGTCTGGACATTCTCCCCGCCTACGGCGGCTTCGGCAGCAGATGTCGCAATCACCGTGGCATCAGGATGGTTGATCGTCGGAGGATAGCGGCGCTGATAGTCCAGAGACGCGCTTCCGCCGTAGGCGTCTGCAATGCGCTCGGCCCGATGTCGCATTTCGCTCTCAATCAGGTCCTGCGTCTCCGGTCGAAGCGACCGCACTGTTCCACGCAGGCGAAGCTCTTCGGGAATTACATTGGGCGCTCCGCCCGCTTCGACATGAGTGATGCTGATCACTGCTGCATCAGTTGGATCAAGCCTGCGACTTACAATGTGCTGCCAGGCGTTCTGTACCTGGCTGGCAACGGTAATCGGATCGATACCCTCATGAGGCATGGCTGCATGGCTGCCCTTGCCACTGATAGAAAGCTCAAAGGAATCGAGAGCTGCCATGATCGGTCCGGAATGCAATGCGATCTCGCCGGCCGGCAGACCGGGCCAGTTGTGCAGCCCAAAGACGGACTCGACGGGAAACTGCCGGAAGAGCCCCTCTGAGACCATAACCCTTGCGCCACCCTCGTTCTCTTCGGCGGGCTGAAAGATAAAGACCACAGTGCCATTCCTCGGCGGTGACTTGGAGAGATGGAGTGCTGTGCCGAGTAGGATCGCTGTATGGCCATCATGTCCACACGCGTGCATTTTTCCGTCGATCGTCGATGTATACGGAAGTCCCGTCTGCTCTGTGATATCCAGCGCGTCGATATCCGCTCTCAGGCCAACAGCGGGGCCGTTGCCGGCGCGCAGGACGCCAACGACGCCCGTACCAGCGATACCTTCATGCACCTCGAGCCCCATATCTCGCAACTCACGAGTTATGAAGGCAGATGTCCTATGCTCTTCAAATGCAGTCTCCGGGTGCGCGTGGAGATCGGGGAATGTCCCGGTCGATGTTGAACTTCTCGGAGTGAAGGGTGGCGTTGCTCTCCCTGAGCCGTAGGCTCGGGGTGTCTAATCCAAACGGAGAGCAACACCATGAAGAGACCTATCACGTCCCCGCTGGCACTGGCCAGCACGGCCGAGTTGACGGCAGCGGTTGAGGAAGCGCGCGACGAGGTTGGAGCGAGCTTCGAGCGCTTCTGCCTGATCGCCGGCTTGGCGAGTCTGACACAGATGCTGGAGGAAGATGCGACTGAGCTGGCCGGGGCCTCGCATGCGCGCGCGGCTGACAAGCCGGGATATCGCTGGGGTCGCACCAGAGGGCCCGTTGGCTTTCATGGCGGCAAGGTGGAGGTGGAGCGCCCGCGGGTGCGCTCGAAGGCCACCGGCAAGGAGTTGCCGCTCCCCAGCTGGAAGGAGGCTGCAGAGGCGGGCTGGCTTGAGCAATGGGCGATGAACCTGATGC
>JAUIHS010000084.1 GCA_030432255.1 Phycisphaerae bacterium
GTTCAGCCACGTCGTCGGGGCGACGGTGATGAAGAACTGCGAGCCGTTGGTGTTCGGGCCGGCGTTGGCCATGGCGAGCAGGTACGGCTTGTCGAAGGTGAGCTCGGAGGTGAACTCATCCTCGAACCGGTAGCCGGGGCCGCCCGTGCCGGTGCCGAGGGGGTCGCCGCCCTGGATCATGAAGCCGGAGATGACGCGATGGAAGATCGTGCCGTCGTACAGCGGGGCGTTGCTCTTGGCGCGGACGTTGGGATCCGTCCACTCTTTGGTGCCTTCCGCAAGGCCCACGAAGTTCGCGACCGTCTTGGGGGCCTGGAACTCGAAGAGGTTCACGTTGATGTCGCCGAGGTTGGTGTGAAGCGTCGCAGTCATCGTCATGGGCGCGAGTCTTTCATGCGCAGGCCAGAGCCCACGTGCCGGGACGGAGGTGTCGAGGACGGGGATGCCGGCCGCTTCACTGGCATTCGCCAATTCCGCGTCATCAGAGAAGAGGGCATCGACACCGATCCTGATCGCGGTGGCCAGGTGAAGGGCATCAAGGCTGCCCAGGCGACCACCGGGGAGTTGACCTGCCATCCGGAAGTCGGAACTCGTGTGAGCGACAAGGTTGAGCGCTTCAGTGATGCTCTGGACCTTCTCGGCCTCAATACTGAAGCGTGTGGCGACTCTGTTCAACTCTGTCGCCAGCAGTTCGCCCGCGACCAGCAGGTGCCCATCCTGGGTCCATTCCTCAAGGTAGTCTGAGATCTCCTCCGACTTCTCTTCCCGCTTCAACAGAGCTGCGGCGCACGAAGTGTCGAGGTACGCGATCATCGGTCACCGCGTAGGGCGAGCAGCGCTTCCAATGCCGTCTCATCTGAGTCCACCGCAACGGGAACGATGTCCCGGAACCGCGCGCCTGGCTTGGCGCGACGGACAGTGAGACCGGCGAACGGGTCGGCCGTGATGGGGCGGATCTCCGCGACCGGCTCTCCGTTGTTGGTGATCACATAGACCGCACCCTCCTGCACCTCACGCAGGATGCGGCCGCTCTCATTGCGAAGCGTGCGCTGACTGATGTGCTCGGCAGTCATGCGATGACCGTAGCACGCTGTAGCACGGTTGAGGCAGGGTCAATCCCAGGGGTCGATCACCTCAATGCCCAGCCCCTCGAAGTCCTTCGTGTTCCGGGTGACCAGCGGCACCCCGTGCACGAGGGCTGTCGCCGCGATCTGAGCGTCAGCCATTCCGAGGTGCCGTCCTGCCTGCTCACGCAGTGCGGAGAGCATGCCCGCCTGAGTGGCGACGTCCGCGTCACACGGCAGGACATGCAGAGCAAGGTGGGCCCAGAGGTGGCGCCACGTCCCCTCAAGCCGATCACGTCTTGCACCCTCAGGCATGCGGGCAAGGCCGAACGTGGTCTCCTGAACTGTCACGGCGGCGAGGGTGAACTCTGTGTCGGGGTGGGCGCCAAGCCACGAGCTGAGGACGTTCGTGGGGTCTCCACGCATGAGTTCCGACAGAACGTTGGTGTCTAGGATCATGCGAAGGGATTCCGGGGCTCCTCATCCCTCACCCAGGAGGGGATCTCAAAGTTCGAATCGGTCCCCGCGTCCCGGAGCTCCATGAGGCACTCGATCATGGTGCGCTCCACCGGGGACTCCACTGCCTCGGTGAGGATGGCCCGGACCTCCGCCTCCATCGACCGCCCGTGCTGGGCAGCGCGGACCCGGAGCTTGTCGCGCACCTCGTCGTCGAGGTTGCGGATCGTCATGACAGCCATGCTGTCAATGTAGGCATTGACTGCACTGCAGTCAATTGTGTGATCAGTCCAGTGTGACCGTCATCGGATCATCCAAGGCCATGAGGACGTCCTGGATGATCGGCGGCGATCCGGCTGCGTAGCGCACGCCTGGTGTTGGGTCATTGCCCGGACCGCCGGGGTTGTAGAGCGGGAGGTAGCCGTCGGTCGAGGGGATCTCGACGTGGGTGATCGCCCGCATCGCGGACTCGTCGCCGGCGAGGACGATGTCGATGTAGTTGTCGCGATCGTCGATGTAGCAGTCGGTGTACTGATCGGACGTCAGACCGAGGTCCGCTA
>JAUIHS010000085.1 GCA_030432255.1 Phycisphaerae bacterium
AAGATGCCTTGAGCGTAGTCCGTCTTGATGCTATCTTTATCGAAAAAGGTAAGCTGGCGACAGATGGTCGATGATGCCGAGAAGAAGCTGCTGGCGGATGCCGGCCACCGGATCCGCGAGACCCGGGCTGCACAGGGTTTGAGCCTTGAGCAGCTGGCCCGGCTGACCGGCATCAGCGCGCCTGCCTTGTCCTTGATCGAAACTGGCAAACGCGATCCGCGGCTGACGACGCTGAAGCGGATCGCTGATGCATTGCGCGTGGCTCCCGCGACATTGATCGCGGACGGGCCTGGCACCGTCGAGCCCAGCGCGTCTTCGTCAGCAGGCGGCTATGATCTCGGAGAGTATCAGTGACCGCCTCCGTCCCCATCTGGTTTGATGATCTGGCAGTAGGGCAGGTCGACGTTGCGGCTGATGGATCTCTCTCTTTGCGATATGCAGATCGCTGGCTGCAGACGGCCGGGGCATTCCCATTGTCTGTCACCATGCCGCTTCGCGCCAATCCCTACCCGTCAGATATCATCTCCCCATGGCTAGCGAACCTCTTACCAGAGGAAGAGCAGCTTCAGGTTCTCACGCGATCCCTCGGCCTCGATCAGGCGGACGTTTTGGCCGTGTTGTCAGAGATCGGCGGTGACACGGCCGGTGCCCTGTCCTTCGCCGCGTCCACGGATAGGGCGCTCTGGGCCTATAGACCGCTCACCAGCTTCTATGACACAGCTGATCCGCGGCTTGCGCTCGAGCGCCACTTCGAAGATCTCGGACGCAGGCCGTTTCTGGTGGGTGAGGAGGGCGTGCGTCAGTCCTTGGCGGGTGGCCAGAAGAAGTCGGCTTTGGCCGTACTGGGCCCGGACGGTGCGCCTGTGTTGCGCCTCCCGCAGGACGGAGATGTGCTTGCCATCCCGCTCAACGGGGCACCGTCCACCTTGATCGTGAAGCCTGACAATCCCAACCTTCCCGGCATCACTGAAAACGAAGTCTGGTGTCTGCGCATGGCGCAGGCCATCGGCATCGAGGCGGCGCAGGCAACGATCCTCCAATCCTCGAAGCGGACCGCCATCGGCGTACTTCGCTATGATCGAAGGGTCGGGCGCAGCGGCCAGCTCCTGCGCCTGCATCAAGAGGATTTTGCCCAGGCCAATGGCTTACCTCCCGGGCGCAAGTATGAGCGCGGTACGCTGCCCGGGCTTGATCTGAAGACCCTGTTGGAAACCGGCCGCCACGTAAGCGCGACAGATGCTCTGGCGCTGCTCGATCAGGTCATCTTCAACATCCTCGTCGCCAACACCGACGCGCATGCGAAGAACTATTCGCTGATCCTGCCGGTGGGGGCGGCGCCGCGCTTGGCGCCGCTTTATGACGTCTCAACTGTGCTGTCCTGGCCCCATGTTGTGAAGACCTACGCCCAGTTGATCGATGGCAAGAAGCGCAATCCCGACATGGTTGCGGGACGACACTGGGAAGCCATCGCGCGAGAAATCGGCTATCGCCCCACCGATGTGAAAAACCGCGTGCAGCAGATCGTCGACGCGATGGTGGCGAACAGAGCGCAGGTAACGGCCGAAGTGACCGCGCTGTCGGGTGCCACAGAGGGATATGTTGTGCAGACCACCGCAGCCGTCGAGGAGAACGCGCTGCGCATGGCGGGGAGGCTCTAGGCGGGGGATTTTGACGCGAACGGCCCCAAGCGGACTGTCATTGCCGTTGGGATAAGTGAGTGTAACCCGATCTGATGATTGACCTATGGATGAACCGACGGGAAATGCAGATTGTGGGTTTCTCCAAGCTGCTGTCGCGAGTTTGCCTGTGTTGCTAGGGTTCACAGACTTATCGCGGAATCAGAAGGGGTGCCTGCCAGATGGAATTCGATCCAGCGCTATCATTCTCCGACAATCTTTCCCGCTTTCGTGCGGAAGCGGAGCGCATCGATGCCGATTGCGCCCGCATTCTTTTCGACAATCTGACCCTTCTGGCGCGCGACGGTGATACGACGCGCACGCGTCAGGCCGTTCAGGAGTTCAACCGGGCGGTCCTCGCCGCGCTCGACGGCCTGCCGGAGGGGCCTGAGACATT
>JAUIHS010000086.1 GCA_030432255.1 Phycisphaerae bacterium
CCTTGCAACCCGCGCCGCCAAACATCGGGATCTGGACCGGGAGAGCCTACGCGCAGATTGGCGCAAGGATGCGATAGGGTTTGGTCTGTCAAAGGATTTGATCGAGCGGGGTCGGCTCGAGAACCAGGCCCCCGTCCCGATGCAGAGAGAGGCACGCTATGACCGGGCTGAAGAGCATGGCGTGATCGGGGAGCAGTCACGCCTTGCCGAAATCGTCGCCTGGATGAAGAACCTCATCACCTCGCCGCAGAAAGACGAAGTGAAAGAGGCCGAAACTGACGTCGCAAGAGCTGTCAGCAGGGCGATTGATCATGTGAGTGAACGCCAGTCTGTATATGAGCGGAATGTGCTGCTTACCGCAGCCTTGCGGTTTTCCGAAGGGTCCGACATCGAGGAGGTAGACCGGGAGATAGACAGGCGCCTGGCCTCTGGCAAGCTCTATGCGAATGGCAAGCAAGGTGAACACCTGACAGACCGGGCAACCGTTGCCGTCGAAAACTCGATCATCAAGACCTGGCGACGGGCGGAAAAATCCACCGGGCTGGATCTCGGGTTGGGTGGTGGCAAACCTGGAACGCCCGACCTGGCTGCGGCCCCGGAGAACGAGCTGGCCCTGACGGTCGGTCAGAGATCCGCTCTTGAAACATCCCTTTCCGGCGCAGGCCGGTATGTCGGGGTTCAGGGCTATGCTGGAACCGGGAAGACCCACATGATCCGGAAGCTCAATGAGCTCGCTGTGTCGGCGGGATATACGGTAAGAGGGTATGCTCCGAGCCTTCAGGCCACAAGGGAGCTGGGATCGGTGATCGACCGAACTTCCACCCTGGCCAGCGTCGTAATCAGTGAACGGACCCATCCGCAGACGGTGGATAACAGCCGTACGATCCTTCTGGTCGATGAGGCATCCATGGCCTCTGCCCGCGATATGCGCAGCTTCATGGATTACGCCGAGCGCACCAATGCGGCACGGGTTGTTCTGATCGGCGATATCAAACAACTTGACGCGGTGAGCGCCGGTCAGCCCTTCGCACAGCTTCAGGAGGCGGGGATGCGCACCGCGCTGATGGATGACATCAGGCGACAGCGGGACGACGATCTGCGCGCGGCTGTTTACGATGCCGTGCGGGGCGACATTTCCGATGCCTTCGCCAGGCTGGGAAACCGCATCCGTAAGGTGGAAAACCCCCGGCAAGCGGCGGCGGAAACGTTTTTGGGCCTTTCACATGAGGAGCGGCTTGAGACACGGATTCTGACGCTGACCAACGCCTCCCGGGCAGAAATCAACGCCGCCGTCCGCGACGGTCTGAAAGAGGAAGGCAGCCTGTCACGGGACGGTTATCCGGTCTCCGCGCTTGTGCCGCGCAGCATGACCGATGTCGAAAAGGCCGATGCGCGGAGCTATTCCTCCGGCGATGTGCTTCAGTCCGTCGTCAGCCATGCAGAACACGGGCTGCAAAGAAATGTGCTTTATGTGGTCGACGAGGCAGACTGCAAAGCCAATAGCCTGAGGGTCAGGCGTGAAACAGATGGCGCACATATCAACCTGCCACTGATCATGACATTTCAAGGGCGTGCCCTGGGCACGGCTCTTGTAGCCTATCGGCCCGAGATTCGGGAACTGGCCGTTGGTGAGGCCGTCCGGGTTCGGATCACGGACAAGTCCAGCGACCTGATCAATGGCGAGCGCGCCAGGATTACGTCGATCGGGAATGGCAGCATAGGATTGGAAACCCGCGCGGGCCGGCAGTTGCAGGTCGATGCGCAGAGCCTCGGAGCGCGTGGACTGGAACATGACTACGCGGCAACTGCCCACTCGGTGCAGGGTGAGACGGTGGATCGGGTGATAGTCGCCATGAATGGCGGTGACCGCCTGGCCACACAGAAGGGGTTCTACGTCGAGATCAGCAGGGCACGCGAAGAGGCGATACTTCTGACTGACAACCGCGCCGCGCTGGAGCGCAACATTGCGGAAAATACCGGGATCCGGATGACAGCCCTGCATTCGCGGGTTCAGGGTGCGTTTCGGAGACCTGAAGACGACACCGTTCAGGCTGTCTCGCGGG
>JAUIHS010000025.1 GCA_030432255.1 Phycisphaerae bacterium
CTCCGGTCGGGGCTGCGCCCCTCCCTCCGGCCCCGCCAGCATGTTCGACTATGATGGAGACACGACTCTCATAGTGGGTGGTACAGGAAATGGGGGTAGGCCACTCTCATATGAAGACAAGGTCGGCATGGCGTATCGGAGTGAAATAGAACTTGCTGGCCTGGAAACGAAGATCTCACCTTGGAAGCTCGGTGATAACGACCAAGAGAGGGTCGAGAATCAACTCCGGCAGATTCAAGGGGTGTTGGCCGACCTTGTCGACGTCATTCGGACAGGCAGATCATGAGGAATTGGCAGGCTGCTGGTGATTGAGAGGGCTTGGAGTCAACGACCGGAACTTCACGGCGCCTGAGGACGGTCACTGGCACGCTCCCCATGCGGCGAGAATGGCATTCAGGTCGGCGGCATTGACGTTCCCGTCACCGTCAACATCACCGTTCATGTAGGCGCCGGGCGTCTCATTCCAGTGATCGAGGACGATATTCAGGTCGGCGATATCGACGCGGCCATCGTCGCTGAGGTCGCCTCGGCAGATGTCGGCGAGTTCATGGAGGTTGAAGAGATACGCGGCGCCTTGGGCGATTCCGGGATGGAGTCCAACACCGCTGTCGCCGGGGCATCCGACGATCGCTCGCGTTCCGTCAATTGCGACGGACGTTCCAAAGATCTCGCCCTGTCCGGGATCGGCCGGTATCAGTTTGGCGAGTTGTTGACCTGTCCAGGCGTCAAAGACGTATGCAGCGCCTGTCTGTCCCGCGGTGAGGTCATGACGATGGGCGCCGACAATGACAAGGCGACCGCTGATATCGACGCTCACTCCGAATCGGTCACCCGGTCCGCCGTCACCTGGAATGAGCGTGGAGATGAGCTCACCGGTGATCAGGTCGTAGACGTACGCGGCACCGACTTGGTGGGTGACGCTCGTGTGACCTGGCGCTCCGACCACGCCGAGAGCACCACACATGGCAACGGCGGTCCCGGCGCGTCTGCGCTCGAAGGCATCGGGTGGTTCGAGCCTATGCAGTTGCTCGCCGCTGGTGATGTCCACGATGTATGCGACGCCGGAGTCATAAGCGCCGAGGATGTCGCGGCGAGGGGCACCGATGAGTGCGGTTCCGCCGTGAAGGGCGACGGCTGCGCCGAACGCTTCGTCGTCTTGCCCGCTCTCGGGCCTGAGCGTATTGAGGAGTTCTCCAGTACGCGCGTTGTAGACGGCGACCTGCCCGGATTCGTCGCCAGGCCACGCATCCCACTGGTCGTAGGGGATGCTGATGAGCGCGGTATTTCCATGAACTGCAACATCCTGCCCGAAGCCGCGACCGATGGGGCGAGCAAGCTCCGCAATCGGTTCACCGGTGAAGGCGTTCAGGATCTGTGCATCCATGCTGATAAAGACACTGACGCGCGATGCACCTCCGACGACGGCGTAGGGTCCGCTTATCGCGACGGCTCTGCCATAGTTCACTCCCTCGCCGGGCTGCGGGAAGTAGGAGGCAAATGGGTAACCGGAGAATGCGTCGAGGATGTACGCGGCACCGCCGTCCGGGACGGGGTCGCCGCGTCCGGTCGAAGTGACGATCATCGTCGTTCCGTCAATGTCCAGGGCGTCGCCATACTCATCGAGATTCTCCGGTGTGGGACCGGTGAGCTTGATGTTCGATTCGATGATCACGGCGTGCGTCACGGCGGACATACCAAGGATCAGGGCGGCTGCCAGGCGGTTCATGAGCATGCCCCCCATGCGGCGAGAATGGCATTCAGGTCGGCGGCATTGACGTTCCCGTCACCGTCAACATCACCGTTCATGTAGGCGCCGGGCGTCTCATTCCAGTGATCGAGGACGATATTCAGGTCGGCGATATCGACGCGGCCATCGTCGCTGAGGTCGCCTCGGCAGATGTCGGCGAGTTCATGCAGGTTGAAGAGGTAGATGGCGCCACGGGCGGATCCGAATTCGCTGTCGCCGGGGCAGCCGACGACGGCGCGCGCACCATCGATGGCGACGGACTTGCCGAAGGTCTCAACCGGCTCCGGATCGGACGGGAGGAGCTTGGCGAGCTGCGTCCCGGTCACCGCGTCGAAGAGGTACGCGGCACCGCCGATCCTGGCGAACGGAGCGCCGACGATGACAAGCTTTCCGCTGATGTCAACGCTGTGTCCAAATTGGTCGTTGTCCTGTCCATCGCGCGGTTCGAGCGTGGAGATGAGTTCGCCTGTGAGCAGATCGTAGACGTAGGCGATGCCGGCCCGGTCGCCGTAGCCTGTGGGGGCACCGACGACGCCGACCGTGCCGCTCATGGCGACGGACCAGCCAACTTGCTTGTTGCCATAGGGGTCGGGCGGGATGAGTTTGTGGCGTTGCCGACCGTTGGTGACATCGAAGACATACGCGGCACCGCCACCACTGACGCCCGTGGAGCCGATGAGGCCGAGGTTCCCGTGAATGGCAACGGATCGTCCAAAGTAGTCCTCGTCCTCGCCATCGTCGGGCGTGAGCGTGTAGATGAGTCCGCCGAGTCGTGCGTCGTAGATGCCAACGCTGCCGGGATAGTCGTCAGCAAAGCTGGCAGGGAAGGGCGTTGCGATGAGCGCGGTGGTTCCGTGCACGGCGACATCGTGTCCGAAGCCGGTGCCTTGTATGGGGAGAGAGAGGGCTGCGACGATCGGCTGCCCGGTGAAGGCGTCGAACAGCGTCGCTCCCGAAGTGTTGTTGACCGCGATTGGCCGTCCGATGAGCGTGTACGGTCCACTGATAGCAGCGACGCCGCCCATCAGCAAGAGGTCGGTGTCGGGATCAGGAAGCCAGGTCGAATGCAGATAACCGGAGAAGGCATCGAGGATGTATGCGGCGCCGAGGCGGTCGCCGGCGTCATCGCGCCCAGGAGCCGTGACGACCATGGTCGTGCCGTCAAGATCGACCGCGTCTCCGTAGAAGTCGAAGTTCTGCGGATCGGGACCGGTGAGTTTGAGTTGTGACTCGATGATGACGGCATGTGCTGTCGCGATCGCGCACAGAGCCGCCGTCCCCGCCAGGAGGTGTGTAGTTGTCATGCATCCGAGTTTATCGGACACGGCTGCGGTTTCCTAGACTCTGTTCTCACTTGTGCCCGCTACGTCGAGGGAGAACCGGCGAGCGCACTCCACCACTGAGAAACCCCCGATACGACGCCGGGGGAATGGAAGTCGGATGGCGGTTGGGACTCATCCAGCCGAAGCGAACCGTCCCCGCTCAACCTTCACGAACCGCGAGGCCTTCCCCTTCTTCGCGATCTCGCGGCTCATTGCGGCGTAGAGCGTGGCGTGGGGCGTCTTGCCGCTGGTGGTCCAGCCCAACCCCATGGCGCCCTCGACGATCTCCTTGCACCCCATGGGCTCCTTCGCCTTGGCGAGCACGGTGGCCGCGGCGTCGAGCAGGCTCAGGCGCTTCGGTGCGGCGGGCTTCGTGGTCTTCTTCGTCTCAACCTCGTCCTTCGATGGCACGTCGCCGTGGGCCTTCGGATCGCCGTCCGTGGCCTGTGTCGCGGCCATTGTCTTCCTCACTCCACGCGTCGCCTTCGCCGCGCCCTTCGCGGTAGACGGGGACGACGCGGGCGACGTTGCGTTCTTGGACGTTGCACCCTTCGATGACGCCGCCTTGCTACCAGATCGCTTCGGCTTCGTCGCCTTGGTCGTCCTGCCTGTCTTGGTTCCGGGGTCGGCGTGCGGGGCGCGGAGGCGCTGGGCTGTTTTGATGTGAACCGTCTTGCCGGTGACGATGTTCGTCGCGTCCCAGCCGCCGCTTGCGTGCTCCGCATCGATGCGGACCGGGACGAGGCGGTTGCTGACCTTGGCGGTGTACGTGGCCCCGATGGTGATGTCGGACTTCTTCATTGGTGTTCCTTTCGTGGAGTGTGTGCCCGTCGCCGGGCGAGAATCAGTGCTGTGATGGATCGAAGCGGGCGCCGCAGGACTGGCAGGTGATGTGCTCGTCGTCGTCCCACACGAGCTGGTCGTGATCCGACTCTCGGCATCGCGGGCAGGCGATGGCAGGTGATTCAGATGGTGTGCCGGCGCCGGCGCGGCCTGCGGCGTACGCCTGCTCCAGCGCCTCGCGGACGCACCAGACGGCGACGTCGTGAAAGTCGAGGCTGTCGGATGAGCGGGTCTCCAGCGTGGGGATGCCCAGGACGCGCTTCGCGATGGACTCGAGTTCGGGAAGCGCCGGCGGGCCGGGGTGCCCCATGGCAGATTGTTCAGGCATGGCAATGCCTCCTTTCGTGGACACACTGAGCCATGAATGTGCGCTATCATCAAGTGATATCTGATAGACTGCGTGAATGTTTCTCGGGAGGCCCCCGTTCATGCCACAACGGCTCCGAACACACCATGCCCGCACGCGCACAGTGACGCCGCAGGTCGACCGCTCCAGCCCGAGCCGTCGCGGCTACGACCGTGCATGGCAGCGGCTCCGTCGCTGGTTCCTGATGCGTCATCCTTTGTGCGAGCACTGCGAACGGAAAGGACGCGCGACGCCCGCTACCGAGGTGGATCATGTCGTGCCGATTCGCGCCGGTGGGCCTCGACTTGACCAAGCGAACCTGCAGGCATTGTGCAAGTCGTGTCACAGCCGCAAGACCGTGCGCGACCAGCGCGTCACTGGGCGAGCAAGGGGGGAGGGGGGGTGAAAAGCTGGGGGATGAATCCCGTGTACCACGTCCCCCGGCTCACGTTCTCGATCACGGGTTTTGACCTCTTTTCTGGAGGCCTTCATGGGACGCCGCGGCCCGGCACCGACGCCGACTGACATCCTGAATCTGCGAGGCAGTTGGCGGGCCAACGTCAATGCCAATGAGCCGCAGCCGGAGAAGGGGAGCCCCGAGCGTCCCGAGTGGCTGAGCGAGTATGCCGCCGCGGCGTGGGATCAGCTCGCCCCGGAGCTCGAGGCCATGGGCGTGCTCACCATCATCGACGGTCACGCCCTTGCCGTGCTCTGCCAGACCTGGGGCCGGTGGCGGAAGGCCGACGAGTTCCTGCAGAAGCACGGGGAGACCTACACCGTCCGCGACGACATGGGCAGGGTGCGGCTCGTCAAGCGATTCCCCCAGGTCGCGATCGCCAGCGACTGCGCCCGCGCACTCAACCGCCTCTTCCAGGAGTTCGGCCTGACCCCTTCCGCCCGCTCGAGGATCACCGTCCATGGCAGCCAAGACGACAGCTTCGACAAGCGCAGCTACCTCAAACTGGGATGACGAACTGCGGCTCATCCCGGGCTATGACCCCTTCGATGGTTCCGGCGCCTCCACCTTCGACGAGGAGGCCGCAGCTCGGGCCATCGGCTTCTTCGCCGACTGCCTGACGCACGTGAAGGGCGAGTTGGCCGGGCGGGCGTTCCAGTTGGAGCCGTGGCAACGGTCGATCGTCGCCAACATCTTCGGCTGGAAGCGTCTGGATGGAACGCGGCGATATCGCGAAGCACTCATCTACGTGCCGCGGAAGAACGGCAAGTCGTGCCTGGCCGCGGGCATCTGCCTCTACCTGCTCTTCTGCGACGGGGAGCGTGGCGCGGAGATCTACTCCGCCGCGGCCGAGCGGGACCAGGCCGCGCTCGTGTTCGATGTCGCCAAGCACATGGTGCTCTCCGAACCCGTGCTCGCCGGCGCCTGCAAGGTGTTCACCAAGGCGATCGCCATCGAAGAAGTCGGCAGCACGTACAAGGCCATCAGCGCCGACGCGAACACCAAGCACGGGTACAACACGCATGGCGTGGTCATCGACGAACTGCACGCCCAGCGGAACCGCGACCTGGTCGATGTGCTGCTGACTTCAACCGGCTCGCGCCGTCAGCCGCTGGTGATCCACATCACCACCGCCGACTACGACCGTCCATCGGTCTGCAACGACAAGCACGACTACGCGATCAAGGTGCGCGACGGGATCATCGAAGACCCCAGCTTCCTGCCGGTCATCTACGAGGCGACTCGGGAGGACAACTGGACATCCCCCGAGACGTGGCAGAAGTGCAACCCGAATCTCGGCGTCAGCATCTCGGCGGAGTACATGGCTCGCGAGTGCCAGCGAGCCCAGGACTCGCCGTCGTACGAGAACACCTTCAAGCGCTTGCACCTGAACATCCGCACCGAACAGGACGTCCGCTGGCTCTCCATGGCCAAGTGGGATGCGTGCGGCGGCCCCATCAACCCCGATGCGCTCGTCGGCCAGCGCTGCTGGGCCGGGCTTGACCTCGGCTCCACCGCCGACCTGACCGCGCTGTGCCTGCTCTTCCCTGACACGGATGAAGACGTCTACCGTGCGCTGTGGTGGTTCTGGGCGCCGGCCGACAACGCATACCGCCGGGAGCGACGAGATCGCGTGCCCTACGTCACGTGGTCGCGCGAAGGCCTGGTCGAACTGACCGACGGTGATGAGACTGACTACCGCCACATCCGCCAGCGGATCGGCGAGATTGCAGAGCGCTACGCGATCGTGGACATGGGCGTCGACCGACTCTTCCAGGGCGCGGAACTGTGTCAGAACCTCGCGGACGACGGCATCGACGTCGTGCCCTTCGGCCAGGGCTTCTACTCGATGGCCGCCCCGTCAGCAGAGTTCGAACGCCGCGTGAACCGTGGTGAGATCCTCCATGGCGACAACCCGGTGATGCGCTGGATGGCGTCCAACGCGACGGTCCGCATGGATCCTGCGGGCAACATCAAGCCGGACAAGCAACGGAGTACTGAGAAGATCGACGGGGTGGTGGCCGCGATCATGGCGCTCGGGCGTGCGATGGCGCGGGAAGCGGGTGGTGGGAAGAGGTCGGTGTATGAGGATCGGGGGGTGCGGGTGGTGTAGGCACCCCTTGCCACTATGAACTCAAAATGGAAGAGATTCGGAACACCGCTCAAACGAGTGATGGTCCACAGGTCGTCAGCTACGTGGTATCCTGGCTGCTGACCCGTCACACTAACGTTGATGCAGGCCCTCCACTGAATCGAGATGCCACGATCTGAACCAACGATTCCCATCATCGATCTCTTCGCCGGTCCCGGTGGACTCGGCGAGGGGTTCACTGCATTCGCTCCGGACGATGGTCCTCGTTTTCAGATCAACCTGTCCGTTGAGTACGAGCCGAACGCACACGCGACACTCCAACTGAGGTCGTTCGTCCGTCAGTTCGGCGGTCGTGATCGTTGGCCGGATACGTACTTCGACTTTCTGGAGTCCGGCGATCTCATGCATTTGCAGAAACAGCACCCATTGGAGTGGGCTGCGGCGACCGAGGAGGCGATCCAGGCTGAACTCGGTGTTGCAGAGCATGATCAGATCGTCGAGCGGAGGGTCGCCGCAATCCGCCGCGCGAACAAGGGACGCGACATTGTCCTGATCGGTGGTCCACCGTGTCAGGCGTATTCGCTCATCGGGCGGGCCCGAAACCGCGGAATCGAAGCCTATGAACCGGAGCACGACCGACGGCACTACCTCTACGAGGAGTATCTTGCGATCATCCGTGAATCATGGCCGGCGATCTTCGTGATGGAGAACGTCAAGGGGATCCTGTCGTCGCGTGTGAGCGGAGAGAAGATGATCGGTCGGATCATGGGTGACCTGTCGGAACCGGATCGAAACGGCCGAATGTCGCTGCGGAAGCGTTATCAGCTCTGCCCGGTTGTTCTCCCTGAGACAGACCGCTCCCCATCAGAGGAACAATACAGGCCAAGCGACTTCATCGTTCGTGCAGAGGATCATGGTGTTCCGCAAGCTCGTCACAGGGTCTTCATCATGGGTGTTCGTGAGGACGTCGTCCGGAAGGCCGGGGGCCTGCCCGGAATTGAAGGATGTCTCATATCGAGGCGTGGCGATCACAATGAGACGACCGTTCACAAGGCCATACATGACCTGCCTGACCTGCGAAGCGGTCTCTCAAAAGGTGACAGTCTGGAGGCATGGCGGGCGGTTCTCGCGTCGGCTCAGACCAAGGACTTCTCAGATGCGATCAGCATTGCGAGCGGCCCTGAGGTAGCGAGGGTCTGTGAGGTCTCAGTTGATCGCGCGATCAGACGCCGATTCGAGCGCGGAGGTCGGTATCTTGAAAATCGCCAGCGTTCGTTGCTGCCGTCCGACCTCGCATCATGGCTGCACAATGATCGACTCCCGGGAGTCTGCAACCATGAGACCCGCGGCCACATCCCTGCTGATCTCCATCGCTATCTGTTCGCCGCCGCGTACGCGAAGGTCTGTGGCATCTCGCCGACTCTCGCTGACTTCCCGGATGAACTGCTTCCGGAGCACAGGAATGTGAAGCGGGCGATCCGGGGCGGGTCCCTCTTCTCGGACCGCTTCCGAGTGCAGGTGCGCGATCGAGTCTCGTCCACGGTGACTTCACACATCTCGAAGGATGGCCACTACTATATTCACTACGACCCCGTGCAGTGTCGAAGTCTGACTGTGCGTGAGGCGGCGCGTCTGCAGACCTTTCCCGATGACTACTGTTTCATGGGCGGTCGCACCGCGCAGTACGTACAGGTTGGAAATGCCGTGCCTCCCTGGCTCGCTCGGCAGATCGCCGAGGTCGTGCATTCGATCATGAGAAAGGCGGGCCGCTTCGGGTGAATGATCCGCCACCCACTCCGGAACGAAGCCGAAACATGTCGCGCATTCGCGGCTCAGATACGAAGCCGGAGATGTGTGTACGGCGGCTCGTCTGGAAGATGGGTTTCAGGTACAGACTTTACCGCCGCGACCTGCCCGGGACGCCAGATCTCGTCTTCCCCTCCAGACAGAAGGTCATCTTCGTGCATGGGTGCTACTGGCACCGCCACCGATGCGTCTACGGTCGTCCGATCCCGAAGACGCGCACTGAATTCTGGCAGGCCAAGTTCGATGCGAACGTGAAGCGTGACCGACGTGTGGTCAGGCAGTTGAGGCGAGCCGGGTGGGATGTCCTGATAGTCTGGGAGTGCTGGGTGAAGAAATGGACCCCCGACCGTATCGAGTCCCGCATCAGTCAGTTCCTCCAGGAGCGTTAGATGATTAGCTACACGGAGGTCACAACTCTCTCAAGCCAAGGGCTGAAGAACCCCGCGTCACCATCACTTGGCGATCCAATCAGCATGACACGGTCAAGCAGCCTGTTTCCTTCTTCACAGCTTGTTTCGGGAAGAAGACAGCAGGCATGGCACGCGGCACAATTCAGACCATCGGTGCCCTGCCCCATGCTTTCCACACATACCGGATCAGAAGCGCACCAGCGAGCGCTGAGAAGTGCGTTCGCGACGAGTCCCTCGAGAGTACCCGGCCGACCCTGTCGGGTCAGTCCGCCGAGTGTGCCCTCAGCATCGCCTGCGGCTGTGTAGATGAGGATGCCAAGCATCTTCGTAGGATCCTCAGGCGTCCCACAGTAAATGCGTTCGCGCACCGATGCTGCACCATAGCCACAGCTGAAGCTCAGTTCGCGAATGAGCACGTGCGCAAGAGCATGCAGAAGGAAAAACGCAGGGGCTAAATCTCGCGGTGCCGTACCCCGTTCGTTCGCGACTCGACTGGCGTTGTCAGTCATTTTCTGTGATCGAGATACGACCGCTGGATGCTTGGCCCACTCGCTCACAAGGTCACGCCTCAGCGTGAAGAACAGTCCCTCACCATAGACTCTGACCGCCGGCAGCCACCGCTTGGGTCTTATCGCAAGTTTCTTCATGCCGTCCGTGAGGCTTTCGCTCGCACTTGGCGGACTGATCCTTGAGAATCCGGTGAGCGCACGTGTTTCCGCGAGCTTCTCAACGGTGATCACTCGATCGAAGTAGTCGGAGACCGGCGCACCGTATTCGGAGGCACTACGAGATCGCAGGACCAATTCGGAGTCCTCTCTTGACTCACCATGAGATAGGACCTCGTACTCCGCATATCGAAATTCCGTCTCGCTCTGCTCAGGGCTGCTCAGACTTGCGCCGCTGAGTTTGAGTTTGACGGCTTCATAGAGTCGGACCGAATCAAGGTTGAATTGGTCAGCGATGGTCTCCACGCGGATCTGATCGGGATTGCCGTCAGAGTTCACGCCGCTAGACAACGCTCCCCATACTCTCTTCCGATCAATGATCTTCCTGATGGCATCGCTGAACGGCGGGATCAGAATGGAACTCGACGTCTGGGCAAAGTATGTATTCGAGCCACCCCTCTGAACAAGTCGCGGATTCTCACCGCAGTTCTTCACATTCGCATTCGGACCAAGCCACGGACGACATCCACCGCACCTGTGCCCGGGTACGCCATCGGGACTCGATGCACCTACCAGAGATCGCTTTGCCCCGCACGTCACACACTCAACAAGCACACCTTCGAGGCCTGCCCTTCCAGTCGTCTTCAGTCTCAATTGAGGGCCATCGCACAGTGGTGCAGACCCGAGGTCTGTCCCTCGCTTTGCATGCGCCCAGTGCGGCCATGGAAAGTCCTCGATGTGTCCCCCCTCGCAAGCCACTACAAATCGCAAGGGGACCATTCTCCATCGTCTTCGTTCAGTGAGTGATGCGCATGGCGGCTTCCCTCCGAGCGTCTTGATCGGCATGTCACACTTCGGTGGGCCAGGACTATTCCATGGAACGGGCTTGACTCCCTTGCAACGAGGGCACTGGTGCCATCTTGGAAACCGAACGAGAGGAAGAAACTCGCCAGGGACTCCACGATCCGGAGGTTGAGGCGGAAGCTGGAATCCATCAACGCCCAACCGACTTGCGAGGCGATCATCATTGGGCACAAGCGAAGACTCATCCGAGAACTTCCATGCATCCAAACCCGCCACCATCAGTGACTCACTCGGGAAGTCGACGATCGCGCCGACACCGAACGGCGAAATCGCCTGCGTGCGCCGGATTGGACGGTGATACTTAGCCATCGTTCGTCTCCTCCAAAGGCGAGTGCTCGTCTGCAGCGTTCTCATCCGCACCGCCCAGCGTCTGCACAACCTGACCCTGACACTCAACATCCACGTTGCGCAGTGACGTGGGAGTAGGCCACATCGCACTCGCATTCTCGGGCAATACCGCTCCCATCGGATAAAGAAGTGTCACTTGCTCATCTGAGGGTGCCCCATAGGGCAATCCCCATGCCTCCGGACCGTGATCCTGCCAGGATGTTGCCAGCTTGGAGAGTCGGTCCCGAAGTTCCTGACTATGCTCTCCGTCAATTGAGTCACATCGGTCAATCAGCCAAGACTCGAGACCCTGCAGGGCCGGGGTATTAGGTGCAAAATCCTCCGGCCGATCCAACTCGTCCAAGTGGCGAGCAGCAATGGTCAGTAGCGCATGAAGCGCTCGGTCCATCGCCGGAAGTGAAAATGGTGTGACACTGGTTGGCTCGACAAAACGATAGAAGGACTCGTGGTAGGCTCGAAAATGCTCGTAATGAGAACGATCCCTCGGCTTGCCTGGGGCATAGAGAGTCACCACCAACCCGGGAGCCTCTTTGGAACGTCCGACACGACTTGAGGCCTGAATGTACTCCGCGGTGGTCTTCGGCTGGCCAGCGACCAGCATGAGTCCGAGACGCGGAACATCCACGCCGACTGAGATCATATTTGTGGCGAGAAGAACATCAATCGCCGGATTGGCTTCAGTATGCCTCATTTCGAGACGCCGCAGAGTCTCGGGAATCTCGTCGGCTCGAACTCGCCCGGTGAGTTCGACCGGACGGCCAAGCCGCCGCTGCTCATCAGAAGGCAGCTTCAGGCGCCTTGCAATGACCCGCAGGTACTCGGGGATGTCCGCTTCGACCAGCGTGCTCGCATGCCCCAGTTCCCGAATACTGTTGAAGTACCAGACAAGCGTCCAGTAGGGGTCTCGGTCGGACTCCCCCGAGACATCGGCCGTCCTGATCGCCTGGAGAATGGCAGCGGCGGCTCTCAAAGAAGCGGTAATCTGTGAGGGTGCGGCAGATCCAAAGACACCGACATACTTGCGGGCGGGTTCGTCTGGCGCCTCGAAGGCGAAGTAGTTGTCTGACACATCAATACCGGGAGGTGGAAAGACCTGGGTCTCTCTGTTGTAGAGGCTACGACATTGCTGCTCGGCGCGCCGGATCGTTGCCGTTGAAGCCACAATCTTCGGCATCCGGGAGCCGCGAGCACACATAAGGTCGATAATCGACTCGTAAAGGCCGACCATTGATCCCAGTGGACCCGAAATCAGATGCAACTCATCCTGAATGATGAGATCCGGGGCGGCCCGCTTCTTTGATCCGAGCCCGAGGATCGAGCCGGTGATTGGTTTCCAAGCGAGCATCGCAAACTTGTCGACGGTCGCAACGATCATTGTCGGTGGATTGTCGTAGATGTCTTCATCAACGACGCTGACCGGAAGGGCACCATCCCTGCGCGAGAACGGACACCTTCTCTCGGGACACACGAACCTCATCGAATCCGACGCAGATCGTTGCCGATACCCCGGATTGCGAGAGTCGTCCAAGGCTGTGCCGCACCACGGGCACCCAATGAGCTGATAGGGGTTCTCGCCCTTCTCGCGCAACCATTGGGTCATTCTCGTCTTCGAGTCTGATCGGGTGTTTGGCGATGAACTGCCTCCCAGCCAGAGACCGATTGAGATGGGAGATTCTCCCAGACTTGATGAATCTCCACGTCTGAGCATTTCGCAAGCACAGATCATGGATGCCGCCCGTTGGAACTGCTGAGACGTCAGAAGTCGCAGTGTGTACCTTGTCAGAACGCAGCATCCGTCGGACGTCGGATCACACAATCTTCTGTAGAGAATGGAGCAGGCGGCGAGACCCAGATAGGCTTCGGTCTTTCCACCACCCGTCGGAAACCAGATCAGGTCGACCACGTTTCTTGGATCGGACTGGCCGCGAGATCCATCTGAGACGAGCGCAGGAAGATTCATCAGGATGAAGGCCAGTTGGAAGCACCGCCAGCGTCCCCGCCGCGGGCCATCCGGCTCGTAGCTTGTCGGAAGGTCCTTCCACGAATCACTTGCGCCGCGTCGATCTCGAGCGTAGTGGACCTGCTGCATCAGCATCACTTGATTCGCCCACATGAACGCCTTCATGAGATTCGGGTCTTCCTCCAAACACTTGATGCCACTCTCAATCCTCTTGCAACACGCAGCGCACCCAGCGAGGTGGTCCGTTCCGACCTGTTGGAGCGACAAGTCAAGCACAGCCAAAGCCCCCTGTTGAGTGGCGATCCAATTGTTGTAGGCATCGGGGACCGCCTGGAGCGACCTGATGATCGCCGATGCATCGCACGCACCTCCTGCACCGGACAGGTGATACATTCGGTAGGGCACCGTACCATCCGCTCGCGGCAGTACCGGCGGCACTTCAACACTCGGAACGACTGCCGTCCTTACGAGTGTCGCCTTGTCATCCGTGTTCCCCTGCCATTCGGCTGCGCACCCGTGACCAACAGCAAACGCTCTCCGGTTTCTGTAGAGCAACTCCAGAGAACGTTGCTCGCTGTCCACAAGATCGTGTGAGTGAATGAGTTGATACTCGCGGAAGACCGCGGACTGATCCGGTGCCTCGACGGCGAATCCAACCTGGAAAAAACAGTCAGCGACCTTGGCCTTCTGCCTCTGACTCGTGCATCGGTTGGCGTTGTACACCGCCGCCGTCACGAGAAAGGACCCATCCGACCTGACTCGACTGAGGACAAAGAGCCTCAGTCCTGGACAGAGCTCGATGTTCCGTCGAACACTTGTCCTGTCTCCATCCGGCCGAACGTCCACTGACTGCTTCGGTATGGTGATGCACTGTCGTTTCCATGTCTTCTGCTTCCCCGCAATCTCGACATAGGCGGCGGCTTCGAATGAGAACTGGAGGATGCCATCAGATGGAGCCGCAAGAAAAGAAAGGCCTATCGCCGCAGGTGCAGATGCGTTGGCAAGATGAACCGGCTCGTCGTACGCACCGTCTACCCCCTCCGGTGAAGAGCGACGCACTCTCCGCTCCCCTGCTTCGCGTTCTCTCTCCTCCTCGGAAGGTGGAACATCCAGAGTGTCGTTGTGTTCCTCGTTCCCGGCTTCTTCGTCCGCTTCGGCATCTTCATTCTCATCGATTAGATTTCCGCCCGGAAACAGAATGCCAGCCGAGTATCGACGCGTCGGAGACTCCTCAAGCACCTCCTCATCTTCTCCGGGACCGATGATCTCCCACTCGAGGAAACGGATCAGCTCGTCTCGCAGTTCCAACTCAGCCACGGAGATTCTCCTCTTCATCCTCCAGCCACTCTCGAACCAGCATGCGATACTCGGGCTCAAGTTCAGTTGGCAGCAAAACAAACAGCTGGATGCGGGCCCTGGTCATTCCGACATAGGCAATCGCACGGTCACGATCCGATTCAAGGGCATCAATGTCGGTCAAAATGATCACATCATTCTCCAGACCCTTGAAGGCGGACACGGTCGCATACGTGATCCCGCTTGGCTGCAATTGGGCATTGTTCTCCGCAAGCAGAGTCAGCGGTCGCGACCCTGAGTATGAGTTGAGCCAAGTGGGGCTCTTGAACGGTGATAGAACAGTCACAGTCGCAGGGTCAATTCGATCCCGAGCGATCAGTCGTTCAAGAATGCTCTCCACAATCTCGGCTTGCTCATCCGACGTGTCATACCATTCGTAGATCACGGAGCTTCCATCAACTCGTGACTCTGCGCGCACCGAGGGGCGCGCGACCATGTAGCTTTCCTCAGCAATCTCTCGCGTATTCCTGACATTGAGATAGAGGGCCTGCCGACACGCGATCCTCTGAAGCGAAGCGGCAACTGATTCATCATATCGACCATAGACTGCCGCTTGATTGTTTGAGTCGAGGAAGATCCGCCAGGTGCCCCCACTCAGCCCACCGACCAGCACCGCGTCGATGACATCAAGCACCCACTGCATGAGCAGGTCCTGAGCTTCATCAACAATTATCACATCAAATGCATCTTCGCTACGCTCGATCGCGGCTAGGGGTGCATGTTCTGGAATCAACTTGTCCCACAGGTCTGAAGCGGAGGCGCGGTTCTCGCTTTTCGAGAATTCCGTCCGCTGGTCAGACTGCTCGATCAGTCCCCGCGCAAAGCTGAAGATCGTCTTCACCGTGACTCGATCGTCCTTTACCTGAGATCTCAGATGATCGGCGAGGAATCTATTGAAACAGAGCATCAGTACCCGCTGGCCATGCCATGCCGCCCGCCGCGCCGCCTCTCTCGCAAGCACGGTCTTGCCAGTGCCCGCGCTTCCCGTTACCAAGAGCCGCGGCTCATCTCTGAGCATGTCCAGAATCGCATATTGAGCAGGCTCCAATGCCTGCATTCGCTCAAGTGTGCTTCTTGCAGTCGCGGAGAGTGGGACCACGGCGTCGAAATCACCGCGCAGGAATTCGACGAGTTCTTCCGCATCTGACTTGCGAGGCTCGAACTTCTTGCGTGTCTGCTGTTCGCGATTGAAGGTCGTCAACTGCCCGATGCACCAGATCGCTCCCTTCGGCATGCAGTCACAATCGATCACGCTCTCACTTGACTCAGTGCCTTCATGATCGTCGACGTCGCTGCGAAGTGCGCAGTCGGGAGTGACGACGCCGTATCCCATGAGGAGATTGGCCAAGCGGGATCCTCGATCAAAGCGATCCCGAACCCGCCTTTCCAGCGAAAACATGGCATTCCGGACCTGCTCGAATGGACTTCGCCGCGTCGAGTTGACTTGGTCAAATCTGTTGACATGACGCCACTCTCCATTGCCGCGATTGACTCGCCCGCCCTTGACTTCGAGCACAAGTACGGCGTGCCGCGTCACCAGCAGGAAGTCGATCTCACCAGCTCGTTGCGTTTCGTGCTTCGCGAGTCCGAGCGAGTGGAGACAAACCCAATCGTCGGTGCCGGGGGCCGACTTCAGCCATTGAAACACGCGCCGTTCCGCGCTGCTTCGGACGTCCGGGTGAATCACGTCCGGAATCATTCTGGTCATCTCAATTCACCTTCAAGCAGTCGGCCCAGACAGGAGTGGGGAACGAGGGTCCTCTCACGGTCAGTCGCAACGACACGCACGATCCTCAGAGAATCTCCCAGCTCAATCGCACTGGCTGGATCCGGGTCGTCGGTCTGTTTGCGAAGCAGCTCTCCTATGACACGCTGCGCAAGCATGCGAGAGGCTCGCATGTGGGCAGATCGGATCTGAGACACCGCGTCAATGCACTCTTCGATCCGTGCCTCAAGACTCACATCCGCCGTTGCAGTCGCGATTGCTCTGATGTCGCGATATGACCTCGGTGCTATGATGTCGTGGCGATGGATCCAAGCGTTGAGTGTGCCCAGCTGTCTTGCACAGCCCGCCTCGCGAAGGCGCTGAATCAGCGCTGATTCATCGCCGCCTCCACGCAGAAATGACCGGATCGCCTCTTTCCAAAGGCTCGCCGACTCCCTGAGATTTTCGGCACGAGGAAGGACTTCATCCGCCTGGACACGAATTGCATCAGGGTCGGAGCCAAGATGGAACAAGAGGTAGTCGCCGACGCGAAGCTCGTCCGCTGATACGACTTCAAGCTCCGATTCGTCATCCGCCAAACCTGCCAGAAGATGGTTTACGCGGCGAAGGCGTGAGTAGTCAGTCACCCAGACGCAGCTGTCGTCCTCGAACAGGATGAGTTGGGCTTCAACGCGGTCGTGTTCATCAGATCCGGAGACCTGAGCCTCCGCCCTTTTCCGTGCATACATCCTGACGAGTCGCTCGAAGTTCTCAACGGATTCCACGGTTTCCTCTTCCGGTGGCATGTCCACAGGTTCTGCCGGAACGGAAACAGAGCGATGCTTCCCCACGATTGATCGCGAGAATCTCCGTCTTGTCGCCCTTCTCAGAAAACGCCTATGCTCATCGCTTTCGAAGCCGTAAGCCAAGACCGTGACCCTGGTCGCGATCAGCGGGTTGAGAAGCCGGTTCATGATCTCTGAGCGATACCATCCCGGCACGATGACATGATCCACAGAACCGGGATCCAGCCCCCGCCAGTCGGCCACAGACAGATTGAGTATGCGGTCCGATATCGCCGCCGCACTCTTGGCATCAGCCGCTGCCAACCTACTTGGCATGACCAGAGTGGCAGGCTCTCCCTCAAGGAGTTCCTCAAGTTTGGCAAACTTCGGATTGTCGGTTGTCAATCGCGAAACGAGCGCATCTATCCGATCGGCGGCGCGCGCGGCAGATGCAACTGCATCTGCCGCCAGATAGACGGACTTGGTCTGTCTGAGTGTCGAACTGTGGAGGCTCACATACTCACGCAGGCCGACCGATGAAGACATAAGAAACGGCCATTGCGATAGCGTGCGCAGTAGTCTCCATGCAGCGTTCAACAGAGAATCCATCTCGTCTGTTGGATTCGCACCCGCGACGCGCGCGAGTTCCTTGGTCGCCAGCCACGCATGGTCAACTTCCGAGCAGTCAATCCGCTCTGCCTTCACTGTTCCCCTTACTGCGCACAGCACAGAACTCTCGTACTCCTGGAGAATTCCAGCGTCACTCCTACTCCGACGCCAGATGAGCTCTCTGAGTTCGTCGGAACCCCAGCCAACGACCTCGCTTCCTTGGTTTGTTGCGAAGTCGCACGACTCTATGTCTGCATCAGCCAGGATGGCCACAACCGACGCGTCTCGATTCGCAAGATGCACGAGGTCGGTCACCTTGTCACGACTCAGCGATCCAACATCGACGATGACCGAAGCCTCCTTCTCTTGGTCTGCCAACCAATCAGCCGCCTCAAGAGGATCAGAAACGACGAGAATCGAGGGCAATCCCAGGTTCTCCCATCTGTTCGACCACCACTTCAGACTTCCATCGGCAGCCAGATTCGCAATCGGCAAGAGATCCTTGAGTGGCACTCCGTACAACGAAACGCGCTCGGACCATGCTTTTACATGCGCGGGACGACTGATCAAGACCGTTGTCTTCTCCGCCACATGAGATGCAATCGGCAGGCGCGAATTCAGAAGTCGATCGATGGGTCGAATCGCAGCGTTGCTTCTCTGAATGGCTTCAGGCTGTGGGCCACGAACTTTGCGTTGATTGGAGGCGGGGCTCATTCGCGTGAGATTCTCGGGTATGGCCGGAAACCACACTGTGGCCCGCGGTCTCCCGTTGGGAAACACCTTGTGGCAGAGTCCGAACTCTTCTCTTCCATCGCGAGTCCGGAGCCCTCGGTAGAGATAGACCGCCTTTCTGTCACCATCCAGATGGACCTTCGATTCAACGCTGAGCCATCCGTCATCTGAATACTCCCGGTCACAAAGGAATCCAATGGCGGCGAGCATCGCCAACGTCCCAGGTGCGAGTCCGGTTCGAGGCAGAGAAAGCCACCGTAGGCCGTGTCCAGCAGTCTCGGTCTGCTGAACTATCGAACAGTTGAGCAGCATGAACTCCGAGAGTTCATGATCCCCCCCGATGTCAGACAGGACTGTTCGGAGAAGAAACGGCCACTGTCCTACCACTTCATCAAGAGCGGCGATCATGAGTCCACTGGACGCGCCGCATCGCCGATTGGCCTCAAACACGGCCACACGATCATCAAGGTAGCCGACCAATCCAAGGTCATCCGGGATCAGATCTTCGGTTTCGATAAGGTATGACAGTCCTGCCCGGGCCCACTTCTGCTGCTCGGAATCAGCCGATGAGATCAACCCGACCAAGTGGTCTATTGATCTCACAAATCGTCCGAAGAAACCCGCGGAGGCAATCGGTTTCAGTCCGGTCACCACCTGGCGCGATTGTTCAATCAAGGTCGCATCATCAAAAGGAGGGCGTTCAGCGAAGTTGTTGAGCATCTCGATGACGTTGCGATGATGTTCTTCGTTGAGATGCGGCCCGGAGTAGGTTGAAATCTCTCCGCTACGTTCCTCGATCTCATGGATCGCGAGCGACATGACGTAGTAGTCATCCTCAAGTCCGTCCACATCCCGATTGTCGGGAACAAGATCGTCCTGCTTCAAAAAATACAAGAGCGCACCGCGCGAGATCTCCTTGATAGCACGCTCATCAGAAAACAGTAACTCGTACGCGAGCGCGAGGGCGTACCTGGTAAAACAAAACTCAAAGCCCGTTTTTCCAACATGTTCGTAGAGCCTTGTCGAAACTTCTCGGACAATCTCCTCGTCTGAGCGGCTCGGCGCGCTTCGACATGCTTGCTCACGAATCGCGAGGATCCGCTCACGGTCAGCATATGAAAGCGACTGCACGGCAAGTCCCTCCCGGGCCTACCAATTTCGAGCAGCAAACGCACCCGACTAGTGCACTCGCCAACGAAGACTTAGGCTCCACAGATGTTCCAGACCAGAGTAGCAGAAGCTGACCCAAGCAAACAGGGCGGGTCGGCGTCTAAGTTGTCATCGTGTCCGGCGGAGCCCAAGCGGTGCTTGCTGAAGCCAGTTCACGGGTGAGGAGGGAGACATCCAGAACTCCCGGCGTTGGATTGTGCATACGGTGAAACCCGGATCCCGTCAGAACATTCGCCCATCAAACCGTTTACAGTCGCCGCCGCCAAGTGCCCGCACTCGGATCTACGTCCGGCCCGGGCAGCTCAAAAACGTCGCCCAAGCATCTGCGCACTCGCTGGAACAGCTGCACCGCATCGTGCATACTCTGTAGGTTCAATGACCACCAACATCTTCTCAACCTACTCCCAAGGCGAGAACCGCGTCACGGCATCCGTCCTCGCGGTCCTCGGCGCCCTCTCCCTGCACCGCATCGAACGCCTCATCGGCGCCCTCCTCGAGCAGGCCGAGTTCGAACTTGTCCGCTTCCAGAATCAGCCCTCGCGCGGAGCCCCCGGGGTTCCCGATGCGGAGATCTCGTCGAGCTGCCGCATCCTCGTCGAGACCAAGACGGTCCCCAATGCCGTCCGCCAAGACCAGCTTGAGCGGCACCTCCAGCGGCTCGATGCTTCCACCGAGCGATTTCAGGCCCTTCTTGTGCTCACGCCCGACGACGATGTCCCCGCGGCCGTCACCGACCTTGCCCACGAGAACCTTGTCTGGGCGTCGTTTGCCCGCCTCGATCAGTCCATCGACGAGCTCCTCGACGACCCGCACGAAGTGATCTCCGAGCGAGAGGCGTTTCTCCTCCGCGAGCTCCAGGCCATGCTTGCCGGCGAGAACCTGTTGGGAAATCCCGTCGATGTCGTGATCGTCGCGGCCCACCACGCGTGGCCAGAATACCTGCGGCACAGCGCGTACATCTGCCAGGCCAACCGTCCATTCCAACAGGTCCAGCGGCTGGGGTTCTACTCGCATGGCGTGGTCAACCCGCTCATTCCGCGGATCCTGGCATCCTTCGACGAAGTCGAACTGCAACGCGGCGGAGCAACAGGCGACGAACGAGTCGATGCATTGGTGGACACACTCCTCGCAGATCCGAATTCTGCCCGAAGCCCGGGCGAAACCTACAAGATCATCTTCCTGAGCGGGCCGGACGATCCTGAGACCCTCAAACTCGACAAGCCCATCCCGAATGATCTGAAGGCACGCACGGGCAAGACCTGGGCGTTCACGATGAGTCAGCGGTACGTGATGGAAGAGGCACTTCTTGGAGCAAAGGCGACGAGTGAACTGGTGATGTAGGCATCCCGGCAACCGGTGCACTGGTTGCAACGCGTCGCAATTCGAGTAGTCTGATGAGAACGAGGGTGGCATGACCAAAGCCACCACCTCTTCTTCATGCGCGTTCCTATAGCGCCGCTACATCTTCTTCAAACACCATTTCAGGAGCCACGCTCCTGCCATGGTCTACATCGGAGGCATCACGCATGGCTTACGGCACCACCCTGGTCCCAGTATTTCAACTCATTTGCTGTCTCAAGTCTCTGACTGTTCTTGCCCCATTTGTGGCAAGGGAGCGAGAGCGATTGTCCCGATTGCCGGCCGCACGAAATGCCCTGACGCACACGCCGTTTGCCGCCTGGGTTCGAGGGCCGGGACGAGTCATTCAACCCGGACTCCATCTGATCTCCCGTGCCCGGGAGCATGCTGAGAAGATCCAAGAGGGTGCGCCTCCGAAGAACCGGAGGCAGTACCGGTATCGGATTGGGCAGATACTCCAGGGTACTGACACCGTCGAAATGTCGCTTCGGTCATCTGAGCAGGAACCAGCAGATGGAGTGCGCCCCGCACACATGAATTGGCTCACGGGCGAGGCAGAGGCCCTTGCTCGATCGGCGGAGATGGGCCGGGCTCTCATCCCGGCAGCCCTGAGCGACCTGCGGTTCCTTGGGGGCCAGTGAGCGGAATGCAGTCGGCGAAGGAGATGACATGCGATGCAGTGTTGGCACTCCTCATCGCACGTTCCGTGGCACTTGAGTGGTGTGCGCTCTTAGCGATGGTCGGGGAAGATGATGGTGCCCTCAAGGATGCGGTTGAGTGCACGCGCACCCAAGTCGATGGAGTCACGCTGCCTCAGATCGATGAGAAGTTCCTCTTTTCAGGTATTCGGAGACTGAAGTCGGACCATTGCCAAGTCCACGAGTACAGCCTGGCTGTTCGTGGACTCGCTGCACTTGCTGATCCTGCTGCGGTCGATATGAGATCCCTGACGATCGGACTGCTTAGAAGAGGTGGAGATTGGCAAGTCGGCGACTTCCCCGAACGTCGTACTCCGTTGACGAACACAATCGTCCAATTGCGCGGTGTCGCGCACGCGGCGGGGTTAGTCGGCGATCTCACTCTGCCCCTGTCAGGCTTGACGCTCGCCATTCAGGTGTGGCTTGTCAGGAACATGCAGCTCTCGGCGGGAAGTGCTGACGATGTGCCCGTTGAACGTGCAATAGCGCTCCTCGAAGCCCGGACGGCATCGTCGGGTGAGGGGGGGCCTGACAGTCTCAGCATCAAACACTGGATCACGAACAAAGAAGCGGCCAAACTCCTTGCGGGGCCGGAGGAAATCATGCCCATTGATCAGGCGGAGTCGCGCGTGTCGCGGGCCGGGAAAGCAGGCGCTTTCGAGACGAATGGAGAACGCGGACGCACGAAGCGGATTTCTCAGACGAGCTTCTTCCCTTGGCTGCTCAAGGAGCGGAAGCGAATCCTCGATGGAGTTGATGCTCGCTTATGAGCAGCGCGGTGTACACCGCGCTTAACCGCGCATTTGGGCCCAAAGCGCGGCAGAATCGGCACCACTTGCAATCCGTAAACCCCGCTGGTAACGTCGCTTGTCGATCTGTTCTGGGGCCGGTCGGTATTTGGGACGCCGAGGTCGCAGGTTCGAATCCTGTCTCCCCGATTTGTGAGCCCCGGGTAACTCATGGCTCAAACTCTGTGGCCCACGACCTCAGCAGATCGACGCGGTCGCTTGCCAGCGCGAGGATCAACGCGAGCCGCGCCTTGAGCGCATCGATTCCGGGCATCATGATCACATGCTCACAGTCCCGCGCCGGCCTGACCGGGCCGTCACCACAGCGCGTCGTCAGCGCGATGCACACCCCCGCATCCGCCGCCGAGGCGATGGCGTCGAAGATGTCACTCGGCGCGTTTCCTGCGCCGAAGAGTTCGATGACGATGCCGTCAGCCCCGTGGGTCGCCGCTTCCCTGATCTGGGCACCCGAGTCGCCGGCGACCAGCCGGACCAGACGCACGATGTGATGCGGTTCGGCGCGCGGAAGACGAAGCCGATGCGGCCGCCGCTCACGCCATCGGATTCCCTTGAGGGCGATTTGACCCAACGGCTCGCGGGAATGAAAGGCGTCATCCGCCGCGCTGTGGAGCTTCCGGACTTCAATCGCGGCATGGATCGTACCGTTCATCACAACCGCGACGCCTCGCTGCGTATCCGTGACGTCCAGGCCCGCGCGAATCGCCTCCGCGATGTTTCGGGGGCCATCGCCCCCCGGCCCGATACGCATGGCGCCGGTGAACACGATCGGCACATCGTCGCGGCAGACCATGTCTGCAACCGCCGCGGCTTCCTCCATCGTGTCTGTCCCGTGTGTGATGAGCAGCATGTCCGGCTCGCGATCACTCAATGCGCAGTCGATCCGTTGCGCGAGCGAGACGAGGCCCTTCGGTGTCACGCACGAACTCGGGATACGACTCGCATCCTCGTGGCTCCATCGGACGTCCGGTGTGTAGATCAGCAAGTGCGAAATCAGCGCCTCGCCGCCGAGCATCGCGGAGCCATCTGAGGCGATGGTCCCTCCGGTGGAAATGTGATGAACCTGGTCCAGAATGGCCCTCGCTTTCTCACTTGCGGACTCGTGCGACGAATCTGTCAGAATTTGCAACCAAACGGTTGCATTGTACGCGCCCCTCGTCTATTCTAATCGCAACCAGGAGGTTGCATAAATGAGTATCAAAATGGACCAGGATCAGATCGAGAAAGTCGTCGAGCTTGCCGCACCCGTCTCGCGGGTCTGGCGGGCGCTCACGGATCACGTCGAGTTCGGCGAGTGGTTTCGCGTTCGACTCGATGGCCCTTTCGAGGTCGGTGAGACCACCACCGGAAGGATCACGTATCCGGGGTACGAGCATATGGAATGGGTGTCGGTGACCGAAGTGATGGATCACGAGCAATTGTTCGTCTTCTCATGGCCACCGAGCACCATCGATCCGGATACGGAGTATGCCGCGGACGCGAAGGTCCTTGTCGAGTTCAGGCTCAAGCCGACTGACGGCGGGGGCACGCGTCTTACCATCAAGGAGACGGGCTTCATGCAGTTCCCGGAGTCGAAGCGGCTGGAAGCGCTGCGTTCCAACACTGAGGGCTGGGACATCCAGGCCGACCACATCGCTGCCCATGTCGAACGTGACTGAAGCCGTCGGTACCGCCCCGGTGTTTGCTGCGCTTGGCGACATCACCCGCCTCGAACTCGTTGCGCGCCTCAGTGACGGGAAGCAGCACTCGATCGCGCAGCTCACGGACGGCCTCGATCTGACGCGCCAGGGTGTCACCAAGCACCTGCATGTGCTGCAGAGAGCCGGCCTCGTCTCCTGCGAGCGCGTGGGACGGGAGAGCCGGTTCACGATCAGGCCCGATCCCATCGCGAAGGCCAGGGACTACCTCGCTCGGGCTTCGGCGCAGTGGGATGATGCGATCGAGCGGTTGAGAGCATCGGTCGAAGAATGATGCCCCGGCTTCAGAGTTGCCAGAGGCCGTGCTCGATTCCTCCGAGGATGTAGACCGAGAATGTGCCCTGCCCGGGGATCTCCATGGGAGGCAGTGCCACGGTCGCACCGGCCTTTTCCGCGGCCTTCACTGCTGCTTCGATGTCATCCACCAGGAGGTACGGCCGGACAACCGGCGTCTCCGTGTCCCGCATCGGACCTCGCACTCCAATGCGCCCGCCATCCTTCAGGCTGGCCGTGCGCGCATTACCCAGTTCGGGAACCGGTTTGCTGAAGACCACACCGTGAGCCGCGGCCAGCGCCTCGCACGTCTTGTCCACAGCGGGCGTGACGATTTCGAGGTACTGCACCTGCATGGCTGCCTGCTCGACCTGTTCTTCATCGTGAGTCGTCGACTCGGTATCCGAGTGTCCTCGATCCGTTGTGGGCTGATGAGATGCAGCGACGAGTACGAGCAGCAACGGCGCGAGGCAGAACGCGGCCAGTTGGGTGGGTGACGAGATCATGATTCGCCTTTCTCCTGTGCGATCTGGATGAGGTTTCCGCATGTGTCGTCGAAGACCGCGGCGATCACCGTGCCGTAGTCGACGGGTGGCTGCGTGAATCGCACGCCAAGGGACTCAAGTCGCTCATGTTCGGCGGCGATGTCCTGCACGGCGAACGACGTGAACGGGATGCCGTCCTCGACGAGTGCGGACTTGAACGGCCTGACCGCGGGGTGCTCATCGGGTTCGAGGGCCAGTTCGGTGCCGCCCGGGTCTTCGGGAGACACGAGGGTGATCCAGCGGTGCTCACCCATCGGGATATCGTGCTTCGTCTGGAAGCCCAGAATCTCGGTGTAGAAACGGAGCGCCCTGGCCTGATCGTCTACGGCCACACTGCAGATGTTGATTCTCATCGTGGTCACGCTCCATTGCGGTCGGTGGGCCAGCGCTCCGCGATCGCGCGAAGGGGCTGACCATTGAACCAGTGAAACTTGTACCTGCCTTCACGCCGCACTTCGACCAATCCGGCGGACTCCAGGACCTCAAGGTGCTGCGAGATCGCCTGGCGAGATGAGCCGATGCCGTGCTTCATGGTGAGTCGGCCGCAGAGTTCGTACAGCGACTGTCCATCACGTTCCACCAGTTCATCCAGAATGGCCCGCCTGGTCGGGTCGGCGATGGCTCGGTAAAGATCATCCATACGGCAGTTCGAACAATATAGGCAAGCCACAGCTTGCATGTCAAGCGCCGTCCCGGAGAACGCGCAGCACGAACTCGCGCGATCACGCGCGCGTCGCGCTGCCCAGCAACTGGCACGACCGCTGCATGTACAACTGGCATGGTGCGACCAGGGACTCGTGCGCCGACTCTCTCCTGCCGCACACTGGAGGCTTGCCTTGCCCCAGCATTCGCGAGGACCGGGACGGTGCGCTGTGGTTCGGGACCACGGCCGGTGTGTATCACTATGACGGCAAGCGGTTCATCAACTTCTCGCGAAGCGACCCGCGGCTTCCGGTCGTCCGGGGAGAACATTGAGAACGGGCATGATCGCGGGTTTCACGAGTCCGAGCGCTCTTCGGGGCGGACCCGCTTGGCAAGGACTCGTTCCGCGGATGGGATACGGATCTCCCGTGCGAGGCCGACGACCGCCATGGCGCGGATCACGAGATAGCTCAAGTCAAGCTGCCACCACCGGAGACCATGCCGCGCCGAAGTTGGGAACGCATGATGATTGTTATGCCAGCCCTCGCCGAGCGCAAGTATGCCGAATACGGGGTTGTTCCGGCTTTCGTCATGACTGCGGAAAGGCCTGGCTCCCCAGATGTGGCAGATGGAGTTGACGCTCCATGTCACGTGGTGGACGAGCAGGACGCGGACGAATCCACCCCAGATGAGGCCGAGCATCACACCAGTCCAACTGAGGGTCAGCACGCCGCCGAGGGCCGCCGGGATCAGGAGCCCGAGTACCACCCAGAGGGGAAACATCTTGCTGAGCCGGACGATCACCCTGTCCTGGCGCAGGTCCGCGACGTAGCGGCTGAGGCCGCGCGGATGATCAGGACAGAGAAGCCAACCCACGTGTGCGTGCCACATGCCGCGGATCAGCGCCAGGACGCCCGTGCCGTGGGCGTGCGGCGAGTGGGGGTCACCGTCGCTGTCGCTGTGCTGATGGTGCCTGCGGTGCATCGCGACCCACTGGAGGACCGGCCCCTGGACAGCCATTGATCCAAGGATGGCGAGGACAACCACGACGGGCTTGGGCGCCTTGAAGCTCCGGTGAGTGAAGTAGCGGTGGTAGCCCACGGTGATTCCGAGCGCAGTCAGCAGGTACATACCGCCGAGAATCGCGAGATACACCCAGTTGAACGCAACGCCCCACAGCAGCAGGATCGCCATGATCAGTCCGAGGAATGGGATCGTCACTGCGGCGAGGTTGGCAATTCGCAGCCGAACTTCAGCCGCGTGGGGTTGCCGCTCTTCGACCGTGCCCTTCCCGGGATCTCGGTTCACCCGGGTATCCAGCCGTTCTTCTTTGTTGACGGGATCAGACATGGCGCGACCTCCGATTGTCGCGGCGAGGTTGCGACAGGGTTGCAGAGCATGCTAGCGGCATCCCTCGACGCCCGCTCACAGATATCCGTAGTGATATCGGAGGGATTGCGGGCTGTTCCTCGAAACTCGCCAATCGGCGCCGGGTTGAGGATCGGAGTGTTCAGGTCACGTGACGCTGCGGTTCGGTTGGGTTGAAGCACGGCTCGCGGCGTTCAGTCGGTGGTCGAGAGCCTTCCGCCTCCGGCGAGGGTCCAGCCTGAGTACTGCGACTCGCCGGTGACCTCGCGCTTGACCCACGCTGGTATCTCCACAGCTTCCAACTCCGCATCGCTGTCACACTCCACTTCTGCCAGGATGAGCCCGGCGGCGCTGACCGGTTCTTCCCAGACATCAATCACCCATTGACGACCCGATACCCGGATCGTGTGGCGTCGCTTCGCACTTGAAGGGCCGTCGAGCGACGAAAGGACACCCGCCGAACCCGGGTCGAAGTAGCAGGTGGTCATCTGGCGGCGGCGCGGATCTGACGGTGCGTGGGGATCCAGGGTTTTCTGGCCGAGTTTGGTGAGCAGTTCGGTGCCATCCGGGCGCTCGATGCGCCGGAGCCGCAGGAACACGCCCGGAATGAAACGATCACGCAGGCGGACGTAGTTTTCCGGATCGACTGAGTCCGGCAGCGTCGTCACCAGAAAGCGACGCTCGCGCTCGATCCGCGCGTAACGGCTGCCGCGGCGGGCGGCGCCGGCCCCCATCGGTGTCGGGTCGGTGAGGTCGCGATAGTAATAGGTGGTGCTGCACGTTCTGCCATCCGGGAAGAGCGCGAATTCCGGCACGCTGCCTACGCGTCTCCAGCCGTGCCGTTCGTACAGGCGTGACGCATCACCGCTCGTCACGGCATCGAGCACGAGCAGGGTTCGCCCGCACTCCCGCGCTGTTGCCTCGGCCGCCTGGAGCAGAGCGGCGCCGACGCCGCGGCGACGCGCTCGTCGATGCACGAGCATCTTCGTGAGATCTGCGCGATGCGGCTGGTTTGCCGGCAGGTTGAGGACCAGTTGAACCGTGCCGCATATACCTCTGTCGTCTTCAGCGACGAGCAACATGCGTTGGCCAGCGGTGATCTCGGGTGCCAGCGTGTGCCAGAAGGCGATGGCGTCCTCCTGATCGAAGGGTGCCATGAATCCGACGGAGGCACCACCATCGACGCAACTGACGAGGACATCGGCAAGTTGTGCCTGATCAGCATCGCTCAGCGAGGCGAGGTGGCGAATGGTGATCCTGGAAGTCATGGGTCCAGCATACCGCGGTGCAGATGCAGAAATCCCTTCGACCCGGCCCGGAATCAAGTTAGAATGCCGCCATGTCCAAGGGATCAATCATTACGTTGCTGGTGCTTGTTGTCGTGACTGTCGGCGGCTTCTGGGGCTACAAGGTGTACCGGGTCGGTGTTCGGCACGCCGAGGTGCGGGAGGGGGCGACGGAGTGGCTCAACGGGCGCCAGTTCTACAACCAGAACGTCGAGTACATCGAGGGGCTGGTCGACTTCGCGCATGACGAGGCATTTGACAAGGCGTACTCCATGGGCGGGCTCACGTCGCAGGCGGAGTTCAGTGAAGAGACCTACTACTTCACGTTGCTCAAGCTGCTCGAGGAAGAGACACGCTCTGCCGGACGGGACGACATCGCGGAACAACTGGCCCGTGAAGCCTACGTGATCCGGCCCTACGCATCGATCAACGAATGATCTTCTTCGGCGCAGATGAAACGCCGCCACGCTTCGCGGCGAGTCGTCTGCCGGCGGCGTACATGACGTGGAAGCCGAGGTTGAAGACCAGCAGGCCAAGCAGAGCGAGGCCGAGGATCCCGAGGCCCATGCGGTGCCATTCGTGGATGCAGGTCCACACGAATTGAAGCACGCACAGCGTCGAGACGAGGATGAGCGTCGGGCGTCGACCAATGCGCGCCACCACCAGAGCACCGATGGGCGCGCCGACAGCGACGATCGGTGCCGCTGCAAGCCAGTTGAGGTACACCTCGCGCGACATGCCGAAGCGATCCGGCATGGTCACCGCCAGCGCGAAATTGGTGCCGATTCCGATGACGGATGTCCAGGCCATGAGGACGACTGAGGTGGGGATGGCGATCTTGAGATCGGCGCGGCTGAGCAGGACGAGCGCGGCGTAGATGAGCATGTCCACGCCGACGCCGGTGATGGCCGCGACGGTGGCGCCACCGATGAGGCCGATGGCGAGTCCGACACGGTGGTCGAATCGGTGCGTGGTCGGCGTGATGCCCTGGGCCGAGGCGATCTCACCGAGCTTGACGAAGTGCAGGATGCCGAAACTGGCCCAGACGACTGCGAAGATGAGTTTGACCCACAGGTCGGGCACGACGGGCGCGATGAAGGCGGCACCGAGCGGGGTGCCGATGAGAGAGCCGAGCATCGCGGCCCGCAGCATTGGCCATTCGAGCGGGCGGCGCGAGGTGAAGATGTAGATGGCGGCGCTCACCATCCCGATGGACTGGATGGCAAAGCTGAAGTTGCGACCGATGGAGGCGGGCTGATCGAAGAGGAGAACGAGGATGGGAAAGCCGATGGTCCCTCCGCCCATGGGCGTGGATCCGGCGAAGTAGGAGCCGACAGCCATGGCACACGCGATCGCGATGTGGTCGACGAGATCCTGCCAGTGATTTCCGACGATGACGATGCAGAGCCAGGTGACGTAGAAAGTGGCAAGGAAGCCGAGGAAGGGGAGGTGGCGTCGCACCCTCGGGGAAGATGTCAGGCTGGTGATCCGCAAGGTGGGTGCGACTCCGGGAGGGCTCAGGCGTTCAGCAATGAGATCGGCTCATCGCCGGAATGGCTGGAGTCGGGAGTAGGTCAGAGATCGCCATAACCACTCCGCCGGCCCGAAGCGGAAGCCCTTCAGCCAGAAAACGCTGAAGACCAGTTGGAAGGCCCAGATCGCCACAACGACGAACTGCTGCTCCAGCCGTTCGAGTTGACCGAAGTAGGCGAAGCCGTAGCCGTAGAAGATGAGCGTGCAGATGATCGACTGCATGAGGTAGTTCGTCAGCGCCATGCGTCCCACCGCGGCGAGGGCCCGGGCGAGGCCGCCGAGCACACCGAGGCGGAAGAGCATGAAGACCAGCCCGATGTGGCCCAGGGCCATGGGTATGGAGCCAACTTCATTGAAACGCAGCCCGATGAGAGCGAAGTTCCCGAGGCTGAAGTCATCCGCGAAGTTCCAGGCGATGCCGGAGCCGATCAGTGCGCCGCCGATGGCGTATCCGATGAGAGCGAGGATGGCGTAGAAGCGTGTCGAGCGACGCCCGGTCAGCACATCCATCTTGTAGAGGGCCATGCCGAGGAGCATGGCGCCAGTACCGCGCCACAGCATGTACAGCGGAATGAACATGAGCTGCATGATGAGTGACTGCTCGATCCGGTGGTGGAGCATCGGAAGAAATCCGCCCAGGTGGTCCTGAACCTGCTGCGCGAATTGCTCGGGCGTCGGATCGTAGTACTGGACACCTTCGCCGACGCCCTTCATGAATCCCTCTTGCGCCTCAGCAGACCATTCCGCCATGAACTCCGGATTGGCATAGATCCAGAACTGGAAACTGAATGCCGTATTCAGCAGAGCACCAAATGTGAGGAATAGCACACCGAGGATCAACATGGCGCCGGCTGGAAGACGCCTCAACCACCAGAGGAAAAGGAGGCCGCAGACGGCGTACGAAACCAGGATGTCGCCGTACCAGATGAAGTAGGCGTGCACCATGCCGATCGCCAGCAGCCATCCCATGCGGATGAACCACAGTCTGCGAACAGGTCTGATGTCCTCCGGTTTCTTCGCCTTCTCCGCGTAGAGAACAACGCCGGCGCCGAAGAGCATCGAGAAGAGCGTCATCATCTTCACGTCGAAGAACAGATGCGTGTAGATGTAGACCAACTGGTTGGCGAGATCGAACTCGGGGAAGACGCGCGGGTTCATGTATGCGCTGAAGGGCATCGAGAAGGCCTGGATGTTCATCACGAGGATGCCCAGCAGGGCGACGCCGCGGAGCACATCGAGCCCCTCGATGCGTTTCTTCTCCGTCACCGGTGCCGGTGCGCCCGGGTCGGCTGAGATCATGGTCGCGTCGTTCATGAGGTCCTGCTCCGGGGAACCGATCGGATCCAGTCGAGGATCTCATGCGTCTCCGAGAGGTCCCGCACGACAAGATCTCCTCCCGCCTCCGACAACTCCTCCACGCTGAAGCGTCCCGTCGCCACCGCGATGCACCGGCAGCCGTTGACGTGCGCACAGTTGATGTCGTGCGGCGTGTCGCCGATGACGATCGTCTCTCGCGGCGGTCGGCCTTCCCGTTGCTCGTACCGAGCCATGCCGATGGGCGGGAGATGGGTGCGGCAGGGGGGGTGATGCGGTGAGTCCATACCCCAGACGTGCACCGGGAAGCGGTCAGGCTCAATGCCGGAAGCCCGGAGCTTGATCGAACCTGTGTCGGGAAAATTCCCCGTCAGCAGGCCGAGCGTCATGGCCTCATCGGCTTCGAGGATGTCGAGGAGTTCAAGCACGCCCGGGCACGGCCGCGCGGTGTTGTGCTCGCGAAGCAGCACTTCGAGGTGCTCGCGATACGCGGCATGGAACTGCGACACCGAAGAATCGTGGGTCGGCAGTTCGTGGCGGGTCAGGAGGTCAAGAATGATCAGCGGGTCGAGTCGGCCCGCGTACTCGATGATCGAGGCGTCGAAACTGTTGCCATAGAGCGAGCGCCCGGCGAGGCCCATGGCGCGGATGCCGACTCCGCTCGTGGTGACCAGGGTGCCATCGATATCGAAGAGCAGCAGCATCGCCGCATCATGACGGTCGACCTCACCGCGAGCAACAGGCGTCAGCGTCGAATCTCGAAGCCCGTGGCCGGGAGGTCTCCGGGCGCGTCGTTCTGGACGCGCGTCTCCTCGATGTTGCTGCCCATGCGAGCCGCGATGGCGGCCAGGAAGGCATCGAGTTCTGATGCCGCCCCCGCGGCGGCGAGGGTGACGGTCCCGTCCCGTTCGTTGCGGACCCAGCCCCGGACGTCGAAGCCGCGGGCGATCTGTCGGCAGGTCATGCGGAAGCCGACGCCCTGCACGCGGCCGATGAATGAGATGAGGCGCCTGTCAGGTGTGTTCGATTTCATTCTAGTTTTGATCGGGTCGTTCCCGTGAAGAGGGTACTCGGAGGTCCAGTTTCTGCACGACGTTTCAGTTTCATAAGTCGTCGGGTTTGACCCGCGGTCCGTCTGTGTTAGCGTTGTATTGCAACGACCGGCTGTCCTCAACCGCCACCTGAACCCCGCCCCGTCGCGAGCGGTCAGGCCACTTCTCCACCCTCTGAGGAAAATGCCGTCGGCCCGTTCCCTCGCCCACCCGGGGGATGTTATGGGAACGAGGTGCGTGCTGACGCTGTCTTGGATCTGACGAGGCTGCGGTCCGCCGGAATGGCGGATGACATTCTGTACCTGCTCGACCAATCCACATGTTTCAGGACCTGATTTTTTCCTTCCCGTCGCTTTGGCTGTGGGAATGGAGTACCGCACGGACGTGACACGCAACTCAGGCCAATCGAATGATCGCGATCGTGTGCTCGATGCGACGGATATCGTTGACGTTGTCGGCGATCACGTGGCACTGCGCTCCAAGGGTCGGGAATTCGTCTGCCTGTGTCCCTTCCATGATGATCGCAATCCGTCCATGTACGTCGTGCCCGTCAAGCAGATCTTCCACTGCTTTGTCTGCGGCGCCGGTGGCAACGCCATCGATTTCGTCATGCGGTATCACGGCATGGACTTCCTTGAGGCGTTGAAGTTCCTCGCGGAGAAGGCCGGTCTTGAACTGACGCGCCGAGAACGTCAGCCGCGATCGGCAGCGGCCGGTGAGCAGGCCGCCGTCGACTACTCACGCGATGACCTCGCCGCCGCCAATCGTGTCGCGGCCTCCTTCTTCGCATCCATCCTCAAGCACCCCGAGCACGGGGCTGTCGCACGGGATGTCGTGGAGCGTCGCGGCATCTCCGCGGACATGGTTGAGGCCTTTGGCATCGGTGCCGCCCCCGCGCGCTGGGATGGTCTCATCCAGACCATCCGCGCACGCGACCTGCCCGAAGCGCACTTCCTCGCGGCCGGTCTCCTCAAGGCCCGGGAACAGGGCGATGGTGCGTATGACACCTTCCGGAACCGACTCATTTTCCCGATCTTCGATCAACTGGGCCGACCGGTCGCATTCGGCGGACGGATCATCGACCCTGAGGACACGCCCAAGTACGTCAACTCGCCCGAGTCGATCCTCTTTGACAAGGGTTCGACGCTCTTCGGGCTTCCGCAGGCGATGGCCGGCATCAAGCAGAAGCGCTCGGTCATCGTGACCGAGGGATACACCGATGTCATTGCGTGTCACCAGGCCGGCGTCACGAACGTGGTCGCCACGCTCGGCACGGCACTGACTGATCGACACGCACGACTGCTGCGCCGCCTGTGTGATGAAGTGATCCTGCTTTTCGATGGCGATGAAGCGGGACAGCGGGCTGCCGATCGGGCGTTCGAAGTCTTTTTCCTTGAGCCCATCGATGTGCGCGTCACGACGCTTCCGGATGGTCAGGATCCCGACGAACTGCTCAAGCAGGCGGGTGGCCGCGAGGCCTTTGATGCTGCGATGGAGCGCGCCCGGGATGCGGTGGCGTTCCGTCTCGATCGGCTTGAGCATTCGCTTTCCGGGCACGACTACGAAAGTGCATCGCGCGTGCGGGCATTGGAAGAGGAACTGGCCCGGCTGGTGGAACTGGGCCTGCATGATCTCGCACCGCTGCGTCGCCAGGCATTGCTCAGGCGGCTCGGGCGGGTCTCGGGGCTTGGGGAACAGGCGGTCCTCGCGGCGATTCCCCACAGGCGACGTGCGCCGCGCGGCGGTGAGACTTCCGGGCCGGAGGATCTCGACGCGGGCGGGTCAGGAGGTTCGTCGTCCGGGAGGGCACCGACGGTGCTGGAGCACATGCTCGGATGCCTGCTTCACGATCCGACGCTGATTTCGGAGAATCGTGAGGTCCTGGATGACATTCTCACGCGTGGGGACTACGGTTCTGACCCGGCGGGCCGCGTCGCAGCGGCTGTCAAGAAGTTGGTTGGGTTGGGTACGCCGCCGGGATTGTCGGAGGTCCTTGGAGTTGTCGAGGAGCCGAGCGCGCGCGAACTTGCGACCCGGCTGGCACTTCACGTGGCTTCGATCACGGATGACGATCGGGAGCGACTGATTCGGCACTGGGCGAGTTGTGTGGCCCGATTGGCACAGGAGTCGGGGGTGGGACGTCAGGATGGAGAGGTGAGCGCGCGGGACGCGCTGGTGGCGGGCCTGGCCCGTCGGCAGTCGGCCCACAGGGAGCGGGGCACGGCGAACGCGCCGGTGCTGCCGCGGGTGAGATAGACAGTGGTTCGCCTCGGGCATGTCCGATGGTTTGAAGGAAGGTTGAGAAGGCCTTGAACAAGAGCGTTGAAGACAACGGGAGTGGTCTGACGGTGATGACGAATCTGAATCCGGAGATCCAGGAACTCATCGAACTCGGCCGCAAGCGCAAGTGGCTGAGTTACGAGGAATTGAACAACACGCTTCCGGACGAATTCGTCGATCCGGATCGCGTGGATGATGTCCTCATTCGCATCGACGAGTTCAGCATCGAACTGGTCGACGAACTGGAGTACAAGGCGCGTCGCTGGCGTGACTCGAAGCGGCTCGGGCTCAAGGTGGACGCGGAGCCTGCGCGGCAGACCGAACTGGCCGTGGACATCGTGGACCAGGATGACGAGATCAGCGGCGAACTCGATGAGAATGCCCAGGCGGAAGCCGAAGCAGAGGCCGCTGCCAAGCGTATCGATGACCCCGTCCGCATGTACCTCACGCAGATGGGCACCATCCCGCTGCTGACGCGCGACGAGGAAATCCGCCTCGCGAAGAAGATCGAAACCACGCGCATGATCTTCCGCCGACGCGTCTTCGAGTCGGACTACGCCGTGGCACAGGCCTCGGAGATCCTTGAGCAGGTGCATCGCGGCGAACTCCCCTTCGACCGAACCATGAAGATCTCCACGGCGGAAGAGAACGCCAAGGAGAAGATCGCCAAGCGCATCCCCTACAACCTCGAGACCATCCAGCGGCTGCTGGAGCGCAACCGCGAGGACTGGGAATTCCTTGAGGACGCCATCGAGGAGGAGGATGAAGCGGTTCAGGCCGAGGTGCGCGAGCGCATCGCGACACGCCGTCGCAAGCTCGCGACGCTGACCGAGGAGATGAGCCTCCGCACCAGCCGCATCGTGCCGCTTCACCGCAAGCTGCGCTCCATCTCGCAGAAAATGGTGGAGCTGGATCAGGAACTCAAGAAGGCGGCCCGCTATCCCAACCGCTTCGATCCCGAGGACGTCATGGTCATGCGCGAAGAGCTGGCCGGACTCGGCTCGCTCGTGCTCGAGGATCCCACGGACCTCGCCGATCGCGTCAAGCGGCTCGACACCGTCTTCTGGGAGTACGAGCAGGCCAAGCGCGATCTCTCGGCGGGCAACCTCCGACTCGTTGTCTCCATCGCCAAGAAGTACCGCAATCGCGGCCTTCCCTTCCTCGACATCATCCAGGAAGGCAACACCGGCCTCATGCGCGCGGTCGACAAGTATGAATACAAGCGCGGATACAAGTTCTCCACGTACGCCACGTGGTGGATCCGCCAGGCCATCACCCGCGCCATCGCCGATCACGCCCGCACCATTCGCATCCCGGTGCACATGATCGAAACGATGAGCAAGCTGCGCAACATTCAGAAGATGCTCCTCCAGGAACTCGGGCACGAGCCCACCATCGAGGAACTTGCCGAACGTGCCGGCATGTCGGTCGCAGAGACCCGCCGCGTCATGAAGATCAGCCGCCACCCGATCTCCCTGGACCGCCCCGTGGGCGAGTCCGAGGACTCGTACTTCGGCGACTTCATCGAGGACGAGAAGCAGGAAGCGCCCGCTTCCGTGGCGGCGAGCGACATGCTCAAGAACCGCATCGAATCCGTCCTGAAGACGCTGACGTATCGCGAGCGCGAGATCATCAAGCTCCGCTACGGCATCGGCGACGGCTACACCTACACCCTTGAAGAAGTCGGTCGCATCTTCAAGGTGACCCGCGAACGCGTCCGCCAGGTCGAGGCCAAGGCCATCCGCAAGCTGCAACACCCCGTTCGTGCTCGCAAACTCGCCTGCTTCCTCGACGGCTCGGATATGGACGAACGCAACTGAGCCAGCGACTGAGCCCATCGCAAGACGCCGATCGTCAATGAGACGGTCGGCGTTTCGCTTTTTACAATGATCATTCCGGATCACTCGCCCCCTCGCATTCCCGTTCCCCTCTTCACCATGTCCCAACTCGCCACACAACTCCAGCAGGCGCTCCAGCTTCAGCGCCAGGGTCGCCTCGCTGACGCCGAGCGACTCTATCGGCAGGTCCTGAAACAGAAGCCGGATCATCCGGATGCCCTGCATCTCCTCGGTGTCCTCATCGCCGATGCCGGGCATCCCGACAAAGCCCTGCCCCTCCTGAAGCGTGCGACCGAGGTCTCGCCGCGCCAGAGCGCGTTCTTCTACAACTACGCCAATGCACTCCGGCGCTCCGGTGCGTTGACCGAGGCCGTCGCGGCGTACGAGAAGGCGATTGCCATTCAGGAGAAGTCGGCCCCGGCGTGGTACGGGCTGGCGCACGCCCGCGAGCAGATGCACGAACTTGATGCCGCGCGTGCCGCGGTCGAGAAGGCGTTGGCGATCAAGCCGGACATGGTGCTGGCCGAGATCCTGGCGGCAAGAATTGATCTCCGTGATGGTGATGCGGAGTCGGCCCGCTCGCGCCTCGAAGCCCTCTGCGCCCGCGACCTGCCTGTGGACCTGCGATGCCAGGCGTCCGTGGAACTCGGGCGGGTGCTCGATCGCCTTCAGCGTTACGACGAAGCGTACGCTGCTTTCGATCAGGGCCAGCGCGCCCAGATGGAACAGTTGGGGCGGAACCAGGGCGACCCCTATTCGCAACTCATTCAGAAGACCGTCGAATGGGTGCGGACCCCGGCATTCGCTCAGCGTTCGGAGGCGTCGGCCGCGTCCGGACGCTCACCCATCTTCTTCGTCGGATTTCCCCGCTCCGGGACCACGATGACCGAGCAGATTCTCGCCGCGCACCCGCAGGTGCGCACCAGCGATGAGCAGCCCGGCATTCACCGCGCGATCATGGCGCTCCCGCCCGCGGCCCGGCAGCAGTACCCGGCCGTGCTGAACGCGCTGACACCGCCGCAACTGGAGGGACTTCGCCAGGTCTACTGGCGCACGATGGATGCGGGTCCGAACGACACCCTCTACGTTGACAAGTTGCCTCTGAACCTCATTCACCTCCCGATGATCCAGTGTCTCTTCCCCGGCACGAAGGTCATCGTGGCATTGCGTGATCCGCGCGACGTGTGCCTGAGTTGCTTCATGCAGTCTTTCGGCATCAACCAGGCGATGGCCCACTTCCTCCAGTTGGAGAGCACGGTGACCTTCTACCAGCAGGTCATGAGCCTGTTCCTTGAGATGGAGGATCGGTTGCAGGTACCGGTCCTCCGGGTCCGTTACGAGGACACCGTGGATGACCTGGAGAGCAGCGCTCGTCGACTCCTCGAGTTCCTCGATCTGCCGTGGGACGACCAGGTCCTCCAGTTCCATGAGGTTGCGAAGACACGCTACGTCTCCACACCCAGCTACGAAGGCGTGATCCAGCCGGTCTATCGGACGTCGATCGGGCGGTGGCGGAACTACGCTGACCAGTTTGCCGCACACCAGGCACGCCTCGCCCCGTACCTGGCCGCTTTCGGCTACGGGGCTGATGGCGGGCCGACGCCCGACGGCGCTGCCGTATAATCTCCGATCCGAAGACGTCCGCGAGGGTGTGGGAGCATCTGGTCCGGGGTCGAGAAGAATGTGAGTCCATGGCGAATCCGCAGGCACAACTTCAACAGGCGGTGGCGCTCCATCGTGCCGGTCAACTGGCACAGGCGGAGGAGTTGTATCGTGCCGCGTTGAAGAAGATGCCGGGCAATGCGGACATCCTGAATATGCTCGGCCTCGTTGTCGCCGGTCTCGGACGCACCGAGGAAGGCGCGGGTTGCCTGCAGAAGGCGGTGAAGAAGAAGCCGTCGGATCCCGGGATCCACTACAACCTCGCCAACCTCCTGCGTGCCACTGGGCGGATGCCTGATGCGGCGGAGAGCTACCGGAAATCGCTTGCCCTTCGCGAATCCAATCCGGAGGCGTGGTACGGCCTGGCCTGTGCTCTCGAACAGATGCGCGACGTCGATGCCACGCGTGAAGCAGCCGGGCGCGCCCTGGAGCAGAACCCGCGCCATGCCATGGCTGCTGTCGTCCTGGCACGTGCCGAGCGATCCGCGGGGGACGCGGCAGCCGCGACCGAACGTCTCCGAACGCTCTCGGCTCGTCAGGACCTCGCGCCCATCGAGCGGACGCACACGCTTGTTGAACTAGGCAAGACTCTGGACCGCCTGGGCGACTACACGGGCGCGTGGGAGGCCTTCGAGGGTGGGCAGCAGGCTCTGATGGCGACCCCGGAGTTCAATCGCACGCGCCCCGAGATGTTCCGGGCCATGGTTGACGCCTCGATGCACATCATCACACCGGAGCGACTCGCGGAGTGGGGCCGTGAGGAGTGGAATGATGGTCTCCCGGATCCCGTTTACCTCGTGGGATTTCCGCGCTCCGGAACCACCCTCGTCGAGAACATCCTCGCCGCACATTCGAAGTGCATCACCACCGATGAGCGCCCCTTCACCCAGAACATCATCCGGGCTCTTCCGGGCATGGTGGGGCTCGACTATCCCAACGCAGTGGAACTGCTCAATTCAGACCAGATTCGCGTGCTGCGTCGGCAATACTGGGATCAGGTGGAGCAGTTCACCGGTGAGCAGGCGGGCAGCCGCACGCTCATCGACAAGCAGCCGATGAACCTGGCCTACACCGGCCTGCTGGTCCGGCTCTTCCCGGGCGCGAAGATGATCGTCGTGCGGCGCGATCCGCGGGATGTCTGCCTCAGTTGCTTCATGCAGGCGTTCACGCCGAACCAGGCCATGTCAAATTTCTGTACGCTCGAGTCCACCGTTGCGCTGTACGACAGGCTGATGTCATTCTGGACCGGCATCGAATCGAGCGTCCCCCTGCCCAGGCATGAAGTGGTCTACGAGCAGGCGGTGGGGGACCTGGAGGGGACTGCCCGGGGCCTGATCGGGTTCCTGGGCCTGGATTGGGAGCCTGATGTCCTGCGCTTCAACGAGCGCGTGGGAGATCGTTACATTCAGACACCAAGCTACGAAGCGGTGTCCCGACCCGTATACACCAGCGCCATCGGACGGTGGCGTCATTACGCTGAGGCACTGGAACCACACCGTGAGGTGCTGGACCGCCATGCCGCGCGAGAAGAGACGAACGAGGAACGAGGAAGTTCATGAGCAGTTTTTCGACAGCATTGGCCAATGCCTACCGAGCCCAGCAGGAAGGGCAGCTTGACGCAGCGGAGAGCCAGTACCGGGAGATCCTTTCCAGCGATCCGGGCAACGGCGACGCCCATCACCTCCTGGGCGTCCTGGAGACGCAGCGCGGTCGACACGATGCCGCCATCGAGTCCATTCAGCGCGCCATCGAGATCCAGGAAGGCAACCCTGCGTATCACTACAGTCTCGGCCGCGCCCAGGCACTCGCCGAGCAACTCGGCCCCGCCGAAGCCTCCCTCCGGCGTTCGATCGAGATTCATGAACCGCTGGCGCCCGCGCATCTCGAACTCGGTGTCGTCCTCGACCGGCAGGGTCGGGGCGACGAGGCACTTGCCTGTTTCGATCGCGCCTTGCGCATCAAGCCCGATTATGCGATGGCGTACTTCAACGCCGCCAATGTGCTTCGTCGCCGCGACATGCGTGATGCCGCCATTGAATCGTACAACAAGGCGATCGAACTCGATCCCGGCCACACCGAGGCGCGCTACAACCTGGCGCTCTGTCTGCGCGAAGCATCGCGCGGCCCCGCAAGCGTTGAGCAGTTCCGCCACGTGGTGCAGGCTCGACCGGACTGGGCACATGCTCGCGGCAACCTTGCCGTGACACTGATGGACATCGGAGAGGGCAAGGAAGCGCTGGAAGTGATCGAGAACGCGGTGAATGATGCTCCGGACGACCACCGCCTGCGCAACAACTACGGCAACCTCCTGATCGCGGTCGGGCGCTATGACGAGGCGCTGGAGCAGTTCCGCAAGTCGGTCGAGATCGCGCCGGATTACGGAATTGCGTACAACGGCCTCGGTTCCGCACTGCGCTCCGTTCGCAATCTAGACGAGGCCATCCGCTCCTTTGAGCGGGCCGTGGAACTCGCGCCGGACTCGGCGCCGCTCCGCTTCAGCCTTGCGGATGCGTACGACCGTGTGCATCGCACCGATGATGCCCGGCCGCATCTCCAGCGCGCGCTGGAACTCAATCCGAGTCACGCGATGGCACTGCTGCTCAAGGCCCGCATTGAACGACATGACGGCCACCTCGATGAGGCGAAGACCATTCTCCAGGGCTTGATGGAGACTGTTGATGACTCATATCGCTCCGTCGTTGCGACGCAGATGGGGCACACGCTGGAAGACCTCGGCGAATACGATGCCGCCTTCGAGGCGTTCAGCGACGCGCAGCGCACCATCCGGGAGTCTGACGAATTCAAGCAGTTCCCACAGGACATGTACCCGTCGACCGTGGCAGCCTGCCGCGAGCGGATCACGGACGACCTGGTCGCCACGTGGGAGGAGGAACCGCCCGCTGACGGTGTGACTTCTCCGATCTTCTTCGTGGGCTTCCCGCGTTCGGGAACCACGCTGATGGAGCAGGTGTTCGATGCGCATCCGGCGCTGCGCACCACGGGCGAGCGCCCGGTCCTCAACCGGCTCATCACGGAGGTCAAGGAGCTGACGGGCGGGTATCGCGGCTATCCCGAGGATCTCGACGACCTGACCGACGACGACGTTGCAGAGTTGCGACGGCTCTACTTCGAGCAGTCGGAGGCACTGCTTGGATCTGCGGATCGGGGCCTGCGCATTGTTGACAAGCAGCCGCTGAACATCGTCCACCTGGGGGTGGTTCGGCGTGTCTTTCCGGAAGCGCCGGTGGTTGTCGCGCTGCGCGATCCGCGGGCGGTGTGCTGGAGCTGTTTCATCCAGGAGTTCCAGCTCAACCAGGCGATGATCCACTTCTCTGACCTTGAAACCACGGCCGATCTTTACGCTGGGGTCATGGATCTCTGGCTGTATTACCGCAGCACGCTTGGCATCAACTACCTTGAGTATCGGTACGAGGACCTGGTGGAGAATATGGAGGCGACGGCGCGGAAGATCCTTGAGTTCGCCGGCGTGCCGTGGGATGACTCAGTGCTCAAGTACCACGAGAAGGCGAAGGAATCCGTCGTCACAACGCCCAGTTTCCGCGACGTCACGAAGCCGGTGTACAGCCGCGCCGTGGATCGCTGGCGTCATTACGAATCGCACCTTCAGGCCGTCACCGAGCGCGTTGCTCCCTTCCTGCGTGAATTTGGCTACGAGGATTGATCGTGCCGGCTCTGCCCGATCTGCTCCAGGCCGTGGAAGTGGCCCTTCAACAGGGGCAGGTGCGCACTGCAGTGGACACCGCCCGGCATGCCACCCGGGCGCATCCCGATGCACCGACGGCATGGCGGGCGCTCGGCCGTGTCCTCCTTTCGAAAGGGCTGGATGTCCCCGGCGCCGTTGAGGCTCTTCAGCGCGCCGACGAACTTGACCCGGGGCACGCACCGACGGTGATCAACCTCGCCATCGCTCTCCGTACGGTGGGCCGGATACCCGAGGCGATCCGCCGACTGACTGTTCTGCTCGAAGCGCAGCCCACGCACGCCCACGCGCTGTTCACGTTCGGGAACCTCCAGCGGGCTTCGGGAAACGATGTCGAGGCAGCTCGCGCCTACCAGCGGGCACTTGAGAGCAGGCCGGGGCACGCACCGACTCTCCACAACCTCGGGAACACGCTTGTCGATCTGCGCCGGCTCGATGACGCTGAAGTCGTCTTCAATCAGGTCCTCGACCTGGAGAGGACACCAGCCGCGGTGATGGCGCTCGCTCGACTGTGCCACCGGCAACGCAAGGCGGAACAGGCAAGGCAACTCGCAAATGAAGCGCTCGAACTGCAACCGTGGGTTGGAGGACCGCTCTTGACAGCGCCCCATGCGCCCCAAGCCGAACTCCTGCTTGCCACGCTTGATCGCGCTGATCGCGATTACGAGGCGGCCCTCGTACGTCTCGACCGAGTCATCACATCCGGAGCACCGGACCCCATCAAGGGCAGCGCACTCGTTCAGAAGGGCCACGTGCTCGATCGGATGTCTCGCCATGACGAGGCGTTTGCAGCGTTTCAGGAGGGTCAGAACCGCCTGGCCACACAACAGTCCGAAGTGGACGAGCGCTCTCGGAGCGGGCGAGCGCGGATCCGCCGGGACACGCAGACGATCGCCGCAATGACGCTGCCATCCATCACAGTCGAACCCATGCCTCGTCCCCCCGTCTTCATTGTCGGCTTTCCCCGCTCGGGGACGACGCTGCTCGAACAACTCTTCGGCGCTCATCCGCATTTCGTGACCAGCGATGAACGGCCCTTCCTCCAGCAGGCACTCGCACGGCTCGATGTCATATCCGGTACGCAGCAGCCCTGGCCCGAACTGCTGCAGCAACTCGATGCATCGACAGTCGCCGCGCTTCGTGCCGCATATGAGGACATTTGCATCGAAAGCCTCGGTGACGAGGCCAGGGAACGACGAGTCGTTGACAAGCAGCCGTTGAACATCACGTACGCCGCTGCGATCGATCGCATCTTCCCCGATGCCCGCATCATCGTTGCCCTGCGCGATCCGCGCGATGTGTGTCTCAGTTGTTTCTTCCAGGACTTCGGCGCGCGGGCAGCCGGGCACTTCTACCACCTCGAATCGACCGTTGATCTGTACGACGCGGTCATGGGACACTGGCTCGACGTGCGGGAGCGTCTCAGTGTCCCCTGGATGGAAGTCCGATATGAAGATGTGACCAGCGACCTGGAGTCCACCGCCCGCCGCCTCATCGACTTCGTCGGTGCGCCCTGGGCGGAGACCGTGCTGGACTTCGGAGCTCACGCGGCGGCCCGCGCTGTGTCGACGCCGAGTTATCACGACGTGACACAGGGCGTGTATCGCCGCTCAGTGGCCCGCTGGCGCCAATATGAGACGCACATCTCGTCGTTCATGCCGCAACTCGAGCCCTACGTGGAGGCGTTCGGTGGCGTATGATGGTAGTCTTGGAGACCGGCAGTGCGCCCCTTGAAGTGGGGTGTCCGTACCCCGTTGACAGAGGCGTAGGCAGGAAATGACGAGCATAGCTGAAACGCTGTCCCTCGCGGTCAGCAATCACAAGGCGGGTAATCTCAAGGAGGCGGAAGTCCTCTACAAGCAGGTGCTCACCCAGAATCCGCAGAATGCCAACGCGCTCCATCTGCTCGGCGTTCTGAGCGCTCAGTCGGGGCGCCCCGAGGACTCGATCGGCTACATCCGACGAGCGATCGAGATCCGCGATGACCAGGCCGCCTTCCACTACAACCTCGCCAACGCGCTCCGGAAGACCGGCGAACTCGAATCCGCCGCGGAAGCCTATCAGCGTGGCCTCGAACTGGAACCTGAGCATGCCCAGTCGTGGTTTGATCTCGCCGCCGTCCTGCGTGAGCTCGGCCGGACGGAGGAGGCGATCGCGGCATATCAGAAGGACCTGGCCCTCCGGCCGAAGCACGCTGAGGCGTGCAACAACATCGGCATGCTCCTGTTCGACGCGGGGCAGGCCAAGCGTGGTGTGACTTTCATCCAGCGTGCCGTCGAGATCCGACCTGACTTCGGCAAGGCGCATGCCAATCTCGGGAAAGTGTCACTCGATCTCGGGCATGCCAATGTCGCAGAGATGCATCTGCGTCGGGCCATCACGCTGCTCCCGGATGATCCGATCGTGAACAACAACCTCGGCAACGCGCTCTCCCTTCAGGCCAAGTCCGGGGAGGCCATTGAGCACTACCGCCGGGCGTTGGAGATCGATCCCGAGTATGCCGCGTGTTACGTGAACCTCGCGAACACCTACCGCACGGCGAGGCGTCACGAAGATGCGCTCCAGCACTACGCCAACGCTCTCGCCCTCGACGACTCCATCGCGCAGGCGCACTACGGACGTGCTGCCATCCTGGAGCGGCTCTCGGATCTCGAGGGAGCCATCGAATCGCTCGATCGCGCTCTTGAGATCGAACCGGACATGAGCGGGGCGGTGCTCCTGAAGGGGCGTCTGCTTCGTCGAAGCGAGCATTACGACGACGCATGCGCGTATCTTTCCGCAGCGATCGAGAATCCGGCCATGAAGCGGGTCGCCGGCTCCCTGCAGGTCGAACTCGGACACGTTCTGGATCGCATGGGGCGCTACGACGATGCTTTCGGGGCGTTCTCTTCAGGGCAGCAGCTTCTGTCGGAGCGGCCTGCGGCACAGCACTTCGACTGGACTCGATACCTGAGCACGATTTCCCGCTCGCAGAAGTGGATTGAAGAGGGCGGCCCGACGGAGTGGGAGACGTCCTGGGATGACGGCATCCAGGTGCCCGTCTTCTTCGTCGGCTTCCCGCGCTCCGGGACCACGCTCACCGAGCAGATTCTCGACTCGCATCCCAACCTCGTGGCGACAGACGAAGCGCCGCTGATCTCCAACCTGATGCAGCGCGTGCCGGACCTGCTGGGAGAGAGACCGCCCTTTCCCGAGGGTGTCGGGCAACTGCAGCGGGAGCACGTGCTCCAACTTCGGCGTGAGTACATGGACGAGGCGGCTCAGTTCGTCGGTGCCGACGCGTTACAGGAGTGTCGCCTGGTCGACAAGCTGCCCCTCAATCTCGTCAACCTGCCCATCATCCGCCGCATCTTTCCGGAGAGCAGGCTGATCTGCGCTCTCCGCGATCCGCGCGATGTCTGCCTCAGTTGCCTGATGCAGGAATTCCGCCCCAACATCGCGATGGTCCATTTCTACTCCATCGAGACCACGGCGCGGCTGTATGCGAACGTCATGAACCTCTGGCTGCACTACCGCACCAAGCTCGGGATGCCGGCGATCGAGAGTCGCTACGAGGATCTGGTAGCCGACTACGAGGCATCGGCCCGCCGTCTCCTCGAATTCCTCGGCGAGCCGTGGGATGATGCAGTCCTCGAGTACACCAATCGCGCCCGCGAAAAGGTCGTGTCCACACCGAGTTACGCGGCCGTCAGCCAGCCCATCTACACTTCATCGACGAAGCGCTGGGAGCGGTACGAGAAGCACATCACGAAGGTGCAGCCGCTGCTTCAGCCCTTCATCGAAGAATTCGGATACGAGTCCTGATCCCCGACCGCTCGCTGCGGAGAAAGTCTGATCATGTCCACCATCGACAACGTCCTCCAGCTGGCCCTCCAGTCGCTACGGTCCGGTGACCTGTTGCAGGCAGAGACGCTGTACATGCAGATCCTCGAAGAGGATCCCAACCACGCCGACGCGCTCGGCATGCTCGCACTGGTCTACGGGCAGCAGCAGAAGATGGACTCCGCAATCCTCTGCCTGCGTCGGGCCGTGCGCAACAAGCCCTCCGAACCGATGTTCCACTACCACCTCGGGCACGCGCTCGCCGACACCGGTGAGGACGCGGAGGCTGTCGAGGCGTTCCGGATGGCAGCATCGCTTGCGCCGACACAGCACCAGCCCGTTTTCATGCTGGGACGCCTGTGCATGCGCACCAAGCGATTCGCCGATGCGGTTCAGGCTTACGAGAAGACGATTGAACTGCAGCCGGATCTCGTGCCGGCCCACACCAATCTCGGGAATGCATTCCGTGCGCTCGGTCGGCATGACGACGCCATCCAGGCCTATGAGCGGGCCCTGCAATTGCAGCCCGGTAACGCCGAGATCGTCTGCAACATCGGCAACATCCACAAGGATGAAGGCCGTTTCGAAGAAGCCATCGAGCGATACCGCGCCGCCATTGCCATGCAGCCTGATCTGGCCATCGCCCACTCCAATCTGGCCCACGTGCTTGAGCGCACCTTCCAGTCCGAGGAGGCGCGGGCTGCCGGCGACCGGGCGCTCCAGATCGATCCCGACCATGTCGGCGCCCACCGGCTGCTGGCTCGTATCGAGGCCAGTGACGGGGAGTTCGACAAGGCCGAGGCGCGACTCGCCGCAATCCTCAACACCGAGACGCTGACCGAACCAATCGCGCACGCGTGCATCGAGTACGGGAACATCCTTGATCGCCTCGATCGCTCCAATGAGGCCTTCCAGGCCGTCAGCCGAGGACAGCAGAACATCGTGCCGCAGAACAGCCCGACCGTCGCTCAGATGGCCGCATTCGAGGCGATGCTTGAACGCTGCCGGATGCAGCCGGCCGACGACGTGATTGCATCATGGGGCGACGCCAGCGGTGATGAGCGGTCGCGGAGGCTCTGCTTCCTGCTTGGCTTCCCGCGCTCCGGCACCACGCTGACCGAGCAGATTCTCGGTTCCCATCCCAACATCGTGTCGAGTGACGAGCGCCCCATTCTCCGCCCGGTGCTCGACAAACTCACCGAGATCACCGGGCAGCAGGACTACCCGGCCAGCATTGAAGCCATCGACGATGCCGCCGCCGCGACCCTGCGCGAGACGTACTGGAGTGCCGCGGAAGACCTCATCGGGTCGGAAGTGCAGAGCAGCCGACTTGTCGACAAGCAGCCCTACAACACATCCCACATGCCGCTGCTCCGCAGGCTCTTTCCCGAGGCACACTTCATCGTCGCGCTCCGCGACCCCCGGGATGCGTGTCTCAGTCTCTTCTTCCAGGATGTGCGTGCCAACCAGGGCATGCTGCACTATCCCACGCTTGACGCCGTCGTATCCGTGTACAGCCGCATGATGTCCTGCTACCTCCGCTACCGCGCCGTGCCGGGGTGGACACTGAAGGAGTTCAAGTACGAGGACCTTGTGGCAGACAAGGAAGCCGTTACCAGGGGCCTCCTCGAGTTCATCGGAGAGCCGTGGGACGATCAGGTGATGGATCACACCAGGACCGCCCGGACCAGGCATACTTCCACGATCAACTATGCAGAAGTCGCTCAGCCGGTCTTCAGCCGATCCGTGCAGAGATGGAGGCGCTACGAAGGCCAGTTCTCACACCTTCAGCCATCCCTCCTCCCGTTCGTGGAAGCATTCAATTACGAGGCGTAAGCCGTGGATCAGCCCTCTGAAGCCTTCGTCGCCGCAATGGTCGCACTGCGCGAGGGAAGGCTGGATGATGCCGAATCACAACTGGTCGCCCTTCGCGATGCCGGAGACCACGGCGCCACGATTCACAACGCGCTCGCGCAGGTGGCGCAGGCCCGCGGCGACCTGCCCTCCACACTCGACCATCTCCGGCATGCTGCCGCCGCCGATGCGAACGATGCCCGCCCGCTCGTACAGATTGCGCAGATCGAGCGAAGCCGAGGCGACATTGCCGCGGCGCTCGACGCCTTCCGGCAGGCTGTCACACGACAGCCGAGGCAACTCCCCCCGCTGCGCATGCTTGCTGCACTGGCGTACGAGACTGGCCACTTCGCCGAAGCACTGTCGTGCAGCGAACGCATGATCGAACTTCGGCCCCGTGGCTGGGAAGCGCACCTTCGACGCGGCGGTGCACTCCAGGCCCTCATGCGCCCGGCCGAAGCGGAGCAGGCATATCGGGATGCGATGGCGCTGAAGCCGGGGGCGCCGGAACCGATGCTCAATCTCGGAACACTCGCTCAGGATCGCGGCGACATGCAGGCCGCGATCGACTGGTATCGCAAGGCCATTGAAGCGGAACCGAAGAGTGCCGCGGCACGCATCAATCTTGCCCATGCGCTCGAGCGGTTGGAGCAGTTCGAAGAAGCGGAGCGGGAAGCTCGTATTGCGGCCGACCTGAATCCGAACCACTTTCTTCCGCCGATTCTGATCGCGCGTTTGCAGGCGGATCGGGAGGGCTTCGACGAAGCGCGGGGCACGATCGAAGGCGCCCTCGCCCGGACATCTGACGATGAGGCGCGCGGTCACCTGCTGATGAATCTCGGCCTGATTCTCGATCGCATCGATCGCCCTGACGAGGCCATTCGCTGTTTCGCCGATGGCCAGCGACTGCTGACACCCGAAGGGAGTCCCGGGCACATCGCTCTGCGCGACTATCTGTCGCGCCTCGAAGAGGTGCGTTACTGGCCGACGGCCGAGGTGGTTGAGGCCTGGGCGACACCGGAGGCGGCGCCGGACGATCCGGTCTTCCTGATCGGGTTCCCACGTTCCGGAACGACGCTCGTGGAGCAGATTCTCGCATCCCATTCCGCGTTCGAAACCAGTGATGAGAAGCAGATACTTGCTGCAACCATCGCGAATGCCCGGCAGATGTACCCCGGGATGTCACTGCCGGACTGCATCGAACATCTGAACGAGGAGCAGGTTGCCCGACTGCGTGCGGCTTATCACGAGCACGCGCGCGCGCTGGTGGGCGACCACGTGGTTGGTCAGCGCCTCATCGATAAGCAACCCTTCAACTCCCCATGGCTTGCGGTGATCCGTCGCCTCTTTCCACATGCACCGATCATCATTGCCCATCGCGATCCGCGCGATGCCTGCCTGAGCCTCTTCATGCAGGACATTCGTCCGCATGCCGACAGTCTGCATGTCCCGACCATGCAGGATGTGCTGAATGTCTACGAATCCATGATGGACGGCCTGCTCCGCAACCAGGACTTACTGGGGCTGAACTGCATCACCTACCGGTACGAAGAGGTGGTTGCCGATACTGCAGGCGAAGCGCGTCGGTTGCTCGAATTCCTCGGAGAGGCGTGGGAAGATGGCGTGCTTCATTATCACGAGCATGCTCGACAGGCGCGCCGGTCATCTATCAACATTCACGCTGTCACGCGACCCATCTACAAACGTGCTGTTCGCCGTTGGGAACGGTACCGCGCGTGGTTCGAGCCGTGGCAAACCCGCCTCGCACCATACGTTGAAGCGCTGGGATACACGCCATGACTGCACCTCCGATCCTCCAGCAGGCACGCGCGCTTCAGATGGAAGGAAAGATCGACGAGGCCGCTGCCGCATACGAGCAGTACCTCGCTGAGAATCCTGATGACGTCCGGACCATGGATCTCCTCGGCCAGATGTTCGCCGCCGCCGAGCGCATCGGAGACGCCGAAGTGGTGTACCGGCGGGCCATGCAGATCGATGAACGGAACGACATGATCTGCTTCCGGTTCGCGATGCTTCAGGCCGGCGCCGGACACAAGGCCGAGGCCATCGACCTGTTTCGGCGCGCGCTCGAGATTCGACCAGGTCGGCTCCAGCCGCTTCGCCATCTCGGCGCACTCTGTTTCGAACTTGGCCGCTTTGATGAAGCCCTCCCCGTTATGCGCGAGATCGTCGAACTGCGCCCGAGAGCCGCAGATGCGCACACCAACCTCGCGCGAACACTCCTCGCACTCCGAGCCTTCGATGAAGCCGAAGCCGCTGCTCTCACCGCGACCGAACTGCGCGACTCCAGCGTGGATGCGTGGATCACGCTCGGACTCGCACGCATGGAGCAGGGCAACTTCGAAGGGGCGGAAGCCGGACTGCGCAGTGCCGCGGCGGTCGCCCCCGGCGACCCGCGCCCGCAGACCCATCTCGCGCGTCTCTTTGAACGATGGCGCCGATTTGAAGACGCCACCCGCGCAGCGGAAGCCGCTGTTGCCATCGCTCCCGCGATCGGAGCACGCCGGGTCCTCGGCCGACTCCACATGCACGTCGGCAACCCGGAGGCCGCCCTCGAAGTCCAGAGCGACATGCTTGCCGACAATCCGGGTGAGGAGGAGCGAGGCCACGTCCTGATCGAACAGGGGCGCACGCTCGACCGGCTGGGCCGACACGAGGAGGCCATGAACGCCTTCCTCTCGGGCCAGGCGTTACTCGCACCCCCGCAGAGTGCAGTCCACGAACAAATCGCAAGCTTCATGGCCATGCTCGAGCGCTGTCGGGACTGGCCGGAGTCACCTGTCAACTGGCCCGGCGATCCGGCATCGGGCGCCCGGCCCGCACCGGTCTTCCTCGTCGGCTTCCCGAGATCAGGAACCACGCTCACAGAGCAACTTCTGGGAGCACATCCGGACTTCGTCACCAGCGATGAACTGCCTCTCCTCCATGTGGTGGTGCAGGAGGTCAGCCGCCGCGGCCCGTACCCACAGGCCGTCGGCGATCTCAGTGAGGCGGATGTCGCGGCCTTATGTGACAGTTACTGGAACGAGGCAAAACGTTTCTTGCCGACCCTGCGTGCGACGGGTACTCGCCTGGTGGACAAGCAGCCGTACAACACGCCCCACCTGGCGGTCATCCGCCGGCTCTTTCCGGATGCCCGGGTGGTGGTTGTGCTTCGAGATCCTCGTGACGCCTGCCTCAGCCTCCTCATGCAGGATGTGGCCCCCGGACAGCGGATGATCAGCTATCCAACGCTGGAGACCGCCGCGGCGACCTACGAGCGGATGATGGGCGGTTACCTGCGTCAGCGGGATCACCTTGGTCTGGCATGCCACGAGGTTCGCTACGAGGACCTGATCGCCGATCTGGAGGCGCATGCGCGTCGCCTGATCGATTTCGTAGGCTCGTCGTGGACAGATGAAGTCCTCACGTGGCAGGAGCACGCGGCGACCCGCCGGTCGCAGATCAACACCCACGCGGTCGCGTCCGGTGTCTACACGCGGTCGCGTGAGCGATGGCGTCGCTATGCCTCGGCGATCGCCCCGATCCAGGAGCAGCTCCGGCCCTTCGTGGAGGCCTTCGGATACGAGGCCGAATAAGCCGGAGCCGGGGCCTCGTGCGACCCTCGCGGCACATCGCCCTGTGTTACAATGGACGGACTTTTCATACCCCGATACATCTGGAAGCGGGCACACCCGGCAGAGGAGATGCGTACTGATGGCCTCGATGCTCACCAAGTCAGCGCTGGACCTGACGCGTGACGGCGTTCTTCGAAATCTTCCGACCTCACGGCTTGTCGAGAGGGCCCTCGAAAGAGGCGAGGGTGTCCTGGGCAACAACGGCACGCTGATCGTCAAGACTGGCGATCGCACTGGCCGGAGTCCCAAGGACAAGTACCTTGAAGACACCCCGGACATCCACGACAACATCTGGTGGGGCAAGGTGAACCAGCCCATCTCCAGTGAGGGCTTCGATGTCCTCGAGGAGATCGCGCTCCAGTACATGGCATCCCTCGAGACCGTCTACGCCTTCGACGGCTACGTCGGTGCCGATCCCAAGTACCGCCTCCGTTCGCGCACCTTCACCGAACTCGCCTGGCACTCTCTCTTCGTCAAGACTCTCTTCATCGAACCGGAGACATCTGAGCTCGATGGATTTGCTCCCGACTGGACCATCATCAACTGTGGTTGCCGCAAGCTCACCGAAGAGGAAGCCGGCCGAGCCGGCGTCGCCCCCACGGGTATCTGCGTCGCGCAGTCGCTCACACGCAAGGTCGTTCTCATCTTCGGAACTGAGTACGCGGGTGAGATGAAGAAGTCGCTCTTCTTTGCAATGAACTATGACATGCCCGATGTCTCCGTCTTTCCGATGCACTGTTCCAGCAATGTCGGTGTTGACGATGCGAACAATGTCGCTCTGTTCTTCGGACTCTCGGGAACGGGCAAAACCACCCTTTCCGCCGACCCGGATCGCGCGCTCATCGGTGACGATGAACATGGCTGGTCAGCCGATGGCATCTTCAACTTCGAAGGCGGCTGCTATGCCAAGTGCATTCGGTTGAGCGAGGAGGGTGAGCCGCAGATCTGGAACGCGATCCGCTTCGGTTCCGTGCTGGAGAACGTTGTCTTCGATGAGGCCAGCCGCGAAGTTGACTACGACGACGGCTCCATCACCGAGAACACCCGCGTGACCTACCCGGTCGAGTTCATTCCCCACGCCGTGCACCCGTCGGTGGGAACGCATCCGAAGAACGTCATCTTCCTGACCGCGGATGCCTTTGGTGTCCTGCCTCCGGTGGCGCGCCTGAGTGATGAGCAGGCGATGTACTACTTCATCAACGGGTACACATCGAAACTCGCCGGGACCGAGGAGGGCGTGACTGAGCCGCAGCCCAACTTCAGCCCCTGCTTCGGCGGTCCCTTCCTGCCGCGCGAGCCGCGTGTGTATGCGCGGATGCTCGCCGAACGGATCCGGAAGCATGATGCGCATGTCTGGTTGCTCAACACCGGCTGGTCGGGCGGCGCCTACGGCACCGGCAGTCGGTTCAGCCTGAAGTGGACGCGCGCGATGGTGACGGCGATCCTCGATGGCTCTCTCGCGGACGTTGAGTTTGAGACGGATCCTGTCTTCGGCCTCAGCATCCCGACCTCCATTCCGAACTCCGATGTCCCGGCGGACGTCCTCCAGCCCCGGAAGGCATGGAAGGACCAGAATGCCTATGACGTGAAGGCCCGCGACCTCGCATCACGTTTCCGCAAGAACGACAAGGGCTTCGAAATGGCCGATGAGGTTCGCGCCGCCGGACCCAAAGTGACCGACTGAGCCGGACCCGATCCGACCCGAAAAACAACAACGCCGATGCCCGCCAATGGCATCGGCGTCGTTCGTTTTTCGCCCCGGGCAAGGCCCGGAGGCAGCAATGACCCCACGGGGATTCGAACCCCGGTTTCCAGGATGAAAACCTGGCGTCCTGGACCTGACTAGACGATGGGGCCGTCTGCAGGGGCTCGCCTGGGTCGGACGAGCGGGCGATATTGTACCCATGCCGCCGCGTATCTCAAGCCGGGAAAGCCGGGGCCCGGATCTCCCCCCTCCCTCGGCCGGATCCGCCGACCGAACGTCCCGGAATCCGGGGGCCGACACCCCTTTCACCACGCCTGACCACAATCGAGGCATGCTTTCCGCGATTTCGGTGACCCGATCGCGGGAGTGGCCGATGTACACCTCATGTCTGAACAGGCGGAGCACCTCCAGTCACTGACCACGCCCTTCGTGCGATCCCTCGCAGCCCTGGGGTTCGTCATCATCTTTTTCGTCGCCGCCACGCTCATCAGGCCCGGCGACAGTGGTGCCACTCCTGGCGCCGCTCCCGAGATGCCGGATCCGCACGGATCGGCCGCCCCCGCTCCCGAGGAGACCTATCCGCTCCTCGGCAGCCTCCTCGGGCCCGACTACACCACCCACATTCACAGCACTCCGGACGGTCCGCGATATACCGTCTTTGATGCCGGCGGTGAACGACTGGCGCATCTCATGACCGCCGATGAGATCTACCAGGCCATTCCGGGCTACAACATCCCCGACCTGAAGGCCGCCGTCGGAGAGGTCGACGTCCTCGACGTCCACCCCGAATTCTGACCTGGTCACGCCTCAGCAACGGCCCCAAATCAACGCCCAATCCGTCACGACGCCCACAACCGAGGGCCGTTCGTCGGGTACAACACTCCAGTGACGTCCCTCGCCGTCATCGCTGGCGTCTCAGTGGGGTGGATCCTCGCGGGTACCGCAGCCGCGGCCCTTCCTGTCATTGCGCACCTGCTTGCGCGACGGGGCGGTCGAGCCGTTCTCTTCCCTGCCGTGTGGTTCGTCATGCAGGCCGCCGCCGAGTACGCTCGGCGTCGACGCCTCCGGGACCGCCTCCTCCTCGCACTCCGACTTCTCGCCATCCTCCTTCTTGCGGTCGCCTTCGATCGACCGACCTGGTCGGCGCGACCCGTGCCCCCGGATGAGAAGGACGGTCGTGATGTTGTCATCATCCTCGACGCTTCCGCCTCGATGTCGCGGACGCATCTCGGGCGGTCGATCTGGGAGACGGCCTGCGGCGAAGCCCGCCAGATCATCAGCGAACTTGATCCCTCGCGTGACCGGGCCGGGGTGGTTTTTGCAACCACCACCTCACGCACGGCGCTCCCTCGCCTGACCGGGAACTTCGACGCGCTCACCCGCGCCGTTGATGATGCCGAAGTGACGCTGGAGCATGCCGACCTGAGCGCGGCCATCGCGTTGGCCGCTTCCACCCCCGGGGACGATTCCATTGAGAGCGCGGAGCGCGCCCGCCGCATTGTGCTTGTCTCCGACCGCAGTCGAGGGCAGTGGCACGATGTCGCACCTCCCTCCGGAGTCGACGTCACCCTGCGCCTCATCGGCCCGGAGCGCACGACGCCGAATCTCGCGATCGTCGACGCGACCGTCAGTCCATCCCGTCCTGTCGTCGGCCAGGCCGCCATCTTCAGCGCGCGCATCGTCAACTATGGCGAGGCCCCACGCTCTCCGACGATTACATGCGCAGTCGAGGGTCGAGCCGATCAGCAGCGCACGGCCAGCATCAGCGCAGATGGTGCGACGACCGTTTCGTTTCCCGTGACCTTCAGCCAGCCCGGCCAGTACGCCGCGACGCTTTCGCTGGTCGATGAGCGCACGACGTACGATGACGTTGCCGCGGTCGTGGCCGATGCGCGATCATCGCGCCGCATTGCGATCATCACGGATGCACAGTCCGGAGACCCCGAGAGCGGCTTGTACTACCTGCTCACGGCACTGGATCCCGGCGAGCGAGCCACATGGTCCCCGACGCTGTTGCCGCCGCGGGATCTCTCGACCGAACTCCTTGCCACCTTCGACGCCGCGGTGATCATCAATGCGGGCATGCTCGATGCGCCGTCGCTTGATGCACTGCACGGGGCGATCGCGGTCGGGCTTGGCGTTCTCTGGATCATCGACTCCAACCCGGCGCACGTCGCGATGGGCACCTTCGAAGCGATCGACCCTCGATCGATTGCCCTTCCAGTCGTTCTCGGAGACGCGGGATTTCAGCGGCTCACGTCCCGCGATGCTGCTCGCCTGAGTCGAGGCAGTTTTGATGCGCCGGCGCTCCGGCTGCTTGAAGGTGGAGCGGGGGAGTCGGTGCTTGAGACCGCCGCGCTCAGGGTGTCTCCCGCAAGTGTTTCGGACACCGGCTTCGAACTGATCGGCTTTGATTCCGGCGGTCCATTCCTTGCGTGGTCGCGATTCGGCGACGGACGCATTGCCACGATGCACGCCGACGTCGCGCCCGCATCCTGCTCGCTGGTCAAGTCGCCGCTCTTCCCTGTGCTCCTCCACGAGATCGCAGCGTTCGTTGCTCCTGGCGAGCATCATCGCACCAGCAGTCTGGTCGGTGAGCCCATCCTCGTTCGTTCCCGCGAAGGCATCACGCTCCAGCCGCCCGTGACTGATGGCGAAACTCGACAGGTCGCTGTTCTGCCGGGTATTGCCGGAGCGCCGCCCCGCATTCAGGACGAACCAGCGAAGGCGCCGGGAATCCTTCGCTATTTTGACGCCGATGGACAACCTGTCGCCGTCGCCGCCGCAAACATCGATGAACGCGAGACCGACACCCGCGTGCTTTCCGCCGACGAGATCGCGGCTCGCTTCCAGTCACCGTCGTTGGCCGGGGCGGGTGACGCCGCCGCGAGCGTACTCGGTACGCGCCCGATCGAGTTGTGGCCCTGGCTGATCGTCGGCGTACTTGGTCTTCTTCTGATTGAGTCACTCGTTGCGAACCGGAGGCGTATCTCCTCCGAATCGGAAGACGACGCATGATCGCGACCGCCGCACCGGGACTGACGTTTCTGCCTTCACTGGGCATCGGGCTCATCCTGCTCGCCACCGCCGGTGCGCTTGTGGCGTCGGTACTCTTCCTGCCGCGGATGAGGCGGGTCGTCGGTCCCACCACGCTCCGCATCACCGGAGTGGTCGCACTGGGCCTCATCCTCTTCAACCCGGCGCGATTCATCCCGGATGCCGCGGTTGAGTCCCGGCCGGGACTCGCTCTCCTGGTCGACCGCTCCCTGTCCATGGACCTCACGGACGAGGAGCATCGTGGGGAGTCCTGTTCGCGCTATGATGCTCTGCGCATTGGCTGGCTCGGCGGACATCACCTCGATCTTTACGAAGAGCGTTCCGATCTGCGCCTGCTGACCTTCGCGGAACGCATCGAGGCAGCCACGCCCGAGCGCCTCGCCGCGATGACCCCTGACGGCCAAGCCACCCGACTCGTCAGCGCCCTCGATGCGCTGCTCAGCGCGGCGGCCGCCAACGACGAGGCACGAACGCTGTCGGACGTACTTGTGCTCAGTGATGGCATTGACACAGACGACGCACGCCTCGCCGATCTCGCCGCGCGAGCGACCACTGCCGGAGTGCGCGTGCACACGGTCGCGGCTGGATCAGAGACTCAGGCGGCTGACGTCATCCTCACGGCGTCGCCCGAGTCGCCCTTTGTCTACGACGGGCAGGACACAACGCTGCATATCCGGTTGCGGCAGACCGGGCTGGCGCACCAGCCTGTGCGTGTGTCAGTTCGTGAAGGTGGGACAGATGGCCCCCTCATTCACCAGGACGTCGTGCTGCTCGATCCCGACAAGCCCGTGACGCAGCGCAGCATCACCCTCTCGCCCACCATCGATGAGACTGATGGCGCCGTCGGTGTTGCCTCGTATCACGTATCGGCTGAACCCGTGGCCGGTGAAGCGGATCACTCCAACAACGAACGTTTCGTGTTCCTTCAGGTCGCATCCGAGCGCATCCGGGTTGCCATCTTTGAGGCCGAGCCGTACTGGGACACCAAGTTCTTCGCCCGCGCGATGCGTGAAGATCCACAGGTTGAACTGACGACGATCTACGGACTCGGCCGCGAACGGATCGGGCGCGAACTCCGTGCCCGCATGCAGGTCACACGTTATGTGCCCGATGCCACCTCTGCTCGCGAGGAGAAGGACCTCGAAGCGCCCCTTGATGAAGAGTCCCTGTATGAATTCGATGTGATCGTGCTCGGTCGCGGCATCGAGACCTTCTTCCCCGGCGAAGAGGCCGATCGACTGGTGCGGTTCGTCACGGAGAGAGGCGGAAGTCTCCTCTTCCTCCGCGGTCCGGCAGTGAGTCCGGACGCGCGCGACCCAGGTCCGCTCGAAACTGCACGTCGCCTCGATACCATCTCGCCCGTCACATGGGGCGAGCAGACGCTCAGGGGGTCGAAGCTGTATCGAACCGATGCCGGCCGGCGCGAGCCGTCACTCAACTTCGATCGCATTCGTGCATCGGACAGTGTTCTCCAGGAACTCCCGGACATGATCACGGCGACCCAGGTCGAGCAGGAGAAGTCGCTGTCCGTCGTCTGGCTCCGACAGTCCGGCGAGGGTGCGGATCAGGATTCGGCGGCACTGACGCACATGAGCGTCGGGCGCGGTCGCACGCTTGCCGTGCTCTCGGACGGCATGTGGCAGTGGGCGTTCCTTCCCCCGTCCCGGTCTGAGTATGCCAGCGTCTACGCGATGTTCTGGTCGCGCGCCGTGCGCTGGCTGGCGCTCGGCGGCGACTTCCTTCCCGGGCAGTCCGTTTCCCTCAACGTCGATCGCGTGACCGTGTCTCCGGGTGACAACGTGACCGTCTCCGTCCGCACCCGGTTCATTGATCACAGCGACTTTGATCCAACACTCCGCATCATCGCACCGGATGGGAAGGAGAGCGTCGTTGCGCTCAGCCAGACGACTGAGGCGTCTGCCCAGTTCACCGGAATGATCACGCCGGAGCAGGAGGGCGTGTACGACGTCGTCCTCGATACACCCGGTATCGCACCGGAGCAGATGACGACGCGATTCGCCGTATACGACACCCGCGTCGAACTGCTCGATACCGTGAGTCGACCCCAGGAACTGAGGCGACTTGCGGAAGAGACCGGCGGTGCCTTCTATCCTGTAGATGGTGTCCAGCAGTTCGTTGATCACCTCCAGGCGGAAATCGATGCGCGTCGTGCCCGTGGCCACATGGAGCCCGCCTGGGATCGCTTCTGGGTTTTTGCCCTCGTTGCGGGACTGCTTGCCGCGGACTGGATGTGGCGCCGACGGATCGGACTGGCATGAATACGAACGAATCCTCCACCAGCACGAGTGAAGCCGAGACCCCTCGGGATCCGCACAAGGGTGATGTCATCACCATCCGGTTGCGCCATCTCCAGTCGCTGCTGCAATGGACGCGTCGCGGCGAGCGTACCGGTGAAGCCATCTGGCCGACCCCGGTGATCCTGCTCATCATCCTGATCCTCGATGCATCGCTCGCCTTCCATCCGATCATCCGGGCCATCCTCGGTGGCATCATGCTGCTGCTTCTCCTGCGCATCCTCGTCATCGCCGTCATTGGCGGCCGCCGGACGGGCGATGCCAATCACATGGCTCGTCTGCTGGAAGAACGCGCCGGACTTGAGACCAACCCCGTCATCAACGCGTTGCAACTCCGTGGTGCGGCAGCTGCTGATGGCATCGAGGGTCACCTCGCCTCGCGTGCTGTTGACCTTGGCGTCGACGCGGTCAACGAGCATCGCAACACGCGCGTCGTCGATACCCGGGGACTCAGGAAGAACTGGCTCCTCGTGCTGTGCGCTGCGGCCGCCATCGGGCTCACCATGCTGCTCGTGCCCCGGCTCATCACGATGGGCATGCCACGACTCGTACAGCCCTTCGCGGATCACCCGCCCTTCACGCTGACGGACTTTGACATTACCACGGAACCCGCGGAGGTCCTCGTCGGTGACGATGTGGTTGTCCGCGTCAGCCTCAGTGGTCCGCTCCCGCCGGCACTCGACATGCTGATCGTCGATGCATCCCGCAATGTCATTGATCTCGCGCCCATGTCCCCCGTCGCGCCGGGTGGAGCCCACATCATGCCGGCATCCACAGCGCCGGTCGGTATCGATCAGTTCGAGATGCGACTCCGCGATGTCCGCGAACCCGTGCGCTTCCATGTGCAGGGAGACACAGGGCGATCTCGTACGATCACAATCACGCCCGAGCCACGGCCGCGCCTGCGGGCAGCGACCATCACGGTGCAGCCGCCGCCGTACGCCAACAAGCCGACGGTGACCTATCGCGTCCCCGTGCGCCCGGCGCTCATGGCGAGTACCGACCCCATCGAGGTCCGGCGCGGCTCCATTGCCACGATCCGGCTGGAGACGTCCATGCCCCTCGGTGAGATCGCCTGCGATCCGACGGACCTCGCCCGCAGCGCCGTCGTCGAGGGACCGGTCGTGAGCGTCCCCATCCCACTCGATGGCATCGGCGCACAGTCCGTCGAAGTTCGTCCCAGTGGTGCCGGTGGACTTCCATCACATGATGCGCTGGCGGTCACCTTTGTAGTGCGGCCCGATGGCCCGCCCGGCATCGATATCATCGATCCGGCACAGCCCGGACAGGAATCCTTCGTCCTGATCGACAGGGATATCCCGATCCACGCCGTCGCCGAGGACGACATCGGCCTCGCACGATTCATGATGACCTGGTCCGCAAGCCGCCGGGGTGAAACGATCGCGCCTCCGACGACCGTCTCGCTGCCCATCGATCCGACGAAGAACGTCACCGCGGCGAAGACCGTGCTGTCCACCCGGGGCCGCGACTTCGAGAACGGTGATGTCATCACGCTCAACTTCCATGCCGCGGACGCCCGCATCGAGCGCTTCGGGGGCCCGCAGGAGGTCGATGCCGGCCCCGTCGAGATCACGATCCTCGACAAGGAATCGTTCATGCGGCGCTTCCTCGATCAACTCACGATTGACTCGGTGGTTGCCCCGTACGAGCGCATCGTTGAGCAGACCGAGCAACTTGAAGAGACCGCGACGGATCTCGCGGAGCGGGCACGCAGGCTCAGCCGCGAGGTCGACCAGCTTGACGAAGACCAGCCCCTGCCCGAGCCCACCCGTCAGGCCGTGGAACAACTGGCCGATGATATTGATGAGTTTGCTGAACAGCGCGATCGCCTGCGCGACGAAGTTGAACGCCAACTCAACACGCCACCCGCTGTCAGCCTCGACGAGGAGATGCGCGAGCCTTTGGAACAATTGCGCGAGCGGCTTGATGCACTCGAATCTCCCGATGCACCCGATGCACCCGATGCGCCCGGTAGCGAAGCGGATGCGCAGCCGAGTGAGCCGCAGCCGCGTGCCGCCGACGTCGGGCAGTGGCTCTCGGAGCGTGCTGAGGAACTCGAAAACGACCAGCAGCAGGCGTCCACGGGTGCCGATGAGGCAGCCCTCGACATCGAGCGCCCCGTACAGACGCTGCGACTGGCCGACCAATTGCAGCGCACGCTCGAGCGTGTCGACAAGGCGGCACAACAGCAGCGCATCCTGGCCGACAGACTGACCAGCGCCGAAGATCTCGATCAGGAGTCGCTCGATGACTTCGCCAGCAAACAGGCGCAGATCCTGCTCGAAGTGGAGGAAGCGACGACCCAACTGGCAACGCTCGGTGAACAGGCCCTGCACGCACTGCCCGAGGGCGATGATCCCGCGGCGATCGCTCGCGCCGTCAACGCCGAACGCGATGAAGTTCTCAGCGCCCTCAACGGCGCCCAGGAACTGACGAGTGCGGGCCCTGACGACCTCGTTGGTCGACAACTCCGACGCTCACTTGAACAGGCCGTCGACGCCGCCATCACCAGCCTCTACTTTGCGACTGACCCTGTCATCGATGGACTCGAATCGGTGCCACCGGCTGTCGGCGACACCCGCGATCCCGGCGTCGCCGCCGCGGCACCGGACCTCAAGACGTCGACCGACAAGGCCCTCGAAGCACTCGATCGCATCGAGCGCATCCTTGAAGGCGCCGAGGAGGATGCACGCCCTGCCGACGGTCAGGTTCATGCGCCCGTGATTCACCGCAACCTCGCGATCATCCTTCTTGCCATGGCACAGGTCGATCCCTCCGATCCCGATGCCATTGAGCAATGGGAGACGGAGATGGCCGACGCGTTGCGCGATGCACGCCTGCGCATCGATCGACTGCGCGCTTCACTCCGACAGGCCAGCGAACGATTCACTCCGCTCCTGCCGCAGATGGGTCAGTCCGCCGTGGATCTCACCCGGCAGATCGAACAGACCGGCGCGCCGGATCTGATGGCTGGCGCCGCTGCCGATCTCCAGGCCGGTGATCTTGAAGCCGCGAAGGAAGCAGCCGAAGCCGCGGCCCAGGCGCTTGAGTCCCTCTACCAGGAACCCGGTTCCGGCCAGGGCCAGGGCCAGGCCGCGGAACCCGAACTCGACCGGCCGCTCTCACTCAACAAGCCGTCGCAGAGCCAGTCCAGTTCCTCGTCCTCATCTTCCTCATCTTCGTCGTCCTCCTCATCATCGCAGCAGGCTCCGTCCGACGGAGATCAGGAGTCGCAGCAGCAGGGACCCTCCGACACGCTCAGCCAACTCAGCCAGAACCGGCAGCAGGACGATCAGCAGCAGGGGGGTTCTCCTTCCGAACAGGGCAACGAGGAGGCTCCCGGGCAGACCCCCGGTGAAACGCCCGGCGAACGCTCCGGCGACGGCCCCCAACTCGCCGGCGACATCGCCAGTCCCACCGGTCAGCCTTCGCCGAGTGATTCCCCCGGTGAGGCCGCGGGCGACGCCAACGGCGCCTCCGCACGTCCCACGCCCGGCGATTCGCAGCAGCAATCCGGCGCTGATCGCGCCCGCTTCTTCAATCAGCAGTTGTACGACCAGGCCTCCGAGTCCACCGACTCCGCGACCTCGGAGCTCTCGGACGACCCCGGAGAGGCGGATACGCTCAACGAGGTCGAGATCGCCCGCCGCGCCGCCCTCTCCGGCGCCTTCGCCCAGTCGGGCCCCGGCGGCGACATCGACATCGCGGGCCACTTCCTCTACGTCCCGCCCGCCTATCGTGATGTGGTCGCCCGCTACTTCCTCCGCATCGCCGAAGACCAGGCCGCCGACACCGAAAGGACGCCCCAGGAATGACACGCACCCGACTCACCACACTCGGCCTCCTCATCGCGCTCCTCGGCCTCGCCCTCGCGGCCACACCCCTCCTCCATGCCCGCGCTGCTGCCGAGGAGGAAGACGCCGTCGTCAACGTCGCCATGCTGCGCTACAGCCCCAAGAACAAGACCAGCGTCTGCTTCAGCAGCCGCTTCCTGCGCGACGTCAAGTACGAGACCGGTATCAACGTCGAGAACGACTTCACCGACATCAAACTCGGCTCCGAGGAACTCTACTCCTACCCCTTCGCCATCATGTCGGGCGATGGCACATTCAACTGCACGGCCGAGGAGATCGAGAACCTCCGGCAGTACATCACCCGCGGCGGCTTCCTGCTCGCCTCCGCCGGCTGCTCCGACCGCGCATGGGCAGCGGCCATGAAGCGCACCCTCGAGCGCGCATTCCCGAACGCCGAACTCAAGGAACTCGAGATCGACCACGATGTCTTCCAGACCATCTGGGACATCACGGAGTTCCAGAGCAAGAAGCGCAGCCGCACCATTCGCATCTACGGCATCGAGATCGACGGCCGCCTCGCCGTCGTCTACTCACCCGAGGGCCTCAACGACACCCAGAACGCCGGCGGCGGCTGCTGCTGCTGCGGCGGCAACGAAATCCGCAACGCGCGCTACGTGAATGCCAACATCCTGGCGTACTCGTTGACGAAGTAACCCGTTGAAACCCAGCAACTACGTCACAAACGCATCAACGTCGGCGGCGTGCAGCGATGAACCCGGCGCTCGCGAGCAGGGCGCATCCGGCGGGCGCGGGAATCGTCGAGAGCTGGGCGGAGTAGATGCGTCCGCTGAACCCGCTCATGTCGAGCGCGACGCCCCCGGTGCCGAAGACCGTCCCGATGCTGAGTTCAGGGCTGAAAGCGTAGGACCATTGATCTGAGAAGTCGTCGTACCCGGTGAAGGGCACCGCGCCGGAATTCTGTGTGCCCGCGACGGTTGAGACACCGCCCACACCCGCTTCGTGCTGCGCATTGCGGTATCCGAAGGTGTAGGACTTGCCGGCTTCGAGCGTCGCGTCGCCCGCGATCGTGCCAAAGCCGTACGATCGCACGCCCACCTCACCCGTGAGGTCACGACTGCTCCCGATCGCGACGATGGTGTACTGATCGGTTCCGGTGACTTCCAGCAGGAAGGGCGTGATCCAGTACTGCCCGGCGCTGCCGCCCGAGCCCTGTGAGTAGACGCTGAACTGGTCGGCGAAACCGCCGTCTCCCGCCACCGGCTGAGTCGCTCCCCGATAGATGAGCGAGAGCCCCGCGCTGACGTCAGAGAGGTCACGATCGATGAGGTCCGAGCCGAGCAGCGCCGCGTGGGCCGAACCGGCAGACACAACGACAGCCGACAGCGTGATACGAATAGCCAAAGACATACAGATCTCCTCCGAGCGCCGCCAACGGCGCGCAGCTCCAGATTCCCATGTGCAATCGAGACTCCTGTGCCCAAGCACAGTAGTCGGAAATCCTAAGAAGTCAATAGAGTTTCCCGGTGCACTCAGCCAAGTGGCCCCGTTGCCGATGACCCGGCTGCGGCGACGGTAAAGACCATCGTAAGGTGCTGAACCCTGATCGGTCTCGTCCCGTCAGGCGTCGCTGGAAGAGGTTCGAATTTCCGACATCCAACTGTAAGATAAGGTGGCCAGCCGCCGCATTCCCCTGGGATCAACATCACGCCATCGGAGCGCCGCCATGCGTCGAATCTTCTGTTTCTGTGCCGTCGGATCACTCGCAGCAGCGGCCAACGCCGGTCTCCAGATCACCGAATGGACCAATCCCGGCTCCGCCAACTGGTGGAGTGCGGTGAACTGGACCAATGGCGTTCCCACCGCGGACGACTGGGTCTTCATCGACAACGGCGGCGAAGCCCACATCTCCGGAGGCATCACCCCCGATGTCTTCTTCGTCTTCCTCGGCAGCCAGCCGGGCGCTTACGGCCGGCTCAGAATCACTAACAGCCCCGAGGTCCACATCGATGTCCTCTCCGTCGGCAATGACGGCGATGGCGAACTCATGATCTCCGGCGATCCAATTGTCACCGGTGAGGAATTCTCCGTCGGCTCCAACCTCCAGAACTCCACCGGCCTCTGCACGATGATCGGCGGAACCATCGACTATTCCGACTTTGTCGCCGCGGGCTACTACGGCAACGGCTACATCCAGCACGATGGCGCCGATGTCATCACCGCCGAACTGCTCGTCGCTCGCGGCCCCGTCTCCGTCGGCAACTACGTCATCGAGGGTGGCACCATCACCGCCACCAACACACGCATCGCCGAACGAGGCCACGGCACTTTCACCCACCGCCAGTCCGCCAGCACCAGCCTCGGATGGATGACCCTCGCCCAACTCGGCGGTACCGCCATCTGCAACCTCGAAGGCGGCTACATGGAAGCCACCCAGATCACTCGCACCGGTTCCGGGACCGCCACCTTCAACTTCACAGGCGGGACCCTCAATGTCGGTCAGTTCGGATGGGCCTCCGCACCATTCGATCTCCTCAACCAGGGCGGAGCCCTCGTACCCGGCGGCTTCGTCACTGGTACCACGCAGATCTACGGGAACTGGACGCAACAGGCCGCCGACTACGTCCACTTCGATCTCGAGTCACTCGCCGCCTTTGACCAGGGCATCGTCAACGGCCAGGTGAACGTCGGCGGCACGATCGGGTTCAGCACCAATCTCAATGCGCAGCCTGTCAACGGCGATACCTTCACACTCATCGACAACGACGGGGCCGACCCCATCAACGGCACGTTCATCGGGTATCCCGAAGGCAGCACGGTCTCAGCCACACACGCTGGCCAGACGTACAACTTCACCCTCAGCTACGTCGGCGGCGACGGCAACGACATGGTCCTGATCGCCTGCCTCGCCGATGGAAGCGGCGACGGCACAGTGGACTTCGACGACCTGAACCTCGTTCTGTCCAACTGGGGAATGACAGGCACCAACATCCCCGGCGACCTCGACGGCTCGGGCACCGTGGACTTCGACGATCTGAACCTCGTCCTCAACACCTGGGGCGCATCCTGTGCTTGATGCCGCGCGGTCACTCATCGCCTCACAACCCGATGCGGGGGCGCGTCCTTCCAGGCTCGTTCAGTTCTCCGGAACAGGAAAACCAATGCTCAATTCAAATGTGATCGTCGTGTCGCTGGGTATCGCCGCGGCTGCCTCCGCGCAGTCGGTTCTCGACCAGCACTTCGACCCCGTCACGTGGCCCAACTCGGCGACCGGCGGTCGTTACCTGTCGGGTGATGCCGAGGATGGTGAAGGCCAGTCATTCACGATCGGCTTCTCCGGCACCCTGGATCAGATCGACCTCACCGTCGGTGGTGCGGACAATCCCGTCGGCTTCGTGCTCTACGAAGGATCCGGCTATTCGGGGATGCAGGTCGGCGTTGCCACCATCCTCGAGGGCGACCTCGGGAGCGGTACAACCTTCGCCACGATCTTCAGCAACATGAACATCGACGTGTGCGCCGGCGACGTCTTCACCATCCGGGTCTTCCCCGGCTTCTCCGGCGTCCTCTGGTACCAGGCATGGTCCACGGGCGCGGATCCCTACGCCGGGGGCGAGGGCCTCGATGACCACGGCAACCCCAACCCGCTCCAGTTCATCGATGGCGGCATTCGCACATGGGTCAGCCCCGGCGAATGCATGGACTGCCCCGGCGACGCAACGGGCGACGGCACCGTCAACTTCGCCGACCTGAACACCATCCTCGAACACTGGGGCACGGACGATGCCGATGGCGACGTCAACAACGACGGAGTCGTCAACTTCGACGACCTCAACCTCCTGCTCAACGAGTGGGGGAGTGTCTGCACGTGATGGGCCGTTGTCACGTCGACTGAACGGGCCTCAATCCGCCAAGTCCAGCGGAATCCAAGCCTCCATCGCAAACCAAACGTCCCGCCAGTCGATACCCTTCTGGCGATAGAATCGCTCTGCCACCAGCCACCAGCCACCAGCCACCAGCCACCAGCCACCAGCCACCAACCCCCAACCCCCAACCCCCAACCCCCAACCCCCAACCCCCAACCCACCAACTCCCCGCACCCCGCACCCCGCACCC